>JBMDXQ010000026.1:0-75838 GCA_048594975.1 Vicinamibacterales bacterium | reverse complement strand
CACCACCATCGTGCGAATCGCCTTCGCCACGTCCTGCGCCGTCCGGCAGCGCACGTAGACTTCCTGCGACGGGAGCTTGCGCTGGTCGACCATGACCACCACGTCCCCCTGCCAATCGATCGTGGGGAGCATCCGGCTATTCTAGCAGTCTGCCGTCGAACGGCAGCGGCAGCAGCGCGGCGAGGCGGTGCCGCGCGTGCGCGCCGTCGAGGTTGGCGATGACGACCTCGATGTCGCCGCAGTACTCCCACAGCAGCTGGCGGCACGGCCCGCACGGCGGCGTCAGCGCCACGGTGTCGGCGACGATCGCGATCCGGGTGAACGAGTGGATGCCCTCGGAAAGCGCCTTGACCAGCGCCACGCGTTCGGCGCACAACGTGAGTCCGTAGGTCGAGTTCTCGATGTTGCAGCCGCCGACCACCTGCCCGTCCGCGGCCTCGAGCGCGGCGCCGACGAGGAAGTTCGAGTAGCGGGCGTGCGCGCGCAGCCGGGCCGCGGCGGCAGCCGCGATCAGCCCGTCGATCGCCTCGGACGGCGCGGCCGCCGCGCCAACCGTGACCGGCTCCCAGCCGGCGTCGCTGCGCCGGTCCGTTCCCGAACGGCGCGGGCCGGTGCGCCGCTGCGCGGCCCGCAGCTCCTGCGGCACCGCCTCGGCCCGGACGCGCCGGTCGGCGCCGCTCCGGCGGTCGCGGAGCTTCCGGCGTTCGACGCCGGTTCGCCGGTCGCGCGACGTGATCGGCCGGTTCCTAGAGTCGCGCAACGATCTCCTCCAGCAGCGCGCAGAACTGCGCGCGGACGCGGCGCGCCACCGCCATCACCTCGTCGTGCACGAGCGGCTGCGGCACCACGCCGGCCGCCGGGTTGGTGATGCACGACAGCCCGAGGACCTCGAGGCCCATGTGCCTGGCCACGATGGCCTCGGGAACGGTGGACATGCCCACCGCGTCGGCCCCGATGGTGCGAAGGTAGCGGATCTCCGCCGGCGTTTCGTAGCTCGGCCCGTGCACGGCCGCGTAGACGCCGCGCGCCAGCGGCACGCCTGCCGCCTGCGCCGCCTCGGCCGCCAGCGCCCGCAGCCGGCGCGAGTACACCTCGGTCATGTCGGGGAAGCGCGGGCCGAGGCGGCCGTCGTTCGGGCCGATCAGCGGGTTGGAGCCGATCAGGTTCAGGTGGTCCTCGATCAGCATCAACGTCCCCGGCTCGAACGAGCGGTTGATGCCGCCGGCGGCGTTCGTGAGAACCACCACCGGGACACCCAGCCGGCCGAGCACCCGGGTCGGGAAGGTGACGGTCCGGAGATCATGTCCTTCGTAGAAGTGGGCGCGGCCGCTCAGCGCGGCGACGCGCTTTCCCCGGATCGTGCCGACCACCAGCGTCCCGGCATGGCCGACCACCGTCGCGGCCGGCCAGTGCGGGATCTCTGCATAGGCGCACGCCACCGCGTCGCGCAGCGACGCGGTGAACTCCCCGAGGCCCGAACCGAGCACGACCGCCGCGGCCGGCGCGGCGCTGCCGGTGCGGGCGCGAATGTCAGCCGCCGCTTCCTCGATTCTGCTGTACTCGTCCACGGCGAGTGGCCTACAGCAGTGCGGCCGCGATGCACGCGTTGATCATCGTCGCCAGGAATCCCGCGAGCAGCGCGCGCATGCCGTGCCGTGCCAGGTCGCCGCGGCGGGTCGGGGCCATGCCGCCAATCCCGCCGAGCTGGATCCCGATCGAAGCGAAGTTCGCAAAGCCGGTGAGCGCGTAGGTGGCCAGGATGTACGACCGCTCGCTGATGACGCCCTTGTACTCTCCCGTCAGCTTGACGTAGGCCAGAAACTCGTTGCCCACGAGCTTCGTGCCCAGCAGGTCACCCATCGGGCCGGCGTCCTGAGCCGGCACGCCCATCAGGATGACGACCGGCGAGAACACCCACGCGAAGATCCGCGACAGCGTCAGGCCCGGGCTGATGAGCGACAGGACGTAGTCGAACATGGCGATGAACGCGAGAAATGCGATGAGCATGGCCGCGACGTTGATCGCCAGAACCGTCCCGTCGGAGGCGCCGGCCGATGCCGCGTCAATCGCGTTGGCGTGCTGGCGCTCGACCACGATCTTCACCTCGCCCCGGGTCGCCGGCTCCTCCGTCTCGGGGTAGATGATCTTCGACAGGTAGAGGCCACACGGCGCCGCCATGACGCTCGTCGTCAGGATCGCCACCGGGTCGGCACCGAGCGCGATGTACACGGCCATCACGCCGCCCGAGATGGTGGCGAGTCCGCCCACCATCAGCGCGAGCAGCTCCGACTGCGTCATCGACGGCACGTACGGCTTGACGATGATCGGCGCCTCGGTCTGTCCCATGAAGACGTTGGCCGCCGCCGACAGTGTCTCCGCGCCGCTCGTCCGCATGAAGAACATCATCGCGCGCGCGAACAGCCGGACGACGAACTGCAGGATGCCGAAATAGTAGAGGACGGTGAAGAACGACGACACGAAGATGATCGTCGGGAGCGCCGTGAAGGCGAAGACGAAGCCATTGCCCGGGCCGAAGACCTTGTCCATCGCCTCGGGGTTGGCGAGCACGCGGAAGACGAACTGCGATCCGGCATTGGTGAACTCGAGAAAACGCTTGACGACGTCGGCGATGCGGCTGAACAGCTCGTAGCCCGGACGGACGCCAGCCACCTCGAACTTGAGGATGAACAGCGCCAGCCCGATCTGCAGCGCCATCCCGAAGCCGACGGTGCGCCAGTTGACGGCGCGCAGGTTCGTCGAGAACGCCGCCACGATCGCCACGAACGCGACGATCCCGAGGACCGCCTGGACTCGCGGGCTGAGCGCGCCGCGCAGCGGGAACGCCACGACCGCCAGGCCGACGGCAACCGCCGCCGCCCCGACCCGGAGCATGCGATCCGACGCGGGCCGGGGATCCGGGCGGGCGGGGACGGCGTCAGCCATGAGCCAGGTCTCTTATTAGTCCGAGACGCGCTCGAGCACGAGCGGGGCCCGCGCGGGCGCCCGGTCGTCGATGATGATGGCGCGGTCGAGCAGCGGGAGCGCGTGGTCGAGGCCGCGACCGCCACGATGGTGCACGACGAACACCGGCTCCCCTTCGCCCACGGCGCTGCCCGGGGACGCGATCACCTCGATCCCGACGCCGTGGTCTATCGCGTCGTCGAGCCGGGCGCGCCCGGCGCCCAGCAGGACGCAGGCCTCGCCGACGCGCCCGGCGTGAATCGCGGTGACGATGCCCGGTCGGGGTGCGCGAACCTCCTGACGATCCGGCGCGGACGGCAGCAGGCCGTAGTCGTCGAGCGCGCGCGGATTGCCGCCCTGGTTCTCGACGATCTGGCGGAACTTCTCGAGGCCGGCGCCCGATCGCAGCGCCGCCCGCACCCGCGCCGACGCAGCGGCCTCGTCGCGCTCGATGCCGGCTAGGATCAGCATGCGCGCCGCGAGCAGCACCGACAGCGCTTCGACGTCCTCGGGCCCTCGCCCCTTCAGCACCTCGAGGCATTCGACCACCTCGAGCGCGTTGCCCACCGTGCGCCCGAGCGGCGCGTCCATCGGGGTGATGAGCGCCTCGGTGCGGACACCCGAGGCGCGGCCGATGCCCACCAGGGTGGTCGCGAGCGCGCGCGCCTGGTCACGCGTCGTCATGAATGCGCCGGCCCCGCTCTTCACGTCGAGTACCAGGCCGCCGATGCCCTCGGAGATCTTCTTGCTCATGATCGACGCCGCGATGAGCGGGATGCTCTCCACCGTGGCGGTGACGTCGCGCAGCGCGTACAGCTTGCGGTCGGCGGGCGCCACCTCGTCGGTCTGCCCGACGAGCGCGCACCCCACGCGGCGCACCGCGTCGCGCAGCTCCTCGAGCGACAACGCGGTGCGGAACCCGGGGATGGACTCGAGCTTGTCGAGCGTGCCGCCGGTGTGCCCGAGGCCGCGACCCGACATCATCGGCACGTGCCCGCCGCACGCCGCGACGAGCGGTCCGAGCACCAGCGAGGTCTTGTCGCCGACACCACCCGTGCTGTGCTTGTCGACCGGCGTCGCCTCGAGCCCGG
Organism: Vicinamibacterales bacterium; assembly: GCA_048594975.1. Lineage (GTDB taxonomy): Bacteria > Acidobacteriota > Vicinamibacteria > Vicinamibacterales > 2-12-FULL-66-21 > JBMDXB01. The sequence goes on along the minus strand of JBMDXQ010000026.1, from coordinate 71,786 downwards.
GGTACGTGAGGCGGACGCCGGAGGCGACCATGGCGCTCGTGAGCGAGGCGGTCTCCTCGGCGGTCATGCCGCGCAGCCAGATGGCCATGAGCAGCGCCGCGATCTGGTAGTCGGGCAGCCAGCCGCTGCCGACGCCCGAGACGAAGAACTCGATCTGCGCGCGGTCGAGCGTCCCCCCGTCGCGTTTGCGTCGTATGAGCTCGACGGCGCGCATTACGACCAGACGCAGAGGCGGGCGGCGGCAGGCGCAGGCTGCCGCAGGGTGCCGAACCGCCGCCGGCAGTCGGGCGGCGGAGGAATGGCGGTGCAGCGCGGGCGACGCCTGGCGGCGCCGCGCACCTGCACCCGCGAGCCGTGGCGTGCAGCCATTGGCGGCCTAAACACCTTGTCTTGGTGAGCTAAATCCGGTCAATACTATAGATGAGAATCGTTCAAAATGCCCGGGACCCTCCGCGCCCACCCGAGCCCGGCCCGGCGTGTGCCGGCGGCAGCGCGCCCGCCGGGAACGCGGCCGGCCGAACGGTCCGGACACGGGCGGCAGCCGCGCGTCCGCGTCTCGCCATGACCGAGGCCGCCACGCGTCCGGTGCTCGATCCGGAGTCCTCGGCCACGCTGACGGAATTCGCGCGCACCTGCAAGGCAGCGGCGCGCGCCGTCTCGCTCTATCCCGGCAACCATCCGGCGACGGCGAGCTCGCTCGGCCGCGTGGCGGAGCTCAGCGCGCGCGTGACGCAGCCCGGATCCTTTCAACTGCAGGTGCAGGCCGACACGCTGCTCGTTCGCGGCGCGGCGGCGGTCCGTCCCGATCCGGCGATCCGCGACCTCGCCGACGTCCTCTACCGCCACCAGATCGGCGGGATCACCATCAACGCCGGCGCCGATGTCGGGTCGTGGCGCACGCTCTTCCTGCTGCTCGCGCGTTCGCCGGAAGACGTACGCGCCGACGGGGGCATCTCCCGGCTCTGGGCGGCGGCGGGCGGTCCGAGCATCGAGCTGCAGGAGATCGACTACGCCGAGGTGCTGCGCGACAAGGAGGGCTACGCCGCCGCGCTCGACCGGATCATCGCCGCCGCGCTCGCCGGCCCGCAGCTGCTGCTCGACGACGCGATGATGAAGCTGCTCGTCGAGATCACCAGGGACCCGGAGAAACTCAACGAGCTGATGCAGCGGCTCGAGCAGGAAGCGGGCGAAGGGGCATTCGACCTGCGCACTGCCGCCTTCCTCACGCTGCTGCGCGGCATCGCCGAGCACGTGGCACGCAGCAACCCCGAGCAGCTCGGGCCCGTGCTCCAGCAGTTGAGCCAGGCGGCCGGCCGGCTCTCGGCCGGGGGCATGACCAGCTTCCTGGCCACGCGCGACCGCCCGGAAGCGGTCGCCGGCGGCGTCAACGTCGTCACCGCCGTGGTCGAGAACATCACCGACCAGTCGGTCGCCCACTTCGTCGCCGGCAACGTCATCGCCGAAGGCGGAGCCACCGAACGGCTCGCGCACGCCTTCCAGGCGCTCGTGCCGGAAATCGATCGCCGCCGGCAGCTCCTCGACCTCGCGCAGATGGAGGTCGCCGCCTCGCCGCTCGGCCAGGAGGAGAACTTCGAGCAGCTGTGGGAGCGGGTCGAGCGGATGATGGTCTCCTATACCGACGCCTCCTACGTGTCGGACGAGTACGCGCGCGAGCTGTCGAGCGCCCGCACCAACCCGGTGGAGGTGGAGCGCACCAGCGACGATCCGCCGGAGCGCGTCGCCGCGTGGGTGGGGACGGTGAGCGACACGGCGCTGCGCGAGCTCGATCACCAGCTGCTGCTCGACCTGCTGACGATCGAGACCGATCCGCTGCGGTGGCGCGACATCGCCGAGACGGTGGGGGGACGCGCCGACGACCTCGTCCGCGTCGGGCTGTTCGAACAGGCCTGGCAGCTGGCCGAGGGGATCGTGGTACAGGCGAAAAAGGCCCCGGGGCGTCAGCCGCACGCCGCGTCGGTGCTCGAGCGGCTCGGCCAGGGGGCGATGCTGAAGCAGGTCGCGCCGCACCTGCGCAGCGCCAGCGACGAGGACTACGAGCGCTTCGCCCGGCTCTGTCACGCCGTCGGCACGCCGATCATCGCGCCGCTCGCCGGTGTCCTCTCGGCGGAGCAGGACGCGCGGTCGCGGCGGCGGCTGCGCGACATCCTGATCGGGTTCGGCGCGCGCGGCCGGGAAGCGGTGCAGCAGCTGATGTACGCGCCGAACTGGGAGGTGCGGCGCACGGCGGCCTACCTCCTCCGCGAGTTCGGCGGGGCCGAGGACCTCCAGCAGCTGGTCCCGCTGCTCGCCGACGCCGAGCCGCTGGTGCAGCGCGAGGCTGTCCAGGCACTCGTCCTCAACGGCAGCGACGAGGCCTCCGCGATCCTGCTCGGCGCGCTGTCGAGCGCGACGGGACGATCGCGCGACACTTTGATCGCCGAGCTGTTCGCGGTCCGCGACGCACGCGCAGTCCCGGTTTTCTGCTATCTCGTGCGCCATGCCGATCGACCGGCACTGCAGCAGGTGCGGCTGGGAGCGATGGAAGCGCTCGGCGTGCTCGGCGGTCCCGACGCGGTGGACGCCCTGAAGGGGCCGCTGTACGAGGGCTCGTGGTGGGCTCGGGGGCGTACGCGGCGGGCTCGCGCCCGCGCCGCCGCTGCCCTGCGCCGAATCGGGACGGCGGAGGCGGTCGACGCGCTTCGCGAAGCCACGCGCCGCGGCGGCCGCGGCGTGCGTGCGGCGGCACGGTCCGCGCTCGAGCAGCTGACGGGACAGTAGGACGGGGATCACGCACATGGACATCGCCGCGCGGATGACGCACTACGACGAGCTCCTCAGGCGCTTCGCCTCCGGCGTGCGCGCGACGCAGTTGTACGCGCCGGATCACCCGCTCGTCGGCCGCAACACGGAGGCGCTGCTCGCGACCCTCAAGACGTTGCACGACCACCTGCCGTCGGTGGTCGTGGGCATCGTCGGCAACCAGCTCGTGGTGTCCGACACGCCGATGCCCAGGGCCAGCGCCAGCATGGGGGAGCTGATCAAGCGACTGAAGGAGCACGCGATCGAACGCATCGCGTTCGAGCGGGGCATCGTCGGCGCGGAGCTGGCCGCCTTTCTGCGCGCGGTTGCCGCGCTCGCGGGCAGGGGCGAGGCGGACGCCTGGACGTTTCCCCACGTCCGGGTGGGACGGATCATCGTCGAGGACCGGCGCGAGGGCGGCGTCGCCGGCGACATCGCCGCCATCCGTCAGCTGTACAGCAACGCGGTCATCGTCGCGGAGACGGTGTGGCAGAGCGCTGCGACCGAGGGGCAGCCGGCTACGCCGATGGCGCTGCAGGCGGTCGAGGGGCTCGCCGAGGCGGTCACCCAGAACCGTACCGCGCTGGTCGCCCTCACGGCGATGCGCAGCTACGACAACTACACGTTCACCCACATGGTGAACGTGTCGATCCTGACCATGGGGCAGGCGCGCGCGCTCGGGATCGACGGCCGGCTGCTGCGCGAGTTCGGCCTGTCGGCGATGATGCACGACATCGGGAAGGTGCGGACGCCCAAGGAGATCCTGAACAAGCCGGAGAAGCTCACTGCCGCCGAGTTCGCGGTCATGCGCCGTCACTCCGTCGACGGCGCCGAGATCCTGCGGCGGACGCCGGAGATGCCCATCCTGGCCCCGGTCGTCGCCTTCGAGCACCACCTGCGCCTCGACGGATCCGGCTACCCGGAAGGGGCGCAGCGGGCCGCGCTCAACCTGGGCACGATGCTGTGCAGCATCGCGGACGTCTACGACGCGATGCGATCGCAGAGGGCCTACCAGGGCTCGCTGCCCACGGAACGCGTGCTCGCCGTGCTGAAACACCAGGACGGCCGGCAGTTCGATCCGCACCTCGTGCGACGATTCGTGCAGCTGCTCGGCATCTACCCGCCCGGCAACCTCGTGAAACTGAGCACGGGTGAGGTGGCCGTGGTCACGAAGGTCCACGCGCCCGATCCGTTCCGGCCGCGCGTGCGCGTGCTGTTCGGACGCGACGGCGAACAACTGCGGGCGCCCTACGATCGCAATCTGTGGGAACCGGTCCCCGGGAGTGCCTCCCCCGAGAGCGTGGTCGCCCCGCTGGACCCTGCCGACTACGGCATCGATCCGCTCGCGCACCTGGCAGCCTGAATGACCGAAGGACTTCGAACCGTGGCTGTCGCCTTCCTGGCGCTCGGCGCCGGCTTCGCGTGGCAGGCGGTCCGAACCTCGCGCATCCCCACGGGCGCGCCTGACCGGCTCGTGGCCGAGCTGCGCCTGAGCCAGGTGGCGGCGCTGCTCCTCGCGCTCACGGCCGGCGCCTACGTCGGCCTGGCGGTGACGCACGAGGACGTGGCCGGCGTGGGGTTCGACGTTGCCTTTGCCGTCGGCTTCTTCGTCGTCGCCGCGACCGCGATCATGCGCGAGCCGCGCCAGGCCCTGACCCTGCTGGCCCTCGCGTTCGCCGCCCATGCGATACTCGACGTGGCGCACCGGCCGGGATTGCTGCCCGGCGTGTCGCCGCGCTGGTACTCGATCGGCTGCGCCATCTACGACGTCGGCATTGGCGCGCTCTGCTACCTTCCCATGCTGAGGCGGTGATGATGCTCGTTCGTCTGTGTGTCGCCGCGGCAGTTGCGGCCGCGGCGTTCCTTCCCCTTGCCACCAAGAGCGGTCGTCCGGCGGCGGCCCAGACCACCACGCCCAAGCTGGTCGTCGTGCTCGTGGTGGATCAAATGCGCTCGGATTACCTCGATCGACACGCGTCGGAGTTCACCGCCGGATTCAAGCGGCTGATGGCCGAGGGGGCGTGGTTCAAGGAGGCGGCGTACCCCTACCTCGGCACCGTGACCTGCCCCGGTCACGCCACCATCGGAACGGGAGCGTTCCCCTACCGGCACGGCATGATCCTCAACGAGTGGGTGGATCGCCGTGAGGGACGGATCCAGGGCTGCACCAGCGACCCGTCCGAGAAGATCGTCAGCTACGCGCCCCTGCCGGACACGGCCACCGGCGAGAGCCCCCGATACCTGCTCGTTCCCACCCTTGCCGATCGGATCCGCGAACGAACGAACGGCCGGATCGTGACGATGTCGATCAAGCCGCGCTCGGCGATTGCGCTCGCAGGACGCAAGGGCGACGCCGTCGTCTGGTTCGACGATCGTGGGGCGTGGGCAACCTCCACCGCGTACGCGACTCAGCCGGCCCCGCCCATCCAGCAGTTCGTAGCCGCCAACCCGTTCACCGCCGACGCCGACAAAGTGTGGGATCGTCTGCTCGACCCGTCGAAGTACGTGAACGGTGACCAGGCGGCCGGCGAGCGGCCGCTGAGCGGATGGGCGGCCGTCTTTCCCCACCCGCTCTCGCCCGCGCACGAGGCCGACGCAGGCTTCACGAACCGCTGGAAAGCGTCCCCCTTCGGCGACGAGTACCTCGGGCGGATGGCGGCGGCGGCGGCCGACGCCTGGCAGCTCGGGCGCGGCAAGGGGATCGACTTCCTCGGCGTGTCGTTCTCGAACCTGGATTCGGTCGGACATGCGTTCGGCCCGGCGAGCCACGAAGTGCAGGACATGGTGCTGCGTCTCGATCGGACGATCGGGCGGCTCCTCGACCACCTGGACGCGACCGTCGGCCGCGGCAACTACATCGTCGGCTTCTCGTCCGACCACGGCGTCGCGCCGCTGCCGGAGCAGTCGGGCGGCGGCCGGCTGGCGGCCAAGCAGGTACTCGCGGCGATCAACGAGGCCTTGAAACCGTTCCTCGGCCCGGGCCAGTACGCGGTGGTCACCGCCTACACGGACGTCTACCTCGCGGCGGGAGTGGCGGACTTTCTGAAACAGGAGCCCAAGGCGCGGGAGGCGGTACTCACCGCGCTGCACGCGCTGCCCGGCGTGCAGCAGGCATTCACGGCCGACGAGCTGAGAGGACGGGACGCGCGAACGTCGAAGGACCGCGCGAGGCGCGCGGCCGCGCTCTCCTACCACGAGGAGCGCAGCGGGGACATCGTCATCGCGCCGCGCGAGTTCTGGCTGCTCTCGTCGAGCGCCACGACGCACGGGACGCACTACGACTACGATCAGCGCGTCCCGCTGATCTTCCACGGCGCCGGCGTGCGCCCGGGCGTTCGTACGTCGGCGGCCACGCCGGCGGACCTGGCGCCGACCCTGGCAGGACTCGCCGGGATCCGGTTCGACGCACCCGACGGCAAGCCGCTGCCCGTCCGCTGAGCGTTCGCGCGTATGGCGGGCCTGATGGGCCGCCTGGCGTTGCCTGATCCTGTAGCCTCGCGGCCGTAGCGCAGCCCTTCAGGGCTGAACGCACGCGCGCGCGCGCGTGTCACCGGCGCGCGCGACGATTTGTTCGTCGTCGTTGGAGGTTGGGCGTTGAGTTCCGCCAGCTTCACGTCGCGCGTGCTCGCGGTGGTGCGCCGCATCCCGGTCGGGCAGGTCAGCACCTACGGCGACGTAGCCGCGGCGGCGGGCCGGCCGCGCGCGGCCCGCGCTGTGGGCAACATCATGCGAGAATGCCGGTCGCGGGACGTGCCCTGCCACCGTGTGATCGCCGCCGGCGGTACGCTCGGCGGCTACGGCGGCAACCTCGAGCTGAAGCGGGCACTCCTCCGCGCCGAGGGCGTGCGCGTGACCGCGACGCGCGTTCGCGACTTCGCCGAGCGCCGATGGTCCGGCAGCCGAGGAACCGAACGACGCCGGAATTCGTTATCACGGAAGTGATTACGAGCACCCCGGTCGGGCGGCCGGTCCGGCCGCCGCGCAGGGCAACGCCGCCTCGCTATGGCCCCGTCTAACGTAACGACGCATCCCGCTGTGCTGCACGCGGCGCGCGGTGACGAGATGGCGCTGGTGGAGCGGTGCCGCCGCGGCGACCTCGCGGCCTTCGAGGAGCTGTACCGGGCGCACGCCTCCCGCCTGTTCAGCGTCGCCTGCCGCATGGTCGGGAACGCTGCCGATGCGGAGGACCTCCTGCAGGAGATCTTCCTGACGGCGCACCGGAAGCTCGAGAGCTTCCGCGGCGAGTCCTCGCTGGGGACGTGGCTGTACCGCCTGGCTACGAACCAGTGCCTGGACTACCTGCGCAGCCGGGCGGCGCGCGCCGGCCAGGTGACCGGGCCGCTGGACGACGACCCAACCCTGGCCGAGGCGAGCAGCCGGGGGCTGGCCGAGCGGACGGTGACGAAGATGGACCTCGAGCGCGCGGTTGCGCGGCTGCCCGAGGGGTGCCGCGCGGCCTTCGTGCTGCACGACATCGAGGGGCTGGAGCACCGCGAGGTCGCCGAGCAACTCGGCATCGCGGAGGGCACGTCGAAGTCGCAGGTGCACAAGGCGCGCCTCCGGCTGCGGGCCCTGTTGACGGAAACGGGGTAACGGACGACGCGGCACACGATCATGTCCTGCCCGAACTATCGCGACGCGATCCTGGAGCTGGCCGACGGCACGCTCGGACCGATCCGGCGGGCCGAGCTGCAGGTGCACCTCGATGAGTGCCCGCGCTGCCGTGCGCTCGCGGCCGATCTCGTGCGCATCCGCGACATGGCGTCGTCGCTCGACCGCGTGTCGCCGCCCGACCGCGTGTGGCTGCAGATTGCCGGACGGCTGCGGCAGGAGGGGCGTGTGGTCGCCGACGAGCGGGCGGTGGCGCCGCGGCGGCGGATCGCCGTGCTCGGCCTGGCAGCGGCGCTGGTGATCGCGGTCGGCGCGTCGATCCTCGTGCTGCTGCCGCGCGGAGACGCCGGGCCGACGGAGCCGGCGGCGCAGGGCAACGCCCCGGCCACCGACCCCGTCCAAAGCTTTGCAGACGAGATTCGACTGGCGGAACAGCACTACCAGAACGCCATCGCGAAGCTCGAAGAGGCAACGAAGAGCGAAGAAGACAGGCTGGACCCGCAGACCGCTGCCATGCTCAAGAAGAATCTCCAGGTGCTCGACGAGGCAATCGCCGAAAGTCGCGATGCGCTCCGCGTCGAACCCAACAGCGTGGCAGCGGTGGGGGCCCTCCTTGAAGCGATGAAGCGAAAGGTGGTCGTCCTCCAGTCCGCGCTCAGCCTGGTGAACGAAATCCGAAAGGGTGATCCGGCGCGCACCGGGCAGCTGGTCGAAGGCTCGAAGGATAACAGGTCATGACGCGAACAGCCATCATTACGATTGCCATCCTCCTCGCGGCGGCGCTCCCGGCGGCCGGGCAGGAGTCGGTCGCCGAGACCAAGGCCCGGGCGCGGGCCCAGGCCGAAGCGACGCGGAAAGCGGTCCGCGAGCAGCAGCGCGAGCAGCGCGCCGAGCGCGAGAAGCGCGAAGACCGTCGCGCCGAACAGACCGAGACCGTCACGCGCACGGTCAAGCTCGGCACGCAGGGCGAGATCGACGTCCGCAATATGTCGGGCACCGTCACCGTGACCCGCGGTAGCGGGTCGGACGCGACCATCAACGCCACCAAGCGGGCAAGGGCGGCCACCGACGCCGAGGCGAAGGAGATGCTCGGCTTCGTCAAGGTCGAGATCACCGAGCGGGCCGGCCGCGTCGACGTCCAGACCCACTACGGCCACGCCGACCCGCAGAGCGGCCGCCGCGGCCGCCGCAACATCAGCGTGAGCGTCGACTACGCCATCACCGCCCCGGCCGGCACGAAGCTGCGGGTCAACTCGATGTCCGGCGACATCACGGTGAGCGACATCACTGGCGACCTGGCGCTCGAGGCGATGAGCGGCGACATCAAGATCGACCGCGCCGCCCGCGTTGCCACGGCGCGGACGATGTCGGGCGACGTCGCGCTCACCGAGGTGAAGAGCGACGGCAGCGTGGACGCCGGCAGCATGAGCGGCGACCTGACGCTGCGGCAGATCCGGGCGCGGCGCATCAACGCCTCAGTCATCAGCGGGACGGTCACGCTGGCGGACGTGGAGTGCGAGCGCCTCGAGGCGCAGACGACGAGCGGCGACGTGGTCTACGAGGGCGCCCTGACGAAGGGCGGGCGGTACCACTTCCAGTCGCACTCCGGTGACGTCAGGCTGATGATCGGCGGGGGCACCGGGTTCGAGCTGGACGCCAACTCCTGGGGCGGCAACATCCAGACGGAGCTGACGCTGACCAACCGCGTGGGAGATGCGCCGGAATCACAGGGCGGCCGCGGGCCGGGCCGCCGGATCCGGACGCTCAAGGGCACGTACGGGGATGGCAGCGCCGTCCTCGATCTGACTACTTTCTCGGGGACTATCCTGATCGGGAAACGCGGCAACCGCTGACGATCGTACGGTACTGTCGGGTTTCACGACAGGGCCGAAGAGGGGCTGCCTTCTGCGTTGAAAATAGGGGGCGCCCCTTTGCTTTCGTTCCGGCCGGACACGCCGCGTTTCTTCGCCGGTTCTCCAGTCCTCAGCCGGAGGTTTTGACGTTTCGGCCGCGTGGCACCCTCCTTGCTGGCCGGACACGTACGGGCCGATGCGCCACCGTTAGCCGATATAATTGCCGAGGTGTGTTCGCCGCGGCTGGTCGCGCGGGGCGCGCTGCAGGAGAGGATCGATATGAAGAAGCAGTGGGTTCTGATGGGAATCCTGGCCGGTTCGCTCGCCGCAAGCGACGCGGTCGCCCAGCACAAGGCGCCGAACACGCAGCCGCCCACCGCTGACGTGCCGGCGGCGCCGACCGGTGAAGTGGCCCTCGGCAGCTTCCGGCTCCCCAAGGCCGTCACGGCGGACGGCAAGCCGCTGCCCGCCGGCAGTTACACCGCGAAGGTGACGGCGCAGGAGGCGAAGCCGGAGGCCGTCGGGACGACCGAGCGGCTCGAACGCTGGGTCGAGTTCTCGCAGGGCAAGACGGTCAAAGGGCGCGAGGTCGTCGTCATCGTCCCCGAGGCGGAGATCAAGATGGTGGTGAAGGACTCGCCGCCGGGGCCCGGCGCCGGGGCGAAGGTACAGACGCTGCGCGGCAACGACTACGTCCGCGTCTGGTTCAACCGCGCCGGCCATCACTACCTGATCTACTTCCCGACCGGCGCAACGACGACCACGGGACAGTAGTCATGGAGAACTGAGAAGCAAGAAACTCAGATCACGATCGCGCGCGCAGGCGAAGGCGGCTGGGGTGCTCCCCCGCCGCCTTTCCTTTTTTTGACGCGTGACGCATTCTGACTTCATCCTTCTTCCTGCTTCATTCCTTCACGTGGCCATGACATCGAACTGCTCGTGGTGCAGGTGGGTGTCCGGCTTGATGGTCACCGGCTTGCCCAGCATCTGCTGCAGGTCGCGCAGCATCGCGCTCTCCTCCTCCTTCAACGCCCGCGCGATGTCGGGGTTGACGCGCAGCACGACGCCGTGCCCGTCCAGCTCGGGGCCGATCTTCCGCATCTCCATCAGGATCTCGTAGCAGATCGTCGAGCTCGATTTGATCGACCCCGATCCCGAGCAGTAGGGGCAGGGCTCGGTGAGCTGCCGCTCGAGGCTCTGCTTCACGCGCTTGCGGGTGACGATGACCAAGCCGAAGTCCGAGACCTGGAGCGCCTTCGACGGCGACCGGTCCTTGCGCAGCTCCTTCTCCACCTCCTGGAAGACCTTCTGGCGGTTCTTCTTCTCCTCCATGTCGATCAGGTCGAGGACGATGATGCCGCCGAGATCGCGCAGGCGGAGCTGTCGGACGATCTCCTTCACCGCCTCGAGGTTGGTCTTGACGATCGTGTCCTCGAGCCGCCCCGTGCGCTTGCCCACGTAGCGGCCGGTGTTGACGTCGATGGCGACGAGCGCCTCGGTCTGGTTGATCACCAGGTAGCCGCCGGACTTGAGCCACACCTTGCTGCGCAGCGCCTTGTCGATCTCCGCCTGGACGCCGTACTCCTCGAAGATCGGGAACTCCTTCGCGTACAGCTTCACCCGCGGCACCAGGTTCGGCATGATCCGCTCGACCAGTGCCAGCACGCGACGGTACTCCTGCTCGTTGTCGATGCGGATGGCGGAGTAATCGTCGGTGAGCAGGTCGCGGAGCAGCTTGGTGACCAGGCTCTGCTCCTGGAACAGGACCGCCGGGGCGCGGCGCGTCTCCATCTTCTGGCGGATCTCGCTCCACACCTGATGGAAGTACTCGAGGTCGCTCAGGATGTCCTGCTCGGAGCGGCCGGCGGCGGCGGTGCGGATGATCACCCCCCCGGCGAACCCCTTCTGCTCGCGGAAGGCGCGCACGATGCCGCGCAGCCGCGCGCGCTCCTCGCGCGATTCGATCTTGCGGGAAACGCCGACGTGGTCCACCGTCGGCATGAAGACCAGGAACCGCCCGGGCATGGTCACGTGCGAGGTCAGGCGTGCACCCTTGGTGCCGAGCGGCTCCTTCACCACCTGGACGAGGACTTCCTGCCCTTCCCGAAGGAGCTCTTCGATCTTCGCCTGCGGACGATCCTCGCGGGAAGGCCGCGCCGGGCGGCGCCCCTCGCCGCGCTCGGCCTTCTCGCCGTTGCCCGCCGCAGCCTCGAACGGTTCGTCGGAACCCGGGCCACCCTGGGTGTCCGCGCCCCCTCGCGGCGCCTCGTCCTCCTCCTCCTCGCCTGCCTCGAGGCGGTCGAAGTCCTCCGCCGGGACGACCTCGGTGACGTAGAGGAAGGCGTCGCGCTCGAGGCCGATCTCAACGAAGGAGGACTGCATGCCGGGCAGCACCTTCGAGACCCGGCCCTTGTAGACGTTGCCCACGACGCCGCGCTGGCGTTCGCGCTCGATGAAGATCTCGACGACCTGGTCGTCTTCGAGAATGGCGACCCGCGTGTCGTGGTCGCCGGTGGAGATGATCATCTCCTTGTTCATGAATGGAGCTCCACTGGCGCGGGGAAGCGGCCCGGCGTCCGCGCGCGCGCGGCACCGCCGCCCGGGCCGTCAGGCCCGCCAGCTGCCACGCGATCAGCGCGAGAATCGGAATGCCCATGCGCTCCCCGCCCGTTAGTTGGTGAACCGCCGCATGCGGACGTTGATGATCAGCCCGAAGGCGGCCAGCGTGGCGATCATCGACGACCCGCCATAACTCATGAGGGGCAGCGTGAGCCCCTTGACCGGGGCGAGCCCGGCGGACATGGTGATGTTGTAGATCACCTGGAAGGCGAACCCGGCGACGATGCCTCCCACCAGGTACGCGCCGATACGGTCCTTCGCCAGCCGCGCCGCCTCGAGCGACCTGAGGATCACGAAAAGGTACAGCCCGAGCGCGACGAGCACGCCGACGAAGCCCTGCTCCTCCGCGAGGACCGAGAAAATGAAGTCGTTGTGAGCAACGGGCAGGAACTTGTACTGGCCCTGCGTCCCCTGACGGAACCCCTTGCCGGTGAGCCCGCCCGACCCCACGGTGACGCGCGCCTGGATCTGCTGGTAACCGGCGCCGCGCGCGTCGCGTTCGGGGTCGAAGAACGTGTTGATCCGGGTCTTCTGGTAGTCCTTGAGCGCGAAGTTCCACGCCACCGGCGCCATGAGCACCGCGGCCACGGTCAGCGCCGCGACCAGCCGCAGGCGCAGGCCGGCCAGGTAGACGATCCCGAAGCAGACCGGGATCAGCGTCACCGCCGTGCCGAGATCCGGCTGCCGGGCGATGAGCAGGAGCGGCAGGCCGGCGAAAAGGGCGGCGACGGCAAGATCGCCAGGGTTCTTGGCGCCGCGGCGATTCTCCCCGAAGAACATCGCGAGGATGAGCGCGACCACGAGCCGCGCGAACTCGGAGGGCTGCAGGTTGAACGGCCCGAGGTCGATCCAGCGCTGCGCCCCCATCTGGGTGGAGCCGTTGACGAGCACGTAGACGAGCATCGCCACCAGGCCGCCATAGATCAGCAGCGAGTTCTCCGCGAGCATCCGGTAATCGACGGCGAGGAAGAAGACCAGCGCCCCCAGCCCGATCAGGAAGGCATAGAGCTGGGTCCAGAACTGCGGGCCGGGCACGCCGGACGGCCCGGAGGTGATGCTGTAGATCATCGCCAGCCCGATGCCCGCCAGCACGAGGATCGCCGCGAGCAGCAGCCAGTCGATGTGGAAGTACAGTCGTCGCTCGAACATATCGAACTTACGCGGTCGATGCTGGACACCGAACGCCGAATGCCGAACCGTCAGCAGCGCCGTTCAGCAATCCGCATTGGACATTCAGCATTGACACGACCTCATCGGTTCGCCGCAACAATGGTCGTGGGCACCGGCTTGACCAGCACCGGCAGCGGCGTGCCGTCCTTCTTGGCGAAGTAGGTCGCGACGATGTGCTTCGCGATCGGGCCGCCGTAGTAGCCGTGCTCGGAGTGCTCGGTGAAGATCGCGCCGGCGATCTCCGGGTTGTCCCGCGGGGCGAAGAACACGAACCAGCCGTGGTCGCGCACGTCGATCTTGCCGCGTGCCTTCTGCGCGCCGGTGATCGAGATGACCTGCGCCGTGCCGGTCTTCCCGGAGACGTCGCGGCCCGGGAGCCGGGCGCGCCCGCCGGTGCCGGCGGCGTTGACCACCATCCAGAGCCCGTCGTGCAGCGCCTTGACCGTCGCATCCTTCATGCGCACCACCGACTTCGGCGGCGGCGGCGGCACCGGCTTCCACCCCTGCCCCTCGTCGACCGCCCGCAGCACGTGCGGCGTGTGCCGCGTCCCGCCGTTGGCCACGGTCATCATCATCGTGGCCAGCGAGATCGGGGTGGACGAGACGTAGCCCTGTCCGATCGCCACCGAGATCGTCTCGCCCGCGTACCACTTGTCCTTGTGCACGCGGCGCTTCCACTCGGTCGAGGGCATGATGCTCTGCACCTCGTTGGGGAGGTCGATGCCGGTGCGGTCGGCGAGGCCGAGGTTGGCGGCCCACTTGTGCAACCGGTCGATCCCGACCATGTTCCCGAGCGTGTAGAAGTACACGTTGCACGACTTCTCGATGCCCTGCCGCATGTCGAGCGTGCCGTGCCCGCCCTTGAGGTGGCACTGGAAGTAGCGCCCGTAGAACACCGCCCCGCCGCCGCAGTGGATGCGCGTTTCCGGGGTGGCGACGCCCTCCTCGAGCGCCGCCGTGGCGACGACGATCTTGAAGGTCGACCCGGGCGAGTAACGGCCCTGCAGCGCCCGGTTGTTCAGCGGCCGCAGCGGATCGCTGTTGAGCGACTTCCAGGTCGGCGCGTCGATGCCCACCGCGAACTTGTTGGGATCGTACGCCGGCAAACTGACCATGCTCAGCACCTCGCCGGTGCGGGGATCGAGGACGAGCGCGGCGCCGTTGTACGGACCGCCGGACTGCACCTCGCCGAAGTGACGGAAGCCGTCCTCGGCTGCCTTCTGCAGGTCCGCGTCGATGGTGAGCTGCAGGCGCTTGCCTTCCGTCGGGTTCTGCTGGTCCACCTGTTCGATCTCGCGTCCGACGCTGTTGACGATCACCGACTTGGTGCCCTCGGTGCCCATCAGCAGCCGGTTGTAGACCTGCTCGATCCCCGACTGGCCGACGATGGTGCCGGACTCGACGCCCTGGTATTCCGCCCGCGCGAGCTGTTCCTCGCGGACCTCCCCGACGTAGCCGAAGAGATGCGCCGCCAGCTGGTGCATCGTGTACTTCCGCGTCGGCACCTCCTGGTAGATGATGCCGGGCAGCTCCGGCTTGCGCGCCATCGCGGCAATCACCTGCTCCATGCTGGCGTTGTCGATGAGCACCACCGGCCGGTAGCTCGGATCGCGCCGCCGCCGGTTCACCGTCTCGCGGAACTGCTCCAGGTCGGCGCCGGTCGCCTCGGCGAGCACGCGCAGCGTGCGATCGACGTCCTTCACCTGCTCGCGCAGCAACGCGATGTTGAACGTGGTGGTGTTCTCGACCAGGATCCGGCCGTTGCGGTCGAAGAGCACGCCGCGCGGGGCGGGCAGCGGCAAGCGCTGCAGGTACTGGCTGTTGGCAATCTCGCGGAAGCGGTCGTGCTGCGCGATCTGAAAGATCCAGAACGCGACCGCCAGCGCCGCGAATGCCACCGCCACCGCGTACTGCATGAACGACAGCCGCAGCGTCAGGCTGCGCCGATCGTCCGGCATCATCGATGTGGAAGCCATGGCTGATTCTCGTTATCGGACGATCGGGTGATCGGGCCATCGGGCGATTGACCATCGCTGCACAGCACCCATCACCCGATCCTCATTCGCTCAGTGTCCCGATCGCCGAACACCCATCCCAGAATTCTCGTCAGTAGCGCCTGCGGCTGAGGCTGCTGCCGCGCGCGCGCCGGCTCTGCACGATCCCGGGGCCCAGCTCGACCACCTGGAACGCCAGGATCCCGACCAGCGCGTTGACCGCCGCCTGCGTCAGCGTCGTTCTCCATGGCATCGCGAAGGGCCGCGCCTCGACGAGCGACTGCAGCGCCTGGAAGCACAGGTCGTGCGCGAAGGTCGCCCCCACGAACATCACGAAGCGCGGGAACGTCTGCGACACGATGAACTGCGCGCCGAGGACGCCGACGATGAAGCCCACCAGCGTCTTCGACATGCCGCCAACCCCAATGATGCCACCGGCAAGCGCGTCCTGCGCAATCCCGCCGGCCGTGCCGGCCAGCATCCCGGTCACCGGCCCGAAGGCGAGCGCCGCGTAGACCACGGTGACGAGCACGAAGTTGACGAGCGTCGCCCCCTCCAGGGTCAGGCCGGCCAGCGTGGTCTGCAGCACCAGGCCCGCGGCCAGGGCCAGGAGGACGCCGACCGCCTTCATTTCGCCGTCTCGGCGGCGCCGGGCGGCTCAGCCGGCGTGGCCGAGCGCGCCGGAACCAGGACCACCAGCACCTCCTCCAGGCTGGAGAAGTCCACCGCCGGCCGTACCGCGATCGTCAGGTACAACCCCGTGCCGCGCTCCGCCTTCTCGACGTGGCCGAGGGCATAGCCCTTCGGATAGATGCCGTCGACGCCCGAGGTCACGACGAGGTCGCCCGCCTTAACATCGGACAGGTTCGACACGAATTCCATCTTCAACGGCGGATCGACGTCGGCGCCCGCGATCATCCCCCCGGCGCGGGAGCGCTCGACGATCGCGCCGGCGGCCGCCTCGCGGTCGATGATGAGCTGCACGCGCGCGGCGTGCGCCGCCGGCTCGCCGATGACCCGGCCGACGATGCCTCGCGCCGCGAGCACTGCCATGTTCGCCCGTACGCCGTCGGCCGACCCGCGATCGATGGTGATCGTCCGCGTCCCCGGGTTGGCGTTGCCGCCGATCACCTCGGCGGCGACGGTGGGAAGCGTCGTCGTGGATTTCAGGTCGAGCAGCCGCTGCAACTGCGTACTGCGCGCGGCCAGCGCGCGCTGCTGCTGCAATTGCACCTCGAGGTCCGCCACCCGCGCGCGCAGCGCCTCGTTCTCGCCGCGGACGCCGCGCAGCCCGACGTAGCTGCCCCAGGTGTCGCGCACCCCGTTCACGATCGCGGCCGCGCCCAGCTGGACGCGCGAGAACGCGCCGAAGGCGACCGCCTCGAGCACGCGCACGCCCGACTTGGACTGCACCTGCGCGGAGATCAGGATGACGTGCCCGACCATGATGGCGAGCAGCAGGTAGCCGGTGCGGCGGCGGATATCTAGCATCGCAGTCGGCGTTCGGCGTTCGGCGTCCGGCGTGTCGAGCGCCGAGCCCCGAGCGCCGCGTCAGTCAATCGAGATCTTCCGCAGCAGGTTGAAGTCCGAGAGCATCTTTCCCGCGCCGAGCACGACCGAGGACAGCGGATCCTCGGCCATCGCCAGCGGCAGCCCGGTCTCCTCGCGCAGCCGCTTGTCCAGGTTCTTCAGCAGCGATCCGCCGCCGGTGAGCACGATGCCGCGGTCGACGATGTCCGCCGACAGCTCCGGGGGCGTGCGCTCGAGCGCGACGCGCACCGCGTCGACGATGACGTTCACCGTCTCGGCCAGCGCCTCGCGAATCTCCTCGTCGGTGATGGTGATCGTCTTGGGCACGCCCTCGATCAGGTGGCGGCCCTTGATTTCCATCGTCATCCGCTCCTCGAGCGGATAGGCCGAGCCGATCTCCATCTTGATCGCCTCGGCGGTGCGCTCGCCGATGAGCAGGTTGTAGGTCTTCTTGATGTACTGGATGATCGCCTCGTCCATCTCGTTGCCCGCCACGCGCACCGCCTTGCTGTAGACGATGCCGGCGAGCGAGATGACGGCGATGTCGGTGGTGCCGCCGCCGATGTCGACGATCATGTTCCCGGACGGCTCGGTGATCGGCATGCCGGCGCCGATCGCCGCCGCCATCGCCTCCTCGACGAGGTGCACCTCGCTCGCCTTCGCGCGGTAGGCGCTGTCCTTGACCGCGCGCTTCTCCACCTGGGTGATCTCGGAGGGCACGCCGATGACGATGCGCGGCCGTACCCAGACGTTGCGGTTGTGCGCTTTCTTGATGAAGTAGGTCAGCATCTTCTCCGTGACCTCGAAGTCGGCGATGACCCCGTCCTTCATCGGCTTGATCGCCACGATGTTTCCCGGCGTGCGCCCGAGCATGTCCTTGGCGTCCTTGCCGACCGCCTCGATGCGGCCGTTCACCTTGTTGATCGCCACGATCGACGGCTCGTTGACGACGATGCCCTTGCCGCGGGCGTAGACGCAGGTGTTGGCCGTGCCGAGATCGATCGCGAGATCGCTCGAGAAGAGAGAGAACAGAGACCGAAGGCTCAACGAAGACTCCTTGCTCAGCTGCCCGCCAGGTGGATGCCGTTTTTCCCACGTTCCTTGACCGAGTACATCGCTTCGTCGGCCGCCTGGACGAGGCTTTCGGCCGAGGAGGCGACGTCCGGGAGCGTCGCCACGCCAACCGACGCGGTGAGATGGATGTTCAGGCCGTGCTCCCCGAGGAAGGAGCAGGCGGCAATCCGCTCGCGCACGCGCTCGCCGACGGCGATCGCCCCGTCGGCGCCGGTGTCCGGCAGCACGATGGCGAACTCGTCCCCGCCGTAGCGCGCGACCATGTCGGTCTCGCGCGCGCTCGCGCGCATCACCGCCGCCGCCTCGACGAGGGCGCGGCTGCCGTACAGATGCCCGTAGGTGTCGTTGATCGTCTTGAACCCGTCCAGGTCGACGAACAGCAGCGACAGCGGCCGGCCGCTCCGCGTCGCGCGCTTGGTCTCACGCCGCAACGCCTGCGAGAGGTACCGCGAGTTGTACAGCTGCGTCAGGTCGTCGGTGACCGACAGCGCCTCGGCGCGCTGCACGCGTACCGCGTTCTCCAGCGCGATGCCGCCCGGCTCGAGCGCGGCGCGGAGCGCCCCCAGGGTCGCCGCCGCGAACCGCGGCTCGGTCCTGGCCGCGGCGCGATCGATGGCGACGACCGCGCCAATCGTCTTGCCGCGGCACTCGAGCGGGAGCGCGACCGCGGCGGCAGCCGTGCGCTCCTGGCCCGAGAGCCGCTGATCCGCGGCCGTATCGGCGGAGCAGAACACGCCCCCCGTGCGCATCACCCAGCCGCCGACGCCGTACGCCGCCGCTTCCAGGGCAGCCGTCAGCCCTCGCGCCGCCATCGCGTGCGTCCGGCCTTCCTGGCCGGCCGCAAGCACGAGCCACCCGGGCGCCGGAATCCACTCGGAAACCCTGGCGACGATTGCCTCGGCAACGCGCTCCGGATCGAGGCTGGCGTTGACCGCTCGCACCATATGGGCGAGCTCGTCGGCGCGTGCGAGGCGCCGGCCGAGCGGCGCCTGCAGCGTACGCAACCTGTCCGAGAGGTCCTGACGCGCCGCCGACGCGGGTTTCCTGCTCAATGGACGGGCGCGAGGGTACCGACCAGTTGCCGTCAATCGGCCCTGCGTCCCATAAGGGTATGGCGAATGCCTCTAAGTCCTTCTATTACTGCAAATATACCACGGGAGCCGGACCGTACGGGTGCCCGGATCTGCACGGTTCCCGCGCAAATCGCGGCAACAAGGGGGCACGCCTTCCGGTGACGGCCGGGCGCGCGCGCCGTCGAGAGGCGTGGCCCGCCGGGATCGTCGGGAGCCGATCTGCGTGGCATAATGACGGTTTCTCCGCCCGCTGACGAGGCTGCCGATCATGACGATGCTCGACCGGATGCGCCGCCACAAGAACTGGCTCAAATGGAGCCTGTTTGCCGTGGTGCTCGCGTTCGTTTTCCTGTACATCCCCGAGTTCCTGCCCGATCCGACCGGGGGCACGGGCCCCAACGCCATCGTCGCCAGCGTCGAGGGCCGCGAAATCAGCGTGGCGAAGTTCCGCCGCGCTTACCAGCAGCAGATGCAGGCCTATCAGTCCGCCTACGGCGCCAACATGGACGAGCGGCTGCTGCGGCAGCTGGGGATCGACCGCCGCGTCGTGCAGCAGATGATCGAGGAAGAGGCGACGCTGGCCGAAGCGGCGCGGCTCGGCATCACCGCCAGCGACGCCGAGGTGCGGGCCCGCATCCTGATGTTCCCCGCGTTCCAAGAGAACGGGCAGTTCAGCGAGGAGCGCTACCGCCAGGTGCTGGGCATGCAGAACCCGCCGGTGCGCGACGGCGAGTTCGAGGAGCAGGTCCGCCGCAGCATCGTGGTCGAGAAGCTGCAGGGCGCACTGACCGACTGGATCACGGTGACCGACGCCGACGTAGAGGCGGAGTTCCGGCGGCGCAACGAGAAGGTCAAGCTCGCCGTCGTCTCGTTCCCGTCCGACAGGTTCCGCGAGGGCATCGCCGTGAGCGACGAGGAGGTCGCGAAGCACTTCGAGGAGCACCAGAACGAGTACCGCGTGCCCGAGAAGCGCAAGGTGCGCTATGCCTTGCTCGACACGCAGACGATCCGGCAGCGGACGGTGGTGACCGAGCAGGACGTCCGCCGCCACTACGAGGACAACATCGACCAGTACTCGACCCCGGAGCAGGTGCGGGCGAGCCATATCCTGCTCAAGACCGAAGGCAAGGACGAGGCCGCGGTGAAGAAGCAGGCCGAGGAGATCCTGGTCAAGGCGAAAGCGCCGGGCGCCGACTTCGGGAAGCTGGCGGGCCAGTACACCGAGGAGGAGGCCGGGAAGACGAAGGGCGGCGACCTCGACTTCTTCGGCAAGGGTCGGATGGTGCCGGAGTTCGACAAGGTCGCGTTCGCCCTCGAGCCCGGGCAGATCAGCGACGTCGTCAAGTCGCAGTTCGGCTTCCACATCATCAAGGTGACCGACAAGCGGCCGGCGTCGACGCGGACCTTCGAGGAAGTGCGGACCCAGATCGAGGATCAGCTCAGATGGGAACGGGCGCAGGCCGAGGCGCAGCGCATCGCCGACGATGCGGCGGCGAAGACCACGAAGCCGGAGGACCTCGACGCGGAAGCGAGACCGCGCGGCTTCACCGTCGGCGAATCCGGCTTCTTCGCGCGCAACGAGCCGATCCCCGGCGTCGGGATGGCGCCGGCGGTCAGCGAACGCGCCTTCGAGCTCGAACAAGGCGCGGTCAGTGAGGCCATCCGCACGCCGCAGGGCTTCGTGTTCATCACCGTCACCGGCCGCCAGGACCCGTACGTGCCGAAGCTCGAGGAGGTCAAGGCGCGTGTGCGCGACGACGTGCTGAAGAAGAAGGCGCTCGACGCGGCGCGGCAGAAGGCGGCCGGCATCAGCGCGAAGCTGAAGACCGGAGACTTCGAGACGGCGGCGAAAGCGGCCGGACTCGAGGTGAAGACGACCGAGCTGGTCGCGCGCGGCGCGGCGATCGCGGACGTGGGCGTCAGCCCCGCCGTCGACGCCGCCGCCTTCGCGCTGCAGCCCGGCGGCGTGAGCGATCCGATCGTGACCGACAACGGCGCGGTGATCGTCAAGGTGCTGGAGCGCACCGACCCCACGCCCGACGAGCTCGCGAAGGGCCGCCAGGCCGTGCGCGAAGAGCTGCTCAACGAGCGCCGCAACCGGTTCTTCTCAGCCTACATGGCCAAGGCGCGCGAGAAGATGAAGATCAACATCAACTCGCAGGTGCTCGCCCAGTTGATGGCTTGAGTGTCAGTGCTGAATGCGGACGCGTTTTCGGCATTCAGCATTCAGCATCCGGCATTGCCACTCATCTCACAAAGATGTTGGGCATGATGGCGAGCGGTTCGCCGCGACGGAAGATCTGCAGCGGCGCCGTCAACGCGGCCAGTGCTCTGGGGTCGCGCACGCCGAGCAGCGCGCCGAGCGCCGCGGCACCGTCGGTGGCGCCGAACGGATCGCGTGCCAGCTCGAAGATCGACCGCTTCGGCGGGTAGACGATCAGCTCCACCTCGGCGTCGGGCGAGAGTTTCGCGCGCTGCTTGGCGAACGCCAGCGCGCGCTGCAGCCCGCCCAGCTCGTCGACCAGCCCGATGGCTTTCGCCTGCCGACCGGTCCACACCCGTCCCTGTGCCACCGTGTCGATCCGCTCCGGCGTCGTGTTTCGGCCGGCGGCGGCCTTCTCCACGAACGTGTCGTAGGTCGCCTGGATCGTCTCCTCGATGCGCTTGCGCTCTTCGGGCGAGAACGGCCGGACCGGCGAGTAGATGCCCGAGTAGGTGCCGGCGTGAACGCTCTCGACGTTCATCCCGAGCTTCTTCAGCGTGCCGTCGATCACGAACTTGATGGTGAGCACGCCGATGGAGCCGGTAAGCGTGCCCGGCTCGGCGACGATGGCGTGCGCCGGCATGGCGATGTAGTACCCGCCGGAGGCGGCCACATCCGACATCGAGGCGATGACCGGCTTGACGTCGCGCGTCAGCAGGACCTCGCGCCAGATGACGTCGGAGGCGAGCGCCGACCCGCCCGGGCTGTCGATGCGCAGCACGATTGCCCGGACCGAGCGGTCGGCGCGCGCCTTGCGCAGGTACTCGACGATGGTGTCGGATCCGACGACCTGCTGCGCCCCTTCGTAGCTGCTCCTGCCGGTGCTGATCAGGCCGACCGCATAGATCACCGCGATCCGCGGACCCGTGTTGAGACCGAGCGAGGCGGGGCTGACGTGCCGGTACTGCTCCTGTTCGACAAATCGCGGGCGGCCACCACCAAATGTCACCTTGTCGTCCAGCTCGTCCTCGTACGCGAGGTCGTCGACGAGGCCGGCACGCACCGCGTCTTCCGGGAGGTACGGCCCGTGGTCGATGAGCGCGCGCATGTCGGCCTCGGACCGCTGCCGCCCGCGCGCCAGGCCGCGCACGAGCTGCTCGTAGAGGTCGCGGTTCAGCGACTCGGCCATCTCGCGGTGCGAGGGCGTGAAGGTCGTCTCCGTGAACGTGTTGACCGCGCTCTTGTACTCGCCGACGTGCAGCGCGTCCGGGTAGGCGCCGATCTTGTCGAGCGTTCCGCGCAGAAACAGCTCGTAACTCGCCACCCCGGTGAGATCGAGCGTCGCCGCCGGCATCAGGAACACCTTGTCGCAGGCGGTGGCTAGGTAGTACTCCTGCTCGCCGCCGTACTCGAGGTAGGCAATCGCCGGCTTGCCCGAACTGCGGAAGTCGGTGATCGCGTCGCGGACCTCCTGCACCTTCGCCCAGAGCGCGGCCGAGCCGGCGGGGCGGATCACCACGCCGGTGATACGCCGGTCGGCCTTCGCCTTTCGCAGCGCGTCCACGACGGAGCGCACCGTGGGCGGCGCCTCGAACAGCTGGCCGACCACCCCCCCCGGCTCGACCTCGTGGAGGTCGCCGGAGACGCGCACGAGGAGCGCCGAGTTGGACGCGACATGCGGCTCGCGGCCGACCATCAGCGCGAGCATCAGCATCCCTCCCGCCGAGACCGCCGCGGCGAGGAGGATGAGAACGATGATCAGCCACACGCCGCGACGAAGAGCCACGGATCGCCTCCTGACGACAGCACGAGATCATTGAGTATAGACCCTGCGCGGCGGGCCGGCTGCAGCGCCGGCGGAACGAGGGCACTGAACCGGGTGCCGTCAGCGGCCGACGTAGGTACCGGTATCGCCGAGCGGGACGGCCTCCTCGCTCGACGGGTGCGTCGACGCGCGCAGCGGCAGGACGCGCGCGATCGCCGGCAGCCCGCGGGCGCCGGCCGAGTCGGTGGCGCGCGGCGCCTCCTGGCCCGTGCCGACGAGCGAATCCAGCCGCCGGACGATGGCCATCGAGTTCTCCGCCTGTGCGCTGAGCTCCTCGCTCGCCGCCGCGCTCTCCTCGGCGGTTGCCGCCGTGGTCTGGGTGACCCGCTCCATCTGCGCGAGAGCGTGCGACACGTGATCGATGCCCTGGGTCTGCTGCCGGCTGGCCGCGCTCACCTCGTCGACCAGCACCTTGACCGAGGCGATGCTGGCCACGATGCCGGTAATCGACGCGTTCAGCTGCTCGACCCGGCGGTTCCCGTCCTGCGCCTTGCCGATTGACGTTTCGATCAAGCCGGCGGTGTCGCGGGCCGCCTGCGCCGAGCGCTGCGCCAGGTTGCGGACCTCGTCCGCGACGATGGCGAAACCCATGCCCGCCTCGCCCGCCCGCGCCGCCTCGACGGCGGCGTTGAGCGCCAGGATGTTGGTCTGGAAGGCGATCTCGTCGATGGTCTTGATGATCCGCGCGACCTGGCCGCTCGACTCCTGGATCGACCCCATCGCCGCGACCATGTCGCTCAGGGACTGATTCCACTCCTGCACGCGCTGATCGAGCTCGCCCATCATCGTGGCGGCCGCCTGCGAGTTCTCGGCGTTCTTGCGCGTCATCGCCGCGACCTCTTCCATCGACGCCGAGGTCTCCTCGAGCGAGGCGGCCTGCTCGGTCGCGCCCCGCGAGAGCGACTGTGCCGACGTGGCAACCTGGCTCGACGAGGTGGCGACCTGCGTCGCCGTCTCGGTCAGCTCGACGATCGCCCGGCGGATCGGCATCACGATACGCCTGCGGATCAGGAAGGACACGATGACGCCGCATACGGCGAGCGCGACGAGGAAGACGGTGAGCGACAGCCAGCGTTGCGACACCGACGCCCGCACTGCCTGGTTCAGCTCGGCCCGCAGGTCCGCCGCCAGTTCCTCGCCGACCTCGTTCACGCGGCGCCTCAGCGCGGCGGTGCGATCAGCCAGCCGGCGTGACGCTGCTTCCGTCTCCGGGGTGAGGGTGTGACCCGCCTGGACCATCGGCGCGTAGGTCGGGCCGGCGTCCTGCACGAAGGACGTCAGGTCGGACGCGAGCGCCGCCACCGTCCTTGCGCGCACCGGGTCGCCGGCGCGCTGGGAGGCTGCACCCAACGCCCCTGCTGCGGCCAGGCCGTCCTGCTTCGCCCGTTCCAGGGTCGCAGCCTCCTTCAGCATGAGGGCGTCCTGGTAGGCGCGTGCCATCCGTTCGAAGGCGGCCACCGCCTGCTGCCCGTACTGGGCCGCCGGAAACAGGGCGTCGTTGGACACGCGCAACCGTCGCTCGGCGCGCAGGCTCGCCACCTGGGTGACGGCGAGCGACACGAGGGTGGCGGCGGCGAGAAACGCGGCCGTCCGCCAGAGTTTTCCTGCGATGCTGTCGCCAAACATGGTGACCTACTCAGTATGGAGCGGCGTGACGCCGGCGGCGGCGGTGAGCGGTGTGAGGCAGCCCCCGGGCGGCGAAACGATCGACGTGGACAGACCGGGCGCGGCGAGCCCGGCCCGGATGGCCACGTCATGAAACGCACTGGTTTCCATCGTGGAGCCTCTCGACTCGAGCTGAGGTTCAGGCTACCCGCGGTCGCGGGCTGGGGGGCGGGCTGCGACCGATTCCGACGTCACTTGGCGGAATCCGGATGATTGATTAGGACTTTAGCGGACACAATAACATATCAAGCTCGGCCGGTAAAGGGCCGGTCAACGCTGCGGGCTGGTTCGGCCGCGTGGGTAGCGTGAAATCGCCAGCGCCACTCCCCATGTCGACTGATCGTGGTCGGCGTATGGCGGCAAGCGCCCATACGCACGGATCTCGAGGGCATCACGCGGTGGGTCGGTCGGCGCGTGATCCGCGCCGCGATCGACCAACCGGTCCGTTTGCGGCCGGCAGGGCGCAACGGTCCCGCTGCTCGACTCTCCGTCGGGGTTCCCGTATAATCGGGCGTTCCAGCCGGTTGATTGCACCTCTCCGTGCGGAAGTGGCGGAACTGGCAGACGCGCAAGCCTCAGGAGCTTGTGGCCGCAAGGTCGTGGAGGTTCAAATCCTCTCTTCCGCACCAATAACGAACCGACGCAGTCTGCTGGCCTTCTTGTCGTGGACGCAACGCGAACTGATGAATCGCTGACGAGGCGGGAGCGGTCACCGAGATTCCGTCCGAGCGGCGGCTCCCTTCGAAACCATTAGCGAAGCCGATCGACAATCTCCTCTCGGTAATTGCGTGCTCAGTCCCGGGAATGGAACCAGACGACTGATTCGCCTGCGCGGTCGTGGGCGGGGACCCACCCTGTGGCAACGACCGTGGGCGGGTCGACCGACTCGTAGATCGTATGGCTCATCACCTGGACCTCGAGCCAGAGTCGCGCGCCCACGGCACGAGAGCGGAGGAATCGGACGCTCGAGTGCTCGCGCCCGAATGCCTCGTCCTCGAAGCTCTCACGTTCCGCGTCTGCGGCGAACCCGTGAAAACGCCAGACGGTCGACTCTTCGATCCAGGCGCGCGGCTCGTCCTTCCACTCGTGCCTGCGCAGCGCAACTTGCAGCCAGCCAGGTCGCCGGACGAAAACGGGCACATCCGGTGGGTTGGCCGATGTGCTCCGGAGAGCCTGGTCGCACCTGTCGGTCTTGAACCGTGCGACGACCGGTGAACCTGGATCGGAACGCTCGAACGCGCTGACCCACGTGCCTCGTTCAATGAAGAGGATGCGTGTCCCGTCCGGTCGGCGACTCGACCCTATGGAACTGACGTCGTATTGCCGTCGAATCTTCTCCGAATCCTGTCCCGGCGCGAGCGTCACCTGCAGCATCTCGCGCACCGGCACGACGTAGCCGATCACCCGCCGACGCGGATCGGCTGGGGGGCGCCGACTCGCGCCGCCGGGCGTGGCCGCGAGCGTCCCGTCCCAGGCCTGCGTAAGATAGGCCGGGCGAAGCTCCAGGAGTTGCTCGAGGGAGAGATACCGGTCGGGGTCCGACGTCTCGACCCACGCCTCGCCGTCGTCCAGGCGTAGCTTGAACCACCGGCCTCGCGCCTCCAGGACTATCGCGGCATGAGGCTGTTCCTCCTCGTACTCGTCGGTTGGAAGCTCACGGACACTTCCGTCCACCCGCCGGTAGACGTTCAGCACCACCCGGTAGCAGTCAGCGTCCGAGCTCGAGTGCTTGTCGGCGCGAACCCACCCCACAAGGTCAGCGGATTCAGGTGCAGCGTACAGTGCGACTTCCCGGCGCGGCGGCGCCTTACAGAATTCGTTGCCGACCAATTGGGGCAACTTCAACAGACCGATGACGCCGGCGCGGTTTTCCGTCTCTGCGGTCGGCGCGCAGACGAACGCGAGGAACAGCGCAACACCCGCGCAGGTCCAACCCGTGACGCCCCGCGCTGCGCTGCCCTTCGCCGTGACCACCTCTTTCATAGACCGTCTGCACTTGCAGCCCTCGCTCCAACGCGGTGCGCGGGAATCAACGCTGTAATCGGCTCCCGCAGGCGACTGGCATGACTTTTTTGGCGCGCAAGTCACGAATCTGCAGCGCGCTGAAGTCCGTCGCGTCCTTCAAGCACGGCCGCCATCAGCCCGCCGGCACTGTCACCCGCGAAACGCGCGCGGCCGGTAAACATCTCGTAGAGAATCACGCCGAATGCCCAGATGTCCGCCCGTCGATCGACGGCGCGCCCCGCGCCTGCTCGGGCGCCACGTGCGCCGCGGTCCCGCACGGTGCCCAACCCGGTCATCGCCGGGTCTCGTCATCGGCGAGATGCCCAGGGCATGCGGGGAGGCGGCCGTGAGGCCTTCGCCAGACCGAAGTCCAGCACCTTGACCATGCCGTCAGGCCGCACCTTGATGGTCGCGGGCTTGCGCCGCTCGCGTTTTTCGGAGACGGCTCGTGAGAGTGCGAGCGCCTCCGCTCCGAAAGACCCGACCTCAGCCGATCACCGGCACCGCACGGGAACCGGCGTGCGCCCAGAAGTCCGATGCCAGCGCGGCTTTAGAGGCGCCGCACGGCGATAAATTCTCCTGCACCCCACAGGTCAGACCATGGTTTAAGATGGCTACGTGCGCGGCACCCGGGGTGCCGCCTGCCTTCTCCCCTCCCGCGATGGGCTGCAATGCTCGGTAAAACGGTCGGCAAGTATCGCATCCTCGAGCGCCTCGGCCGGGGCGGAATGGGCATCGTCTACAAGGCGCTGGACGAGACGCTCGATCGCGAGGTCGCGATCAAGGTTCTCAACCCGGATCTCGGCGAAGGCGAGGTGCTGAAGCGGTTCCGCGCGGAGGCCATTTCCCTCGCACGGCTGAATCATCCAGGTATCGCCACCATTTACGAGCTCTATCGGCACGAAGACGACCTGCTCATGGTGATGGAGTTCGTGCGCGGCGAGACCCTGCAGACGCTCTCGGAGCGCCTCGGTCCCCTCGCGCCACCGCAGGCCGCGCATCTCTGCATCCAGGTGCTCGACGCGCTGGCGCACGCGCACCGCGCCGGCATCGTCCACCGCGACCTGAAACCGGCTAACGTCATGGTGACCGACACCGGCCTGGTGAAGGTGATGGACTTCGGCATCGCGCGGATGCTGGGGAGCGAACACTACACCCACACCGGCTACATGATGGGCACGCCCGCCTACATGGCGCCGGAACAGGTGCTGGGGCAGACCATCGATCGCCGCGCCGACCTGTATTCGGTGGGTGTGCTCTTCTACCGGTTGCTCACGCGCGAACTCCCGTTCCAGGCCGACACCGCGATCGCGATGGCGCAGAAACAGGTCGCGGAACCGCCGACCCCGCTCGGCACGTTCCGCGCCGACCTGCCCCCCTGGTGCGAGGACGTCATCATCAAGGCGCTCGCGAAATCGCGTGACGCACGGTTCCAGACCGCCGAAGAGTTCCGCGCGGCCATCCTCGCGGCGGTGAGCCCGGTCACGCTCGGCGAGCTGCCGACCATGGCGACGCCGACCTCGGCGAATCTCCTCAGGACGGCGGACGTCTCGATCGCGCCGGCCCCGGGACCGGATTCCTCGGCACCGACCCCCGTGAGCGGCACCGCGCCGCGCCCTTCCGTCGAACGAACCGGGACGACGGTGGTACTCGGGCGCGGGCATCTGTTCACCCTCGCCGCGGTGCTAGTTCTTCTCCTCCTGGGCATGGTCGCGCTCGGCATCGCGGTTCTGAAGCGCGGCGCCGGCGCACGGGAAGGCAGCACGTCGCCGCCTGCGGCGCCGCCGGCTGCCGACGTGTCTACGGCCCCGAACCCCGAATCCGGGACGGATCAGCAGCAACCGGCCGCGCCCGTCCCGACGGTCGCGCGTGAGACGCCACCTGTTGCACCGCCCGCCGCGACGACGCCACCGCGCGCCGCGAAGCCGACCACGGACACCGCGCCACCGCCGAAAGCGAAAGCCGCGACCGGGCGTGCCGACGAGCCGCCGCGGACCGTCCGCGCAGACGAGCCACCGCCGATCGAGCCTGCGGCGCCACCGCCGCCGGTAGTGACGGCACCAGCGCTTCCGCCACTCACGTTCAAAGACGTGAAGATGCTCGTGCCGGAGGGCAAGACCAGACGGGAACGCGAGGCGGTTCTGACGCTCGCGGGTGACCACCTGGCACTGCTCGACGATTCGACGAAGACCGAGCTGCTCTCGCTGCCTTATTCGTCGATCGCGCAGGCGTTCTACTCGCGATCGAAACAGCCGAAGTGGAAGGGACCAGACGGAAAGGACGTATCCATCCCGGTGAACCTGGGAAGAATGGGGTTCTTCCGCGGCGAGCGTAACTGGGTGATCTTCACGACGCCGGCCGATCCTGTGTTCATCGCCTTCGACGATCGCGAGTTGTCGGCAGCGCTGCGAGCGATCCAGGAGCGGACGCGCGTCAGGATCCAGCGCTGACTTCCCGCTTTGCACGGACGGTTGGAGGTTGACAGTCGACAGTCGACAGTCGCTTGTCGGAGTCTGGAGTCAGAGTCTGGAGTCAGAGCCACAGTCAGAGTCGAGTCAGCCTGATTAGCGACTCAGATTAGCGACTCTGACGCGCGACCCTGACTGTGACTAGAGACTATCGACTATCGACTCTCCTCACCTCACGATCGACGTCACCGCCACGACGTCACCCACTGCCGTCTGCGCCACGCCGGGGTGGTGTGCCGCGCACTCGATCACGGCGAACGCGCGCAGGCATGTCGCGATCCGCCCGCGGCGCAGCGCGACGACGCGCTTGAGCACGCGTCCGCGGCGATCGACGAACAGCAGATCGATCGGGAACTTCATCCGGAAGGTATGTACCGCGTTGCACGGCGCGATCACCAGCACGTCCGACTCCGGCAGCCCGGTGCGGCCGAGCAACCCGGTCCGGCGGGCCTGCGAGTCGAACGCGCCGAGGATGCGCGACGCGATCACAACGCCGCGGTCGGCGTTGACGAGCTGGTGCGTGGCGCCGCGCGCCGCCAGGATCGGCCGCAGGAAATGCTCCCTCGCCATTGGCTTCGTGACCACCAGCAGCTGAGAGGCGTCAGCCGGCAACCGGCGCCAGGGCGCGGCCCAGGACCATGCCCGCGGCGCGGGCGATCAGCCGCCGGCGCGCCCGCACGGCGACCGCGGGAGCCCAGTAGTCGATGACCGCGTCCAGAATCCCGTCGAGGTGGACCTTCGGCTCGAAGCCGATGCAGCGGCGGATCTTGCTGATGTCCGGCACGCGGCGCGGCATGTCCTCGAAGCCGTCGCCGTACACCGCCTGGTACGGCTGGAAGACGATGTCGGAGTCGCTGCCGGTCCTCTCCTTGACCCTGCGCGCCAGCTCCCCGATCGACACCTCGGAGCCATTGCCGACGTTGAAGACCTCGCCGTACGCGCGCGGCTCGTTCATCAGGCCGGTCAGCGCCCAGACGACGTCGCCGACCCAGGTGAAGCTGCGGGTCTGCGACCCGTCGCCGTGCACGAGGATCGGTTCGTTGGCCAGCGCGCGGCGGACGAAGCTCGGAATCACCATCCCGTAACGGTTCGTCTGCCGCGGCCCGACGGTGTTGAAGAGCCGGACGATCACCACCGGCACGTCGTGCTCCTTCGCGTAGGCCAGCGCGAGGAACTCGTCCATCAGCTTGCTCGTGGCGTAGCCCCAGCGCGTCTTGCTGGGCGGCCCCATCACCAGGTCCGCGTCCTCGCGGTACGGCAGCGCGTGGCTCTTGCCGTAGACCTCCGAGGTGGAGGCCACCAGCACCCGCTTGCCGGCGCGACGCACGTGCCGCAGCACCGTCTCGGTGCCGGCGACGTTGGTGTGGATGGTGTGAATCGGCGCCTCCATCACGAGCTTCACGCCCAGGGCGGCGGCCAGGTGGTAGACGACGTCCACGCGGTCGACGAGCCGCTGCACCACCGCGTCGTTGGTGACCGTGTCGATCACGCACTCGAACCCGGGAAGGTCGCCGAGGTGCGCGACGTTCTCGACCGATCCGGTGGACAGGTCGTCGAGCACCAGCACCTCGTGCCCCTGCAGCAGCAGCGTCTCCGCCAGATGCGAACCGATGAACCCGGCACCACCCGTGATCAATGCGCGCATGAGGACTCCCTGGAACCTCGTTGTCAGAACCGTCGGACCAGCACCAGCTGTCCGCCGTAGCCGCTGAACGCGCCGCTCTGGAGGCGATCGTTCAGCGTGGTCACGCCGTTCAGCTTGAGCATCCAGTCGCGGTAGATGCCGAAGGTGGCCTCGACGGCGGCATTGCCGCCGAGCCCGAACGAGCCGGCGCGGTCGTCGCGCTGGATGCCGACGGCCAGCATAGTGCCGAGCCCGGTGCTCTCGCTCACCTTCCAGTACGGGAACGCCACCACCGCATAACTCTCGTAACGCGAGGGATCGTAGTACCCGTTGTCGCGATCGAGCGTCGTCCCGAACTGGCGCAGCTGCACCCCGAGGTCGAGGTTCAGCCGCTGGGTGCGCGCGACGCTCCGGCGCGGCGCGACGATGACGTCCCACCGGCGGTTGCCATCGGAGAGATCGTCCAGTGCCGCGTCGACGGCGACGAGGTAGCGGAACGACGGCATCCATTCCAGCTGGAGGCGGTGCGTCAGGCGGGTGAGGCCGAGGCCGACCGTCCGTGGCGACACGACGAAATACCCGGACTCGCGCGCGGCGGCCAACCGCAGCGCGTCGGCGGTAAAGGTCGCTGACAGCAGGTAGGCGAACCGGTCCCGGTCGTCGAGCGTCGCGTACCCGCCGTGCCCGCGCAGCGTGAACCGGCCGGCGCGCTGTACGAGGCCAATCCACGCGAGCTGGTGCCGCGCGTCGGTCGTGCCGTCGATCTGCTCGAGGCCGCTGCCGAGGCGCGCGCGCAGATCGGCGCGCTCGTACCCGCCTTCGACGCGAGTGCCGTCGAGGAGGGCAACGCTCACGCGCGGATCGATGCGGGCGACCTGAAGGCCGTCCGAATCGCTGTAGTACGACGCGCGCGGTTCGCCGGTCGAGGCGACGGCAACGCGCACGAGGCTCTGCGCGCCGCGGGTCTCGGGCTGGCCGGGCCACAGCCGCTCGATGGTGTCGGAGGCGGCGAGCGCCTCGCGTCGGCGTTGCTGCGCGGCAAGCGCGATCGTCCGCGAGAGGTTCAGCTCGTAATCGCCCGGCGAGGCGGCGAGCAGGCGTTCGATGAGCGGCGTCGCCGCCCGGGGCCGGCCGCCGCGCGCCAGCACCGCCGCCCGTTCCTGCGAGTACTCGGGCGATTCGCCGAACCGCTCGCGGTAGGCGGCGAGGACGTCCCAGGAGGCGGCGAAGTTGCCGCGCCACGCCTCGGC
The DNA here is from genome assembly GCA_048594975.1 of Vicinamibacterales bacterium. Classification (GTDB taxonomy): domain Bacteria; phylum Acidobacteriota; class Vicinamibacteria; order Vicinamibacterales; family 2-12-FULL-66-21; genus JBMDXB01. The sequence goes on along the minus strand of JBMDXQ010000026.1, from coordinate 40,024 downwards.
GCGCGCGAGCTCGATCCAGACCTCACGGCTGGTGCCGCGCACGCGCAGGTAGCTGCGATACATCGCGACCGCGAGGTCCGTGTCTCCCGCCCAGGCGCTCGCGCGGGCGAGCCCCAGCAGCGCGTCGGCATCGGCCGGATCGATCTCGAGCAGCCGCCGGTAGCTCTCCTGCGCGCGAGCGTACTCCCCGCACCAGGTCGCCATCGTGGCGCGGCGCCGCAGCCGGTCGGCGGACTCGGGCGTCAGCGCCACCGCCACATCGATCGCGGCGAGCGCCGCCGCAGCGTTGCCCGCTTCGGCGTAGGCTTCGGAGAGTCGGACGTGCACCGCGGGGTCGCGCGGCGCAGCGGCCGCGGCGCGCGTCAGCGCGCCGAGCGCGTCCTGCTGTCGCCCGAACCGCGCGTGAATGTCGGCGACGCGGAGCCACAGGTCGGTGCGCTGCGAGTCCCGCCCGAGCTCGTCGAGGTAGATGGCCAGCGCGACATCGAACTGTCCGGCGCCTTCGGCGGCAAGACCGCGGTCGGGTGTGGCTGGCATCTGGGCGCCCGCCGCGACTGGCACGAGCAGCGAAAGAAGGACGAGCGCGAACCTCATTTGCGCCACTCCCTGTTCTTCGTCAGCCACAGATCGCTGGCAAACCGGCTGATCGTCACGAGATCCCACGCGAGCACGCTGTAGCGGAGGGGGACGACGGCGAGCCCCTTGACCAGGTATTCGAGGCGCTGCCCTTTCGTCACCATGACCAGCGCGGCAACGCTGATTGCCGTCTCGATCGTGACCGTGAGCCACACGCCGTGCCAGTTACCCGCGAGCATCATCAGCACCAGGATGGTCGGGAAGAACACCTTCTCTACCGCCGCCGCGAGCAGCAGCCAGCCCACCGGACGCCCGTAATCGAGCGTGCGCTGCTTCCCGAAGGCCTGGCGGTACTGCTCGCGCACGACGCGGCGGTCGCCGGACGCGTGCGGCGGCGGGGCGCCGGCGGCGGGCGGCGTCACCGCCGGGCGATCGAGGACCGCCACGGCGCTCATCTGCATCGGCGCCGACACGCTGCGCATCAGCCGCGGCCACGGCGCGGGTGCGGCCGGCGCGCCTTGCGCTGGCGCCAGCGCGGGCGCGACGACCAGCCCGCGCGACGGCGGCTGCCGGCGCGGGCCGCGGCGGCGCTGCATCCAGCGCTTGTGCACCTTGAACGGACTCCGGACGAGCGCGTCGAAGTAGTAGGCCGACTGGAAGAACGACGACGACCAGAGGTAGACCTGCCGCGGTAGCCGCGTGACCCGCGGTTCCTGCGTGCGGGCGTAGACGTCAGTCAGCTGGATGTTGCGGTAGCCCTCGTTGAGCAGCGCGAACCCGATGAAGACATCCTCGGAATTGGTCAGGTCGTCGCCGAGCTTCGGCGTGATCTCGTCGAACACTGCCTTGATGTACTTGCGGCGGTAGGCGACGGCGCAGCCGACCGGGTTCGTGATCGTGCCGAAGAACGCCATCTCGCCGTGATAGATGAAGCGCTGCAGGAACAGGTACAGTACCTCGCGGTAGACGTTGGTGATGCCGCGGGAGAGCCGCGCCAGCCTGCTCTGGCGCCGCACCGGCATGCGCCACGGCGCCGCTCCGGCAAAAGCCCGCACCGCGCGATCGTCCTCGTTCGCGCGCCGATCGCGCTCGCGCAGCGGCAGAATGGTGCCGCAGGCGGAGGCGATGCCGACTCCCTTGTAGAGCTCCTGCACCGCGCGCTCGATGTAGTCGGTCGACTCGAGCACCGTGTCGCCGTCGAGGATGAACTCGACATCGGAGTCGAGCTCGCGCGCCTGCCGCTTGATCGTCGGCGTCTTGCCGATCGGCTTGCGCCGCTGGATGATCGTCAGCTCGACGCCGTGATGAGCGCAGAACGCCCGGGCGCAGGCCACGGTCCGATCGGTGCTCCCATCGTCGATCAGCATGATTCGGCGGGGGCGCACCGTCTGGCGCAGTATGCTGGCCAGGCAGAGGACGATCGTCTCTTCCTCGTTGTACGCGGGAATGATGACGTCCACCTTCGCGTGTCGCCAGTCTTCCGCCGGCGTCGGGACCGTCTTGTCTGCTCCCTTGATCAGACCGAGCAGGCTCAGGAGCGTGTTGGGGCCGAGCACGAAGTAAGGAAGTGTGGCCATACGTGGGATGCTCGTCCTTTCAGCAAGGAAGCGGCCACGGCCGAGCTGGCAGCACCAGACGAAAAGAAGCGGAAATCCCTGAGGTCTTGGCGATGACGCATTTGTCGGCGCCGAGAGTTATGCCTCCGGAACAAGGAATGTTCCCCGGAGGCTGACTTTCCCGCAGCAATCTGTCGATGCGAACAACAGTGTGTGCTGCCAGGTCGTGGAGGCAATGTGCAGGGCGCGGGACGGCTGTCGAATGCCAGACGGACCTCCGGCGCGCGGACCAGCGGCGGTCCGCACGTGATGGACCGGCGAGGGGAGCGATTGCGGTGCTCCCCTGCCGCTCTAAGGCACAGGCTGAATGCTGACTGGCGGCGCGGCGACAGCCCCGCTCGAGTTGCGGAAGGCCCGGAAGTCCACCTTGCAGTCGTGCGCCGACAGGAAGTTGTGGAACCGGTGGTAGTCCGATGGCTGCATGCCGAACAGCGGAAGCAGCGCGCGGTAGTTGCCGCGCGTCTCCGCCAGCCCGCGCCGCACCAGCTCGCGCAGGTCGTGGCGGGTGAGATCGCGGTTCAGGAACATCGGGTGGACGTGCTCCCAGAACGAGTACTGCCGCTGCGAGAGTGCTTCGAACAGCTGATCGGCCACCTGGCGCCGGCGCTCATGGCGCGGGTAGATGCCGGGCGCCGCGGCGCTGCGGATCGCGTCCGGCAGATCGCACGCTTCGATCAGCGGCCCGTCGGAGAGCCAGATGGTCTGCTCGACAATGTTCTGCAGCTCCCGAACGTTGCCCGGCCAGCGGTATTTCAGCAGGACGTCCATCGAGTCGTCGGAGAACGCCACCTGGCGAGACGTCTTGCGCGCGAAGTGGTGGACGAGCGCGCGGATGTCCTCGGGGCGCTCGCGCAGCGGCGGCACCTGGATCTGGATGACGCGGATGCGGTAGAGCAGGTCTTCGCGGAAGTTCCCAGAGGCGACGCGATCAGCCAGGTTGCGGTTCGTCGCCGCAATGACGCGCACGTCGACCCGCGCCGTCGACCGGTGCTCGCCGACGCGCTGCACTTCCCCGTTCTCCAGGAACCGCAGCAGGGCCGCCTGCATGCGCGGGCTCATCTCCCCGACCTCGTCGAGGAACAGCGTGCCGCCGTCGGCCTGCTGGATCCTGCCGGGAGTATCGCGGTACGCGCCGGTGAAGCTCCCCTTGACGTAGCCGAAGAGCTCCGACTCGAGCAGCGTTTCGGTCAGCGCGGCGCAGTTGACCGGGACGTACGGCCGTCCCGCGCGCGGTGACCACTCATGAATCTGCCGCGCAACGACGTCCTTGCCGACTCCGCTTTCCCCCGTGATGAGCGTCTTGACCTCGCTGCGCGCCGCACGGCGCGCCAGGGCCTGGACGTGCTTCATCTTCGTGCTCGCAGCGATGACGTTCTCTTCGGGCATGGTCCCTCACCCGGTCCTCCGCGGGCAAAACTGAGCAATAGCGATGCCGCAGGCTCAACCATATGCTCCGTTTCGAGACATCCGGGGAAGTTCTTGGGAAATCCCAACAGTCCCGCACTCTTTTGCGCCCTCCTGGAGCAACATCCTGTTCCCCGTGGCGTTCAATTGGGCATCAAAAGTCTTCGACTTGAGAGACTTTTTTCCTGACGTGCCTGACACGCCGCTGGAAACGCCCCGAATTCAGCGATGTCTTCCGACCCACGCGAGTGCGGCGGAGCCGCGGCACCGCCGTTGCTCAAAACGGGGGCGTGATCCAATCGCATCCGCTGTGGATTCGCCGATGGGCGCTCATCACGCTGATGCTGTGGGTCGCGATCTTCTGTCTCGGGCTGCTGCTGCGCATCGGCACTCCATCCGAAACCGCGCGGGAGAGCCTCGATCCGCGCAGCCGCCAGCCGCTCGTGAGCGAACCGCCCCCCGTCCCGAGCTATCCGAATCATCCCTGGGCATAGACGCGAGCTCCTCCGACCTACCGCAGCAAATCGGACCTCAATCGCGATACCGTGTGTGCCGGGCAATCGCGCCCGGCCGGCCCCTGACGTTGGGTGATCGGCGCACAATGGCAACGCGCCGCGCCCGGCGCCGAGCACCGGCGATGGCAGGTCAGACCGACCGATCTGCCTGACCCGGAGGACAAGGCATGCACGGAATCAGCGGAGGACTGCTCGCCGCCGCCGTCGTCGTCGCGGTCGCGGCGGCACGGGCCGCGGCCCTGGTCGCAGTCGCGCTCCAGCCGGCGGAACCTGCCACCGCGTCAGCAGCGTCGTTCGAGGTCCGGCAGCCCGAGGTCAACGGCGCCGGCGAGCCGCTCGGGATTGACGACCCGTCGCCGAGATTCACGTGGCAAACGGCATCTTCCCGGCGCGCGGTTGTCCAGACCAGCTATCGCGTGTTCGTCGCGACGCGCCCGGAGCTGCTGACGGCGGGAAGGGCGGATCTTTGGGATTCGGGAACGGTCAGGAGCGCTGAGCCCTTTGCCATCTACGCCGGGCCGCCGCTGCGATCGCGCATCCGGTACTTCTGGCTCGTGCGTGTCTCGGCCGCGCCGGGCCGGATGAGCGCCGCATCCTCGCCCGCGTGGTTCGAGACCGCGCTGCTCGACCCGTCGGAGTGGAAAGCGCACTGGATTGCCGGACCAGAACGTCTGGGAATCCTGTCACGGGCGGAGGGCGAGGCAGACGACGCGGCGATCCGCGCGGCGGGCGAGTTCTGCCGGCCGGTCCGGTGGCTGACGACGGGTTTCGCCGCGAAGCGGGTCGCCAACGACCAGGGCGAGTGCCGCGAACTGCGTCCCGCCCCGCTGCTGCGCCGGGCGTTCACCATCGGCAAGCGAATCGCGAACGCGAGGGTGTACGCCTCGGGGCTCGGCTACGCGCACCTGGCAATCAACGGCGCGATGGTGTCGGACACCCTGCTCGAACCGGCGTTCACGGACTACAGCAAGACCGTTCTCTATGTCACCTACGACGTGACACGCCTGCTTCGCGCGGGGGAGAACGTCCTCGCCGCGGAGCTCGGGTCAGGTCAGTACGACAGCGCGGCCCGGACGTGGGACTGGGGATGGGACCAGGCCGAGTGGCGTGCCACACCGAGGCTGGTCCTGCAACTCCACGTCACGCACGAGGACGGATCGGAGACGGTCGTCGCGTCCGACCCGTCGTGGCGGGTCAGCGTCGCCGGGCCGCGGCGGTATGACAGCTACTATCTCGGCGAAACCTACGACGCAAGACGGGAGAGCGCCGGGTGGGAACGGCCTGGCTTCGATGATTCGCGCTGGGACCAGGCTCGAGTCGTCGCCGCGCCCGCAGGCACGCTGCGGGCGCAGACGCACGAGCCCATCGCGGTCGTGTCGGAGCGCCCGGCGGGTGCGCCGTCCGAACCGTCCTCCCGCGTCTTTGTCTACGACGTCGGCCAGAACCTCACCGGCTGGGCGGTGATCCGTGTCGCTGCGCCGGCGGGCACCGCGATCGAACTCTTCTACTCGGAGAAGCGCGGCGCTGCCGGCCGTGCCAGCACGGCCGGCAACGACCTCGTGTTCGGGCAGCTGCAGACCGATTACTACATCGCGCGCGGCGGGGGGGAGGAAGTGTGGGAGCCGCGGTTCACCTACAAGGGGTTTCGGTATCTGCAGGTGAGTGGTCCGGACGGCCAGCCCCTTCCGCCCGGCGCCACCGTGACGGTCGAGCGCATCCGGCAGATCCGCTCCGCGCTGCCCCGTACGTCCACCTTCGAATCGGATCAGCCCACGCTCAACCGGATTCACCAGAACACCGTCTGGGCGGTTCAGAACAACCTGCACGGGATCGTGACGGACACGCCCGTGTACGAGAAGAACGCGTGGACCGGCGACGCGCAGCTCACGTCGGGAACGGCGTCGCTGCTCTTCGATACCGAGCGGCTCTACCGGAAGATGTTCCAGGACATGCGCGACGCGCAGACCGTGGCCGGCGAGGTCCCGCTGCTCGCGCCGAGCAACGAGAACTACGGCTACGTGGGCAAGCCAGCGTTCAAGCCGGTGGAGTGCTGCGGCGCGACACCGGCGTGGGACGCGTTCTGGTTCGTGGTTCCGTGGGAGAGCTACCGGCGTCACGGCGATCGCCGCGCCCTCGAGGCGACCTATCCGGCGATGCGGCGCTACCTCGACTCCTGGATCCCGCAATGGACCGGCAAGGACGGCGACCTGCACGCGCAGACGCTCACGGCCGGCCTCGGGGACTGGGTGCCGCCGAAAGGCGTGCCCACCGTGAACGCGCTCGCGTCGACCGCCTACTACGCGCAGATGACGCGGATCGCGGCTGACGTCGCCCGCGAGCTGCGCAGGCCAGCCGATGCCGCGCGCTACGAGAAGCTCTTCGCGGCGGTCCGCGCGGACTTCAATGTGCGCTTCCTCGGTCCCGACGGCATCTACCGGGAACGGCCCGAGGACCCGTTCGTGCAGACGGCCCAGATCCTCCCGCTCGCGTTCGACCTCGTACCGGACGCGCGCCGGCAGGAGCTCGCGGCGCGGCTCGCCGAGGACATCGCGGTGTCGCGCGGCGGCAACGCGTTCGTGGGCGTGCTCGGCGCGCGCTACGTGCTGCCCGTGCTCACGGCGGCGGGGCGCCACGACCTGGCGTGCGCGGTGGCGACGCAGACCGACGAGCCATCCTGGGGGTACTGGACCGACGTGGCCGGCTTCACGTCGCTCGGCGAACACTGGACCGCCGACACACGCTCGCGCAACCACCACATGTTCGGCACCATCGTGCAGTGGTTCTACGAAGACCTGGCCGGCATCCGCGCGCTGGACGCCGGTTACCGCACGATCGCGTTCAAGCCGGCCATCCCCGCGAAAGGCATCCACCGCGTCGCCGCGTCGCACGACAGCGTGCGCGGGACCATCGCCAGCCGCTGGCAGCGGGACGCGTCCGGTATCGTGATCGAGGTCGCCGTGCCGGCCAACGCACGCGGCCGCGTACACGTGCCGGCAGCGCGGCCCGAGGTGGTGTTCGAGGGCGACGAGGACAAGGAAGTCCGGGCGGAGCGGGCGGCGGGCGTCAGGCTGGTCGCCGTCGAACGCGGGTACGTGGTCTACGAAGTCGGATCGGGTCGTTACCGATTCCGCGTGCGGCCGTGAGCGGCACGCGGCAGCTGCACCAGAGCTGAACCACCTGCACTGCACCGTGCATCGCGCGAGCGTGTACGGATGCGCGGCCGGCCGCGGCCGCGCGAAGAGACGTCGTTCTTCGTTCCTGCGACGGTTCTCCGTTCCTGCAGCGACTCGCGAACGCGTCGCCTCATCGTTCCTCAGTCGCTTCTTCGCTCCTGCGAGGTGCCCCGGCGGACATCGAGCGTGGAAGGTGAAGGGTGGCGATGACGGCAGCGCGGACCGGCGCGCTTCAGCGGAACCGGAAGTAGCGTCGCTTCGCGGGCAGGGCGCGCATCGCGCGATCGACGCCGCGGGCCATGGCGGGATGCACGTAGTGCGGCACCTCGACGATCGTCTCGTCGAGCGTCCACGCGGCGCCCGACACCGGCCGGTCGTAGCGCGTCTCCTCCTCGTGCGTGGCGATGCCGCGCGCGAGCGTGCCGGCATTCAGGTAGATCTCGACGCGCACGGTTCCGAAACGGGCGTTGCCCTCGACGGGCGGCCGGTCGGGCAGGCACGCACCCCGGGACACGTAGTAGTGCCGCGCCTCGAGATAGGCGTAATCCTGGTTCTCGCCGTAGCCGGTAAAGCTACACACCTGCAGCCCTGCCCTGCTCAATGCGTTCTCGATGGTCTTGTAGGCGGCCGGCTGCGGACGTGCCGGCTTGGGATCTGCCGGTGGCGCGTTGCCGCCGCTGGCCGGAGCGGCAGCCGGCGGCGCCGCGTCACGGCTGGCCGGCTGTTGCCCGCACCCGGCCAACGCGGCCAGCACGAGGCAACAAACGGCTGCGAGCCACGCGCGGAAGCAGCGCCGGGCGGGGCTCCAGGCCAACGTCCGCATCGCTTCAACGGTAACACGCGACGGGTCGTTCGCGGCGAGTCGTTCGGCACGGATCGTTCGCGACGAGTGGTTCGCGACGAGTCGTTCGCGGGCGAGCGGTGGCGGCAATTCGGCATCTACGGCGGAGTCCCGTAATCGGCCGGCCTCGGATCGGGCGAAATCCGCGCCATCGCGAAGCTCCACGGCCGTGTTCCGGGGCACGGCGATTGCGTCGTGATTCTCGAATCCCGCCCGGAGGCACCATGTCCGCGCGACGCTTCCCAATCTCGGCACTCGCCGTCCTGCTCGTCGCAGGCACCGGTTCGCTCGTGCTCTCGCAGGCCGGGAAGGCCGGCGACGCCGCGCTGGGCACGCGCAAGTACGCCGACTTCGAACGACCCGCGGCGTGCGCGACGTGCCACACGGACATCGCCCGGCAGCACGAGCAGGCGATGATGTCGCAGGCCTACGTGCACCAGTGGGACGAAATCGAGTACTTCGAGCTGGCGGTGCCGCACGCGGCGCGCGATGCGAAGGTGGCCGGCATCAAGGCGGGCTGCAACGGCTGCCATGCGCCGCTGGCGTTCCTCGCCGGCGACATCCCGCCGAAACCGCCGTCGGCACGCACGCGCGCGAACGAGGCGGTGTCGTGCGACCTCTGCCACACGATCGAGGGATTCGAGGGCGACACGCCGTACAACTTCAACTGGATCGCACGCCCGGGCAAGATCAAGTTCGGGACGCGCGACGGGCTCGAGAGCCCGCATCACATCACCAGGAAGAACGATTTCCTGCGCACCGCGGAGTTCTGCGGCACCTGCCACAACGAGAAGAGCCCGTACGGCACCTGGGTCAAGGCCACGCACCTCGAGTGGAAGGAAGGGCCGCACGCCAGGGCCGGCATCGTCTGCCAGGAGTGCCACATGCCGCCGGCCGCCGGGCGCAGCGCGAAGATGGGCGCGGCGCTGCCCGACGTGCGCCAGCACCTCTTTCACGGCGCGCACGATCCCGGCAAGCTCGCCGGCGTCGTCGAAGTGCGAATCCACTCGGACGTCCGCGAGGCGGAACCCGGCGAGACGGTCCGCCTGACGACGGTGCTGGTCAACGCCAAGGCGGGGCACAAGGTGCCGACCGGCTCGGCCGAGGAACGTGTGCTCTGGCTCCACGTCGAGGCCACGGACGCGAAGGGCATCGTGTATCACCTGCCGGTGGATCGCAAGGGCTTCGACGGCGAGGACCTCACGATCGCGTCCGATGCGCTCGCCTATCAGGACATCGGCGACATCCGGCAGCTGCCCGGTTTTGCCGGACTGCGGCGCGACGGCGAGGTGCCCGCCGGCGATCGCATCTTCCGGCTGCCCTATCTGGATCCGCAGGGACGGATGACGATCGCGCAGTGGAACACGGCCAGCTTCGGTCCCGACTACCGGCTGGCGCCGCTGAAGGCGGTCAACGAAACGTTCACCTGGAAGCTCCCGCCGCGCCTGCCGGCGGGCCAGGTGACCGTGACGGCGCGCGTGTTCTACTCGCGGCTGGTTTCGTCGGTAGCGGAGTATCTGAAGGTGTCGCGCGAGGAGTCGATGCCGGTCACGATCAACGCTCACGCCACGACGTTCACGATTCTGCCCTGAGGTCGCGCGATGATCGCTCCGCATGCCGCCCGCCCCAGGATTGCCCGCCGGTGCTGGTGCGCGCTGCTGGTCGCGGCAGCCTGGACAGCGGCCGCTCGCCCTGCGGAAGCCATCCCGGCGTTCGCGCGCCGCTACCAGTTCTCCTGCTCCACCTGCCATGCGCCGGTGCCGCGGCTGAAGCCGTTCGGCGAGGCGTTCGCGGCGCGCGGTTTCCGCCTCGAGGATCCGAGCCAGGAGCCCCCGCGCGCCACCTACGACACGGGAGATCCCACGCTCAGGCTGCTGCGCGAAGTGCCCCTCGCCGTCCGGCTCGACGGCTACGGATCGTTCAAGGAGGATGCGCGGGCGGAGTCCGACGTCGAGTGGCCGTGGGCGTTCAAGGTCCTGTCGGGGGCGCCGATCAGCGAGAGCGTCTCCTACTACCTGTACTTCATCATCGAGCGGGGCGAGGTGGCCGGACTGGAGGACGCCTATCTGCAGTTCAACTCGCTGTTCAAGCTCCCGTTCAACCTGGTGGTGGGACAGTTCCAGCTCTGCGACCCGTTGTTCAAGCGCGAGCTGCGGCTCGAGCGGTTCGACTACGAGATCTTCCGGACGCGCGTCGGCGACTCGCCCGTCAGCCTGACCTACGACCGCGGCCTCGTCGCGTCGGCGACGCTGCCCGGCGCGATCGACTCGGTGTTCCAGCTGGTGAACGGCAACGGCATCCATGCGGCCGACGAGGACGCCGGGTTCGACGACGACGGCCTGAAGAACGTGAGCGTGCGGCTGTCGCGCACGTTCGGCCCCGTACGGGTGGGCGGCTTCTCGTACTTCGGCCGCAGCAGCGCCGGCGACGTGAAGAACCGTACGTGGTACCTCGGCCCCGATCTCGTCGTGAACGTCTCCGAGCGCGTCCAGCTCAATGCGCAGTACCTCGAACGGCGCGACGATAACCCGTTCTTCGTCGCCGCGCCCGGCCCCGACTGGAAGACGCGGGGCGGCTTCCTCGAGCTCATCTTCCTGCCGCGCGGAGCCGACGGGACGCTGTCCATCGCCGGCTTGTACAATCGCGTCGCCTCCGACGATCCGCTGACCGAGCGCGACACGCTCTCCGCCACGCTCGGGCACCTCATCGCGCGCAACATCCGCGGCGTCGCCGAGGTGGGGCGCGACTTCGAGCACGGCGCGACGCGCCTGAGCGTCGGGATCGTCGCGGCGTTCTGAGCCGCTTTACGCCGCGTCCGAACGTCTTGTTCACACGCCCCCGCTGGTCTTTTCGCTGGCATCACGGATGTCTGCCGGCACATGCTCGGTACAGGAGGACTTATGCCTACGGGAACTCTACCGATGCGCCGGCTCGGCGCGGGCGGCCCCATGGTGTCGGCGATCGGGCTCGGCTGCATGGGGATGTCGGAATTCTACGGACCGGCCGACGACGAGCGGTCCCTGGCGACGATCCATCGGGCGCTCGATCTCGGCATCAATTTCCTCGACACCGCCGACGTCTACGGGCCGTTCACCAACGAGCGGCTGGTCGGACGCGCGATCCGCTCACGGCGGGACGAGGTCGTCCTCGCCACCAAGTTCGGCAACGTGCGCACCGCCGACGGCGCGTGGCAGGGGATCAGCGGCCGCCCGGAATACGTGCGGCAGGCCTGCGACGCGTCGCTGCAGCGACTCGGCGTCGACGTCATCGACGTGTACTACCAGCACCGCGTCGATCCGGACACGCCGATCGAGGAGACCGTCGGCGCGATGGCGGAGCTCGTCAGGGCGGGCAAGGTGCGGTATCTCGGGCTGTCGGAGGCGGCGGCCGGGACGCTGCGGCGCGCGCACGCCGTCCATCCCATCGCCGCGCTGCAGACGGAGTACTCGCTCTGGACCCGGGACCCGGAGGCCGAGGTACTGCCCGCGTGCCGGAAGCTGGGGATCGCGTTCGTCGCCTACAGCCCGCTCGGCCGCGGGTTCCTCACCGGGCGCTTCCGCACGTTCGACGATCTGCCGGACGGCGACTGGCGCCGCGGCAACCCGCGATTCCAGGGAGAGAACTTCCGCAACAACCTGCGGCTGGTCGAACGTGTCGAGGCGCTGGCGGGCGCGAAAGGATGCACGCCCGCGCAGCTGGCGCTCGCGTGGGTGCTGGCGCGCGGCCTGGAGATCGTTCCCATTCCCGGGTCGACGCGCGCCGAGCGCGTCGAGGAGAACGCCGCGGCTCTCCACGTTCAGCTGTCGGCCGAGGAGACGGCGGCGCTCGACGAACTGGGCGCCGTTGTCGCCGGGACGCGCTACACGGAGGGCGGCATGCGGGCGGTGAACCGGTAGCGGGCGCTCAGAAGCCCCACTCCATCCCGATGAGCGGCGCGACCCGGTCCGAGAGACCATTGCCGCTGATCTGGAACCGCAGGTTGAAATTGACGAGCAGCCGCGGCGCCACGTTTGCCTTGAAGCCGATTGCGCCGTTGTTGACCCAGTAGGACGCGTGCTCGAACCGGATATCGGGCAGGGCCACCGATCCCGACGGTCCGTCGACGACGAAGGTGTAGACGAGCATCTGCGGCGAATCGATGACCCGGCGGCCGAGCAGGTCGAGGACGATGCTGAGGCGCGGGTTGATGCCGAAATCGGTGCCGAGGGCCCAGAGGAAATGGTCCGGCAGGTCCTCCTTGTGGCTGCTCCGCACGTCGCCGGCGAGCTTGCTCTTGCCGTTCCACTGGTAGGCGACGTTGACGTGCGGCGCGAAGCGTCCGATTGAGGTCGAGAAGGCGCCGAAGCCGCGCAGGCCGACCGCGCCGGCGCCGAGCAGGTTCTGCTCGTCCCCGGTCGGAAGCCTGGCGTCCAGCCCGACGGCCAGCGCCCGGCTGCTCTCCCTGAGCACCGTGGCCTTGCCCCGCAGCACGATGTCGCCGACCCCCGATGCGGTTCCTTCCGCGTAGAACTGGTGCGTGTCGCCGCGGCCGTCGATGCCGGCGTCGCTGCGGAAATAGTGGACGGTCGTGTTCACGCCCGTCCCGACGCGGTGGATGCGCGCGTTCGAGAGCAGCGACAGGCGTGTGGAGATGATCGGCACCGCCAGCGCCAGGTCGAACCGGTCGGTGACGCCGTAGGTCAGCGCGCCGTTGTACTGGCCCACGTCCGAGCGGATCGTGTTCTCGGTGAACACGACGTCGGCTCGACCGCCGCCGGTCTGGTAATCATCGTGCGTGAACACCGCGGGCACCGCCGACAGGCTGAGGCCGTCGAGGTGATCGAACGAAAAGAACTGGTAGCTGAAGCCGAACGCCACGCGCCCGCGCCCGATCGTCTCGCCGCGTTCGGTGAGGATCGGTCCGTAGCTGCTCGTCGAGCGCACGAACGTGCCGGTCGACGGGTCGAACCGGTACGTGAATCCCGACGCGGGCGACGGCAGCGGGACCGCCGCCAGCTGGCTGGTGAGGGCGATGTTGACCAGGCGGAAGTCGGACTGAAACGCGCTGTTGAAGTGCGCCGCGTGGTTGGTGCCGTCGAGCAGCACATCGTCGCTGCTGACGACGAGCCCGCTCGGGCCGAAGATGTCCTCGAAGAGCGTCGCCAGCGACGCCGGCCGATCCTGCGCGCGGGCGGGAACGGCCAGAACGAGAATGGCGATGACACAAACGGCTGCACACTTCAACATTCGCACCGGCACTCTCCTTGCGCACTGCCCAAAACGTATTACCGGAACGGATCGAACCGGATTTGATCGATGACCCAGCCGCCGCTGGTCTTTCTCAGGCTGACCGTGGTCACGCTGCGGCTGTTGAGCAGCTGACCATCGGTCTTCAGCACCTCGTAGCGGCGCACGAAGGTGGCCGTGGCGGTGGCCCCCGCCACGTCGATCCGCGGCGAATTGATGTCGACTTCGATGCGGCGGGCGTGGAGGAACTCCTCGCGCAACGCCGCCTCCTGCGTGCCGCTCAGCGTCGGCCATACGCGTTTGAGCGCCGCCAGGTTCCTCGCCTCGAGCGCCGCTTCGTAGCGCGAGAGGGCGTCGGCGATGAGGTTCTCGGCTGGCGGCTCCGCAGGCGGAGGCGCGGGCGGCGGCGCCTTCGGCGGAACGGCAGCGACCGGGGCTCCCGCGGCCACCTGCGGGTCCGCGCCGCGCGCCACCGGCGGGGACGGCAGCGGCTCTGGGGGCGGCTGCCGCTCCCGCTCCGGTTTGGCGGCCCGGTCCTTCTCGGCCCGTTCCTTCTCGGCCCGTTCCTTCTCGGCGCGTTCCTTCTCGGCGCGTTCCCGCTCTGCCCGCTCCTGCTCCGCCCGTTCCCGTTCGGCGCGTTCGCGTTCCGCGCGGGCGGCCGCCGCCCGCTCGGCCCGCGCCGCTGCCTCGGACTGGGCGGCGAGTTCCGCGCTGCGGAACAGGCCGCTCGCCTCGTAGAACTTCGCGGTCGCCTCGGCGTGCTGGCCGGCATCGTAGAGCCGCTGCGCGGTCCGCTCGGCGCCGAGCGCGGCGTTGTAGGAGACCGCCGCGAGCGTCGCCGCCGCGGCGGTCTGCGCCGCCGCCTTGGCCTGAACCATGCGCCGGCGCGCCTCGTCGGCGCCGCGCCCGCGGGAACGGGCGGCGGCATCCTGCATCAACCGGCTGGCCTCGGCGTGTTGCGGCACGAGGCTGAGCACGTCGCCCGCCGCGCGCGACGCCTCCTCGTAACGGCCCGCCTGGAAGTGCGCGCGCGCCGCCTCCAGGCCGCGCGTCACATTCTCGAGCGTGCTCGAGGCACGATCGCGGATGCGCCGGGCCTCGGCGTGCGCCGGCGCGAGCGCGAGCGCCGCGTCGGCGTGGCGCTCCGCGTCGGCCAGCTCGCCCGCCTGGAGGGCCTGTGCCGCCTGGCGGACGAGGCCTGCGACCTCGGGGCTGCGGTCGGCGGGCGGCGCGGTCGCCGTTCCCTGCGGCGCGCCAGGCGTTCGCGCGCTGCGGCTCGACCACAGGGCAAATCCGACCGCCGCGAGCACGACCGCTGCCGCCACCGACAGCCAAATCGCCCGCCGCGAGCCGAGGGGGCCCAGCGCGGACACGCCCGCGGCGGAACCCGGGGTGGGCGCGCCGGCGGCCGCCGCCGGCGATGGTCCCGGTCCACTCGCAGGCCTACCCGGTGCAGCCGGCACCGGCGTCGGCTCCGCCATCGTCGGGGCGTCGGAGCCGGGGTGCGACACGGGCAGCGCGCGCGGGGGATCGGACTGCCTCGCGGGTCCTCCCGAAGCGGGGCGTCCGACCGCGGGCGAGTCATAGGCAGTCACCTGCTGGCGCACGACGGCCAAATCGCGCAGCATCTCGCTCATCGACTGGTAACGCTCGTCGCGCGGCTTCGCCAGGGCGCGTTCGACGATGGCAACCAGCTCCGGCGGCAGCGAGGGATCGAGCGTGAGGAGCGGCTCCGGCTCCTCCTGCAGGATCTTGTACATGGTGGCGGCGAAGGAATCGCCCTCGAACGCCTTCCGCCCGCCGAGCAGCTCGTAGAGGACCACCCCGACCGAGAAGATGTCGGAACGGCTGTCGGCGCGCTCGCCGCGCACCTGTTCGGGCGACATGTAGTTGACCGTGCCCATCATCATGTGGCTGCTGGTGAGCTCGGAGGTCACGGTCCGGGCCAGGCCGAAGTCGAGGATGCGCGCGGTCCCGTTGGCAGTGATGAAGATGTTCGCCGGTTTGATGTCGCGGTGGATGACGCCGCGCGCGTGCGCGTACTCGAGGCCCTCGCAGATCTCGATCGCAAGGTCGACTTTGTGCGCCAGGCTCATCCGATCGGGGCGCACAAGCCGGCGCTGCAGGTCTTCCCCCTCGAGCAGCTCCATCGCGAGGTAGGGCTGGCCCTCGTGGTCGCCGAGGTCGTGGATGGTGATGATGTTCCGGTGCGACAACTGGCCGGCGGCGCGCGCTTCGCGGAAGAACCGTTCGCGCTGCTCGACGCCCGCCTCGACCGTGCCGGAGATCACCTTCACGGCGACGACACGGTGCAGCAAGGTGTCGAACGCGCGGTACACGACACCCATGCCACCCTGGCCGAGCTTCTCGACGAGCTGGTACCGGCCGATGTTCATGAGTCGCAGCGCTAACAGGTAAACGACGCCCTGGCGGGGGGGAGAACCCCGGCTGTTGCGGACGGATGATAGCAGCTAATGGCTGATGCTGCCCGGAAACAGGGGTCCATGGCCCGAATCTACGATTCAACCGGGAACAACCGATCGAAGTTTTCGGCGAGGATCTTCCCCCGCGACGCCTCGTCGATGCCCGCCTGTTCAAGCGCCCGCATCTGAACCTCGTGGATGGGCCGCTGCCAGCCGCGCGGAAAAAACGACGAGTCGGTTCCGAACAGCAGCCGGTCGGCCCCGGCGACCTGGAAGGCCTGGCGGAACACGACGTCCAGGGTGAGTCCGGGGTAGTACTTCATCCAGCCGTTCGAGCTCGACGTGTCCAGGTGCACGTTCGGGCACTGGTCGACCGCCATGAGCGCCTCGCGAAAGAACCCCGCCCCGAAGTGCGGAATGATCACCGGCACGCGCGGGTAGCGCGAGGCCACCACGGACAACGACAGCGGATCGCCCAGGCGGAGATCGAAGGGCGACGCCAGCCCGAGTTTCTTTCGGACGCCGACCGTCAGCACGCCGCAGTGCACGAACACGGCGGCGCGATGGTCGTGCGCCGCCCTGAACACTGCGTCCACGCGGTCGTCGTCGAGCCGGTACTTGTGCATCGCGGGAAACAGCGCCACGCCGCGCAGCTTCGCGTCGCCCAGCGCGCGCGCCAGCCGCGCCTGCGAGCCCGGCGCGGTCGGGTCGAACATGAAGAAGCCGACGAACCGCGCCGGGTGCTTCGCGATCGCAACCGCAACCGAATCTTCGTCGCCGGGGATGCTCGCGATCAGCGCGGCGCGCGAGACCCCGTGCAGATCGAGCTCTCGCACCCAGCGGTCCGCGAGCTGCTCGGGCGCGCCGGGCGGCTCCCAGCCAAGCAGCCCCGCGATCACGTTGGCGTGCTCGGCCGCGGGCAGGCTCGTTCGATCGCTGGCGACGAGGATTTCGAGGAAGCGTGACGAGAAGAAATGGCAGTGGACGTCGCAAATCATCATGGTGACGGCCTCGCGGGGACTGCCCATACTATCCGAGTACGTGGCGTCTGCCTCCCGGCTGCCGCTGGAGCCCAGAACGCCCTCGGCCTCGCGTGACGCCGGCGGGCCGCCCAGGGTCCGTGGCGGGCGTCGCGACGGCCGACCGTCACCCTTCAAGGAGCGTTGACATGAGATCTGCACTGCCTGTCGCAATCGTGACCGCCGCCCTGGCGAGCGCGCCGCCAGCTCCGGCACCGATCCCGTCGAGCGCCGCTGCGCCGGCCATCCCTGCATCCGTGCGCGCCGACCATGAAGCCATCCACCAGGCGCTCGTCGCCGCGACCAGGGCACCGGGCGACGTCGGCGCGGCCGCCAGAGCGCTCGCGCAGGTCCTGCACCCGCACTTCGAGCGCGAGGAGCAGATCGCGCTGCCGCCGCTCGGCCTGCTCGCACGGCTGGCGGCCGGCGCCGCGGTGCCCGACGCGGAACTCTCAGAGACGCTGGCGATGGCCGACGCCCTCAAGAAGGAGATGCCGCGGATGCTGGAGGAGCACAAACGCATCCGCGCAGCGGTCGGCGCGCTGCAGAAGACGGCGGCTGCCGCCGGCGCGCGGGAACAGGAGACGTTCGCCGCGGAACTGACGCTTCACGCGCAGACGGAGGAGGAGGTCCTGTATCCGGCTGCGGTTCTCGTCGCGGACGTGATCCGCGCACGTCAGCAGGCGAAGTAGGCTGCGCCGGTCCGCGTGGTCTTACTTCGGGATGCGGACGAGCAGCGGCTCGGTGAGGATCAGGTTCAGGGCCTGGCCGGCGGCCAGCCGCACGTCGCTGGGCTGCTTGTCCTCGGGCACCGGCGCGTCAATGGCAATCGTCTTCGTCCTGATCGCGGCGCGGCTGTGCGTGAGGGCGTGCTCGATCACGTGGAACGCGACCGCCACCCGGCCTCGCAACTCGCGTTCGGATGCCGGCAGCACGTCGACGACGCTGCCGTGCAGCAGCGAGCCGGCGGGGATGAGGACGATCCCTTCGCGAGAGACGGCGTCGGCGAGCGTGGCGTCCACCTGGTCGCCAACCGCGGCGGTCGCGGAGCCGACGGTGGTCCGCAGCGTCACCGCGATCACAGATCCGGCGGGCATCTGGTAGTCGGTCTCGCGCGCGGCCGCCTTCCGGGTCTTGAGGACCGTGCGCGGGCGCTGAATCGCAGCCCTGGAGACAGGAGCCGCGGCGGGCTCGTCGAGCACCTCAAGGCCCATCCGGCCGACCGCCGGCGCCAGCAGGAACGCGGCGACGGCGAGCACGAGGGCGAACCGGCGAGACATGGCCGGGTTCGGTACCGCAAACATCGGACCGACGCGAAGGCATCGAACGGCCACGTCGTCGGCGCCACCACCCTCCGTCGGGATTACAATCCTGCCCGGCGTGTGCAAAACCGTCATGGCCGGCCGGGCATATTAAGCTGAACATGAACGATGAGCCTGTCCACGTGACGTGCCCGTTCTGCGGGGAGTCGGTCGACCTCCTGGTCGAAGCCGACGTGCTGGGCAGCTTCGTACAGGATTGCGAGGTCTGCTGCAACCCGTGGCTCGTACGCATTTCCTGGGACGAGGGCCGGCGATCGGTGACCGTCCTCCGTGACGACGGTTCCGAATGAGACGCGTGAGCCGCCGGGGATTCACTCGCGGCGCAGCGCGGCGACGGCGCTGATCCGCGTGGCGCGCTGCGCCGGCAGGTAACACGCCGCAAGGCCGACCACCGACAACATCACTGCAGCTGCGCCGAACGCGAGCGGGGCGAGCGGCGGCACGCCGACGAGCAGCCGACGCCGGCACCCGAGTCGACGCGGCGGCGAGGAGCAGGCCGATCATCGATCCGATCACCACCAGCGCCATCCCCTGGCCCAGGACCATCAGCAGCACGTGGGAGTGCCGCGGTCCCTGAACGTCGGCGTCGAGCGCCGTCACCATGCCTGCTTTCGTGGCCTGCCTGGCCGGCACGAGGCGGACAGGACGGCCGCCAGCAGCGTCAGTGCCGCCGTGAACGCGACCATGCGGGCATCGAATATCAATAGGACCCTACCCGAGGGCGCGCCGGAACGCCA
The DNA here is from genome assembly GCA_048594975.1 of Vicinamibacterales bacterium. Taxonomy (GTDB): domain Bacteria; phylum Acidobacteriota; class Vicinamibacteria; order Vicinamibacterales; family 2-12-FULL-66-21; genus JBMDXB01. Next base: position 21,172 of record JBMDXQ010000026.1, on the reverse strand, counting down.
GGCGGTAGCCCTCGAAGGCGGCGCGCCCGGCGCGGGTCAGGCTGCAGAGCGTGAGCGGCACCTTCCCGCGAAACGTCTTCTCGATGCGCACGTATCCCGCCTCCTCGAGGCGCACGAGGTGAGAGGACAGGTTCCCCCGTGTCAGCTGGCTTTCGCGCTGCAGGAAGACGAAGTCCGCCTCCTTCAGCGTGTAGAGCAGCGACACGATCAGGAGCCGGGCGGGCTCGTGGATCACGCGATCGACGTCCGCGATCTGTCGTAAGGCTGGCTTCATCGCGCCTCCGCGGCCGTCGGGTGGAGCCGGACGTAGCGCCAGAACGTCAGGCCGCCCGAGAGTAGGAAGACCACGCCGATCCCGGCCCAGAACGCGATCATGCCCCGGGTGAGCCCGGGCTGGGCCAGCGCGATTGCGATTCCCCACAGCGCATAGCAGACGCCAATCATCTGGAAGCGGATCAGCCGCACCAGTCGTCCGAAGTACAGCGTGAGCGCGCCCGGCACCACGCCCTACAGCACCAGCAGGGAGGTGATCCAGTCGGTCCCGCTCGCCATCAGCAGCGCGATGAGGAGCGCGAGTGCGGCGACCAGGGCGACGCCGACCAGCCACACGCGCCGATCGTGGCGCTGGTAGGCGACGTAGCCGGTGCGCGGGTAGGTGACGCGGCGGCGGACGGCGACGAGCAGCCGGCCGGAGAGGAGCATGAGCGCGGGCAGGCCGAGGGCGAAGGCGAGGACGACGAGCACGCGGCCGAGCGATCCGCGGGCGGTCTGCACGGTCCCGTAGATGCACGCCGCGACGAACAGCGCCACCAGGCCGGTGGCGATCTCGCTCAGGCCGTCGACGTTCCAGTAGCGCTGTGCGCGGATGCGGGCTTCGAACAGTGGATCCGGGTGCATGATTCCTCCGGACAAGTCTGTGATACAAACAAGTCTGCATAGAGACTACGCGCGCCGGGCGCGGGTGTCAAGTACGCGGTCCGGCACCGGACCGCGGCGGGATTCCGGCAGGGCGGATTTACTCGGCGCGCAGCGTGACCAGCGGATCGACGCTCGCCGCGCGCCGCGCCGGCAGGTAGCCGGCGACGAGCGCGATCACCAGCAGGGACGCCGCGAGCAGCGCGATGACCGCCGGATCGGCGGGATCGACCTCGTAGAGCAGAGCCGTGAGCGCGCGCATGGAGGGAATCGCGGGCAGCACCCCGAGCGCGATCCCCGCCGCCCCGACGACCACTCCCAGGACCACGGCGGCCGACTGCGCGGCCGCCACCGAGGTGTCGCCCTTCCGGCGCGCCACCACCGAGTAGCTGTGGTTCCACTTCTCCGCGAGCACCTCCGGGGGCGTCGAGCGGAACCGTGAGGGCGCCCCAAGGCGCCAGCGCCAAAGTCCGGCTGCGGCCCGCCCCTGGCGGGCGAGACGCGCGCGGAACATCTCCTCGAGATCGCCTGCGATCGCCTCGGCGGCGTTGCGGCCGAGCATCAGGCGGAGCAGCGCGTCGGACAGGCACGGCGGTGTCGGTCGCATCTCAGGACTTCGCGGTCTTCAGCCGAGTCGCCAGGCCGCTGGCCATCAGCCGCAGCGATTCGTAGATGTGCGCCAGAGCGCGCCGGCCGACGGGCTGGAGGGTGTAGAGGCGCTTGCGCTTGCCGCCCCGTTCCGGCGTCGGCTCGCCGAGCCGCGACGAGACGAACCCGCGCTTTTCGAGGCGGTCGAGCGCGGTGTAGAGCGCGCCGGCAGAGACGGCGCGCCCGGTCCGCGTCTCGATCTCGGCACGGATGCTGACGCCGTAGGCGTCGGCGCCGAGCCTGATCAGCGCGAACAGGATGCGCTGCTCGAACTCGCCGAGGGTCTGAGACATGGGCCGCCCAGACGCATACACTGTAGTTTTAATCGAGGCAGAGTGTCAACTCCCTGCCAATCAGGCAATGCGGAATACCGAGTGCTGAATGCCGATTGCGCCGACCTCACCGACCCAGCGTCCGCGTTCAGCGTGCTCGTTCTGCATTCGGCATTCAGCATTGACACGGTTCACACTTCCGCCTTCACCACGATCTTCCGCACCGCGGAGGGCTTCCCGGCCGCCCCGCACGGCGCGTGCACGTCGCCGGGCAGGAAGATGGCGAACATGCCGGGCTCCAGCACGACGAACTGCTCGCCCGGCTCGAAGAACGCGACATCCCGCGCGGCATCGTAGGCCTCGCGCTCGCGCGCCCCCTCGAGCGGCGCGTAACCGATCCGTTCGACGCCAGAGACGACGTACTGGATGTCGGCGTACATGCGGTGCGCCTCCCAGCGGCAGTCACCCGGCCGCCGGGTGGTGTACTCCTGCACCAACGCGAACAGCCGGTCGCCGTCGATGTCGTGGCGCCCGGTGGCCAGCGCGCCGAGATCGGTGGTGCGCAGCCACGAGAGCCCGTGCCGGAGACGCCCCGCCGATTGCGGGATCTGCACATCGCGATCGAGACGGTCGACAATCATGGCGTGCGAAGCATAGCGCAGGTGGTCGGGCGTTCCGGTCATCTGGCCGCGCCGCCCCGGGGCAGCGCGAACGCCACGTAGACGCCCCCGGAACCGCCCGCGGGCGACTTCCCTCCTCCCGCGGCGATGACGACGAACTGGCGCCCGTCGACCTCGTAGATCGCCGGCGTCGCATTCCCCGAGAACGGCAGCGGCGACGACCAGAGCAGCTTGCCGGTCGCCTTGTCGAACGCGCGGAACGTCCGATCGTGAATCGTCGCGCCGATGAACACCAGTCCGCCGGCGGTCACGACCGGTCCGCCGTAGTTCTCGCTGCCCATGCCCGTCATGCCCTTCGCTGCCAAGTCCGGATGTTCGCCGAGCGGAATCGTCCAGGCGTACGCGCCGGTCTCGAGGTCGATCGCATTGAGCGTCCCCCACGGCGGCGCCACCGCCGGATGCCCTTCGGGATCCATGAACCGGTTGTAGCCGGTGAACCGATATCGGAGTCGCTCCTCGTCGGCGTCGCCGACCGCCCCGGCCGGCGCTGGCGCCTCATCGCCGGTGACCATGAACTCGACGATTCGCGCCACTGCGTCACGCTGGAGGTAGGGGAATCCTGGCATCCGGCCTGCTCCCTTGCGGATGATTTCGGCCAGTTCGGCGCGCGTCCGGCGCGCGCCGATGCCGGCGAGTGACGGGATCTGCGGGGGGGCGCCCTCGCGGTTGTCGCGGTGGCACGCCGCGCAATCGCGCAGATACAGCGCTCTGCCGCTCTCCCCGGCGTCGTCCGGGGCCAGCGCCCCGGTCCACGCGAGATCGTTCGCGTTGACGTAGAGCAGGCCGGTGGCCGGATCGAAGGCGGAACCGCCCCATTCGGCGCCGCCGTCGAATCCCGGGAACACGACCGTCGCCGTACCCACCGCGAGCGGCATGAACGGTCCTTCGGTGCGGAACCGGGCGAACTCCTTCAGCGCCCACGCGCGCGCCTCCGGGGTGCGCGACGTGAGCATGTCCGCGGTCAGGCGCTGCCGCGCGAACGGCGCCGGCCTGACCGGGAGCGGCTGCGTTCGCGCCGAGACCTCGCCGGGGACGTCGCTCGCGGGCACCGGTCGTTCCTCGATCGGGAAGAGCGGCGCGCCGTTCTCCCGATCGAACACGAAGACGAACCCGTGTTTGGTCGTCTGCACGACGGCCGGCACGGAGCGCCCGTTCCGCCGCAGCGTCGCGAGCGTCGGGGGTGACGGCAGGTCGCGATCGAGCGTGTCGTGCCTGACGATCTGGTAATGCCAGATCCGCTTTCCCGTCGCGGCGTCCAGAGCGATGAGCGAGTTCGCGAAGAGGTTGTCACCGGTGCGGTTGGCGCCGTAGAAGTCGGCGGAGGCGGAGCCGGTCGGGACGTAGACGATGCCGCGTTCAGTGTCGAGCGCCATGCCGGCCCAGTTGTTCGCGCCGCCGCTGTAGGTCCACGCCCTCCCCGGCCAGGTGCTGTACCCGTACTCGCCGGGATTGGGGATGGTGCGGAACGTCCAGCGCAGCGTCCCGGTGCGGACGTCGTAGGCCCTGACCGCGCCGGGCGACGCGGGCAGCCCTTCACTGACGCGGCCGCCGATGATCAGCAGATCCCGGTAGACAACGCCGGGGCTGGTGAGCCGCACCGACTGTCGGGCGGGATCGCGGCCGAGGTCGCGCCGGAGATCGATGCGTCCGTTCTCGCCGAAGGTCGCAATCGGCACGCCCGTGCGGGCGTCGAGCGCGTACAAGTAGTCGTCAACGGCCGTGAAGATGCGCCTGTCCGCACCGTCCGACCAGAAGGTCACGCCGCGATTGGCGCCCTGCGCTTTGATTCCCGAGTCGAACGTCCAGAGCCGCTCGCCGGTCGCCGCACGCAGCGCGAACGCCTTGTGCGAGGGCGTCAGCGCGTAGAGCACGCCGTCGACGACGATCGGCTGCGTCTGCAGGCCGCCCGGCTCCCCGCTATCGTAGGTCCACGCCAGGGTGAGCCCGCCGACGTTGTGCCGGTTGATCTGATTCAGCGCCGAATAGCGCATCTGCTCGGGGCCGCCGCCGTACGCCGGCCAGCCGCGATAGTCGGCGGCACGGAACGCGTGCGCGGCGGCGAGCGCGAGCGCCGCGCCGACCACCCAGGCCGCCGGGCGACGCCCGCCTCTCTTAGGGTTCATAGCGACTCAGGGTAAGCTCACACGCACCGTGAGTCCAGCGGCAGGTCCCTACAAATGGTGGATCGTCCTGATGCTCTGGGCGATCGCCTTCTTCAACTACGCCGACCGGCAGGCCATCTTCTCCGTTTTCCCGCTGCTCGAACGGGAGATGCAGCTTACGCCGGTCCAGCTCGGGCTGCTCGGGTCTGCCTTCGCCTGGGTGTACGGCCTCGCCTCGCCGCTCTCCGGGATGGTGGTCGACCGCGTATCGCGCAAGGCGGCGATTCTCGGCGGGCTGCACACCTGGAGCATCATCTGCGCGGCGACGGCACTGTCCCGGAACTTCCGTCAGCTGTTTCTGTTCCGCGCCGCCGAGGGACTCGGCGAGACGTTCTACTTCCCCTCCTCGATGTCGCTCATCAGCGACTACCACGGCCGCGAGACGCGCTCGCGGGCCATGGGGCTGCACCAGACGAGCGTCTACGTCGGAACGATCGGCGGCGGCTTCTTCGCCGGGCTGATCGGCCAGCACTACGGCTGGCGGCTCTCGTTCGTCGTCTTCGGCGTGCTCGGCATCCTGCTCGGCATCGTCTTGCACCTGTACATCCGCGAGCCGCCGCGCGGCGCCGCCGAGGGCGCCGGGCGCGCGGCCGCCGCACCGATGTCGCTGGCGGCCTTCCTGCGGATGCTGGTGCGAACGCCGGCGCTGATGTGCCTGATGGGCGCGTTCATGTGCGCGAACTTCGTCGCGGTCGTGCTGCTGTCGTGGATGCCGAAATTCCTCTACGACCGTTTCGGCATGAGCCTCGCCATGGCGGGCCTGACGGCGACGCTCTTCGTGCAGCTGGCGAGCATGGGCGGCGCGCCGCTCGGCGGCTGGCTGGCCGACGTCTGGCGGCGCCGGTCGCCGGCGGGGCGCATGGCGGTGCAGGCGATCGGCGTGTTGGGCGGCGCGCCATTCGTCGCGGTGTGTGGCCTGACCACGTCGGTGGCAGTGATGATCGTGGCGCTGACGCTGTGGGGACTCTTCAAGGGGCTTTACGATGCGAACATCTTCGCCGCCGCCTACGACGTGGTGGCGCCGGAGGCGCGTGGCACCACCGCCGGCTTCATGAACGCCGTCGGCTGGCTGGGCGGGGGCGGCAGCGCGCCGGTCGTCATCGGCATCGTCGCCCAACGCGAGAGCCTCGGGTTCGCGATTGCCCTGACGTCCACGGTGTACGTGGCTGCCGGCGTGCTGCTGCTCATCGGAATCGCGTGGATTACACGACGCTCGTCCTGATCGTCGCCGCCGCCGGCGTGGCGTCGGTGGTGCTGCTGGTCGCGTGGCTGCGCGTGCCGGCGTTTGTCGCCCTCGCGGCGGCGTCGCTGTTCGTCGGCCTCGCCGCTGGGATGCCAGTGGCCGAGGCCGCCCGCGCCTTCCAGGCGGGCGTGGGCGACACGCTGGGCTTCATCACGATGATCGTGGGCCTCGGCACGATCGTCGGCAAGCTGCTCGCCGAATCCGGCGGCGCACTGGTCGTCTCGCGGTCGCTCGTGGGCGCCCTCGGCCCGTCGCGCGTCGAGTGGGCGCTGCTGCTGTCGGCGCTGCTCATCGGGCTCCCCGTGTTCTTCCAGGTCGGCCTCGTGCTGCTCGTGCCGGTGCTGTTCACGCTGGCGCGCGACTCAGGGGCCCCGCTGCTGCGGCTCGCGATTCCGATGCTCGCGGGCCTCTCGGTCGCGCACGGCCTTACGCCGCCGCACCCCGGGCCACTCGCCGCGATCGAGCGGCTCGGCGCCGATACCGGACGGACGCTGCTCTACTCGGTCATCGTCGCCGTGCCGGTCGCCATCCTGGCTGGCCCGGCATTCGGTCGCGTGATCAGCCGGCACGTCGCCGTCGAGAGCGGCGGGGTGGCCGAACAGCTTACGGGCAGGACCACGGTCGCGCGGCCGCCGTCGCTCGCCGCGGCCCTCGCGACTATCCTGCTCCCGGTGGCACTGATGCTCGTCACCAGTCCGCTGGTGGCGATGCTGGCGGCGACGTTCCTCTCGTTGTATACCTTCGGCGCGGCCTGCGGGCTCGGCCGCGCAACGCTGCTGCGATATGCCGAGGAGGCGATCCCCGCGGTCGCCGGCGTGCTGCTCGTGGTCGGCGCCGGCGGCGGCTTCGGCCGGGTGCTGGACGCGGCGGGCGTCGACACCGCGGTTGCGCAGACCATCGGGCAGCTGCAGCTGCCGCCGCTCGTCCTCGGCTGGTCGATCGCGGCGCTGCTGCGGCTTGCGGTCGGCTCGGCAACCGTCGCCTGTGTCACCGCCGCCAGCATCATCGGACCGATGGCGACAGCGATGCCGGGGGTGAACCGGGAGCTGATGGTCGTCGCGATCGGGGCCGGATCCCTCATCGCCTCGCACGTGAACGATGGCGGGTTCTGGCTGGTGAAGGAGTACTTCAACATGACGGTGCCGGAGACGGTAGCGACCTGGACCGCGATGGAGACGATTATCGCGCTGGCCGGGCTCGCAGGCGTCCTGCTCCTGGCGCTGGCGGCGGCCTGACATGCTGATCCTGGACGCGCATCTCGACCTCGCCATGAACGCGATCGAGTGGAACCGCGACCTCACGCGGCCGGTCGAGGAGATCCGCGCGCGCGAGCGAGGGCAGGCGGACAAGCCGGATCGCGCCCGCGGCACCGTGGCGTTCCCGGAGATGCGGCGCGGCGGCGTCGGCATCTGCGTGGCGACGCAGATCGCCCGCTACGTCGCGCCCGGGAACCCGCTGGATGGCTGGCACTCGCCTGAGCAGGCGTGGGCGATGACGCAGGCGCAGCTCGCGTGGTACGGCGCGATGGAAGAGCGCGCCGAGCTGGTCCAGATTCGCGATCGCGCCGGGCTGGACGCGCACCTGCGGCGCTGGAAGACGATCGGCGGCGGCGTGCCCATCGGGTACGTGCTCAGCCTCGAGGGGGCCGATTCACTGGTGACGCTCTCCCATCTCGAGCGCGCCTGCGAGGCCGGCCTGCGCGCCGTCGGCCCGGCACACTACGGCCCGGGGGTGTACGCCCACGGCACGGACGCGGCGGGCGGGATAGGCGCCGCCGGGCGCGAACTGCTCCGCGAGATGGAGCGCCTGCAGGTCATTCTCGACGTCACCCACCTGTGCGATCCGAGCTTCCGGGAGGCGCTCGACCATTTCCGTGGGCCGGTGTGGGCGAGCCATTCCAACTGCCGCGCGCTGGTGCCCGGCGGGCGGCAGCTCGCCGACGATCAGATCCGCGAGCTGATCCAGCGCGGCGCGGTCATCGGCGCGGCCTGCGATGCCTGGATGCTGGTGCCGGGGTGGATCCGGGGCGAGTCCACGCCGCAAGCGGCCGGCGTGACGCTCGACACCGTGGCGGACCACATCGATCACGTCTGCCAGATCGCCGGCAACGCGAGGCATTGCGGGATCGGGTCCGACCTCGACGGCGCCTTCGGCCGCGAGCAGTCGCCCGGCGATGTCGAGACGATTGCCGATCTGTCGCACCTGCCCGCACTGCTGGTGGCGCGTGGCTTCAGCGACAAGGACGTCGAGCTGATTGCGCACGGGAACTTCGTGCGGTTCCTGCGCGAGGCATGGAGCTGACTCACCCGCCGGCCAGCACTCTGATGACGTGCTCGAGGCCGTCGACCACCTGGATAAGGCGGTCGTAGCGGATCTTGTCCGGCGTATCGTGCTCCGTGTGGTACCACGGGTAGCGGTACGGCGCCGTGTCGGTGACCATGATCGCCGGATAGCCCGCCCGCCAGAACGCCCACTGGTCCGACCAGCCGACGCCAGGCAGTGACTCCGGCGCCGGCGCGGCCTCGATGGGGAAGGAGGTCCGTGCCTTGAAGGCGCGCTGTGCCGCGCGCAGCAGCCGCGCGGAGCGCAGGTTCGAGACGAACGCGATGAAGTTGCCGGTATCGGGGAACACCAGGTTCAATGGCGGCGGATATCGCTGGCTCCCGCTCTCGTCGGAATAGAAGCCGATCGTCTCCAGTGACAGCATTGCCGTGACGCGGTCGCCGCGCGCCTTCGCTGCGCTCGCGTAGACGGCGCTTCCCATCAGCGGCGTCTGGAAGAACGGCGGCTCCTCGTTGACGAAGGCGACGAAGCGCAACGTCCTCGGCTGCGGAGCGTTCGCGAACCGCCGCGCGAGCTCGAGCACGGCGGCCACGCCGGTTCCATTGTCGTTCGCGCCAGGGCTGCCCTCGACGGTGTCATAGTGGGCGCCCACGACGACGATCGTGCCCGGTTCGTCCGAACCGGGGATCACCGCCTCGATGTTCCGAACGGGCACGCGGTGCACGTCGTAGGCCTGGAAGGCGGGGACGAGCCCGTCGCACTCGAAGCAGCCGGCGACGTAGCGGGCGGCGCGCTGCAGCGCCTCGAAGCGCCACACGTGTCGGGCGCCGATTGAGCCGGCCAGCATCTCCACGTGCGCGCGCAACCGGTCGGCGGTGCTCAGGATCCGCTCGTCTCGGTAGTGGCGGGAGCCGATAGCGCGACCCACCGCCCGGCCCTTTGCCCGATGGCGAGGATGGCGCTCTCCAACGCCCGGCCCTTCTCGGTCAACGCATAGTCCACTATGGCAACCACAGTCGGGCGCTTCACGACCTGGTCAATCGTCGCGCTGGCCGCACTCGTCATCATCGCGTTGATGCTGGGGAACAATTGACCGGCCGTGGTCGCGCGGCGTCGGTTGTCGCGCGTGGGTCACGCCGGCGATCTAGCCCGGAGACGGGACCACCTTACGACGCGGGACGAGGAGCCGCCAGGGTCTCGATGAAGAATTCCATCATGCGATCCTGGTTCACGCCGCCGTGGCCGCGGTCCGGACCGACCTGCACGTCGAAGCTCTTCCCCGCGTTCTGCAGCGCGCGAATCAACTGCATCGAGTTCGACGGATGAACGTTGTTGTCCGCGGTGCCGTAGTAGAGCAGCAGCCGTCCTTTCAGGTTCTTGACGTAGGTCATGGCGCTGCCCGCCTCGTAACCCTGCCGGTTCTCCTGCGGGATCCACATATAGCGCTCGGTATAGATGGAATCGTAGTGATTCCACGCGGTCACGGGCGATGACGACGAGGCGACAGCGTAGACGTCGGGATGGCGCAGCAGCGACATGACCGCCGCGTAGCCGCCGTAGGACGTGCCGTAGATGCCCACGCGGGTCCTGTCGAAGTACGGGCGGTCCCACAGCGCCTTGACCCCGGCGGCCATGTCGTCGATCTCCACCTGCCCGAGCTTCAGGTAGATCGAATCCAGCGTGCGTTTGCCCCGTCCGGGCGCCGCCCGCGATTCGAGGTTCACCACGAGGAACCCCCACTCGGTCAGCGGGCTCGGCGCGACGAACGTCTCGCGCGGCGAGTTGCTCGCCGAGGCCGGCCCGCCGTAAACCGGGACCAGCACCGGATACTTCTCTGCCGGATCGAACGTCGACGGGAACTGCATCGATCCGCGCAGCATCGTCGTACCGTCGGCCGCCTTGAACGTGAACATTTCCGCCTTGCGCAATCCCAGCTCGGTGAACCGCGACAGGTCGCTCTGCGCGAGCTCCGCGACGGTCCTGCCGGTCGCGGCGTCGGCCAGCCGCGTGGCCGGCGGCGTGTCGTGTGCCTGGTAGACGTCCACGAACAGCCTGTTGTCCGGCGAGATGCCGCAGGCGGCCGGGCGTCCGCCGCCGGGCGACGGCATGCAGCTGCCGACGGTGTGGTGAAACGCGGGATCGGTCAGGCGGACGTCGCCCTTGCCGTCCAGCCCGACGCGGTGCAGCTGCGGCTTGAGATGGTTGTCGCCGTCGCGAGCCATGTAGAAGATGACGCCCGCCTTGTCGTCGACCTTCGTGACGCCGACCACCTCGAAGGTGGCGTGCGCCGTGAGCGGTGCGACCAGCTTGCCGGACAGCTCATATAGATAGAGGTTGGTCCACCCCGTCCGCTCTGACGTCCAGATGAACCGCCTCCCGTCGCTCAGCCAGACGATTGGCGGGTTGTTCTCGACCCAGCCCGTCGGCCACTCCTCCCGGATGACCACCCGGCTGGCTCCGGTGTCGGGATTGGCCGCGACGAATTCGAGGACGTTCTGCCGCCGGTTCGTGCGGTTGAACAGCAGCTCGTGGCCCTTCGGCGACCAGGCGACGCGATAGACGTAGTGGCCGACGACCTCGTTGCTGAAGGGCTTGCCGTCACGCACGTCGATGCGAGTGCTCTTCTTCGTGGCAATGTCGTACACGAACAGGTCGACGACGGGATTGGGCGCGCCTGCTTTCGGGTAGGCCTCGACGTCCAGCCGGCTCTGAATCTCGGTTTGATCGAGCTGCAGGTAGTAGTCGGGTACTTGCGATTCGTCGAAGCGGTAGTACGCGAGCTTGCGGCTGTCGGGCGACCACCACATGGCGGTGACCTGGTCGAGCTCCTCGCCGTACACCCAGCTGGCGCTTCCGTACTTGACGCGCGCGGCGGCGCTGCCGTCAGTGGTGACCTGGAGCTCCTGCGTTCCGTCCGGAGTGCTCAGCCAGAGGTTGCGATCGCGATAGAACGCCCTGAGGCTGCGGTCCGGCGCTTCCGCGGAATCGAACTGGCGCCCGCGCTCGGGCCTGCCCTGGCCCCCGCGTCCGCCGCGCCCGCGCCCCTGCGGCGTTGGCGGTGCCGCGCCGATCTCCTGCGCGGTCAGCGTCGCGACGTCGTACCGGTATTGCCGGCCGTCACGCGCGTACTCGAAGCTCGTGGCGTCCGTCCAGGTGACCGTCAGCGCGCCGCTCCGGAGGGCGCCAGTGATCTCCTGCGCGACCTTCTGCTGGCGGGCGTAGTCCGGCAACGTGCGCAGGCGATCCTGCGCACCGCTGACGGCACTCAGTGCGCCGGCGGCGAGCGTCACCGCCAGCGCGATTCGCCCCAAGACTCTGAAAACGGAGTGGTGCACGGGCGCTCCAGGAAGAAACCGAGCCCTCACTTTACCGTACAGGTGCCGACGTCCTGGCGATGCCGGCCGCGGCCGACGAAGGGGCCGCGCGACGCGGGGATCGCCGCAATGCTTCGGTGTGGCCGAGCTCAGATCCCCGCCCGAGGGGGCTGCCAGAGGCGGTCTACGGCGATCCGCCGAAGACCCCGGAGGCGCAGCGCGGCGCGAAACGCCTGGCGTTCTGGAACCGGCTCGAGCAGCGGCTGGCCGCGCTGCCCGGCGTCGAACACGTCGGGCTGGTGTCGTGCGCTCCGCTCGCGTGCCACCGGGGCACGTTTTACGACGTCGAGGGCGGGCACCGGCGAACCGAACCCGGCGACGCTCTGCCGGCCGGCCTCGCCCGGATATTTTGCCGCGATGGGCATCCGCCTCAAGATCGGCCGGTTCTTCGACGAACACGACGGCCGGGGCGACAACCGCGTCGTCGTTGCCAACGAGACGTTCGTGCGGACGTTCTGGGCGCGCGGGACGAACCCGCTGGCAAGCGAATCGGGTGGGCGGAACTCAAGGAGTGGATGACGGTGATCGGCGTGGTCCACGACGTGAAGCACTACGGTCTCGAGCGGCCCATGCGGCCCGGCGTCTACAGGCCGCTCCGCCAGGAGCCCGCCCCAAGCGCTGACGGTCGCGATGCGCACCGCCGGCGATGCGGCGAGCGTCGCGTCCAGCGCTCGTGCCGCAATACGCGAGCTCGACGCCGATCTCGCGCTCTACGGGGTGCGCACGATGGAGGAGTCGAGCGAGCGATCGCTGGCGCAGCGCCGGCTCTACTCGTGGCTGATCGGCGTCTTCGCGGCGATGGCGGTGGTGCTGGCGCTCGCGGGCGCCGCCAAGTGGCTCCCGGCCCGTCGCGCCGCCCGGCTGGATCCGATGCGCTCGCTTCGGACGGAGGAACGGGGCGGGCCCGACCCTGTGGTCTAATACCGCCTGCTTCGGCTCGAAGGAGGCATCATGGCATCCCGAGCGCTCCTGTGCGTGGCGGCGGCCGTCATCGCGGCTGCGGCAGCGGCACCCGGTCCGGAAGGCTCGCAGCCGGGCGGCGAGGACGCGCTGGCACGGAAGGCGCGTGTCATACACGAGCGCGTCATCGCGCTCGACACGCACGACGACATCAGCCCGCGCAACTTCACCGCCGAACGGAACTACACGCAGCGGCTGCCCAACCAGGTCAACCTGCCGAAGATGGTTGACGGCGGGCTCGACGCGGCGTTCTTCATCGTCTACGTCGGACAGGGCCCGCTCACCCGGGAGGGATACGACACCGCTTACGAGGCGGCTGTCGAGAAGTTCGAGGCGATCCACCGGCTCACCAAGGAGATCGCGCCGGACCGCATCGGGCTGGCGCTTACCGCCGCCGACGTGCGCCGCATCAACGCCACCGGCAAGAAGGTGGCGCTCATCGGCGTGGAGAACGGCTATCCGCTCGGCGACGAGACGACGGCCATCGCGCGCGTGCGCGAGTTCTACGATCGGGGCGCTCGCTACCTCTCGCTCGCGCACAACGGCCACAGCCAGCTCGCCGACTCGAATAGCGGCGAGGCGTCCGGCGAGTGGCTGCACAACGGCCTCAGCCCGCTCGGCCGCCGCGTCATCGCGGAACTCAATCGCACGGGGATCATGGTGGACGTCTCCCACCCGTCCAGGGCCGCCAACCTCCAGGCGATCGCGCTGTCGAAAGCGCCGGTCATCGCCTCGCACTCCGGCGCCCGCGCCCTCTGCGATCACAGCCGGAACCTGGATGACGAACTGCTGCTGGCAATCAGGAAGAACGGCGGGGTCGTGCAGGCGGTGGCACTCTCGAGCTATGTCAAGACCCCGCTGCCGCCCTCGCCCGAACGTTTCGCGGCGCTGGACCAGCTGGCCGCGGAATTCGGCCTGCCCGCGGGAAGCCTGGTGCGCGGCGGCCGCGGCGGCGGACGCGGACGGGGCGCGCCGACCGCCGGTGCCGCTCAGGGGAGCGGGCGCGGCGCCGCCCTCGCGCAACTCACCGACGAGAAGCGCGAGGCGCTCATGGCACGCCTCGCCGAACTCGACAAGCGTGTCCCGCCTCCGCCGCGCGCCACGGTGAAGGACTTCGTCGATCACATCGACTACCTCGTGAAGACGATCGGAATCGACCACGTCGGGATCTCGTCCGATTTCGATGGCGGTGGCGGTGTCGACGGGTGGAACGGCGCCGAGGAGACGTTCAACGTGACGCTCGAACTCGTGCGCCGCGGCTACACCGAGCAGCAAGTCGCGAAAATCTGGAGCGGGAATCTCCTGCGCGTGATGGACGAGGTTCAGAAGATCGCACGCACCCTGCAGCGGGAGAAGTCGCTGCCGCCGCAGCCGAAGGAGAACGCACGGTCGGCTGCGCCTCCGAACGCGAGCCTGTCGGCACAGCTATCGCCCCCACAGCCGATCCCACGCACGTTCTGGCTTGCGCCCGGGCTCATTGCGGCGGCTCTGGTCTTCTGGCTCGTCGCGTGACAGGAAGCCTCAGCTCCTGGCCAGCCTGGCGATGATTGCGATCAGCACGATCACGGAGAGTGCGAGACCGATCCAGAACGTCCACGGCGACAACAGCTGCGGCGCGGCCGGCGCCGCCGCGACCGCCGGCGCGGCTGCGATCTCGCGCGCCATCGCACCCATCACCTGCGGTGCGAGCAGGACGAGGTCGTACTGGGGCGCCGCAGCATCGTCGCGGCCGTACACGACGCGCAGCGGACCCGCGCGACGATGGAACCGAAACCGGTACGAGGGCAGCAGCCCCCGTACCGCGGCGATCGGCAGCGGTTGATTGTCGCCCTCCTCGACGACGATGACGAGGTCGCGCGGTACTCCCGACCCGACGGCGAGCGTCAACGCCGGTGCGGGCCTCGACTCGTCGGCGTGCTGCCATGTCGAGGCCGCCCGAACCTCGAACCAGTTCTCCCGCCGCCGCCGGTCCGGCGGCCGTTCGATCCCGGCCTGCACGTTCCGCTGGAATACGCGGGCGGACGTCTCAATCACGATCCTGAGGTCGGGCAGACCCTCGTAGGGAAGCCGCACCAGGTATGCGGATCGACGACTGCCCTCGTTCGGGCGCAGCTCGCGCGCGTTCGGCTGGTACGATTTCGGTTCCAGTTCCAGCGTCAACGGCTCCTCTCGCCGCTCGATGAGATACGGCACCTGCCGCCCGCCGTCGTCGACGATGCGCACGTCGGCGAACCGCTGGGACGGCCCGCGGCTGTGCGCCAGGACGTCAGCGTCCAGGATCAGTGCCGACAGGCCGGAGGGGCCGTCGGGCAGCGCGCGCTGGAAGCGGAAGGCGGCAGGGTCGATTTCAGCACCGGCGAGCGGCGCCGGCATCGCGGCTGGAGCGGCAGGAGCAATTTCGCGCGGCTCGCCCCAGCTCGCTTCAGGGACCTCGGCGATGCGGATCGACGCGCGCGCGGCCTCCAGGTCGTACGACGGCGGCTGTGCTCGGCTGGCGCCGTAGCGCGCCACCACCGGTTCGCCGGGCGCTTCGAAGTAGATCCAGGGGAGTTCGGCGAACTCAGCAGCGATCCCCTTTACGTCGAGCGGAAGGTTGCTGCCGTCCTCGATGAGCACGTCGAGCTCCGCTTCACGCGGCGGCGCGATCGGAATTCGCAGCTGCGAGGCGGTGGCACCGCTTCGCGTCACCCGTGCGATCGTGCCGCGCCCGATTTCCGTAGGCACGGCCTCGCCCCCGGCGAGGCGGGCTTCGGATACTGTGACCGCACGATAGACGTGCCCGCCTCCGACGTCGAACGCGAGGGCGACGATCGGCAGGTTCGCGCGCGGCAGCCGGACGCGGTACCGGCTGCGGCGGGGCTCGCTGGCGCTCCGCTCGATGGCCAGACCGGCGGTCAGCGGGGCCGCCGGCCGTGTCTCGCCCGCCGACCGCACCTCGACGACGCGCGGCATCGGCACGCGCGCGCTGTGGGTGTCGTCCCAGGTCGCACGGAGGTAGCGATACGTGCCGGCCGGGAACGCGACCGACAGCTGCTGTAGCTTCTCGGCCGGCAGGTCGAAGAGCGTCGCCTCCGCCGCGAGCACCGACCAGCGCTCGCGATCTCCGCTGCCTTCGAGGACCAGAGGTTTCAAGAATGGCGCCGGCACCCCTTCGACGCGGATGGCGTCGAGCGCCCGTGCCGTTCCCAGGTCCAGCTCGAAGCCGCTGGTCTTCTTCGCCGCCGTCTCGACCGGCGAGATGGGGATAACGTCCCCCGCCATCCAGCGATCCACCGGGTCCTCGTAGACGAGCAGGTATCCGATCTCGCGGCCGTCGCGGGTCATGAGGCGCAGGTCCGCGAGCCCGCCGTAAGCGACCGCACGCACGGCTTGCCCGGCGCCGGCAGTGCGGACGCGGGCGAACGGCGAGGCGCCGGAGAGCAGCACGACGTCCGGCCCGAGCCGATGCGCGCCGCTGCCGGAGGTGACGACCGGCCGCTCGAAGCGCGGGGTGTACGGCGGCTGCGCCGCCTGACCCCAGGCCACGGCCGACGCGAGGACGCAGGCAGCCGTCACACCGTACAGGCGTCGCCCCATCACGCCGCCTGCTCCGGCCTGGCCAGCACGTACTTCTGGATCGCGAGCGCCACCAGCGCGAGCGAGATGGCGAGCCCGACGAGCGAGGCAACCCGGTAGAGTCCGCCGAGCGACCCGAGATCGTAGAGGAAACACTTGCACGCCGTGATCGCAATGAGCGCGACCGCAGTGATCCGCGCCGGCCGCACGTGCAGGTAGATACCTGACGCCAGCAAGATCATCCCGAACACGAGCCAGCCGATGGTGTAGGTCAGGTCCTGCGAGACCGCGGCGCCGAAACGGAACACGATCTCCGGGCCGGTTGCGAAGTAGTCCGCGATCTCGATGTTGAGCAGCAGGAACAGCAGGACGACGGCGGCGGCCGGCAGCAGGCGCGACACGCGGAGAAAGCCGCCCATGGCGTCGTCCGTCCGGGAAAGCCACCACGCAGCGGCGAACATCGCGGCAGCCGCGATCGTGTAGGCGTAAAGATACCAGTTGAGGATGCGAAGCGCCCCCCGCGGCTCGTAGACGAGAACCTCGGGGTTGAGGGCGAGCCGCACGAACACCGCCGCGAGCAGTCCGGTCGACGCCAGCAGCAGCCCGCGATGCGGCACGCGGCGGTACAGCCAGGCGAGCGCCGCGCCCTCCAGCGCCCAGCCGATGGTAATCCACTGGTGGCCGAGCTGCAGCGGAATCGCCACCGTCACGAACGCGAGCGCCGCGCCGGCGACGAGCGCCAGTCGCCCGAGGTCGCGCTCTCCCGGCGTTTCCAGCCGCAGCAGCATGCGCAGCAGCCCGGCCATCACGAGCGCCTCGGCCACGGGTACGATTCCCACGATCGAGGCGTATCCTCCGTCCTCGAGCGCGTGCCGGGCGGCGAAGAACGCCGTCGCGCTCGCGACGACGGCGGCCAGCCATGGATCCCGTGTCGCGGCGGATCGTCTCCCGATGGTGAGCGGGTAGGCGACGAAGACTGCGTACACCGCCGTCGCCAGCGCGAGCAGCGACGGCCACTCCTCCGCCGGTCGCGTCTCCTGCCAGGCAAGCGTCGCGACCCACGCCACGCCGGCCGCCACCACGGCAATCCTCCGCCATCGGTTGCGCCAGGTGACCACCAGGATCAGGCCGAGATTGACGACGTGGGCGGGGACAAGGACCACTGCCGGAGGTGGTCCCGGCGCGGCGCCCGCGAGGATCGCAGTGACCTCGGCGGTGAACAATACCGCGCCCGCGACGATGGCGGCCGCGGCACGGCCATGCGGCCGCGCGAGCCCTTGCCAGCCGAGTGCCAGCAGCGTCACCGCCAGCGATGCGCCCACAGCCACCACGGTCCAGGGCATCATCGCAGCAATCGCGGTCCAGGCAGAGACGATGACGGCGGCGGCCAACACCCCCGCCGCGTGCAGGACACCTGCGCCCGGAGCCAGCGAGGCGGCGCTCGTCGCCAGCGTCAGCACGAGGATGGTGCCGAACAACGGCCATGGCGGCACCGACCATTCGCGATTGAGCGCAACGAAGAACAGGAAGAGGTGTCCGATCAGCCCGAGATACAGGCCGCTGGCGAAGCTCGGCGCCAGGTCGCCGGCGCCCGGCAGTCGCCGCCGCGCGTCCGCGTACGCCCACGCGTGTCCGGCGAGCGTGAGCAGCGTCAGCCCGGCGACGAACGCGAGCGACGGCAGCAGCCCTACGGTCGCCGCCGCGCGGGTCCACCACGTCGCCAGGATCACCCACGAGAACACCGAGCCGGCCTGCGACACCAGCGGCAGGCGGCCGGATGCGCTTTCGATGAACAGCGCGGCGTTCAGGATCGCGAGGAGGATCCCGAGCGCCCACAACGCGGACGGTGCGATGGACCCGGTGGCCAGGAACAGGAGCAGGGCGAGGCTGGCGAGCAGAAAAACGCCACCCGCGGCCTCCGGCTGCAACGGGGCGCCGCGCCGCCGCGCTGCCAGCGGGACGCCGAGCGCGACGAGGCCGAACGCGCCGTAGATCGCGACGGCCGCACCGAGTCGGCCGGGAGCCAGGTGCGAGATCGACCACAGGGCCTGTGCGGCGACCGCGAAGAACGAGGCGACGTAGTAGAGGCCACCCTGCCCGGTCGCAAGCGCGCGCCACGCGCAAGCCATGACGAGCGCAAGCAGCACGCCGAACAACGGCAACGGCGATCGGCCGAATTCCGGCTCGAGGCCGGCCAGAGCGGCAAAGACGAACAGCAGCGCCGGTGCGGCGAACGTCGCCCTTTGCGCGGCGTCGTCGAGCGGCCGCCGGAACCGGGCGGCGAGGGCCGGCCCCGCGAGGAAGAACGCTACGAACGCGGACGTGAAGCCGATGGCAGTGAACCGCGCGCCGGGCGCGTAGGAGCGCGCGACCCACACCGCCGTGACCAGCAGCGTTGCGACGGCGCTCCCCACGTGCAGCGCGTACTGCCGGCGCGCGATCGCGATGGCGAGCAGGCCGGCGTCGAGCAGCAGGAGGAACCCGAACAGCAGCGCCGCGCGCGCGCCGTACGCAGGTACCGCGGCAAAGTACGCGGCAAACAGCAGCGGCAGCACCGCCGCAACCGCCGCGGTCCTTTCGAACACGGGGTCGAGCGTCTCCCGGCCGGCCGCGGCCCGGCCGGCCAGCACGAGCGCGGCGAACGTGACCACGGGGAATAGCAGGAAAATGGCCATCGCGAGCGACGGTTCGCTTGCGGCGAGGAACGTCAGCACCCAGCCCCACTGGTACAGGGTGGTGAACCCGAGCGTCAGCACGCTCAGGATTGGCCAGCGCTTCCGGTACGCCACCCAGGCCAGTCCGATGTTGAGCAGCAGCAGATACGCGAAGAGGGGAATCGGGCGGTTCTCACCCGTCGAGAGCAGCGCCGGCGTGGCGAAGCCGCCGAGCAGGCCGAGGACGGCGATGAAAAGCGACTCTCGGCGGATCGACAGCAGGACCGCGACGGCCGTGACCATGGCGAGCAGCACGAAGGCGACGGCGCCGGGAATCAGGTCCCACTGCGCGTGCGCTGCGAAGAACGTCGAGAACAGGATGGCGATGGCGGCCGCGTCGAGCGCGTTCGCCGTGGCCGGGTACTTCCGTGCCGCCTTCAGCTCGCAGACGACCAGCAATCCGATGCCGACGACAACGCCGATGAGCACGCGGACGGGCGGCTGCAGCCAGCCGTGCTCGATCGAATAGCGCAGGAAGAACAGCGCTGCGAGCACCAGCGCGATCCCGGCGATGGCCGAGAACAGCTTGACGCCGACCAGGTTTTCCCAGTCGAACGCGGGACGAGCCGGTCCAGGCCGTGGTTCCGGCCGCCGCGGCGCCCCCGGCGGTGGCGGCGCCGGCGGCGGCGTCACTGCGTCAGGCTGGGCGGCGGCAGCCGGTCGGGGAAGAAGAGGAGTCGCCGGCCGTGCCGACGTCGGCGCGGGCGTCCGGGGAAGCTCGCGGGGAGTCACTGGCTTCGGCGCGACTACCGGAACAGGTGGCCTCCGCTCGACAACCGCCGGGATCGTCGGCGTTACCGGAGCGGACGGGTGTGGCGTCGGCGCGGGCGGCGGCGGCTCGGTCACGCTCTCGCGTGATCCTCCGACGGCGGGCACGGCCTCGCCGGCTGCGGATGCGGACACCGCCGCGTGTTCGGAGCGCCGAATCTCCTCAAGCCTGGCGAGGAGGCGCCGGGCCGTCGCCCTCTGCTCTTCGAGTTGCGCCTCGAGTGCGGCGACACGGCGGCGCGTGCCGTAACCGACGATCAGCGAAACGATCGGCAGCACGAAAGGGATGACAAGCGCTGCCAGGCCGAGCAGGATCAGCAGGGCCTCCAACTACACCTCCGGGGTGTCGCGGGTCGTAGCCGGGGATGTGGATATCTTAAGCGATGGGCGGCCGGACGGACGCCGGCTGCGGAAGGCCGACCGCTCACACGCAACGCGGGACGAGGGCCGGCGCCTCCGGCCGAGGCGGATGCTGCTACGCTTCTTCACATGGAACCGGCGCGGGTCGTCATCGGGGTGGCCGGAGGCTCCGGGTCGGGCAAGACCACCGTCGTCCGTCACATCGTGGAGAGCCTCGGCACCGACGAGGTGACCGTGCTCGAGCACGATCGGTACTACCGCGATCGCAACGACCTGCGGCTCGAGGAGCGAGCCGCGCTCAATTACGATCATCCGGACGCGCTCGAGACGCACCTGCTCGTCCAGCACCTGACGGAGCTGCGGGCGGGGCGGCCGATCGCGGCTCCCACCTACGACTTCGCGCGTCACGCACGGCAGCCGAACACCGAGGTGCTCGAGCCGCGCCGCGCGATCATCGTCGAGGGCATCCTCATCTTGACCGACCCGGCGCTGCGCAGCCTGCTCGAGGTCAAGGCCTTCGTCGATGCCGACGACGACACGCGGTTCATCCGGCGCCTGCAGCGCGACACCACCGAGCGGGGGCGCACGGTGGCGTCCGTCATCGATCAGTACCTCGCGACTGTGAAGCCGATGCATCTCGACTTCGTGGAACCCAGCAAGCGCTACGCGGACGTGATCATCCCGCGCGGCGGCCACAACGCGGTCGCGATCGACATGCTGCTGACGCTGATCAGAAGCCTCGCGGCTCGGTGACGCGTGGCGGGACTGAAGTCCCGCCCTACTTCTTGACGAGGCGAACCTTGGTCAGGCGGACGGGGCGGTCGAGGAATTCCTCGATGACGAGGTCCTGCCGATCGAACCCGACCGACGCGGCAACCATGACCTCCCCGTCCCCCATCCCGTTGTCGTCGACCCGCAGCACGATCACGGTGAACGGATAGTCCATGCTGCGCGGCCTCGACGCCGCCTCGGCGAAGCTGACGTTGCGGTCCGTGATGAGGTAGATCCGCGTGCGGTTGTCGCGGCCCCGCTGCCGGAACGCGTACTTGATGTCCCACGAGAGGTTGCCCGGCACGCGGAAGATGCCGATGCGCGGCGCCTTCTGCAGCGTGGACAGCAGGCCGTCCTGCTTGCGCTTCTCGAAGGCCGCCTGGATCGTCTCGCGCTCGGCGACGGTCGTGTACCGCTCCAGCGAGATCTCCAGCTCGAACATCGACGGCGCGAGGACGTCGACGCTC
>JBMDXQ010000025.1:0-161530 GCA_048594975.1 Vicinamibacterales bacterium | reverse complement strand
CGCGCGCTTCAGCGGCGCGTCGGTCTGCAGCCCGACGATGACCTCGTTGTCGCGGTCGATGTAACCCGGCGGATGGGCGGTAATCGAACTGGGGATCTGCGACACGTCGAGGACGCCCTTCTTGCGCTCCTCGACGAACAGCGCCTCGAGCTTCCGCCAGATGTTCGTGGTCCGCACGGTGGCGCCCGCGAGGAACGACGCGTCCCCGCTGTAGGGCGTGTAGTTCTGCTGGATGAAGTCGCGGACGTTGATTTCCTTCTGCCAGAGGCCGCCGCGAAACCCCCGCCACGCGGTCGCCTGCTGCTGAGTCTCCTGCACGTGCGTTGCGGTGGTAGTCATACAGCGCTCCCTGACGCCGGCTGTGCGGCGGTGGCGACCAGTCCGAGCAGCCGCCCGGTGTGCCGCGCAATCATCAGCTCCTCGTTGGTGGGAATCACCCAGGCCGACACCCTGCTTCCGGCGGTCGAGATGCGCGGCCCTTTACGCGTGTTGGCGTCGGCGTCCAGCTCGATGCCGAGCCAGGCCGATGCCTCGCAGATCCGGCGGCGGATCTCGGGGGAGTTCTCGCCGATGCCGGCCGTGAACACCAGGCCGTCGATGCCACCCAGGACGGCGGCGAGCGCCCCGATCTCGCAGGCCGCGCGGTAGACGAAGTAGTCGATCGCCAGCCTGGCGGCCGGCGCGCTGCTGTCCATCAGGACGCGCATGTCGCTGCTGATGCCGGAGATGCCCAGGAGGCCGGACTTCTTGTAGAGGAGTGCCTCGACGTCCTGCGCGGAGAGGCCGAGCCCCTGGAAGAGATACAGCACGACCCCGGGATCGAGCGCCCCCGGCCGCGTGCCCATGCACAACCCATCCAGCGCCGTGAATCCGAGCGTGCTGTCGACGCTGCGGCAGTCCTTCATCGCGCACAGGCTCGCCCCGCTGCCCAGGTGCGCCACGATCACGCGTCCGTGCGCGATGTCCGGCGCGACGGCCGGCAGGACTGACGCGATGTACTCGTAGGAGAGCCCGTGAAAGCCGTAGCGCTGCACCCCGCCGCGGCGCACGTCCTGCGGCAACGGCACCAGTTGCGCGACCTCCGGCTGGCCGCGATGGAAGCTGGTGTCGAAACACGCCACCTGCGGCACGCCCGGCAGCGACTCGACGACCGCTTCGATGGCCGCCAGGTTGTGCGGCTGGTGGAGCGGTGCCAGCCGGATCAGGCCCTTCAACTCCTCGAGCACCTCCGGTGTAACAACCGTCGGACCGGTGAAACGCGGGCCGCCGTGGACGACGCGATGGCCGACGCCGACGACGCGGCAGGCCGTGTAGCGGCTGCGGAGCCACCCCCCAACCGCGCGCATCGCCGTCCGGCCATCCCGCACCTCGCCTGCAAGCCCCCGCTCGTCGATGAGCGCGCCCGTGCCGTCCTTGGCCGCCAGTCGCGGCGAGCTGCCGATGCCCTCGATCTGCCCGCGGCTGTCGAGCGACCAGTCGCCGGAATCACGGCGGCGGAAGACGCAGAACTTCAGGCTCGACGAGCCCGCATTGACCACGATGGCGATGTCGTCCATGGTGCACGGCCTCTACGGGGTTGCCTGGAGAACCTGCCGGCGCGCGTGCGCCGCGAGCTTCGCGACGGCGCAGCTCGCGATGCGCGCGCGGACGCTGTCGGCCCGGCTCGTCAGGATCACCGGCACGCGTGCGCCGACGACGAGCCCCGCGCTGTCGGCGTTGGCCAGGAAGCTGAGCTGCTTCGCGAGGATGTTGCCGGCTTCGAGATCCGGGACGAGGAGGATGTCGGGATCGCCCGCGACCTCCGACCGGATGCCCTTGATCCGCGCCGCCTCGGCGCTGATCGCGTTGTCGAAGGCCAGCGGTCCGTCGAGGATCGCCGAGCTGATCTGGCCGCGGTCGGCCATCTTGCAGAGGCAGGCCGCATCGATCGTCGCCGGCATCCGCGAGTTGACCGTCTCCACGGCCGCCAGGATCGCCACCTTCGGTCTCGCCAAACCGAGTGCGACCGCCAGGTCGATCGCGTTCTGGCAGATGTCCACCTTGTCCTCGAGCGTCGGCGCGATGTTGATCGCGGCGTCGGTGACCACGAGGACCTTGTGATACGTCGGCACGTCCATGATGAAGACGTGGCTGATGCGGCGGCCGGTCCGCAAGCCCGTCTCCTTGGCGACGACGGCGCCGAGCAGCTCGTCGCTGTGCAGGCTCCCCTTCATCAGGAGCTCCGCTTCGCCCCGGCGCACCAGCTCGACCGACTTCTGCGCCGCGGCATGACTGTGCGGCACGTCGACGATCCGCGCCTTCGAGAGGTCGGTCCCGCTCTCGGCGGCGACCGCGTTGATTTTTGCCGCGGGGCCGACGAGGATCGGCGCGATGAGGCCAAGGCCGGCGGCCTCGATGGCCCCGGCGAGCGCCGTCGCCTCGCAGGGATGCGCCACGGCCGTCGGCACCGGCTCGAGGTGCCGGCACCGCGTCAGCAGCTGTTCGTACTTGCCCGACCCGGGTTCCTTCGTCATTGCGCACCTGCCACTGCCACAGCGGTCCGCGGCTCGGCCGAGGACCCCGTTTCCTTCAGGAACAACGTGAGCACGATCGCCAGCGCGACGCCGTACAAGAGCGGCCGGAACGCCATCTGGTAGTGATCCAGCGACATGCGCGATGCGCCGCCGCTGACCGCGGCGAGAACCGCGCCGAACGCCGGCCCGAGCAGCGCGCTGAACGTGAAGTTGAGGAAGTTGATGACGCCGGTGGCCGTGCCGCTCATCTGCGGCGGATTGGCTTCCTTGATCACCGTGTACGGGAGCATCGCGGCGCCGGATCCCAGCCCGGCGACCAGGCCCAGTACGTACGGCGGCAGCACGTCGGCCGGCCCGTAGAGGATCCACGCCAGGCAGGCGAGCAGCACCGCCGCCCCCGCCGCGATCACCGGCTTGCGGCGGCCGATCCGATCCGAGACCAGGCCGAGCAGCGGACAGCCGACGATCCAGCCGAGGGGGACGGTCGCCGAGCGCATGACGGCGGCGCCGTACTCGAAGCCGTGCGCCTCCTGCAGGTAGCGGACGCCCCAGATCATGTCGAAGATGGTCGTCGGGATGAACAGCAGGCCGGCGATCATCCCGCAGAGGATCGACTGCGGGTTACGGAACACTGTCGCCATCGCGCGCGCGGAGGTCCGCAGCCAGTCGTCGCGCTCCGCCTGCCGCTGCGGCGCCGGCAGCAGCATGACCAGCACCACGCTGATCGCCAGCCCGCCGATGCCCATCACCGCCCAGAAGGCGTTCCACGGGATGCCAGCGCCGATCACGGGGCCCACGACGAACTGGCCGGCGGACCCGCCGGCCATGCCGAACATCTGCGTCGCGCCGATGAGCGTCGCCGCCCGCGATGCCGGGAAGCTGGTCGACGCGATGTACACGGCGCCAACCAGCGCAAAGACGCCGCCGGCGCCCTGCAGCAGACGCCCCGCGCTCGCCAGCCCGCTGTGCCCGGAGGCGAAGAGCAGCGCGCCCACGCCGACCGCCGCCGCCCCGATCGGCACGACGCGCCGCGCGCCGAACCGGTCGAGCGCGACGCCGGCGACCAGGCTGAACGGGGAGTAGCCGTAGTAGAACAGCCCCACCATCGACGCCACGCCCATCGCGCTCAGGCCGAACGCGTCGGACAGCTGCGGCATCATCACCGACGGGGCCGATCGCAGCGTGTACTGGTAGAAATAGTACACAGCCGTGATCAGCCACGCGACGACGGCCGTTCTGGCAGCGAGGGGCACGGACGGCTCCAGTCGGGCCGCTCAGCACAGGACGACGGAGACGGCCAGGCCGCCTTCGGACGTTTCCTTGTACTTCGTGTTCATCTCCTTGGCGGTGAGCGCCATCGCGGTGACGGTCGTGTCGAAGTCCACGCGGCGGTGGGTCGGGATTTCGTTGCTCGCGATCATGAATCCCGTCCAAGCCTTCACCGCCCCGAACGCGCACCGCTCGACGCACGGCACCTGCACGAAGCCGGCGACCGGGTCGCACGTCATCCCAAGGTGGTGCTGGAGCGCCGATTCGGCGGCGTTGGCGACCACCTGGTGACCGAAGTCGTGCGCCTGGGCGACGAGCGCGGCGCCCATCGCGGAGGCGACGCCAATTTCCGCCTGGCATCCGCCCTCCGCCCCGGAAAGCGTCGCGTTGTGCTTGCACAGGTAGCCCACCGCCGCCGCGGCGAGCATCCCGTCGCGGATCTTCTGCGGCGGCAGCTTCCGCCCGCCCTCGCCGAGCGCGTAGACGATCGCGGGGATGACGCCGGCGGAGCCGCCCGTCGGCGCGGTCACCACCAGGTGCCCGCGCGCGTTCTCCTCCGACCCGGCCAGCGCGTACGCCGACACCACGCCGAGCCCGCGCTGCCGCTCGAATTCGTCGTCCATCGCGCGCCTGTAGACTTCGCCGGCCTTCGTCTTGAGTTTGATCGGCCCGGGCAGCGTGGACGGCGGCGCGCTCAGCCCGCTCTTGACGATGTTGACCATCGCGGTCGTGATCTTGTCGACGAACGCGTAGACGTCCGCCTCGGACTTGCCCGAGACCGCCAGTTCGTTCGCCAGGACGACCTGCGCGATCGACAGCTTGTTCTGCTCGGCATGGGCCTGCAGCTCCTTCATGGTGGCGTACGGGTACTTCGGCTGCCCCTTCTTGGGCGGCGTGTAGCCCTTCCACTCGATGAACCCGCCGCCCACCGAGTAGTACTCCTGCTCGAGGAGGACCTTGTCGCCCGCCACGAGCTTGCAGGTCATGGTGTTCGGGTGCGGGAACTCCCCCTTCGGCGAGTCGTACACGATGTCCTTCAGGGAGGCGTTGAACGTGGCGGTCCCCAGCTTCACCGGGAATGTCTGGTCCGGTTTCTCCGCGAGGCTGTCGAGGAACGCCGGTTCGACGGTGGCCGGCTCCTTGCCGATGATGCCGGCGAGGGCCGCGCGCTCCGTGCCGTGCCCCTTGCCGGTCGCGCTCAGGCTGCCGAAGAGGTGCACCTTCAGCGCCGTCGCCTGGGCGAGCTGCTCGGCGGGGAGCTTCGTGCAGCGCTGGTAGAAGTCGTAGGTGATCCGCATCGGCCCGATGGTGTGCGAGCTCGACGGGCCGGGTCCCACCTTATAGAACTCGTCGAGCGTCGTCATCACCGGCCCCTTGGCCTTCTTCACGACCTCGAGGTCGGACGAGAGCGGCACCTGTGGCTGCGGCGGCTGCGCCGGCGGCGGCGCCGCCGCCGTCGCCGGCTGGACGTCCCCGTCGCCCTTCGAGCAGCCGGTGATGACAGCGAGCGCGCCGGCGACGGCGCTGCGCACCATGAAATCTCGGCGGTCGACCGCCCCGTCCACCCCGGAGGGGGCGCAGTCTGCGGCTTCCACCTTGAACGCCCAACCGTCTTTGTGCGCGGTCATATCGGCTCCCTTTCTCGTGGGCGCACGTCTTGCGTTGCGGTACTCCACTTCGGCACAGCAAGGGCCATTCCCCGGCCCGCCGGAGGGGACAATGCGTAAAACCACTCGAAACCTGTGCGTCGGCCACCCGGGAATCCTCCGTCCCGCCGGAGGTGCCCCCGGAGATACGAGGGCTCCGGCACGCCGGGAGATCCTGCCGTGTCGCTGACGCGAGGAGCCGTGCTCGCGTGGCAGGCGGGGGATCCCGCGTGGTCGGCTCGCGCCGATCTCGTCGCGGGACTCACGCTCGCGGCCTACCTGCTCCCGGCGGGCATTGGCGACGCCTCTCTCGCGGGGCTTCCGCCCGAGGCCGGTCTCTACGCCTGCCTGTTCTCGGGCGTCGTCTTCTGGCTGCTCTGCAGCTCGCGGCACACGGTCATCACGGTGACCTCGGCGCTGTCGCTGTTGATCGGAGCCTCGGTCGGCGAGTTGAGCGCCGGCGATCCCACGCGGCATGCGGCGCTCGCCGCGGCCGTTGCGCTGCTGGTCGGGGTGATCGCGGTCGTTGCCTGGCTGCTGCGCGCGGGCAACGCCATCGGCTTTTTCTCTGAGACCGTGCTCGTCGGCTTCAAGGCCGGGCTGGCGTTGTACCTGGCGAGCACGCAGCTGCCGAAGCTGTTCGGGATCAAAGGCACGCATGGCGACTTCTGGGAGCGCAGCGCGTACCTGATCGGGCATCTGGGGGACACGCACGCGCCGTCACTGCTGGTTGGCGTGGGCGCGTTCGCGTGTCTCGTGGCCGGGCGGCGATGGCTGAAGAACCGGCCGGTCGCGTTCCTGGTGGTCGTCGGCGGGATTCTGGGGGCGAGAATCTTCGATTTCGAGGCGGCCGGGGTGGCGCTGCTCGGCACGGTGCCGCAGGGGCTGCCGGCGATCGGGCTGCCGGCCATCAGCCGGCAGGAGCTGAACGCGCTGCTCCCGCTGGCGCTCGCGAGCTTCGTCCTCGGCGCCGTCGAGACGTCCGCGATCGGGCGCATGTTCGCGCAGAAGCACGGGTACCGGTTCGATGCCAACCGGGAACTGCTGGCGATCGGCGGCGCCAACCTGCTCGCTGGAGTCGGCCGCGGCTTTCCCGTGAGCGGCGGCATGTCGCAGTCGCTCGTCAACGAGAGCGCGGGGGCGCGCAGCCCGGTGTCGGGGCTGATCGCCGCGCTGTTCACGCTGGTCGTCGTCCTGTTCGCCTCCGGGCTGCTGCGAAATCTGCCGCAGCCGGTGCTCGCGGCGATCGTCCTGGCCGCCGTGATGAGCCTCGTGGACCTCCACGCGCTGCGGCGCATCTGGCGGTTCAGCCGCGGCGAATTCGCAGCTGCCGCCGTGGCGCTCGCCGGCGTGCTCGGATCCGGGCCGGTGAACGGCGTCCTGCTCGGCGCCGCAATCTCGATCGTCCTCCTGCTTCGTCAGGCCGCCCACCCGCGCGTGACCGAGCTGACGCCGGTGCCGGGCACGACCTACTTTGCCGATCGGTCGCGGCAGCCCGACCAGGAGCGCATCCCGGGCGTCCTCGTCGTGCGATGCGAGTCGTCGCTCGTCTACTTCAACGTCGAGTACGTCCGCCAGCGTCTCCACGATTTGCTGCGCGCGCGGGTCGATCCCGTGCGGCTGGTCGTGTTCTTCCTCGGGTCCGTTCCGAATGTCGATCTGGCCGGCGCGGAGCTGCTCGCGGAGTTGCACCGGAGCCTCCACGACGGCGGCATCGAATTCCGCCTGGCGGACGCGCGCGGCGCGGTGCGCGATGCGCTGCAGAACATCGGCTTCGAAAGCGACTACGGCCCGCTGTCGTCGGCCGAGTCGGTGGACGCGGTCGTCAGACGCTGGCAGGAGCCGCTCGGGGGAGCACCGCGGCCGGTCGGCTGACGCCCAATTCGCGACTTCTCGGAGGTCCTCCGAAATGACGGAGGCACGAAACGGTCGCGAGGATTGGCCACGCGGGCAAGAGGCGTTCCCGCTCAGCGCCTTCGCTTGCCGTCAGGCCGCGCATGCTCGTGGCATCGCTCGTGCGTCAGCACCTGCGGCCATGCGTCCCATTCGGAAAAGTGCGCTGTGTCTGCTCCTCGTCTTGTTCGCGCCGGTGCCCATCGAGGCGCAGACCGATCCGCCAGGCGGTACGACGGGCACGACCGCTGTCACCGCCACCGATGACGGCGGGCGCACTCAGGCCACCCAGCCGTCGGTGTCCTGCGCGTCGAAGCCCGGCGCGCGCACGTCGTGTCCCGCCGATACGTCGGCCGGCGTCGTCCTGGCTCGCGCCACCGGGCCGGGGCCGTGCCTGCTCGGGAAGACGTGGGGGTACGACCAGGCTGGTGTGTGGGTCTCGGACGGGTGCAGCGGTGACTTCCTCCTCGGACCGGCGCCGTCGCCGCAGCCATCGCGGCAGCCAACCGAGCGCATCGAGACATGGGGTGAGTTCGATCCGGGCGACGGGTTCTTGATTGGCCGCACGGACGCCGGCGAGCTTGCGATCAGCGCGTACGCGCTGGTCCGGTACATCAACCAGTTGCCGGCGGAACAGCGCTATACCGATCACCTCGGCAACGCGCACACGATCGATCCGCGCAACGACATCTTTCCGCACCGCGTGATTGTCTACCTGAAGGGGTGGGTGGGCGTTCCCAAGCTGCTCTACACCGTGGTGCTCTGGACGGTCAACACGACCGATCAAGACGCGATCTTCGGCGTGCTCGGGTACCAATTCCACCGCAAGTTCAGTCTGTACGGCGGCATCAACGGCACGCCCGGCACGCGCTCGCTGCAGGGATCGCATCCGGACTACGCGGCGGGACGCCAGTTGAGCGTGCTGCAGGACGTCTACAAGTCGGAGTCGGACACCAACCAGCGCAATCAGGCGATCGGTGCGCTGATGTACGCCTACGGCTATATCGCCGAGAAGGACAACTGGCAGCAGGCGGTCGATCTGTACACGCGCCAGTGCTCCGTCGGCGTGAACGCGCGCGATCTGGCGACGATGGCGGCGACGCTGGCGTTCGGCGGGAAGAACCCGGTGACCGGCAAACAGGTCATGGACGCCGCCAAGGTGCCGGGCGTGCTCGCCGTCATGGCGACGGCCGGCCTGTACGACGACTCCGGCAAGTGGCTCTATCACACCGGGCTGCCGGCCAAGAGCGGCGTCGGCGGCGGCATCATCGCCGTCTCGCCCGGCAAGTTCGGCATCGCCGTCGTGTCCCCGCCGCTCGACGACCCGGGCAACAGCGTCCGAGCGCAGCGGGCGATTACCGCGATTTCCAACGCGCTCGGCGGGAACCCGTACGCTGGCGGGAAGAGCGGCTCGTAGCGGCCGCGGAGGAAGGAGCAGGGCAGTGTCAGGCAAGGCGTTGAAGGCGTACGCGATCGTGGCGGCAGGCACGATCGCGGTCGGCGCCGGCACGTGGCGCACCGCCGGTGCGCAGGGCCGGAAGCCGCGGATCGTGATCGTCGCCACCGGCGGCACGATCGCCGGCGCCGCGGAGTCCACGACCGCGGCCGGATACAAGTCCGGCGCGGTCGCCGTGGACGTCCTGATCGCGGCGGTCCCGCAGATGAAGAAGTTCGCCGATGTCCGCGGCGTGCAGGTCTCGTCGGTCGGCAGCCAGGACATGAACGACGACCTGTGGGTGAAGCTCGCCACGGAGGTCAATCAGCTGCTCGCGCAGTCCGATGTGGACGGCATCGCGATCACGCACGGGACCGACACGATGGAGGAGACGGCGTACTTCCTCAACCTCGTGGTCAAGAGCGGCAAGCCGGTGGTGCTGACCGGCTCGATGCGGCCGTCCACGTCGCTCAGCGCGGACGGCCCGCTGAACATCTACAACGCCGTCGGCGTCGCATCGGACCCGCGGGCGGCGGGCCGCGGCGTCCTGGTCGTGGCCAACGACGACATCCACGGCGCGCGCGCGGTCACGAAGCGCCACACCACCGACGTCGAGACGTTCGTCTCGCCCGAAGCCGGCCTCGTCGGCGTGTGCCTCTTCGACGACCGGGAGTTCTCGCGCACGCCGGCGCGGGCGCACACCACGGCGACACCGTTCGCCGTCACCGCCGGGCAGCGCCTGCCGCGCGTGGACGTGATCTATGCCCACGCGGGGATGTCGCCGGATCTGATCGACGCCGCGGTCGCGGCCGGCGCGAAAGGGCTCGTGATCGCCGGCGTCGGCGACGGCAACATGACGACGCCGGCGCTCGACGCCGTGAAGCGGGCGGTCGCCACCGGGGTCGTGGTGGTGCGCGCCAGCCGCGTCGGCAACGGCATCGTCCGGCGCAACATCGAGGTGAACGACGACACGGTCGGCACCGTGGTGTCGAAGGAGCTGAATCCGGCCAAGGCGCGCGTGCTCCTCAAGCTCGCGCTCACCAGGTCGTCGGATGCCAAGGCCATTCAGGGCTTCTTCGACACGTACTGACCGGCCTGGCGACGGGACAGGAGGCGCGTGTTGGATGCCGTGACGCTGCGCCGGTACGAGACGCTCAGCCCGTTCGAGATCAAGGACGATCTGGCGCGGATTGCCGCCAAGAGCGCGCACGCCGCGCAGGTCGCGTATCTGAACGCCGGGCGCGGCAATCCCAACTGGGTCGCGCTCGAGCCGCGCGCCGGCTTCTTCCTGCTCGGGCAGTTCGCCCTCACCGAGAGCCGTCGCACGATGGACCTCCCGCCGAGTATCGGGGGCATGCCGAAGGCGCCCGGCATCGCGGCGCGCCTGCAGGCGTGGCTGCAGGCCAACGCGAGCCAGCCCGGCGCCGAGTTCCTCCAGCGCGTCGTGCCGTGGGCGATCGAGCGCTTCGGGTTCGGCCCCGACGCCTTCGTCCACGAGCTCGTGGACTCGGTCCTCGGCGACAACTATCCGGTCCCCGATCGCATGCTCGTGCACAACGAGCAGATCGTCCGCGAGTACCTCCAGTGGGCGATGTGCGGGGAGCCCAGGCCGCCCGGGACGTTCCACTTGTACGCGGTCGAAGGCGGCACGGCGGCGATGTGCTACGTCTTCAAGTCGCTGCGCGCGAACCGTCTCCTGAACCCGGGCGACACGATCGCGCTCGCGACGCCGATCTTCCCGCCGTACCTCGAGATGCCGCACCTTGACGACTACGGCCTGCAGATCGTGCAGGTGCCGGCGCGGCAGGAGGATCGCTGGCAGTTCACCGACGAGGACCTAAGGCCGCTCCTCGACCCGGTCGTCAAGGCGTTCTTCGTGGTGAATCCCGGGAACCCCTACGCCGTGGCGTTGAGCCGGGAGACGATCGATCGCATCGGCGGCATCCTGCGCCAGCGTCCCGAGCTGATGCTGCTCACCGACGACGTGTACGGCACGTTCGTGCCGGGGTTCCGATCGCTCCTCGGGGAGTTCCCGCGCAATACGATGGGCGTGTACTCCTACAGCAAGTACTTCGGCTGCACGGGGTGGCGCCTCGGCGTCATTGCCCTGCACGAGCACAACGTCTTCGACGAGGCGATCGCCACGCACGCCGAGCCGATCGTGCGCGCCCTCGACCGGCGCTACGCCAGCCTGACGGTCGAGCCGCGGACGATCCGGTTCATCGACCGCATCGTCGCCGACAGCCGCGACGTCGCGCTCAATCACACCGCCGGCCTGTCGCTGCCGCAACAGGTCATGATGATGCTGTTCTCGCTGGCCGAGCTGTGCGACCGGACGAAGGCGTACCAGCGGGCGTGCCTCGACATCGTCCGGTCGCGCGTCATGGCGACGATCGAAGGGCTCGGGATCGAGGTTCCGCCGAACCCGCTCTTCGACTGGTATTACGGCCTCATCGATTTCGAGTTCTGGCTGCGCAAGTACGGCGGCGAGGACGTGGTGCAGTGGGTGAAGACGCACGTGCATCCGCTCGACATCGTGTTCCGTCTGGCCGAGGACCACGGCATCGTGCTGCTGAACGGGGGCGGCTTCGAGGCGCCCGACTGGTCCGTGCGCGTGTCGTTCGCGAACCTCGACAACGACGTCTACGACGACATCGGTCGCGCGGTGCGCGCGGTGGCGCGCGCGTACGTGATGGCCTTCGAGGCATCGCGGGCGGCCGCAGCGACGGCGCCGAAGAGTGCCGGCTAGCGGGCGGGCGGCATGTTCGACGCGTTGACCGACGTCCTGCGCCGCTACCCCGAGGTGGCGTTCTTCCTCGTGCTCGGCGTCGGGTTCCTGCTCGGCAAGCTGCGGCTGAAAGGCATCGCCGTCGGCGCCGTCACCGGCACGATGCTCGCCGGTGTGATGGTGGGACAGGCGGACGTCCACGTCTCGGCCGACGTCAAGCAGTGTTTCTTCCTGCTGTTTCTCTTCTCCATCGGGTTCAGGACCGGTCCGCAATTCTTCCGGGGGCTGAAGCGCGACGGGCTCCAGCAGGCCGTGCTGTCGATCATCGTCGCGACCACCGCGCTGGCAGCGGCCTGCTCGGTCAGCCTGCTGTTCGGCTACGACCCGGGCACGGCGGGGGGGGTGCTCGCCGGCGCGATGACCGCGTCACCGACGATCGGCACGACGAGCGACGCCATCGCGCGCCTCGGCCTGCCGCCCGCCGACACCGCGACGCTGCAGAACCAGATTCCGGTCGCCTTCGCGGTGACCTACCTGGTGGGCGTCGTCGGAGCCGCGACGTTCCTGGCGCAGATCGCGCCGCGCATCATGCGCATCGACCTTGAGGAGGAATGCCAGCGCTACGAGCGGCAGCTGCAGCGCCGCGACGACGATCCGGCCGGGCGCGCGCAGGTTGAATACCGCGCCTACACCGTTCAGCCGGGCTCGCCGCTGATCGGGCGGCGTCCGCGCGAGCTCGAAGGACTCGCCGCCGACGCCCGCCTGTTCGTCGAGCGGATCCGCCGGGGCGGACGGATCATCGAAGCCGGCGCCGAGAACCTGCCGCTCGCGGCCGGCGAGACGCTCGCGATCACGGGCAGACGCGAGCGGCTGCTCGACCGCGTGGACGAGCAGAGGCTTGGCGTCCTCGAGGTGGACGACAAGGAACTGCTCGACATTCCCGCCGACGTGCTGGACGTCGTCGTGACACGGCGTGAGATCGACGGCCGTACGCTCGCCGATCTCGCGCGGGAGGAGTTCACCCGCAGCGTCTACCTCCGCCGGCTCTCGCGCTCGGGCGTGCTGGTGCCGCTCTTTCCGGGCACCGAGGTGCACCGCGGCGACGTGCTCACGCTGGTCGGGCCGGCGGCGCGGGTGGCCGAGGTCGTCGATCGGGTCGGCGTGCCCGACCGCGTGACCGACGTCACCGACATGATCCTCGTTGCGTTCAGTATCGTAGCGGGGGCGCTGATCGGCATTCCCGCGCTCGTCGTGGGCCGCATCGAGATCGGGCTGAGCCTCAGCGTCGGCGTCCTGCTCGGCGGCCTGGTGTGCGGCTGGCTGCGGTCGATGTGGCCGCAGTTCTTCGGCCGCGTCCCGGCCGCGACGCTCTGGGTGTTCGAGTCGATCGGCCTCGCGGGGTTCGTCGCCGTCGTCGGGCTCGACGCCGGCCCCGAGTTCGTCCGCGGCCTGCGCATGACCGGCGCCACGCTGCTCGTGGCCGGACTCGTGACCGTCCTGGTGCCGCACCTGGTGGGTATCCTCGTCGGCCGCTGGGTCTTCCGTATGCATCCCGGCGTCCTTCTCGGCGTCTGCGCGGGCGCGGGCACGTCCACGCCGGCGCTCGCCGCGATCACCGAGGCGGCGAAGAGCCCGGTGCCGACGCTCGGCTACGGCGTGGCGTACTCTGTCGGCAACGTACTCCTCGCGCTCTGGGGCAGCGTGATTGTCGCGCTCCTCTGATCGACGGTGCCGGATGGCAGGTCCGGCGCGCGCCATCCTGCCGCCCGCCCTCATCCTGTCGGTGACCGCATCGGCGCACGCGCAGCGCCGTACCGACGTCGTCACCCTCGCCAACGGCGATCGCATCACCGGGGAGGTCGGGCGACTCGAGCGCGGCAGGCTCGAGTTCAAGACCGACGTTCTCCGTGTACAACTCGTTCGACAGCCGCCCGCCAAACCCCGACGCCGCGAGCAACGACGTCGGGATCGTCGCCTCGATCGGCTGGACGTACTGACGTACTACTGATGACGGGCTGGCTGCCCTGAAGGGCTGCGGGACGCCGGACTGGAGGCCTCGAGCCCCGACAACTCCTGCGAATGAGTCAAGTTTTGGCGGGGAAAGGCCGTCCGCGCGAGAGCGCGGCGTTCTCAAAGCTCGCGGACTAGCGAGGCGGAGCCTCTTCGCCGGTCTCAGGCGAAGCCTCGCCAGGACTGACCATGCGCCCGCGACGACCGGAGAGGGAGCGCGCGTGCGGGCGGGTCAGCCGCCCGGCTGGATCAGCTGGAGCACGTGCGCCATACCGACGAGATCGGCGAGGGAACCGGCGCGCATCTTGTCCATGACCTGATGGCGGTGTGCCTTGATCGTGCGCTCCGCGGTGCCCAGGTCGAAGGCAATCTGCTTGTTCAACTTGCCCGCCACCACGTGCGCGAACACTTCGCGTTCCCGGCCGGTCAGGGTGTCGTACCGTGCGCGGAGCTCCTGCAGGCGCGCCTGTCTCTCCCGCTCACTGGTGCTTCGCGCGACCGCCCGTCCGATCGCCTGGAGCAGCGCGCCCTGATCGGCGGGCTTGGTGAGGAAATCGACGGCGCCGAGCTTCATCGCCTGCACGCTCATCGGGATATCCCCATGTGCGGTGAGAAACACCAGCGGGGTGGTTTCGCTGCTGTCGGCGAGCGCCCGCTGCAGCTCCAGTCCGGTGAGCCCGGGCAACCGCACGTCGACCACCGCACACTCGGGACGCGTCGATCTCGGCCGCCGCTGGAATTCGAGGGCCGACGCGTATTCGGCGACGTCGTACCCGAACGCCCGCAGCAGGCGAGCGAGCGAGGCGCGCGTCCCATCGTGGTCCTCGACGATATGGACCAACGCCGGTGTGCTGTCGTTCTTCATTCGGCTTCGGCCTCGTACGAGCCCTGGTTCGAGGTCGGCCACCGGCGCGCGGTGGAGGCCGGCGGGCCAGCCGGCATCCTCGGCGCGGCAGGAACCGTGAACTCAAACGTCGCGCCCCCCTCCGGGTTGGGCGTGACCAGCAGCTTGCCGCCATGTGCATGGATGATCGAACGGCTGATGGTCAGGCCCATGCCCAACCCCTCGGCCTTCGTCGTGTAGAACGGCTCGAAGATGCGGTCGATGTCGGCGCGATCGAACCCGGGGCCGGCGTCGCGCACCGCGACATGCACGAATGCTCCGTCGAGCCAGGATCGGACCACGAGCGGGCCGGTTCCGCCGGGCACGGCACGCATCGCCTCCAGGCCGTTGATCACGAGGTTCAACAGCACTTGCTGGAGCTGCAGGCGGTCGCCCACGGCCACCAGCGGCGCACGCGCCAGCTCGGTCCGGACCGTCCTGCCGTCGCGCTCGGCGCGGCCGCGCGCCAACGCGAGCACCTCCACGATCACCGAGTTCAGCTCGACCGGCACAACCTCGCTCACGCCGCTGGTGAAGAGCTCGCGCGTCCGCCGGATCACGTCGTTCGCGCGCGCCACCTCGTCCACGATCGCGGCAAGGGCCTCGGCGAACGGCGGCGAATCCACCGCGTCCTGCTCGAGCCATCGCTGGCAGACCGCGGCATTCGTGCCGATCGCGGTCAGCGGCTGTCGCACCTCGTGTGCGATGGACGCTGCCAGCTCGCCAAGCGCGCTGGCCCGGCCCATCCGCGCGAGCGCCTGCCCCGCCTGCTGCAGCGCCGCCTCGGCGCGTCGTTCTTCGGTGATCTCCCGCACGATGCTCAAAAGCTTGTCGTCCTCGAACGTGACCACACGCGCTTCGAAGAAGCGCTGCTCGTGATTCACGGTCAGCGAGTAGTCGAACACGCTGGGCTCGCCGGTTGCCGCGGCCTGCGCGAACGCGTCCTGGAAACGGGCCGCGAGGTCGGGCGGGATCACGTCGCGCATCGGCTTGCCGAGGAACCGGTCGGGAGGGACGAGCAGGTCACCGGGATTAGCGCAGTAGTAGTCGAGGTAGCGATGGTCGTCTTTCGAGAGGACGAACATCAGATCGGGGATCGCGCGCAGGATGGCCGCGCTCCTGGCCTGGCTGCTGTAGAGCGCCTGTTCGGTGCGCCGGCTCTGGCGACTCTCCTCCAGGGCGGACGACAACAGCATGAACGGCGACACCACGATGCTGACGAACATCTGGACGCCCACAATCAACTCCACCGGCGAGGCTCCGGCGGGAGCGGCGTGGACGACGAGCGGATTGATCGATAGATAGGCGACGACGAGCAGGCTGATGGACAGGCCGGCGGGACCGAACCGCGCGGGAGCCCATACCAGGAACGGCATGCTGGCGCACAGCGCCAGCGGCAGTCCGCCGTATACCGTGCCCGGCAGCGCGAACGCCCCGACATGGACCGCACCGAGACCGAGCAGCAGCAGCATGAACTCCGGCACACGGCGCCGGATCACACGGCCCAGCGCCGGCCGGTCCTGGTCGCACAGCGACACGAGCGGCGGAACCAGCGTCACGGTCGTCACGACGTTCGTGAGGGTCCGCATCCCCCATGCCGACCAGTAGTCGCTCACCCACCCCATCTTCTCGTAGACGTAGGCGGGAATCAGCGAGGCAATTGCCGGCGCCAGCAGCGCCGCTCCGCCGATGAACACGATCACGCTGCGCAGCGTGGTATAGCGACGCGGTCGATCGGAGAATCGCAGCACGATGCCAGCCGCGAGGACGGCCTGCAGCGCGTTTGCGGCGAACTGCCACAGCCACGTCGCCATCTGCAGCCCGTCCTGCGCGTGCGCGATCCCGTGGGCGACGGAGGTCACAGCGAGGATCACCGGCCAGCCGCGCGGCTTCGACAGGATCAGCGCGGCGACGAGGACGGCATTGGCCGGCCAGATGTAGGCGATGCCGCTCGACGGGAACCTGAGGGCGAATCCCGCCAGACAGCCGAGGTAGTAGGCCAGCGCAACGACCAGGCTGGTTCCGAACAGAGAAAGAGAGGTCCGCGTGGACAGCCCCGCCGGGCTATAGGAGCGTAACTGCGGCAAAACTGCCGAGGCTGCAAGCTTGCCCATAGGCACACGTTATCGCCGTTTCAGGCTGAGCGACTATAGCGCAAACTGGGGCCGACCAACTTTCAAGGGCTCCGGCAGAACGTCCTTACCTCAGGCATGCGGATGGTGATGATAATGTCAACGAAGGTCAATTGCCCGCGCGCGCCGTTCAGCATAGGGCGTGCGTCGCCAATGGCCCAGGTCGGTCACCGTCCCCTTCCCCGTGACGGTGGCGGCGTTCAGCATCTGGCAGGTCGACCGCGATGTCCGCTATGGCCGCGTTCGCAGCCGCCGTCGTGCCGGCGGTCAACTTCATCCTGCTCGTCGGCGTCGGCCTGGAGCTGACGGCGAGCGACTTTGCCCGCGTTCGTCGGCAGCCCGCGCTCGTCCTCGCCGGCCTCCTCGCGCCCGTCCTCGTGCTTCCGCTGATTGGACTCCTGCTCACGTCGTTCTTCGAGGCGCGTCCGGCGGTGGCGGGGGGATGCTGCTGATTGCCGCGTGCCCCGTCGGCGGCATCTCCAACGCCTTCAGCTACCTGGCACGTGCCTCGACCGCCCTCTCCGTTACGCTGACCGGCCTCTCCTGCCTGTTCGCGAGCGTGACGATTCCGCTCGTGAGCGCGGGGTTCGAGCTGCTGAGCGGTCGTTCGCTCGACCTGGCGGCGCCGATTCCCCTGCTCGTCAGTCAACTCACGTTGATGCTCGGGCTTCCCGTCGCGCTCGGCATGTGGTTCCGACGCCGCCTGCAGCATTCCGTTGCGCGCCACGGCCGGGCGCTCCGGCGCACGGCCTTCATCGGCATCGCGGCAGTCCTTCTGCTGATCATCTTCCAGGATGTCGGCGCGTTCGTGAGCGGACTGGCGACCACCGTGCCATTCGCGGCGGCGTTCGTGCTCCTCGCACTCTCGGTCGGTTGGCTCACGGCGACGGTGTTCACGAGAGACCCCAGGGACCGTTTCACGGTCGCGGCGGAGTTCGGTACGCGCAACCTCACCGTCGCGCTCACGATTGCCGTCACGCTGCTGGGCCGCGCCGAATTCGCCCGCTTCGTCACGACGTACGCCCTGACGGAGATTCCCATCCTGCTCGCCGCCGTGGCGCTGTTTCGCTGGTACTCTGTGCGACAGGAGCTGCGGTATACCGAACGACCGCGGTCGATGCACGGTCGGCTGTGACCGCCGTTCGTCATGACTGGTCACGCCTGCCTGACCAGGATGCGATCGTGGATGCGTGCGTCGTCGGTTTCGAGGTCGAGCGTCGGCGCACGCTCGCGGGATGGTCGGTACCAAAGAATTGTCCGACCCCGTGTGATCGGCATCAGGAGTGTTCTTCGCCCGCGCAACGGCCGTAACGTCCCTCGATCTTCCGTTCCTTCCTGAACACGCCCCGGAGGTGGCGCCCGGTCGATCGCCGTCGCGCTGAAACCGACGAGGAGCTCGAGCGCGCTGGCGATGGAAGTATTCGCACGCGCCTCGCGGGTAGGCGGACGTCTGCCGGCTGCGACCCTGCGCTGCTGTATAGTGGCATGGGGGTTCCGGCCACCACCACCACCGACGCCTATGGGTGAGCCAGAGCTGCAGCCGGTCGCCACCGAGCTGGCACAGAGCGTTCGTCCTGTCGATTTGCTCGGTGTCCTTGTGGATGCCTCGCCGGGCGGTGCGCTCGTCATCGCGCCGGGCGGGACCATTGCCCGCGTCAACCGCGCGCTCGAACGGCAGTTTCGCTACGAACCGGGCGAGCTGACAGGCCAGCCCGTCGAACTCCTGCTGAACTCTCGCGAAACGCTCCACGCCGCTGAGTGGGTCGACTACCTGACCCGGCCTCCAGCCGATGGCAGGAATCGGGCCCGCGAGCTGCTCGGCCGCCGCAAGGACGGCTCTCAGTCGCCCCTGGAGCTCGCAGTCGCCCCGTTGCACACGCCGGACGGCACGTTCGTACTCGGATGTGTCGTGGATGTGAGCGAGCATCAGCGCCGGGAAGAGGAGCTTCGCCGGGCGGTATACGAGCGCGTCGAATTCGAACGTCTCGTAACCAACGTCTCGGCATCGCTCGTCTCTGTCAAAGGGGAACAGGTCGACGAAATCATTTCCAGCGCGCTGCGCCGCATCGTCGAGGCGCTCGGGGTGGATCGCTGCTCCATGTTCCAGGTGCAGGAAAGCACTGGAGATCTGGTGGCGACGCACACATTCAGTGTCCTGGGACGAGCCGCCGACACCGGTGATCGTGTCGGCCAGGGACATGTTTCCGTGGACGTTCGCGAAGATCCTGAACGGGGAATGTGCGGCGTTCAGCGACCCGAAGGAAGTACCGAACCCGATTGAACGCGAGGCCCTGCGTTATTACCGCACGCAGTCGCGGATTGCTCTGCCGCTCTCGGTGGCCGGCCGGGTCGTTGGCCTGATAGGCTTTGCCTCGGTGCGCCAACGGCGCGAGTGGCCCGAGGAAGTCATCGGCCGCCTGCAGCTGATCGCCGACGTCTTTGCGAGCGCGCTGGCGCGGCAGCACGCGGATGCCGAGCTCGAGGCGAGCGAACGGCGTTTCCGTGCGCTGGCCGACGATGCGCCGGTGATGATCTGGGAGAGCGGTCCGGACGGGAGAGGCACGTGGTTCAATCGTCAGTGGCTCGAGTTCGTCGGGCACTCGATGCCACACCAGCTCGGCGATGGCTGGCTCGGCGGCGTCCACCCCGACGACCGCGATTCGTGCGTGACCGCCTACCGCGAAGCCTTCGACGGGCGGACCGCCTTCAGCATGGAGTACCGGCGGCGGAGGACCGACGGCGCATGGCGCTGGATCCTCGACCACGGCGCTCCCACGTATTCAGCCGGGGGGCGTTCGACGGCTTTCTCGGCTCGTGCATGGACATCACGGAAGCCAAGGAAGCCAAGCTCCGCCTTGAAGGCACGCTCGACGAAGTGCAGCGGCTGCGCGCGCAGCTGCACCACGAGAACGTCTACCTGCGGCGCGAAGTCCAGGAGCGTCTGGGCACCGGTCCGATTGTCGGACGCAGCGCCGCCGTCCGCAGGGTGCTGGAACAGATCCAGGACGTGGCCGCGACCAATTCGACCGTGCTCCTCAGCGGAGAGACCGGGACCGGCAAGGAACTGTTCGCGACCGAGATCCACGAACGGAGCCCGCGCCGAGCACGCACGATGGTACGCGTGAACTGCGCCGCCATCCCAGCCACGCTGATCGAAAGCGAGCTGTTCGGGCGGGAGAAGGGCGCGTTTACCGGCGCGGTGACGCGCCAGGTCGGCCGCGTCGAGCTGGCGGACAGGTCAACGCTGTTCCTCGACGAGATTGGCGACCTGCCCCCGGAAGTCCAGGTCAAGCTGCTGCGGGTCCTGGAGGAACGGGAGATCGAACGGCTGGGAAGCCCGCGGACGGTTCGCGTCGACGTCCGCATCATCACCGCCACCCATCGCAATCTCGAGCAGCGCACGGCCGAGGGCCTGTTTCGCGAGGACCTGTTCTACCGCCTCAACGTCTTTCCCATTCGCGTGCCGCCGCTGCGGGAACGCGTCGAGGACTTTCCGCTCCTCGTGTGGCACTTCGTGCAGGAGTTCTCGACGCTCCTCGGAAAAGCCATCGAGACGATCCCGGAGGAGACCATGGCAGCGCTGCAGCAGTACCCGTGGCCGGGCAACATCCGGGAGCTGCGCAACGTCGTCGAGCGCGCCATGATCGTGGCGACCGGCACGCGTCTGACGATTACCGTTCCGCCGGTGCCGGCCGGGGTCGCCGTCCCGCGCGTCAAGCTGAACGAGGTGGAGCGAGAACATATCCGCCGGGTGCTCGAGAGCACCGGCTGGCGCATCCGCGGTGTCGGCGGCGCGGCCGACCGGCTCGGACTCAAGCCCACGACGCTCGAAACCCGAATGGCCAAACTCGGGCTCCGCCGTCCCAGACGCGACTAGGCGCGCGGTGCCCCGGCTTCAGCACGGCCTCTCGTCATCCCGTTTCGACCGGGTCGTCATTCGACTCTCGCGGCGCACACGGCGAGCCCGCCGGCGGTCGGCGCCAGCGTGATGCGGAAGCGGCCCGCGTGCAGCGTGACCGTGCGTTCGGCGGCAACTCCCATCGCGCTGCCAAAGACGACATCGCTCAGATAGTGCCGGTTGTCATGGACGCGCGCGGTCGCCACGTAGGCCGCGATCAGCGTTGCCGGCACGCCGACCTTCCAGCCGTAGTGGCGCTGCAGCACGCGTGCCGTGGCAAACGCGCTGGCGGAATGTCCGGATGGAAACGATTTCGAATTCGAGCCGTCCGGCCGTTCGCGCTGCGTGCTGTACTTGAGCGCCTGAGTGTATGTCTGGCTCAGGATCTGCGCCCGCATGATATCGGCGCCGACCGTCGCCAGCCGTCCCTTCTTCGCGAACCAGCCGGTGGCATACAGGCCAGCGCCGAAAGCGACCTGTACGCTGAACGCGCCGTAGGTGTGTCCGGGTTCCATGGCGTTGTTGAGCCGGACGTTGGTTTCCAGCTCTCCGGCGAAGTCGTCGTCCCACGCATGTGCGACGAGCGCCGTGGCGGCACCGGAGCCGAGCACCGCGGCGGTGTCCCACGAGATGAATCGCCACAGATCGCGGGGGATCTCACCGAGGACGGCTCCTATCGTCGGAGGCCCGGGCGTGTGCTCGGCGGTGGGAGCGGGTGTCTGGGCCGCGAGGGGACCCGCTCGGCACGCGAGGAGAAGAGTCACGCACACAACGCGGGCGAAGGGCGTCACCTTTCGGCCGGCGTGCGCCGCCGGTCCACAACTCGTGGGGTGCCACCCATCCAACGTCCTGAAACCGTCGTTCTTTGTGGCGATCACGGTCCACTACCCGCGCAGACGACGTTCCGTGCGCTCGATGCGCGGTGACGTCATCGGATCTGTGACGCTCCGGCCACACTGACTGCAATCGGCGGCGCTGCAACACCAATACCTCCCGGTTCGCACGAGTCGTCGCGACGAATGCCGGCTGCTACATGGGTTTGGCGGGCCGACGCTGTCCCTGGGACGCCCGGGCAGCCGGACTCCCACGGCATTCCGTGGGAATCTCCGGACCGGCAGACACTCACGGCGTATCAGCAAAACACGGCCGCCTCCCAGGCGTTCGGGCCAGTAGACGTCCTGGCAGATCGTGAAGGTCCGTCGCTGCGCCAACTCCGCCGAGCGTCCGCCGGCCCTGATCAAGGTCCGCGGATCTGCGCCTGGCGTCCCGCAGCGGCCCTTGAAGGGCTGCGCTACACTTCGCGCCTGCCCGGCGGGCGATGGGCCGCGCCCGGCCTCGCCGGGGTCCACACACCAGGAAGCCTGGAGGAGGTTTCTCATGCTCAGTACGGTCCATGCCATGCTACGCATCGCGACGCCGCGCTCCCGGATCGTTCGCATCGCGAGGCTCATCGCGCTGTCGGTGCTGGCGGCGCTCGCCACGACCGCCCGCGACGCTCGGGCGCAGCCCTGGACCGCGAACCACGGACTGACCCCGGCGCAGTATCAATCCAGGTTCGACAGCCTGTCGAAGCAGGGCTACCGACTCGTGAACGTGAGCGGCTACGAGCGCGGCGGGTCCGTGCGCTATGCAGACCTGTGGGTCAAGGGCAGCGGCCCGGCGTGGGTCGCGCGTCACGGGCTGTCGAACGCCGAATACCAGGCAGTGTTCAACGACCTCGGCAAACAGGGTTACCGCCTGACCTACGTGAACGGCTACGCAGTGGGCGGCCAGGATCGGTACGCCGCGATCTGGGAGAAGCGCGGCGGCCCTGCCATGGCGGCACGCCACGGGCTGACGGCGGCGCAGTACCAGCAGACGTTCACCGACCTCACGAAGCAGGACTTTCGCTTGCTGCATGTGAGCGCCTACGCGGTGGGCGGTCAGCCGCGGTACGCGGCGATCTTCGAGAAGTCCGGCGGCCCGGCGTGGGTCGCGCGCCACGGCCTCACGGCCGCCCAGTACCAGAATGCGTTCGACGACTACGGGAAGCAGGGATTCCGGCTCAAGCTGGTCAGCGGTTATCGTCTCGGAGCCTCCGACTTCTATGCCGCCATCTGGGAGAAGAGCGGCGGGCCCCCGTGGGTGGCGCGGCACGGCATTCCGGATGCGTGGTACCAGAACGTCTTCGACAACTACTACTACCAGGGCTACCGCCTGGCGTACGTCAATGCGTTCACCGCGGGCACCGGCGGCCGCGTCAATACCGTCTGGGTGAATACGAACTTCTCGGCGGCGGACCTCGGTCTCATCGCCAAGGCCGTCAAGACGTACAGGGACGCGAACCAACCGCCGGGCGTAGCTTTCGCAATCACGAAGGACGGAAGGCTCGTCTACGCCGCCGGCGTCGGCCAGGCCCTTCCGTCGACCGGCGAAGAGGTCGGACCAACGAACCTGTTTCGTGTCGCCAGCGTCTCGAAGCCCATCACGTCGGTGGCTGTCATGAAGCTCGTGGAAAGCAGGAAGCTCGCGCTCTCGGACAAGGTGTTCGGCGCGGGCTCGATTCTCGGCCCGACGTATCCGACGCCCGCCGGCAACGAGAAGATCAACGGCATCACCGTTCAGCACCTGCTGCAGCACGTGTCCGGGTTCAGCAATACGCCGAACGACCCGATGTTCCAGAACACCGGTCTCACGCACCCGCAGCTGATCAACTGGGTCCTCAACGATAGTGCACGGTTCGTCACGCGGAATCCCGGCGCGACCTACGAGTACATGAACTTCGGCTACGC
The DNA here is from genome assembly GCA_048594975.1 of Vicinamibacterales bacterium. GTDB lineage: Bacteria > Acidobacteriota > Vicinamibacteria > Vicinamibacterales > 2-12-FULL-66-21 > JBMDXB01. The sequence goes on along the minus strand of JBMDXQ010000025.1, from coordinate 138,352 downwards.
GCTCCTCGGACTGGTGATCGAGGCGAAGAGCGGCAGGACCTACGAGACCTACGTGCGCGACGAAGTGCTGAAGCCGGCGGGCGTGAGCGCCATGGTGATCGCGGGGAACACGGTCGCCGACCGCCGGCCGCGGGAGGTCGAATACTCGCCGGCCGGCGCGTACTCGCTGAACGTGCGCCGCTTCGACGCGCACGGCGGATGGATTGCCTCTCCCATCGATCTCGTCCGGTTCCTCGTTCGCGTGGACGGCCAGCCGAGCAAGCCGGACATCATCAGCGCGTCGTCGTTCACCACGATGACGACCAAGGCCGGCATCAACGATGCGATGGGCAACGACCCGAACTACGCGCTCGGCTGGGTGGTGAGCCCGCCATGGCACAACGGCGCGATGACCGGAACGACGGCAGTCATGGCGGTGCGGTCGAACGGCTTCACGTTCGCGGCGCTGGCGAACATGCGCCCGGGCGGTGATCAATTCGCCGGCCAGCTGTCGAAGATGGTCGCCGACATCATCGCCGCGGTTTCGGCGTGGCCGTCGTACGACCTCTTCCAGTGAGCGTGCGGTTCGCAGGTTGCGGATCCCGATCGGTCCGGTCGTGCCCGACGCGGCTCCCCAGGGGCCTCCGTCCGCAGGACGAGAAGATCGGATCCGGAGAGATCGCCAGCAAGGGCCGGAATCGCACGCGTCCACTGCGACTTGCGGATTGCGCTTTCCCTGCGCGCGCGAATGTGTAGCCATGTGCTTCGAGCGGCCGCGCGGAGCGAGCCGATCGTGGCCGGTCGACGCGACGGCGGCCGCGCGGGCCCTCGATCAATGCAATCCGCGCACGAGGTAGAGCTGCGACAGCAGACGGGTGAAGCTGTAGAAATACGAGTCGCCCGTCGGCGTAATCCGGAACTCGATGATCGAGTACACGCCGGCGGTGTCGGGCGGAACGAGCGTCTTCCAGGGCTGCCGGCGTCCCGTCGCGATGTCGATCCGGTAGACCTGCGCTGGTATCTCGCCGCGGCGGAAAATCCAGAGTGAGCCTCCGTCGGCGCCCCAGGCGGCAGGGCGGTCAGCTGGCTCGGTGCCGGCCACGTCCCTCGCCGGCCCCCCCGCGACCGGCCAGAGTGAAACCGGTTGCCCCGTGCCGATCGCCGCGACCCACTGGCCGTCCGGTGAGATGGACACCCCCCAGGTACCTTCGGGTGTGAGGGGCCGCGGCGGATTGCCCTGGAGATCCTGGATGTACGAGCGCAGATCCGAGACCCCTGGCTCGCCTCCGGGCTTGCCGGGCCTGGCTTCCTGGCCGTTGAACAGGACGCGGCGCGCGTCGGGAAAGAAGCGGGCTCCGCGGTAGCTGACGATCCCGTGCGTCGGAAGCCGCCGTGGCTCACCGGCTCCCCTGGGGAGGACGACCAGCTGGCGTCCCTGCGTGGCCAGGATCAGCCGGCCGTCGTGCGACAGATCGTCCCCGAACGCGTCGGTGAGACCCAGGTGGATGGGCGGCGACCCGTCGGTGCCGCGAATGTACAGTCCGAAGACGTCGCCGAACAGCAGCCAGCGTCCGTCCTCGGAGAGGTCGGCGAGGCCCGAGTTGTCGAACCACGAGAGATCGCGCTCGACCGTCTCGCCGGGCGGAACCCCGACCACCGCGCGCCGCTCCTCGTCGCGGGTCAGGAGGACGCGCCCGTCCGGCGCGATGTCCCACAGCGTCAGCGAGCCGGGCGCCTCCAGCACAACGCGCTGTTTCCCCGCGAGGTTCACCGCGCGGAGCGCGCGATTCGAACGCTGCGCGCCGGCGGTGAACCAGATCTCGTCGCCGTCGGCCGACCAGGCCAGCCCGCGCACGCTGGACCACTCGTCCGTGAGCGGCGTCACGGCACCCTTCAGATCCACCACCGCCACGCGTCCGGCGACGCCGCGGGCCGCCGGGTCCTCGGCGAACGCGATTCGCCGTCCGTCGCGGGAGAAGCGCAGGAACCGTATCGACCCTGACGTCTCGTAGAGCGTCGTCCCGGGGGGATACACGATCCTGCTGTTTCCCCCGACGTCCCCGGTCGACTGGACGACGGCGAGATGCGTGCCTGTGGGGTCCCAGTCCGCATCCTCGATGTTCTCGGCGATCTCGCGCGGCGCGCCGCCGCCGACCGGCGCCACGGCGAGCGTGCCGACGAAGCGTTCGCCGAGAACGAAGCGGCGGTGGAGTGAGAGCGCGAGCTCGCCCATGCGCGCCGTCAGCACGTCGGTGCCCGTGGGGTACTCGAGGCGGCGGGACGGCGAGGCCGGGTTGTCCGCCAGGTCGATCCGCCAGACGTCGGGCTCGTTCCGATCTCGCGCCTCGCTGTACACGACCGCCTCGCCACGCGAGACGAACCGTGCGCCGCCGATCCGCCCGCGGCGGAACGAGAGCTGCTCGAAGGTCGGCGCGCGCGCCGGGCGCGACAGGAGCATCGCGAGCGCGATTCCCTGCGCGAGAACGGCCGCGGCGAGAATCGCCGGCAGCAGTCTGCGCCGGACCGGGTGCCGTCCCGCCGCAACCCCCCCGACCACGCCGGTGGTCTCGCGGAGCTGCTGCAGGGCGAATGCCAGGTCGCGCGCCGACTGGAAACGCTCCTCCTTGGCTTTCTCGAGACAGCGGCGGACCACGGCGGCTGCGGCAGGCGACAGCCTGGGGTCCGCGGCCAGCGGATCGGGCCGGTCTTCCTGCAGGACGGCGCTCAGGGTCTCGACCGTCGACGGACGCTGGAAGGCGCGCGCGCCGGTGAACATCTCGTAGAGAACGGCGCCCAGGCCGAAGATGTCCGTGCGGTGATCCACGGGCTCGCCAAGCACCTGTTCGGGAGACATGTATCCGGCCGTGCCATGCACCACGCCCACGCGGGTCGTGTCGGTGGTCGTCTCCGCGGTGGCCTCCGCCTCGCGCGGCTCGCGTTCGCCCAGCTTCGCGATGCCGAAGTCGAGCAGCTTCACGCGCCCGTCGTGGGTGAGGAACACGTTGGCGGGCTTGACGTCGCGGTGCCAGATCCCCTTGGCGTGCGCCGCGTCGAGCGCCTGGGCGATCTGGATCCCGTAATCGATTGCCTTCCGGTAGGACAGCGGGCCGTGGTCCATCCGGGCGCGAAGGGTTTCTCCCTCGAGCAGCTCGGTGACGACGTAGGGGACACCGCCTTCGGAGCCGACGTCGAAGACGGCGACGATGTTCGGGTGGTTGAGGCTGCCGGCGGCCCGCGCTTCGCGGCTGAAGCGGGCCACGTGGTCGGCATCGAGCTCGCGGCGCAGGACCTTGAGCGCCACGTCCCGGGCGAGGCGGGAGTCGTACGCCCGGTAGACTTCGCCCATGCCTCCCGTGCCCAGCAGGTCCACGATCCGGTAGGGCCCCAGCTGGTCGCCAGGCGAGAGGATCGACGAGCGCTTCGACGAGCCGGGGTCAGACCTGGCCACAGCTGGCTGTTCTCACCGCTGCGGGCGTCTAGTCCTTCGTGATTCGGTAGACGAGTCCGCCCGAAACCCGCAGGAAGTTTTCCCGGTCGCCACCGACCGTGACGTAATCGACCTGGCCGCGGACTGCCCACCGATACGCTTCCACACGCGAACCCCGGCTGTTGCTGAAGAGGCCGCCGGGCAGCCATTCGTACGCCCCGCCGAACGCGACCGCCAGATCGTCACTGCCCAGGCCGGCGTCGTTGGTGTGCACGCCGCCGAACAGCACCTGCGCGTGCACTTTGTGAGGATTCGACGGCGCCTGCGAAAACGTCACGCGCGGACCGAACAGGTACGTCGTGCGCCTGAAGGTGGCTCCTTCGTGGGAACCGAAGTGGGCGCTCGTGTCCATGACCACGCTCAACAGCTTGGGGCCAGCGTAGTGACGGGGATACGGCGTGAACGCGGACGCCACGGTGAAGCCCCACAGGTGGCTCCCGTCGGCATATGCGGCCGCGCCAAAGAACTCCGCGCTGTGGTCGTCGGCATGCGCGGATGCCACCTGGATGAACAGCGCCGCCAGCACGAGCCAGGGTCGGGTTCGCATTGCAGCTCCTCTTCGTCTGATGGGGGAGACGTCGGCCGGGTTCCGCCCGCTCCCCTGCGCAGTCGCGCGCGCTGGAATGCCCGAGGCATGCTCCGCGGCCCTCCCCCGCACATGCCGGCTGGACAGTGAACCTGGAGGATTATCGCCCGGTTTGGAGGGTTGTCAATCGCCGACAACATCGCCGACAAGAAGCCGTCGAATCGCGATCGGCCCGGCCGGTCATTGCGGCGGCGGCAAGCCGCCGAGCAGCCGGCGGAGCGCCGACATGCCGCGCGATGCGCGAATCCGGGCGCCGCCTTCACTACTCCCCACGATTCCCGCGATGTCGCGGAACCCTATCCCCAGCAAGTGATGGAGCACGATCGGGTCGCGGTAGTGTTCGGGCAGGCGGGTCAGCGCCTGCGTGAGGATCGCCTTCTGCAGGACCGCGTCGATCGGCGCTGTCGCCTCGATGTCCCGGTCCTCCAGCGGCACTTCGCGTGCGAGCCGCCTGCGGACGGTACGGGCGGCCATGAGCCGCACGTGCCGCGCAATGGCCAGGAGCCACGGCACCACCGGCAGCCGCGGATCGTAGAGCCGGCGGGATCGGTGCAACTGCAGAAACGTCTCCTGCGTCAGGTCCGACGCCTGGATCCCGCCGGCGAGCGCGGCGTGATACCGGTGGACCAGGGGGCGGGTGCGGGTGTACAGCTCTTCGAACGCCGCGCCATCGCCCGTCTGATATCGGCACATCAGCTCGTTCAGGATCCGATCGTCCTCGTCGGAACTGGTGTGTGACACGTTCCTGGTGACCTGCCCTGGCCTTAGGCGCCCTTACCCACGGTCCTCGGAGAGGGCGCTGCCTCCGTGAAACATCCCCTGCGGTTCCGGACAAGTACAATCGAGGAACACAGCCTGGCGCAACGATGCCCGAATCATCGCTCCCGCCTGCGCTCCGTGACGCGATAGCGGCAGGCCTCGAGCCGGTGACGCCAATTGGTTCGCCGCGGCGGCGCGCCGTCCGCTTCGCACTGGTGTGCGCGGCCCTTCTCGTGTCCGTGCCGCTGTTCTGGGGCAGAAGCGCGCGGCTCCTGCCGCCGGAATTCCTCGGGGCCGGATGGCTGCTGCAGACGGCCACGGCCGTAGTCGTCCTGGCGGCGGCGATACGTGAATCAATGCCCGGACGCCTGCTGTCGCCACGCCGGCTGGCGGCCGTGCTGCTGACCGTCGTCCTCGTCCAGGCGCTCTGGACGGCAGGCTGGTTCACGCTGGCGCCGTGGAGCCCGCCGCCGCGACTCCAACCGAGAGCGCTGCGCGTGTGCCTCTCGCGTGAGTACCTGCTCGGCCTCGTCCCGCTCGGGTTTGCCGCTGCCGTTCTGAGTCGCGGGCTGGTCTCGCGTCCCGCCATCGCCGGAGGGCTGGCGGGGCTTGCCGGGGGACTCGCCGTGGAGTCCAGCTGGCGCCTGTACTGTGCCATCACGACCCCGGCGCACACGCTGGCGGGGCACATGGGGGCCGTGGCGCTGCTCACGGCGACCGGGGCGCTGGCCGGCGCCTTGTTCGGCCGTCTTCGTTCCGCCTGACCGTCCCACTCACTCCAGCGCTGCGCGGGGACGCATGCGTCTCCGGAGCGCTGCGCGAAACGATCGCCTTCCTGCGGCAAATGCTCTGGTACGGCGGTCACTCGCTGCGCTCTTGCATCCGGGACCGTTCCGGCGGCTCGCTTCGGGACGCATCGGGCGCGCCACCCGCCGGTGGAGGCAATCATGAAGCGGTCTCTGGTATTCGTCGCACTCCTGCTGCTCGCAGCGCACCCCTGTTTCGCTCAGTACTCGTTTACGAAAGTGGATTACCCCGGTGCCGCGGTCACGCGGCTGATTGGCCTGAACGATCATTACGAGATGGTGGGTCACTACATCATGCCCGGCCAGCCCCGGCACGCGTTCAAGTACTGGCGCGGCGAGTTCGAGCCGCTGGACCCAGCCGGCGTCCTGGGGACCTACGAGAGCGCCGCCAACCAGATCAACAACCGGGGAGAGATCACCGGCTGGTACTCGGACGCGCCGGGGACGCGGCACGGGTACGTGCTGCGCGACGGAATCGTGAACACGATCGACTATCCCGGCACCACGTATACCCAGGTGAACGGCGTGAGCGACACGGGCATCGTGTTCGGTCATTTCAGGGACGCGTCGCTCCTCTTTCATGGATTCACCCTGCAGGACGGCGTCTTCACACGGATCGACGTTCCCGGGGCGCTCAACACCTATCCGTACTACATCAACACCCGCGGCGACATGGCCGGTCAATACAACGAGCTGCCAGGCCAGGTCGGACACGGGTTCGTGCTGACGAACGACGGCGCCTGGATCGGGTTCGACGCACCGGGCGCGCCGGCGAACAGCACGCTCGCCATCGGCATCAACGACACCCGGCAGATCCTCGGCTTCTACCGGCAGAGCAACGGACAGCCTCGCGCCTTCGTCGTCGGCCTGGAGGATGTGTTGGCGGCGGCCGGGTACACGTTCATCGACCTGCCGGGGAGCGGCGCGACGCCGGAGACCGCGAACAGCGCGGGCGTGTTCGTCGGGTTCTATACGGATGCCACCGGCACGCATGGTCTGATCGCGGATCCGACAGGCTACCGGCCGTTCTGATCGTGGAAGCTGGCCGTCCAGCTGGCAAGGGGGACGGCGCGAGCGCAGTCAGTCTGACGAGGCATATTGGCGATGCGATCGTCCAGGAGCATCAAGGCAAAGGACGTCAGGATCGGATTTGGAGAGGTTGCTGCGCGAGGTCGCATCGCGCTTGTACACTATGACTGCTTCCTCCCGCGTGGAGAGAAGGTAGACACGTCGAGGAACAAGCCGTACCCTGTCCAGTTCGAGATTGGGCAGAGGGACGTGGTTCCCGCGATTGACTACGGCATCGTCGGCATGGCCGTGGGCGGAGTGCGGAGGGTCAGGGTCAGCCCGAACCTGACCTGGAGCGAACGCAGCCTTCACCCCGATCTCCCGCCGAACGCCGCCTTACGCTACGAGATCGAACTCATCAGGATTTCCGATCGGTGGGACGAGACCATCTACACACCGCTCTGACCCTGCGTGCGGAACCGGCCTCGGACCGCGTGGGCTGCCGGCATGCGATCATGCCGGTACCTTCCGCGCCAGGCGAGGCGCGCGTGTGAACAGGGGACGAATGGCTGCATCCCACCGGGTGGTGCTCGTCGTGGTCGCGGCGCTGGCCGCCGGCGCGGTGTCCCGGGCCGCGCGGCACGCGCGCCCTGTCGTACTCGATCACGTCCGCATCGTCGACGGTACGGGCGCCGGGCCGATCGAAGAAGGGCGCCTCGTCATCGACGGCGACCGTGTCGTGCGGGTCGGGCCCGCCGGTACGGTGGCGGCGCCACAGAGCGCCGAGACGATCGACCTCGCCGGCCGCACCGTCATTCCCGGGCTGATCGATCTCCACTTCCACATCGAGAACGATCCGAAGCTGGCGCTGCGGCAGCTCAGTCATGGCATCACCTCCTTCCGCGACCCCGGGCAGTGGAACCACAAGTTCGACGAGCTGCGGCGGATGATCGCGGCCGACGGCCTGGCCGGCCCGCGAATGTTCATTACCGGCCCTCACATCGACGGCGAGAACCCGGCCTATCCGGCCGACTCGGTCGTCGCCCGCGACGCCGAGGAAGCGCGGCGCCACGCGGAGCGCTCGGTGCGAGAAGGCGCGACGGCGATCAAGATCTACTACCGGCTGCCGTTCGCGGGCGCGAAGGCGGTCATCGACGTCTGCCAGGCGCGGCGGATTCCCTGCACGGCGCACCTCGAACTCGTCGACGCGGGCGAGCTGATCGAAGCGGGCCTGCACGGCATCGAGCACATCACGTCGTTCGGCGCGAGCCTGCTGCCGCGCGTGGAAGCGGAGAGGTACCGGCAGGCGGTCCTTCGCGACAACGACGCGCGCCGCGACGGGCGCTACCGCCTGTTCGCCGGCGCCGACCTCGACGGCCCGGAGGCGCAGGCGCTCTATCGCGTGCTGCGCGAGCGCCGGCCATGGGTCGACGCGACACTCGCGGTATTCGAGCGGCGGGCGGACCGTCCGCCGACAGGGACGAAGCCGGAGATGATCCCGGTGCTTGCCGCCGGGTTCGCGAAGATGCAGCAGCTGACGCGGCGTGTCGCACGCGAAGGTGCCCGTGTGGTCATGGGCGGGCATTCGGAGGTGCCGTTCGCCGCCCGCGGTGAGGCGCCATGGCGTGAGCTCGAACTGCTCGTCGCGAGCGGGTTCTCGCCGCTCGAGGCGATCACGGCCGCAACCGGCACGGCCGCGATGTTCCTGTATCGGGAGGATCAGCTCGGGACCTTGAAGCCCGGCCTGCAGGCCGACCTCGTCGTGCTCCGGGACAATCCGCTCCACGACATCGCGGCAGTCCGGTCGGTGGAGCGGGTCATGGTGGCAGGCAGGTGGGTCGAGCTCGGCAGGTACCGCACGCATTGACGGGTCGCCGGCGCCCAGACCCGTCCGCTCACGCCGAACGTTCATCGGTGGGGCCACCAGACAGGCGCTCCAGATCCGGTGAGCCGCCTTGAACGGCTGGGCTGCCGTGCTTTCCGTTGAATGCCGTTGACACGGCCGCCCTGAACCCTCTACAACAGCCACCTCGGTTTCCCTGCCTTCCGTCCAGTGCCCTGGGGGTCACGATGCCAGCCACTTCCATGTCGCGCACGTTGTGCGCGCGCTTGATCTTCATCCTGCTGACTGCCGGCGCCGCGCTGCCCGCTGCCGGCCAGACGACGCTCGGCACGATCCGCGGGACGGTGTACGACCCGCAGCAGAACGTCGTGCCGGGCGCGACGGTCGTGGTCACTGACGAAGAAACCAACGTCACGCGCGAGACGCAGACCGACGCGCAGGGGCAGTTCGAGTTCCCCAATCTCCGCTCCGGGACCTACACCGTCTCGGCCACGCTGAGCGGCTTCAAGAAGGTGGCCCGGGCGGGGGTCGTCCTGCGCGCCGCGTCGGTGATGCGCACCGATCTCAACCTGGAGGTCGGCGGGCTCGAGGACCTCGTGACCGTCACCGCCGAAGGGCAGAACAACATCACCGTCGAGAGCCAGTCGATCGCGCGCGGCCTCGACGAGCAGCAGCTCCGCGACCTGCCGCGCAACAGCCGCGACGTGCAGGACTTCCTCACGCTCAACGCGAACATCGTCGGCGGCTTCGACAGCATCCAGTTCCTCGGCGGCCGCACCTACGGTGCGTCCTACATCCAGGACGGGCAGCCGTCGAGCGCCGGCATCTTCGGCGAGCTGTCGAACGCCGCGCCCGGCCTCGACGCGATCGCCGAAGTACAGGTGCTGTCGAACTCGTACAGCGCGGAGTACGGCGGGCTGGCCGGCGTGATCGTGACGAGCAAGCGGGGCGGCAACCGCTATCACGGCTCGTCGTTTGCCGACTACAACTCGAACGAGCTCAACGCCCGCACCTACGCGCAGACGCTCAACGGCGTGTCGCGCGACGACCCGAACGCCGACACCCACGACTACCGGTACGGCGTCAGCCTCGGCGGCCCGCTGGTCAGCAACCGGACGTTCTTCTTCGGCAACTACGAGGGCAGCCGGCTGAAGGCGCTCGGCGGCGGCTCGCGGGCAATCGTGCCGACCGCGGCGATGCGCAACGGCGACTTCTCGGCCAACCCGTTCGTCGTCCGCGACCCGAACACCGGCGCGCCGTTTCCGGGCAACCGCATTCCGCCGGATCGGATCGATTCGGCGGCGCGCCGGATCCTCGAGTTCTTCTACCCCCTGCCCAATCAGCCGACGCTGGCCGCGGGCGGCTACGGCGACTACCGCCAGATCCTCCCGCTCGAGCGCACGCGCGATCGCGGCGACGGCCGGATCGATCACGAGGTGAGCCGCGACGATTCGGTGTTCGCGCGGGTGAGCTGGCAGCGGCGCGACCCCGACGCCTTCACGTTCGAGAGCACGGGCGGCAACGGCGGCGCCGGCTTGACCAACCTCGGGTTGCTCGACCGGCGATCGACGGCGACGACTCTGGCCTTCGGCTGGACCCGGATCTGGTCCAGCGCGCTGGTGAACGAGTTCCGCGCCGGCTACAGCGAGGACGTCCGCAACCGGCGCAGCCGCTTCGTCGCCGGCGACGTCACCTCGCAGCTCGGGCTGGAGGTGCCGCCGCTGGCCGCGCAGGCGCCCGGGTTTCCGAGCTTCCTCTTCAGCGGCACGAACCGGCCCTCCGATATCCGCGACCAGCGCCAGAACACGTTCCGCGACCTCGACCAGTCCTCGTTCTCCGCGAGCAGCACGGCGACGTGGCTGCGCGGGGCGCACTCGATCAAGTTCGGCGGCATCTACACGCGCAACTACGCGAAGGACGGGTATTCGACCGGCGCCAACGAGTCGAAGGGCGCCTACGCCTTGTCCGGGTACGCCACCGGGAACGCCTTCGCCGACCTGCTCCTCGGCCTGCCCAACGAGACGCGGGAGCAACGCAACACGCGCGGCGACATGCCGATGGACACCTTCTCCAACGACTGGGCGCTCTACGCGCAGGACGACTGGAAGCTGAACAGCCGGCTGACGCTGTTCCTCGGGCTGCGCTACGAGGTGGTGGGCGTGTTCGTCGACCGGAACGACATCTACGCCAACTTCGTGCCCCTGGACGACGGTCACCACCTCGTGCCCAGTGCCCCGATCGCGGAGCTGCTGCCGCCCGGCGCGCGCCAGCTCGATCGGACGCTGACCGCCGACCGCTACGGCGTCGGCCGCGCCTTGATCGGCACGGACCGCAACAACGTCAGCCCGCGCGCCGGCTTCGCGCAGCGGCTCGACGACAACAAGACGGTCGTGCGCGGCGGATTCGGCATCTTCCACCCGACCGGCGCCGCGCAGGGCGCGCGCGACATCATGTCGCGCAACCCCTTCCGCTACACGATCCGGTACCGGCGCGGGACCTTGCAGCAGGGGTTCTCGTCCGGCACGCGCAGCGAGTCGCTCGGCTTCGGCAACCAGGGGCTCGACCTCGACCTCGAGCTGCCCGACATCTACCAGTACAACCTCACGCTCGAACGCGAGCTGCCGGGCGATCTCGGCGGCCGCGTCAGCTACATCGGTTCGACGATGAGGAAGCTGCTGGTGCACCGCGACTACAACACCGTGCAGGCGAGCGCCGTGCCGCTCGGCAACGTCGACGAGGACCCGGCGGCGCGGGCGCGCCTGCCGTTCCCGCTCTACGGGACGTTCATGGACATTACCGAGAACACCGGCGAGGGCCAGTTCCACGCGCTGCAGCTCGAGGTGCGGCGGCGCTTCCGGAACGGTTTCGCCGTGAACGTCGCGTATACGCTCGCCGGCTCGGACGGCAACGCGCCGGACAGCGGCAACAGCACGATCGGCGTCGTGCAGTACGACCCGTACGACATCGAGAAGGACCGCGGACCCGATCCGAACGTCGTCAGGCACCGCGTCGTCATGAACGGCACCTGGGACGTGCCCGTCGGGCGCGGCCGCCCGTTCGGCAGCGCGATGCCCGCCTGGGCGGATGCGATCGTCGGCGGATGGACGGTGTCGACGATCTTCCAGGCGCGGACCGGGCCGAACCTCACGCCCTACTTCACCTACGGCGACACCGGCGGCATCTACCCGGCGAACACCGGTCGCGCGCTCGACGGCGTCGGACAGTTCGGCGAGGCATGGCGGCCGGACGTCCTCGGCGAGCCGAATACCGGCGGCACGCGCGCCCGTTTCTACGATCTCACCGCCTTCGCCCTGCCTGCGCCCGGCACGCTGGGCACGGCGGCGAAGGGCAGCGTCCGGGGGCCGGGAACGTGGATCGTGAACTTCGCCTTCTACAAGGACGTGTTCCGCAGCAACGGGGTGAGCGGGGAGTTCACGGCGCTGCTCGACAACGCCTTCAATCACCCGCAGTTCAGCGTCGGCCTCGGCACCGGCGGCTTCATGGATCTGACGGACTACCTGATCAACGGCGTTGCCGAGAACGGCACGACGGCGGTTCTCGGCGCCGATGCGGTCGCCAGCCCCGAAGGGTTCTCGGTCGGCCGCGTCATCCGGCTCGGCTTGCGGCTGCGGTTCTGATCGTCACTTCCGCGCGGCCGCAATCGCCCGTGCAAGCTTCAGGCGGACGGCCTCGTAGGGGTCGCCCGTTTCCGGGAAGCTCACGCGCGCGCCCGCGTCCGAGAAGACGCGCGGGACGATCGCCGCGAGGGCTTCGGAGACGAGCGCGTCGAGGCCGAGCCGGCGTGCGAGCGTCAGGTACTGATGGTCCTGCAGCCCGCGTCTGAAGTTCGCGAGCTGGACGGTCGCCACCGGTCCGGGAATCCCGCGGTCCTCCTCGGGGTGCAGCCGCTCCTCGCCGGGATACGCGAGGACGCCGTCGCCGTGGATGTAACCCTGGTCGTCCGGCGAACGGCGCTCCTGCTTCCGGTTGTCGAAGGTGATCGAGTTCGCCCAGACGTTCTGGTCACGGTCGGTCGGCTTCTGCGAATTGTGGCGCCAGTGCACGCTGTGCCAGTAGAAGTAGACGCGGACGTCGTGCTTGAACGCCGCCCAGATGGTCGCGCGCGCGTCGGTGGCCGGCGCGTCGATGGTAATCGCGCCACCGGCCGGCCGGCCGCCGTTGTAGAACCACCAGTCGCGCCCGCGCGCCCGCTCGCTGGCGACGAGATCGAGCCTGAAGCCCTTCGGTCCCGATGCCCAGATGTCGATCGCAGGATCCAGCGCCTCGGCATAGGTGCTGGTGACGAGGATGGGCAGCGCGCGGCCCGGGCCGGGATTGGAGTGGATGTTCTCCGCGAGCGCGAGGATCCGCGGGTACTCGGGCGGGCGCGGCTCGTCGGGCATGTAGAGGAACGTGATGGCGCGCGGCAGCTGCTCGCGGAGAAACGTCATCCAGCTGTCGCTCTGCGCCCACGCGGTTGCGCGATTGTCGAAGTCGCGGCCCGGTCCGTAGAAGCTGCGCGGCGCAATCACGTTGCCGACGCTTTCGCCAGGTCCCTCGTACTTCCGTTCGCGCGTGAAGTCCGCACCCGAGAACCGCCCCCAGGCCGCCTGCAGGCTCCGCTCGTCGTAGGCGTGCACGAACTCCACGCGGTGGCGGTGCGCCAGCCGGTGGTAGGCGGGATCCATGTTCCGGCCGTGGTACCGCTCGGGCTGATCGCTCGAGTAGAACAGCATGGCGTGCATGCTGTTCTTGTCGGGAAGGGTGAAGTCGAACAGCTGCAATTCCACCGGCACCGTCCGCCGCACCGCGTCGGCACGGACCTCGATCGTCCCGCGATACACGCCGGGCGCCCGCGATCGACCGATGAAGACCTCGACCCAGATCGCCTGGTTCTGGTTCGGCTGCACGGCGAGCGGAAACCCGCCCCGGTCGCTCCGCGTGTGTTCGGGCACGAGCTGCACCGGCTTCCATCCCGTCGGATCGGAGGGTGCAGCCGGGGATCCCCGGACGTAGACCCATGACGCATGCGACGGCGCGGTCACCTCCATGTAACGCACCGCGAACACCTGGATGGGACGGCCGACGTATTCGGTGGGATCTGCTCCCGGCGGCCGGTACTCCATGCGATCGCGCGCGGAGGTGAGTGCCGGCAGCCGCAACGACAGCGAGCGAATTCCCGCGGCGTCCGCTTCCACGATCACCTGGAAGGCGAGGACCTCGTTGCGCGCGCCGAACAGGCGGATGGTGCGCCCGTCCCACGCGCTGTTGCCCTCGGCCAGCGCGTGGTCGCGCGCGTCGCGCTCGATCTTGTCGCCGTCGCTCACCGCCCAGATCCGGCGTACCCCCGCCTCGACATCGCACGCCGGCAGCAGCGCCGCCAGCAGCGCGCACCAGCAGATCCTCATGGTTTCTCTCCCCCCAGCGCAGCCCGCGCGAGCGCGTGCGACAGGCCGCGGTCGGGAAACCGGAACACCCTGGCGAGCGCGCGGCGCGACTCATTGGGGCGGCCGAGCGCCGCCAGCAGTGACGCCCGCGCGTATTCCGCCAGGCCGGGACTGCTCGTGCCGCCAGACTCCAGCGTCGTGGTGGCCGACTCGAGCGCCTGCTCGAGGCGGCGGCGGTCCACAGCCGTTCGCGCCCGCCCCAGGTGGCGCCGCGCCTCGTCGGCAACGGCGACGTTGATCGGCGCGCCGCCCGAAGTCAACGCCTGCGCGAGGCGTTGCCATCGTGCTCGCGCTGCAGCCGTGCGACCGCATCGCGCCTCGACGCTGCCGGCCTGACGCGACATGGCCGTGGAGCCGAGTGCATCGGCGAGTCCGCCGGCCGTGAACGCCAGTCCCGGCCGCTCGCGCGCCAGCGAGTCGAGGATCTCGAGCGCGGTCGTACAGCTGCCGGCCTTCGCCTCGGCCGCCGCCGCCGTCAGCCGCACCTGCGCGTACACCGTCCTCACGTTCGTGCCGCCTTCCTCGCGCGGGAAGAAGCGGTCGTGGAACAGCCGCTCGGCCACCTCATGGTCCCCCGCTTCCGCCAGCGCCAGACCGAGCTTGAACACGAGGGCGGAGGGCATGCCGTCGGCGGACGGGAAGCGGCGGAGCGCTGCGACGCGCTCGCGCGGCGGCGCGTTGGCGGCGCTGAGCACGGCATCGAGCCACAGGTACACCTCGACGTTCGCGGCGTCGAGCCGTGTGCCCTCCTCGAGGACGGCCCTGGCTTCGGCGAGGTCGCCCGGACCGTGCAGCAGCGCGAGCCCGAGATTGCGATGGAGGGTGGGAATCGCCGGCCTCACTTTCCGCACGCGACGCCATGCGTCGATCGCGTGCTCTGCCAGGCCGCTGGCGAGATACCGCGAGCCGAGCAGGAATCGCGCCGTGGAGTCGCCCGGATCGGCGCGCAGCGCCGACTCCAGCGCCGCGTAATCCGAGCGGCGGGTGGGGAAGGCGTAGGTGATCCGCAGCGTTCCGGCGACCGCGTAGTCGCGGCGAAACGGTCCGCCCAGCCTCTCGCGCACGTACCCGCGGTAGTACGCCGCCAGTGGCGATTCCTGCGGCACGACGGCGCCCGGCTCGCGCAGCGGCGGGTCTACCCTCGGGTACTCGCGCTCGAGGACGTGGCGGGCATCCGCACGTGCGCCGAGCGACAGGTAATGCTCGACGAGATCGAGCACGCGGTTGACGTCGGTGGCGAGGTGGCGCCACAGGCCCGCGTCTTCTTCGCCGAGCTGTGTGAGTTCGAAGCGAAGCAGCGAGTTCGTCGGATCGACGCTCCGCCAGTGGCCGGCGCGCGTGCGCGCCTCGTCCTTCCGCCCGAGCGAACGCAACAGAAAGAGCTCGAATGCGCCCAACCGCCATGCCCGAGGACTGTCGGCGATCGCGCGTTGCAGGTGCCGCAAGGCGTCGCCGTATTCGCCCTGCCGCGAGAGCAGCCGCGCAAGTTGCAGGGATGCGGCCGCCCGGGTGCCGCGGAACCGTTGCGCGGCTTCGAAATGCCCACGGGCTTCTGCCGGGCGCGTCGCAGCGAGCGCGAGGCCGAGGTAGTACCGGACCTCCGCATCGGTCGTATTGAGCGCGTGCGCCGCCCTCAGCCACTCCAGCGCGCGCGGGTCGCCCGCTTCCGGCCAGCCGAGGGAGACCGCCAGCCGGCCCGCAGCCTCGAGCAGGGCGAAGCTCATTGGGGCGCGGGCCAGTTCCGCGCGATACCCGGCCAGCGCCGTCAGCCGGCGCCCCTCGAGCTCGTGGTCGGTGCCTCGCTGGAGGCGATCGTCGGTGGTGCGCGCCTCCGCCGCCGGCGCCCGCCGCTCGCCGGTCGGCTCGACCGCGACCGTCGCCGCCGGCGTCAAGTCGTACGCTCCCTCCGTGTGCGCGATGAGGACGCGCCCCCCCGCGTCGGCGGCCTCGAAGGTCACCGGGCCCGAGATGACGTCGATGCGCTCGGTCCTCCAGATCGTGCGAGGCGTGAGGGCGACGCTCGTCCCGAGTGTGGTGGTCTCGCCCTTGCCGACACGCAGCGTCAACCTCGCGGCCGGCACCTCGCGCGTGACATCCAGCGCAATCCGCAGGCGCTTGGGCGACGTCCGTTCCATGTAGAGCACCGCCTCGCGGTTCGCACGGGTGATGCCGCCGAGATCGCGCACCGGCAGCCAGGCCTCGGAGAAGCGCACTGATTCCTGCGGCTCGAGGAACGCGTAGGTCTCCTGGTTGCGGAACAGCCCGGCCTGCAGCTCGACGTACCTGCTGTCGTCGTCCGACAGCGCGGCGCGCCACGCGGCCGCCTCGCGATCGTTTCCCCAGGACCACACCTTGTGGGTGGGCAGGTCGGCCGGATCGGCCACGTGCACCGTCCCGCTGTTCGTGTGCGGATGGTAGATGCCGACGAACGGCTCGCGCGTGGCGTGCGTGAAGAGCGACACCGGTCCCGCCGTCTGCTGGCGCATCACGCTGAGATCGCGGCCGTCGCGATCGATCGGCCACGGTTCGATGCTCGTGTGGCCGTGCGTGGCCATCAGCTCGGTCGGATACACGAGGCGCGAGTCCTCCCACGCCTGCACCGCGCCGTTCGACCACCAGTAGTAGCGATGGCGGACGTCGCCGGCGTTGTAGAGCTCCACGTCCTGCTCGAGGACCGTGCGCCCAGGCTGCAGCCGCAGCTCGACCCGCCACTGCGAGCCGTGCACCTGATCGACGTTGCCGACCCAGATGGATCCGCTGCCGTCCTCGTGCTGCACCGTGGCGAAATCCACCGGCGACATCGACACCCAGTTGTGCGAAACCGGGAAGTTGAACTCCACGCCGAACGCCGCCCACGCGCCGCGATAGCCGATGAGCGCCTTCTTGATGGCGGTGTTCGCATAGAACATGTCGCGGCCGGTCCGCTTGTCGATGCAGCTGTAGATGTGGCCGCCGAGGTCGGGGAGGACCGTCAGCCGCAGGTACTCGTTCTCGAGGTGCAGGCTGCGCCAGGTGACGGGCTCGCGCCGGTCGAGCAGGGCATCGCGTAGCGGGTAGGGGTAGTTGAAGCGGCCGAACGTGAAGAGATCGAACGGCGGGTTGGGATTCGCGGGCCCCTCGGCATAGGTCGGCAGGGTAGTCGAGCCCTCCCACACGCGCACCGCGCCGACGGGAAGCGCAGTGGCGGCGTACAGAGCAAGCGCGCCGGTGAGGAGCAACCCGGCAGGCGGCGGGTGCATCGCCCGTCAGCCTTGCCCGACGCGAGCGACGCCGTCAAGCGGTCGCTGCTCCCTGCTGGTTGCCGGCGCGATGTTGCCGGCGAGAGGCTCCCTCCCTCGTTCCGAAGGGATCGGGAACATCCGGATGGAAAGCTGAACCGTGCGTGGGCGACAGAGGCTTCGGGATGGCCGCTCCGGAACCGCGGCCGTAACGTGATACTCAGCCGGAACGCGCGAATCGTACTGCCGCTTTCCTGATCGATCCAGCGTCCGTCCGGCATAAGGACGAAACGCAGCGGCTACGGCAGCTTCGAACCGCCGGCCCGCTCGCTCTCTTGGCGCAGTCGCTCGAGGTCGGCGCGGATCATCGCAACCTCCCGTTCGAGGTTGCTGACCGCCGCGCGTAGCGCCTCCAGCTCCGCCCCGCCACCGCGCGGCTGCCGAGTGGACTCGTCACCGGAATTCTGCGGCCGTTCACTTCCTGACGAGGCCGGCGTCAGCCCCAGTGTGCGTTTGTCCTCGTGAAGGCCTGCAAGATGTTCCGATTCGTGCGGTGCCGGCCCCTGGGTGCCCACGTCGCTGCCGGCATCCTTGCTGCCGGGATGGCGCTCGTTACTCATGGCGGTCTCCTCGGACGCGAGTGAATCGCCAATGGCCTGTCGTTCACGACGTTGTGACGTTGTCGCGTTGATACGCAGTAATCTTGCCGTCGCCGAGCTGAAACGCTGTCTCACGCACGTTTGAAGCCAACCCGTGGTTCAGCCGCGCTTGCACGCCTGAGCCGCGGCTCGGCAGCGACGCGGTGTTGCACGGGACGGCACGACTCTCGCCAGATACTGTCCGCAGACTTGCGGCAGGATACAGGTGCCGTCGGGAGCCGCGTGCAGCCGACCTTTCACCGTCTGCGCGCCGCGCGGCGGCCGGACCGGTGTTCCTGTCACTGTACTAACAAAGGTGCCGCCGTGGGGCCTTTCGGCGTCCTGCTCGCGCTGCTCGCGCTCGGTGCTCTTTATCAGCGCCTGGGAACAAGGCGCCAGCAGCAACGGCTCGCTCCTCCGGGTCGCCTCGTCGAGGTGGGCGGCCACCGCCTGCACGTGGCCTGTTCCGGCACAGGCAGCCCTGTCGTGCTGCTCGAATCAGGGATCGCCGCCTCGTCGCTCAGCTGGGCGATGGTACAGCCCGGGATCGCAAGCTTCACGCGCGTGTGTGCGTACGACCGCGCGGGCCTTGCCTGGAGCGATTCACCCTCGTGCCCCAGGACGTTCGACCGGATTGTCGACGAACTCTCGACCGTTCTCGAGTCGATTGCCCCACGCGAACGCTACCTCCTGGTCGGCCACTCGTTCGGCAGCTTCGTGGTGCGCGCCTATGCGGTCCGGCACCCGGAACGGGTCGCGGCGATCGTGCTGGTGGACCCGGCAGTCGAGTGGCTGACGGCGAGCCCGGAACGCCGCCGACTCCTGCGCGGCGGCCGGCAGCTGTCTCGAGTGGGCGCGCTGCTCGCGCACGTCGGTGTCGTTCGCGCCTGCCTCGCGCTGCTGACCGGCGGCGCGCCGGGCGCACCCCGCCGGTTCGTCCGCGTGTTCGGCCCGACCGCGGCCCGCACACTCGAGCGCCTGGTCGGGGAGGTGCGCAAGCTGCCAGCCGAGGTCCATCCTGTCGTGCAGGCGCTGTGGTGCCAGCCGAAGTGCTTTCACGCCATGGCCGATCACCTCGACGTGCTGGCGCGATCCGGCGCATCGATGGGCGCGCCCGCACCTCCGCGCGACATCCCGGTCGTGGTCATTTCCAGCGGCGATCAGCCGGCCGAGCGCGTTGCGGAGCACCGGATGCTCGCCGACGCCTCGGTCAAGGGCCGTCATGTCGTCGCTGCGAGCAGCGCGCACTGGGTCCAGTTCGACGAGCCGGACCTGGTCGTGAAGGTGGTCAGGGAACTGGTCGAGACGTATCGCCCCGCGGCATCGGCGCCGGGCGAGAACTGCCGATGAGCGCCGCCGGTCCTCGGGCGAGGCGTTCTCGCTGGCTACCTTCCGGAGAGCGCCTGACGTTCGCGCACGAATAACTGTCGTACGGTTGCGGGTAGATCCGGAGGGGTGGTGGCCCGGCCCCTCCGGTCGTCTGCCGCCCGTCATTCTGGAAGCGGCAGTTTTCCCGGCTGCCGTTGAGGCCGGTTGGCCTGCTCGGCCGAGGCGCTGCCCCGCATCTGCTCCTGACTCTTCTGCTGCGGCTGCGACTGGCGGGGCTGCTGATCGGAGCGGTTCTGCTCACGAACGATACGGTCCTGTTTCCTCATGCCAGCCTCCTATGCGTCTTCAGGTAAGTGGTTGAAGCGGAGCACAGGATCTGCAAACACGACGCCCGATCGAGCGCGGTTGGCGCGAAGGAAAGCTCAACCTCACATTCGCGGTGTGAGGCGGCCGCCACGGCGTAGAATGTCGCCGAACGACGAGAGAGGTCGCTTATGCCTGTCTACGAGTTCGTTTGTCGAGACTGCCACAAGCCTTTCGAGCTGGCTCGCCCGATGTCCGAAGCGACGGCGACTGTCACCTGTCCCGCGTGTGGCAGCACGCAGGTCGATCGGACCTACAGCCAGGTTTACGCGAAGACGTCGAAGAAGAGCTAGCTCACGATCCCGAGGTCCGGGGTGCGGGATCCGGGAACCGGAACCGGGGAGTGCGGGCCGGCAGGGGGGGCCGCGTCGTCGGCCTCTCCTGGATGCCATCACTCACTCCGCGCGCAGGGCGATCATCGGGTCGACGCGTGAGGCCCGCCGGCCGGGGACGACGACCGCGACCAGCGAGACCAGCGTGACCACCGTGAACACGATCCCGTAGGCCACCGGATCGCGCGCGCTGACGTCGAACAGGATGTTCGCGATCGCGGACCCGCCCAGCGTCGCGAGCAGCAGCGTCAGCCCGAGGCCCAGCGTCAGCCCGAGCGCCACCTGCCGCCCCGCCTGGCGGAGCACCATTCCCAGGATCTGGCGATCCTGCGCGCCGAGCGCCATGCGCACCCCGAACTCCTGCGTGCGCCGGTTGACCGAAAACGACATGACGCCGTAGATCCCGACTCCGGCGAGGACGACGGCGATGACGCCGAAGGTCGTGAACATCGTAGCTATGACCCGGTTCTGCGCGACGAAGCTGTCGAGGCCCTGCTTGGGCGTAGCGACGTAGTAGAGCGGCAGGTTCGGATCCAGCTTCGCCACCTCGCGGCGAAGCGCGGCCGTCAGCGCATCCGCGCGCTGGCCGGGATTTGGCTTCACCAGCACCGTCGCGAACTGGAGACCCGCCGGGGTCTCCGTTGCCGGCCCGAACGGAACGGAGTAGAAGGGGACGTAGAAGCCCGACGCGTCCACGTTCGGGTTGTTGAACGGCGGTTCCATGCGGACCGTGCTGACCACCCCGACGATGGCGCGCCACGGGCCGTACGGCCCGGTGCCGTCGCCGGTACGGAAGCGGCGGCCGAGGGCGCTTTCGTTGCCGAAATGCTTTCTCGCGAACGCCGCATTGACGATCGCGACGGGCCTGTTGGCCTGCAGCTCGTCGTCGGTGAACGTCCGTCCCTCCAGGAACGTCTGTCCGAGCAGCGCGAAGAAGCCCGGGGACACCTGCTCGAAGTTCGTGTTCGGGCGGTCGCGGCGGTCGTTGTAGACCCGCCCCTCGAGCTCGATCCGGCCGTTGCCGGAAAAGACCATGCGGAATCGGCTCGTCAGCGCCACGCCCGCGAACTCGGATGATCCACCCAGCTCGCGCAGCAGCCGATCGTAGAACTGCTTGCGCGCCTGCGGCGACGGATAGTCCGCATCCATCAGTCCCATTCGTGCCGCCAGCAGCGCGCCGGTGTCGTACCCGTAGTCGATCGTCTGCTGGTTGCGGAGCGAACGCAGCTGCAGCAGCGATCCGACCAGCAGCACGCACGTGACCACAATCTGGATCACCACCAGCCCGCGAGTCACGAGGCCGATCCGCCCGCTCGTGGCGCCGCGCCCTCCTTCCCGGAGCACGGAGACGGCGCTGACGCGCGACGCCATCCAGGACGGCAGCAGCCCGGACAGCACGGCAGAGGCGCCGGTCGCCCCCACCGTGAACGCGAGCACGCGGCCGTCGATCTCGAACATCATCCAGGACGGCGGCGGGTTCTCCATGGTGAAGACCGTCGCCACGAGCCAGTCGACCGCCAGGTACGCGAGTCCGATCCCGAGGACTGCGCCGGTGCCCGCGAGCAGCAGGCTCTCCGTGAGCATCTGCCGGATCAGCCGCCCGCGCGTGGCGCCGAGCGAGGAGCGGACGGCGAGCTCGCGGATGCGCATGGTCGCCCGGGCGAACTGCATGTTCATCACGTTGACGCAGGCGATGAGGAGCACGCCGACGCAGAACGCCAGCATGGTCAGCAGCGTCCCGCGCAGCGGCAGCGGGGTGAACGTCTTGATCAGCGGCTGGACCCGGCCGGCGTTGAACTGCTTGTTGGTGTCCGGGTACGCCTCGGCGAAGCGCGCCGCGAAACGCGTCATCTCCGCCTGCGCCTGCGCCACCGGCACCGCGGGCTTGATCAGACCGAGAACGGCCGGGGAGTTGACGCGCGAATCGTTCCGGGCCCTCACCGGGTATTCGCTGTAGAGCGGAATCCAGAGCTCCTCGTTGACCGGGAACGCGAACCCCTGGGGCATCACCCCGATGATCGTCGCCGGCGCACCGTTGAGGCGGATAGCGGTGCCGACGATGTCCGGGGCGCCGCCGAACTCGCGCAGCCAGATGCCGTGTCCGATGACTGCCACTTTCGCGGCGCCGGGCTTGTTGTCCTCGGCGGTGAAATCCCGTCCCAGCTCGGGGCTCACGCCGAGGATCCGGAAGAAGTCCTCGGTCACGTAGCCCCCGGTGTAGCGCCGCGGCGAGCCGTTGACCGTCGCATTCACGGTCGAGCCATTGAGGTACGCGGCGAGACGCTCGAACGACTGCTGCTCGTAGCGGAACTCCTCGAAGTCCATCGGCAGCACCCGGCCGTTCACGCCGAAGAACGTCGCGCTCGACGGATCGATGAAGTTCACGTCCATCATCCGGGTGGCGTTGGGGAACGAGAAACCGCGCAGCATGACCCCGTCGACCACGCTGAACTGGGTCGTCACGGCGGCGATGCCGATGGCGAGGACGAAGACGGCCAGCGCGCAGAAGGCCCGCTCCTTGACGAGCACGCGGAGTCCGATGCGGATGTCCTGGAGGACGGTCTCGAAGGTCATATGAGTCCGGGGTCGTGACGCCGCGGCCCCGTTCAGTAGCCAGGCGCAGCCGTACTCATCCCTTTACGAGGCCGGCCCGGCGGAGTTCCCGCCGCGGCGCGGCCACGCCGGCAAGCGCCGGACGTCGAGCGGTGGCCGGGCTCACCTGATGGCGTCAGGGATCTCCCGCGCGATGACCGGTGCGCCATCGGGATCCGTAATGACGATGCGGCAACATCCTGGAGGGCGCGGCGACACTGCCGTGAAGACCGCGTCTATCTCGATGGCAGTCATCGCAACCGCGCCACCGATGGCCACGGAAGGCACTGCCGCCCCGGTCGGCCCGAGCGCGCGCCGCTCGAGCCCGGCAGGTCGGACGCGATCGGTACCTCGAACCAGCACGATGGAATAGTCGGGCGGGCGCACGTACGCGTGCCGTGGGTCGAGCGACACCACGGCGCGGACGCGCAGCGTGCCCTCCTCGCCGGACATCAGCGTGCGAAGACCGTGAATGCCGGGCATCTGTCCGGTCCGGCCCGCGTGCTCGCGCGCCAGCGTCACGGCGCGGCGGAACGGGGTGACGACCTCGAGGCTGCGAACCGGTTCGCGGGTGCCGAGCCGATAGGCCGCGTGGAAGCGCTCCAGGTCCCCCTCGGTGCCTCGCGCGACCGCCAGCGCGCTTGCCAGCGCCCTCTCGTCCAGTGTCTGTGGCACCGGTGCAGCCGGACGCGGACTGCCGGCGACCGAGGCCACGATGAGCAGTGCGCCGATCATCGCCTGATGTAAGCCTGGCGCATGAACGTGTTTCGCGAAAGCGCGGTCATCGTCGCGGCATGCACGGGGTATGCCGAAGCCGTCTGAACCATGGCGCGGGATCTTTGCCACCGATGTCAGTCGGGCGTCTCTTCCGGACTGCCGACACGCACCAGGTACGAGTACCCTCGGATGCGACGGAGGATCCATGCCGCTGCGAATCGAGGACTACGGGCTGATCGGCGACACGCAGACCGCCGCGCTGGTCGGCCGGGACGGCTCCATCGACTGGCTCTGCCTTCCGCACTTCGATTCCGGGGCCTGTTTCGCTGCGCTGCTCGGCGACCCTCGTCACGGGCGCTGGCTGCTCGCGCCGTCCGCGCCCGTGGCCGCGGTCAGCCGGCAGTACCGCCCGAATACGCTGGTGCTCGAAACGACGTTCGAAACCGAGGCGGGCGCCGTTCGCCTCGTCGACTTCATGCCCCTGCGCCAGGCCGAGCCCGACATGGTCCGTATCGTCGAGGGCCTCAGCGGCGACGTCCCGATGCAGATGGAGTTGATCGTCAGGTTCGACTACGGCGCGGTCGTCCCCTGGATGCGGAGACTGGATGGGCACCTGCGCGCAATCGGCGGTCCGGATGCGTTGTCGATCTACACGGCCGTTGACACCTACGGGAAGGACCTGACGACGCGCGCGGAGTTCACGGTGCGGGCCGGCGAGCGGGTGCCGTTCGCGATCATGTGGCACCCCTCGCACCAGAGCGCGCCGCCGCAGCTGGATCCGATCGCCGCGCTCGACGACACGACGGCATGGTGGAAGGACTGGGCGTCGCGCTGCAGCTACGAGGGTCCCTGGCGGGAGCCGGTGCTGCGCTCGCTGATCACCCTGAAAGCGCTCACGTTCGCGCCGACCGGGGGCATCGTCGCGGCGCCGACGACCTCGCTGCCCGAGGAGATCGGCGGGGTGCGCAACTGGGACTACCGCCACTGCTGGCTGCGCGACGCGACGTTCACGCTCTACGCGCTCATGATCGGCGGCTACACGGAAGAAGCGGCGGCGTGGCGCAACTGGCTGCTGCGCGCCGTCGCCGGCGACCCGTCGGCGCTGCACATCATGTACGGCATGCGGGGCGAGCGACGGCTGCCGGAACTGGAGCTCTCGTGGCTGCCCGGCTACGAGGGGTCGCGGCCGGTCCGCGTCGGGAACCGTGCCGCGCACCAGCTGCAGCTTGACGTGTACGGCGAGGTCATGGACGCGCTGCACCTCGCGCGGCGGGAAGGCCTGGAGCCCGACGCCGAGGTCTGGGCGCTGCAGAAGGCGCTCATGCACCACCTGGAACGGGCGTGGCGGCAGCCGGACGAAGGCATCTGGGAGGTGCGCGGTCCCCGGCGGCACTTCACGCACTCGAAGGTGATGGCGTGGGTGGCGTTCGACCGCGCGATCAAGGGCGTCGAACGCCACGGATACGAGGGGCCGGTGGAACGATGGCGCGCGGTACGCGACGAGATCCACGCTGAGGTGTGCCGCCTCGGGTTCGACGCGGTACGCAACACGTTCACGCAGTACTACGGCTCCGAGGAGCTGGACGCGAGCCTGCTCATGCTCCCCCTCGTCGGCTTCCTCTCACCGGGCGACCCGCGCATCGCCGGCACGGTCGCGGCGATCGAGCGCGAGCTGATATGGGACGGTTTCGTCCTTCGGTATCGCCCCGGGGAACATATCGACGGCCTGCCTGGAGGCGAGGGCGCGTTTCTCGCCTGCACGTTCTGGCTGGCAGACAACTACACGCTCCTCGGACGGTACGAAGAGGCGACGCGCCTCTTCGATCGGCTGCTCGGGTTGTGCAACGACTTGGGATTGCTCGCCGAGGAGTTCGATCCGGCGGCCCGCCGGCAGGTGGGCAACTTCCCCCAGGCTTTCTCGCACGTGATGCTGATCAACACCGCGCGCAACCTCGCCCGGCGGCACGGCCCGGCCGAAAAGCGCCGGGAGTGACTCGGGCGGAAGTGTGGTCCAGTGGCGCACCGGCCGGTGTGGTCACTCGGGGCCACTCAGACGCGCCGCACGCGCATGGGGCTCGGCCCCCCGCTGGTTTTCGAACGGGCGAGCCGTTATCCTCCTCGTCCGGGCAGCGACGCCGGCCGGCGCCGCTGCGTATCCCGGCGGTGAGTACCGCGTGCGCGCTCACCGTCGGGTACGGTCACGACCATGGCACAGCCGCAACGCGACATTCGGCCCGGCGACGCGCTCATTGTCGTCGACGTGCAGATCGACTTCTGCCCCGGCGGCGCGCTTCCCATCGACCGCGGCGATGACGTCGTCCCGGTGCTGAACCGCTGGATTGACGCCGCCGACGCGGCTGGCGTACCCGTCTACGCGTCGCGGGACTGGCATCCGCGCGGGCACCTCAGCTTCGCTGAGGCGGGTGGCTCGTGGCCGGCGCACTGCCTGCAAGACTCACCCGGGGCGCGGTTCCATCCTGGCCTGCAGCTACCCGAGTCGGCGATCGTCGTCACAAAGGGCGTCAGGTTCGATCGCGATCAATATTCCGTGTTCGACGGGACCGGGCTCGCGGCCGATCTGAAGAAGCGGGGCGTTCGGCGCGTCTGGGTCGGCGGCCTGGCGCAGGACGTATGCGTGCGCGCGACCGTCCTCGACGCCCGCCGTGAAGGCTTCGACACCATCCTCATCGCCGACGGAACGCGGCCGGTGACGCGTGACGGCGGCGAGCGCGCCATCGAAGAGATGCGGCGGGCAGGCGCCGGGTTCGAAGCCACCGATGATGTGCCGTGATGGCCGACATCCGATTCGACGAGCTGGCGCTCTTCACGGACCTGTACGAGCTCACGATGGCGCAGGCGTACGTCGCCGAGGGGCTCTCGGACCTGGCAGTGTTCACGCTTTTCGTCCGCCGCCTGCCCGCACAGAGGAACTTCCTGCTCGCCTGCGGCGTGGAACCGGTCCTGGCCCAGGTCGAACGGCTTCGTTTCACCGACGGCGACCTCGACTACCTTCGCTCGCTCAATCGCTTCTCGAGTGATTTCCTCGCCTGGCTGCGCGGGTTCCGCTTCAGCGGCGACATCTACGCACTGCCCGAGGGGACACCCGTATTCGCCAACGAGCCGATCGCGGAAGTCGTGGCGCCACTCGCCGAGGGGCAGCTCGTTGAAACCCTGCTCATGAACCAGGTCCACCTGCAGACGACCATGGCGTCGAAAGCCGCCCGCGTGGTGGCGGCGGCGCGGGGGCGGCCGATCCTCGACTTCGGCGCGCGGCGGAGCCATGGGATCGAGGCGGCGGTGGCCGCGGCGCGCGCGTTCTATATCGCCGGTGTCGAGGCGACGTCGAACGTGCTGGCGGGAAAGCTGCACGGGATTCCCGTAGCGGGCACGATGGCGCACAGCTACGTCCAGGCGCACGGCGACGAACGGGCCGCCTTCGGCGCCTTCGCGCGGATGTTTCCCGGCACTGTGCTCCTGGTGGATACCTACGACACGCTCGAAGGCGTGCGCCGCGTGATCGAGCTGGTGAAGAGCGCGCCGGAGGAATTCGCGGTGAGCGCGCTGCGCCTCGATTCGGGGGACCTTGCGGCGCTGGCGCGCGAGACGCGCCGGCTGCTCGACTACGCCGGCCTGCACGCCGTCGAGATCGTGGCGAGCAGCGGCCTGGACGAGCACGCGATTGCGGCGCTCGTCGCTGCCGGCGCGCCGATCGACGGCTTCGGCGTCGGCACCGGCATGGCCGTGTCCGAGGACGCGCCGTCGCTCGACATCGTCTACAAGCTGGCCGAGTACGCCGGCGAGGGGCGAACCAAGCTGTCGCGGGAGAAGCCGGTTCTGCCGGGGCGCAAGCAGGTGTTGCGGGAGGAGCGGGGCAACGCGGCGGTGGCCGACGTGATCGCCGGCGCCGGCGAGCCGCTCGACGGGCGGCCGCTGCTGCGCCTGGCGATGCGGGGCGGCCGGCGCGTGGCCGAGGCGGGGGAAGACCTGCAGGCGATCCGCCGCCGCGCCGCACAGGAGATCGGGAGACTGCCGGCGCACGTGTCCGCCCTCGAGCCCGCCGATCCGCCGTACCCGGTGCGGGTGAGCGATGCGCTCGAGCGTTACCACGAACGCGTGCGCACGGCCGTCAGCACGCAGCGGGGCGGCTGAGCGGTCCCCGCCTTTCACGCGTCCGCCGGAAGCGCTGGTTGAGCGCGTCCATTGCGAGGCGCCGGGCGCCGGACCGGATCCGGCGCCCGGGAGACTAACCTACTGGATGCGGGTCAACTGGCCGCGCACCACGCCGCCGGGATTGGGCGGCGAGTGGAGGTTGAAGTAGTAGCCGGCCGGGTTGTCGAGGACGGCCTGGATGCGGCCGAGCTCGGCGGGGGTGGCGGTCGAGGTGATGATGTGCGTGTTCAGCCGACCGTCGGGCAGCCCGATTGCGCCTGCCGCCGTGATGCCGGTATTGATTTGCACGCCGCCGGCCACTCCGGCGCCGCCGACGTGAATGTGACCCGCGATGATCGAACTGTTGGCGGGAAAGTCGGACAGGTTGAACGTCCAGGTGACGGTCGCCGCCGTGATCGCTCCCGCGCCGTCGCGCGTCAGATCGAAGGTAATCTGCGCGTTGCCGCGCGCGCTGGATTCGGCGTTCGAAATCGGCGGCACCTCGTTGGCGGCGCTCAGCGCCGCCGTGAACACCGCCTGGTTCGCATTCGATGGCGAAGTCGGGCTGTCGTCGTCGCAGCCCGCGCTCAGGATCGCCACGGCGCAAATCAGCAGTCCCATTCGCTTCATCACCAGTCCTCCCCTTCCCGTTGCGCGCAGGGTCGATGCGATCCGCGCACCAGCGTCGTAGACACGTGTCCGACCCGCAGAACCGCACTCGTGTGCATGGGCCCGGTCAGGCAAGCTCCATGCCGGTACCCGCGTCCCGGCGTCCTTGCAGGCGACCGCGGATTCGTTCGCGGCGAACGCAGTCCTTACCGCCGCAGTAAGCGGTTACGGAGCGCGTAAGGTCGAGCCGCGACCGCGCTCCGGGATATGGTATAGCCTTCTTGTTGAACGATTTCACTGTCGGCGCGAACCTGCCGTGGATCTCGTACGGCGGCGACTTCGGCGCCAACGCGTGGCAGTCTGCGGGCGGCGTGCACACGCGTCCCGGCGAGCTGGCGCAGGCGCTGGACCGGGCGGGCGCTGCCGGCGTACGCCGGATCCGCTGGTTCATGCTCTGCGACGGTCGGGCGGGCATCCGCTTCGACGCAGACGGCACGCCGCTGGGCCTCGACGATTCCTTCGACCGCGACGTGGACGCGACGCTGGTCGCCGCCGGAGACCGCGGGATCGAGATCATGTTCGTGCTGCTCGATTTCCTCTGGTGCGCGCCGCGCCGCCAGGTCGCGGGCGTCCCGCTCGGCGGCCGCGACGACGTGCTGCGCGACGAGCTCAAGCGCGCGGCGCTGCTCGAACGGGTGGTCGCCCCCATCCTGCAGAGGTACGGCGGCAGGCCGCAGATCTTCGCGTGGGACGTCATCAACGAGCCAGAGTGGTCGACGTGCGGGCTGGGCGCGCGCCGCCGCCGCGCGTGTGTCCCGCTCGACGCGATGCGCGCGCTGGTACGCGACACGGCCGGCTTCGTCCACCGCTACACGCGCCACGCGGTCACCGTCGGGTCGGCCGCCTCCAGCTGGCTCGACGCGTGGCGGGACCTCGGCCTCGACTTCTACCAGGCCCACTGGTACGAGCACCTGGAGCGCCGCGCGCCGCTGTCACGGCCGGTCAGCGACCTGGCCCTGGATCGGCCGGTGCTGCTCGGCGAGTTCCCGAGCCGCGTCTCGCCGCTGGGCGTGCGGCAGATCCTCGACACGGCGCGCGAGGCGGGCTACGCGGGCGGGTTCTTCTGGTCGGTGCTGGCTGACGACGACGCGACCGACGTCAGCGCCGCGGAGAACGCCATCAAAACCTGATCGGGGGTGGATCGTCAGCCGCCCACGATTGTCCGCAGTCGCGCCCAGCTCGTGCAACGGCAATCCGCCGGAAGCATTCCGCGTCTGCTACCACGTGGCGCTGCCCGCGGCCTCGTCACGGAGCGTCGCCACCAGCTGGTGCAGAAACAGCCCGACGTCGGTCACGATGCCCACCGTCTGCGTCGATCCGCGGTCCGCGAGCTTGGTCACCACGGCCGGGTTGATGTCCACGCACACCACCTTCACCCACGACGGCAGCATGTTGCCCACGCCGATGCTGTGCAGCATCGACGACAGCATCACGACGATCTCCACGGCTTCGAGCGCCGCCGCGTAGGCGTCCTGCGCCGCCACCAGGTCCATCATGGTCTCGGGCAGCGGGCCGTCGTCGCGGATCGATCCAGCGAGGATGTAGCGCACGCCGTGCACGTGGCAGGCGTGCATGATGCCCGAGCGCAACAGGCCGGACTCGACCGCTCTGGCGATGCCGCCGGCGCGGCGGATGGCGTTGATCGCGCGCAGGTGGTTGCGGTGGCCGTGCTCGACCGGCTGGCCGCTGCTCAGATCGATGCCGAGCGACGTGCCGGCGAGCGCGACCTCGATGTCGTGCACCGCGAGCGCGTTGCCGGAGAGCAGCAGGTCGACGAAGCCGAGCCGGATCAGCTCGCACAGATAGCCCGCCCCACCGGTGTGCACGACGACCGGGCCGGCGACGAAGGCGATCCTGCCGCCGCCGGTGCGCGCGGCGCGCATCATGCCGGCGACGCGCGCCACCGCCGTCTCGACGCGACGCTCCGACGACACCTCGTTGCTCATGAATCCGAAGGTCGGCCGTTCGCGCGACTGCACGTCCGGCATCACGCGGGTGCCGACCATGCCGCAGACGATGCGGTCGCCGGCGCGGATGTCGCGCAGCGTGCGGCAGACTGCGCGGCCGTCCTGGACCAGGATGGCGGAGTCCATCCGCTGCCGCTCCACCGTGACCCAACGGCCGTTCAGCCGCACGTCGGTGCGATGGTTGGTCGTCGAGTAGAAGTCCTCGGGCGCGGCGCCGTCCTGCTCCGCGGCACGGACCAGGGCGTCGGCCGGACGGTGCACGTAGCAGCCGAACGTCGACAGCTTGTCGAGCAGGTGTTTCAGGGACTCGCCCGTGTCCGCCGTCACGCGCACCTCGAGGTGCGACGGCTCATCGTTGCGCCGCCCCATCTCGAACCGGACGATCTCGTAGGTGGCGCCGTGCTCGACGACGGTGGTGAGGATGGCCTGCAGATCGCCGGAGTCGATCAGGTGACCTTCGGCCTCGAGCGTCTCAACGTGTGCCTGCCCCTCCACCCTGCGCCCCTCCGATGTGGATCCCGCATTCCAGCTTCTGTCCCTGCCACCGGCCCGACCGCGGGTTCGACGGGTCGAGCGGCAGCGAGGTGCACGGCTCGCAGCCGATGCTGGTGTACCCAGCATCATAGAGCGGCAGCAGTGGAATACCGTGCGTTTTCGCGTAGCTCCACACCTCCTTCGTCGTCCATGCCGCCAGCGGGCTCACCTTTCGCAGGACCGTTCCGCCGGGCAGCGTGAAGGGCTCCACCTCCGCCAGGCCGGCGCGCGACGGCGACTGCTCGCGCCGGAGCGCCGCGAACCACACGTCGTAGCGCTCGAGCGCCGAGAAGAGCGGCTCGACCTTGTGGCGTCCGCAGCAGCTCTCCGTGCTCGTCTGCCAGAGTCCGGGGCGCGGCTCCGCGGCGCGCAGGTTCACGAGATTGAGCTGCCAGCGGCGCGCGATGTCGTCGCGATACCTGTAGGTCGCCGCGAAGTGATGGACCGTGTCGAGGAACAGCACGGGAATGGACGGATCGATCTCGCGCAGCAGGTGCAGCAGCACCACGCAGTCCGCCTGGAAGCTCGACGTGACGCACGGCCGCCGGGCGGTGGCGAGGGTGTCGGTGATGATGCGGCGCGCGTCGCTCATATCAGGATCTCCTCGAGCGCCCGCTGGACGGCCGCGACGGCATCGGCGTCGGAGGCGGCGCGCCGTGCCGCGTGCGCGAGCCGTTCGGCCGCGTTCGGCCGGTCGAGGTCGCGGCGCTCGCCGCGTACCGCCTCGACGATCATGCCGGCGCCGGCGGTGAAGTTCGTCGACGGGTCGATGAGGATGAAGCTTCCGGTCGCGCGGTTCCGCGCATAGGAGTCGAAGACGACGGGCCGGGAGGTCCGGACCCGCACGCGCCCGATCTGGTTGAGCGCCAGCGGGCGGTCCACTTCCGCCGTCACGGTGCGCGTCGTCTGCTTCAGCGCGTACACGCGCGACGGGTCCAGCGGCCGCTCGTCCATCCACACGACGTCCGCCGTGAATCCGGTGCCGACCGCCGTGTCGCCGGCGCCCAGCAGGTCGCCGCGGCTGATGTCGAGCTCGTCCTCGAGCACGAGGGTCACGGACATCGGCGCGACGGCCGACTCGAGATCGCCATCCCAGGTGACGATGCGGGCGACTCTGGTGGCCAGGCCGGCGGGCCAGACGGTCACGGGATCGCCGACACGGACGGTTCCGGACACGACCTGGCCGGCGTAGCCGCGGAAGTCGTGGCGCGGCCGCAGCACGAGCTGCACGGGAAACCGGAACGGTGTGCAGTCGTCCTGGCGCCGCGGGTCGACGGTCTCCAGGAACTCCAGGACGCTCGGCCCATCGAACCACGGCGTGCGCGGGCTCCGGGTCTTCACATTGTCGCCGTGAAGCGCGCTCATCGGGACTGCGTGACGAGCCGCGTCGGGCACCAGCCGGCCGAAGACGGACTCGATCTCCTCGAAGGTGCGGCGGTCGAAATCGACGAGGTCCATCTTGTTGACCGCCAGCAGGAACGTCGAGATGCCGAGCAGCCGCGCGATCCGGGCGTGCCGCCGGGTCTGCTCGCGCACGCCGTGCCGCGCGTCCACCAACAGGATCGCGGCATCGGCGGTCGAAGCGCCCGTCGCCATGTTGCGCGTGTATTGCTCGTGGCCGGGCGTGTCGGCGAGGATGAACGAGCGCCGCGCGGTAGCGAAGTGCCGGTAGGCGACGTCGATCGTGATCCCCTGCTCGCGCTCGGCCCGGAGGCCGTCGGTGAACAGCGAGAAGTCGATGGCGCCCGCCGTGCGATCGCGCGACGCGCGCTCGACCGACTGCAGGTGATCGTCGTACACCGCGCGGGTGTCGTAGAGCAGACGTCCGATCAGCGTGCTCTTCCCGTCGTCGACGCTTCCGGCCGTGCAGATGCGGAGCAGATCCGCCATCAGAAGTAGCCCTCCCGTTTCTTGAGCTCCATCGAGCCGTCGCGGTCGTGGTCGATGACGCGCAGCTGTCGTTCCGAATGTCGCGTGGCGAGCAGTTCGTCGATGATCGCGGGCACGGTCCTCGCCGTCGACCGCACCGCGCCGGTGCAGGGCGAGCAGCCGAGCGAGCGCATGCGGCACATCAGCCGCTGCGGCCGTTCGCCGCGGAGCAGCGGCACGAACGGCTGCTCGATCGGGATGAGCGCATTGCCCCGCACGATCACCTCGCGCTCGCTGGCGAAGTAGAGCGGCACCACCGGGATGCGCTCGGCGTCGATGTAGCGCCAGACGTCGATCTCCGTCCAGTTCGAGAGCGGGAAGACGCGGAGGCTCTCGCCCGGCGCGATCCGGCTGTTGAGCAGCTGCCACAGCTCCGGACGCTGCCGCTTCGGGTCCCACTGCCCGCGCGCGTCGCGGAACGAGAAGATCCGCTCCTTGGCGCGCGACCGTTCCTCGTCGCGGCGCGCGCCGCCGAACGCGGCGTCGAAGCGGCCGGCCTGCAGCGCGTCGAGCAGCGCCCGCGTCTTGAGCAGCGCGCAGCAGCGCTCGGTGCCGACGGCGAACGGCTGGGTGCCCTCGCCGATGGCGGCGCGGTTGGTGTGGACGATCAGCCGCGCGCCGATCTCGGCGGTGTAGCGGTCGCGGAACTCCACCATCTCGCGGAACTTGTAGGTGGTGTCGATGTGCAGCAGCGGGAACGGGATGGGGCCGGGATGGAATGCCTTCTGCGCGAGGCGAAGCAGCACCGACGAGTCCTTGCCGATGGAGTAGAGCATCACCGGGCGCTCGAACTCCGCCACTACCTCGCGGAGGATGTGGATGGCCTCGGACTCGAGCGCCTGCAGGTGGTCAAGCCGCACGAATGGCCACCTCGCGGCCCCGCGTGCCTGAGAAGAACCGGTAGAGGAGCCAGGCGTCGATGGCGATGACCACGCCGAGCACCGAGAAGGCGAGCCCGCTCTCGACTAGGCCCAGGCCGCGCAACAACGTCGAGATGCCGAAGCCGACGACCCACGCGTCGAAGCTCATGCAGATGCGGCGGAAGGTCTCGCTCGACAGGCGCCTGATCAGGGCGGCGCCGAGCGGCACGCCGAGGAGCACGCCGGGGAGGATCAGCGGAATCAGGCCGAGGCTCGTGGCCGTGTAGAGGCCCGCCCACGCGTAGGCGGCGGCGGTCAGCGTCGATTCCGCCAGCCGGATCAGGCCGAGCGCCGCACGGAATTCCTGCCTGGCAAGCCCCTGGTTGTTCAGCATCACGGCGAGCGGAGGTCCGGAAACCGTGGTCACGGCGTACAGGACTCCGAGGCCGCCCCCGAAGACGAGCCCGCCGGTGCGCTCGGCCCGGATCGGACGCCTGAAGCCCGCCGCCTGTGCGAGGATCAACGGCAGCAGCGCGCCGAAGGTCCCCAGCTTCAGCCACCCGGAATCGACGCGCGACACGATCAGTGTTCCGGCGACCACGCCGGGCGCCAACCCCGCCATGACCGGCAGCACGCGCCGCCAGACGAGCGGCAGCGACGCGCGGTTCATCCAGAGCACGTACGCGTTCAACGCCACCTCGATTGGCACGAGCGCCGGGTTGAGAACGCGGTTGGTGACGAAGAGCAGGGCGAGCGGAACGGTGATCGACGAGAAGCCGTACCCCAGCGCGCCGTTGACGACGGCCGCAGCCAGCGTGATGACAACGAGCGTGATGACGGCGTCGGAAGTCACTCGACCATCCTGGAGATGCAGTTTCGGGACGCGCGGCGCGTCCGCCCTGGAAAAGGTACCGCAGCTATGGCCGGCGGTGGGCTGTGGAGAACCTAGTGAATGCCTGGAGACTGACGGAAGGTCCTCACCTGCCTGACGCCGGCACGAGACACGCGCAGCGACACGGGCTCGGCGCGGTAGCCTGGCGACAGCAGGTGATGCGGGACGACATGAAACCTTCGAAGGTATTTAGTACGAAGGCCCGGCGGGTTGTCAACCTGCTGCCTGCGGGGGGAGTGACTGCTGCCGGAACCGCCAGCCGACGGTGATCGACAGCGCGGTGTTCTTGCCCGTGCCCCCTCCCCGCCCTCGGCGATGTCGGTCAAGCCCTAGGTGTAGCGCCCGTCTGCCGGAGTTGATGCAGAATCTCCCTGCTGATGGAGCCGGTCACCTCGCAGCGATACCGATGCGTCGTGGCGCTGTCGTGGATCGCCGTGCTGGCGGTCGCGGCCGTGGTCCTCCCGGCCACTGCCTACAGGCCGGAGGATCCGGATTCCCGCGCCTACATCGACATCGCGGCGCGGCTGGCCGACGAACCGGTGTCGAGCTGGGTGGCACCGCAGTGGTGGGGTGCGTGGGAGCGCGAAGGCCTGTTTCAGGAACATCCGCCCGGGATCTTCTACGCGCCGGCGCTGGTGGCGCGCGCCGGCTACCCGGCGAAGCAGTCGCTCCTCCTGGTCAACGCCATCTGCCAGGCGCTGTGCCTGGTACTTACTGCGGTGCTCGCATCACGCTTCGCGCCGGCGGCGCTCGCACCGCTCACCTCCACGCTGCTGCAACTGATGCCGGTCGCGTTCGTCTACCGGATCCGCGGCAACCAGGAGTATCCGATGCTCGCCGCGCTGCTGGTTGCCGTGTACGCCACCGAGCGCGCACGCGAGCGCTGGCCGTGGGCCGTGGTGGCGGTCGCGGCGTTGGTCGCCGGGGCCCTGATCAAGGGCGTCTTTGCGCTGCTCTTCCCCGTGTTCTGCGCGCTGTGGCTGCTGGCGCGTCGCGGCGATCGCGCGGGCGCCGGCGGATGGGCCGCCGTCGCCGGCATGATCGTCGCCGCCCCTCTGCTCGCCGCCGGGTACGAAGCGGCGTACCGCACGGTCACCGGTCAGTCGTTCCTCGAGTACTACCTGACGGCCCGCGTGTCGCTCGAACAGACGTCGGACAGCGCCGTCGGCTCGATGGCGCGCAAGGCGTACAACCTGGCGTGGTACACCTTGCGGCTCGTGTGGTACGCCGCGCCGTGGAGTCTGGCGGTGTTCGCGCTGCCCCGGGCCCGCGGGGCCGCGCCCGGCGGCCGCGCGTGGAACGTGCGGGGACTCTGGTTCGCGCTGGCGGCGGCGATCGTGACGGTTGTGGCGCTGTCGGCGCGCGACACGAAAGCCGACCGCTACATCTTTCCCGCCTACTTCCTCCTCGGCACCGCCGGCATCCTGGCCGCCCTCGTCGTCCGCCCGCGCTGGACCCCAGCCGCCGAGCGCCTGGCCGCGATTCCATGGGTGGCGCCGGCGCTCTGGCTGGTGCTCTTCCTCCTGCGCGTGTTCGCGGGCAGCTCGCTGCCGCGGGTCACGTTCTGGCGTTCCTGATCTCACAGGAGGAGGAGGAGGAGAGCAGGGAGGCCTTTCCATCGGCTCCCGTGCTTGGTTGCTCCTGTTGATTCGGAGACCTGGCGGGGTACCGGATGTCTCCGGCCCCGGCAGCACGCGGCTCGTGGCGACGGAGCAGGCGAATCAGCCCGCAGCAGGACGCTGGGGAGTTCTTCCGAGGCAGACCGGAACGATCAGCGGTGCGCGTCGCCGAGCACGACCTCGACGTCGTGCGCGGCGCCGTCGTCGTGAAGCGGGATGGCGCGCGGATCGACCGGCACACCGTCCAGTGTCGCCGCGCGGACGCCGCGGCAACGGTGCTCCGGGTTGGCGACCTGGATTCGGTAGAGGGCCTCGCCGAAACGCCAGTCAATCGCATAGTGCGGCCACATCGCCGGGATGCTCGGGTCCACGGTGAAGGTTGCGCCGTGGCGGCGCAGGCCGAGAAGCTCCTCGACGGCGGTTCGGTACATCCAGCCGGCCGACCCGGTGTACCAGGTCCAGCCGCCGCGTCCGACGTGCATGGGATGCGCGTAGACGTCCGCGGCGACCGCATAGGGCTCGACGCGATATCGCTCGGTGTCCTCGGCGGTCCGCGTGTGGTTGACCGGGTTGATCATGTGGAACAGTTCCATCGCGTCGTCGCCGAGCCCGAGGCGGGCGAGCGCGATGACTGCCCACAGCGCAGCGTGCGTGTACTGACCGCCGTTCTCCCGCACCCCCGGGAGATAGCCCTTGATGTAGCCCGGATCGAGCGAAGTGCGATCGAACGGCGGCGTCAGCAGCAGCACGATCTGCGCGTCCCGCCTGACGAGATGGGCGCGCACGGCGTCCATCGCCCGCAGGGCGCGCCGCGGATCGGCGGCTCCGGAGAGCACGGCCCATGACTGGGTGATCGAATCGAGCCGGCATTCCTCGTTCTGCACCGATCCGAGCGGGGTCCCGTCGTCGAAATAGGCGCGGCGGTACCATCCGCCGTCCCACGCGAGCTCGAGCATGCCGATCAACCAACGCGCCTCGTTGCGGTACCGATCCGCCAGGTCGACGCGACCGCGCCGCGCACAGAGCGGCGCGTAGTCGTTGAGCACGGTGACGAGGAACCATCCGAGCCACACGCTTTCGCCGCGGCCCGCATGCCCGACGCGGTTCATGCCGTCGTTCCAGTCGCCGGAGCCGATGAGCGGAAGGCCGTGCGCGCCGTACTTCATGGCCCGCTCGATTGCGCGGACGCCGTGCTCGAACAGCGAGGCGTGCTGCTCCGAGACGCGGGGCAGAAGGTACGCGTCGGCCTGCGGCGCCTCAAGCGCCGGCGCCTCGAGAAACGGGATCTCCTCGTCGAGCACGCCGTCGTCCCCGGTGCGGGACACGTAGGCGGCGACAGCGTGGGGCAGCCAGAGGAGGTCGTCGGAGCATCGCGTGCGCGTGCCCCTTCCCGAGGGCGGATGCCACCAGTGCTGCACGTCACCCTCGACGAACTGGCGTGACGCGGCGCGCACGAGGTGTTGGCGGCAGAGTTCCGGCCGCGTGTACAGCAACGCCAGCACGTCCTGCACTTGATCGCGGAAACCGTAGGCGCCGCCGGGCTGGTAGGGACCGCTCCGCGCCCAGACGCGGCAGCCGAGCGTCTGGTACAGCAGCCAGCGGTTGACGACGAGATCGAACGAGTCGTCCGGGGTGCTGATCTGGATCGCGCCGAGCGTCCGGTCCCACGTGCGCTCCGTCAGCTCCCGCGCCGCGTCGCAGCGCGGCAGCGAGGAGTACGCGGCAGCGAGGGTGAGCGCGCTGGCGCGATCGCGGCCGTGGCCAAGGGCGAACGCGAGCCGCCGCGACTCGCCGGGCGGGATCTCCAGCGTGACCTGCAGCGCCCCGCACGGATCCAGTCCCGCTCCGTCCCGGCCGGACAGCTGCGGCCGCAGCAACGCCGCCGGCCGGCTCGCCGTGCGATTGCGGCCGATGAACTCGCCGCGGTCGCAGGTGTGGGCGCGTACCGGCTCGGTGGTGAGCCAGAAGGCGGCCTGCTCGCCGAAGTCGGTATTGTACGGGTTGCGCGCCAGGATGGCGCCGCTCGTCGCATCGCGTTCGCAGACGACGAAGCGGTTTTCACCGTCCCGCGGCGGTCCGAGGCACCATTCCACGTACCCGAACACGCTGACGCGCCGCCTCGCGGGGGATGTGTTCGTGAGCGACAGCGTCGACACCTTGACGGAATCGTCCGGCGGCACGAACACGTCGAGCTGCTGGTCCATTCCGGCAACGGCGTACCGGTAAGACGTCACGCCGGCCGCATGGCGGACCACCCATCGTCCGCCGTCCGAGCGGCGTCGCAGCGGCGCCGGCGTTGCTCCCCAGACCTCGCCCGTGTCTTCGTCGCGCAGGTACACCGCCTCTCCGGTGGGATCGACGATCGGGTCGTTGGCAAACGGCGTCAGGCGGTTCTCGCGGCTGTTACCCGCCCAGGTGAAGGCGGCGCCGGACGCGCTGGCGATGGTGCCGAACTCGGGGTTGGCCAGCACGTTCGACCATGGCAGCGGCGTCTCACGATCGCTCTCGAGCACGATCGCGTATTCCCTCCCGTCGTCGGCGAAGCCGCCGACGCCGTTGTCGAACACCAGAGAGGGCAGCGGCAGGGACGCAGCGGCAGGGCGTGCGACGCGAAGTTCCGCGGCCGGGACCGACTCGTCGGCCGCGTACAGCCAGGGCGTCGGCCGGTCGAGTTGCGGCGCCAGGCCCCCGAGGTCGCCGCGCAGCACGACGCGCGCCGCGGCGGACAGCAGGTGGCGCTCGGCCTCGGGCATGCCGTCGGCGCGAAGCAGGAAGAGCCCACCCGGAGCGTTGTACCAGCCTGCCCATCGCGGTTCCTGGACGAGGGCGGTCAGGAATTCGTGGGTCTCGTCGAGATACTCCGTGGGCTGGTCGTTGAGGATGATGACGTCCGCGCGCAGCCCCTTCAGACGCCAGTACTCCTGCGCCTGCAGCAGCAGCCGGACCAGCGGAATCGAGGTCGCCTCGGAGACGCGGACGAGCACGAGGGGGAGGTCGCCCGAGACGCCGTAGCTCCAGAGGCTCGCCTGCCCGAGCGTGTTGCGCGCCAGGTCGTCGGGGCTGAGGCACGAGGCGTCGAACCCGAACACCCGCGATGCCAGGCGGTCGAAGAGCATCGCCTGGTCGTCGTTGAGCCCGAGCTGTTGCAGCGTGATGTGCACATGGGTGAACGCCATCGAGAAGGCGCGCGCGGCGACGCTGCCGTCCCGGTACTTGCGCACCAGCGCCACGGCGCCGTCGCGATCGGGTGCGACGCCGGTGGCAAAGGTCACGCGCGCAAACGCGCCCGGCGCCAGGCGCACGCGATCGCGGATGGCGCCGATCGGATCCAGCACGGCCCCCGTAGTCCCCGACAGGGCGCGTCCTTCGAGGGCGACGGGATTCGCGGCCGAGCGGCCCCGCCCGAGGAACCGGGCGCGGTCGGTTTCCCACTCGACGGCGCCGCCCAGCCGACCTTCGACGCCGAGGACGTGAAAGCCCCACACCGGGGATTCCTCGGCGGCCCGCGGCCGTCGGCTGAACAGGATTCCCGCGCTCGAGGCGTCGAACTCCGTCTCGAGGAACAGCTTGCCGAAGGCGGGATGCGCGAGGTCGTCCTCGGCGCGGGCCAGCACCATCTCCACGTAGCTGGTGACCTCGATTTCGCGCGGCCGGTCGCCGCGATTGACGATCGACAGGCGCCGCACCTCGACATCGTCTTCCGCCGAGACGGCCACCTGCAGTTGCGTTTCGAACTCCGCGTCGCGCGAGCGATAGGTGACCTTCTCGAGCTCGAACGTGGCGTCGAATTCGGGCGAGTCGAGACAGATCGGCTGATAGGTCGGCGACCAGACGCGGCCCGACCACGGATCGCGCAGGTAGATGTAGTGCGCGCCCGTGTCCACCGTCCGATCGTCCCGCCGGCGCGTGATCGCGAGGCCGCGCCAGGTGCTGAAGCCGCTGCCCGTGTGGGTGAGGGCGACGGTGTAGCGGCCGTTCGACAGGAACTGCGTGTGGCGGCTCGTCGTGTGCGGCGAGCGGAACCGCCGCGACGCGAACACCGGCGCCGCCGTCGCCGGCGCGGCGACTTCGGCCGGGCGCGTCTCTGAGAGGATCGCCTCGCGCGGGACACGCTCCTGGAGCAGCAGCTCGGTCGCCTGCACCCTCCGGTCGGCGTGAAAACGCCGCACGAAGACGTCGCCGCAGACCACGTTGGCCAGCGCCACGAGGGACATGCCCTGGTGGTGCGCGAAGAACGCGCGGACGACGACCGGCCGCGGTGCACGGGCCGGCATCGCTTCCTCCACCGCGGCGTCGAGCGGCCGGCAGTCGAGCGCTTCGTAGTAGCCGAAGGGCCCCTCGAGCCCTTCCTTGGCCAGCCGTTCCAGGTTGGCGGTCGCGGCGGCCGGGTTGATCTGGCTGGCGAGCGCCGTCGCGTACGGCGCGACGACGAGCTCGTCAGCGAGCCCACGCCGGAGGCCGAGGCCGGGGACCCCGAACGCCCGGTACTGGTAGTGGCCGGCTCGGTCGGTGAACGCATAGGCGGACTCCGAGATCCCCCAGGGGACGCCCCGTTCGCGGCCGTACTCGATCTGGCGCCGCACGCTGGCGCGGCAGCTCTGATCGAGCAGCGTTCCGGGGAAGCTGCGCATGAGCAGCAGCGGCATCATGTACTCGAACATCGTGCCGCCCCAGGACATCAGGGTGGCGCGACCGCCGACGTTGGTCACCAGGCGCCCGAGATGAAACCAGTGGTGCTGCGGCACGTCGCCCTTGACGATGGCGGCGAAGCTCGCCAGCCGCGCCTCGGACGCCAGCAGATCGTAGAAGGAGGAGTCGAAGCGGCCCGGACCTTCGGCGTCGGCGAGCCGGAAGCCAATTGGGAAGATCCTCCGGCGGCGGTCGTACAACCAGTCGAATCGCATGTCGTCGACGAGCCGCGAGGCGCGGTGCGCGAGCATGCGCAGGCGCCCCTCGTCGGCCGGCGCTGCTTCCACCGCGAGCTGCCGGATCGCGCCGATGACCGCCTGGCACCAGAATGCGACGTCGCCCATCGACCCGGCCGCTCCCGGTTGCAGAGCCGCGGCCGTATCCGCGAGCTCCGCCGCGAGCGACTGGAGCTTCGCCTCGTCCGCCTCACCGGCGCCGCGCCGGGATTCCGCGACGACCGCCCGCGCCAGACGGTTGATCGCGGTGAGCAACTGCCGGTCACCGCCTTCCACCGCCGATGACGATACCGACGCGAGCACGTCGCCGGTATCTGCGAGCCCCGCGCACAGCTGCGCGCGGGTCTGCGGCTGCGCGACGAGCGACTCCAGTCCCTGCGCCAGCGCGATCAACGCCGCTGCCAGGTTTCCGCTGTCGACGGTGGAGACGTACCGCGGGTGGAGCGGCGCCAGCGTGGCCGTGTCGTACCAGTTGAGGAAATGACCCTCGTGCCGCTCGAGCCCCTCCAGCGTGGTCATCGTTCGATCCAGGTGCGCCACCAGCGCGGCGGTCGGCAGATACCCCAAATCGTGGGCGGCAAGCGCGGAAAGGAGGCCCATGCCGATGTTGGTGGGCGAGGTCCGTCGCGCCAGCCGCGGTCCCTCCGCGGCCTCCTGGTAGTTGTCGGGCGGAAGCCAGGCGTCGGCGGCGGTGACGAAGGTCTCGAAGTAGCGCCACGTCCGCCGCGCCGTCCGGCGCAGAAGCGCCTTTTCCGCGTCGGCGAGCGGCCGCAGGCGCGCGCCCATCGGCTTGCTGAACCAGTAAGCGACGGCCGGGGCGGCCGTCCACAGCAGCAGCACGGGCCCGGCGACCATCAGTCCCCGCGGATCGACCGCGATCACCGCGGCGCCGACGGCCGCCGCGATCAGCGGGCTCGAGATCATCGCACCGGCGAACCGCGACAGCGCCCGTTGTCCGCTGAGGGCGGCAGCGCGCGCGGCGCTCGTCGCGGCGGTCTCCCATTCGAGCAGCCGCCGGCGCGTCACGCCGAGCCGGATCAGCGTGAGGACGATCGCGTGCGCCGTATCGAAGGCGTGGAACGCGAGGAACGTGATGCCGACCAGCATCTGCGCCATTCCCGTGGCCAGGTCGTGCTGCAGGTTGCGCAGGAAGACCGGGAGCGGCTGCGCGCGACGCGGACCGACGACCAGGCGGGCGAAGATCGGCAGCAGTTGCGACGCGAGCACCACCACGACCGCCGCCGTCCAGGCCCAGCGGGCGCCCGGGAGGATCGTCCAGCCGGCTGCGGCGAGCGTGAGCAGCATGGGGGCGACGAGGCTGCGCCGCAGGTTGTCGAGGATCTTCCAACGCCCGATGATCGGCAGCGGGTTGCGCTTCCAGCCGCGCCGCGCCGGCACCCATGGGAAGAGCCAGAACAGGATCTGCCAGTCGCCGCGAATCCAGCGATGCTGCCGCCTGGCGTGGGTCAGCACGCTGGAGGGATACTCGTCCACCAGCTCCACGTCCGACACGAGCGCGACGCGCGCGTGCAGCCCCTCGAAGAGATCGTGGGACAGCAGGGCGTTCTCCGGCACCGAGTCGGCAAGCGCCGCCGTGAACGCGTCGACGTCGTACAGTCCCTTGCCTGTGAAGATCCCTTCGCCGAACAGGTCCTGGTAGGTGTCCGAGACCGCGGTAGTGTACGGGTCGACCCCGGTGTGGCCGGCATAAAGCCGGGCGAAGAGCGAGCCGGCGGCGCTCGCAAACGTCACGCTGACGCGTGGCTGCAGG
Organism: Vicinamibacterales bacterium; assembly: GCA_048594975.1. Classification (GTDB taxonomy): domain Bacteria; phylum Acidobacteriota; class Vicinamibacteria; order Vicinamibacterales; family 2-12-FULL-66-21; genus JBMDXB01. The sequence continues at coordinate 95,933 of JBMDXQ010000025.1, read as the reverse complement.
ATGCCGTAGCCTTCCACCACGCGGCCGACTCCGGGGTCGAACCGGGCGCGGTTCAGCGGGTGGCTGATGATCCCGATCAACTGGCGCGCCACGTCGCGCGGAAGGCGGGTGTCGCTGTCGAGCGTGATGCAGTAGCGGATCTCGGGCAGCACGCGCAGATCGCCGACCTGGATAGCGAAGCTGGTGTCGGTTGCGCCGCGCAGCAACCGGTTGAACTCCTCGATCTTTCCGCGCTTGCGCTCCCACCCCATCCACCGTCCCTCCGAGGGGTTCCACTGGCGCGACCGGTGGAAGAGGAAGAAACGGTCGCCGGCGCCGTACCGACGGTTGAGCGCCTCGATCCCGGCGCGCGCCGCCTCGAGGATCTCGGCGTCGCGCGGCAGCGTTTCGCTGGCGGCGTCGCGGAAGTCGCTGAGCACGGCAAAGTGCACGTGCGCGTCGACGTTGCCGAGCGCCTGGACCTCGAGGTGCGCCAGGAAATCCGTCACGTGCTCCACCCGATCGAGGATCGTCGGCACGATGACCATCGTTCGCGCGGCGGCGGGCGCGCGGTCGAGGTCGAGGCGCGGGAGCGGCCTCGGCGGGACCAGGTAGCTGATGATGCGCTGCAGGATCTGGATGGTCAGTTCGCTGGCCGGCACCAGCACCAGCAGCGCGACGAGCGCCAGGCCGGTCCCGCGCGCGCCGTGGCCGTGCGCGTAGGCGACCGCCGCCGCGACGAGCGCGCTCGTCCCGATCGTGACGGCGCCCAGGTAGGCGGCGGTCGCGTGGCGAAAGAACAGGCGCCGGACGCGCTCGCCCGCGCTCGGGACCCAGCCCACGCTTCGCTCGAAGGCCGGCCGACCGCTGCCGATGAGGTGATGGCCGATGTGCGCTCCGCGCGCCTCGGGCGTTTGCGCGCCGATCTCGCGCGCCCGCTCGACGCACTTCAGCGCCAGCCGCAGCTGGCCGTCGCCGGTGGGCTCGGCCAGCTCCTCCACGGCATGGCGGTAGCGGTCGCGGCTGCGGAAGTCCATTTGGCCGTACACGCCGGCCGGATCGCGCTGCAGCAGCTGTTCGACCAGGCTGACGCTCTCGAAGAACTCGCTCCAGTCGAACGACGAAATCAGGCGCAGACTGCCGACCAGGTTGGCCATCGTGGCCTGCTCGGCCGCCTGATGCCGTCCTTCGGAGCGGATCGCGTCCTCGACCGTCTGCCCGCGCGCTGCCAGCGCCGCGTCGAGCTCACGGCGCAGCGCCGCCGCCGCCGCGCCGTACTCGCGCGAGCGCTGCAGCAGCCGCGTCACGAAGGCAGGATGTACTTCGGCCGGGAGTCGCACCGGTGCCGCTCCGCTTTCGAGCGACTGCACCAGCCGGTCGGCATCGCGCTGGTGCTCGCGGCTCTCCATCAGGATGTCGGCGTGCACGCAGAGGCGCGCGACCAGCGCGAGCTTGAGCGCGCTCGGCCACGCCCACAGCTCGCCAATCGTGAGCGGCGTCACCGACTGGAAGGCGGTGATGAAGCGGTGGAGGCGCTGCGCGTCGAGGCTCCCGCCGCTGGAGCGGATCAGTTCGAGGGCCAGCGCGTAGACGCGCGGCAGCCCGGCGAACTCGTCGGCCGCAATCGTCGGGAGACGACGGAAGAACGACTGCGGCAGGTCGTGCTGGATGTCGCGGGTCGCGGCCGAAATGATGTGGAAGTTGTCGAGCAGCCATTCGGCTGCGGGCGTGACGCTTTCGCGCCGTGCGTCGCCGGCCAGCGCCGTGTAGGCCTCGCGCAGCGTCAGCAGCTGCTCCCGCAGCCGGCGAAGGTGCGTTCGGCCGCGGCCGCTGGGGCGCCGCGCCAGCGACAACAGGGCGGCCAGCCTCCGGGCGTGTTCCTCGAGCGGTTCGATGCCGAGGAGCTCCAGGGCGCGGCCCGCGAGCCGACGAGGTATGGTCGCTTTTTGTCTCACCCGCTGCTCGGCTCCTCCCGTGTGTGCCTCCGGACCGCTGTCGAGATGCCATCGTACATCGGTGTAACGGATTGCCCCTTGCCTGCATCTTCATGCATGAGGCGCGGCGGCGAGTCGCCGGGCCTGGAAGGGTGGGCAAGATGTTGCATCCCTCTTTGCAGCGGCAGGTACGGGAGAAGCTGGCCACGGTCGCCTCGCCGGTCACGCTCGCCGTCTTCACCACGGCAGGCGAGCCGCATGTCTGCGAGATCTGCGATGACACGCGGCAGCTGGCCGAGGAGATTGCTTTTCTTTCCGAAGGGAAGGTGGCCGCGACGGTCTACGACCTCGACCGGGACGCCCCGGTCGCGCGAGCCTTCGGAGTCGACCGGGCGCCGGCGGTCGTGGTGCTCGACGCCGACGGCTTGGATCACGGGATTCGGTTCCTCGGCATCCCGACCGGGTACGAGTTCGCCACGCTCATTGCCGACATCCAGATGGTCGGCAGCGGCGACCCCGGGCTGCGCCGGGAGACGCTCGACGTGCTCTCGCGCCTGCGCGCGCCGCTGCGCCTCCAGGTGTTCGTGACGCCGACCTGCCCGTACTGTCCGCCGGCCGTCCACCTCGCACACCAGTTCGCCTTCGCGAGCGGCCACGTCACCGCGGAGATGATCGACGCCGCCGAGTTCCCGGACGACGCCGACCGCGTTGACGTGCGCGCGGTGCCGCTCACGGTGATTGACGGCAGCATCCGCGTCGAAGGCGCCGTCGCAGAAGCGGACCTCGCCGACGAGCTGCGCGGCCTGCTGGCGGAGGCGCGGACGGCATGACCGCGCTCCTCATCCTCCTCGTCTGGGTCGCCCTGCAGTTCTGGATCCTCCCGCGGCTGGGTGTGCCGACGTGAGGCGTGCCCAATCCGCCCCGGCGGGGTGGCGGGAGTGATGCTGGTCAATGCTGAATGCTGAATGCCGAATGCCGAATGCGGAGCGCCGCGCGTTCGGCATTCGTCATTCAGCATTGGTCATTGACACGTTGTTTTATTTCACCGCGACAACCTGCACGTCCCCGGTCCGGCGCAGCACCTGGATCCCGACGTCGAACGGATGCCGCTCCAGGTGCAGATCGATGGTCGCGTCGCCCACCCGCAGATTGAGAATCCGCACCCACGGCAAGAAGTCGGGGAGCAGCGCGTGCTCGAACACGATCTCTTTCTGCGGCGCGCGAATGAAGATCCCGAGCGAGCTCTGGAGCAGCAGGAACACCGCGGCAGCCGCCCAGGACTGCGGCGCGCAGGCGACCGGGTAGAGCGTCGGCCCCTCTCCGGGCCGGCGATGGAAGCCGCACACCAGCTCGGGCAGCCGGTGCTGGTCGACGTAGTGGCTGAGGTCGGACAGCCCGCGGAAGATCGCGGTCGCGGCGTCCGTCAGGCCGTAGTTCGAAAAGCCGCGCGCCACCATCGCATTGTCGTGCGGCCAGATCGAGCCGTTGTGATACGACATCGGGTTGTAGCGCACCGCACTGGCTCCGACCGTGCGGACGCCCCAGCCGGAGAACATGTCATCGCCGGTCAGGGCGCGGGCGACGGCACGGGCGCGCTCCGGGCTGGCGACCTTCCCGAACAGGCAGTGGCCGGCGTTGGACGAGCGTACCAGGCACGGCTGCTTCCGGCCGTCGAGCGCGATGGCGTAGGCCGACAGCTCCTCGGCCCAGAATGCCCGCTCGAACCGATCGCGCAGCGTCTCGGCTTCCCTCGCGAGCTGCGCGGCCCGCGCCTCGTCGCCGAGCTCCGAGGCGAGTCCGGCCAGCTGCCGCTTCGCCGCGTAGACGTAGGCCTGCACCTCGCACAGTGCGATCGGCGGCTCCGCGAGGGCCCCGTTTTCGTGGAACACCGAGTCCTGCGAGTCCTTCCACCCTTGGTGAACGAGGCCTTCCGATGTGTGCCGGATGTACTCGACGAAGCCGTCGCCATCCTGGTCGCCGTACTTGTCAATCCAGGCGAGCGCCGCCTCGATGTTCGGCCAGATCGACTCGATGAACGCCCGGTCGGCGGTCCGCTCGTAGTACGCCGCCGCGAGCAGGACGAACAGCGGCGTGGAGTCCACGCTGCCGTAGTAGCGGCCGAAGGGGATCTCGCCGAGCGCCGCCATTTCTCCGCTGCGTGTCTCGTGCAGGATCTTGCCGGGCTCGGCGTCCTGCTCCGGGTTCACGCCCGTGGCCTGGGTGGCGGCCAGGTACCCGAGTACCGCGCTGGCGACCGCCGGCTCGATCCACAGCAGCTCCAGCGCCGTGATGATGCCGTCGCGGCCGAACACGGTGCTGAACCACGGCACCCCCGCGTACGGGTACTTGCCGTACGGCGTTGCCGTGAGCATCATCTGCAGGTCCGCGGTGGACCGCCCGATCCAGGCGTTGAACTGCTCGTTGGCCGTTTCGATCCGGGCCTGCTGCTCGCGTCCCCGCACCAGCGCGCCGCGCACCGCCTCGAACGCGTGGTCGTGCGGCTGCACCCGCACGGCGCGGCCGGTCGTCTCGCAGCGGATGGTGCAGTAGATCGTCTCGGAGGTCTGCGGGGCGAGCGTGGTCGTAATCACCATCTCGTCGCCCTGGATCGCGGTCGGCGGCGGCGAGCACTCGACGGTGGTCTGCCGTACGATGCCGTCGAGCCCTTCGTAGCCGAGTACGAGCGTGCTGCCGGTGCTGCGCGGCGGCAGCAGGCGGCCACGCCGCGGCCGCGGCGTCCCCCGCACCTCGAAGATGTCGGCGAAGTCTGCCCCGACGCGCTGCGTGAGCGAGAGCGTCACCTCGTCGAGGCCGTGGTTGGTGAGCCGGAGCCGCTGGTAGCAGGCGGCCTCCCACAGAAAGACCGAACGAAAGACGTGGAGGATGTTCCGCCGGAATACCTGGTCGGCGCCCAGCGGGATGTCCGGGTTCGTGAGATCGACGACGAAGAGATCGTTGTCCTCGCGGACCGACGAGCTGAGGAGCAGTGGCCGCTCCCCGTTCACGATCAGCTCGAGCCGCGACAGGTAACGCGTGCCGCCGTGGTACAGCCCCTGCTCGCCCAGCCCGAAAGGCACGATGTCGCCGAACTGGTCGAAGATCGCGAACGTGTCGCCGTGCTTCATGACGCGCGTGCGCTCGTCGGCGCGCGACGAGGTCGCCAGGATGTAGTACTGGTCCTGGTAGCGGATGACCTCTTCCATCGCCGCCTTACGCACTCTTGGCGACGGCTCGCGCTGGCGCCGCCAGCGCCGGCCGGCGCGCCTGGAGCCACGCCGTCGTCCGCTCGCGGTGCGCGATGAGTCGCTCGTAGACCGCGACATAGTCGCGCGCCATCCGCGACACCGTGAACTGCTCCTCGAACACCTGCCGGCAGCTGCGCCGATCGATCTCCGCCACCCGCTCCGCCGCCCGCACCGCGTCGTCCAGCTGCGTGACCACGAACCCGGTCACGCCGTCGTCCATCAGCTCCGGGACCGATCCATGCCGGTACGCGATGACCGGGGTGCCGCAGGCCATCGCCTCGATCATGACCAGTCCGAAGGGCTCAGGCCAGTCGATGGGGAAGAGCAGCGCGTAGGCGTTTCCGAGGAACTCGTCCTTCTCGCCATCGCCGATCTCGCCAAGGTACTCGGTGTACGGGCCGTCGAGCAACGGCCTGATCGTCGTCTCGAAGTACTCCTTGTCGACGGAATCCACCTTGGCCGCGATCTTCAGCGGCATCGCAATGCGCCGCGCGATCTCGATCGCGCGATCGACGCGCTTTTCACGCGAGATGCGTCCGAGGAACGCGAGGTACGTGCCCGGCCGATCGCGGAACCGGTACTGGTCCTCGGGCAGCCCGTGGTAGACCGTTGCCTGCCAGTTCGCCCACGCGAGCGGCTTGCGCTGCGCGTTGGAGATCGAGACCACCGGCATCTCGCGGAACTCGCGATACAGGTTCACCAGGTCCGGGATGTCCAGCCGCCCGTGCAGCGTGGTCACGTGCGGCAGGCTCATGCGGCGCGACAGCAGGAAGTGCAGGTAGTCGACGTGGTAGTGGATGATGTCGTACGCCGCCGCGTCCTGGGCGACACGCTCCAGCATGAACATGTGGTGGGCGAGCTGGTCGACGCAGCCCGTGTCGAGACGCAGCGAACGCCGGCAGGGCGCCACGAGGCGCGCCTTGGTGACCGAGTCGCCGCTGGCGTAGAGCGTGACCTCGTGGCCCTGGCGAACGAGTTCTTCGGTGAGATACGAGACGACGCGTTCCGTGCCGCCGTAGTACTTCGGTGGAACGCTTTCGAACAGCGGCGAAACCTGAGCGATACGCACGGCGCCCTCCGGCCAACTGTGACACGATCCTGATTGTCTGCCCTACACGTTTACGGCCAATTCCGAGGCGTTACGAGCGGAGCCCCGGAGGCGTCACCGATGGAAACAAAGTCGGTACCACCGTCGGGCTTTTTGGATGAGCTTTCGGTGTGTGTGTTGAGGTTGGCTCGATAACAGTGCCGGTCAAGCTCGGTAAATCCAACTGCCAGGCTCCGACTCCGGGGTTCGGTCCGGAAGTTGGCGGCCTGGCAATCGGGAGTTGAACCGTTTGATCGTTGGCAGCTCGTCGTGGGGAGTTGACGATCAGCTGTCCCGTTCGCGTCAATCCATACGGTCGAGCGCCAGGAAGACCGTCGTTTCGCCGCGGTGTACGAGCAGGAGAGCGGGCCGCGTTCCGCTTGTGAGCGCGCTGCGCAGCTCATCGGCGGTGCGGACGTCGCGTCGATCGACCCGTTCGATTACGTCGCCCGGCCGCAAGCCTGCAGCGGCCGCCCGGCTGCCGGCGTCGACAGCGGTCACGAGGAGCCCGCTTTTCGCCAGTACGCCGAGCTCCCGCGCCCGCTCACTCGTCAGCGGCTCGACCGACATGCCGAACCGGGCTGCCGGGCCATCGGACGGGCCGTCGTCTGGCGACGATTCGTGCCGCGCCTGCAGTTCGCCGAGCCTGACCCTCATGTCCAGCTCGCGGCCGTCCCGCACCACCTTCAGCGCCGCTTCGGTGCCGGGCAGCATCTCCGCGATGTGGTTCCGCAGCAGGTTGCCGTCCCTGACCGCGGTCCCGTTGACCGCAGTGATGACGTCGCCGCGCCGCATGCCCGCCGCCGCCGCGGGGCTCCCCGCCTCGACGTTGCTCACGAGGGCGCCTGCCGTCGACGGCAGGTTCAGGCTCTGCGCCAGCTCCGGGGTGATGTCCTGGATGGTCACGCCGAGCCGGCCGCGCCGCACCCCGCCGTGGTCGATCAACTGCGTCATCACGTTGCGCGCCATGTTGGCCGGAATCGCGAACCCGATCCCGATGTTGCCGCCCGACGGGGTCAGGATCTGCGAGTTGATGCCGACGAGCTCGCCGCGCACGTCGACCAGCGCCCCGCCCGAGTTGCCGTGGTTGATCGGCGCGTCGGTCTGGATGAAGTTCTCGTAACTGCCGTCGCCCGCGCCGCCGTTCGATCGGCCCTTCGCGCTGACGATGCCCATCGTCACCGTCTGGCCCACGCCGAGCGGGTTGCCGACTGCGAGCACGACGTCGCCGACGCGCACCTGGTCGGAGTCGCCGAGCGGGAGCGTCTGCAGGTTCTTCGCGTCCACCTTCAGCACCGCGAGATCGCTCGGCGCATCGGTGCCGAGCACATTTGCCTGGAACGTGCGCCCGTCGGCAAGTTCCACGCTCACGTGCTCCGCGCCTTCGACGACGTGATGGTTGGTCAGGATGTGGCCGTCGGTGCGCACGATGACGCCGGAGCCCATCCCGCGCTCCCGCCGTTCCGGCAGCTGCCGCTGGCCGGGGAAGCGATCGCCAAAGAACTCGCGGAAGAATGGGTGATCGGGCAGTTGCTGGCTGATCGTCCTGACGCTCCGCTGCGAGCGGATGGTGACCACTGCCGGCGCGACGCGGTCGACGATGGCGGCGTACGACGCCGGGGTCCCGTTGGCCAGCGTCTCGACGGCCGGGGGCGCCGGCGCGGGGGCGGCGACGCCCGTCCACGGGCCGCCGACGGTCCATCCGGCCACCACGCCGGCCAGCAGCAGCGCGATCGCTGCCGCCGCGCGACGGCCGCGAGAGGCCTCGTGCTGACCGGCCGGGCGGCCAACTCTCACGTAATCGCGTGTCATCTCCTTGTCCTCCTTGCGGGCACCGGCCCACGATCGAGGATAGGGACCGCGGATTACCTGAAGATGACCGCTGGATTACATCGCTGAAAGGTCCGCCGGCGCGGGCAGGCTGAGCTCGACCATGGTGCCGGCTCCCGGCGTGGAACGTATCGTCGCGGAGCCTCCGTGGGCGGCCACGATCGCCTTGACGAGGCTGAGGCCGAGGCCGAGGCCGCGTGTCGAGCGGCTCTTGTCGCCGCGGTACAACCGCTCCCAGACATGCGGCAGCTCGCCGGCGGGGATCCCGGCGCCGGTGTCGCTGACGGTGATGCGAACGGCGTCCTTCTCGCGCGACGCGCCGATGCTGACGCGTCCGCCGGGCGGCGTGAACTTGACGGCGTTGTCCACAAGGTTGGCGACCTGCCGCATCCGGTTGCGATCCACGGGGACCGTGAGGCCGTCGGGCACGTCGGCCGCGAGGCGGACGCCCGCCTGCTCGGCGACGTCTTCGTAGAGCTCAATCGTCCGGCCCACCAGCTCGCGAACGTTCGCGGGCTCCCGCGCGAGCGCCATCGTCCCCGTCTCCGCCTCGGAGATGTCCATCAGCGTGTTCAGCATCGCGACGACCCGGTCCGACTCGTCAAGGCAGTCGGCGAGGGCCTCTCGGAGGACGGCGGGATCGCGGGAGGCGAGGCCGGTCTCGGCGATGCCGCGCAGCCGCGCCATGGGCGTCCGCAGGTCGTGCGCGACGTTGTCGAGCGCGCCGCGCATCCCCCCGACGACCGCGTCGATGCGGTCGAGCATCGCGTTGACGAGCGCCGCCAGGTCGCCCAGCGCGTCACCGGTCGCTTCCACCGGGACGCGGGCATCGGTACGCCCGGTGCGCAGGATCCGGCCGACGGTGTCGGCGAGCGCGCGCAGCGGCCGCAGCGCCGAGGAGGTGATCGTGAGGCCGCCGGCGACGCCGATGGCGACGATCGCCGCCAGGTTGACGAGCAGCATCCGGCGGAACCGTCGCAGCAGCTCCGCGCGGTGCTCGGTGCTCTTGCCCACCTGGAACAGCGTGCCGTCCGGGAGACGGACGGAGAGCACCTCCAGGACGTGCCCGCCGGCGCCGCCGGTCTCGATGGTCAGCCAGGTCTCCCCCTCGTCCATCCCTGGCGCAGAAAGCCTTGCCAGATCCAGGCGCTGCCATTCCTCGGGCATGCTGAAGAAGACGATGTCGCGCCGCCGGCTGAGGGCGCGCACCAGCAGCGGCCCCTCGCTGCCTGCCGCCTGGCTGCGCTGCAGCTCGCGGGCGAGCGCCGGCGCACCGCCGCGCGCGTAGGCGGAGGCGAACTGCACGAGCGTGCTCCGCACGAAGTCGCGGTCGTGGCGGCGCAGCGTGGCGGCGAGCAGCACGTCGGTGATCGCCACGAGCGCCAGCGAGCTGGCGAGGAAGACGATCGCGTACCACCACGCCAGGCGGAACGCGAACGCGTGGTGGAACCGCTCACGCCACCTCGAAAACATAGCCAATGCCGCGCACCGTGTGGATCAACTTCGTCGGGAAGCCCTTGTCGATCTTCTCGCGCAGCCGGAACACCAGCACGTCGACCACGTTGGTGCGCGGGTCGAACGAGTAGTCCCAGACGTGCGAGAGGATCATCGTTTTCGAGACGACGCGTCCGGCGTTGCGCATCAGGTACTCGAGCAGCGCGAACTCGCGCGGGCGCAGCTCGATCGCGCGCCCATCGCGGGACGCGCGGCGGCTCACCAGGTCGAGCGTGACGCCGCCGGCGCTGAGCTGCGTCGCCGACGGCGCGTTGGTTGCCCGGCGGATCAGGGCCTGGACCCGCGCGAGCAGCTCGGGGAAGGCGAACGGCTTGGTCAGGTAATCATCGCTACCGATCTGCAGGCCGCGGACGCGGTCGTCCACCGACTGGCGGGCGCTCAGGATCAGCACCGGCGTACGGATGCCCTCGCGCCGCATCGCCTCGATCAGCGCCAGGCCGTCTAGCCGCGGCAGCATCACGTCTACCACGGCCACGTCGTGCGGCCCGCCGCGCGCGAGCTGCAGGGCGGTGACGCCGTCGGCTGCCTGCTCGACCGCGAAGCCCGCCTCTTTGAGGCCGCGCGCGACGAACTCCGCGATCGTGGGGTCGTCCTCGACAATCAACGCGCGCATGCCGTCCCTCCGGGCCGCGGCCGGTCGTGCCGGCCGATCGGCGCCTCCGCGCAGACCGCCCGGCGAGTCCGGGTCGGCGGCCATCCTGCACCAGCCCTGCAGGCGCGGAGGTCAGACATGAGCAGGTCGATTGTAAGCGCCTGCCTGGCCGCGCTGGCGCTGGGCCGCATCGCGTGCGGCGGCCGCGAGGACGATCGGTTCTCGAGGAGGCGAGAGCGCGACGAGGCGGCGCTGCGAGAGGCGCTGACGGCCCGAGGCATCGCCACCCTCCGTGGCGGATCGGATCGGCCTGAGGAGTCCGGCCGGCCCCCGACTACTTCGCGTACTAGCCGATTGGCGTCGAACCGACCACGAGGCGTCAGACGGTTTCATGCCTTGGGTTGTGTCGGTCGTAAGCCCAGCGGTTACTTGACAAGTTCAGGCCGCCGCCATATGAACGTCCCCTCGCAAAGGAGGGTTTCGATGCTCCCACGGCTGCTGGCCCTCTCGCTGCTGGCCGTCCTCTTCGTGGCCAGCCCCTCGCTCGCACAACCCCCGGAAGGAAAGATCGGCGGCGTCGTGCGCGACGCGACCGGTGCCGGCATCCCAGGCGTGACCGTGACGGCCAGTAGCCAGGCGACGGGCGTGTCGCGCAATGCGACGACTGCTGGCGACGGCAGCTACTCGCTGCTGCTGCCGCCGGGCTCGTACACCGTGACCGCCGTCGTGCAGGGCTTCAGGCGCGTCGAGAGCACCGTCGAGATCGGCGGCGGCGGTTCCCGCACGCTCGATTTCTCGCTCGAGCCGGCCCTGGCCGAGGAGGTCACCGTCACGGCGATGAAGAGGGAGTCGACCGTCCTCGACGTCCCCTTTTCGGTCGCGGCGCCCACCGGGCAGACCTTGCGCGATCGAGGCGTCGAGGACATCGAGGGCGTTGCCGCGAACGTCGGCGGGTTCACCGTGCAGAACCTCGGGCCGGGCCAGAGCCAGGTCGCGATGCGCGGCGTCTCGGCAGGGCAGATCGTGCGCGATCAGCCCGGCGTCAAGGAACAGGTGGGCACCTTCCTCGACGAGTCGGTGATCTCGCTGTCGCTCTTCACGCCCGATGTGGACCTGTTCGATACGAACCGGGTGGAGGTGCTGCGCGGCCCGCAGGGCACGCTCTTCGGCGCCGGGTCGCTGTCGGGAACGGTGCGCTACATCACCAACCAGCCGGAGCTGGGGGTGCGGACGGCACTGGTGGAGCTCGGCGCCAGTGCGGTCGGCGAAGGCGGTTTCGGCGGAAACGCGAAGCTCGCCTTCAACGTGCCGATCGGCGAGGATGCCGCGCTGCGGGTCGCGTCCTACTACACGCGGATGCCGGGCTACATCGACGCGGTGCAGCCTGACTCGAGCGTGACGGAGGACGTCAACGACGGGTTCCGCACCGGCGTCCGCGCGGCGGTGAAGATCGAACCCGGCGACCGCCTGTCGCTGACCCCGCGCATCGTCTACCAGCGCGTGGGCACGGACGGCTGGAACCGCATCGACGAGTTCAACATCCTCGCCAACCCGTTCACCACGACGCGTCCCGCGGTGACGCTGGGGGAGAGGCGCCAGTTCACGCAGTTGGAGGAGGACTTCACCGACGACTTCGTCCTTGGCGATCTGAACCTCGCCTACCGGTTCGGTGACGTGGTGGTCAGCTCGATCACGTCGGCCGGCTACCGCGACGTGCTCGTGGTCCGCGACGCTACCGCGCTGACGGCGAGCATCACCGGCGGGACGATCGGCCTGCCGGAGCAGGTCTACACCCTCGACGCCCCGCTCATCGACGCCACGACGGCGACGACGTGGACTCAGGAAGTCCGGGTGTCGCGCAGTGCCGGCAGGTTCCCGTGGGTCGCGGGGGTCTTCTACAGCCGGCAGGACCGCGATTACGGTCAGGACTTGCCCGTACACGGCTTCGAGGATCTGACCGGAATCCCGACCCGCGGGCTGCGCGCACCCAAAGACAGCCTCTACTGGTCCGACCTGGGCTACACGCTCGACCAGGTCGCGCTCTTCGGCGAAACCACGCTCACGCTGAGCGACCGGTTCAGCGTCACCGCGGGCCTGCGCTTCTATCACTACAGCGAGGACAAGGAGCAGATCTTCGATGGGCTGTTCGCCCACGACAACACCGGCACCTCGCTGGTGTCGCAGCCGGGCTCGACCGACGCGAGCGGGGTGGCGCCGCGCTTCATCGCGGCCTACCGGCTGAAGGGAACCGCCAACCTGAACGCGCAGGTCTCGCGCGGGCTGCGGCTCGGAGGCATCAACGACCCGCTGAACGAGCCGCTGTGCACGGCACAGGACCTGGCGACCTTCGGCGGACGCGATGCCTGGAACGACGAGACGGTCTGGAACTACGAGGTGGGCTACAAGTCGCGGGTCCTGAACGGCCGCGGCGCCGTGAACGTGTCGGCGTTCTACGCCGACATCTACGACCTGCAGGCGACGGTGACCGCCGGATCGTGCTCGTCGCGCGTGATCTTCAACGTGCCGCGGTCGCGCAGCCAGGGCATCGAGGCGGACTTCGAGCTGGCACCGAACCGCAACGTCGATTTCGCGATCTCGGCGAGCTTCACCGACCCCGAGCTCCGTTCGACGCTGACGTCTGCCGGCTCGGTGCTGTCCGGGATCGAGTCGGGGCGGAGGCTTCCGTCGGTCCCGCGCGTCCAGCTCGCCTTCGCTGCCACCTACCAGTGGGAGGTGCGCGCCGGCTCGCTGGCGTACGTCACCGGCACCTATCAGCACATCGGCTCCCGCTACACCCAGGTCGGCGACGACGAGCTGGGGACGCTGGACCTGCTGTCGTTCGGGGCGAACACCATCGGCGCGCCGCTGACGCAGAGCACGTTGTCCTACACCTCGCTTCTGCCCGAATACGATCTCGTGAACGTCCGCGCCGGGCTCCGCCGCGGGCGCTGGGATCTGTCGTTCTACGTCAACAACCTGACCGACGAGCGCGCGCTGCTCTCGCTGGATCGCGAGCGCGGGACGCGCGCCCGCATCGGTTATCTCACCAACCAGCCGCGCACGTTCGGCGTCGCGCATCGCATCGTCTTTTGACGCAGACAGTACTTGCCGGCCGCCGGCCCACTGTCTCACGGTGCCAGTTCCACGCACGATCCCCCTCGTGCTGCCCGCGCGGCTGCCCGATGGACGATGGACGGAGGACGCGTCGGCGCCGCACGACGGCCGGGTCGTCAACGGCGGGGTGCGGGTGGTGTTCTGAGCCACGAAGGCCACGGAGGTGGATGGGGATGAACCCAGAGGCCGCGGAGGCCACAGAGAACTCACTTGGCTCAGTGGCCTCCGAGTCCATGACCTCCGTGACCTTCACAGCCGGGCTGCCCGGTCTCACCGGATGTTATAATCGTGTGTTTCAAGGACGGCTGCGGCGTCCAGAATGGCCAGCGACGAAGAGTTCATGCGCGCCGCGCTGGCGCTGGCCGCCGAGGCGCGGCGCCGCGGCGATGTGCCTGTGGGGGCTGTCGTCGTGCTCGACGGAGCGACGATCGGCAAGGGGTTCAACCAGCCGATCATCGCGCAGGACCCGACGGCGCACGCCGAAATCGTGGCGCTCCGCGACGCCGCCCGACGTGCCCGAAACTACCGGCTGACCGGCGCGACGATGTACGTCACGATCGAGCCGTGTCAGATGTGCGTGGGCGCGATGATCCACGCGCGGCTCGCGCGGGTCGTGTACGGCGCGCGCGAGCCGAAAGCCGGGGCGATCGAGTCGGCGATGCGCGCGCACGAGCACCCGTCGCTGAATCACCGGATGGAGGCCACGGGCGGCGTGCTCGAAGACGAGTGCCGGGCGGTCATCCAGGAGTTCTTTCAAGAGAAGCGCGACAGGAGCTAGGAGCTCGGAGCCGGGAGCCTGGGCGTGGCAGCGCGCGGCTGGAATTCAGTGTCCCGGTGACGAGGATCAGTCCGGCTGCTAGCTCCTGGCACGTCAGTTGCGGAGAGGTACCGAAGTGGTCGTAACGGGGGCGCCTCGAAAGCGTCTTGTCCCGTAAGGGGCACGTGGGTTCGAATCCCACCCTCTCCGCCAACCTTCGCCAGGCGCTCGCTACGCTCGCGGCTTCGGTTGGCAAGCCAGCGAGTGAACTCCCCGTCAGGCGAAGGTTGGCTCACCGACGCGATGAGATCCGCCGGAGCGCCGCAGGCGCGAAGGTGGACGAATCCCACCCTCTCCGCCACATACTTCCTGCAACTGCTTGAACCATAGGATGTTTCTTCCATAGTCGCGTAGTGTTCCCTCATCTGCTCCCACGTTTTTCTGATGCAGTCCGAGGCATCCGCCCCGCAACGGCGACGCGTTACGAGTAGGATCCCCCCTTCGGGGAGAAGCGCCGTCGCTGCGAGACGCGCCTTGCGGCCGAGGGCAACGGCTTCGAGCTGGTGATCACCGACGGTCCAGCCGAGCACGTCGAATATTTCGATGGTCTGCCGAACGTCCTGTCTCGCGAGCACGAGGTGGTGACCGCTTGGCGGGCACGGGGCTGGAGTGACACGACCTCCCGGCACCGCGCAGAGACAGCATCCTCGCGACGGCGCCTCAGCACCCGTTCCCCAAGAGGCAGTGAGTAAGGCGTCGGCGTGAACCCCGCGGTGCCCTGGTCCACGGAACTGGCAGTTGCGTGGTGCCGCTTCGGCGTGGTCGGCTGCGGTCAGGCGAGGAGAAGCTCCGGCGCGCGTTGCCCTCGCAGCCGCTGTCGATCGCGCCGCGCCTCAAACAGCTCGCGCCGGCCTTGCATCTGCGAGTAGTTCGGGTTCTTCACCTTGAGCCAGCTCGTGCCCTTGCCGTCGGATTGGTACGCGCCACGCACCCACTTCCCCACGATTCCCTCCAAGTCGTGCTGGCACGCCGCCTCGCACAGCTCTACGCCGCGCTCGGCGACGTGCTCCAGGTACACCACACGGAAGTCCACGCGCGGCATGACCGCGCGCAGCCGGCGCTTGCGCTCCAGCAGCGGCAGCGCGCGGAGGTCGCGCCCGTTCAGCGCGAGCAGGTCGAAGGCGTAGAGGTAGGGCCACTCGCGTCGGAACAGCAGCTTCTTGAAGTCGCTGCGCCCGTCGGCGTCGAGGCAGCAGATTTCCCCGTCGATGATGGCGCTCTCCGCGCGTACGCGTGCGCGATGTCCTCCGCGAGCTGCGGCCGGGGACAGCTCATCAGGGAGGCGACGTTAGCGAGAACGACAACGGAAAGGAAGCCCTCGGCGCTCAAAGGCGGCACGCCGAAGCGGGAGCTGATCGACACGGGCCGCAACAAGACGTACGCGAAACGCAGCGGCCTGCGGCGGGTTCAAGGAGATGGACGATGTGGGCCGCAGCTTGCCTGTCGACAGGCGCCGCCGCTCGGCGAAGCGGACGACGAAGAGCGGCCACGGCGACCAAGGTGATCGCCGTCGCAGCGCGAGCACAAGGAAGTAGTCCCTCATGGTTCGTTGGTCACACGTGGAGCCTCAGTAGGACGGCGGGGTGGGTCGAGGTGATCCGGCTGATACCGGAGGGCCTGGGTGCAAGAGCGTTTGGGTGCCGGACCGAGGGCCTCGCGGCCCGGCGAGAAAGCGGCCAGGCGCTCCGCCAAGGGCGCTCAGACGGGCCGACCACCCGTCACCCCCGCGCTGTTGTTCTCAGTTTCCAGCTTCTCACAGCCACACAAATCCAGAGGACTGCAACAGTCACCGGGGATGCCAGCCAAACGTAGACGGCTACCGACCACACCCAGAGTGGCACTTGGACGACCCGATCAGTAAACGGCATTCTCCACAGCGCGATGTCATGATTCAGGCTCGTGGATCCCAAGCTCACGCTAGAGGTTAGCCACAGAATTGCGCCGAGTAGGCAGGACGCGCTCAGCGCTGTTCTCTTCTGCATGTCCCCTCAGCCCAAAGTGGGCGGGTGCCGGGGCCGACCAGGTTGCTCGTCGGAGCCGGTGGTCTGTGTGCCGGGGACGGGCGGCATCGCTGTGCGGCGGATCGTGCGACAAACGCGTCGAGTGCTCGATCAGTCGTAGCTCACCCTAGGCGTTCGTTGACGACGGCGCCAGCGATAGCGGACGCTAGGGCACCCCACCCGCAACCGCCGACGACTGCACGGTCAGCCTCCCGCCTCCGCAACCCTGGTCAGCCTCTCGGCGACGAGGAACACGAGCCCCGCGCCGGTGGCAGAAAGGACGGCGAACAGCCACAGCCACCGCAACGAGGCGGATCTCGTGACCCCTCTCTGCAACCGGAAAGCACTGACCGGCGCGGCGCTCAGCGCAACAAGCGAGATCACGAACAGGATCCAGGCAGCCGACGCAGACAGAGACGCGCTTTTGCCGACGGTGGTCCAAACGAACAGCATGAGGCCAGCAGTGCAGATGGCCGCGCCGGCTGAAACCACGAGCGCGATGGATCCAATCGTCGTAGTGCCTGGGCGCGAATCCGTATTCTTGGCGACGGCGCCAGTCGCGAGACTCGTCACGGCTGACGCAGCAGCGCCTATGCCCCACGGAAACATGGTTTCCGCGAAGAATGCCGCGACAGAGCCGCGACCGAAATGAGGGCTGATCTCACTCAAGAATTCGAGCCCCTTGAAGAGGCCGAAGACAGTGAGGGTCGTGCCAGCGATCAAAGGCAGTGCAGCCACTACCCTGATATCGGCCGCGCGGCGGGCCAGTAGGGGCGCGACCGGAAGATACAGGAACGTGGCAACGAGGGCGAAGTGGTACCAAACGTACCAATCAGGCTGGTCAACCTGGAGGATGTCGATGCCCCCCGACGCACTCCCGGCGCCAGAGCACCCGGCGGTGAGGGCGTAGACGCCAGTGACGCACATGCCAAGGCGGTTCTGCTTCACCGAGTATTTGACACCGCCCGATGCCGTTCGGCGTCAAGCCCGTCACGGGCAGCTCGTGGATCGCCGCGCGAGCGAGGCCGCGAGGCGGCGGCGGCATCATTCAGTCCATGCTCATCTGCGCGATGATGGAGAGGGTCGCGACGACAACGTGGGGCACAGGGGCAGCCAGTCGACGGCACTCGACGGGTCGCGGTGACTGCGGCAGTTCAGGGCGGACGGTGCGGCCGAGCGCCGCGGCGCCGAATGTCTCCGCGCAGGCGTCCGCTGCGAAGCCGAAGAAAGCCGCAGTGGTCCCGCAGCGGCGGGCGCCACGCGCGTCATGGAGCCTCATCGAAGGGGGGCGGGCGGCGGGGCCTGATCAGGATCCACACCGGGGGGCTGCCAGGGTGGCGGAACGGGCGGGCGCCCGTGTTGTCCTTCGTCGTGGCGGGAAAGACGAATCGGACGCCCAAGTCCTGCCATCCGTGGACGGCAGTGCTACACTCCGGCCACCGTGCAGTTCGTGAACGCCCCCCTTGGGACGGTGAGCCGTTCGTGGTCGGCGACGTGTTCGTCCTGAAGAAGGGCAAGCACACGGCGCATTGTGTCCTCCAGACCCATCCGCTCGGCTGGGAGCTGCGGCTCACTGCGGGTACCGAGCTGCTCCAGTCGCAGGTGAGCCGCAGTCAGGACGACGTGTTGGACACGTCCGAGCGGTGGACGGCGGCGATGCAGGAGAAGGGCTGGCGCTGATGG
Organism: Vicinamibacterales bacterium; assembly: GCA_048594975.1. Taxonomy (GTDB): domain Bacteria; phylum Acidobacteriota; class Vicinamibacteria; order Vicinamibacterales; family 2-12-FULL-66-21; genus JBMDXB01. Next base: position 78,137 of record JBMDXQ010000025.1, on the reverse strand, counting down.
ATCCCTGCGGATCACGCACCTAACGCGCGCCCCTTGACGGCTGCGGAGCGCGAGGAGCTGGAGGCTGAGGCGCAGGTGCTCATCGCGAAGATCAAGCTGCTCCTCAAGCACCGCCGCCCCCGAGTGAACTTCTTCGACATCGGCAACATGGGCGTTCCCCACTCTGAGTTCTTGGCCGGCTGGAACGGCGCCCTGCTCACCGCCATCCTTTCTGCAACGCCAGACTGGAACTCGCTCACGTAACGCTCCGGCCCGTCAGGGTACTGCGAGCTGCACTTCGACGCACACACGGCGCCGACGCGCGGCTCCTCCGCCGTGGAAGTGCGCTGACGGGATAGACATGCGACCGCCAACCGAGACCGTCCGCTACGCCTCGTGCTCTCGGTCGTGGGACCCAGTAACGGGGCGCCTGGTGGCGGCCGGATCAGGATGTGACCCGCCGGGGTGTGGTTTGGTAGTGTGGGCGGGCGCATCGCGGTCGTCCGCCGCAGCGCGGAAACATCGGCGCCATGCTGTAGCGCACGACGACCGTCTGCGCGAAATCCTCGATCCCGGCGGGATCAACTGGATGAACGGAACCTGATGTAGGGTGTTCGTGCGAAACGGTCGAAACAGAGAACCGTATGGTAGGAATCTTCATCAGCTACCGGCGGGACGACTCCCTGAGTGCTTCGGGCCGCTTGTACGACTGGTTGCGAATCGCGTTCGGGCGTGATCAGGTCTTTCGTGATGTCGCGAGCATAGGCGCGGGCAGGTGGCGCGCCCGCATTGAGGAGGCGCTGGGTCGCTCGGGCATCTGTTTGGCGATCATTGGTCCTCGCTGGCTAAGTGAGATCAACCGGCCGCGTCTGTTCGACCCGGACGACGTGCTGCGTTATGAGCTGCTCACGGCGCTCCAGCGCAGCGATAGCGATCTTGTCCTGATGCCGATCCTCGTGGAGGGGGCACAGGTCCCGAAGAGAGACGCTCTCCCGCAAGAGTTACGGGACCTGCTGGAGTGGAACGCCTTTTCGCTCACCGATGAAGGGTGGGAGGACGACGTACGGCGGCTCCGTGCTGAGGTGTCGGCGCAAACCGGGCTGGATGCGGGAGCGGACTTCGACACGCTGCTGGTCGAGAGCGCGCGGGCAGAAGCGCGGATACGGGATTTGGAGACCCGACAAGGGATTGCAGGCGAACCAAATCCGCGGTCTTGTAGGGACGGTCCGCGAACTAGTCAACCGGATCGCAGGCACCGACAACGCAAACGACCTGAAAGAGGCACTATCGGCACTGGCTCATGGCGACAGCGTCAAGGCGGAGGCGGAGTTCGAGAAGGTGCTGGAGGCGCAGAGCAGCGTCGCCCAATCGGCCGCTGCCCTCGCCGCGGAGGCCGGACGAGAGGCGGCTCACGCCGCGCGCAATATTGCGAACCTGTCGCTTGTCAGCGACGTGTGCAAGGCTGTCGCCTACTATCGCCGGGCGGCGGCACTCGACGCCGAAGATCCTGAAACTTGGCGGTTGCTCGGCACCGCCTATCTCACGCTGGGGGAGAGCGGCGACGCATCCGACGCCTGTGCGCAAGCGTTACACCGTGCCAAGGACCGCGGGGATGCTTGGGAGGAAATGGCCGCACACGTTGGGCTCGGAGATGTCGCGCTGCTGCGAGAAGGTGTGTTTCGCGCACAGGGTTGGTACGAACAGGCCATGCTGATCGCGCGGCGGCGGGCGCGGGAGGCTGTGGACGATGCTGGCGCGCAGCGCGACCTCTCGATCTGTCAGAACAAGATCGGGGACGTGCTGGTCGCGCAGGGGGACGGCGCGGGCGCGCTGGCGGCCTATCGCCAGGGGCTCGCGATCGCCGAGGCGCTGGCCGCGCGCGACCCGGCGAACACCCAGTGGCAATGCGATCTCTCGGTCTGTCAGAACAAGATCGGGGACGTGCTGGTCGCGCAGGAGGACGGCGCGGGCGCGCTGGCGGCCTATCGCCAGGGGCTCGCGATCGCCGAGGCGCTGGCCGCGCGCGACCCGGCGAACACCCAGTGGCAATGCGACCTAGCCGTATCCTGTGCGAATCTTGGAAGGCTGGGACACGTGCAGACCGTAGACGACCAGCGCGACTGGCTCCTGCGCGGACGCGAAATCCTCACACGACCCAAACGTCAAGGGCGGCTGGCGCCAGCCCAAGACTGGATCGAATGGTTCGACGGTCGATTGACATCGCCGTCCGACCAGACGGGCAGGTGACACGGATTCTCAGGGTGTGAGCGCACGGAGCTACTCCTCCGACTGCAGGGTCAACTGCATTACGAATATGTCGCCGCAGCGTCTGATGACGTCGCTTTCGATCCGCCTGACAGCAAGTAGTCAGCGGTGGGCGTAGTCGGCAACGTCCTTTGATGGGACTGAGTCGAACAGACAGGCATCCGCGGATGGGGCAACGACGACATGGCCCCATGATCCGAAATCAGTTGGTTGTCCCGGCGGCGCGGCGGTCTGGCCGTCCAGTCAATCCCGGCCCAAATCCAGGCGAAGGCGACGCGTTCGTCGAGCAGGGGTTGTCCCGTCCGATGCGCTGCTCGGACGCCTGGGCTGCAGGACCATGCAATTACGGAATTGGCCGTTGACAGGAGCGACAGCTCAGACCGACATTCGTTCGATGAGTTCCCCCTCCGCCCTGTCGGTGCTCGCAGTGTCAGTGACTTGCGTGGCCGCGCCGCTCACCGCGACGCAGACAGGATGGTCGCTACGCGAGCATGTTCGTGAGCACGGGCGCGCCAGCATCTTCCTGATTGCCTGTGGTCCACCCATTGGACTGAAGGAGATCGTCCTGCATACGCAGCTCACCGTCGAAGGAACCGTGGCCTCGGCGGAGAGTTCGCTGACCCCAGCGGAAGACGATATCTACACGGATTTCGTCGTGGACGTGATTCGTATGTTCCGCCTACCGTCGCAACACGCCTCGCGCTCAACACCGGGTCAGGCGGACGCATCGCCACTTGTCGGTGATGGGTCAGCACCGCGGCCGGCGGTGACAACAACGCTGCGCGTCCGCTTACGTAGACCCACGCATGGCAGGGTGGTCCTCGAAGGCGGCGTGGCTACGGCGACATCAGGATTTCCGAATCTTCAGGTCGGCCAGCACATCATCGTGTCTGCTTTTCTTGCTGCGGAGACCAAGACTTGGGTGCCGTTCGGAGTATTTGCGGTCCGTGGAGGCCGCGTCGTGCCTTTGCCGGATCAACGCGGCTTTCAGTTGAAGGAGTACGATTCGGTTGATGCCTTCGCGATGGCATTGGCCGATCCACCGCCGACGGTTCTTCGCTGATAGCGCAGTAGAGCGTAGGGACCAGGCTATCCGGCGACCGACGAGTGCTGCACCACGTCAGGAGCAGCACCCGTTCGCAGCCGCCGCACCGGCGTCGACTTCGACACGCCCCATGCGGTCGCCGCCTCACGCACTGTGAGGCCTGCAGGCGGTCGCGGGGAGAGAGGTGGCCCGTGGCCGTCCGATGCGTTTACCCTGCGCCCTGGCCCGCGCCAAGCCCGCCATGATGCGCTCCTGAATGCGAGCGCGCTCGAACTCTGCGATCGAGCCGAGGACGCCGGCGACCAGCCGGCCGGCCGCCGTGCTCGTGTCAATGCCTTCCGACATCGTGCAAAAGAAAACACGCGCGCCTGCCAGTCGTCGAGCAGCATCACAAGGTGCCGCAGGTTGCGACCGAGCCGATCGAGGCGCCAGCAGACAACACCTTGGAGCAGATGGCGGCGCACATCGGCGACGAGCCGGTCGAGGGCGGGGCGGCGGTCCTTCGCGCCGGATACGGCGTGGTCGACGTACTCGACGGCTGTCCAGCCGCGGGCCGCGACGAGGCCAACGGCGCAACCCAGCAGCGTGACGGTCGTCGCGGGCAGCCGTGCCAGTGCGGTGGCGTTTCGTAGCCTCGGTTCAGGCCGCCTCATCGTCTTGTATGACACCGCCGAGGCCGTCTGGCGCGATCGCAACCTATCCACGCTCGTCCAGCGGTAGGCACGGTTCAGCGACGCCGACCATAACAGGCGGCGGTGGAGTACCGCGAGTACAGAGGTGTCGGACACGGGCTTCGGACTCGGCACGGCATGGCCCGAAGAGTCGGCGCGACGCAACCCCTCGTCCCACCGTCGCAGTCGGTGAGCGTGCGCGCAGGCCGGCCACGCCGACCCGGACGTCGAACTGCGGCTCAGAAGCTGTACCGATCCTCGAGCACCAGCTTGTCGCCCGAGTCGTCCACGTTCCAGATCTGGGGCTTGCGAGGACCCTTGACGTCGGCGTGATGGAGGATGAAGAGCAGCTTCCCGTCGAACGTCCTGAAGAGCATGCCGTGCCCGGAGTTGTCGCCCTTGAGCGCGTCCTTCTCCTGGACCCACGGCCCCTTGATGCTGCCCGACGTGGAATAGGCGACACCCTGCGCATAACGGTGCTCACCCCAACTCGACCACAACATCCCCAGTTTGCCCGTCTGCGTCCTGAACAGCTGCGGTCCATCGGTCACCCACCCCGGCATCTTCCGGCCGAAGGTGGCCTCGCCGATGCTGTTCATCTCCTTCGACCACGGCGCCTCGCTGGCGCGAAAGATCGTCGTCGGCTCGGCGGTCCGGCGGGTCAGGTCCTTCGAGAGGGGCATGTAGTCCATGGTGCCGTCGATGATCTGGGTCCACTCGTGGACGAAGACCATGTACGTCGTGCCCTCTTCCTGGTAGAGGGTCCCGTCGATGATGTCCCAGTCGCCAGGCCCCAGGCAGAAGTCGTACTCGGGCACGAGCGGCTTGAAGGGCCCGTCCGGCGAGTCGGCCACCAGGATCTGCGTCTGGTTGGTCGGCACGTTGTACCGGCGCGGGATGTTCTCGATCAGGTGGTTGTGATCGTTCCACGTGCCGGCGAGATAGTACTTGTCCCCGATGTGATGGATCTCGGGCGCCGCCACGAAGCGGCCGTCCATCCACGTGCCCTTGAGATCGATGACGGAGTACGGGCCCGTCCACATCTTCAGGTCCTGGCTCTTGTAGAGACGCCCGCCGCTGCCCATCAAGTAGTAGGTCCGCGACTTCTCGTCGGGGAAGATGAACGGATCGCTCATCGAAAGTTCGTCGAGCGAGACCGTCCCGAACTTCGGTTCCGGGCGTCGTGGCGGGGCGGTCGGCTTCTGCCCGCCGCGTCCAGGGACGGGAATCGGCCCGCCGAAGTTGTTCTGTCCGGGATCGGCAGGAGGGGCCTGTTCGCCGGGAGTAGCCGGGTTCTTCACTCGCGTGTGCACCTGCGCCGCCAGGGGTTCCGGCGTCCAGGTAACCAATGTGGCAACGACACACGCGGCCAGTAGTCGAAACGAGGTCTTCACGATTTCTCCTGTGTGTTCATCGATGCCGAGGTCGCTTCTCAGCGCGCGCCGTCGGCGGTCCGCCGCCATGCGAAGTACTGGTCCAGCACCTTCAGAGAGTCCGCGCTCGGCACGGGCCCCGTCCTCGCCGTCGGTCCGAGATGCATCACCACGGGATTGCCGTCGCTGAACGCCGGCCACGCGGGCACGCCGTCGCCATTTGGATCGCCGCGCTTCGCGAAGTTCGTCCAGTAGGTCGCCATGGTCTCCGAGATGTGGCGGTCCGCCGCGGCCGGTGAGCCCTCCAGGTTCTCGAACACGTATGGGACGTCGACCCCGTGCGGGGCTCCGTGATCGGCTTCGGGCGTGCCGGGCCCCCGTGGCGGATGCTGATCGAAGTAATAGAGGAACGCCTGGCCCTTGCCGCGCGCGGACTGGAGCCGCGCCCACGACCACGTGTGCCAGCCGAAGGCCGAGTCCCGCGCCAGGTCGCGAGCCGTCTTGGTGACGCGGTCACCCGCGGTGGGATACGCCGCGAGCAGGCGGTCGGCAAACGGACCATACCGCACGGGCACCGCAGCCGCATACTCATCGGCCGTCTTGACCCGCGTGAAGCTCAAGCCCTCGTCGGAGTTGTACCCGACCAAGATCGGCGTGTCGTTGAAGCGTCCCGCCTCGTAGAGCGTGTACTGGTCGCCCGGAATCACCCGGCCGTCGACGATCGGCCACGCCATCCCGCGCTGGCCACGCCGCGCCTCGAGCAGCTTCTCGGGCGCGAGCGCGCGCAGTTCCTTGATCGAACTCGTCCCGGCCGCCTTCGCGAACTCGACGCCTGACGCTTCCGCGTCGGCGAGCAGGCGCATGTTCTCCCCGGGCTGCGGGTCCTTGCGGCTCGGCCCGAAGGAGCCGCCGCTCTGCGAGATCGCGCCGTGGAAGAGGCCTCTCGCCATGGGTGACGCGCACAACATGCTCACCGCGATGCCGCCCGCGGACTCGCCGACGATCGTGACCCGCCCCGGATCGCCGCCGAACGCCGCAATGTTGCGCGAGATCCACTGCAGGCCGGCGATCATGTCGAGCAAGCCGTAGTTGCCCGAGACGCGCTGCGGCGACTCCGCGCTCAACTCGGGGTGGGCGAAGAACCCGAGCACCCCCACCCGATAGGCGAGGCTCACGAGGACGACGCCGCGCTTCGCCAGCTTCGCGCCGTCGTGCACCGGGTACGAGGTGGCGCCACCGTTGAAGCCACCGCCGTAAATCCAGACGAGCACCGGCAGCTTCTCACCGGCCGACTTCGCGGGCGTCCAGATGTTCAGGTAGAGGCAGTCCTCGCTCGTCCCGCTCGGCGGCGGCGTGCCCATCGACTGCACGCACGCCGGTGCGTACTTGTCGGCAGGCCGTGTGCCCGGCCACGCCGTCAGCGGCTGCGGCGCCTTCCAGCGGAGGTCGCCGGCCGGTGGCGCCGCAAACGGGATGCCCTTGTAGACCGCCAGGCCGCCGTCGGCGGTGCCCTGGACCAGACCACCTTCGACCTTGACCGGCGGCTGCGCCGTTGCCGTTGACGGCTGACACACGGCGCACGCGGCAAGCGCGACGAACCAGCGGGCATGCATGGGAGTGCCCCGTCGCCTAACGGAAAAGCCTCGGCGCGAAGTCGTGGAGGTTGCGCCGCCAGGTCTGCCACTCGTGATCCGTGCCGGGAGACTCCTGGTAGACGTGCGCGATGCCGGCGGCCTCCAGCGACGCGTGCAGCTTCCTGATGCCTGCGCGCATGCCCTCGGGTTCCGCCGTGCCGACGCCGAGCCAGAGTACCTTCACCTTCTTCGCGAACGCCGCAGGATCGGCGAGCACGCCGTTGTAGTCGGTCTTCGGGTCGAGGTCACGGCCCAGCGTCAATGCCCCGGCCGCGCCGCTGAACCCGCCGATGTGGGAGAAGAGATCGAGGTGGTTCAGGGTGATGTGGAACGTCTGCATCCCGCCCATCGACAGACCGGCCATCGCGCGGTGATCGCGGTCGGCGATGGTGCGGAACGTCCGGTCGACGAACGGGATCAACGCCTCCGTCACGTCGGCCTCGAAGGCCCCCATCATGCCCTGCATCGCTTTCCGGAACTCCGGCGATCCGAACCCTTTCCCGGCGAGGTCGGGCGGCGGCTGGCCCGCGCGGCGGGCGTAGCCGTACGCCATCACCACGAGCATCGGCTTCGCTTTTCCGCCGGCGATCAGGTTGTCGAGGATGACATTCGCGTGTCCCTGACGCACCCATCCGGTCTCGTCCTCGCCGCCGCCGTGCTGCAGGTACAACACCGGATACCGCTCTTTCGTCTTGTCGTCGTACCCCGGCGGCGTGTAGACCAGCGCGTGGCGCCACGTGCCCGTCACCTTCGAGAAGTACCAGACCTCGCGCACCTGGCCGTGCGGCACGTCCTGGATCGAGTAGTAGGTCGAGCCGGGCTCCGGCACCTCGACGGCGCTCGCATATTTGCCGCCGCCGAAGGACGCGCGGCTGCCGAGGTCGGCCATCTCCACGCCGTCCACGATCAGCGTGTAGTAGTGCAGGCCGGGCACGAGCGGCTCGGTGATGACGCTCCACACGCCATCCGGCTGCTTGGCCATGTCGATCTTCGGTCCGCTCCAGAAGTTCAGCCGGACCTTCGTGGCCTCGGGGGCCTTCAGCCGGACCTCGACCCGTCCCTTGCTGTCGACCCGGGGATACTGCGCATCCCAGACGTTGGTGGACGCCGGCCGGAAGTCAGCCGGCTCTTGCGCCGATGCGAGTGTTGCCGGACACGCAAGAAGCGCCATCGCGATGACAAGTCGCTTCATCTCCACTCCTCATGGCGAGTCCCGCGTCCCGGGCGCGCACCGGGCAGAAAACCCGGCTCGGCGCGCCCTCGAGACCCTCCGGAATTCCTAGAGTGTAAGCGTTTTCAGCCGTGCAACGCCAACGCGCCCTGGCCTTCACCTCTTTCCAGACGGCGCACGACGGTCGGCTGCATGGCGTGTCAGGTGGCGTTCCGTGACTCGCACCCAGGTCCTGGCACCTCGTAACGAATTCGGCGGACACTACACTGCCTCCGCCAAACCAGATGGTAACGGAACGCAGGCCGCAGACGCCCATTCCCGAACTGCGCGAGATCGCCTGAGTAGAATTCGACGGTATCCCGGGTCCGCGGCAGCACGCGACACGGGCCGCGCCTTCTCCATCCTCGTGGACGGGACGAAGCTGGCCACGCCCGAGCTCGACGGCGAGGCGCCTGGTGTGGTGCGGCTGGAGACCTACGCCCTCCCGTCGGAACTCCGACGCGGCCGCGACTCGATCACCGTCACGTTCCAAGCCGCCGATCGCTGGGCGGCGACCACCGCCAACGTGTTCGGCTGTGGGGTGAGTCGTACTCACTGAATTGTTCCACCGGCAGGTTCCTGGCGTGTCGGGACTCGGTGGGTTTCGTGTTAGCGACGGCCGGCGGCCTCGCCCGGGGGTCTACGCAGCCCGCCGCATCGCGGGGTTCTCTGGCGGACCTTACCGAAACGCTCGTTGACGCGGTCGCAACGTGGCAGCCATTCGTCGCCCACGGGCCGCCATTCCCATGAAACCGTTTGCCGATTCCCGTCTTCGCTGAACTCGACTTCCTACCGCTACCTGAACCGGCTCTGGCTGTCGAGCTCGGCCAGTCCAGCTGGTACGGACGGTCGGCGGTCAGACGTTTCTAATGCTGTCATCACGGAACGCTCATTCGAGCAGGAGGGGAACGTCGCCAGATTTGCCGTATACGACAGCATTCGCCGACTCCGCCAATTCGGCCCCGATGCCGTGCGGCGAATAGGTGGAACAAAACGCGCGCCGTCTGACGGGCGCGGAGTGGCGAACCGTCCGTCCTGCGGGGCAGGCGGGAGCGAGCAAACGAGGGGATCTTCATGCGCGGAGCAGATCAGGAGGATGAGACGGGTCCCGGCTCGGACGAAGCGGGCGAAGCCGGACAACGCTGGCTCGCTACAGAAGGAGAACATCGCCGATGGCCCCGCTCCATCCAGGCGTCTCCAGTCGAAATGGGAGGGCTACCATGGAACTCATCGATGAAGCAACGCTGACCACCCTGCGCACAGCCAAGCCTCCGAAATCCTGTCGACTGGTGGATTTCGAGACGGCGGAAGTGAGGCCGGGCTTCGTCCCGAACACCTTCTTCCTGATCGTGTCCGGCACGGTGCCGTGCGCCAACATGCGCGTCGAGCTGGTTCCGCTCGTCTACATCCAGCGACCCGACTACTGGGAAATCGAAGTCGTGGGCTGCCTGCCCGGACCGATTTGCCTGCCGCAGGTCCGGAAGTATACGGAGACGATTCCGCTCGACGGCATCCTGGGCAAGGCCGGCATCGAGGTCGTCGGGGCGACGCGCACGGAGCGTATCCGCGTGCCGTAACTCGCGTCCCGCGAGAGTCGCAGGCGATCGAGGGTGGCGCCGCACACTCAATCGGCGGCCGGTGTGAGGTGTACGCCAACACGGAAGCGCCGCCGTGCGCGGCTGAGATCACGGGAAAGGTCGTTCACAAAAGAGAGCGGCGTCGGTATCCGCGATCTGATCGTCCAGATCTTCGACGTCGATCCGTCGACGCCGCTCCATAAGCCGTTCGCACGGGCCTCGAACGATCGACGGCAGCGCCACCAGAATCCCGACGACCCCGCCGAGGCCCGCGAGCAGCAGCCCGTTGCCGAGCACCAGCCGCACGATAGCCCAGTGCGATGCGAACGCCGAACTCACGCGTGCGCTGGCTGGTGACGAAACTCAGACCCCGTACACCCCTGCCATCGCGAGCAGCAGCGTCGCGACGGCGAAGCCGCCGATCAGAAACAGGTTGGAACGCCGGCTGGTGAGGCTCTGCGACACCCGGTCGTCGAGCGTCGCCCTCCGGAGAATCGGCTGCCGGGCGATCGATCGCCCAGATCTGATCCTTGAATGCCGTCGGCCGGATTTCAGGTCCAGCCGTTCTCAGCCGTTCTGGAAGCCAGAAAAGTCAACAGCTTCACGCATGGTCTGGTCGTGCCGGCTTTGGAATGACCGGCCGTCTCGACACGCGTTACGACGCCGAACGCCTGAACGCGCTGCCCGCGCCGCTGCCGCGCGCCATACGCCCCCTGCCACCCTCGGAAACTTGGGTCAGTGTCCACACGCTGGGGGTCAAGGGTGACGGCCAGACCGATGACACGCAGGCGATCCGCAAGGCCATCGACGCTCACCGCGTGCTGTACTTCCCGAGCGGTTTCTACGTCGTCCGCGACACGATTTCGCTCAAGCCGGACACGGTGCTGATTGCGCTGCATCCGGGCATGACGCAGCTCGCGCTCCCGGACTCCACGCCCGGCTACCAGGGTGTCGGCGCGCCCAAACCGCTGCTGGAGACGCCGCAGGGCGGCACGAACATCGTGAGCGGGCTCGGCGTCTTCACCGGCGGCGTCAATCCCCGCGCGACGGCGGTCCTGTGGATGGCGGGAGAACGCTCGCTGATGGACGACGTGCAGTTCCACGGCTTCGCGGGCACGTTCCTGCCGCCGAACGTGCGGTCGGCGCTCTACCCGGGCGGGCGCGGGAACGCGCCCTATGCGTCCGGGCGCTGGGGCGCACAGTACCCGAGCCTCTGGGTGACGCGCGGCGGCGGCGGTACGTTCAGCAACGTGTGATCGCCATCAGCAGCGCATCTATTCCTGGTCCCGTGCCGACGGCCTGAACGTCGTACGCGACGCGCCGCTGGATCCCGTGAACCTCGCCGTCGACCGGTCCGGCAGCCTGATGGTGCTTTCCTCCGCCGGGCCCGACGGCACGGTCTACGCGTCCCGTCCCGGAGCGCCGCACGACGAGCTCACGGTGATTCAGCCCCAGGCAAGCGCCCCGCGGCCCGGGGCGGCGGCGGTCCTGCCGGTCACGGTCTGGGTAGACGGAGAGTTCGCCGACCAGCTCGATCCGACGACGTACGAGTACACCACGCTGGCGCAGATGTTCGCGCGTGACGTGACCACCGCCACCGCGAAGCAGTATGTGACTCCCGATGGGAGCCTGTTTCTGCCCGCCTGGCGAGTCTTTCGCCAGGGGCCCGACGGCTCGTATCCCGGGATGGACGAGACCGGCTGGCGCTGGTCGCACGGTCTCGACGCCTACAGCTTCCTGGCGGCTCTACCCGGCCAACGGATCTACGTGATCAGCGGCGCGGAGAACCGGACCTACAGTGCGACGGTCGAGAAAGACGGGACGCTCAGCAGCCTGCAGCCCTTCGCGGAGCGCGGGGGCGAGAGCGTGGCGGTCGACGCAGCCGGCAACGTCTACATCGCGAACGGACAGCTGTTCGTCTACGACCAGGCAGGCGAACCGGTCGGCGAGATCCACGTACCCGAGCGTCCAACCGGTCTCTTCTTCGGCGGACTCGATCGTCGCACGCTCTTCATTCTCACGCACCGCACGCTGTACGCGGTCAAGACCCGGCATCCCGGACGCGTGTTCACCTGGGGCCCGTGAGCGAGGCGTCCGGCCTGGTCCCCGCAGCTGCAGCATGCACCGCCGGACGATTCGTCGCGCTCGCTCATCCGCCGCCCACCCTGTGTCGTCTTGTTTGGTCCTATTTACCGTTCCCGAGTCCCGGTGCTCCAGAGATCATCTCCGCTCACCAGCGGCGGTTCATCGAGCGCGTGTCGGCAGTCGGGGGCGTCGCCGCCCGCGCCGTTCGCGTCCGGGAGCGCCGACGGGGTAACATCGACGTCGATGCCATCGATTCCGCCTGCCGCGAGTCGCGCGCGGTGGTGGACCGGATCGCGCGGCGAGTGGCTCGTGACCGCACAGCTCGTCCTGATGGCGCTCGTCTTCCTTGGACCGCGGACCGTCCGGGGTCTTCCCGCCCTCCCATTCCCTCCCGCCTCGCGCTGGGCAGGTCTGCTGCTGATGCTCGGCGGTGGCGCCTTGCTCGTCGCCGGCGTTATTCGGCTGGGATCCGGGCTGACACCACTGCCCTATCCTAAGGAAGGAGCGACGCTGGCGCGGACCGGCCCGTACGCGATCGTCCGCCATCCGATGTACGGCGGCGGTCTTGCTCTCGCGCTCGGATGGGCGTTGTGGGTCCGGGGTTGGCTCACCCTGGGGTACGTGTGCGCCTTGTTCGTGCTGTTGGACCTGAAGTCCCGGCGTGAAGAACGATGGCTCGCCGAGCGGTTCCCCGGGTACCCCGACTATCAGAAACGTGTGAAGAGGCTGGTTCCCTTCATCTACTGACTCTCCTGGAGCTTCACCACCCTGGCGGTCGCCGCCAAGAACGTGATGGCATCCGTGCCGGACTACCTGCTCATCGAGACGGCGTTCACGATCGTGCAGTGGATGCTCGTCGCGCCGCTGACCGTGCTCGCCTCTGCGGAGTGGTGCGCCGAGGCCCGCGCGTCGACATGACGCACTGAGGGAGACGCAGCCCAGGAATGTGACCCTGAGGCTGCACTCACGGCGGGGCCTCGCATCCGACGCCGTCTGCTCGCGCCCGCTGATCGACGCGCCGGAACCGATCGCGTAACGGGGCCGCGAGCTCTCATCACGCCTCCTCGAGCGCGGCCAGTGCCGCGGCCAACAGGCCCCACCTCCGTGCACCTCTGCTCGCCGGAGGTGGACGAACCGCCACCGTTTTTGCGATTCTGTAGGTTCGATGCGCATCCAGGTCCTGATCGGCGCGTTAATTCTGTCGAGCGCGGCGTTCGCCGCGCAGAAGGTCGTGAACCCCCGCCAGCAACCGGGTGCCGCGGTGCACATCTTCGCCCCAGAGCAGCACGACCTCTACGACGGGCACTTCGTCATCTCGGCGAATCGCATCTACATGGTGGGAGAGCTGAACGACCCCGAGGGGTGGGACCATCTCGACAACGAGGCCCGAAACGTGCGGCCCGTGACCGGCACGGCGGAGATCGACGTCGACGAGATTCAGAACACGGGTAGGTTCGAGGCACGGCTCGCGATCCCGGAAGGCGGCCTCGTGCTCGCCATGGACCGGTGGCACGAGTTCAGCCCGTGTCAGGACGGCGGCATCGTGGCGTACGTCCACGAACACGGCACCGACTCGGGATGTGGCGACGACAACTGGCCGAAGACGCTGGGGTTCCTGGCCGGCTGGGGATACGGCCACGCGACGCTGAACGGCACGCCGCTCTATCGCGACTACGAGATGCACTTCATGGTCACGCAGGGATTGCGCGATCGGAAGACGCTGCGCGTCCACTACCCGATGGCGGACAAGAAGCTGCCCGCCGGCGAGACGAACCCGGCGACGCAGCAGATCGACTTCTACATCCGCAGCCCTCAGCAGAATCCGAAGAACCGGCCGAGCCGGCAGGTGTTCCTGCACTTCTTCGGAATGGAGATCACCTGGAAGTAGTCCCCGTGAGGGTCTCGGATGGCCCCGAACGCGTGCAGGACCGCTCGTTCCGCGGATCTTCGCCCCTGCGCCGCCGACCGGGTGACGAGCGGCGGCACGGTCAGGCAGACCATGGCGGATGCGCCAGCCAGCAGGCGCGCTAGACTACCGTCTCCTCGATGTCGCGGAGACGCTTCGCCGGCGGCCGGGCACCGGGACTGCCGGTACATCTCCTTGGCCATGACCAACACGAGCCGTACGAAGACCGAGATCACCGCGCTCCTATTAGCGCATGCCGCGGGAGACCGGGGCGCGCTCGAGCGGCTGCTGCCGCAGGTCTACGACCAGCTGCGCCGCATTGCCCGCAGCCGCCTCCGCCGCGAGCGTCCGGGACACACCCTCGCCGCAACCGAGCTCGTGCACGAAGCCTTCATGAAGCTGCTGCCGGTCGAGCGCGTGGACTGGCGCAGCCGCGCCCACTTCTTCGCCATCGCCTCACGCGCCATGCGCAACGTCCTCGTCGATCACGCGGTGCGCCGCGGCGCGGCCAAGCGCGGCGGGGGAGTGAAGGTCCTGTCGATTGACGAGGCCGAGGTCGCTGCGGAGCAGCCGCTCGACGCGCTCATCGCCCTGAGCGAAGCGCTCAGCCGCCTGGAACGCCTCGACCCGCGTCAGGCGCAGGTCGTGGAGTGCCGTTTCTTCGGCGGCCTGAGCCTCGATGAGACCGCCGAGGCGCTGCACACCTCCGCGGCGACGGTCAGTCGTGACTGGACGTTCGCGCGGGCGTGGCTGCACAACGAATTGAAGACGCGCCAGTCCGCCGGCGGCAGTCCGCCGGCCCGCGACCCATGAACGCCGATCGCTGGGGGGACCTGCAGGATCTGTTCGCCGCCGCGCGCAGTCTCGAAGGTGAAGCGCGTGAGGTGCTGCTGCGCGAGAAGGCGCGCGTCGATCCCGAGCTCGCCGCGCAGGCCCGCGCGCTGCTCGACGCCGACGCGAAGCCCGGCGTCATCGACGCGCTCGCGCCGCACTTCACGCCGGTCGTCCAGCTCCTGGAGGACCCCGTCCCGGCACGCATCGGCGCCTACCGCATCGTCAGCGAGATCGGCCGCGGCGGCGCCGGCGTCGTGTACCTGGCGGACCGTGCGGACGGGGAATTCCAGCACCGCGTCGCCATCAAGTTGATCGGCACGAGCGACGCGGACGATCCGCTCCACCAGCGGTTCCTGGCCGAACGACAGATCCTGGCCGGCCTCGTCCACCCGAACATCGCGCGGCTGCTCGACGGCGGCGTCACCGAGGACGGCCGGCCCTACCTCGTGATGGAGTACGTCGACGGCCCGCCGATCACCCGCTACTGCGACGAGCACCGCCTGGACGTCGCGGCGCGATTGCGCCTGTTCACCGACGTCTGCGCTGCCGTGCAGCACGCGCACCAGAACCTGATCATCCACCGCGATCTCAAGCCGAGCAACATCCTCGTCACGACCGACGGGCGCGTGCATCTCCTCGATTTCGGCATCGCCAAGCTGATCAACCCGACGCTCGCCGCCGCGGCGGCGCCGCTGACGCGGGTCGAGACGCGCATGATGACGCCGGAGTACGCGAGCCCGGAACAGGTGCGCGGCGAGACGCTGACCACGGCGAGCGACATCTATTCGCTTGGCGTGCTGCTCTACGAGCTGCTCTGCGGCTGCCGGCCGTACACCCTCACGACCGGATCGCCGGTGGAAGTCGTGACGGCGGTCTGCGAGCGGGATCCCGAGCCCCCGAGCCGGCGCGCGACGAGGGTGGACCCGTCCTACGTGCCCGATGCGGCCGCGCGGCTGCGTGGTATCTCGGCGGATCGGCTGTCGCGGCTGCTCGACGGCGACCTGGACGGCATCGTCCTCATGGCCATGCGCAAGGAACCGGGCCGCCGGTACGCCTCGGCGGACATGCTGCGCCAGGACATCGAGCGGTACCTCGGCGGCCTGCCCGTGCTCGCGCACCGCGGCGGGCGGCGCTACCGCATCGAGAAGTTCCTGATACGCCATCGGGTCGAAGCGACGGCCGCCGTCGTCGTCCTCGTCGCGCTCGTCACCGGGTTGAGCGCCGCGGTCGTCCAGGGACGCCGCGCCGCGCGCGAGCGGGATCGCGCCGAGCAGGCGCTCGCTCAATCGAACGGCGTCACCGCTTTCCTGCTGGAGCTGTTCCAGGCCGGCGATCCCGAGTCGCCGTCGCCGGCGCAGCTTTCCGCGCTCGACTTGCTGGAGCGGGGCGCGCGCCGCGCCGATGAGCTGTCCGACCAGCCGATCGTGCACGCGCGGCTGCTCGACGTCATCGGCCAGATGTCGTTTCACCTGGGCCGGCTCGACGATGCGCAGCGGAGGCTGGAGCAGGCGGTCGCCATCCGCCGGTCGACCCTCGGGACCAGTTCGCTCGACCTGGCGGACAGCCTGATCCACCTCGCGCGCGTGCATCGCACGCGCCCCGACTATGCGGTCGCCGGCAAGCTGGTCACCGAGGCGCTCGAGATCCGCCGCGCGGTGCTCCCCGCCGATCATCCCGACGTCGCGGATGCCCTGTACGAGTTGGGGTGGCTGGCCTCCGGCCCGGAGCAGGAGCGCCTGTATCGCGAGGCGATCGCGGTCCTGCGCGACACCCCGGACACGGCGGATCGGCGCGTGACGCTGCGGCATGCGCTCTCGACCAACCTGCGCCGCCAGGGCCGGCTGGCCGATGCCGTCGCCGCCGACCGCGAAGCGCTCGCCACCGCCGAACGATCGTTCGGACCCGACCATCACACGACCGGCTACGCGATGATCCACCTCGCGGATCACGTGAATGACATCGAGCAGGATGCTGCGTCAGCCGAACGGCTGCTGCGCCGCGGGCTCGCGCTGATGACGCGCCGCTTCGGCGAGAGCAGCGTCCGGCTGCTGCACGGTCTGAACAGCCTCGCGGACGTGCTCGCCGCGCGCCGCGACGCCGAGGCGGAGCGGCTGGCCCGCCGCGCGCTGGCGATCAGCAGCTCGGCCACCGGCCCCGAACACCCGCGCGTCGCCGACCAGCTGCACACGCTGGCGAGCGTGCTGGCGAAGCTGGGCCGCCTCGCGGAAGCCGAGTCCCTGGCCCGGGAGGCACTCGACCTTTCTGTCCGCGCCGTTGGCCAGCGGCACCAGGTCGTGACCACGAAGCGGATGCCGCTGCTGGCGAACATCCTCGACCTGCAGCGGCGCTATGGCGAGGCCGACGAGGTGTACCGGAGCGCGTTCGAGCTGGTCCTTCGGCCGTCGCTCGTCAGGATCGGCCAGATGCACCGCGAATACGGCCTGATGCTCCTGCGCCGCGGCGACCATACGCCAGCCGAGCGGCACCTCCTGGAGTCGCTGTCGATGCTCGAGCAGGCATACAGCGGCGCCCATCCCAACGTCGACGAGACGAAGCGCGCGCTGATGCACCTGTACGGACAGCTCGGCAAGCCGGAGCTCGTCGAACGATACCGCGTCCCGCCCGGCCGCTACGTGCCCTTCTGACGCGCGTCCTCTTCCGGACGTCGCACCCGCAACCTATCGCGAAGTCCCCGCCGCAGCCTGCGTATCGTCCGCGTGCGCGGGCGAATCGGCGTATCGCCATGCCTCGGTCAAGCGGCGCGCCACCACCGACGCCTCTTGCGCTTTCCCCTGCGCCCGTAGCGATCGCACCAGGCCGGACAACGACCAGCCGTTCTCGCGGACGATTCGCAGATCCTCGCGGAATGCCGCTTCGGCCTGTCCCGCACGGCCGGCGGCCAGCAGCGCCTCCCCGAGCATGTTGCGCGTCGAGTGGTACCACGGCGGCGGCTCGTCGTACGTGAGCGCGTCTTCCAGATCCACGGCCGCGCGAAAGCGTGCCACGGCTTCGTCGGACTGCCGCTGCGATGCGGCGATGTGGCCGGCCAGCGCCTCCGCGGCGAGCCGGAGCAGCGCCGGAGCGGGGTTCAGGATGATGATCACGTCGTCGCCGACCCGTGAGGCGATCCCGCGCAGCGCCTCGAGCTCCTGGTTGGCTGCGCGGACCTCGGCGCGTCCGGCGAACGCCAGGCCGCGCGCGTAGTGCCACATACCGCGGACGTATTGAAGATCGGCCGACGGCGCAGGCTCGGCCAGCACCGCATCCCAGTTGCGAAAACGGGCGTGGGTCAGGACCACGGCCGGCAGGAAGCCCTGGAGCGCGGCGTTGTCGCGGGCGTCCTTGATGGCCACGCGCTGCACCAGCGCCCGCGAGGCGTCCAGCGCCTTGGCGCGCTGACCCGACAAAAGGTACGTGGACCACAGGAAGTGCAGGTTGTGCGGGGCGTAGAACAACGAGTAGAAGCCGCCGTTGACGTCGCGGCCGGCGAGATAGCGGTTGTCCGCCTCGACGGCGGCGATGTTCGCCCGCGCCGCATCTTCGTAGCGGCCGACCCGGAGGTACACGTGTGCCGGCATGTGGACGACGTGGCCGGCGCCGGGCATCAACCGCGGCAGCCGTTCCGCGCATGGAAGGGCGCGTTCCGGCGTGTCGGACGCCTCCACGGCGTGAATGTAGAAGTGGCACGCGCCGGCGTGGTTCGGTTGACGCGTGAGGGCGCGCTCGAGCGCGTCGATGAGCTCCTCGGTGCCGGGCTGGGGGCGGCCGTCGCGCGTCCACTGGTTCCACGGGCGCAGGTTCAGCATCGCATCGGCGAACAGCGTCAGCACGTCGACATCGTCCGGGAACCGGCCGGCGACGCCGCGCATGGCCGCGGCGTACGCCCCGTCCCGCTCGGAACGCGCCGCACCGGCCGGCTCCCCGTAGCGGAGCGCCATCGCGTCGATGAGCGCGCGCTCGAGCGGCGTCGCGGCCGCTTTCAGCCGCTCGGCCGCATGAATCGCCGCGAGCGCGCGCGGCTCGATTCCGGCGTCCATCGGCAGGTTGATGTTCGGGCCGAGCGCGTAGGCGATTCCCCAGTGGCACATCGCGCACTCTGCGTCGAGTTGCGCCGCCCGTTCGAAGGACCGCACCGCATCATCGTGGCTGAAGGCATACGTCAGACGCAGGCCCTGGTCGAAGTAGCGCTGCGCATCCTCGGAGGCCGTGGTGATCCGGAAGCGCCACTCGCCCAGGCCCGGCAGAAGCCCTGTCGGTCCGGGCTCGTGGTGCCGGGCGTGGCCCTGTGCGTCGTGCGTCCGCTGTCCCGCTTCGCGCACCTGGCATTCCGGCGCGACCGCCGCAAGCGCCGCCAGGCACAACGCGCCGATGAGGGCAGACCCGTGAGGCATGACTCCTTTCCTCCTTCACCCGCCTATGCCGGAAACGCTGACCGATTCCCTCATTCCTGAGGGAAGCACCCGGCCGATCCGGCATTCAGGGGAGGGAGGTGTTCCGATGACAACAGCAGCCGTTTCGGGTAACTCGCCGATGACGCGCGTGGAGTCTGCCGGTGGGACGATCGTCTCCTACGAGAAGTCGGGCAGCGGCCTGCCGCTCGTGCTCGTGCACGGCGCGTTCAGTGATCACCACAGCAACTGGGAATTCGTGAAGCCGCGGCTGAAGGAACGGTTCACCTTGTACGCGATCGCCCGCCGGGGCCGCGGCGAAACTGCCGCGACGGTCGGCCATCGGCTCGAAGATGAGGCCGCCGACGTCCTGGCGGTGATTCGAGCCACGGGCGAGCCGGTGTTCCTGCTCGGGCACTCCTACGGCGGACTTTGCGCGCTTGCCGCTGCGCTGCAGTTGCCCGAGCGGGTTCGAAAGCTGGTGCTGTACGAACCGGGCCGGCCTGGCGTCGTCGCGGCCCACGTGCGTGCGCGTCTCGACCAGTCGGCCTCCATGCAGGACTGGGACGCCTTCGCGATGACCTTCTTCCGCGACGCGCTGTTCGTTCCGGCTGCCGATCTCGAGACGCTGCGCGCCACCGACCTGTGGCCGCCCATCATCGCCGACGCGAACGCCTCGAGCGGCGATCTCGCCGCGCTGAGCCGCTACCGCTTCGATCCGGAGCGTTTCCGTGGGCTCGACATCCCCGTCCTGCTCCAGGTCGGTTCCGAGAGCCCGCGCCACCTCTACGTTACCGACGCCCTTGCCGCGGTGCTCCCAGACGTGCGCATCCAGGAGCTGCGGGGCCAGGCCCACGAGGGGATGACGACGGCTCCGGACATGTACGTGGAAGCCGTTACCCAGTTCCTGCTTGGAGTTCGTTGAGCGTCGAATGCCGGACCAGGGACATCCGGGACATCGTGAGGACGCAACTTCGGGCTCGTCCGGGCAGTCGTCCTCACGCCTGTCGCGGATCTTCCGCGGGCACCTATTTGCCTCGGAAATAGCTCTCGGCCACCTGCCACGCCTGCCGGCCGACTCGCCGGCCGATCGCCCGCCCATCCAGATCGCCGTTGCGGAAGTGGATGCCCGCGAAGCGGCGAGAGACACCGGCCTCGTCGGCGGCCTCGGAAAACGTCCGCCACGTCAGGGTGACGGCGGTGGCCGGCGCCACGCCCGGCTCCACCGGCGACGATCCGGCGGGAATCGTGACGCTCATCTCCATCGTGTCGTGGCTGGTGAACCGGCGGAGAACCTCGGCCGCTGCCGCGCTGAAGGTGCTGTGGCCGGAGACGTGTTCCGCGAACGGGGGCGTCGCGATGTACGACTGCCAGGCCGACCCGTCGATGACCCGACCGCCCCATGCCGGAACCTCGTGGCCGGCAAACAGGTAGCGAATCGCGCTCACCGGCCTGATCGAGTCGTACACGACCTTGCAGTCCCAGGCTGCAATGCTGGCGTCGAGCTGGGCGTTGCCCAGCGTGAAGAACAGCTTCACGTCGTCGTCGAGCGAGTGCCCGTCGCGGGCCGACACCGCCTGTGCGATCAGCATCCAGTGGCCCGGCGGCGTCTCGGTGGCCGGCCCGTCGGCCCAGTAGACCGCGATTGCCTTCTTCCGATCGTTCAGGGCCGCGCCCGTGGCGACGAGCTCTGCTGCCTGTTCGTGGTACTCGTCGCTGTCGTGCAGCGCCGGCGGTCTCGGACGGAACTGCGACGGTGAAGTCAAGGCGAACGGCACGACCCGGTTCCAGTGCGGCACCAGGAATCGCTGCGGCTGCCCGTCTGGCTGAAGCAGCGGCTGCCAGCGGCTGGGATCGGTGAGCGTGAAGGCGTCGTTCGCCGGCGCGTATCCGGTGTAGTCCGCATACGGAATGCCGCTCGGCGTGAGGTCACCGAGCTGGTTGGCGCCGTCGTGATGCCGGAAAGCAATGACGGCGGCCGCGGCGAGGTTCCCCACGCCTGCGGCGGTTGCCGGATCCACGTTGCCGGGATCGAGAATGTACCCGAGCTCCTGCATCAGCGGCTTGAAGAGCGCGTCGTCACGAGACGGAAAGAGATCGACCGCGGCTCGGTATGCCGCATGGCTGATGGCAGCGGCTTTGTTCGAGTCCGTGCGTTCGAGAGCAGGCCGTCGAAGCTCGCCGCCGAGCCTCGTGTCGACTGCGCGGTGGTCGTACGCGGCCCACGCGTCGTACATCGACGTGTGGATAATCGCGAGCGCCCGGGCGACCTGGGGCGGCGGCATACGCGTGTCGCGGATCGCCTGCAGCACCGCCTGGTTCCAGCGGATGACGACGTTTGCGCCCTCAGGGTCGGCCTGCGCGTGGCGGGCGGGCCACGCGAGCAACACGCACACCAGGGCGAGCAGGGTCTTCCTCAGAACTCGATTCATGGCGTCCCCCTTCGCATCAGGGAGTCCACGAAACACACGGCCTTGGTCCGGCGGTGCAGGAGCTGTCGTGCGTTTCGTGGGTGGTATATAGCATCGAATTGACGGAAACCGACCGTCGATCGGTTAGTTGCTTGCCTTCTTGAGCGTGAACGTGACGCGGAGATTCACGCCACCTGTCGCGTTGAAGCCGAGCATCTCCTGGCGCTGCTCGCCGACGTATCCCCTGAACGGCCCCGTGCCGCCCGAGATGGCGCGAAGCACCGGTATGTTTCCCTCGACGCCCTCGGTCGCAATCGATTTGCTCTCGTCGGGGAACAGGTAGAGCTGCGCGGTGTGCACGGCGCGGGCGCTGAACGGGAACTCGGCGCCCGACACGAGGTGCGTGCCGCGGCAGAACCAGCGGCCGAGGTTGCCGGTGCTGTTCGGATCGAAGGTCGCGCCGTCTCCCTGAATGGTCCCGCCGGGGTAGATGTTCCCCTCGGTCACGAAAAAGGAGCCGCGCTCCGGCTGGGTGTCGGTCGGCCTCACGAATGTCGGATTGAACAGCGTGAAGTCCTCGGCGACGTCCACCGTGAAGACGATGGTGTTCGTCGGTTGGTCCTGGGCCGTAACGGGCGCCGCGGTAGCAGCGGCGGCGAGGAGCGCGAGCGCGGGCGCGGCGACACGCAGGCTGGCACGGGTGCGAACGAGCGTTCTGACGGTTCTCACGGCATTGTCCTCCCCGGGACCGGAATGGCCCCGTCATCGGGCTAATGCCGAAAACGGAGACGCCGTCGCTCACCACGAAAATCGCCGCCGTTTCCGGCACCAGGGGATCCCAACCGGTGGGGGTTCGAGGACGGGGTGGACGCGCGCTGCGGTCCACCGCGTGCGGCACCGAGCCGTTCGGAGGGACGACGCGCCTGTTGCGGGAATCGGCCGGCTCGTTGAGAATCACCGCGTGACCAAGTCAATCCTCATCATCACGGGCGACGCGGGCGAAAGCTACGAGTGCCTCTACGCCCGTCACCGCCTGCTCGAAGCCGGGTTCAGGCCCGTCGTCGCCGCGCCCAGCCGGCGCCGGCTGCACCTCGTGATCCACGATTTCCAGGAGGGCTGGGACACATATGTCGAGCGCCCCGGTTACGGCGCCGAGGCGGACGTGGCGCTCGATGCGGTTCGCGCCGACGACCACCAGGCCATCCTGGTCCTGGGCGGGCGCGCGCCCGAGTACCTGCGCCACGACGCGCGCGTCCTGGACATCGTGCGGGCGTTCGACCGGCAGCAGAAGTGGATCTTCGCCATCTGCCACGGCGTGCAGATACTTGCGGCGGCGGGGCTGGTGAAGGGCAGGCGCGTGACAGCGTACGCGAACTGCCGCTGGGACGTCGAAGCCGCCGGCGGATCGTACGTGGCCGGCGATCAGGCCGTGCGCGACGGCCGCATGGTGACAGGCCAGACCTGGCAATCGCACCCCGAGTTCTATCGGCTCGTGTTCGAGTGCCTCCGCGGCTGACGCTCGTGCGCCGCTTGACCGCATCCGCGGTCACGTTGGTCCCGGCGTCGGCCCCCAAAACGCTCGAGCTGGTCTTTCGGCTCGCGCATATGGCTCCCGGGTGGGAACCCGGGATGATCGCTCGTCGTCCGATTCGTACGAGCGCGGTGCAGTGCCGGTGCCGCGCCCGGCGCTCGCGAGGCCTCTCAGGCCGCGGCCGATTGACCATCCTGGCTGCTGACGTTCGACGATGCGTTCTCATCGTCGGCACACCCGCGACCGGCGCCCTCCGCGGGCGTCACGTTGCCATGCAGGATGGCAGTGGCCATGGCGCTCAAGAACCTGGAAGAAGCAATCATCGACCGCATACAGCGGGCACTGGCGCAGGAGTTGAAGCGGCTCCGCCGCAGATCCCGGCCTTCGGGCAACGGGCGCGCCGCCGCTCACGTTCGGAGGCGCCGGGCCGAAGCGATGGCAGGAGGTTCCGCGACCAACGACACGCGCGGAGGCAACAGCGGAGCGTGATGCCGACGGCGTTGTTCGGGCGGGTTCGCCCGCGCGCCGGGAGGAGAGTGCGCACGTCGTCGTCTTCGTCCTGCAGCCGCCGTTCATCCACGGGCTGACGTGACCTGAGGAGCGGCATTGCGTGCCTGAGCTCTTTCCCGCGGTCGAGCGCGACGATCGCGTACACGCGGCCCTCGCTCATAGGACCCGAGGAAGCCGCGCCGCTCGAGGCTGCCGCGCACGACCAGGCGATCGGAACCGCGGCGCATGCCGGCGAACTGCAGGTTTGCAGTCGTACTGGTCGGAAGAACCAGTGAAGGGGATCGTACGGCTGCTCGCGACCGAGATGTTCCGCGCGGCCGCTGCGCCCTGCTGCATCGCGTTCTGCCAGTGCTCGACCCTGACGTGCCGTCCCGAGAGCCGGTGGCTCCCCCCTACCACTTCATGGGTCCCGCCTTCTTCGGAACGACCACGGCCACCATCGGCGTGCCGTTCACCTCGTCGAACAGCACCGGGGCCCAGCCCACGGCGTTCGAGAGATCGGGCTCGTTCGCCGCGTTGTAGGCGGCGAGCACGTCCACGCGGTTGTCGGGGAGAATGCCGTTCACGTACGTTCCAGAGACCCGGATCGTGCCGTCGGGTCGGGTGGGCGACCTGAACGCGCGGATGAACCGGCTGGGCGCGACACCGGTCTCGACCGCGAAGAAGTTGTTCTCGGCGACGATGGCCGACTCGACACCGACCCCCCACGTGTAGGAGTACACCGGGCTGGCGATGCGGTAGTAGTTGTTGTAGATGTGGACCTGGCCGTAGCGGACGCGCGGCGAACGCTGCCCGATATTCTCGTAGTAGTTGTGGTGGAACGTCACCCGCAGCCGGCCGCGGTCGCCGGTGGCACCGTCCGAGGCGCCAATCAGGCTCCCCCCCTTGTTGTTCTCGCGGAAGCGGTTCCAGGACAGCGTGAGGAGATCGGCGTCGTTGGTGATGTCGACCTGCCCGTCGTGGACCTCGTACGGCTCGCCGAAGTGCTCGTCGAGCGCCGCTGTCTCGACGTTCTCGAAGGTGTTGTGATCGATCCAGACGTTGCTGGCGTTGCGGATCGAGATGCTGTCGTACTCCGCGTTCCAGCCGTCGCCCGGCACCCAGGCGGGGAAGCAGTCGTAGGTGTCACGGAAGGTGATGTTGCGGATGATGATGTTCCGCGGCCGGATGCCCGACGTCGTGCG
The DNA here is from genome assembly GCA_048594975.1 of Vicinamibacterales bacterium. Classification (GTDB taxonomy): domain Bacteria; phylum Acidobacteriota; class Vicinamibacteria; order Vicinamibacterales; family 2-12-FULL-66-21; genus JBMDXB01. The sequence continues at coordinate 53,534 of JBMDXQ010000025.1, read as the reverse complement.
GATGTCGAACCAGGCGCCGGCGATGGTCGCGTCCGTGCCGACGCCGACGATCGTGGTGTTCGACCCGACACGGATGCGTACGCGCCGCATCTGCTCGGTGCGTGAGGCGATGCGCGCGTCTTCGAGCGGACCGGAGGGAGGCACCGTCGTCCCCCACACGGCCGGGTCGTAGGCGGCGAGGAACGCCTCAAGCGAGTACCCGTCGCGATGGTAGTCCTGGCACGTGAGCGGGTTGTTGGCATCGTCCACGTTCGCGTCGATGGTGCCCTCGACGTAGATGATCTTCGGCTGGTGCGACGGGTTGCCGGGCGCCGTCGACGAGAAGTTGCCGTCGTTGAGCGCGGCGATCAACTCGGCGCGGTTGCGGACGACGTACACCTGGTTCGCCGCGGCGCCCGTCCCTCCGGTCGTACCGTCGCCGAAGGCGGCCCAGCCGTCGTTCGGGCCGAGCACCTCGAGGCCGAGATCGCGCTCCTGGGCCCGCGACCTCGTATTCAGCGCCAGCGCGAGCGCGGCAGCGACCGCCACACCCATCCTGGTCGTACGCATTGGTTCGCCTCCTCGCTATCCGTGCAGTCTGCCGTGCCAGTGCGACACTGGTTCGGACACGCCCCGATCCGGAACCTCGCGGCCGCCGCTCATAGTAGACCGGGACGTGCCCGGACGCGCAGTATCATGCGCGTCATGCGACAGCTCATCTCATCGGGCGTCCCGTGGGAAGCCAGACGATTTCAAGATCTCGCCCGGCCAGTCGGCGACACGCTCGTTCTGGACGGATCTCGATCTCACCAATCCGACGGACGACCGGGAGCAGGACGTCCGCATCCGCCTGAGCCGCGACATCCTGACGAAGGAGCTCGAATGGGAGCTGACCTTTACGGTCACGTGAGCAGCGTGCCGTGCCGGTGACGCGCCGGCGTGCCGCGTCGTCGAAGGATACGATCGCGCCGAGCGCGGCAACCACGCGCGCCGTCGCCACCCCGAAGCAGTGGGCCGTCTGGCTCGCGAAGCACCACGCGGCCTCGGACGGCATATGGATTCGCTTCTTCAAGAAGGGCAGCGGTGTGCGATCGATCACCTACGCCGAGGCGCTGGACGAGGCGCTGTGCTGGGGCTGGATCGACGGCCAGGCCCGGGCGGCCGACGAGCGCAGCTGGCTGCAACGCTGGACACCGCGCCGGCGACGCAGCGCCTGGTCGAAGCGCAACCGTTCGCGCGCGAAGCAGCTTGAACGCGAGGGGCGCATGCGCCCGGCCGGGCAGGCGGCGATTGACGCGGCGCGCGCGGACGGGCGGTGGCAGCGCGCCTACGATCCGCCGGCCGGTTCAGAGGTGGCCGCTGACTTCCTCGCGGCACTGGCGCGGCACCCGCGCGCCCTCGCGTTCTTCCGCACCCTGAACCGCACCAACCAGTACGCGATCGGCTATCGCCTGCAGACCGCGAAGCGGCCCGAGACGCGCCGCCGGCGTCTCGAGCAGATCCTGCAGATGATGAAAGACGGCCGCCGCTTCCACTGATCTTCAGACGCTCGTTCGGCCGCGAAGGTGTTCACGCTGTACGGGCCGATGGATGATCTGCCAGGCCTGGTGACCGCGTACCTCGATGCCATCCTCGCCGAGGCGCAGTTGAAGCCTCGGCGCACCTGACCCCGACGTACGGCGAACACCCTGGCGCCGTTGCGAACATACTGCTCACAACATTGAGGGGCGCTGTCCGTCCGGCCGGGAAGCGCGACCGGGTGGCTTCGGCGGATCGAGTCGTCTGCTCCATCGCCTTTCTCCAAACGAACCATCGATTTCATGGTCGAATTTCATGGATGAACGGCAACCGCAGAGCGCTGGCCTGCCGGTGCGCTGCGACAGTGGGCCGCCGGGCGAAGCGAGGCCTGAATAGCGGCGATCGTGTGCTGCCGTGGCACGATACCGACGGCCGGGCTTGCCCGCGGCGCGCTGGCTCCATAAGCTGAAGGGATGGCTGTGGGCCAGTGGATGCGCGTGCTGGATGCGGTCGGCGGTCTCGTCGAGCTGTCCCAGCGCTTCCGGCGGCGCCCCGACGAGGTGTCCGGCGTCCCCGAGTCCGCTCGCGGCGCGGGACCGCTCGAGGCGCGTCTCGCCGGCGTGCTCGTCGCCGCACTGAAGGAGGCGTTCGATCGCGACAGCGCGCGGATGGAGCTGGAGCGGTCGCAGGTCGAGAGCGAGCGGCAGCGGGCCGAGCAGACGCTGCGCGCCGAACTTCGCCGCCAGGCCGCGGACCGCTCGCTCGGGCATCTCCGGCTCATCGCGGTCATCGCGGTATGCGTCTGGGCGCTCTCCGCCGTGCTCGGCGTGTGGCTGCCCGGCATGCGCGAGACGGTGCCGCGACTGCTGCTCGGGGCCGGCTGGGCTCTGACGTTCGGCGCGCTTGGCTGCGCCTTTGCAGGATGGCGGGAGATCGTGACCAGGTCGTCGCACGCAGCGTCGCCGTCGCTCCCGGGGCCGGAGCGGGCGGTTGCATCCGGTGGCGGCCGCGCCGAGCCGCTCAGCGTGGTGCTGGCGCCCTGGGGGCTGCTCGGCGCGCTCGCGCTCATCGGCGCGAGCGTGCTGGCCGCGTTGTGAGCACCTCGCACGTGATAGTGAGGACATCCGCATGATCACCGTCTACGGCGCAGACTGGTGCGAAGACACGCGGCGATCGCTGCGCCAGCTGCGGCGGCTCGCGATTCCGCACCGCTACGTCAACGTCGACGAGGACCTCGATGGCCTCGAGCGTGCGAAGGCGTTGAACGGCGGCCGCCGGCGCACGCCGACCATCGATCTCGGGATCGGCGGGTCGGCGCTGGTCGAGCCCGACAACGACACGCTCAGCGGCGCGCTGGTGGAGATCGAGATGCTCACCCGCGCCGACGTCGGGGAAAGGATGGCGGTGCAGAACGTCGGCGACCTGGAGCGCCTGGTGCGCGGCGGCGCCGGCCTTGCCCTGATCGCGGCGGCGCAGGCCACGCGGCGCGGCCTCCGACCTCTTCTCTGGATCGCGGGCGCCGGCGTCGCGCTGTCGGGGCTGGCCGGCTGGTGTCCCGCCTACCACTACGCCGGGGTCACGTCGCTCGAGGGTCCGGGCGACCGCCCTGGCGAAGCGGCACGCGACCGGTGGATTGCGCCGCGGCCCGGCGCGCTGACCAGCGAGAGCGCACGATGACGCAGGCGCAAATGGACGTCCTCTTGTCCGATCTCGACCTGTATCTGTTCGGCGAAGGCAATCACACCCGAATCTACGACAAACTGGGCGCGCACCCGATGACCCGGGACGGCGTCGCCGGTACGCACTTCGCCGTGTGGGCCCCCAACGCGCGCCGCGTCAGCGTCGTCGGCGACTTCAACAGCTGGGACGGCGGCGCACAGCCGATGCACTCGCTCGGCGAGAGCGGCGTCTGGGCCGAGTTCGTCGCCGGCGCGCACACCGGCCATCGCTACAAGCTGGAGATCGAGACCCGCACCGGGGAGATCCTGGTCAAGGCGGATCCGTTCGGCTTCGCCTTCGAGGTGCCGCCGCTTTCCGCCTCGGTGATCTGCAGCCTGGAGTACGAGTGGCACGATCAGGAGTGGATGCGGCGGCGGCCGGAGCAGGATTCGTGGTTCCGCCGGCCGATGGCCGTGTACGAGGTGCACCTCGGGTCGTGGGCGCGCGTGCCCGAGGAGGGGGAGCGTTACCTGACGTACACGGAGCTCGCCGATCGGCTCATCCCCTACGTCAGGGACATGGGGTACACGCACATCGAGCTGCTGCCGGTCATGGAGCACCCGTTCGCGGGATCGTGGGGGTACCAGGTGATCGGCTTCTTCGCCCCTACGAGCCGATTCGGATCGCCGACGCAGTTCAAGGCGTTGGTCGACCGGTGCCACCAGAACGGCATCGGCGTCATCCTCGACTGGGTGCCCGGACATTTCCCGAAGGACGCCCACGGCCTGGCGCGGTTCGACGGCACCGCGCTCTACGAGCACGCGGATCCCCGTCAGGGCGAGCACCGCGACTGGGGGACGCTGATCTTCAACTACGGCCGCAACGAGGTGCGGAACTTCCTGCTCGCCAACGCGCTCTTCTGGCTCGGCGAGTACCACGTCGACGGCCTGCGCGTGGACGCGGTCGCCTCGATGCTGTACCTCGATTACTCGCGGCAGCACGGCGAGTGGATTCCCAACCGCTTCGGCGGGCGCGAGAACCTCGAAGCGATCGACTTCCTGCGCCAGCTCAACAGCCTCACGCACGTCGAATACCCCGGCTCGATCATGGTGGCGGAGGAATCCACGGCGTGGCCGTCGGTGAGTCGCCCGGCCTACCTCGGCGGCCTCGGCTTCACCTACAAGTGGAACATGGGCTGGATGAACGACATCCTCGAGTACGTCCGGCTCGACCCTGTGCATCGCCGCTGGCACCACCAGCACCTGACCTTCTCGTTGCTTTACGCCTTCACGGAGAATTTCATCCTGCCCTTCTCACACGACGAGGTCGTGCACGGCAAGGGCTCGATGTTCGGCAAGATCCCCGGCCACGACTGGCAGAAAGCGGCCACGCTGCGCACGCTCTTCGGCTTCATGTACGCCCACCCGGGAAAGAAGCTGATGTTCATGGGCGCGGAGTTCGGCCAGGGGCGGGAGTGGAACTACGACCAGAGCCTCGACTGGCACATGCTCGACAAGCCGCTGCACGTCGGCATCCAGCAGTACGTGAAGGATTTGAACCGGATCTACCGCGCCGAACGGGCGCTTCACGAGGTCGATTTCGACGGCCACGGGTTCCACTGGATCGACTGCAACGACAGCGACAACAGCGTGGTCTCGTTCATCCGCCGATCGCAGGACGGCGCGGAGTTCGTGGTCGCGGTCCTAAACTTCACGCCCGTGCCTCGTGATGGCTACCGCATCGGCGTCCCCTCGCCCGGCGCCTACGTCGAGCTCGCGAACAGCGACGCCTCGGTCTACGGGGGCGGAAACATCGGCAACGGCGGCGTCGTGTTCGCCCAGCCGATCGCCTCGCACGGCTACGCCGACTCGCTGAGCCTCACGCTGCCGCCGCTTGGCTGCCTGCTGCTCAAGTCGGGCCGGTGACGCCGTTTGCGGAGTTCGCGGCGGTGAGGACCGCGGAGGCGGAACGCGCGCGTATCTACCCGCTCGTGACGCTCGGCTTCGGTCCGGCGCCCGAGGGCTCCAGGGCAATCGGCAACGAGTGGACGCGACGGCTGTATGACGGGCCGTTCCACCTCCCGGCCGCGACCGATGGCGCGCTCCCCGCCGTGTCGCTCGTGTTCGTCCGTTCGCGCGAGGGCAACACGGCCATCGCCGACCCGGCGGATCTCGGCGGCGGCGCCACCGACAAACATCTCATCTACGAAGGGCTGTCGCGTGTGGCGGCCGACGCGGTGATGGCGGGCGCGGCCAGCGCTGGCGGGGAGAGCGTGTTCTTTTCGCTCTGGCATCCCGAAATCATTGCCCTGCGCGCGGCGCTCGGCCTCCCGCGTCATCCCGCACAGGTGGTCGTGACCAGGGCTGGCGGCATCGACGTCGAGCGGTCGCGCGTGTTCAACGTCCCCGAGGTCGCGGTCTACCTGCTGGCCGCGCCGCGCGCCTGCGAGCGTCTCGGTCCCGCCGTGCGCCGACGGCCCTGGGTCCGCATCGTGCGGTTCGACGGCGACCTGCTGCGTACCGCGCTCGCAGCGCTTCGCCGCCAGTTCGGCATCGCGCGCATCTCGACCGTCGGCGGGCGCAAGACCGCCACCGCGCTCCTCGATGAACGAATCGTCCAGGACATCTGCCTGACGACGACGGAGCGGTCGGGCGGTGAGCCGGGCACGCCTTTCTATCTGGGGGAGCGGTCGCTGCCGACGCGGCCGCTCGTGACCAAGCGAGGCACGGATCCGGACGCGCCGTTCGTGTTCGAGCACCTCATGCTCGAGACATCTTCTCGATCAGGGACCACTCGTCGTCGGTGACCGGCATCACCGACAGCCTCGGGATCCGCGTCAGGGGGAACGTCGCGAACGCCCGGTCCGCCTTGATGGCCGCGAGCGTGACCGGCCGCGCGAGCCTCCGCACCGGTTCGACGTCGACGGCGTACAGCTTGCCCGTGTTGTCTGACGGATCGGGATAGGGCGCGCCGGCCGCCTTCGCAATGCCGACGACCGCCTTCTCGTCGCCGGTGTGATAGAAGAAGATCCGGTCGCCCTTCTTGACACTGCGCAGGTGCTTCTGCGCCACGGGATTGCGGACGCCGGTCCACGACGTGCGGCCGTCGCGCACGAGGTCGTCGTAGCTGTAGTGCGTGGGTTCTTCCTTGAACAGCCAGTTCATAGGCTGCGATTATGCCAAAGAATGTCGTCGGCGCGAGTGAGCGCGTGGCGCTGCTCGTTGCCAGCCTCGCCTTCATGCTGACGGCGGCCTCGGCCCGCACGCCCATGCCGGCGAACCTCGCGCCGCTGGCCGTGCTCGGGTGCGGCTTCGGCCTGTTCTCGTCTCCGAACTCGAACGGTCATGGGCTCGGTCCTTCCCTCGTTATAGGGCGTGGCCTCGGCGCTGCTGGCGACGATGCGCATGACCGGCCAGGTGGGCAGCATGGGCGCCGCCATGCTGCTCTTCACAGTCTTCATCGGCCGCGAGCCGATCGGCGGCGACAACCAGGCGTCCTTTCTCCTCGCCATCCGGGAGGCGTTAGTAGGGTTCGGCGCGCTGGGCGTCCTTGGCGCCCACGCGTCGCCTCGCCCGGCCTAGACGGGTCGGCAGCTCCCTTCCGCGCATGAGGGCGAAGCCAGCCACCGATTGGACGCATCTTCGATTGAAGGATCGACTTCGGCCGGGACTCGACGTGCTGCTCGTCGGCATCAACCCCGGCGTGCGCTCGGCGTTGACCGGCCATCACTTCGCCGGCTTCTCGAACCGGTTCTGGAAGCTGCTCTACGAGTCGGGCCTCGTGCCCGAGCCGATCACCTCGCGCGACGACGAGCGGCTTCCAGAGTTCGGCCTCGGCGTCACGAACCTCGTCGCGCGGCCCAGCCCGGGCATCGATGACCTCGGGCCGGACGAGTATCTGGATGGCTGGCGGGTACTCGAACGCAAGATCCGGAGGTTCCGCCCGCGCATCGTCGCACTGGTGGGCGTGACGCTGTATCGCGCGCTGCTGCCGGCGCTCGTCACCGACCCGGAGGTGCGGAAGGGCCTGCGCGCCAGCGTTCCAGGGATGCTGCCGATGGCGCTGCACGGCGCGCGGATATTCGTGCTCCCCAACCCGAGCGGCCGCAACGCCAACTACACCTACGACGAGATGCTGCGCGCCTTCCGCCGCCTGCGGGTGGCGGTCGAGCGATCGCGGCTGCCCTGAGCTGCTGTCGCTGGTGGCTCCGTGTTCCGGTTTGCCGGCGTTCCCGGGTTCCCTGGGTTCCGGGTTCCCTGGTTCCCCAGGGTTGCACGTTCCAAGGTTCCACGGAACCGGAACCACGGAACCCAGGAACCCGAACCCATGGAACCGTTCCAGCTCAGTGCGGTGTACATTCCCGCCATGACCCTCCGCAAAGAGCTGGTCGAGATGCTGGCGACAGCGCGCACCGCTTCGTCGCTGGCGCGCGAGCTGGGACTAACACGCGGCGACATCGCGGAGGAGCTGGCGCACGTCATCCGGTCCGCCCGCGGCGCCGGCCATGCGATTGTCGTCGAGCCGGCGAAGTGCCGGAAGTGCGGCTACACGTTCGCTCCGGACAAGCTGTCGAAGCCGGGGAAGTGCCCCGCGTGCCGTAGCACGTGGCTGTACGAGCCGCTGATCTCGATCAGAAGCGCGTGAGCCGCTCGCGCCGGTGCAGCAGAAAACCGGCACCGAGCGCCGCCACACGCCCGCCAATCAGCGCGATCGCCCATGCCGGCCGATCGAACCAGTGGTAGTGGCTCGCGATGAAATACGGCGCGCTGACGAAGTTCAGCACGCCCGCGTAGGAGAAGCTCCGGCGCTGCCGGCGCTGGCTGAACAGTATGACTTGCACGCGGCCGCCGGGTAGAGCCAGTCGACGCCGGAGTGATGACGCTCACCGGGCGGCTCTGCATCGTTCAGGCGGAAAGCCGCGACACGCCGGATACGCCCGTCCTCGAGCTGTTCGAGGCCCTCGACCGATACCGCATCGTGTGGACGGAGGGCCGATTCGTCGGCGCGACCGGCTTCACGAAGCTGAAAACAGGGCGCGTTGCGGTGCCGAGCGAGATTTCGCGCGAGTCGATCGACGCGAAACGGAGGGAATCTCGAGCTGGCGCTGGCATGGCGGTAAGAACAGTGCGGATTGTCGATTGCGGATTGTGGATTGAATTGCAGGTTGTAGATTGACGATTCCATGCTGCCGGGAGTGTCCTTCGCAATCGTGGTGAAGTCGGCGGCCACGAGATCGGCCACGCGCTCGACGGTCGCGGGCGCTTCTACGACGCGGCGGGGCGTAACCGGGACTGGTGGACCGCACGCGACGCCGAGCAGTACGCCGCCCGGGCCGCGGTCCTGGTCGAGCAGTTCAACGGCCGCGAGCCAGTGCCCGGCGCGCGCATCGACGGTCTGCGCACGCTGCACGAGAACGCCGGCAATCTCGCGGGGCTCGCGATCGCGTACGCCGCGTACCGGAGATCGCTGGACGGCCGCGCGGCGCCGGTGCTCGACCGGCCTCAGCGACGACCAGCGTTTCTTCCTCGCGTGGGCGCGGATGTGGCGCTCGAAGGAACGCGACGATTATCTGCGTCAGTGGGTCCTCACCCAGCCGCACGCGCCGCCGAAATTCCGCGCCAACGGTGCGGTCGCGCATCTCCCGGCGTTCTACGACGCGTTCGGCGCGACCGCCACGGACCGGCTGTTCCGCGCGCCGCAGCAGGCGTGCGGATCTGGTAGCCGGCCCATCCGCCGCGCTCCGCACGGACGCCGCGGCGGCGTGGCACTATACGGGCATCATGGTCTGGCGGGCGCTCCTGCTCGTGCCGGTGTTGCTCGGCGGCCTTGCCCCCGTGCCCTCCCAGGCGCCCGACGTGTCCACCCGCGCGGTGGTCGCTGCGGCCGCGCGCTACATCGCCGACTACCAGCGCGAGCTCACGTCGGTGCTCGCCGACGAGCGCTATACGCAGGAGATCCTCGCGCAGGTCCCTCGCGACGACGAGATGCCGCGCACGAGGGCGCTGCAGAGCGAGGTCTTCTTCATGTTCGAGCCGGCCAGCCGGCAGTGGATGGCGATACGCGACGTCCTGGAGGTCGACGGTCAGCCGCTCCTCGATCGTCCCGACTTGCACGAGGCGCTGCGCACGCTCTCCGCAGCGGAGGTCGCCGCCACGTTCAAGGGCTACAACTCGCGCTTCAACATCGGCCGGACCTTCAGGAACTTCAACGAGCCGACGGTGAGCCTGCTCGTGCTCGACGAGCACCACCGCCGCCGCTTCTCGTTCGATCGTCGTAATGTGGAGCGCGAGGGTGGCGACCTGCTCGTCACCCTGGAGTTCAGGGAGAAGGACCCGCCGACCCTCATCTTCGACCCGAAACGGGGCCGTGTGTTCTCGCGAGGCGAGCTGCTCGTCGAGGCGGGCACCGGCCGGGTGCGCCGGGCAGTGCTGACGGCTGCCGTCCGGGGGATTCAGGTAAAGCTCACGACCGAGTATCGATCTGAGCCGCGCCTCAAGATCTGGGTGCCGGCCAGCTTCCTCGAGCACTATGAGGCAGGCATGCGCCCGGCGGGCGAGTTCGCCCCCTTCCGCCCGCAGGTCAGCACGGACGCCGCCGGCCGGGCCGAATACGAACGCATCGCCTGCGAAGCCGCGTACTCGAATTACCGCCGCTTCGAGACTAGCGTTCGGATCAAGCGCGATCGGTAACTCGACCCAATCCCCACCTCCCGATTTCCTGGGCGCCGTATCCGCACGGATTCGCCCCGCCTGGGAGCTGGGCGTTTGCCTGTCACTCCACGTGAGCGGGTCAGCGACGGTTCGAGCTCGATCGGCACGGGGAGCCGCAGCGAGCACGTAATCTCGTCGGTCACGAACGCTCCAGTCTCACGGCGCCGCGCCGGACGACGCGGCGCCGACGCGTCTCGCCGCCGCCGGCCATGAACAGGCCCGGCGGCGACCGCGGGCACCCGGGTTTCAGAACGGGATTCGACTAGCTGATCGGTGCGACCCGCCCGCAGGGCGGGCCATCAGGTGAAGCCACGACCGAAACGATTCGCGGGGTGGCCATCGGAAGGGCACGCATGGTATCAGAGGCGCCGCGGCCTGCCGAGAAGATCGTCGCGTCAGCGCCAGATGTCCAAGTTCCAACTCCCAACGGGTCTTTGCGCCGATTCCTCTTCCTTTGAGACTTGGCCGTGGGAAGTCGGGAGGTGTCGTCTGCGGATGTCAGCCGCGTCCGCAGCACCGTTGGGCGATAATCTGCCCGTCACACAACGCGGCGGCTCGCCGCCGCGCCCGGATCACGGAGAGGACTCATGAAGAAGATACGCGTGGGCATCATCGGCAGCGGCATGATGGGGCCGATCCACACCGAGGCGCTCCGCCGCCTCGGCTACGTCGAGGTCGTCGCGCTCGCTGAGGCGACCGAGGAGCTCGCTCGGACGAAGAGCCAGGCGCTGCACATTCCCAGGGGCTACGGCGATTATCGCCAGCTGATCGCGGACCCCGACGTGGAGGTGGTGCACAACTGCACGCCTAACGCCTACCATTTCGAGGTCTCGAAGGCGATCATCGCCGCAGGCAAGCACATCGTCTCCGAGAAGCCACTGGCCACCAACGTCAAGGACTCGGCGGAGCTGGTGCGCCTCGCCGACAAGGCCGGCGTGGTCAACGCCATCCACTTCAACTACCGCAACTACCCGCTCGTCCAGAACATGCGCGCGATGGTCGCGAGCGGAGAGCTCGGCCGTCTCTACCTGCTGCACGGCTCGTACTTGCAGGACTGGCTGATTCTCGACACCGACTACAACTGGCGCGTCGAACCGGGCGCTGGCGGCGATTCGCGCGCCGTGGCGGACATCGGCAGCCACTGGTTCGACACCGTGCAGTTCATCACCGGCGATCCGGTGGCCGAGGTCATGGCCGACCTGGAGATCGTCCACAAGACCCGCAAGAAGCCGAAGATGGCGATGGAAACCTACGCGGGCAAGGTACTGACCGCCGACGACTACAGCGAGGTGAGCGTCGCAACCGAAGACGCCGCGACCATCCTGTTCCGCACGAGGAGCAGCGCGCCGGGCTCGCTGGTCGTCAGCCAGGTCTCGGCCGGCCGCAAGAACCGCCTCTACCTCGAGATCGATTACGCCGACGGCGCGCTCGAGTGGGACCAGGAAGAGCCGAACACGTTGTGGATCGGCCGGCGCCTCCGCGCCAACGAGAGCATGATCAAGGACGCCTCGCTCTTGCACGCCGAGGTCCGGCCGTTCGCGCATTACCCGGGCGGCCACCCCGAGGGCTACTCCGAGGGTCCGTACAACCTCTTTATGCAGGTATACGCGCACATTGCGAGCGGGGCGAAGTCGAAACCGTCGTTTTCGACCTTCCAGGACGGGCACAACGAGATCGCGATCTGCGACGCGATCCTGCGCAGCCACCGCTCCCGAAGCTGGACCAAGGTCTCCTATTAGGTTGAGCCGCGTGGCGCGCGCGCGGCACGTTACGTGCTGGGCAAGTACGGCACCATGCGCGCGAAATCTGCCTCTGCCGAGAGGATACGGATCGCCTGGCTCGTGATGTTCTTCGTCCTCGCCGCGGCTGCGTCTTCAGCGCAGACGGGTGCGGGCTCCGCGTCGACGCTCGAGGCCGCGCTGCGGCCGGGAATGACGGCGTGGATCACCGATGCGTCCGGGCGCGAAGAGAGAGCACAGATCCTTGCCGCGTCGGGCGGCGTCGTGACCGCCCGCGTGGACGATGAGGTACGGGATCTCCGTGCGAACGACATCACCCGCGTCAGAGCGCGCCGGTCCGACAGCGTCCTGAACGGCGCGCTCATCGGCGCGGGTGCGGCGGTCGCGACAGGCCTCTTCCTCTGCACACGGACGGAACCGTGGGAGAACTGCCGCGACGACGCTGGGCCCATTGCGCGCATCGCGGCTATTGGCGCGGGGATCGGAATCGGGATCGATGCCCTGATTCGCGGCCGCAAGACGATCTATGAAGCTGGCAAGGTGGCAATCGGCGTACGTGCCGGACCCGTCACCAATCGTCGTGCCGCAGGGTTCGGAGTGGTGGTCGCATTCTGATCGGAATCACGTACGACGTGCAGTCCGATTCACGGACCTGCCGGCCGCGGTGAGGACGCCGCGGCGATCTCGGCGAGGACGCGGCCGAGCAGCTGCAGGTCCACCGGCTTGACGATGTGCCGGTGGAAGCCGGCGAGGCGCGACCGCTCGCGATCCGCGTCCTGACCGTAGCCGGTCACGGCAATCAGCACGGGCGGCGGACCCTCCGAGGCTGCCCGCAGGTGCTGCGCCAGCTCGTAGCCGTCCATGACTGGCAGGCCGATGTCGAGCAGCGCGACATCGGGCCTGTACGCCCGCGCGGCGTCGATCGCGGACGGACTGTCGAGCGCCATCCGGGCGTCGTAGCCCATCATCTGCAGCGCTTCCCGGATCATTTGCGCGGCGTCGCGATTGTCATCCACCACGAGGACGCGCAGCCGGCGGTCCAGCCCGCCGTCGCGGTGCGCCGCGCCGTCGGTCTCAGCGGCGTCCGCCGCCGCGTCGAGCGCGGGCAGCCGGATGACGAACTCGCTGCCACGTCCCGGCCCGTCGCTGTGCACTGCGACCGATCCGCCGTGCAGCTCGACGAGGCTCCTGACGATGGTCAGCCCGAGGCCGAGTCCGCCCTGCGAGCGGTCGAGCGCCTGCGTGCCCTGAACGAACATGTCGAAGACGCGCGGCAGCAGCTCGGTATGGATGCCGATCCCGCTGTCGCAGACGCGCAGCTCGACGGAGCCGTTGTCCCGCCGGGCGAGCACCTCCACCGTGCCTCCCGGCTCGGTGTACTTGGCGCCGTTGCTCAGCAGGTTCATCACCACCTGTGCGAGCCGCGTCACGTCGCCGTGCACGGCCAGGCCGGTGCGCGGCACCGAGACGCGCAGGTTCTGCTGCCGCTCCTCCAGCAGCGGGCTGGTCATCTCGATGGCGCGCGCGACGATCTCGGCCATCTCGACGCGGCCCCTGCGCAGCTCGATTCGTCCCCGCGCGATGCGCGAGACGTCGAGCAGGTCGTCCACCAGGCGCACCAGATGGCGTACCTGGCGATCGATGACGGCGCGCTCCTTCGCCGCGCTGTCGTCGCCGCGCAGGTTCATCAACTGCAGCGCCGTCAGGATCGGCGCCAGCGGGTTCCGCAGTTCGTGCCCGAGGATCGCCAGGAACTGGTCCTTCGCCTGGTTGGCCGCCTCAGCCTGACGGCGGAGGCCGTCCACCTGCTCACGGGCCCGCACCTGCGCGGTCACGTCCATGGCAATCACCAGCACGCCGTCGATCCCGCCGCTCGGGTTCCGGCGCGGCGCGTAGACGAAATTGAAATAGACCGTCTCCAGTGCACCGTCCGGGCCGCGTCCCAGCTGCGTCCGAGTCTCCCGGCCGACGTAGGGCTCGCCCGTGTCGAGTACCCGGTCCAGCAGCTCGCGGAAGCCCTGGCCCTCGACCTCGGGAAGCGCCTCGAACAGTGGCTGCCCGATGACGTCCTCGTGCGCCCTGCCCCAGGCGTCGCAGATCGCCACGTTCGCGAGCTCGATGACGTGATCGCGGCCGCGGAGGATGCAGATCGGGCCGGGGAACTGCATGAACAGCAGTTCCAGGTGCTCCCGCTGCAGCTCCGCCTCGCGGCGAGCCGCCTGCTCCCGCAGGATGAGCGCCTGGCGTTCGCGCAGATGCTGGGCGAGCGTGAGCTGCGCGTTGATCCGCGTGACCAGCTCCCGGCCGGCGAACGGCTTCACGATGTAGTCGCTCGCGCCGTGCTGGTGCCCTTCGAGGCGGGCCTCCTCGTCGGCCCGCGCCGACACCACGACGACCGGTACAGTGGCGGTGCGCGGATCCTCCCGCAGCTCGCGGATGAGTCCGAACCCGTCGAGGCCGGGCATCATCACGTCGGTGACGACGAGATCGGGCGGGTGGGCGCGGGCGCGTTCCAGCGCGCTCAGCCCGTTCGGCGCCGTGTCGACAGTCCAGTGCGCCGACAGCAGCCGTTGCAGATACTCGCGCATGTCCGCGTTGTCGTCGGCCACGAGCAGGTGCGCGGCGCCTGGCTGCGAACCGGCTGCGTCGAACGTTCCCACCGGTGCAGGTGTATTGGCCAGCCAGCGCAGTGCTTCGTCCACGAACGCGTCGGCCGGGATGCCCGTGCTGCGCAGGCGCGGCGTGCCGTTGACGCGTTCGGCCGGCAGATGCGCCGTTCCGGCGGGAATCGTCACCGTGAAGACCGACCCCTGGCCGACCCGGCTCTCCACCCTGATCTGGCCGCCGTGGAGGCGCGCCAGGTCGTGCACCAGCGCGAGCCCGATCCCGGACCCCTCGTGCGTCCGCCCGCGCGTGCCCTCGACGCGGTGGAAGCGCTCGAAGACGCGGGGCTGCTCCGCTTCGGGAATGCCGACGCCGGTATCGGAGACCGAGAGCGCCACCAGCCCCGGACCGGCGTGCGTCAGGTCCACGCCGATGCAGCCCGTGAAGGTGAACTTGAAGGCGTTCGACAGTAGGTTGAGGACGATCTTCTCCCACATCTGTCGATCGACGTAGATCGGCTCGTCGAGCGGCGGGCAGTTCACCTCGAAGCGGACGCCGCCGCGCTCGATGGCGGAGCGGAACGCGCTCGCCACGTCGTGGGTCAGGCGGGCGAGGTCGGTCGGCTCGTAGCAGGCGTCGGCGCGGCCCGCCTCGATCCGCGAGAAGTCGAGCAGCGTGTTCACGAGCTTCAGCAGGCGCCGCTGGTTGCGGTAGACCGTCTCGAGATCGTCGCCACGCAGGCTGCGGTCCGGCGAGGCGAGCGCTTCCTCGGTCGGCGCCAGCATCAGCGTCAGCGGCGTCCGGAACTCGTGGCTGACGTTGTTGAAAAACGCCGTCTTGGCCCGGTCGATCTGCGCCAGCGCCTCGGCGCGCTCGCGTTCGGCCTCGTAGGCGCGCGCGGCGTTGATGGCCGTGGCGATCTGCGCCGCCACGAGATCGAGGAAGGTGCGGTAGTAGCCGTCGAGCGCGCGCCGCGGGCTCACACCCGCGACCAGCGCGCCCACCGCCGGCGCCTGGCCTGACGGGGTGATTGGCAGGACCATCGCCGCGTCAGCCGCCTCCGGCCATTTCCCGCCTGGCAGCGGCCCGAGGCGAGCGACGAGATCCGCGAGGACCCGCGGCTGCGCGGACTCGATCACCCCGGCCACCGGCCACACGTATTCGGCGTCGACGGCCAGCTCCAGCGCGGTCGGGGCGGCCGGTGCTCCGGCCTCGAGGCCCGTCGCGGCACACAGCCGTGCCGGCCGGCCGTCGCTCGCGAGATACAGCAGCGAGAACGGCAGGTCGTCCGGGTTGTCGGACAGCGTGCGCGCCACCATGCGGCAGGTCTCGTCGACCGAGCGCGCACCCGACGCGTGTGACGCAAGCTCGCGCAGCGTGCGCAGGCGGCGCTCGCCGAGCACGCGATCGGTGGTTTCGACGCAGGTCACCAGGATGCCGCCGGGGCGGCCGGTCTCGTCGCGAATCGCGCTGTAGGAGAAGGTGAAGAACGTTTCCTCGAGGTAGCCGTTGCGATCGAGCACGAACAGCAGGTCCTGGTTCCAGATCGGTTCCCCGCCGGCCATCACCGATCCGAACATGGGCCCGAGCACGTCGTCCCAGATCTCGGGCCAGCATTCGCGCGCGCGCTGGCCGAGCGCCGCTGGGTGCTTGGTGGCGCCGAGGACCGGGCGGTACGCGTCGTTGTACAGCTGGATGTACTCGTCGCCCCACAGGACCAGCATGGGGAAGCCGGAGGCGAGCATGACGCTGACGCCCGTCCGCAGGCTCTGCGGCCAGACCTCGACAGGCCCGAGCGGCGTCTGCGACCAGTCGAACGCCCGGGTCAGCGCGCCCATATTGCCGCCCCCGGCCAGGCAGTTGGCCGCCGAGTGTGGCGCCGGCGCCAGTCGATCTCCCGAGGCGGTAGGATTCGTCATGCGCATCGATCTCGCGGCCGCGCGGCGACTCGGCCGTGAGAAATGGCCGCGCGGGGCGGCCAGTCGGACACGCGCAGCGCTGCCCCGCGCATCAGGCGTGATGGAAATCGCGACGCGGACGGAGCGGTTCAGGCGCTCATCCGCATGGAAAGCCTACGACGTCGCCACCCGATCCGCGCTCGAGCAGCATCCGTGCCGCCGGCCGTTCGGTTCTGCGCATGCTTGCACACGGCTCCATCCGCACGTGACCGCTGCGGACGAGATGTACGTGCCGGAGATGCGCGAGTGGGAGTGTTACGGCCGTGGTCAGCGGGCGCGTGACGGTACCACGGGGGATCCGAGATCCGACCCTGGCCGTTGTTGCAGGCTCAGTGACGAATGATGTGGTGGCCAGCGGCTTCGAATTGACTGCCGAAACGCCCTCGTCGCGCTGCGATAGACGTACGTACAATGCGGCCAGGGGAGGTTCGAAGCATGAGTGTTGCGCACGGTCTCAGGATCGCTGCCGCTTTCGTCCTCGCGGCGGTGCTCACGTCGTCGGCGTCAGCACAGGTGCCGCCGGGAATCGGAGAGGGATGGCTCGGGGAGTTCGAGCACGCGTCGCGGCAGCTGCTGCAGCTCGCCGAGGCGATGCCCGCCGAGAAGTTCTCGTGGCGCCCGGCGCCGGGCGTCCGCTCGGTCGCCGAGGTGTTCATGCACATCGCCCTCGGCAATCAGATCCTCCTGGGGAGGGCCGGTGCGAAGCCGTCGCTCGACGTGACGAAGCTCGGGAAGGAGCCGGAGAAGAGCGTGACCGACAAGGCGGGCGTCATCAAGTTCCTGAAGGAGTCGTTCGACGCGGTCCGCTCCGAGTACCCGAACGCCGATCGGCAGAAGAAGGTGCAGTTCTTCAAGAAGGACGTGACCGCCGCCGACGTGTTCCTGCGCATCCTGGTACACAACCACGAGCACATGGGACAGGCGGTGGCCTATGCCCGGATGAACGGCGTGACGCCGCCCTGGTCCGCCGGGGCCAGCCAGTAGCCCTGGGGAAGCCCTGGGTCGGATCTCGATTTCTGAACGGGCAGTCCGGGGCAGAGAGAATCGAGATTCTCACCCAGGAAGAAAAGTGAGCTCCGAGCCCAGGGCGACAATCGAGAGCTGACCCCGGTTCACGCCGGCCTCACAGCGCGGCCGCGCGCTCGATCCGCCGCGCCGGGACGCCGGCGTAGACCGCGTGCGGCTCGATGGTGGTGTACTTGGGGACCACGCTGAGCGCGCCGATCTGGGTGCCCTCGCCAATGGTGACGCCGATGCCGATGATGCTGCCGAGGCCCACCGTCGATCCCGAGCCGAGCCGCACTGCCGCCGTCTTCACCATCCCGCCCTCGACCGTGTGCCCGGACAGGTGGACGCTCTCGCCGATGACCACGCGGTCGCCGAACTCCAGCAGGTTGTGATCGGAAATCGACAGCGTATTCACGTACACGCTCCGGCCGATCCGCGCGCCGTTCATCCGCACGTAGAGAGTCCAGATCGGTGAGGCGCGAAAGAATGTGCCGACGAGCACCCGCACCACGTGCGTGGACACCATGTAGCGCATCCAGTCGAGCTGCGGCCATTCGAGATCGGCGAGCTTCCAGCACTGGTCCGGCCGCGTGCGCCAGCCGAGCACCCGCGTGCTGACCGCCGAAAGCGACGCCAGCGCGACCGAGAAGACGAGGTACGCCGGCACGAACGACATCGCCGCGAGCACGGCACGCGGGACGATCCAGGTGGGGACGGGAACGGCGAAGAGCCAGCTCCAGCAGAGGAACGCCGGGAGCACGGCGACTCCCACCACGAGCGTCTCCACGATGCCGATCGACGCAATCGCCCATGTGGCCCGCATTGTGCGCACGGCCAACTCGCTCCGCTAACGCTAGCACGGCCAGGCCGTGCCCGCGGCGAGGCGCCGGCCGGCACCGCCCGGTCCGGCGGAGGAGGATTCCCACACCCGGAAAGTTGCCGGCAACGGAAACGATCAGCGTGTGATTCCCGCGTGCCCGGGTGAGGGGAGGAGGATCGCTCAGTCTTCCTTCGATACTGGGAGCGACAGCCTTGTGGCCAGCTTGGCTGATCGATTGTGCTGGGGTCGCGGCGCGGATTATATACCCCGCCTGAACGGGTCAAACGCGGACGCTGACGCGGACGCACGAAAACCGATGCCGTCCGGCGCAATGTCGAATCATCGTTGCCGCGGGTGCGGCACAGCGCTCCAGGTCAGGTCACCTGCCGTCGTTCCCGCCCGCATCGGACGCTCGCGGGCACGGCCACAACGGTCGCACAATCGATTCTGAAGGGCGAGTGCGGGTGGGTCGGTCGCGCCGATTGCGCTTTACGGTCGGCGGCGTGCGCCGCGCCCCGGGTCTCGGGCGCCCGTCGTGGGGACACGACGGGGACACCTGGTGCGGACCAACGGCCGTGCCCGTTATAATAAAGGTCACCTCAGCATACCCATGCTCCTTGCCCGCGGCAGGCCGCCCCGCGACCGGATTCGGCGGATGCGTTGCGTGCGTGCGCCCCGGACTGCACGCGGGCCGGCCGCCGGCCGATAAACGGGTGAAACCCGGGGCATTGCATCCATGAAGATTCTCTACACGGGACCCGACCGCAGCGACGCGGAACTGGCCGCGGCAGCGTTGCAGGGAATCACACCGGACCTGGCGCTGACATGGGCGCCAACGCCCGGGTCGGCCCTCGCGTGGCTTCGCGGCCACCGCGAGGCGGCCGCGCTCGTCGTCGGCGCCGACGTCGAGCGTCAGGACCAGGTCGTGGAGCAGGTACGTGCCCTCGGGCTCATGACGCCAGTCGTCTTCGTTTCGGCATCCCCCGAGCAGGCGCTTGCGGCGCTGAACGCCGGTGCGGACGGTAGCGTCGTCGCCGGTCCGTCGCTCCGTTCCGAGCTGCCTCGCGCGGTGAAGGCGGCGATCGAGCGCCGGTCCGGGATCGAGCAGCGCGGCGCGTCCGAGCTGGCCGAGGCGGCGGCGCGGCTGGCTGACCTTCAGGCCCGGCACAGCGCCGCGCTGACCCGTGAGTCGCGGATCTGCACGGCGCTCCAGCAACGGCTCCTCGAGCTCGAGGCGGCGGTCCGGATTGCCGACGAGCGGCGCGCCGCCGACGCCGTCACGTCTGCGGACCAGCTCGCCAGGCGGCACGCAGAGTTCACCTCCAGCCTGGCCCAGGCGGCCCAGTCGCGCGACGCGCTCGCCGCGAAGCTCGCCGACGCAACCGCCGCGCTCGACCGCGCGCAAGAGGCGCACAAGGCTGACATCACCGCCGCGGCGGTCAGGCTCCGGGAGAGGGAAGGGGAGCTTGGTGCGCAGCTGCACGACGCCGCTGCGGCGCGAGCCGCGCTCGAGCAGTCGCTGGCTCAGGCGGAAGCGGCGCAGCGCGACGCCCGGGAGCGCCACGAGGCCGACCTCGCCGTCGTGAACGAGCGCCAGGCGGCGCTCGACGATCTGCTCGCGCAGGAAGCGGACCGCTGCCGGGTTCTCGATCGCAAGCTCGCCGCGGCGGAAGCCGCCGTCCAGGAATCGGACCGGCGCCGCGCGAAAGAGCTCGAGGATGCGGCGGCGCATCTCGCCGCGTTGCAGGCGCAGTATGACGAGGCCCTGGCCGGGCACGCGTCGGTTCGCGCCGCCCTGGAGCAGCAGGTGTCCGAGGCGGCCACCGCGCTCGCGCGGGTGACGCGGGAACGCGATTCCGAGGCGGCTGCGGCGGTCGAGCGCCTGCGCGACCGCGAGGCGGAACTCGGCGCTCGCGTGGCGGAAGCCACCGCCAGGGTCGCCGTCCTGGACGCCGCACTGGCACAGGCGGAGACGGCGCTCCATGACGCGGCGCAACGGGCCGAGGCGGATCGAGCAGCCGCGGACGAGCGGCGGGCGGCGCTCGAGAACCTGCTCGCGCAGGAGTCCGACAAGCGGACGGTCCTCGATCGCAGGGCCGCGTCGCTCGACGCCTCGCTGCAGGAGACGACGCAGCGATACACGACCGAACTGGCGACCGCCGCGGCAAACCTCGCCGGCCTGCAAACGCGGTTCGAAGCCGAGATGACCGAGCACGCCGCGGGGCGGGCGGCGCTCGAGCAGCGCGTGAGCGAGGCAGACGCGGCAAGGCTGCAGGCCGACGAGCGCGCGGCCGACGCGCTGGCTGCTGCCGCCGCTCGGCAGACAGAACTGGCCGGGCACCTTGCCGGCGAGTCTTCGGCGCGTGCGCAGCTCGAGACCGATCTTGCCGGCCTGCGTGAAGAGACCGCGCGCCGGCGCCGCCGTTCGCTGCGCGTCGTGGTCGCGGCGCGTCGCCGGAGCCGCGAGGGCTGGCTCCGGTTCGAGGCGCAGCTCGCCGGCGAGCGCGCCGCCGCCGACCGCAGGCTGCGCGCGAAAGACGACGAGATCCGCGAAGTCCGCCAGGAACGCGATCGCGCCCGGCACCTGCTCGGGACGACGCAGGAGCAGTTGCGCCGGCTGCACGCCAGCGTCGACGAGGAGCGGCAGGCCTACGCGCGCGCTCGCGAGACGAGCGAGTCGGAGCTGCAGCGCGTGTCCGGGGAATACGGCCAGCTCCGGCGTTCGTTCGACCAGCTGCAGATCTCCTTCCAGGCGCTCGAGCGCGTCGCCGGCGAGCACGCCGCCGAACGCGCCCGCCTGGAAAGCGTCGTCGCCGAGCGCGACAGCCAGCTGAGCGCACAGGCGGAACGCCACCGGTCCGCGGAGCGGATCGCGCAGGAGGCGCAGGCGCAGCTCAAGGAGCGGCTGCGCCACGTGCTCGAGACCGGCCGCACCGAGACCGCGCGGCTCCAGAAGGAGATCGACGAGCTCGGCCGCGAGCTGTCGGCGTCGCGCACGCATGCCGACGCCCTGCGCGGCGTCGCCGAGCGGGTGCCCGGGCTCGAGGCGAAGGTCGAGCTCGGCGCGCGGGAGCGGCGGCGCCAGTTCGAGCGCGCGCCCTATGGCCTCTGCCGCTGCACGGCAGACGGGGTGATCACGGACGCGAACCATGCGCTCGTCGCACTGCTCGGGCGTCGTCGCGCCGAGCAGCTGCGGAACAAGGACTTCGCCGCCACCGTGGCTGACAGCGCTGGCGACCTGGGATGGCTGCTCGAACGCGTGCGCGACACAGGCAAGGCGCAGGCGGCCGAGACGACCTGGAAGACGCGCCACGGCCGCGAGCTTGCCGTCCGCATCCAGGCCCTGCCCGCCGCGGATGGATCGCTCGACATCGTCGTCGAGGACGTCACGCGGCTGCGATCGCTCGAAGAGCGGCTCCGCCGCGCCGCGCGGATGGAAGCGGTTGGGCGGCTGGCTTCCGAGGTCACCGGCACGTGCCGGACTTTGCTCGGTGACGCCGCGCGCGACGCGCGAGAGTGGCTGGCAGCCGTGCAGGGTGACGAGTCGTTGCGCCGGCGCGGTGACATGCTCCTCGCCGACCTGGCGCGCGCCGAAGGACACCTGCGCCAGCTCGGCGCGTTCGGCGAAGCCCAGGCCCGCGCGCTCGAGCCGGTCAGCGTGCAGCAGGTCGTCCGCAATCTGGCGGCGGTCCTGAAGCGCATCGCCGGCGACGAGGTCGAGCTGGTGGGACCGACGACCGCCGGTGCTTTCGAGGTCGACGTGGAGATCGATCCTGTCGAGCGCGTGCTCGTTGGCGTGGCCGGGTGCGTGCGCGCGCGCATGCCGGATGGTGGACAGTTGAAGATCGATCTCGCAACGGCGACCGTCGGACGTCGGTTTCTCACGCGGTATCCGGCCGTTCGTCCGGGTCCACCTGTGCTCGTGACGCTCACCGCGCGGCCGCGCGCGGCCGCGCCCCGCGGCGAGGGCAAGGGTCGCGCCGCCGGCCAACGGCCGCCGCTCGAGCTCGGCGGGCTCGCGGATCTCGTCGACGCGTGCGGCGGCCACCTGTGGATGGACGCGCAGCCGGACGGAACGACCGTGGCGAAGATCCACCTGCCGAAGCCCGCCGTGATCGCTGAACCGGACGTGCCTGGCCTGGAGTCGCCGCGCGGCCGCCTGGCGCGGTGGTTCCGCACCTCTGCCGGGCCCGTCGTCCGGTCGTAGCGTCAGGTTCCCAGCCGCAGGTACGACGCGCCGATCCGCAGCCGGCCGGTGATCGACTGATCGAACGCGTAGAGAATGGCCAGCGTACCGAGCGCGTGCGAAATGGCCAGCGGCAGGATGTTGGGATAGCGCGCGTAGATTGCGCACCAGGCGAGCCCGGCCCCGAACGTAACCCCCGTAAGAAAGGGGTTCGGGAGGTGGACGATCGCGAAGAGCGTTGCCGCCGCGACGATGGCCTGGCGCGGCGACAGCACGCGCTGCGCCTCGCGGAGCACGAGCGTTTGCAGCACCCACTGCTGCGCGCCGCCCCACACGAAGAGCCCGACGAACGTCCCGAGAAAATCCCGGCGGTCGTGCAGCGTGCCGAGCGCCGCCCCTGCGAGCAGAATGGCCAGCACACCCGGGATCGTGACCAGCGCGGCGGCGCGCAGCCCGGGGAGCAGCGCGCGCGGCTCCAGTCCCCACTCGCGTTCGCGTGTCGAGCGCCACGTCGCCAGCGCGCCGACGAGGACCATCGGCACGGCGGCGAAGCCGCGAGGCATCCGCACGTCCACCAGCCAGGTGTACGCCAGGATGATCGCGAGGACCGCCGCCGTCATCCGCACGTTTGCATCTTACCGCGCGGCCGGTACGCCTCCTGCGGCCGGGCGTCGCGCAGCCCGTCGAGGCTGCAGCCGGCCGGAGGTGCAGCGCAGGGCGGCGCCCGACTGTCAGGGTATAGCGCAGCCCTTCAGGGCTGCGGGTGGCGGGCACGCGCACGCACGCTGCGGTATTCTGTCGGCCATGCGCCATTCCAACCGTGTTTCAGTTCGACTGCTGCTCGCCTCTGTGTGCCTGATCGCCGCTGCCGCGGCTCCTGCATCGGAACAGGCCCGAGGGTCCCAGGCGAAGGATCCGTTCGCGCTCCCCGCGTCCGACGAGGGACTTCCCGGCGCGGGGCCGATCCGCCGCTACGACTGGTTCCAGCGGCTCTGGCGCGAGCGGCGCTCGGCGTGGGCGGCGCGCCGCGAGCAGGATCGCGGCGCGGTCGTGTTCCTCGGCGACTCGATCACGCAGGAGTGGGGAGGGGGGCTCGGCGCGGCATTCTCCGGCCTCAAGGTCGCCAACCGCGGGATCTCCGGCGACACCACGCGCGGCGTCCTGATCCGGCTGCAGGAGGACGTGCTCGCGCTCGCGCCGCGCGCGGTGGTGCTCCTGATCGGGACCAACGACATCGACGAGGGCGCTGCGCCCGACACGATCGCGGGGAACCTGAAGCTGATGCTCGCGGCGATGAAGAAACACGACGAAGGGATGCCGGTCATCCTGTGCCAGGTGTTTCCGAGCTCGGAGAAGATGCGGCGCCCCGCGGCAACGATCAAGGCGACCAACGCGCTCTACCTCGCGGCGGTGAAGAACGACCCGCAGGTGATCCCGCTCGACACCTGGACGCTTTTCGCCGACGCGAGCGGCAACGCGCCGGCATCCGAGTTCCCTGACCTGCTCCACCTCAACGAGGCGGGCTACGCGAAGTGGGCCGCGGCGCTGCGGCCGATCTTCGCGACGCTCGGGTTCATCGAGACGGAGCCCGACTTCGCCATCGAGGAGGGCTACGAGAGCCTGTTCAACGGCCGCGATCTGTCCGGGTGGGGCTACCGGCCGACCTCGGACGCGGACAAAGCGGCGGCCGCGAAGTGGCGCGCCTCCGATCCAGACGCCGCCGAATGGCCGTTCGTCACCGAGGCGACGTCGTTCGACAAGCGCACGGCCACGCCCGACGGGCGCTTCGCCGCAACCAGCGGCCGGCTGGTCGTCAGGACCCCGCCCGAGGGTCGCAAGATCCAGCAGCTGTGGACCACGCGCGAGTTCCCGGAGGACTTCATCCTGAAGCTGGAGTTCCGGGCGACGCCCAACGCCGACAGCGGCGTCTACCTGCGCGGCCCGCAGCTGCAAGTACGCGACTACCGCCTCGCCGGACCGTTCAAGAACCTGAAACGCTATCGGCCGCAGGACTGGAACGAGCTCGTGGTCACCGTCGAGAACCGCACCGCGCGTGCCACCTGCAACGGCGAGTCGCTCGAAGGGGAGCTGAAGGTGCCGGCGACCGGGCCGATCGGCGTCGAAGGCGACCGCGGGCAGATGGAATATCGGCGCATCCGCGTCAGGCGGATGAGGCGATGATCCTCCGCACCGGCGCACGGTCGAGCGCCGCGGGGACGTGTCCGCGGCTCGAGCAGGCTTGGCTCCTCGAGCAGCCAGCAGGCTGGTCGATTGCAGAGACGTGATCACCAATCCGTCAACCCGACCACCGTGGTGTACGATGGCGCCCGTTGGCGCGACCCGCCGTGGTTCGTAACCTCACGCCGCTCACGGACTTCGGGTGTGCACCGGGTCCGGAACGCTGTTTGCGCCGTTGTCGCCGATCACAAAGACGTGGTCACCACTTGACGAGGGCATCATGCGAACCGCAGCCCACACTCTGATTGGCGCCGCATGCGTGGCACTACTGCTTGTTGCCGGGTGCGGTGGCGGGAGCCCGGCGGGGCCTTCCGCGCCATCGGCCGCGGCTGGAGCGACGGTCGTCGGGATCGTCAGCGGCGCCGACGGCACGTCCGCGATGTCGACCGCGGCGGGACCGCTGGGCGCCACGGCGCCGGCCGGGTTGACCGTCACGGTCGTCGGCACGAACCTGTCTACCTCAGTTGACGCGCAGGGTCGCTTCGAGATCGCCGGTGTCCCGTCCGGCACCATCAGGCTGCAGTTCAGGAACGCATCCGTCGATGCGACGGTCCAGATCGCCGACGTCGGTCCCGAGGACCTCATCGAGATCCACGTGACCGTCAGCGGGACGAGCGCGACCGTCGACAGCGAAGAACGATCGAGCGGGAAGGTCTCGCTGTGTCACAACACCGGCACCGGCGCGTACCACATGATCGAGGTGAGCGTGGCCGCCGAGCCGGCACACCGCGCGCACGGTGACGCGAAGGTCGGCGAGCCCGTGCCGGCCGACCCGACGAAGTCGTTCGACAGCCAGTGCCGCCCGGTCGGCGCCAGCGTGAACATCGAGAAGTCGACCAACGGCGAAGACGCCGATGAAGCACCCGGACCCACGGTGCCGGTCGGCAGCGCGATTAACTGGACCTACGTCGTCACGAACACCGGCACGGCTGAGCTGTCCGGGATTGTCGTCACCGACGATCGCGGGGTGGTGGTGAGCTGCGGTGGTCTGACCGCCCTCACCTCGGGCCAGTCGTTGACGTGCACGGGCTCCGGCATCGCGACGCTTGGACAGTACAGGAACGTCGGCAGGGTTACGGCGAGCTGGAGCGGCGGCACCGTCACCGACGCCGATGCCAGCCACTATCTCGGGACGGCGCCGGATGATCCGGATGATGAGGAGGACGGGCCAAAGGTCCAACTGTGCCACCGAACCGGCAACGGCAGCTATCACCTGATCGAGGTGAGCGTCAGCGCAGAACCAGCGCACCGCGCTCACGGGGATGGGAAGATCGGCGAACCGGTTCCCGGCAATCCCGGGCACGTGTTCGGTCCCGGCTGTACCGTCCGATAGCCGACCGCGGGGCCTGCGGGACGCCCGCAGGCCCCGCGAGAATTGCGCCGGACCGTCACTCGCCGCCCGATACGGGCGTCCGTCAGTCGCTGCGGCGCGCCACCTCGAACCCGGCGACGAACTGCTCGATCAACGGGCGGTGCTCGTCCACCAGCGAGCGTCCTGTCCAGCCGACCAGCTGAATCGAGCCGGCCGGATCGCTGTAATAGTGGACGTAGAACGTGAGCGGGATGCCGACCACCGTCGCCTCGAACTCGCGAAGCGCCATCTCCAGGCCGTTCACGCGACGCGTGCCGCGGCGGGTGACCGCCGTGTTCGGGTCCGCCTTCCGCGCATTCATCACCCCGATCTCCGCCAGCTGCTCGATTGCGATCTGGATACGCTCGCTGATCACCTTGAAGAAGACCTCGCCGTTGCCATGCACGTACTGGTAACTGCCCGGCGGCGTCGGGTTGTCCGTATCCACGCGCCACGCGGGATCGAAGCGGATGAGCGCGTGCCCCCGCAGCAGTTCGAGGGTGGTCAGGTTGGCGGCGAGGGGCGCCCTGAGCTCCGTCGTGCCGATGCCGCTCGGGACGTTGGTGCCCATCGCGTCACGGGCGCGGACCGGCGTCGTCCCGGGAGCCGCCGCGGCCATCTGTTGCGGCGCGCCGGTAAGGGGTGGAGTCGCGGCCAGCTGCTGCGCCGTCCCCGCAATCCGGGACGGCGCGGCCTTATCCATACCCCCGATGCCGGCGAGGAACCCGAGGAGGCTGAGGACCGACACGATCATGCCTACCGTGCGCGCGTGCGCGGCCGGGACTCGCTCGTTCCGCCACAGGAAGATCCCGAGGACGCCCGCCGGCACGCAGAAGATGGCCACGCCCAGGTGGCCCTCGCGATCCAGGGTGTCCGACGCCAGCGCCAGGTACGCGCACAGCAGGAGGAGCCCGGCGATGACCGCCATCACCACGAACCCCTTTTTCCGCGCCGGGGCGGAAGCCACCGGCTCCAGGGGGTGCCGCAGCTGCGGAGCGGCGGCCGGTTCGAGTTCGCGGAAGCCCGCACGGACGAGCGTCCGGCAAATCAGGTCGATGTCGCGCTCCCAGTCGCTGTCGCGCAGCTTGAGCGCGTTGAAGTCGGCCAGCCGGCGCAAGTCGGGCGGCAGCTCGCTCTCGTCGGGCATCTCCGCGTTCTCCAGGAGCACGGGAATGATGGCCGCGCCGTCCTTGATGCCGTCGCTGATTTCGAGCCGCAAGCCATCGTCGGGATTGTCGAGCCGGCGGCGGCCCTGGCCGTCCCGGATGTCCGCCCACTCCCGGCCCATGAGGACGAGCAGCGCGGAGTCGCGATCGATCTCGTGCAGCAGTTGCTGTTTCCACGCCGCCCCGCCGCCGATGTCCTCCTTGTCCCGGAAGACCTGCTCGTCGCCGAACCGCCGCCGGAGCTCGCGGTAGAGCGCGCCGGCCGGGTACTCGGCTTCCGAACGACGGTAGCTGATGAAGATCTTCCGCATGGCCGCAGTCCTCGAGAGTGCGCGCGGAGCCGCCTGCGCCGCCGCGGCATCGTCGCGCACTACGTCAACGGGAACGTGGGAGACCAGACGACCGAACTAAGCTCGACCGTATCACCGACTCAGGCGCGTGGCGAGGCACCACACTAGCTCGGCGGGCGCGAGGCCGCAAGCGGAATCGGTCGTAGGATGGGCACCGCCGACACGCCGGGCTTCAATCGTGCGTTACCGCTTCGAACCGGCCCGAAGCCCGGCATCAGATCGTGGGTCAGTCGACGGATATCCAGTTGAAGGTACGCTCGACCGCCTTCTTCCACCCGGCGTACGCCTGTTCGCGCCGCTCGACGCTCCAGCGCGGCTCCCAGGTGCGGTCGGCTCTCCACTGTGCCCGCAGTTCGTCCAGGCCCTTCCACACGCCCGCCGCGAGGCCGGCGGCGTACGCGGCGCCGAGGGCGGTCGTTTCCGACACGGCGGGCCGCACGACCGGCACCCCGACGATGTCCGCCTGCATCTGCATCAAGGTCGAGTTGACGGTCGCGCCGCCGTCGACCCGGAGCACGTCGAGGCGGACGCCCGAATCCTCCACCATCGCGTCGAGCACCGCGCGCGTCTGGAAGCAGATCGCCTCCAGCGTCGCGCGCGCGAGGTGGGCTTTCGTGTGATAGCGGGACAGTCCCGCGATCATGCCGCGCGCGTCCGACCGCCAGTACGGCGCAAACAGGCCGGAGAACGCCGGCACGAAATAGATCCCGTCGCTGTCGGCGACGGTGTTCGCGAGCGCCTCGACCTCCGAAGCCGACCGGATGATGCCCAGCTGATCGCGGAGCCACTGCACCGCGGATCCGGTGACGGCAATCGACCCCTCGAGGGCGTACACCGTTTCCCTGGGCGCCAGCTGATAGCAGGCGGTCGTGAGCAGCCCTCGGCCGGACGGCACGATCTGCGCGCCCGTGTTCAGCAGCATGAAATTGCCCGTCCCGTACGTGTTCTTCGCCTCCCCTGGCGCGAAGCACACCTGGCCGACGGTCGCCGCCTGCTGATCGCCGAGGTCGCCGCTCACCGGCACCTCGCCGCCGACCGGGCCGTTGGTGCGTGTCATCCCGTAGGCGCGTCGGTCCGACGAGGGGCGAATCACGGGCAGCATTCTCCGCGGGATCCCGAAGAAGCCGAGCAGCTCGTCGTCCCAGTCGAGGGTGCGGAGGTCCATCAGCATCGTCCGGCTGGCGTTGGTCACGTCGGTGACGTGTGATCCGCCGCCGATTCCGCCGGTCAGATGCCAGATGACCCAGCTGTCGATGGTGCCGAACACCGCCTCGCCGCGTTCGGCAGCGGGCCTGACGCCGTCGACGTTCTCCAGGATCCACTGGAGCTTGCCGGCGGAGAAGTAGGTCGCAGGCGGCAGCCCCGTGCGCGCGCGAATGATGTGGCCGCGGCCGCTTCGTTCAAGCGCGCGGACGATCCGGTCGGTGCGCGTATCCTGCCATACGATGGCCGGATACCAGGGCCGGCCGGTCTTCGGGTTCCAGACCAGGGTGGTTTCGCGCTGGTTGGTCACGCCAATGGCCGCGAGGTCCGCCGCCGTGATCGCCGCCGTAGTCATCGCGCCGCGAATCGCCTCGGTCGTGCGGTTTGCGATCTCGAGCGGGTCGTGCTCGACCCACCCCGGCTGCGGCATGAGCTGCGCGTGCTCGAGCTGGTGCCGCGCCACCTCCTGACCCGCCTCGTCGAACACCATGAAGCGCGTGCTCGTCGTGCCCTGATCGAGCGCTCCGACAAGGGATCTCACGTGCCGTCTTCCTTTCTAGAAGCCGACGAGCGCAAAGGCGGCCGCGCCGCGCGTGCCTCCGAGGATCGGCGCCACGACGGGAATCCAGCTGTAACTCCAGTTGGAGTCCCCCTTACCGCGGATCGGGAGCACGGCATACGCGAGTCGCGGGCCGAGATCGCGAGCTGGGTTGATGGCGTTGACTTCCCGTGGCGGTAACTCTACCAGAAGGGAGGAAGGGAACCGGCTTCGGCGTCCTGAAATCACGGCGACGTTTACAGCCGCCCCGCGGCGCGCTCTGCCAGTTCGATTAGGCGTCCTCCGATCCCGCACCGTCGATCACGGCGCCGGTGCGGTCGACGCGGAACGCGATGCCGGCGCGGCCTGCGTCGGGAAGATCGAGTGCCCGCCGCGTGCGAGATCGCTAGCTGCGACGAGGCCAAGGAAGGCTGCCAGGTGTTTCGTCATTGGCGGACCTGCGTGTTCCACCGGTTACTGTGGCAGATGCGCCTGCCACCACTCACGAGCGCGTGCGTCAGTCCACGGCTGCTGCAGCGCGACCGCATCCAGTCGCTGGAGGAGATCGCGGGCCGACTTCGGCCGTTGTTCGCGATCCTTCGCGAGGCAGGACAGCACGAGCGCGTCCAGGTCCCGTGGAATCGGGAGCTCGGTTCTCGACGACGGTGGCTCCGGCGACGTGTGCGCATGCGCCAGCAGCAGCTTCATCGCCGTTGCGGCTGCGAACACCGGCTGACCTGTCAGCAGCCAGTAGGCGACGCAGCCTGTCGAGTAGATATCGGCGCGCGAGTCCACATCTGCGCCGTCCAATGCTTGTTCGGGTGCGATGAACGCCGGCGTGCCGTGAATCACGTTGGCAATCGTGAGTGCGGTCTGCGTCCCCGATGACGTTTCGTGCGCGACCTTGGCGATCCCGAAATCGAGCACCTTCACGAAGTCGTGGTCCTCGCCATACCGGCACAGGAAGACGTTCGCGGGCTTGAGGTCGCGATGGACGAGCCCGCACGCTTCGGCCTCGGCCAGCGAATGGCACATCTGTCGAATGATGTAGACGACGCGTTCGGCAGGTATCGGGCCGAAGCGCCTGATGAGCGTGTCAGCATCGAGCCCGTCGAGCAGCTCCATGACGTAATAGAACGAGCCGTCCTCACTGACGCCGAAGTCGAAGAGCGTCACCGTGTGCGGCGAGCGGAGCCTGGCAGTGATCTGCGCTTCCCGCTCGAATCGTCGTCGCATGTCGTCCGAGCTGCCCGCCGCGCTTCCCGGCACCGACGAGCGGATCAGCTTGATCGCCGCCGGCCGTGCGAGCAAGCGGTGGCTCGCCCTCCAGACTTCGCCCATGCCTCCCTCGCCTAAGCGCTGCTCGAGCCGGTAGCTCCCAAGCTCGCGGGCACGCGTGACCTCGGTGCCCAGCGCGTAGACGACTCGAGCGCCGACAGACGCCATGATCACGACCAGCAGGTACGGGAACCCAAACGCGAAGAACACCATCAAGCCGTCCGGTTGCGACGCCGGCGGGAAGAGCCAGATCGACAACAGCACCATTGCCGGGACCGAGGTGACCGCCAGGAGGGCGGCGATGACGGCGTAGCGAGGCACCGTCGGCACGACCACGTTGAACAGCAGCATCCACACGGCGACCCACGACAGGCCGGTCCATGTCGCGCCGACGTTCACGCCCATCGGGTGGAGAAACTCGGCCGCCGCAATCCCGTAGCTGCTCACGATTTCGAACGCCAGTGCGACAACGGTGACCGCCGCGGGACGCAACCTGACGAGGCGGACGGCCAGCGCCACCGCAACCGCCACGGCAATCGAAATGACTCCTGGCACCCACTGCACGACATGCTGCTCGAGAAGCATCCTGCGCTCCTCTGGAAACAGGAGCCGCGGGAAGAAAGCTGCCATGAAGAACGTGAAGGCGTAGAGCCATGCGAGAACCTGGAGGCGGGTGGCCGCGCGGTTCAGCAGGTCTGGCGGCAACCCCGTTGTCGCGCGGTCGGCGATGGATGGGCCTCGAGGCTGCGGGATGAAGAGGGTGGGCGCGTGAGTCGATGGGAGCATCGGCGGCCGCTGAACAAGAGTAGCAAAACGGAGCGAGCGATGTGGGCGCCGCAGTGCGCTCCCCGCGATGCTGCTTGCTCCTTGCGCCCGCCAGTTGCGGTTGAGTTCGCGGCTGACCCACGGTGCTCTCCTTGCATGACCGTACGTCGTGCGCTATCTCGCCCTCGCTTGTGACTATGACGGAACGATCGCGCGGCACGGTGGCGTGGACGACGCTACGGTCGAGGCGCTCACGCATCTCCGCGCGTCGGGCCGCAGCCTGGTACTGGTCACCGGCCGCGAGCTCGACGACCTGATGCGCGTCTTCCCGCGCGTTCAGCTCTTCGATCGCGTGGTCGCTGAAAACGGCGCGTTGGTGTACGAACCCGGGACGCGCGAGGTGCAGCCACTCGCGGACCCGCCGCCGGTCGAGTTCGTGCGCGAACTGGAGAGGCGTGGCGTCGCGCCTCTCTCCGTGGGGCGTGTGATCGTGGCGACCTGGGAGCCGAACGACCCGCTCGTCCTGCACGTCATCCGCGACATGGGACTCGAGCTGCAGGTGATCTTCAACAAGGGCGCGGTGATGGTACTGCCCTCCGGGATCAACAAAGCCACCGGCCTCAGGCACGCGCTCGATGCGCTGAAACTGTCGCCGCACAATACCGTCGGGGTGGGTGATGCGGAGAACGACCACGCGTTCCTGGGCGCGTGCGAGTGCAGCGTGGCCGTGGCCAACGCGCTCGACAGCGTAAAGGCGCGCGTCGATCTCGTCACGTCCGCGCATCACGGCGCGGGCGTGGTGGAGCTGATTGATCGGATGATCGCCACCGATCTCGAGGAGCTGGACCCCAACCTGACGCGGCATGATCTCGTGATGGGGAAGGCGGACACCGGCGCCGACGTGCGCCTTCCGCCGCACCGCGGCGTCCTTCTCATCGCCGGACCTTCAGGGGGCGGCAAGACCACGGTCACGACCGTCCTGCTCGAACGATTGTGTGACGCCGCGTATCAGTGTTGCGTCGTCGATCCGGAAGGGGACTATCACGAGTTCCCCGGCGCCATCGCGCTCCGCGGCAGCGACGGGCGCGCGCTGGTTGATGAAGCGCTGCGGGTGCTCGATCGTCCGGCCGAGAACGCCGTCGTCAGCCTCCTGGACCTCCGCCTGGAGGAGCGGCCCGGGTTTCTGCAGGCCCTGCTCCCGCGGCTGCTGGAGTTGCGGTCAACGAAAGCGCGGCCGCATTGGATTGTGATCGACGAGGCCCACCACCTGCTGCCGACCGCGTGGCAGCCGTCGGAAGCGCTCCTTCCGGCGCACCTCGATCGCCTCGCGCTGGTGACCGTGCATCCGGATCATGTCTCGCCTTCGGCACTCACTCTGGTGGACACGCTGATCGTGGTGGGACGTGGCCCGCAGGCGACGGTGGACGCGTTCGCCGCCGGGCGGGGTGACACTGCCGTCGTCCTACCACCGAACCACGACGATCTCAGTCGCGCGTGGCTCGTGCGCGCCGGCGCGCCGCCGGTCCGGTTTCAGGGGCTCGAACCGATCGCCGATCGGCGCCGGCACCAGCGCAAGTATGCAGAAGGCGAGCTGG
Organism: Vicinamibacterales bacterium; assembly: GCA_048594975.1. GTDB lineage: Bacteria > Acidobacteriota > Vicinamibacteria > Vicinamibacterales > 2-12-FULL-66-21 > JBMDXB01. Next base: position 20,869 of record JBMDXQ010000025.1, on the reverse strand, counting down.
GAGAGGACCGGAGCTTCTATTTCCGCGGGCCCGAAGGCCGCCTCAACCTGCGCGCCCAGAATCTCGAGCGGTTCACCCAGCTGGCCGACGGCGTTGATGACGACACTTGGACGTATCACCTTCGCCAGCACGACGTATCGCGATGGTTTCGAACCACCATCAAGGATGACGCGCTGGCGGCGGAGGCCGCTGAGATCGAAGCGCGGTCCGACCTCTCGCCGACGGAAAGCCGCGCGCGCGTCCGCGCGGCGATCGAGCGTCGCTACACCAGGTCGGCGTAGGGTGGAACGCGCTCCCCGGAAGTTGGATTGTTCGTCAGCTGATCTCGGAGCGGCATCCGCTCGAGATCTACGGCGACGGACATCTGCTCAGCGCGTCACAACTCACTTCGGTCCGGCAGTCCCGTACACGTCCTCGCGTGTGTGGAACTTGTCGCTGATGAGCACCTGATCGATGAGACCCTTGTGGACCGCGATTGGGTTGTACAGGATCGCCTGTACCTGCTTCCGCCCGTTGTTCACCGTCGACGTCCCTTCCACCTTTTCACGCTGCGCCATCTGGAAGGCGGCCTGCGCGGCGCCGCGCGCGAGAGGGCTGAGAGGCTTGTAGACGGTCATCGTCTGGGTGCCCTGAACGATCCGCCGCACGGCGTCCAGGTTGGCATCCTGCCCCGAGACCCGTACCTTCCCCGCCAGCCCGCGTGCTTCGAGTGCTTTGATGGCACCCCCCGCGGTAATGTCGTTTGACGCCACCACAGCAACCACTTGATCGCCGGCCTTCTTCAGTGCCGCCTCGGTCAACGTCGTCGCGGCGTCCGCCCGCCAGTCGGGTGTCCACGGATCGGCCACGATTCTGATCTCGCGGCGTTTGATGGCGTCCTCGAGCGCGGCCATCTGTCCGTCGCGAATGAGCTTGGCATTATGGTCGGTCGGTGCGCCGCCAAGCAGGATGTAGTTCCCCTTCGGCGCCTCGTTGCGCAGGTATTGCGCCTGCAGCTCACCGACTCTCCGGTTGTCGTAGGACACGTACAGGTCGACGTCGGCGTTGAGGATCAGGCGGTCGTAGCTGATCACAGGAACGGAACGCTTCTTCGCAGCTTCGACAATCCTGCCTCCGGCATCTGCGCTGTGCGGGACCACTACCAGCACCTGCACGTTCTGCGCGAGCAGCGACTCGGCCAGCTGCAGCTGCTTTGCGTCATCACGCTCGGCGGATTCGACCAGGACTTCGACACGCAGCTCCTTGGCCCGCTGCAAGAACAGGTCGCGGTCGCGTTGCCAGCGCTCTTCCTGCAGCGTATCCATCAGAAGGCCCACTTTGGGCCTTGGGTCTTCCTGCCGTCGCGCCGCTCTGTCCGGCGACGGGCCGCAGACGGTGACGACGGTTGAAAGCAGGCCGATGAGGATGGCGAAGCGGTACCTGGCCATAGGGAGGCCTCGTGTGATTGTTGAAACCGTGGTTGCTTGGAACCACCGGCGGCCTGCCCTGGCCGGGGGATTCGATGAAAGGGGAACATCGGCATGTTCCCGCTTGCTCTCGATATGGTGCATCCGTCTGCCGCGCCTGCAGACCTGAACCATGCCGTACCTGCCGGATGATGCAGTGTATCACCGCGCCGAAGGATCTCGCGGTCTCCCGACAACGTCGTGTTCGAGGCCACCTGTCAGCCTCCCGAGTCACCACCGACCTCATTTCCCAAGCGCACTTACTGTCGGCCGTGTGCCACTCTGGCCCTTCCCACAATGCGAAGCTCAGCAGGAGGAGCACGTGCTCGCGAAGCCTCGCCCGAACGACACGCCGCGCACGCCGAGATCTCGCACCTGTCCTGCAACGCACGGCATCTCGTCGTGGACTCGTATCACGGGATTCACCTGTCACACCCGGATGTATCGAGCCCGCGAGACAGCACGATCACGGGAAGGTCGCCAGGCAGCGTAGGCGTGGCCTTGGAATGTGGGTGCGGCCAAGCCGCCGAACGCGACCAGCAAAGACACGATCCTGCGCATGGTCTCGATCTTACTGACCATCTCACGACACGAAAATCGAAACCGTGCGGCTGACTGCAGGGTCGCTCCTGTATACTCCGGGCAGGCGTGCAGGACGCCTCCAGTCCGCGGGGAGGACCGAGTCCACCTGACCCTTTGCTCAGCGCAGGTTCCTGACGAACCTCCCTTGCTCGATCCGGCGGACAGCGGGCAGCGACATGGAGGCTCGTTGTGTCTATCCGGCATCTTCCCGTCCGGCCCAATCTCGATCAGTTGAGGCGTCAGGCGCGCGATCTGCTCGACGCGATCAGGCGTCACGACGCGGATGCCTTGTCCGACCTCCGCACCCACTACCGCCGCAGGATCGACCCGGCGCAGGCGCGCCTTGCGGACGCCCAGCACATCCTCGCGCGGAGTTACGGCGTGGCGAGCTGGCCACGACTTGTGCTGGCCTGCCGGATGACCGACGCCATCCGGCGCGATGACCTCGACACGGTTCGCGCGCTGGTGACGCGGCACCCGCGTCTGCTGCACGAGGATGCGCGTGGTGTGAAAGGCAACTGGGGACCGCCGATGTCCTACGCCGCGAACCTGGGGCGCAACCGGATCATCCAACTGTTGAGGGATGTCGGTGCCGAAGATCTGCAGTTCGCGTTCGAGCGTGCTTGCCTGCAGGGGCAGGTCGACACGGCGAAGCTGCTGCACGGCATGGGCGCCCGGCCCGTACGCGGCTCAGTGATGGGTGCCTGCGAAACGCAGAACGCCGACGGCCTGGCGTTTCTCGTCGAACTCGGAGCGGAGATCTCGGACGAGCACGGAAACCGCCTCGCACCCGTTGCGCTCCTGCTCGAGACCTACTGCCGAAACCCCCCGGGCAAGCATCGGTGTCTCGAGCTGCTGGCACAGCACGGGATCGCATTGCCGGATACACCGACGATGGCCGTGCATCGGGGCCGGATCGATCTCCTCGAGGAGCATCGGCGCCGCGATCAAACGCTGCTTTCCCGGAGGTTCGCGCACGAAGAGATCTATCCTCCTGAACTCGGATGTTGCGCCGACCAGTCGCGCGCGCTGCATGGCACTCCGCTGGCCGGCGCCACGTTGCTGCACCTGTGTGTGGATTACGACGAGCTGGAGGTCGCCCGCTGGCTGCTGGCGCGGGGCGCCCCAGTCGACGCAAGGGCTGCGGTGAACGCCGCTGGCTTCGGCGGCCACACCGCGCTGTTCGCGTGCGTCGTCACGCAGCCAATCCGCCTTCGTCACAGCGACGAGTTCGCGCGCTTGCTGCTCGACCACGGCGCCAACCCGAACATCCGCGCCTCGCTTCGGAAGCGCCTTCGCGGCGTCGAGGACGAGACAATACACGAATATCCCGCTGTGACGCCGCTCGCCTGGGGAGAGCGTTTCCACGACCAGTCGTTCGTCAGCAGGCCTGCCATGCGATTGATCGCCGAACGTGGCGGTCGCGAGTAATCAGGTGAAGCGCGCGGGGTCGGCGACCTGATCCAGCGAGGTTGAGGTCTTCAGTCGTCGCGGGACGATGCTGAACGCCAGGCGAAGAGACGCTCGTGCAGGCGGGCGACGATTGCATTGTTCGCTCGGGCGTCACATACCGCGCGTGGTTAGCACGCTGATCTCGCTCGGCGTCGGCTGCTCTGCTGACGCGCCACGCTGATCCTACGTTCTTCAGTGCCTTCCTGGACCACGATGTCGGTCGGCGGCACGACCGTCGCTGCCCCTATTGCAGGCCACTCGGCGGTGAGCGCGCCTATCCGAGCTGTATGAACACAGCTCACGACACGGCGTCGGCAGCACGCAGTGACGCGCACCTTTCGATGGCGCGCTGCAGGATGGCGGGATAGTGCGCGATCCTTCCCGATTCCCCCTTGACGCAGACTGACGTCACACGGCCGCCGCTCACCGACGGCAGGTCGGCGCTGCCGATGGCGAAGAAGCCATGACGCAGACCGAGGTCAGTCATCGGCGCCAGGAAGACGCGTGCGTCGCGAATGATGGTCACGCACAACGTGCCGAAGGTCTCGTCGAGCGCCGCCGGATTCGCGCGCACCATGGTCGCGTGCACCCACGCGGGAAGCAGCCCCGACGTCTGCATGCCCAGGCGCACCGGGCTGGTGCGCGTGCGCGCGGCAGCGATCAGGCGGTTGAACTCGCGCACAAAGGCGATGAAGCCGGCCCACGGATTCTCACCCGTCGCGAAATCCGCCGGCCGAAGCGAGACGACGTCGACGTCGCGGTCGTAGCCGTCGGAAGCCGCGACATCGATGGTCGACGCAATGCGGACGCCGGCGAACTCGGGCTCCTGGCTGAGCAGCCACGCGATCAAGGTCCCGAGCGTCACAGCACCACCAATCGCTTCGCGGTAGTGGGCATTCAACTCGCGGCGAAGCGCGAGCACGGGCGACAGATCGACGAATGCGATCAGCTGATCCACTTCGCGCTCGTGGGGCGCGTGGCAGGGGTGCGGCTCGACGAAAGTTCCGCCCGCACCAGGACGCGGGAACATCACGGGCCCGGCGCTCCCCCAGGAACGTTCGAGGCGTTCGAGCAGATCCTGGAGCGGCACGCCATCGAGTCCGACATGGTGAGCGCTGACCCAGAGGTCGACGGATCCACGGTCGGCATCAGGGCGCGCGACCCAGGACAGGTATCCGAATCCGAGCGTACGCCGTGCCGCGAACGCCGGAGGCGTGAAGCGCAGCTCGGGATCCCCGAATTCGCGCGGTTCGAACGAAACACAACACGCGGCGAGAAGCCGTTGCACGTACCGCTGCGCGGAATCGGATCCCCAGCTCGCAGCACCCGATCGCCACGCTCTCAGAACGTCCTGCAGCAGCATGAGGGGACGCTGCACCTCGGGGAGGCGAGACGTCCGGTTGTAGGCCGCGACGATGGCGCGGTGCACACTCGCCCGCACGTCAGGAGGAGGGGCAGCGGGCCCGTCAGGTGCGAGGAACGGCGTGACCGCTTCGAGGGTGCCGGCACGCGCGAATCGGAGGACGACGACATCGACGTATTCCGTCCGGCGTCGGACGGTGACCGGCGTGCGCCAGGCGAGCGAGAAATGCGCATCAGCCTCCTGCGACAGAAACGAACGCAGCGCATACGCAATTCTCGTCTCGATGGACTCGCCGGCCGCACCGTCGGGGACTCGAAGCGCGAATGCCGACAGCGCAAATCGCGAGGATTCCGACCGCAGCAGTATGCCGACGGTGCGGCGCCAGCCCTCGGCGGGTCGCCGCAGGCCCAGGCGAATCATCGCTCTTCCGAGCAGAACGGCGCCGACCGCCACGAGGTTGGCCCCGGCTCGAATCAGGACGACTGGCGCGGAGGGCCAGCGCGTCCCGACGAGCGGCTCACCGAGGGTATGGGAAACCATTGGCTGGGACACGTTTGTGGAACCTGAACAATTATAATGACCCTACACCCTACGAACCGGTAAAGACACGCGCCCTCCCCCATTCCTCATGCCGCCCACCACCATTCAGCATTACCGTCTCGAGGAGATGATCGGCCGCGGCGGAATGGGAGAGGTGTTCCGCGCCGTGGACACACGCCTGCAGCGGCCGGTAGCGATCAAGTTGATGCGCGACACTGGCGGCGAGGTCGACGTCGCCGTGCACCGCTTTCTGCGGGAAGCGCGCGCGGCGTCCGCGCTCAACCATCCCAACATTGTCGTCGTGCACGACATCGGCGTGACGTCCGACGGCTGCCACTACATCGTTCAGGAGTTCATCGACGGCGTCACCCTGCGCGCGCTGATGACCGGCGCGCTCCCGCTCGTCACCCTCGTCGACGTCGGGCGGCAGATCGCACGCGCGCTGGCCGCGGCGCACGCCGCCGGCATCGTGCACCGCGACATCAAGCCCGAGAACGTCATGCTGCGAGGCGACGGCTACGCGAAGGTGCTGGATTTCGGCCTTGCCCGCATCGCGGAGGTCGAGACCGCCACCGCGACCACGCGCGCGGCCACGGAGACGCGTCCGGGCCTTCTTCTCGGCACGACGGCGTACATGTCGCCCGAGCAGGCGCGCGGCGCTCCGGCGGGTGCTCCGGCCGACATCTTCGCGTTCGGGATCACGTTGTACGAGATGGCCGCGGGGCGCCGACCGTTTGTCGCGGCGACCGTGCCGTCGCTCCTGGGGGCGATTCTGCTCGACGAACCGCCACCGCTTTCGGGCCTCAATGCGGCGATCCCGCCGGCGCTCGAGGATTTGGTGCATCGCATGCTCGCGAAGGCCCCTGATCTCCGTCCGTCGGCGCTCGACGTCGAAGCGGAACTCGCGCGCCTCGTTGCCGGGGCTGAGCGCGCGAGCGCCTTCGAGAGAGCCCTGTCCGTCGTCGAGCGCCGAACCGTCGGCCGCGACGCGGAACGCGAGCAGATGCGACGCGCTTACGAGCAGGTGCGCAACGGGCACGGGAAACTCCTCACCGTCCTTGGCGAGCCGGGTATCGGCAAGACCAACCTGGTGGAGGACTTTCTCGCGGAGCTCGCGGCGCTGCCGGAGCGTCCGTATCTGATCCGCGGTCGCTGCTCCGAGCGGCTTGCTGGCGCCGAAGCCTATCTGCCGGTCCTTGAAGCGCTTGACAGTCTGCTGCACCGGCCCTCCTACAGCGCTGTCCACACGCTCATCAAGAGCCTGGCGCCGACTTGGTACGTGCAGGTCGCGCACGCGGCGCGGAGTCAAGAATCGGTTGCGCGCGTGCGGGAGGAGGCACCCGCCGCGTCGCAGGAACGGATGAAGCGGGAGCTCGAGGCCCTCCTGCAGGAGGCGTCGCGGTCACGCCCGTTCGTGTTGTTCCTCGACGACCTGCACTGGGCGGACGTCTCGACGATCGACATGCTGAACTATCTCGCCGGCCGCTTCGACCAGATGCGGCTGCTCATCGTGGCGACCTACCGGCTTGCCGACATGACGCTGTTGCAGCACCCGTTCCTTCCCATCCGCGACGAGCTGCGCGCCCACGGCGCCCTCGAGGAAATCCCGCTCGGGTTCCTCGAGCGCTGCGACGTCGAGCGCTACCTGGCGATGATGTTCCCGCATCACCGCTTCCCGCCGTCGCTCGCGCCGCTGATTCACGCGAAGACCGGGGGCAGCCCGCTGTTCATGGCCGATGTCGTCCGCTACCTTCGCGATTCCGGCAGCATCGTCGACCGCGACGGCGGCTGGGTGCTGACGCGCAGCGAGGCCGACGCGCTTCGGGAACTGCCGGCCTCAATCCGGAGCATGATTGCCAGGAAGATCGATCGCCTCGACGAGCTCGATCGAAAGCTGCTCCTGGCGGCGAGCGTGCAGGGGCACGAGTTCGAATCCACCGTCGTCGCCGAAGCCATAGACATGGATCCGGCGGAGGTGGAAGAGCGGCTCGATGCCCTCGAGCAGGTGTACGTGTTCGTGAAGCGCATCACCGAGTACGAGTTTCCCGACTTGACGTTGTCGCTGCAGTGCCAATTCGTCCACGCCCTCTACCAGAACGCGCTGTATGGCTCTCTGCAGCCTACGCGGCGGGCTGCCCTGAGCCATCGTGTGGCCCGTTCCCTGCTGCGCCACCATGGCAGCGACCACGCGGCGATCGCGGGACGGCTCGGCGCGCTCTTCGAGACGGCCCGCGATTTCGGCGAGAGCGCGCGCTACTACCTCGAGGGTGCCCGCCACTCCGTCGGGCTCTTCGCCTTTCGCGAGGCGCTGTCGCTCGCGGAACGGGGCCTCGGCGTGTTGCGGGGACTGCCCGACGGTGCTGAGCGCATGCAGCACGAACTGGGGCTGCAGATGGTTCGCGGTCTGGCGCTGCGCATGATGAAGGGCTGGGCGAGCCCGGAAATCGAGCCGGTGTTCGCGCGCGCGCACGAACTCTGTCACCTGCTCGGCGACGTGCCGCAGCGCTTCCCCGTGCTGTGGGCGATCGCGCTGTTTCATGCGATCAAGGGGGACCTCCGCGACTACCGCGTGCGCGCCGACGAGCTGATGGCAGAGGCAGCGCGTACCGGCACCCCCGCGTTTCTGATGGCCGCGCACCACCTGCTCGGCGTCTGCCTCGAGTTCGCGGGAGACCTGGTGGAGTCGAGCCGCATGCTGGAACGCGGGCGCGAGCTGCACGATCCCGGACAGCACCGCGCGTACACGGCCATGTTCGGCCTCGACCCGGGGATGATCGCGCGTGCGATGTCGAGCCGTCCGCTCTGGATTCTCGGATACCCGGATCGCGCCGAGGCCCGAGCGCGCGAGACGCTACAGCTTGCACGCTCGCAGCGACAGCCGATGACGCTGGTCTTTGCGCTGCTCGTCACGCAAGGCGTGCACCTGGTCCGCGGCGAAGCGTCGCAGGCGCTGACGATCGGTGACGAGGTGGACGCGCTGTGCCGAGACTACGGATTGCCCCAGGAACGCGAATGGAGCCGTTCGTTCCAGGGGGCCGCGCTGGCTGCCTTGGGCCGTCTCGACGAGGGCATCGAGCAGCTCACCGACAGTCTGGCGACGCAGCGGGCGCTCGGCGCCGGACTCGTGCGCAGCGCGTTCCTCGGTGTCCTCGCGGATCTGCTCCGCTTCGCCGGCCGCGTCGACGACGGCTTGCGCATCGTGGACGAGGCGTTCGCGTACGCCGCGCAATCAGGCGAGGCCGGCTACCTCGCTGAGCTGCATCGCGCGCGCGCCGAGCTGTTGCGCGTGCGCGGCGACGATGCCGGTGCCCAGGCGAGCTTTGCCGCTGCGGTCGAGTACGCGCGCGGACAGCACGCGCGATCGTTCCAGTTGCGAGCCGCGACCGGGTGGGCCCAGCTGTTGATAGCGTCGCGACGGCACGCCGAGGCGCGGGCCGTCCTCGAACCGATCTATCAGTGGTTCACCGAAGGCCTGCACACTGCCGACCTGGTCGCCGCAGGCACCACGCTCGATCAGATCGGCTGACGTTACTTGGCGTACGCCGCCTGCGCGATCGGCAACCGTTTGTCCATCCTCACGTTGTCGGGAAGGCGCGCCGGTCGCTCGAAGCGGTAATCGCCCGGGTAGTTCACGTCGTCGAACGTCTTCAGGAACTCGATGATGTCGTAGCGGATGTCGTCGTCGAGATCGGGATAGAACCACCACTCGTGTCCCGTGTTCCAGTTGCCGAGCAGCCGCGTGTCGAAGGTAAACGGCGTCATGCCCGGCGGCGTGACGAAACGGGAACCGTCGACCACGTAACCAAGCTTCGCGGGATCGTATTCCTTCGTTCCCAATTTGAAGGTCGTGGGGCGTTGGTCTGCCGGCAGCAGCAGGTCGTACACACTCGGGACCGATCCGTTGTGAAGGTACGGCGCCGTCGCCCAGATCCCCTTCAGCGTCTTCGCCCGATAGATGCCGCGCGAGCGTGTGTCGGGGTATTTGAGATAGTCGAGAAGCGGCGTGCGATACGCCGCCGCCGGGCGCGTCGCGCGCGCCTCCCACCGCGCCTGGACGTCGGGCGGGGTCTGATGCTCCCGGTAATAGGCTTCCTTCACCCGCCCAACGATCTCGAACGCGGCCGTCCCGAAAGGCTTCGGGCCCTCTGCGGTCATGACCGTGCGCTCGAAGTTCAGGGCCGTACTCGGATCCGTTCCGACGACGTCGAGCGGGAAGAGCTGGTACTCGTTGAGCGTGCCGGTCTTCGTATACGTTTCGTGGCACAGCGCACAGGTGCGATCGAACATCTTCCTGCCCCGCTCCGCGCGCGCGCCATCGATCGATCCAAACAACCCGGCCGGCCACTCCGGGGACGTGAGCTTGTACTGCAGGCGCTCCATCGCGTACAGGTTGTCGAGCCGAACGGTGCTGCTGAAGCCCTTGTCCGGCTGCATCGTGGCGCCCACGCCGAGCGCCTGGCCGATGTTGCGCTCGATGACGGAGTTGGTGTTCACGCCCCACTGGAACCACGCCGTCCTCTCCATGCCCCAGAGGTGCGGGAAACTGACCGGCGCATCCGCAGGCAGCACGTTGATCCCCTGGGTGAAGTTGGCGTCCTTGTAGGCGCCGAACAGCTCGTTCCTGCCGACGCCGAATGCATCGTTGCGGCCGTAGCCCTCCTCGGTGCCGAGCGGCTGCGCCTGCACCACCAGCGTCACCGCTGCGAAACCGTGCAGTTTGTCCATCAACAGCGAGCGATTCGCGATCGCCATGCGAAGTCCCGAGAGCACGCGTCGGAAGACCCCCGGCTCGCCACCGTCGAGCGTCTCCTCGTCGCCTGGTGACGGCGTCGAACCGATGGCGGCCTGAGGGACCACCGGATTGTCCAGCAGGCGCACGAGCTGCACGCGACGCCACCGATCGAGGAACCGGCGGCGGCGCTGCCAGCTCTCTGCGGTGGCGCTCGTTTCATCGACGATTGCCTTGATGAAGGCGTTGATGTGGGCCATCGACGGACCACCGTCGATGCGGAACGCGCGCCCGTTGGAGTGCAATTCGGCGACGTGACAGGCACTGCAATTCAGGCCCATCATCTGCTGGCCGGTGATCTTGCCGTAGCCCGCGGTCACCCCGACCGGCAGCCCGTAAGGGTTGTAGCGGCTCGGCGGGTCGGGGAGGAATCCGAAGCGCTCGACGTTCTCGAGGAAGGGGCGGTAGGTCACACGGCCGTCCGGCCCCCTGATTTCCTGCTCGAGTGCCAGCAGCCAAGCGATCGGATAGGCCTCACCACCTTCGCTCAGGTGGTAGTACCGCTGGCGTTCCTCAACGGTGAGACCATTGTTGCCGAGCGGCGGCGGTGGGTACTGCAGGCGTTCGGGGAGATCTTTCGCCACTGGACCGAGCGCCCAGCCAAGCGTCGCGGCGAACGCAAGTGCGGCGAGGCCGATCGTGCCCCAGACGATCCGTCGCCGAGGATTGGCTGGCGTCCACGTGCTCGCGGCAACGGGCTGACGCAGGCGCGCTGCCCTGCTCGCGGATTCCGCGTGCCACCGCGCCCGGTTGATGCTGCCGATCGGCCGTGTTTCGGGAGTGGAATTCTCCGTCACGTCAATCCAGAAGGCTTCGGACTCGGCTGGCGGCAGCACCGATTTCGGCATCAGCCGCAGGCGCGCGACAACGTAGAACGGGGACTCCGCCTCGTTCCACTCGACGGCAGCGTTCTCGACCCAGAACGACGGCTCCTGAGTCCGGCCGCGACAGGTCATCCGCGAGGCATCGAGAAACTGCACCACAAGGTCGAACTCGCTCATCCGCTCGTCTTCGTTGATGTGCCGCACCAGCTCGTCCTGCAGTTGGTTTGGACCCGGCTGCAGTGGGCGCGCCGAATTGTCGCGCGCAGGAATCGCCGAGTACTTCACCGCTTCGCGCTCGCCGTGAAGAAACGGGACGGTGCTCCAGTAGCGCAGTTGCTGGTACGCCTTCCGCGGTGTCCCGCGCTGCTGCTGGCGACCACGCCGCATCGTGCGCAGCAAGCTCCCGAACTCGCGACGCCTGAGCGAGCGCAAGGCTTTCCATTTCGCCCGCATCCCCTGCGCGGCGATCACCCGCACGGCGATCGCGAACGCATGCGCGTCGTTGATGGGAAACGTCGTCGCGCTGTTCATCGAGAAATCGAGGCGTGTCTTGCCGGCCGCGATGCCCGGTGGAACGTCGATCGAGAACGAAAGCGCGCGGACGTCGGGCCGGCGATCCTGGCGATGTCCACCATCGGCGTTGGCGAACCTGATGGTCGCCGGATACGTCCCGGGGACGGCGAAGACGCCTTTGACGAGTCGCTCGGCCAGCGCCGGATCCGGAGTCACGCGGCGGACGTCGAGGACCTCGAGTTCGCCGCGCACGCAGATGCCCTTCGCATGCGTGCCGCGCGCGAGCGGACGCTTGCCGGCGGCTGCGGCCTGCGCCTGTATCGCCAGCATGCCGCGGGTGATCTCCTCAATGTCAGCAGCTTCGGTGGGGCTGACTCGTTCGAGTCCCGCGACAACTCCCGCGAACGACGTCATGTCTGCTCCTTCAACTTCTTCGGACGGCATCCCGCGCGGGGCGCTCGCAAGTCGTGTTGCGCGTCTGTCTGTGGAGAGGTGGGGATTATACGTGCGCCATCCCGGACGCCGCAAAGGATTCCTCAGCTCGACCGTCCCGGGCGCGCGTGAGCGGGACACCGGTTCAGCGATACGCGCGCGAGTTAGATGTTGCCTTCGCGGATCTTTGTTGACGTTCCCTGTCCCCACACGTAACGAAACCGTCGCGTGCGCTTGAACGAATTGGAAGTGACTGGATGGCGAGCTCTTCGATTGCTGGAAGTCGATTCCTTCGATCAGGCGTGCGTCGACTGAAGTCTGGCGTGCATTGGGTGCGGCCTTCACAAAGAACACGAACGTAGACGCAACAATCGCGTCGACTACTCTCCTTCGGAGCGAGACGACCTCGACGCGGTGGAGTTCTCGTGCTGCGTCGCCCCGTTTCTCTCCGCCAGGCACTCTGGGGCGAAAACGCCCGGAATTCCTGAGGATTTCTCCGGCGTGGGTGAGACTGCGGAGAGAGTGGGATTCGAACCCTCGCGCCTCCTTCGGATTCTGTAAGTTGCAGATTCCACAATGCCAGGGGTTGCCGTTAGCGCCAGCGATGCCGTCGCGCCCTGCACAGATTGCACCGTGCGGCTGGCAATGGACATCGGCGCGAGCCGCTCGATCGCGGCACCATCGGAATGGCGGTGGTAGCGCCCATCATGCAGCATGGCGGGTCCTCCGAACCTCTCACGCCGGATCGCCTCACACCCGACGCAGGGCCATCCGTTTCAATCAATCGACGAACCGTGGATCGTCGCGCAGGCTGTCCCACTGCGGCGCGACTGCGAGATACACCAGCGCCGGATCGTGCAGATCGAGGGCCCGGTCCAGGTGTTCGAATGCCGCGTCGCACTGTACCCACTCGACCGTTTGTCGTCGCCGAGGGCCTTGCGCAACGCCGAAATGTGCACGGCAGAATCCCTTCTTCGACGCACGAGTCGGGCCACACCCGAGACAGGAGTTCGTCCTTCGTGACGAGTTGCTCGGCCCGACGGCCGAGCAGAACAAGGAGGTCGTGGGCCTTCGGCGAGAGGCGAATGACCTTCCCTTCATGTGTGATCCGCCGCTCGTCGGCCTTCAATGTATAGTGGTGAGCATCCGGTTCAACTCGTCGGCGTCGTAATGAAGGCGTGCCAACCGCGCGACGTGGACGAGCGCAGGATCAGAGTTGCACAAAATACTCGCGTCCTCCGCCCAGTCACGCGCCATCTGGATCATCGATGACCGCCAGCCATGCGCGAGTAGTATCGCATTTCGCGGGACGCCTGCCGCGCAGTGGCGTGGTGCTAAACGCCCCAGTCGTGGCTTTCGATGTCGTGAAAAACTAGCGGCTCTCCGAGTGGGTAAAAAACCAGCGGCTCATTGTAAGGTGGTCGGGGCGACTGGATTTGCACCAACGGCCTCTCGGTCCCGAACCGGACCGCGATTGTCGCTAGGGAGCCGGTACACTGGGTCCCGCAGCGGGTCGGGCTGAGAGCATTACCCATGTCCTCCGACAGGCTTCTTTGGTCTCTGGTCTCTCGTTTCTGGTCTTGGGCTTCTGGTCTTTGGTCTCTGGTTCATTGGTCCGTGGGTTCGCCGTCCCGGTTTCCGCTGCCCGCGGCTTGAACTGTGATCGTGATCTCGTTCCCGTCGTCCCATGAACCGAACCGAGGTTCGCAGCTTCGTGGTTAGAAGGTTCGTGGTTCGTCACGAACCGACGAACCAAAGACCAGAGACCAAACGAGGCCGCGAGTGAGTGCCACCGCTCCCCCGGTAGAATCCGCTCGCGGCGCACCTGCGCGGTCGCCAGCTACTCGCCGGACGTGACCAATTTCGGCACGATTCGGTGCTGCGTCGCCTGCTCGTAGTCATGGGCGAGGCCCAGCAGCTCCGCTTCGCTCCACAGCGGCCCCACGAAGATCAAGCTGAATGGGGCGTTGTTGCGGTACTGCCCGCCGGGCACGGTGACCGCCGGCAGACCCGCAATGTTGATTGCCGACACCGTTGTCTCCGAGATGAAATCGCCGCTGAACAGCGCCGGAATCGCCTCGGTGGTCTGCGGGAATACCAACGCATCCAGATTGTGCGCCGCCATCACCTGGTTGAAGATCGCCAGGTAGGCACCTTTCAAGTCGAAGAACTCGTCGAGGGCGGGCGGGACGGACGGATCCTGCAGCGACGCCGCCAATGCCGGCAGTACCTCGACGTACCATCGGAGCGGCTGATCCTCGTCGAACGGCGAGACGCCGATCAGCTGCCGCAACGCCTCGATTGAAGGAATGCCCAAGCGCCGCAGGTACTGCGTGAAATCGTACGCGGCCGATTCGGTGCCACGATAGTCGTAGGGCTCGTCGGGCAACGCCAGCTCGGCGAAGCCGCTGCCGCCGAACGCGTCTTCCACGACGACGGCTCCCTGCGCCACCAGTTCCGCGATAGCGTTCTCGTACAGCACCTGCGTTTCCTCCGACAAGGCCAGCGAGCGCCAACCGGGCCCGTAGAGGCCGACGCGCTTGCCTTGAAGCGCGGTCTCGCTCAGCTGGGAGGTATAGCCGTCCGGCGGGATATGACCAGCGGACGCAAGGGTCTTCGGGTCCTCCGGTGAGTAACCAGCAATCGCGTCCAGGATCAATGCCGCATCGCGCACGGTCCTGGCGATCGGACCCACCACGTCCCGCGTGCTGCCCGCCAGGGGCACAACGCCGCTGGTCGGCACGAGACCGAATGTCGGCTTGATACCCACCAGGCTTTGCGCGCCCGCGGGATTCTGAATGGAGCCACCGGTTTCCTCGGCCAGACCTGCCGGAGCGAAGCCGGCCGCGACAGCGGTCGCCGTGCCGCTGCTGCTTGCCCCCGGGGCGAGGCTGCGATCGATGGCGTTGTACGTCGGCCCATCCCAGCTGCTGTTGGCCCGCGTCCCATCGTCGCTGAACGCCGGGATGTTGGTCTTGCCGATGATGATCGCGCCGGCGTCGATCAGGCGCTGCACGACCGTGGCGTTCTGCGCGGGGACAAGGTCGATGCCTCCCAGCTGCGAGCTCAACGGGGCCCAGCCCGCGGTGGAGGGGAATCCGACGACGTCCATCGACTCCTTGATGACAATCGGGACGCCGGCCAATGGCCCGAGCGCTTCGCCAGCTTTCCTTCTGCGATCGACTTCCCGCGCCTGGGCCAGCGCTAGCGAGTTCATGAAGGTAAACGCATTGTAAGCGGGCTCGTAACGCTCGATGTGTTTCAGATACGCCTTCACCAGCTCTTTTGCGGTGAAGAGGTCGCTTTCGTATGCCTCCAATACGTCCGTGAGAGTGAGCGTGGTGACGTCGATGTCCGGTGACTTCTCACAAGATCTCAACTGGTCGTCACACTGTGGACCGGCCTCGACGCGTGTCGGTCCAGGGACGCCCGAGCTGAAGACAATACAGAGACTGGTTAAGGCGAGCGCGGATGGGGAGATGCCGATGCGTTTCATGGTGTTCCTTCTTCTTTGAAGTCGCGTTCCGAGGCCGGGTCCGGCAACCTTCCTCGATGCCACATTCGTTAACGGCGGGACACTCGATACTGCCGGTGAACCGACCGCCGAGCCGGTGCCACTTCGTGTCGGGACGCTCGCACCCGTCAGAGCTGCGATCGCAGACTACGGTAGCGCCGTCGTGACGGACGCGGACCACATGAATTGGTAGCTTCGTGCGCTCTCGGAGGATTGCTGGGCGCCGTCCGCTCGCGATGCCCCCGCATAATCTGGGCGTAGAACCTATCCGATTTCGTGGACGGGTTAATTCACGCAACGTCAGCGTGCTCTGTGAGCATCTCGCATTCCTTGTGTTCAGCGGTCATAGAAAGCAAGAGAAAGAGAGGCGCTCGGCGGCGTTCGCGAGGGACATCGGTGCACGCACGTGGATGCCGCCGAGCGCCCCGTCGGGATCGCGGCTTGACCGAGAACGTAGGAACCGATCGAGGGAAGCTCGACCTCACAGAAGGCCCCAGGGGCGACGATCGATCAGCTGCCTCGTCGGGGTGCGGCGGTGTCACCGCGTTCGGCGGCGCGTCGTTCGAATACTGCAGGCCTCACGTACCCGAGCGTGGAGGCGTCGCTGGTTGTAGAACACTTTGCACGCTGGAGCCGACTGATATCCGTAAGTTGTTGATTTGATTATGGCGGAGAGAGTGGGATTCGGACTCTCGGGCCTCCTTGAGATTCTGTAAGTTGCAGAAAGCACATTGCCGGGAATGCCTGGGATGCCGGGGATGCCGTCGACCCTTGCACGCTATTGCACGCCGGCGCTGTTATACCTGCGGCGGGCGCAGGATTTCACGCCGCGAATGTGGGCGCCCGCTGGTGCAATTCGCGGGCGTGCAGCCCGCTGAAACTGGAGCTGCCTGCCAGACTCGTGCTGGGAATTTGGGCGTTCGTCGCGAACGGAGCTCATGCACGGACGGCGTCAGATGAACGGGGATGCGAACACGCGGAGGGTCGACCTCTCGTTGAAGATGTGTACCATTGGCAGGTGGGTGTTCGACCAGCCCTGCGCATCGAACTCCTTGGCGGGTTCCGCGTCCTCACTGAAGGCCATGTCTCATCCCGTCTGCCAAGTTCGCGACAGCAGCAACTCATTGCCTTCCTGGTGCTTCATGCTCGAAACGCCCCGATCCCACGGCACCGAGTCGCAGGCTCACTCTGGCCGGAATCGAGCGATACCCAGGCGCTGACCAACCTCCGCCGGGAACTGCACCACCTCAAAGACGCGTGGCCCACGCTGGAGGCTCTCGTCGACGCTGGCTCGCGGACGCTCGCGTGGCACGAGACCGGCGCGGCGGTGGATGTTGTCGCGTTCGAAGCTGACGCCGAGCGCGGCCTGGGGGGTGATCGTGGCGCACTGCAGCGGGCTGCGCGCCTATATCAGGGCGACATCCTTCCCGGCTGGACCGGCGAGTGGATCGATTCCGATCGGGAACGCCTCCGCCAACGTGCGAGACAGGTGCTGGCGCGTCTCGTCGACCTGCTCGAGCAGGATCGCGCGTTCGGCGATGCCATCCAGTACGCGCAGCAGTCGCTCCGCCTCGACCCGCTCGACGAGCAGAGCTGGTGCGCGCTGATGCGCTGTCAGGCGCGCTACGGCGGCCGTGCCACTGCGTTGCACGTCTATCAGCAGTGCGCCGCACTCCTGAAGAAGGAGCTCGGAATCCAGCCGAGCGCGGCGACGCGCGCGACGTATCGCGAGATCGTCGACCTCGACGCGGAGGCCCTCGTCGTCCCTGCGGCGCCGCGTACCGTCCTCTATCCACTCGTGGGCCGCAGCGCCGAATGGAGGGCGCTGCTCCACGCGTGGCACACCGCTTCGACTGGCCGGCCCGAGCTGTTCCTGATTCGGGGTGAGGCGGGCATCGGCAAGAGCCGGCTCGCTGAAGAACTGGTTGGCTGGTGCGGCCGTCAACGCATCACGGTGCTGACGGCGCGGTGCTACGCCGGCGAAGGCCGGCTGGCGTACGCCCCGATCGCCGCCTGGCTGAAGAGCGATGCGCTGCAATCCACACTGACGCGGCTCGATGCAGCATCACTGACCGATGTGGCACGGCTTCGTCCAGAGATCGTTGCCACACGCCCAGACATTCCAGCACCCGAACGGGATCTCGAGAGCTGGCAGCGTCTGCGATTCTTCGAGGCACTGGCGAAGACGTTCCGGTCGGCGGGTCCGCTGCTGCTGGTGCTCGACGACCTGCAATGGGCGGATGCGGAGACAATCGAGTGGCTTCACTACTTCCTCCGTTCGGCCGGCGGCACGCCGTGCCTCCTTGTCGGCACTCTGCGCGGCGAGGAAGAGCAGGACAACCCGCCGCTCGGCCGGCTGCTCGCTGATCTCGAACGCGAGAATCTGCTGACGGCACTCGTCCTCGGTCCCCTCGACCGGGCGGGGACTGCGGAATTGGCCGCCGCGGTCGCCGAACATCCGCTGGACGAGGCGACGGTCGCGCGCACGTTCCAGACGACCGAAGGCCATCCGCTCTTCATCGTTGAACGAGGGCGGATGGAGCTGGCGAAGCAGTCCGGTGCTTCGGGCGATGATGGGCTGCCGCGGGTGCAGGCCGTGGTCGCGGCGCGGCTGGCGCTGCTAACCGGGGAAGCACGCGCTGCCGCCGAGGTCGCGTCAGCGGTCGGACGTGATTTTCGCTTCGACATCCTGGCGCAGGCTAGTGACCTCGAGGAGGACGCGCTGGTGCGCGCCCTCGACGAACTGTGGCGCCGCCACATCGTCCGCGTTCAAGCAGACGAGCGGTGGGACTTCAGCCACGACCGCATCCGCGAGGTGACATACGCCGCCATCGGTCCGGCACGACGACGACTCATTCACCGGCGGATCGCTCAGGGGATGGAGCGGCTGTTCGCCGGTCGGTTGGACGAGGTGAGCGCCTCCATCGCCGTGCACCTGGACCGAGGAGGTCAGCCGGCGCGTGCGGTGCCATTTCTCGAACGCGCGGCTGCCGTTGCCATGCGCGTGTCGGCCGGGGAGGAGGCGATCCGCTGCCTGACGCACGCGTTGTCGCTGCTCGAGCGGCTGACGCCGGGGCGCGATCGCGACGAGCGCGAGCTGGCGCTGCGCTCGAGCCTGTCGGTGGCGCTCAATTCGGCGCGCGGCTATGCGGCACCGGAGATCGAGCAGAACCTGGATCGAGTGTTCACGCTCTCGGGGGCTTTCGGCGAGGTGCCCGTGCGCTGGATGTGGGCTGCGTTTACGTTCCGCATCGTGCGCGGCGATTTGCGCGGCGCGCGAGACGTCGCTGAGCAGGCGCTCGTGCGCAGCGAATCCGATCCATCGTGCCGGTGCGAGGCGCACCACGCGATGGCCGGAACGCTGGTGAGCATGGGGGAGTTGGATGTGGCCCGGCACCACTTCGAGGCGTCACTGGCGGCATACGACGAACGGCATCCACAACGTTCCGCGCTCGGGTCGGATCTCGGTGTCTTTACGCGTTCTTTCTATTCGCACTCGCTCTGGCTGCTCGGCGATGAACGCGCTGCAGTATCACACGCCGAACGGGCCGTGGCGTTCGCCCGACGGCTGGAGCACGTCTACAGCCAGGCGCTGGCCCTCGCATACGAAGCCATGCTGCACCAGATGCGGCGCGATGTCAGCAAGGTCCTCGACAGCGCGGAAGCCGTTGTGGCGCTGTGCGACCGGTACGGCTTTGCCTATTACGGCGACTGGGCCCATGTCCTCATTGGATGGGCGCGCGGCCTCGAGCGGCCAGCCGAAGGCGTCGAGAGGATCGAGTCGGCGCTCGATCGCTTCGACGCGACCTGGGCGCAGGCGCGGCGGCCGTATTATCTGTCGCTGCTCGCCGAAACCTATATGCGCCTCGGAAACCGCGAGCGGGCGGCCTCTATCGTGGATGCAGCAATCATGATGGCGCGCAAGCGCGCCGACCTCTGGTGGCTTCCAGCCCTGTACTGCCAGAAGAGCGAGTTCGACCCGCCGACGCAGCGCGCGGCGACACTCCGCAGCGCGCTGGAGCTCGCGCGAGCGCAAAACAGCCGCAGCCTGGAGCGGCGCATTCTCGCATCGTCGCTCGCGGCTTCGATCTGACAGAAAGAGACGCCGCTGTCCTTCCACAGCTCACGGACCGCCAGTCGCCGCGAACGCTTTCACGAACGTTTTGGGAACGCACGTCCTCATAGGCTCTCCCGCTGAGGAGACGCTCATGAAGAGATACATCGCATCCTTCGCCATCGCGGCTGCTGGGATCGCCGCGGCGGCCACCGTGGCTCGCGCAACACCTGGATCGAACATTGTCGGAACCGTGATCGCCAGAGCGGGGTTTGCAGATTCAGTGGATCTCAAGCTGAAGCTCAGGGACGAAGACGAGGTCGTACACGTCGCCGACGCGGCGGACACCGTGATGCAGCAGATCATCTTTGGCCCGGGCGGCCACTCCGGATGGCACAGCCACCATGGTCCGGCGATCGCTCTCGTCACCAGCGGCGAGCTGACGCTCTATTCCGGCGACGATCCGACCTGTACGGGCCGGACATTCGGTGCCGGCCAGGCATTCGTCGACAGCGGTCAGGGCCATGTACACATGGCCCGGAACCAGACGGGGCAGAACACGGAAGTCTGGGTGACCTACCTGGATGTTCCGCCCGGCCAGACGGTCAGGATCGATGCTGCCGATCCAGGAAATTGCGTGTTCTAGAGATCTCAGCGACGGCGACGGAGTGGCGGTCGCCGCCGCTCTCTCGCGAACGATTTGGACACGCCTGGTCTTGTACGCGGCTCTCAGCAAGCAAGCTGGAACCTACCGGCGACGCGATAACGCTCGCGCTGGGCCTCCCGTGCTGCACTCGAATCCGCGAGGCCGGCGCGCCCTGCCGCGGGCGTATCCCATGAAGGAGCATGTCCATCGCCGTTCAAATCGGCCACCTGGGCGCGAGCGTTCGCGGCGCGATTGTTCGACCCGGCGACAACGAAGGTGTCCACCAGTCGTACGCGAGCAAGTACGGTGTGATGTCGCCAATCACGTACGCGATCATCGAGCTGGGCTCGTCGCCGTCAACGGCTCGGCGCGGCGCGTCTCCTGCATAGCGGGCCCGCTGCCGCGATTGCTAAGCACTTGTGTACTAGAACGACGCCGCTGGCGCGGCGGCCGACGGGCAGCCGGGTAATTCGTAGCAGGATACGGTGCTGGGTCACAGGAGGTGTCTGTGACCAAGCTACCGCAATGCTCATCATGTGTCGGAGATGGGTCACAGGAATCTCCTTGTGACCCACTGTTGGCTCTCACGTTAATCCACTGACGGTTTCTCACGTTTGATCGAGAGGCACGCCGAGGCGATTCTCGCAGTGGTCCCTCGCGAGGACGCGGACGCCGGGATGATTGGGACGGCAAGGTGAGGCGAGCCGGCCGCGTT
>JBMDXQ010000024.1:0-200518 GCA_048594975.1 Vicinamibacterales bacterium | reverse complement strand
CACGTGCGCCGAGACCCGCTTCTCAAGCTGGGCGCGCATCGCCGCCGATTGACAGGCATCCCACACCACCTTCGGCGTGATCGGTTTGTCCGCACGCCAGCCGGCGATGGTGCCGGGAAACAGCCACGTCTTCGGTTTCATCCAGCGCCAGTACGCGCGCAGCGTCTCAAGCAGCGTCGCGCTGAGCGGGACGTACCGATCGCGCCCGCCTTTGCCGCGCTGGATGTGAATCAGCATCGACCGGCTATCGATGTCCTTCACCTGCAGGCTCCGCATCTCCGCGTTCCGCATGCCCGTCGAATACAGGACCATCAGCATCGTGCGGTCGGTGAGCGTGCGGGCGCCGTCGATCAGTCGGGTGACTTCGTCGACGGTGAGGATCGTGGGCAGCCGACGCGGGACCTTCGGATACGGGATGTCGTCCAGCAGGTACGGTCGCTTGAGCGTCTTCACGAAGAAGAACCGGAGCGCTGAGACATGGAGCTTCACGGTCCGTGGCTCGAGCTTCCGGTCGCGTAGCAGGTAGGCCTGGTACTCACGCAGGTGCGTGTGATTGAGCTGGTCTGGCGGCCGGTGGAAATGCTTGGCGAACCGCTCGACGGCCTGGATGTAGTACTGGACGGTGGTCTTGGCGTAGTTGCGGCGCTGGAGCTCGTCCAGCATCGCTTGTCGGAGATGGGTCACAGGAACCTCCTTGTGACCCACACGCTACCCGACCGATCGAGCGCGCCTCACGCGGAGCGTCCGCCGCGCCAGCGGCTTCGTTCAAACGCCGCAGTGGTGAGTTGAGGACCCAGCCATCCGTGCGAGCACCAACGCCGCGACAACAACTTCGCCTTAGAGAGAAATCCTGGACGTGTCGGTTCTCCACCATGGAACGTCATGCGTCACGGCAGCCCTAATCGGACCGCCTTACGCCTGTATCAGTGCGCGAAGGCTGACGCCCGTCCACAGCCGCTCGCGCATCTCACGCGTCAGCGCCAGCGATCGAGCGCCCGCTCGGGTCACCCCGAAGACGCGGCGCGACGCCGCATCGGCGGTCGACGCGCGAGACGAGAAGACGAAGCCCTTCGCCTCAAGGCGGTCCAGCGTCGCATAGACGGAGCCGATCGTCACCTCGCGCCCCGTGACAGCCTCCAGCTCGCGCCGCACGTTCATCCCGTACGCTGCGTCCCCCTTGCGGACGACGGCGAGCAGCACCTGTTCCTCGAGTGAGCCAAGCAGGACGGGTTCCGGGTCGCGTCGTTTGACAGTCATTCTCGTAACACGGTCGCCGGGTCGGTCAGGCTGGCCCGGCGCGCCGGGACGAACGCGGCCAGGCCACCGGTGACAAAAAGAAGGGCGACAGCCGCGACAAACGCGAGCGGATCGGTCGGCTCGACGCCATAGAGCAATGTGGCCAGGAGTTTCGTCGCGATCACCGCCGCGACGATACCGATGACGCTGCCGGCGCCGACGAGCGCGCCGCCGCGGCCGACGACCTGGCGGATGACGTGCGACGGCTGCATGCCGAGCGCGATGCAGATGCCATAGTCGCGCGACCGCCGCGTCACGTAGTGTGACATCACGCCGTAGACGCCGACCGTGCCGAGCACGAGCGCGAGCACCGCCAGCATTCCAAGCAGCCTCACGATCTGCACCGCGGGACCCACCGCCCGCTCGAACAATCGTGTCATCGTCGTCGTCTCCTGGATCGCTAGCTGCACACCGACTCTACCGATGGCCGAGCGCGCAGAGGAGAGCACTCCCGGAATCTGTTGCTCGGAGTCTGCCCTGACCACGAACGAAATCCCGCCGTACACGAACGGCATCTGTTCGTACAGCACGTATCGCGCGGGAACCGATCCATCCGTCAGAGCCGCTTCGGCGGCGTTCGCGACGACACCGATGATCCGCTCGCCGCGCTCGTCGAACGTGAGCAGCAGGCGCCCGAGCGGATCTTCGTTCGGAAAGAATTTCTCCGTGAGTGCCTCGTTGATGATGACGACACGTCCGCTGTCGTCGCGATCGGAGGCGTCGAAGTTTCTGCCCCGCAGAATGGGGAGGCCAAGCGTTGTGAAGTAATCGCGCGTGACCATCCTGAACGCGGTGGTGGCTCGATCTTCATTGGCGCGGCCCTGGATACGGATGCGCCAGTTGTCGCCGGATCCGCGCAAAGGCAGTTTCTGCACCGCGGCGACGGACTTCACGGCCGGCAGCGTCTGCAGGATCGGCAGCATGTCGAGAACGATCCGCTTTCGCTGTGGCTGCGTCGCGCCGAGCGGCATGACCGCGTCGATGATCGCGACTCCCTCCGTACGGACGCCGGGATCAATTGCGCGGAGGTTCGTCACGCTCCGAATGAGAAGCCCGGCCCCGGCGGCAAGCAGCACGGCGAGCGCAACCTGCGCGATGACGAGTCCCCCTTCCAGGCGGCCGCCGCGAGCCGCCACACCTCCGGTGCGCGTCGGTGCCATCGTCGCCCGAAGGCTACTGCCGCGCCACAGCGCGAACCCCGGCACGATCGCGACGATGGCGGCAGCCGCGAGCGCGGCCAGCATCGCGGCCCAGAACACCGTCCAGTCGAGACGAGCGTTGTCAGCGAGTGCGCCGAGCGGCAGCGACGTCACCAGCAGCTCGAATCCGGCCGCCGCCAGCGCCGCGCCGGTCGCTCCTGCAAGCGCTCCGACAAGCAGCGCCTCGATAATCAGCTGCTGCAACATGCGCTGGCGGTTTGCGCCGAGCGCGGCGCGTACGGCCATCTCGGTTGCGCGTGCGTCAACCTGTCCCAGCATCAGCGCCGCAACATTGCCGCAGGCCATGACCAGGATGACGATCACCGCCGCGAACGTCGCCTCGAGACTTGGACGAAGCGCTCCAACGAAGAACTCGCGTGCAGGCGTGATCGCCGGCGTCTTCGTCTTGTCCCACGCCGAGGCATACGAAAACCGCGCGCCGAGCGCGTCCGCCAACGCGCGAAGTGGCACGTGCATCCGGTCCATCGACGCGCCGTCTGCGAGGCGGCCCACGAGCGTGTAGATGCCGGATCGGTTCTCTGGCCTCAGCTGCGCGGCGGCCCAGACGCGGGTCTGCGGGCTCGGAAACCAGAAGCCACGCGGCATCACGCCGATGACCGTGCGCGGGATGCCGCCAATCCGCAACTTCTTCCCGACGATTTCAGGATCGGATCCCAATTCCTGCCACAGTGAGTGACTCAGGACGACCGAGGGCGGTGGACCAACCGTGTCTTCGGCGGCTTGAAAGGTCCGCCCGAGCAAGGGAGACGCGCCGAGCACATCAAAGAATTCGGCGGATACCGAGACGCCAGGCGTCAGTCTCATGGGACTGCCAGGCAACTCCAGCGTGACGTCGTTGGGACGATAGGCGGCGACCTGCTTGAAACCGGGGAAGTTCGGCCGAAAGTGCAGGAACTCCTCCTCCGTCCACGAAACCGGCATCCAGAACACGCCGACCTGTTCCTCGCGCGCGATCGGCAGCGGGTCGAGCAGGATCGTGCGGGCGATGCTGAAGACCGCGGCGCTTCCGCCGGCGCCAAGCGCGAGCGTTAGAATGGCCAGCAGCGCGTAGCTCGGTCGGCTCAACAGCCGGCGGCCTGCATAGCGAACGTCCATGATCCAGCTCTCGAACATGGGTCCTCCCGGGCGCATACGGCTGGCCTGCGGCTCGAAGCCGGTCATGCCGCGCCACCAGCCGCGATGGACGAGAAAGGGCAGCGATCCGATCGCCTGCCGCCAGGCCCAGCGTCGGGCCGCCGCTCGCCCCAACGTGCCGGCGCGCCAGACATACTCCGCCTGCAGATCGGCCAGCAGCTCGTCACGCTCGGCGATCGGGGTGAGCGCGCGGAACAGAGCCGACACGAGGATCGGGAGACGCGGCATTGCTAATTCTACATTGTAGAAAGACGAGAGGCGGCGGCGAAAGGTTTATCGCGCGGGGAAATAAGTTACCGGAATTCGTACGGCGTCAATTGTCATAGGGGAAGGAGCTGACCGGGGATCGAGAAGGGGCCTTACGCTAACCGCGAAACGGGCCTAATGTTTCCTCATCTTCAGATTTGGGTTTCACGCTACGCAACTTGGGTTGGTATTCATCCGCCAGACATGGCCGAAGAGCCTTGGAGATCTCAAATGAGAGGCTTTTGCGTCTGCACCAGCGGACGGCGGCCGGGCCGATCATGAGCCGCCGCGGCTGAATCCTGACGTTACTCCGCATAAACGCCGATCTGGCGCTCGGTGCCTTTGATCCGCCCTGGGCGACTTCGTTCTCTACAAGCAGATTATCTTCCGGCTTCACGACGGTGACTCGGCTTTCGAAGTGAGCTTCCAGTTCACTGTCACGAACTCGGAGGCCTTTAGCATTGGAGCGAGATAGGTTCTTTTCGCCTGCTCAAACGCCGCGGCGAGCACGGCGTAATCTGGATACGTGCCATCGACATCGGTGAATCCGTATTCCTCCGAAAGCGATCGCGTGGTGTAGATGCTGCCGTTCTTCCGCGCGACGTTCGGGTCGGCGGCTAGGGCGGCAACTGCGCGCCCAACGAAGCATGGCGTCTCGGATCCTCCCCATCCCATCGCCGCCGCCTGCGAATTCTCGAGTGCGTCCCGCCAGTTTGCTTCGGTCACGCCGAAGCCGTCGAGAATCGCCTCGGTGCGCATGAAGCCAGGGCCCACAGCGACGGCCGTCACGCCTTGGCTTCCCAAGTCGTTGGCCAACCCGAACACGAGCCGCTTCAGCAGCGTCTCCATTACGTCGAAGTAGAACGCGCCGTGGTACCCGACGTTGTCCTGCTCGACCAACTCGACGATCAGCCCCGACCGGTGAGTCCCCATCAGCTTCGCCGCATGCCACGCTGTCACGATGTGTGGCCAGATCCAGCTCTCCACGAACGCTCGCCCCGCGGAAGGGCTGTCGTCCAGAAAGCTCTTCCACGAAGCAGGCTGACCGGTCATGACAATCGCGAGGACGTCCAGCCGCTTCTGTTCTTCGCGCACTCGCTCGAACAGAGTGGCAACCTCCTGATCCGCCGTGTGGTCGACCCGTACGGGAATACCCGTACCGCCGTCCGCGGTAACCATTTCAGCTGTTTCTTCGATCGTTTCGGGCCGGCCGGCGCTGGAGTGATGAGAGGTATTCGGTTGGGTGCGGCTGCTACGCCCCGTGCAGTACACGGTAGCACCACCCTCCCCCAGCATTCTTGCGATGCCTCGCCCAGCACCGCGAGTCGCACCGGCGACGACGGCTACACGTCCGCTCAGGGGCTTCAACATAGCGGAACACTATACAGGGAACGACTCCAGCGAGATCCCGCCCTTCCTCGTTTCTGGTCGTCAGGGGGAGGCGATGCCATCAACCGCGATAAACGATATGACTCTATCGGGAGTGACCCGGCGCGCGAGCGCACGGATCGAGCTCGGGGTTCGATCGCCGGGTCACTTTCGATCGAGCCGTTTGGACCAAGCCGCTGGCGTCTGCGGCGGACGCGGCCCCTCAGCTATGTCCTTTCAATCGTGCGGACCACGGATGTGCGGGCGTACCTCGCGCAGCCGACGGTCCGAGCGCGGCGATGGCGACGGGGACGGCGTGCGGGACGGCAGCGTCGTGGGCATTGATTCGGAGCGCGGGGACACCTCCGGCGCACGCGCGTACGAGCGCGACACTGGCGGACCGAGGGGTGCCGTTACGACGTGTCATGGAGGACGCGGCGAGTCGCGCCTCAAGAAGGAGTTGCCGGAGGGTGAGACGGTCGATGAGCCGCATGGCGCCGCCACAGCGGGGACAGGGCCACGATGACCGCGGCGGCGCGGGAGGCTGCGGTTCGGGTGGCGGGGCCGACGCGGCAGCCAGGGTCTGGCGGCACTGCGCGAGTTGGGCGTCCGGCACCGCGACGCGAGGAAGCCAAAGTAGCGGATCCGGACGAAGCGCTTCGGCTCGGTGCGTTTCGAGGACGCGTTCGCCATGTCGGCGCAGGATGTCGGCCACCTCGAAGGGTGGCCGCCTCACCGCTTGTGCAGCCGGCGCGTGCGGCGCACCGAGTCGGTCCCGGAGACCGGCATCGCGTCAAGCGGGTTAGCGACCGCTTGGAGGTTCGCTGCGACAAGTGCAGGTAGATAACCGTGTGTTCGAGTTTGACGTCTGACTCGGACCGGGACTCGGACCGGGACTCGGACTCTGACTCGGACTCTGACTCTGACTCCCGATTCTGACTCTGATTATCGACTTTCGACTTTCGACTGTATGAACTGAGCCACAATCCGACCGCCGTCCGTCGCGGGGCGTTCGGGCGGCCGGTCCTGCGCCAGGAGCCGCTCCAGCGCGTCGAGCCAGCGGCCGGCGAGCAGATCCTCCTGCGGCAGGTAGCGGCACCTCAAATAGCGCGGCATCTCGCGAACCAGCACGTCGTACTCCGCGAAGCGGCCGCGCGACGTGTAGAGGATGGCCGTGTCGTTGGCGACGCACTCGGAGACGATGCCGTAGCCCGGCTTGGTGACCACGACATCCACCGCCGCGACGAGGTCCTCATAGCGTAGAGCCGAGGCGTACAGGTCCTCCTCGTCGACGAACCACACGCCGTCGTGCGCCGGCGGTCGATCCGGCGGGCGGCCGGTCAGCACGATCCCGATTCGATCGAGACAGTCGAGGCGCGCGACATCGAGGGCGCTGACGCCGTACCCGCCGAACGACGAGAGGGCGAGCGGCGTGTCCGCTGGCAGCCGCAGGCGACGGCGTGTCTCCGCGCGGCCGTAACGTGCGTGCCGGGCGACGAAGGGAACGTCCTCGATCCGGGCGAATCCCTCGAATCCGCCGTGCATGGGCAGCCGCCACGCCGCCTCCGCCTTGCCGTAAGCCTCGCGGATGCGGAGGACCAGGTCGTCGGGCGCGGCATAGCCCTGGTAGATCCAGTCCCACGTGAAGTTGGAGCAGACGACCGCCGGCACGCCCGCGGCAGCGGCGGCGGCGCAGCCGAGCGGCGGCGCGTCGGCCACCACGAACCGCGCCTCGTGCTCGCGCAAGATGGCGGACTCGGCTTTGGCCCGGTCGACGAGCCCGCGGTGGAACTGGCACGCTCTCGCGAGCGTGGCGGCCTCGTCCAGCCGCAGGCTGTCGATCTGGACGACGCCGGAATCCACCTCGCCCCCGATCATCGTGCAGGGCACCTGGAGAGTGCGGTCGAACAGCCAGCGCGCAGCCGACGTCCGGATTACGATGCGCGCGGGTGGGTGAGGGGCGCCGGCGAGCGTACCGAACGCGTTGATGATCTCTATCTGGCGTGACGCGTGACCGAAACCGTGGCCGGAAATGTAGAAGAAGACTGACGGCACGAGCGACGATCAGGCCGGCAGGGGGGGCGGGGACGCGGCGGCGGTGTCGGATCCACCGGCGCCGCCGGTGACGGTGGCCGGCGCTGCCGCGAGCGCGTCCGGGAGCGCGACCTTCAGCGCTTCCTCGAGCGTCCGGACCGGCACGAACGTCAGCTCGCGCCGCACCTCTTCGGGAAGCTCGTTGAGGTCCGCTTCGTTCATTTGGGGCAGGAGGAACGTCTTCACGCCGTGGCGGCGTGCGGCGAGCGCCTTCTCGCGAATCCCGCCGACCGGCAGCACCAGGCCGGACAGCGTGATCTCGCCGGTCATCGCGACGTCGCTCCTCACCGGCACGCCGCGGGCCGCGGAGACCATCGCCGTGGCCATCGTCACGCCCGCCGACGGCCCGTCTTTTGGAATGGCGCCGGCCGGCACGTGCACGTGCAGGTCGTGCTTGGCGAGGAACTCCGGCGAGATGCCCAGGGCCGCGGCGTGCTGTCGTACGTGGCTGAGCGCGGCGCGCGCCGACTCCTGCATCACGTTGCCGAGCTGGCCGGTCAGCGTCACCTGGCCGTTGCCGCCCGGCAGCAGCGCCGCCTCGATGAAGAGCACGTCCCCGCCCGTCTCGGTCCACGCCACGCCCGTGGCCACGCCCGGGCGCGAGGTGCGGAAGGCGGTCTCCGACTTGAACCGCGAGGGTCCCAGATAGGGCATGAGATCCTCGGCGTTCACGCGCGCGATGTAGGTTTCGTCGGTCGCGACTCGCGCCGCCACCTTGCGCGCGATGGTGCCGATCTGCCGTTCCAGCGTGCGCACGCCCGCCTCGCGGGTGTAATCGGCAATCACTCGTCGCAGCGCCGCCTCGGTGATCTCGATCTGCTCCGGCTTCAACCCGTGCTCGTCCCGCTGCCGCGGCACCAGGTACATCGTCGCGATGTGTACCTTCTCGTCCTCGGTGTAGCCGCTCAGCGTGATGAGCTCCATGCGATCGAGCAGCGCCGGGTGGACGGTTCCGAGCTGGTTGGCGGTGGCGATGAACAGGACACGCGACAGGTCGAGCGGAATCTCGAGGTAGTGGTCGCGGAACGAGTTGTTCTGCGCCGGGTCCAGCACCTCCAGCAGCGCGGCCGCGGGGTCTCCCTGGATGCCCACCGAGATCTTGTCGATCTCGTCGAGCATGAAGACCGGGTTGGAGGAGCCCGCGTTCTTCAAGGCCTGGACGATGCGTCCGGGCAGCGCGCCGATGTAGGTGCGGCGATGGCCGCGAATCTCCGCCTCATCGCGGACGCCGCCGAGCGAGATGCGCACGAACTTCCGGTTCATCGCCCGCGCGATCGACTGCCCGAGCGACGTCTTGCCCACCCCGGGAGGCCCGACGAAGCAGAGGATCGGGCCCTTCATGTTGCCCTTCAGCTTGCGCACGGCGAGATACTCGACGATGCGCTCCTTGACCTTGTCGAGATCGTAGTGGTCCTCGTCGAGCACCCGCCGCGCCTCCACCGGGTCGAGGCGTTCGTCGGTGAGCTTCTCCCACGGCACCTCGAGCACCCAGTCCAGGTAGGTGCGAATCATCTGGTACTCGGGCGAGGCCGGCGTCATGCGCTCGAGCCGGTCGACCTCGCGGTTCGCGACCGCCGCGACTGCCTCGGGCAGGCCGGCTTCGGCCACGCGCTTCCGCAGTTCCTGCGCTTCGCTGTCGCCCTCGCCAAGCTCCGACTGGATGGCCTTCATCTGCTGGCGCAGCACGTACTGTCGCTGCGCGTCGGTCATCTCCTTCTCGGCCTTCGACTCGATCTGCCCCTTGAGTTCGAGGACCTCGATCTCGCGCGTCAGCGCCATGGCCACGGCGTTGAGCTTCACGACGAGGTTGTCCTCCTCGAGCAGCTGCTGCTTGTCCTCCGCCTCCATGTTGAGCAGGCTGGCGAGCATGTAGGCGATGCGCAGCGGATCGTCGAGGGTGGAAATGAGCGCCTTGATGTCGGGCGAGAGCCCGGTGGCGAGTGCCAGCGCGCGATCGACCAGCTCCTGCAGCCGGCGCACGTGGGCGTCGATCTCGATGCTGCGGTCCGAGCGCTCGGGCAGCGGCTTGAGGAGCGCGCGGAGGAAGCCGCGGTCCATGTTGAGGAACTCCGCGCGAGCGCGGGCGACCCCTTCGACCAGGATGCGCATGCCGGTCGGCCCCTTGGCCATCTGGCGGATGATCGCGACCGTGCCGACGCGGTAGAGGTCGTCGGGGGCGGGTTCCTCGGCGTCGTTGCGCTGCAGCAGGAGGAGGACCATGCGATCGCTGGCGAGCGCGCGGTTGATCGCCTCGATCGACACGCCGCGGCCGACGCCGAGCGGCGCGACGGTCGTCGGCAGCACGACCGCGCCGCGCAGCGGCAGTACCGGCAGCTCAGAAGGAAGGGCAGGGGACTGAGGAGCTTCGGCCATCGCTGGTTACAGTTTCTCCGATCCGCGCGGTGAACGCGAGTCAGGGCTCGCGGTAGCGCGGCGCGTCCCCCTCAGCCACGAGCCACGCGAGCCGGCCCACCAGCTCGGCGATCCGTTCGAGCTTCGCGACGTCGATGCGCTCCAGGTCATCGTCTGGCGTGTGATAGTCAGGGTGCAGGCCGGTCGTGAAGAACAGCGCGGGAATCGACCGCTTCAGGAACGGCCAGTTGTCGGATCGGCGGAGCAGCCCCTGCGCGCCATGGTCGTACTGCAGCTTCAGCGTCAGGCCGACCGCGCGGTTCGCCCGGCGCGCGAGCGCCGCGAGGTCGGGCGAGTGGCTGTAGCCGAGCACGTGCAGCGCGTTCATGTTGGCCGCCGCCGCCGTGCGGCGAAAGCCGCGGAACCGCGGATCGGCGGGATCGGGCACATCCTCGGCGCGTCCCACCATGTCGAGATTGAGGTTGGCGATCACGCGGCCCGCCGGCACGGGCGACGCGACGTACTCCTCCGCTCCGAGCGAGCCTTCTTCCTCGGCATTCCACAACGCGAAGACAAGGGTGCGCCGCGGCCGCTCGCCGGCGTCGGCTGCCCGCGCGAATGCGGCAGCGATCGCGAGCACTGCCGCGGTTCCGGACGCGTTGTCGTCGGCGCCGTTGAAGATGCGTCCGTCGTCGTCGGTGCCGTCGTGGTCCAGGTGCGCGCCGACGACTACGAGTTCGCGGCTGCCCGGCGCCTCCGCCTCGAGCCGCCCGAGGACGTTGTGGACCGTCGTCTGTCCAAGCTCGATTCCGGGACGAAGCACCGCGGTCACCGCCATCGTCCGACCGAGCGCGCGCCGCACCGGCTGTGCCGCCTCTTCCGAGATCACCGCGGCCGCGAGGGGAGCACGCCGCAGGTCGGAGAGCAGCCGGTACGTGTGCTGTCCGCGTGACGGCGCGGACCACACGTCGCGCGCGTCGCCGGGGTCAGCCCGTATCACGACCAGGCCGACAGCGCCACGCGCGTGCGCGTCCGCGATCTTGCGCTCGATGGACGCCAGCGCGGCACGCTCGCCGGGCTCGATTCCCGGCCGTCGCTGGAGCACCGGCGGCGCGCCGTCGGCGACCAGCACCACCGCGCCCCTGACGTCCCGTCGCACGTAGTCGTTGTACCCGAGGGCAGGGGCGGACACGCCGTGCCCGGCGAACACGAGCCGGCCAGTCACAGGAGCATCGCTGGATTCCGGAAGCGGGTAGAAGTGCGGCCCCGCGTGGAGATCGGCAACAGGCTCGGCGGCGCCAGCCGCAATCGTCAGCCTCGCGTCCGTGCCGAGAGCCGGCTGGTACAGCTCGACCGGATGGAGATACTGGTCCACCGCGGGCAGGACGCCGCCGCGCCGCAGTGCCTCGACGACGTACCGGACAGCCAGCGCGTTCCCCGCCTGGCCGACGCCGCGGCCTCCCATCTCCTCGCCCGCGAGAGCCTCGAGGTGTGCGCGCAACTCGGCTTCATCTATTCCGCCGATCGCGTGCTCCACCGCGGTCGGAACGGACGGCGGCTTCGCCGTCGACGCCGGGACGGCCGCGATCACGAAAACGAGCGGCGCGACGAGACGCGGGATCGTGCGCACAGGACCTTGGATCGTACCACGTCGGGCGTGCGTTCTGCGACGCGCAACGCGCGATGTGCGACATGCGATGTGCAACATGCGACGTGCAATGGCCGAAGCGCTCCGTCACCTCGCTCCTACTACCCAGGGCCGCGCCGAACATGCTCTGCGCTCCGACACGGCCCGACGGCAGCGCCGCGTGACGGCATCCCTCCGGCCGGATGCTGGCGCGAAGTCACACTTGCCACGCCCGCGGTGAGTTACGCCACGCGTAAACAGGGTCGACCTCCCGTAAGCACGTCAGGCTGCTGGCGCCGACCTGGCACGTGACGCGTTGCACGCCGCATGTCACACCGTGATGCACGTCAGTAAATCCCGGGCACCATCCTCGACCGGACGCGTTGCTGGTATGCGCGGTATTCGGCGCCGAAGGTCTGGACGAGCGAGCGTTCCTCGAGGGGAACGGCGATTGCTAAGTAGGCAGTGCTGAGGACGGCGAACGCGAGGCGCGTGCCGGTCATGGTGGGCGTACCGAAGACGAGCAGCACCCACCCGAAGTAGATCGGGTGGCGCACGACCCCGTAAATCCCCGTCGTCCGGAGCGGCGCGTGCGCCGGCGCGCCGTGCACACCGCGGAGCTGCCGGATCCCGGCGAGGTCCAGCGGATCGATGGCCGCCGAACCGAGATACGTGACAAGCACGCCGGCGCCCTGCGCCGCGACACCGAGCCACCACCACGCGCCGGAGAGCCGGTAGGCGAGGCCGGAGACGGGCTGCCAGAAGGAGCAGACCGCGAGGAACAGGACGCTCGCGGTCGTGGTGTAGAGCGCACGCTCGAGGCGCGGCGACGCGGCGCGACGCACGCGCTGGCGGGCACCGCGTCGAGCCAGCGCGCTGTGATGGAGCGCGAAGACGCCGAAGAGGAGCGCGTTCAGCAGCACCGGCCGCAGGCGCCCGCCAGGCGGCGCGGGACGGCCGAAGGTGACGAGATACGAGTAGAGGAAGAACGCCAGCGACGCCGCGAACAGCGCGGCGCCGAGCCACGCGAAGGCCGTCGCCGGCGTCGATGCACGCACTGGGGCGCCTATTATAGGAGCATGCGGTCTCCCCGCGTGGCGATCACCGGGATCGGCGTGGTCTCGCCCTACGGAGTCGGGCGCCAGCGCTTCTGGGCGCACGTGCGCCGCGGCTGCAGCGCGACCCGCGCGATCAGCGATTTCGATCCGTCTCCCTTTCCCTGCACGGTGGCCGCCCCTGTTCCGGCGGTCACCATCGACGATGCCGCGCCGATTCACGAGCGGGCGCCCAACGGCCGTGCGCCGCTGGCCTGCCGCGCCGACCCGCGCAGGTACTCCCGCGCCTCGCTGATCGCGGTGATTGCCGCGACCGAGGCCTGGGCCGACGCCGGCCTTCGCCTCAACGAGCCGGACGCGGGCGTGGTCGTGGGCAGCGGTGCCGGCGGCATCGACGTCGCCGAGCAGCAGTACGCGGAGTTTTTCGGCGACGGCGGGCGGCGCGTCACCCCCTACGCGATCCCGGTCTCGATCGTCGGCATGATCTCGAGCGAGATCTCGATCGCGCTCGAGCTGCACGGTGTCAGCCACGTCGTGTCCACCGGCTGCACGAGCTCGACCGATGCGGTCGGGTATGCGGCGGCGCTGATTCGCTCCAGCGAGGCGGAGGTGATCCTCTCGGGCGGCGCCGACGCCTGCGTCACGCCAGGGATGATCTTCGGCTTCTCGAGGATGCGCGCGGTCACGACGCGGCACAACGACAGCCCGGCCGAGGCCTCGCGGCCGTTCGACCGCGGCCGCGACGGGTTCGTGCTCGGGGAGGGCGCCTGGCTCGTCGTCCTGGAGCGCGAGGACCGGGCGCGCGCCCGCGGCGCGTACATCTATGCCTTCGTCGAAGGCTACGGCTCGACGTGCGACGCCTACCATCGCGTCCAGATGGATCCCGACGGCGAGCAGATCGTCCGCGCGATGCGACTGGCGATCGACCGGGCGCGCCGTCCGCTCGAGGAAATCGGATACGTCAATTACCACGGCACGTCAACGGTGCTGAACGACGCGGTCGAGTCGCGCTGCGTCCGCGAGTTGTTCGGTCCGCTCGCCGATCGCGTTCCCGGTTCCTCCACCAAGTCGATGATCGGCCACCCCCAGGGCGCGAGCGGCGCCGCCGGCATCGTCACGGCAGCGCTCGCGCTACGCGAGGGCTTCCTCCCGCCGACGATCAACCAGTTCGAGCCCGATCCCGCATGCGATCTGGATTTCATCCCGAACGCGGGCCGCGCCGCGGCGGTCGAGGCGGCGCTGTGCAACTGCCTCGGATTCGGATCGAAGAACAGCGCGTTGGTACTGGGTAGGGACAACGGCAATCAGAGGTAAGGGGTAAGGGTACTCTGTCGCCATGCACGACGTGCTGATCTGCGGCGCAGGCCCGGCCGGCTCGGTGGCGGCGACGATGCTCGCCCGTGCCGGGGCGGCGGTGCTGCTCCTGGATCGTGCACGGTTTCCGCGCGACAAGCTGTGCGGCGACACGATCAATCCGGGAACGGTGACGCTCCTGAACCGCCGCGGCCTCGGCCACGTGCTCGACGGCGCGCTGCCGGTCGACGGCATGATCGTCAGCGGCCCTTCCGGTCTTCGTGTCGAAGGCCGGTACCACGACGGCCTTCAGGGACGCGCCATCGCACGGCGCGACCTCGATGCGCGCCTGCTCGGCGCCGCGGCCGCTGCCGGGGCGGTGATCGATGACGGCGTCGTCGTGGATGGTGCCGTGGTCGAGTCGAGCGGCGGCCCTCCAGGCGTACGCGGCGCGGTCGTGAAGATATCGAGCGGCCGGGCGATCGCGGTGACCGCGCGGGTCGTCGTCGCCGCCGACGGCCGGCACTCGCGGATCGCGCGCAGCCTCGGCCTGTCGTGGCATCCCTCGTCGCCGCGCCGCTGGGCGGTCGGCGCGTACTTCGAGGGCGTGTCCGGCCTGACGACGTGCGGCGAGATGCACATCCGGACGGATCGCTACATCGGTGTGGCGCCGCTGCCGGGCGGACTGGCGAACGCGTGCGTGGTGACCACGCGCTGCCCGGCGCTGCGCGCGCCGGAGCGACTGCTGCTCGAGTCCCTGCATGCCGACCGCGAGCTGGCCGGCCGCTTCGCCCGCGCGCGCCTCGTCGCGCCCCCGGTGTGCATCGGACCGCTGGCGGTGGAGTCGCGCGTCCCCGGCACGCGCGGGTTGCTCCTCGCGGGCGACGCCGCTGGCTTCGTGGATCCGATGACCGGCGACGGGCTGCGGTTCGCGCTGCGCGGCGCGGAGCTGGCGGCGCAGTCCGCGCTCGAGGTCCTCGAGCACGGCTGGCGCGATGCCCACCGGCGGCTCGGCGAGGCGCGGCGCCGCGAGTTCACGCCCAAGCTGCGCTTCAACCGGACGCTGCGCAGCCTCGTCGGGTCGCCGGTGACGCTGCGCCTGGCGGATCGCGGCGCCTGGCTGGCGCCGTCGCTCATCCGGTCGGTGATTCGCTACGCCGGCGATCAGGCCGCGGCATGACGCTGTTGCTGCTCGGAGCGCTCGCCTTCCTGCCTATGCTGTTGGAGTCGCGGCTGGCGGCGCGCCACGAACGCCAGCTCCGCCAGGCGGGCGCGGTGGAGCCGCCGGGCGACGTCTACCCGCTGATGGCGGTCGCCTATCCGGCCTGCTTCCTGGCGCTGCTCGTGGAGGCCTGGCTGCGCGACGCGGGCACCGGCGCACGGTTCGCGGCCGGGCTGGCGATCTTTGCCGCCGCCAAGGCGCTCAAGTACTGGGCGATCATCACGCTCGGCCCCCGCTGGAGCTTCCGGGTGCTGGTCGTTCCGGGCGCACCGCTGGTGATCTCGGGACCATACCGCTTTCTCCGCCATCCCAACTACGCCGGCGTGATGGGCGAGCTTGCCGGCGTCGGGCTGATGGCGCACGCGCCGGTCACCGGCAGCCTCGCGCTCGCCGGCTTCGGCGCCCTGATCCTCGCGCGGATTCGAGTGGAGGAGCGCGCGCTGCGCGCGCTGGCGCGAGCGGGCGGAGAGTAGTCAACTTAGAGGGCACGGAGGCCACCGAGGTCATCAACTCAGAGGCCACGAAGGCCACCGAGGTAGACAACTCAGAGGCCACGGCCACTGGGTGCATTAGCCAAGACTCGATCGGACAGAGAGCCGTGATCTGGTCTGAGATGTCGCGCTGCGCCCGCCGGCCTGGCTGGTGAAGCCGGCGTGCACGCGCGAGGCCACTCAATCTGCTTCATGGCGCTGCCAGGCCACGCGCACCCGGGCGGGCGAGGATGCCGCCTTCGCCAGCTCGTTCGAGACGCACAGCTGGCTCCACGCCGGTTGCGCAATCGCCATCTCGACGACTGCCTGCTCGAGGGCACCGTCGACGCGGTTCTTATGGTTTGGCTTGCGGCGGCTGATTGAGCGCCTCTTCGCCGCCGTGCGCAGACAGGCTCTCGGAATCGAAAAAACTGTCGCGCCTGTAGCCCATGATCCGCCACGCGTCCGCGAGGTTGCCGAGCTGCTTCGCGAGTTCCAGCCGCCCGACTTTGGTTTGACCACCTTCTGCTCGGTCGCCACGTCAGGTCGGGCTCCTTTCGCAGACCCGACATACTACATGACCGTCAGATTGAGTGTCAGCGATCCAAGTGGATTCTCAGTGGCCTTCGTGGCCTCCGAGTTGATGGCCTCCGTGGCCTTTCGTGGCCTCTGAGTTGATTACTCTCCGCGGCCTCCGTGGCCTCTGAGTTAATCTCTCCTGACCTTGGCCCCGCTCCGTGCCCTCATACTCGTGCTCGACGCGCTGACGATCGTCGTCGCCGCCGCCGCACTCTCCCTGGCCGTATTTGGCGCCTTTCGCGAGTTTGTCGGCGGGGTGCCGCTGTCGATCCGCTGGTCGCACGCGGTGTTCGTCACCGTTGCCGTCGCCGCGTTGCGGCACGTGCTGGTGCCCACCCCGCCGCTGGCGGCGACGCTTCGCCCGGCGTGCGAAGCGATCGGCCACCGACCGGCGCTGCGCGACGCGATGCTCGCGTTCTGGCTGACGCGGCCCACCGTGCTGCTCATCGGCCTGCTCGCCGTTGCCGCGATCGGTCCCGCCCCTGCCGCGGACGGTGCCATCGGCCGCGATCCGATCGCGTCGCTGCCCCTCCGGTTCGATGCCGGGTGGTACGCCGGCATCGCCTACGAGGGCTACGAATGGCAGCGCCGTTTCGATCGCCAGCAGAACCTCGCGTTCTTTCCCGCCTACCCGATGCTCATGCGCGCCGCCGGCGCGGTGGCGGGGCAGCGCGCCGACGCCTCGCGCGAGGTGTGGGTGCGGCGTTACGTGTGGGCGGGCGTTGCGATCTCGCTGGCCGCGTTCTTCTGGGCCGCGTGGTACCTGTCTCGAACGGCGCGCGAGCTGATGGACGACGAGCGGGCCGCCGCCGCGGTCCTGCTTCTTGCGGCGTATCCCTTCGCGGTCTTCTACAGCGCGGCGTACACCGAGGCGCTGTTCCTGCTGGCCTCGGTCGGGGCATGGCACCACTTCCGGCACGCGGAGTGGACGCGCGCGGCGATCTGGGGGCTGGTGGCCGGCCTGTCGCGTCCCAACGGCTTCTTCCTGAGCCTGCCGCTCGGGCTGCTGGCGCTCGGCGTTCGCGACGCCGGGCCGCCGCCAGGATCGGCGTTTCGCGAGCCGGGCCGCCGCCGTCTCGTTGCGCTCGCGGTCGCGGCGATGCCTGCGGTGGGGATGATGGCGTTCACGGTCTACGTCTACCGGCTCACGGAGATCTGGTTTGCGTGGGCACGCCTGCACGGGGCATGGGGGCGCAGCTTCGGTTCGAGCGGCTTCACGTTGGCGGTGGGCAGCGGGTCGGGGCTGCTGCAGCTGGCCGCAGCCTATCCGTTCCAGGCGCTGAACACCCTCGGCCTGGCGTTTGCTTTGGGCCTCGCGTGGCCGGTGTGGCGGAAGCTGGGCCCGGCGTGGGCCGGCTACGTGCTGCTGAACGTGCTCGCGCCCCTCGCGGCCGGCGGCGTGCTGTCGATGGGCCGCGTCACCGCGACGCTGTTTCCCCTGTTCCTGGCCCTCGCGGCCGTGCTCTCGACCCGCGCGGCGGCGGGCTGGGCCGCGATGTTCGCGCTGGGGCAGGGGCTGGCCGCCGCACTCTTCTTCACCTGGCGCGAATTGTTCTGAGACCGTTCCCGCTCGCGCCGCGTCAGAATCGGGTAAGCGCTGCCTGTGCTCTATAATCTGGACAGTCGCATGCGCGACGCTCGCTCGCGCCGTCGTCTCCCGGTGTCGATGCGGCCGCTGGTCGTCATCCTTCTTTATGTGTGCGCGGCAGCGGCGATGTCGCCGCCCCGCGTCGCTCGCCAGACCCCTTCGACTGAACCGTTTCCCCGGTCCGCGTGGACGGCGATCGCGCACGGTCGGCTGGCCGACGCCGAGTCGCTGGCGCAGACCCGCCCGGACGACCCGGCGGCCGCCGCCGTGCGCGGGCACCTGCTGATCCGCAAAGGCGAGCATGAGCAGGCGCTGGCGCTGCTGCAGCCGGCCGCGGCGAAAGGTCCGCTCAGCGATGCGGCGCTGGAGCTCGGCCTGCTGCTGCAGCGGGTCGGACGGTCGCAGGAGGCGGGGCAGCACCTGAAGCGACTCGTGCAGCAGTCGGCGGCGGGTGCGGGAAACGGCGATGCGCTGTTCCGTGCGGCACGCGCCGCGCACGCGCTCGGACGCGTCCACGACGCCAACGCCCTGTTCCGCTCGGCGACCGGTGCGGGCACGCATCCCGCGCTCGAAAGCGCCTGGGGCATGCTCTTCCTCGAGACGTCCGAGCTCAACGAAGCCGCCAAGTCGTTTCAGCAGGTGCTGAAGCTCGATCCGAAGTGGGCGCCGGCGCACGTCGGTTTCGCCCGCACGATCGCGGAGGACGATCCGCCTGCCGCCGCCGCCGCGGCCGCGCGCGCGCTGGCAATCGATCCCGATCTCGCGCCGGCGCACCTGCTGCTGGCGCAGCTCGACGTGGACAACACCCGCTTCGACGCGGCACGCGAGCGCATCGACGCGGTGCTCCGCGTCAACCCCTCGGACATCGACGCACGCGCCCTGCTCGCCGCGATCCTCTACGTTCGCGACGACCGCGTCGGGTTCGACGCGGAGGTGACACGGGTGCTCGCCATCAACCCCGCGCACGGCGATCTCTACCGCGTCGTCGGCGAGCTCGCCGCCCGCAATTACCGCTTCGCGGAGGCGGCGGCGATGAGCCGCGAGGCGATCAAGCTGGATCCGTCCAACCATCGCGCTCACGCCTCGCTCGGCATGCAGCTGATGCGCCTCGGCGAGGAGGCGGAGGCGCGCACGTTTCTCGAGCGCGCGCACGACGCCTTTCCGTTCGATCG
Source organism: Vicinamibacterales bacterium (assembly GCA_048594975.1). Classification (GTDB taxonomy): domain Bacteria; phylum Acidobacteriota; class Vicinamibacteria; order Vicinamibacterales; family 2-12-FULL-66-21; genus JBMDXB01. Next base: position 181,802 of record JBMDXQ010000024.1, on the reverse strand, counting down.
GCCGACGTTCAACCTGCTGAACCTGCTCGACAAGCTGGACAAGTTCGAAGTCGTCCGCGACGGCAACTTCATCTTCAAGTTCCATCCCGACGAGGCGGCGGTGCTCCGCGAGTACGCCGTTCCGCTTGCCAAGGAGGCGATCGCCTCGCTCAGCCGGAAGTACGAGTTCACCCCGTCGGGGCCGCTCCTGGTCGAAATCTTCCCCGTGCACGACGACTTCGCGGTGCGCACGCTGGGCATTCCCGGCCTGATCGGCGCGCTGGGCGCCTGCTTCGGCCGCGTCGTGTCGCTCGACTCGCCGAAGGCGCGGCCGCCGGGGACCTTCTCGTGGCAGGCGACGCTCTGGCACGAGCTCGCGCACGTCATCACGCTCCAGATGTCCAAGCAGCGCGTCCCGCGCTGGCTGACCGAGGGCATCTCCGTGTACGAGGAGACACGCGCCCGTCCCGAGTGGGGGCGCGACATGGAAGTGCCGTTCGCCGCCGCGCTGGAGCGCGGCGAGGCGCTGAAGGTGCGCGACCTGAACGCCGGCTTCACGCGCCCCGACACGATCGCGCTCGCCTATTACCAAGCGGCCCTGCTCGTCGAGCACATCGTGCAGGCCAAAGGCGAGCCGGCGCTGCGCGCGCTGGTGCGGTCGTACGGGGACGGGAGCGAGCACGAGGCGGCGCTCTCGAAGGCGCTGGGGGTGACCGTCGACGAGCTGCAGGCGTCCTTCGACAAGGCGCTGGACGCGCGGTTTGGCGCGCTCCGCGCGGCGCTGCGCGACTCGGTCGTCCCGCGCGGCACAGGCGAGGCCGCCACGGCCCGGGCCGAGGCCTCGATCGACGACCTGCGCGCCGAGGCGGCCGCGAAGCCGGGCAGCTACGGGGCGCAGATCGCGCTCGGCCGGGCACTCGCCGCCGCCGCCGACCGCGCGGCGTTCGCGCCGCTGGAGAAGGCGGCCGCGCTCGTGCCGATGGCGATCGGCGACGACAGCCCGCACGCGATCATGGCGCGGCTGGCCGAGCAGCTCGGCGACGCGGCACGCGCGCGGAAGGAGTACCAGGCGCTGCTGGCGCACGACCACGCGGCCATCGAGCCGGCGCGCCGTCTGGCGGCGCTCGCCGAGACGCTGAAGGACGAGGGCGCCGCCGCCTTCGCGCACGAGCGCATCGTATCGCTCGATCCGTTCGACGCGCAGGCGCACACCGCGCTCGGCCGGATCGCGCTCCGCCGCCAGGAGGCCGCGACCGCGGAGCGTGAGTTCAAGGCGGCGCTCGCCGCCGGCCCGGCGGACAAGGCTGCCGCCCACTGCGACCTCGGAGAGGTCTACCTGCTCACGAAGCGCCTGCCCGACGCGAAGCGCGAAGCGCTGGCGGCCCTCGAGATCGCGCCGATGTTCGAGCGCGCGCAGGAGCTGCTGCTCAAGACGATCCGCGGACCGTCGGACGGGGGCGCGCGGTGAGGGCGCTCCCGCGCGCGCTGCGGCTGCTCCCGGCCGCCGCTGTCGCCGGCGTGCTGCTCTGGGGCGCTGGCGGCCCGGCCGTGCCCGGCGCCGACGCGCCGAACCCGATGCAGCCGGACGCGCGCTTCGCCGGGCTGCAGTGGACCTTCGCGCGCATCAAGTACGAGGCATGGACGATCCCGCGCGGCCCGTGGGTAAGCATCGAGGACGAGCCCTGGTTCATCGACGCGCCGGCCGCCGAGCAGAACCTCTCGCGGCGCCTCAAGACCGCCACCGCCATCCAGGTGAACGATCCGGTGGTCATCACGCTCGAGGACCCGAACCTCTGGGCCTATCCCTGGATCTACATCGTCGAGCCCGGGAACCTGCGCCTGAAGGATGCCGAGGTCCCGATCCTGCGCGAATTCCTGCTGCGCGGCGGTACCCTCACGTTCGACGACTTCCACGGGCCGGTGGAGTTCGCCACCATGGAGCGCGAGATGAAGCGCGTGTTCCCGGACCGGAAGATCGTCGACCTGCCGCCGACCCATCCGATCTACCACTGCTTCTACCAGATCGACGCGTATCCGCAGACCCCAGGGCTGGGCTCGTTCTTGCAGGGCCGCACCTGGGAAAAAGGGGGGTACACGGCGATGCTCAAGGCGATTCAGGACGACAACGGCCGCGCGATGGTGCTCATCAACTGGAACACCGACATGGGTGACGGCTGGGAGTGGTCCAACGCCGCCGAGTATCCCGGGTACGTGCAGTTCACGGCGCAGGCGTACCGGATGCAGATCAACGAAATCATCTACGCGCTGACGCACTGATGGACATGACGACGGCCGACATCGCCGCGCTGGCCGAACGGGTGGCCCTCGGCCGCGAGCGGATCCTCGCGGAGATCCGCAAGGTGATCGTCGGCCAGGACGAGACGATCGACCAGGTGCTGATGGCGCTCTTCACCGGCGGCCACTGCCTCATCACCGGCGTGCCGGGCCTTGCCAAGACGCTGCTGATCAAGACCGTCGCGCAGATCCTCGACCTGTCGTTCAAGCGCATCCAGTTCACGCCCGACCTGATGCCGGCCGACATCACCGGCACCGAGATGCTGGACGAGGCCGGCGGCCACCGCTCGCTGCGCTTCGTGAAGGGCCCGATCTTCGCGCAGATCGTGCTCGCCGACGAGATCAACCGGACGCCGCCGAAGACGCAGGCGGCGCTGCTCGAGGCGATGCAGGAGTATCACGTCACCGCCGCCGGCCGGCCCTACCCGCTCGACCGGCCGTTCTTCGTGCTCGCGACGCAGAACCCGATCGAGCTGGAAGGCACCTACCCGCTCCCCGAGGCGCAGCTCGATCGCTTCATGTTCAACATCGTCATGAGCTACCTCTCGGAGGACGAGGAGGTTCGCGTCGTCACGGCGACGACCGGCGCCGCGCGCGAGGCGCCGGAGCGGGTGTTCAGCGGCCCGGACATCCTCGAGATCGAGCAACTGGTCCGGCAGGTCGTCGTAGCCGAGGACGTGGCGCGCTACGCCGTGCGGCTGGTGGACGCCTCGCGCCCCGGGCGGCAGACCAATTACCAGTTCGTGAGCGACTGGATCAAGTGGGGCGCCGGCCTTCGCGCCTCCCAGTCGCTCATCCTCGCCGGCAAGGCGCGCGCGCTGATGAACGGCCGCTATCACGTGTCGGTTGCCGACATCCAAGCACTCGCCCGGCCGGTGCTGCGCCACCGGGTCATTCCCAACTTCTACGCCGAGTCCGAGCATGTGACCGCCGACAACCTGGTCGAGCGGCTGCTCGAGGCGGTGCCGCCGCCGCGCAGCGGGCTCTAGGCAGCCGCGATGCCTGCGGTGTCGACCACGCGCGATCTCCGGTTCCTCGACCCGTCGGTCATCGCCCGGCTGGGGACGATGGAGCTGAAGGCGCGGACAGTAGTGGAAGGGTTTCTCGCCGGCCTGCACCGCAGTCCCTACAAGGGCTTCAGCGTGGAGTTCGCCGAGTACCGGCAGTACATGCCCGGCGACGATCTGTCCACGCTGGACTGGAAGGTGTACGCGCGCAGCGATCGCCACTACGTCAAGAAGTTCGAGGAGGAGACCAACGTCGAGTGTCACCTGATGGTGGACGTCAGCGCCTCGATGACCTATCGCGGCGGCGCGGCGATGACGAAGCTCGAATACGGATCGGTGCTGGCCGCGTCGCTGGCATTCCTGATGAACCGCCAGCGCGACGCCACCGGCCTCATCAGCTTCGACGATCGGATCCGCGTGCGGCTGCCGGCAAGCGCCCGCCGCGGCCACCTGCACGCGCTGCTGCTCGCGCTCGAGCGGCTCGAGCCCGGCGTGCGGTCCGACCTCGCGCGGCCGCTGCACCTGCTCTCCGAGGCGCTGGTCAAGCGCAGCATGGTGGTGGTGATCTCGGACCTGCTGGACGACCCGGAACCGGCGATCCAGGGGCTGAAGCACCTCAGGTTCCGCGGCACCGACGTGGTGGTGTTCCAGCTGCTCGACCCGCACGAGCTGACGTTCCCGTTCCGCGGGGCGTCGCGCTTCCACGACGTCGAGAGCGCCGAGGAGGTGACCGCGGACCCCTCGACGATCCGCAAGGCGTACCTGCGTGAGCTGGCCGGGCTGACGCTGCGCTACGACCGCGAGCTGCGCGGCTCGGGGATCGACTACGTGCAACTGGACACGTCGCAGCCGCTCGATTTCGCTCTGCTGTCGTACCTGTCCGCCCGCGCACGCCGGAAGTAGGGCGGAACGATGAGCTTTCTCTATCCTGCGTTCCTGATTGGCGCTGCGCTGGTCGCCATTCCCATCGTGCTGCACCTGCTGCGGCGCGAGGTCGCGCCGGCGGTACCTTTCACCGCGGTCCGGCTGCTGCGCGGGTCGCCCGTCGAGCGCTCGCGGCGGCGCCGGCTGCGCGACATCCTTCTCCTGGCGGCCCGCGTCGCGGCCCTGCTGCTCCTGGCGGCGGCCTTCGCGCGGCCGTTCCTCGCGGACGCGCCGGCGGCTGCCTCCACGCGCATCGTCGCGATCGATCGCTCGTACAGCATGGGCGCGCCCGGCCAGTTCGACCGCGCGCTCGATCTCGCGCGTACCGCGATTGACGCGGCGGGCGCGTCGGAGCGCGTCGCGGTCGTCGCCTTCGACGAGCGCGCGACGGTAATCGCGCCGCCCGGCGCCGCGGCGGAGGCCCGGGCGGCGCTGGGCGACGTGCGGCCAGGATTCTCGGGGACGCGTTACGGCCCGGTGCTGCAGAAGGCGTCCGAACTGGCCGAAAACGGCCCCGCAACGCTCGTGCTCGTGACCGACCTGCAACGCGCCGGCTGGGAGGACCAGGCGCGCGCGCTGATACCGGAGGGGATGGCGCTCCAGGTTGCGGACGCCGGGGCTCCCCCCGCCAACCTCGCGCTCGTCTCGGTACGGGTCGAAGGGGCGCGCGTGGTCGCCGCCATCCGCAATGCAGGTGCAGCCGCACGTGCGGGAGAGGTGCGGGTGCATCGCGACGGCCGGACGATCGGAACCGCGCGGTTCACCGTGGCGCCCGACGCGGTGGCGGACGCGTCCGTCACGGTGCCGTCGCCGGTCCGCGGCGCCCTGCAGGTCACCATCGACGATCCCGGCGGGTTCCAGGCGGACAACACGCGGTTTGCGGCCGCCGATCCCGCCGCCCGCCCGGCGGTTCTGATCGTCACCTCGGGTGACGCCTGGTCCGGCTTCTACCTCGCGCGCGCGATCGATGCGGCAGCCGCGGCCGATCACGGCGGGCCGCTGGAGCCGCGTATCGTCACGGGCGCACAGGCGGCGGCGATGCCCGCGGACGAGATGTCGCGGTACCGCGTCATCGTGCTCCTCTCGACTCGCGGCCTCGACCGGCGCACGCGCGCGCCGCTGGCGGCCTTCGTCCGTGCCGGCGGCGGACTGCTCGCCGCGGCGTCGCCCGACATGGAACCCTCGGTGCTGTCGATGCTCTTCGACTGGCAACCGGTGCTGCCCGCGCAGGAGCAGCCGATCGCCGCGGCGCTGGCGGCGACGGATTTGCGCCATCCGATCTTCGAGCCGTTCGGGGCCCTGGCGGCCAATCTCGGACAGGTCCGGTTCGATCGGTCGTGGCGCCTGCAGGCCGGCTCGTGGCACGTCGCCGCGCGCTTCACCGACGGCGCGCCTGCGCTGCTCGAACGCTCGGAAGGGAAGGGACGCGTGGTGCTGTTCGCCTCCGACCTCGATCGGCGGTGGAACGACTTCCCGCTCCACCCCTCGTTCGTGCCGTTTGCGATCGAGACGCTGCGTCACGTGGCGGGTCCCCGCGATGATGCCGTCGAGTATCTCGTCGGCCGCGTGCCCGAGGGGGTGCGCGCCGAGCCCGGCGTGTACCCGTTCGCCAGCCGGACGATCGCGGTGAACGTCGACCCGCGCGAGGCGACGCTGGTGCGCATGCCGGAGAACGAGTTCCGGGAACACGTGGAAGCGGTCGCGCGCCCTGCCGGCGGGCCTGCGGAGCTGCGCGCCCGGCAGGCGGAGGAGCGGCAGGGCTACTGGCGCTACGCGCTGATGCTCATGCTCGCCGTCCTGGTGATTGAGTCGGCCATCGGGAAGCCATGATGGAACGCGAGCTCAGTTCGCTGCTCGGACGCGTGCGCCGCCGGTGGTTTCGGCTCGTGGTGCTTCGGACCCTGGGCCGCGTCGCCCCCGTGACGACCGTGCCGCTGCTCGCGGCGCTCGTGCTGGATGCGACCTTCCGGCCGCAGGGCTGGACGCTCATCGCCGGCGCCGCCGCCGTCGTGGCGGGTGCGGCGGCCGGCATCTTCCTGCTGGTCCGAAACCAGCGCCGTCCCGACGATCGGCTCGTCGCCCGCTACGTCGAAGAACAGACCTCGGCGGCCGCCGGCCGTGCGCCGCTCGACGACGCCCTGGTGAGCGCGGTCGACGTCGCCGAGCGCCGCCATTCCGGTGGGTCGCCCGCGTTCTCGGAGCTGATCATCGCCGGTGCCGTCCGGCGCCTGCAGGCGATCGATCCGGCCGACGTCATCCCGCAGGCGGTGCTGAAGCGCGCCGGCATCGAAGCCGGCGCCGGCGTGCTCGCGCTCGTCGCCGTGACGATCCTCGCCCTGCCCTCAGTGCGGCGGGCCGCTGCCACCGCGTGGGTCGCAGCCTTCCCCGATACCATCCGCGTCGAGGTCCATCCCGGTGACCTGCGGGTCGTCGCCGGCGAGCCGGTTCGCATCGGCACGACCGTGCGCGGCCGGTCGGGGATCGTGACCGCCTTCTCCCCGTTGCTGACGGTGCAGGACGGCGCCGAGCGGCGGATGATCGAGATGACCCGGGACGGCGACGGGTTCCGGTTCGACGTCGACGCCGTCGAGCGCACGTTCCGCTATCGCGTCGCCGCCGGCACGGCGGTCTCGACGGAGTACACCGTCACGGCCGTGCACCCGCCCCGGGTCGAGCGCATCGACCTGCGCTACGTGTATCCCTCGTTCAGCGGGCTGGCGCCGCGCGACGAGGCGGACGGCGGCGACATCTACGCGCCGGCGGGCACGCGCGTCCGCCTGCGCGTTCACGCCGATCGCCCCGTGGCGGGCGGGGAGCTGGCGCTCACCGGCTCGCCGTCCCTGCCGCTGCGCGGCGCGGACGGCAACGCGCTCGAGGCGGAGCTCACGCTCGCGCGCGACGACTCGTACCGCGTCCACCTGGTCGATCCGGGCGGCCTGCGCGGCCGCGGCGATACCGAGTACTTCATCCGTCTGATGGACGACCGGCCGCCGGACGTGCGAATCATCCGGCCGTCGCGCGACCAGCAGATCACGCCGCTCGAGGAAGTGTCCATCGAGGCGCGCGCCGACGACGACCACGGCATCGCCGCGTTCGACCTCGTGTACTCCGTGTCGGGCGGGCGGGAGCGGACGGCGGCATTCCGCCGCGTGACCGGCACCAGCGTGCAAAAGACCGGCGCCTATCTCCTCCCCGCCGAAGCGCTCGGCGTGCAGCCGGGGGACGTGATCACTTACTACGCGCGCGCCCGCGACGTCGGCCGCGGCAAACGGCCGAGCGAGGCGAAGAGCGACATGTTCTTTCTCGAGGTGAAGCCGTTCGGCGAGGAGTTCGTGGCGGCGCAGAGCATGGCCGGCGGGGCCGCCGCGACGCAACTCGAGGCGCTCATTGCCGCGCAGAAGGAGATCATCAACGCGACGTGGAACGTGGAGCGCCGCTCCGGTGGCGGGCGATCGGCCGACGACGTGCAGGCCATCGCGCGGGCGCAGGCGGAGCTGCGCGCCCGGGCCGAGCAGCTGACGGCCGGCGGCGGGCGGGCAGGGCGCCCGCCCTACCCGCAGCGGCTGGGTGCGGGCGGCGCGGCGCAGCCAGCGCCCGGGGGTCAGCCCTCGGGTGCGGCCAACCCCATTGGCGCCGCGCTGGCGGCGATGACCCGGGCGCAGCAGCAGCTCGAGGCGCAGCAGACGCGCGAGGCGATTCCCCACGAGATGGCGGCGCTGAACGCGCTGCTGCAGGCGCAGGCCGAGGTCCGGCGGCGACAGGTCGCGCAGCAGCGCGGGACCGGCAGCGGCGGCTCGAACCGTGCCGGCGAGGACCTCTCGGCGCTGTTCGATCGCGAACTGCAGCGGCAGCAGCGGACCAATTACGAGTCGCGCTCGCAGGTGGAGGAACGCCCGGACCGCGCCGACGCGCAGGACAGCTCGCTTGAGCGCATCCGCGACCTCGCGCGCCGGCAGGAGGAGCTGAACCGCCAGCAGCGCGAACTGGCCGCCGGCGGCCTGGACGCCGACGAAATCAAGCGTCGGCTGGAGCGGCTGACGCGCGAGCAGGAGGAGCTCCGGCGGCAGACGGAGCAGCTCGCGAAACAGGGTGACGCGAGGGCTCAGGCGAATCCAGCAATGGGCGACGTGTCGGAGCAGATGCGACGTGCGGCCGGCGACCTGAAGCGCCAGGATACCCGGTCGGCCGTCGAGAGCGGGGAGCGCGCCGCCGGGCAGCTGCGATCGATCGAGCGGCAGGCGCGCGGCGGCAGCGCCGGAGAGAGGCAGCGCGCCGCCGGGCAATTGCAGCTCGAGGCGCGGCAGATCGCCGAGTCGCAGCGGCGGCTTGCCGCCGAGGCCGAGCGGCTGGAACGCGACGGCGCCGCGAGCGCGGAGGCACGGCGTCGGCTGGCCGACGAGAAGGATCGCCTGGCGGGGCGCGTCGACGAACTGCAGCGCGCGGCCGCGCAGGAGAGACACACCGAGGCGGCGCGCGAGCTGCAGGCGGGCCGCGTCGGGCAGCGGATGCGCGAGACGACGAAGCTGCTGCGCGACGGCTCGCAGAGAACGTCGCCGGAAGAGCGCCAGCTGGCGCGCGCCCTCGAGCAGGTTGCCGACACGCTGGGTGGCGGCGGGGACACCGCCGCGCGCCAGCTGGCGGACGAACTGAAGCGCACGCAGGAGATCCGCGACCGCCTCAATCAGCTGGAGCAGCAGATGCGCGCTGCCGAAGCGCGGGAGCGGCAGCAGGGGCAGCGCGGACGCGCGCCGGGCCAGCGGGCGGGCGACGGCAGGGGCGACGGTGCTGGTCGGTCGCGCAGCGGATCGGCGGGCGAGTCCGGTCAGGGCGAGCTCGAACGGCTCCGCGCCGAGTACCACCGGGAGCTGCAACGCGCGCAGGACGCACTAAGCCGGCTGCAGCAGGGCCAGCAGCACGACGGCGAAGGCGGGACGCCGGAACAGCACGAGTACAGCCGCTCGGCGCCTGGCACCGAGCAGTTCAAGCAGGATCGCTCCCGGTGGGAATCGCTGCGCAAGGATGTCGACCTGGCGCTCGAACGGTATGAGGCGGGGGCTTCCGACAGGCTCTCGCGCAAGGGCCAGGTGGGGCGCCTGAACGCCGGCGGCAGCGAGCGCGTCCCTGACAAATACCGCGATCTCATCGCGAAGTACTTCCAGTCGCTCGCGACGGGCAAACGGCAGTGACGTTCGCCAACCCGCTGCCGCCGTGGCTGGTCGTGGTGCTGATCGCCGGAACGGCGGCACTGGCCTTCGTCGCGTATCGGCGGCTGCGCGTATCCTCGCTTCGGCGCGGCGTCCTCATGGCCCTCCGGTTCCTCACGCTGCTGCTGCTCGCCGTCCTGCTGATGCGGCCGGTGGCGCGGCTCGACACCATGGACACGCGCGAGGTCGTCGTGCCGGTGCTGGTCGACACGTCCCGCAGCATGAGCATCGACGACGCGGGCGGTCAGCGGCGCATCGATCACGCGCGCGAGATCGTGACGCGTACCCTGCTGCCGGTGCTCGGGCCGCGGTTCAAGGTGGAGGTGCTCGCGTTCGGCGACGGCCTGGCGCCCGCTGGCCCCGGCGAGCTTGCTGCCGCCGCGAGGCGCAGCGACCTGGCGGGAGCGCTGACGGCGGTGCAGGCACGCTACCGCGGCCGCCCGCTCGCCGGCGTGGTGGTGATCTCCGACGGCGGCGACACCAGCGGCGCGGCCTCACAGATCACGTCATCCGATGTCGCGGTCTCCGTCTACCCGATCGGCGTTGGCTCGGGCACCGTCGGGCGAGACCGCGAGGTCCTGAGCGTCACCGCCGCGGAAGCCGTCCTCGACGACTCGCAGATCGATCTCGCGGTCTCGGCAGTGAGCCACGGCAGCGGGACGGCGCCGATCGAGCTGCGGCTGCTCGAGAACGGGCGCCCGATCGAGGTGCGGCGGGCAGCGCCGGCGGGGGACGGCACGCCGGTGCGCGAGATCTTCCACGTCGCGCCGCCCTCGGGCGGGCCCGCCGTCTACACGGTCGAGATCCCGGCTGCGGCCGGCGAGCTCGTGCCGGAGAACAACGCGCGCAGCGTCCTGGTGCAGCCGCCGGCGCGGGGGCGGCGGATTCTGCTCGTCGAAGGAGCGCCCGGCTTCGAGCACAGCTTTCTCAAGCGCGCCCTCGCCGCCGATCTGCAGATCGAGGTCGACTCCGTCGTGCGCAAGGGCAAGAACGAGCAGGGCCAGGACACCTTCTACATCCAGGCGGCCCGGTCGCGCAGCGACGCGCTGCGCGACGGGTTTCCGCAGCGCACCGAGCAGCTGTTCGCCTACGACGCCATCGTGCTCGCCAACGTCGAGCCGGGCGAGCTCTCGCGCGGCCAGCTCGACGCCATCCGGGCGTTCGTCGGCGAGCGCGGCGGCGGCCTGCTGGTGCTCGGTGCTCGATCGTTCGTGAGCGCGCGGCTCTCCGACACGCCGATCGCAGACGTGCTGCCGCTGGCGGTGGCGGCGCGCGACGGCGGCGTGGTCGCCGCGGCGGGGCGAGGCGCGAATCGCGTCGCGCTGACGGCCGCCGGCGAGTCGCATCCGGTCATGCAGCTCGGGCTCACGGCCGAGGAGACGCGCCGGCGCTGGGACGACACCCCGGCGCTGGCGTCGACGGCGCCGCTCGGCGGACCGCGCCCCGGGGCGACGGTGCTCGCCGCCACCAGCGGACCGGGCGGCGCGCCCCGCGCCCTCGTCGCCGTGCAGCGATTCGGCGAAGGCCGTGCCATGGTGTTCACCGGCGAGGCGGCGTGGCGATGGCGGATGATGCTGCCGTCGAGCGATCGCTCCTACGACCGCTTCTGGCGGCAGGCGATCCGCTGGCTCTCGCTGCCCGCCACCGACGCCGTCCACGTGATCGTGCCGGCGGGCGCCGCGGCGGGCGATACGCTGACGCTGCGGGTCGCCGCGCGCAACGACGCTTTCGAGCTGCAGCGCGACGTGGCGGTCGCGGTGCGCGTCTCGATGCCGGACGGCAGGCTCGAGCAGCTCGCCGCCGCCGCCCCGTCCGGCGCGGGCACGGGCACGTTTACCGCCTCGTTCCGCCCGGAGCAGCCGGGCGTCTACCGGGTCACCGCCGAGGCGAGGCGCGGCGGAGCGCTCCTCGGCACGTCCGGCGCGGCGCTCCTCGTCGGCGGCGCCGATCTGGAAATGACCGATCCACGCCTCAATCTCGCACTGCTGCAGCGGCTCGCCGCGGCCACCGGCGGACGCGTAATCGCGGAAGACGAGGTCGGGGCGCTCGGCGACGCGCTGCGCGCGCGCGCTCCGACGGCGATGCTGTCGCTGCGCCGGGATCTGTGGCACAACGCCTGGTCCTTCGCCGCCATCGTCCTTCTGCTCGGGGTCGAGTGGGTGGTCAGGCGGAGGTGGGGGCTTCGGTGAACGGTGCAGGTGCAGGGGTGCAGGGTGCCGGTGCAGCGTGCCGCTGCACGTGCAAGGGCCCGGTGCGGGTGCATGGTGCAGGGCGCAGGAGGGGGCGGAACGCGTGCGCCTCGTGAAGGCCGCTGGCCGGCAGGTGCGCGGCGCGGGAACGGCGTTGAACAGCCTCGCGCTGGCGATCGGGTTGCTGTTCGTGACGGTTGCCAGCGCGGGCGCACAGCAGCGGTACGCGCTGATCGTCGCCGGCGCGAGCGGTGGGCAGAGCTACGCGCAGCAATACGGCAAGTGGACGGCGGAGCTCTCCGCGGTGCTGGGGACGCAGATGAAGATCGACGCCGCCAACATCACCGTCCTCTCCGACACGCAGGCAGACGACGCGTCCGCGACGGCGGCCAACGTGCGCAAGGCGATGACCGCCTTGCAGCAGGCCGTAGGCCCGGACGGGCTGCTGCTCGTCGTCTTGATCGGGCACGGGACGTTCGACGGCGTCGACGCCAAGTTCAACCTGGTCGGTCCCGACCTCGAATCGGCAGCCTGGGCCGAGCTGGTCGCGCGGATCCGCGGGCGGGTCGTACTCGTGAACACCACCTCGGCGAGCTTTCCCTTCCTCGAGCGGCTGGCCGGGCCGCGCCGCGTCGTCATGACCGCCACCGATTCGGCCGCGCAGCGGTTCGACACCGTGTTCCCGGAGTACTTCATCAAGGCGTTCCAGCAGGAGGCGTCGGACGTCGACAAGAACCGGCGCATCTCGATGTGGGAAGCCTTCACGGCTGCCGCCGCCGGCGTGCGCCGCCACTACCAGCAGCGCGGGCAGCTGGCGACCGAGCGGCCGCTCCTCGACGACAACGGCGACGGCGTCGGCAAGGACGCGATCGATCCGGGCGACGACGGCGCGATGGCCAGCCGCATCTACCTGGACGAGGCGGCCGCGGACACGCCGCCGACCGACCCCGACCTGGTCCGGCTGCTGCAGCGGAAGAGCGCGCTCGAATCGACGGTCGAGGAACTCCGTATCCGGCGCACGTTCATGCCGGCGGCCGATTACGCGCGGGAGTTCGAGAAGTTGATGATCGAGCTGGCGCAGGTCTCCCACGAGGTCCGCAAGCGCGCCGGCGGCTCATAGGGCGGCTCCGGGATGACCGACGACGCCCCGCGGCAGTTCCGGTGCGCCGAGTGCGGTGCCGCGCTGGGCGGCCACCACTGGCGCGTCTGCTCCGGCTGCAGCCGGCTGTTCTGCCGTCGTCACCTCTTCATTGACAGCGGCGAGGCGCTGTGCCCGGCGTGCCGCCGCGATCGCGAGAATCGCGACGTCCCCGCCCGCCGCTGATCGCGCCTGGCTCGTCTGCCATCGACGGCGTGCCGCGACCGCTGATATGCTCTTCCGGTTCTGGAATTCAAGGAGGACTCAGCCATGCGCAAGGCACTCGCGGCAGCGGCGTTCGTCGCGGCCGGCGCTCTGGTCGTGGCCGGAGCGGGACAGAAGACCACGGAAGTCCATCCCGGGAAGAAGGGCAGCCCCCATGTCAAGTCCGAATGGACGATTGACGGGGCCAACATCGCCATCGAGTACGGCCGTCCCTCACTCAAGGGACGCACACCGGGTAAGGACATCGATCCGTATCCGGGCAAACCGTGGCGCACCGGCGCGGACGAGGCGACGACGATCACGACGGACAAGGCGCTCAAGTTCGGGACGCTCAGCCTCGAACCTGGAACCTATACAATCAACACTCAGGCCGGAGAAGGAGAATGGCAGCTCATCTTCGGCAAGCTCGCCAAGCCTGGCCAGTGGGGCATTCCCTACAACGCATCGCTCGAGATCGGGCGCACGCCGATGAAAGTAGAGAAGACGGGAGCACCGGTGGAGCAGCTGACGATCTCTGTCCATGACACAACCCAGGGCGGAACGCTCCGAATCGAGTGGGGTAGTGTCAGGGCCACCGCTCCGTTCACCGTCGGCTAGCGAAACGGGGACACTCGACCAGTCGAGTGTCCTCCTTTTCCCTTCAGGGATAGGTCACGCGGCCGCGCCACATCCACCCACCGAGCGCACCCGTGGCGAACCCGATCACGTGCGCCCAGATCGCGACGCCGCCCTCCGCGTAGGCGCCGATCGATCCGACCCCGCTGAACAGCTGTAGCAGCAACCAGGCGCCGAGGAAGAACACCGCCGGCACTTCGATCAGGTCCAGGAAGACGATCGGGAAGACGGCCGTCAGCACTCGCGAGCGCGGGTACATCAGGAAGTACGCGCCCATCACCCCCGATATCGCTCCGCTGGCGCCGATCGCCGGCGTCACCGACCTCGGCTCGAACGCCACGTGCCCCAGCGCCGCCGCGGTGCCGCAGGCGAGGTAGAACATCAGGTAGCGCAGCCGGCCGATCCGGTCCTCGACGTTGTCGCCGAAGATCCAGAGATAGAGCATATTGCCGAGGAAGGGCAGCCATCCCGCGTGCAGGAACATGCTCGACAGGATGTCGGGCCACGAGAAGGCCGCCGGCACCAGGCCAAACGTGAAGATGGCCCCGGGCAGCGCATCATCGAGCAGCAGTTCGACGACGAAGGCGGCGGTATTCACGCCGATAAGGCCGATCGTGACGTAAGGCCTCGAACGCGAGGGGATCACGTCGGCGACCGGGAACATCGCCCGAGAGTATAGCCGGGCCGGTTTTGGCGCCTTCGCCGAGGTCCGTGCTACCCTTCTGATCGGATGGTCCGGCTCTCCCTGTTCCGGCGGTTCGCGCGGTCGATCGCGTGTCTCCTGCTGGTGGCGGCACCCGCTGGCTTCCCGCACTCGGGGAAGGACGACGTCGCGTGCGTGGCGGGCAGCGCGCCCGCCGACGACCTGGCCGCCTTCGGGAATACGCCGGACGATGCTGCCGATCACTGCCTCGTCTGCCATTGGACGCGCTCGCTCCGATCGCCGTCGGCGGGCGTCCCTCCGCCGTCGGTGGCGCTCGCGCCAGGCGCACGTGTCGAGGTTCGGCAGCCTGCCGCGCACCGCGCACCACTCCTTGATCGCGGTCCCGCCCGCGCACCTCCGTCGGCCCGGTAACCGGAGCCACAGCAACGAACAGTCGGCGCTCAGGTGCCCGCCCGATGAGGGGCGGCCCGCACCGATCACACCGGATTACGTATCCTCGAAGGAGTGGCGATGGTTTCAACATTCGCGCTCATGCGGCGGGCGGCGGCCGCCGGGGCGCTGCTGGTGTTCGGTGCACACGCGGCGCAGGCGCAACAGACGATCACGGGCCAGGTCCGCCACGCGCAGACGCTGAAGCCGATGGCCGAGGTCGCGATCACGGTGGAAGGGACTTCGCTGGTGGCGGTGACCGACAGCGACGGCCGCTTCTCGATTGCCGCCGTGCCCGCGGGTCTTCATCACCTGCTCATCACCCACCCGGGGTTCGTGCCGCTCCGGCCCGAGGTCAGGATCGGGACCGGGCCGCCCGCGCCCCTGGACGTCCTGCTCGCTCCGGGGGTGCACTACACCGAGGTCGTGTCGGTGAGTCCCGACGCACGCGACCCGTTCGAGTCGTATCAGCCGACCTCAACGTTGCTCGGGCACGACCTCGCCCGCCAGCTCCAGGGAACGCTCGGCGCCACGCTCCAGGCCGAGCCGGGCGTGGCCGAACGGTCGTTCGGGCCGGGGCCCTCGCGGCCCGTGATCCGTGGCCTCGACGGCGACCGCGTGCTCATCCTCGAGGACGGGCAGCGCGTCGGCGATCTCTCGAGCCAGTCGGGAGACCACGGGGTGGCGGTGAATCCCACCTCCGCGTCGCGAATCGAGGTCGTGCGCGGCCCGGCCACGCTGTTGTACGGCGCCAGTGCGATCGGCGGTCTGGTGAACGTGATCAGCGAGACGATTCCCACCACGAAGGTGGAAGGTACCCACGGCGGTGTGACGATCGACCTCGGGTCGGCGGCACGCGAAGTGGCGCCATCCGCGGACGTGCGCTGGGGAAACGGGCGGTTGGCCGTGAATCTCGGCGCCAGCGGGCGGCGAACGGACGACGTGCGGTCGCCCGACGGTGTCATCGAGAACAGCCAGTCGCGCGGCGCATTTGCCAATATCGGGGCGGCGTGGACCGCCGAAAAGGGGTTCATCGGCGCCAGCTACGGCTACGACGATACGGAATACGGTGTGCCGTTCGTGGAGGAGGGGCGGATCCAGCTGACGCCCACGCGTCACATGGTCGGCATCAAGGCTGCCGCCAACGGTCTCGGCGGTTTTCTCGACGGCTTTCGCGCCAGCTTTGCGTCCCGCCGCTACCGTCACACCGAGTTCGAGGGCGACGAGGCCGGCACGCGGTTCAGCAACGACACCAGCGAAGCGGACATCCACCTGAAGCACCGCGCTGCCGGCCGCCTCTCCGGCACGATCGGTGGGTGGTTCCTTGACCGGCAGTTCGCGGCCACCGGCGAGGAGGCGCTCTCGCCGCCCGTCCGGGAGCGCGGCGCGGCCGCGTTCGTCTACGAGGAACTGGAGTGGCCGCACGTGACGCTGCAGTTCGGCGGCCGCGTGAACCACGCGTCGTTCCGCCCTGAGGAAGGTCTGCCGGCGCGCGAGTTCACGGACGTGTCAGGTTCGCTGGGCCTGCTGCTGCGGCCCGCCGCCGCCAATGAGCAGGTCACGATCGCGTTCAGCGTCGCGCGCGCCGCCCGCAACCCGGCGCTCGAGGAGCTGTACTTCTTCGGGCCGCACATCGGGAACTTCGCCTTCGAGATCGGCAACTCCGCGCTCGAATCGGAGAAGGCGCTCGGGTTCGACGCGTCGGTGCGGTGGCGCGCCCGCCTGGTCCACGGAGAGGTGACCTACTTCCGGAACCGCATCGACGATTACATCTTCCGCAACCCGATCAGCGAAGAAGAATTCGACCGACGGTTCGGGCACGAGATCCACGCCGACGCGGATGGTCACAGCGAGGCACTGCCCGTGATCGAGTTCATCGCCGCCGACAGCGTGGTGCAGGGCGTGGAGGCGCAGGCGCACGTCGAGCTGGATAACGGCTTTGGCGTGGAGCTCGGCCTCGACTACGTACACGGGACGCTGCGCAGCACCAACGAGCCTCTGCCCAGGATTCCGCCGTTGCGGTTCCGCGGCGGCCTGATGTACCGGCGCAATGCGTTCCAGACCGGCGTGCAGGCGACCACGACGGCAAAGCAGGACCGCGTCTTCGGCGAGGAGACACCCACCGATGGCTACAACCTGCTGAAGCTGTTCGCGTCCTACTCCTTCGGCACCGACCGCGTCGTCAACACCGTCACGGCGCGCCTGGACAACGCGACCGACGAGCTCTATCGGAACCACCTGTCGCTCATCAAGGATTTCGTGCCGGAGATGGGCCGGAACTTCAAGCTGGTCTACTCGCTCAGGTTCTGAACCAGCGGCTATCGGCCGAACCCCAAGACGATGCCGGCGGCGAACCGGAACTCGTGGAGCACGGTGTCGTCGCCGAGGTCGTCATCGGTCACGAAGATGGCGCGGTAGTCTCCGGCGAGGCGGAGGCCGACACGTCCGGCGATGGCGACGTCCACGCCGCCGCCTGGTTGAATCGCGACGAACGTGCGCGCTTCGCCGAAGTCGCGCGCCGCCGAGCAGATCGCCTCCGGCAGTAATCCGCAATCCGAGATGCCGACAGACAGGCGCGCGCCCCCGGCCAGGCCCTGCACGTACGCGGTCACCTTGGCAGCCGGCCTCATGACCCAGCGAGGGCCTCCCGCGAACGTGTGGATGCGTATCTGCGTGTCGAACCCGGCGTCGGGCACGGCGATTGACTTGTAGCTGCCGCCGACTTCGCCGACGAGGTCGATCGATCGCGAGACCCGTCCGCTGATGTCCGCGACCCAGCCGGTGGCGAAGAGGCCGTCGATATCGGTGTCCTTCAGTGCCGCGTAGCCGACGACGACAGTTCCCGCCGGCCGTTCCTGCGCCGAGGCGGGGACGACAAACGCCGAGATCGCGAGGGCGGCCAGCGCCGCCCGGCACCGATGATGAAACACGGTGACCTCCATTGCCCCGCTACTCTACCGGCCACGCGGCCTCGAAGTCGTGTGGAAACGCTGATCAAGCGTGAGATTGCGGCCAGGCAACCATGACCCGCGCCGACCCGCGCGGATCCGGGTATTCTTGGGGTGGTCCCGCTGGGCCGTTTCGTGCGCGAGCCGCGACTGCAGTCGTTAAAAGGTGGCGAGCCACCTTGTCGCCGCGATCGACGGGGAGAGGATGCAGGGCATGCCGCCGATGGATGAGGAGTCTCGAGCCTCTGGGGCAGCCGGCGATGACCGCAACGGTCGTGGCCGGCTCGACGGCGTCAGCATGGGCCGGGGGCGTGCGGCGCCAGCGAGTCGCTCGAGCCGGTCTGGAGGCGCGATGAGGACGATGCGAGCGACGTTGAAGTTCATCCTTGCTGCGCTCGTGCGTGTGGCCAGACGATGGGGCGCACCCGGCGCCGGCCCGAAGATCACGGTCGGCTAGCCGGATTGTGCCGCGGTCGTCGCGGGCACTTCCCGCAGACTAGTGGCTCGGTGGCCTTTCAGTAGATTGATCTCCGTGGCCTGCGACGGGCCCCGGCTCTTCGTTGCCTCGCGGAGCGGCGATGCAGTGCAGACAGTGCGGGACCGAGATAGCCGACAAAGCAATCGTCTGTTTCCGGTGCGGCGCCGCCACCACGGATCCGGTCCGCACACCCGCAGCGATCCGGCCGCGGCGCCGCCGCCTGCCCGCGACGCTGGCCGCGGTCGTCCTGCTGATTGCCGCGCTCTACATGGGCCAGGCGTCGAGGACCGCCGCTGATCCCGACGAGTGGCAAATGCTTGCGGCCGCGCTGGCGGCTGCCGCCGTCATCCTGCTGATCTTCCGCATGGTCCGCAGGCGCTGAACCGCTCGCCACTCCCCGCTCCATCGGTCCGGCCCGCGGCAGGCCGTTCGCTCCGCCGCCCGGACGCGTTTGATTTACACTGACGCCATGCCCGACGCCCGTCTCGAAGTCACCGACGCCCTCGGCCGGCGCATCGTGCCGGTCTCGAAGGCGAACTTCGAAATCGGCCGGCGCGAGACCAACGACCTGCGCCTGGCGGGGAGCGAGGTGTCGCGGGACCACGCGCAGATCGAGCGCGCCCACGGCAAGTTCATCATCCGCGATCGCAACTCGCGCTACGGCACGTACGTGAACGACCAGCAGGTGACCGAGCACACGCTGGTGCACGGCGATCGCATCCGGCTGGGGCGCAGCGGCGGGGCGGAGATGGTGTTCCTGCTGGCCGACACGCCCTCGGCCGGCGACCGCACCACGACCACCGCCATCGGCGACCTGCGGCAGATCGCCGCCCTGCTCGAGGGGCTGCGGGCACTCGGCGCCGGCCGGGTGCTCGACGACGTGCTGTCGATGGTGCTGGACTCGGCCATCGAGGTCAGCGGTGCGGAGCGCGGCTTCATCATGCTGGCCGTTCCGGCGACTTCCGAGCTCGAGTTCAAGATGGCGCGGGCGCGGGGCCGGGTGATGCTGCCGGGCAGCGGGTTTGCCACCAGCCGCAAGATCCCCGAGGAAGTGTTTCGCACCGGTGAGCCACGCATCGTCGCCGACCTGCTCGACGGCGAGCTCGCCAACGTGCACATGGGCACGGTCCGGCTCGGGATCCGCAACGTGCTGTGCGTGCCGCTCCGGCTGGTGCGCTATGTCGACCGCGCCGAGGCGCTGGGCGAGGAGCGGCGCATCGGCGTGCTCTACCTGGACAGCCGCGAGAAGGGGACGCTGCTGTCGAATTCGACGCGCGCGGCGCTGGACACGCTGGCCACGGAGGCGGCCGTGGCGATCGAGAACGCGCGGCTCTATCGCGAGACGATGGAGAAGGCGCGCATGGAGCAGGAGATGCGGATCGCCGCCGAGATCCAGCAGGCGCTCCTGCCCAAGACCGGGCGTGCCGGGTCGTACTTCCGCGCCGCCGCGGCCACACTGCCGTGCCGCTCGATCGGCGGCGACTTCTACGATTACGTCGATCTGCCGGACGGGGCGCTCGGCTTCGCGCTGGGCGACGTGGCCGGCAAGGGGCCGCCCGCCGCCCTGCTGAGCGCCATGATGCAGGGGATGTTCGCGGCGCAGGCGGCGACCACCGACGACCCGGCGCGGACCATCAGCCGCGTGAACCTCGCGCTCTACCGCCGCGGCATCGAGTCGCGGTTCGTCACCCTGATGTACGGCGCGCTGCACCCGAACGGGCGCCTCACCTACTGCAACGCCGGCCACAACCCGCCGCTGGTGATCAGCCAGGCAGGCGGGGCCCTGTCGATCCGCCGCCTGGAGCGCGGCGGCCCGATCGTCGGGCTGTTCGAGTCGGCGAGCTTCGAGGAGGAGACGGTCAGCCTGGCGCCGGGCGACTGGCTGATCATCTTCAGCGACGGGATCTCGGAGGCGATGTCGGCCGCCGGCGAGGAGTACGGCGAGGACCGGATCATCTCCGTGGTCCGCGCCAACCCGGCCGTCGATCCGCAGCAGCTGCTCGACGCGCTGTTCCTCGACGTGCGGACGTTCGCGAAGGGCGCCGCGCAGAGCGACGACATCACGGCGATGGTGCTGCGCTACGCGCCATGACCGAGCGGGCGCGGCGCAGCCGCATTGCGGCCGCCGCCTGGCTGGCCATCGCCGTCATCGTCTGGAACACCGTCTACGACCTGCTGATGACGCGCGCCGTGAAGGAGCACCTGATGCGCGCGGCGATGCACGAGGCGGGGCGCGGCCCGTTCGTGCCGCTGGCGCAGGTGATGAGCGTCTCGGCGTTCGACGCGGTGTGGAAGTCCACGCTCGCGGCGGGTCTGATCCTGCTGGCCGGCGTGCTCACCATCCGTTACGTCGGCAAGTCCTCGGCCTGATGCACCCGCTCATCCACGACTGGAACCGGACCGGCGCGCCGCTGCCGCGCGGGGTGCAGCTCGACGACGAGACGCTGCGCGACGGGCTGCAGTCGCCCTCGGTGCGCTGCCCGACGATCGACGAGAAGATCCGCATCCTGCACCTCACCGACCGGCTCGGTATCGATACTGCCGACATCGGCCTGCCCGGCGCCGGCCCGCACGTGGTCAGGGACGTCGAGCGGCTGGCGCGCGAGATCGCGGACAGCCGGCTGTCGGTGCGGCCGAACTGCGCCGCCCGCACTGTCGTCGCCGACATCCGGCCGATTGCCGACATCTCGCAGCGCGTGGGGATCCCGATCGAGGCGTGCACGTTCATCGGATCCAGCCCGCTGCGGCAGTACGCCGAGGGCTGGACGCTCGACCAGCTCCTGCGCCTGACCGAGGAGGCGATCGCGTTTGCGGTGCGGGAGAACCTGCCGGTCATGTACGTGACCGAGGACACGACGCGGGCCGATCCGGCCACGCTGCGTGCGCTGTACTCCACGGCGATTCGTGCCGGCGCCAGCCGCGTCTGCGTCGCCGACACGGTCGGGCACGCGACGCCGGCCGGCGCCGCGGCGGTGACCCGCTACATCGCCGGGATCGTGGCGGAGTGCGGCGGCGGCGTCGGCATCGACTGGCACGGGCACAGGGACCGCGGGTTCGCCGTCGTCAACTCGCTGGCAGCGATGGAGGCGGGCGCCACGCGGCTGCACGGGGCGGCGATCGGCATCGGCGAGCGCGTCGGCAACACCCCGCTGGACCTCCTGCTCGTCAACCTGGTGCTGATGGGGGTCATCGAGCGCGACCTGTCGGCGCTGGTCGAGTACTGCGAGTACGTCTCGCGGGTCACGCAGGTGCCGTTGCCCGCGAACTACCCGGTCGTCGGGCGCGATGCGTTCCGCACCGCCACCGGCGTGCACGCTGCGGCGGTGATCAAGGCGTACCGCAAGAACGACCGCGAGCTGGTCGACGCGGTGTACTCCGCCGTGCCGGCGAGCCTCGTCGGCCGCGAGCAGCAGATCGAGGTCGGCCCGATGTCGGGCCGATCGAACGTGGTGTTCTGGCTCGAGAAGCGCGGCCTGCCGGCGACCGAGGAGATCGTCGACCGGGTGTTCGCCAGGGCGAAGGGGTCGGCCTGTGTGCTGACGGAGGAGGAGATACTGGAGCTTGTCATTGACCATTGACCAGCCTCTTCTCGATCTCGGGAAGCGCAGCCAGGAGCACGTCGGCGACGGCCTGCAGCGAGCGGGGGGAGCACTTGTCGAGCGTGTCCGCGGCCGTGTGCCAGGCGGGGTAGTCGAGGTCGATCAGGTCGACCGCCGGGATCCGCACCTGCAGGAACTCGACGTGATCGTCCTCGACCACGATCTCTTCGTCGACGAACTCCGGCCGCTGCAGGCGCCGGGCCGCGCGCCAGATCGTCTCCGTCAACCAGGGCGTCGAGTTGGTCTCGCGCATCACACGCAGGTCACTGTCGCCGATCATGTCGACGAGGATCATCGCCCTGACCTGGCCGAGGGTCCCGTCGGCACGGGCCGCCTGCACGTAGTGGCGGCTGCCGTAGGTGTGGTCGATGCCCGTCCACTCGACCACCGCCTCCTCGCCGTCGAAGAAGACCAGCTCGATGGGCAGGGCGTTGCGCCGCGTGTTCAGCACACGCGCCAGCTCGATGAGGAACGCCGTGCTCGATCCGCCGTCGTTGGCGCCGACGAAGGTGATGTCGGAGAACCGCTTGGTGTCGTAGTGGCCGCCGATGACGAGGCGCCCGGCGGTGTTCCCGCCGGGCACGCGCACCCGCAGGTTGGCCATGCGCAGCGCGCCCGCGGGGGTGACGGCGTCGAACGCCTGCTCGACCGCGTCGAGGCCGATGGCCGCCATCGCGCGCTGAACGTAGGCGCGCGCCTGGGCGGCGCCCGGCGAACCGGCCGGGCGAGGGCCGATGGCGACGATCTGCTTCAGGTGCTCGAACGCCCGAACGGAATCGAACCGCGCCACCGCGGGCTGGCCGGTCGGCAGGCACGCCATCGCCACCAGGGCGAGCGGCGCGACCACCCTCACCGCCGCTTGTCCTTCGGGAGGTAATCCCGGCGCGCCGGCCCGATGTAGATCTGGCGCGGGCGCGCGATCTTCTGCTCCGGGTCGGTCAGCATCTCCTCCCACTGTGCGATCCAGCCGGCGGTGCGCGGAATTGCGAAGAGCACCGGGAACAGGTCGAGCGGGAAGCCCATCGCCTGGTAGATGAGGCCGGAGTAGAAGTCGACGTTCGGGTAGAGCCGGCGCGACACGAAGTAGTCGTCCTCGAGGGCGATGCGCTCGAGCTCCAGCGCCATCTCCAGCAGCGGGTTCTTGCCGGTCACCTCGAAGACGAGGTCGGCCATGCGCTTGATGATCTTGGCGCGCGGGTCGTAGGCCTTGTAGACGCGGTGGCCGAAGCCCATCAGCCGGCCCTCGCCCGCCTTGACGCGCTTGATGAAGGCGGGGACGGCCTGCATCGACCCGATGTCGCGGAGCATGCGCAGTACCGCCTCGTTGGCGCCGCCATGCAGCGGGCCGTAAAGCGCCGCCGCGGCGCCCGCCAGCGCCGAGTAGGGGTCCACGTGCGAGCTACCGATGTTCCGCATCGCGCTGGTGCTGCAGTTCTGCTCGTGGTCGGCGTGCAGGATGAACAGCACGTCGAGCGCCCGCTCCAGCACCGGGTGCGGCTTGTACTTCGGCTCGGTCATCTTGAACAGCATGTTCAGGAAGTTGCCGGTGTAGCTCAGGTCGTTGTCCGGCAGCACGAAGGGCCGGCCGATGTTGTGGCGGTAGACGTAGGCGGCGATGCCCGGCACTTTCGCGATCAGGCGCACCATCTGCAGGCGCCGGCTGTCGACGTCGTGGATGTTCTTCGCGTCCGGGTAGAAGGTCGACAGCGCCCCGACCGCGCTCAGGAACATCCCCATCGGGTGAGCGTCGTAGCGAAAGCCCTCGAGGAACTTCTTGAAGTTCTCGTGGAGCATCGTGTGGAGCGTCACGTCCATCGTCCAGCGATCGAGCTCCGGCGGCGTCGGGAGCTCGCCGAAGAGGATGAGGTATGCCGTCTCGAGGAAGTCGCTGTGCTCGGCGAGCTGCTCGATGGGATAGCCGCGGTAGAGCAGCACCCCCTTGTTGCCATCGATGAAGGTGATACGGCTGCGGCAGGAGGCGGTGTTCATCAACGCCGGGTCGTACGTCATCATCCCGAAGTCGTCCGCCGCGACCTTGATCTGCCTGAGGTCCATCGCGCGGATGGTGCCATCCTGGACCGGAATCTCGTACTGTCTGCCCGTGCGGTTGTCGGTGATGGTGAGCGTATCGGCCATGTCGCCTATCCGTTCTCCTCGTCGTCACGCGGCGGCGCAGCCGGCAGCGGCTCTCCCGGCACGCGGTACTCCCCGCCCAGCCAGCGCCCCAGGTCGGCCATCTTGCAGCGTTCGCCGCAGAACGGACGCCACGCGGGATCGACGGGGCGGCGGCGGCAGTAGGCGCAGAGCGGAGCGGATGCCATCGGGAACGCGTTCGTGCAGCGCTCGAACCCGCCTATTGTAGCTGAGAAGACCTGATCGTCCCGGCGTGCGGCTGGCAGGGAGGCGGTGCCGGTGCGCTGCTCACCGCGACAGGTCGGGCCCGACGGCGTCGCCGGCGTGGTGGCGGACGTCGCGCGCCGAGACCATGAAGATGACGTCCTCGGCGACGTTGGTGGCATGATCGCCGATGCGCTCGAGGTGCCGCGAGATGAGAATCAGATCGAGCGCCGGCTCGATGGTCGACGGGTCCTGGAGCATGTACGTGAGCAGCTCGCGAAAGACCTGCGTCTTGAGGCCGTCGAGCGCGTCGTCGCGGTCCAGCACGGCGCGCGCCAACGCCAGGTCGCGGCGCACGTAGGCATCGAGGGCGTCGTGCAGCATGCCCTGCGCGATCGAGGCCATCCGCGGAATGTCGATCAGCTCCTTGACCGGCGGATGGCGGAGGTACCGCCGCGCCGCCTCCGCGATGTTGACGGCGAGGTCACCGACGCGCTCGAGGTCGGTGTTGATCTTCACCGCCGAGACGATGGAGCGGAGGTCGACCGCCATCGGCTGATGCAGCGCCAGCAACGTGAAGCAGCGATCGTCGATCTCGATGTGGAGCTCGTTGATCGGCCCGTCCCCCTCGATCACCCCGCCCGCCGCTGCCGGATCGCGCGCCACCAGCCCGTCCACGGCCGCACGCACGCGGTCCTCCGCCAGCCCGCCCATCGCCAGCAGCCGCGTCTTGAGCTGGTCGAGCTCCTCTTCGAAATGCCGGATGTTGCGATCGATCATAGCCTCGTGTTCATCCTGTGTGCCGTCGAGCCGCGGGCCGCCACCTTCGTGCTTTGCGCGTCGTCGCCAAGACGCGGCCTGAGGCCGAGGGTTACCCGAACCGCCCGGTGACGTAGTCCTCGGTCAGCTTCTCTCGCGGGTTCGTGAAGATCCTGTTGGTCGGCCCGTACTCGACGAGGTGCCCCAGCCAGAAGAACGCGGTGAAATCGGACACGCGTGCCGCCTGCTGCATGTTATGCGTGACGATGACGATCGTGTACTTTTCCTTCAGGCGGTAGATGAGCTCCTCGATGCGCTGCGTGGCGATCGGATCCAGCGCCGACGCGGGCTCGTCCATCAACAGGATCTCGGGGCGGACGGCGAGCGCGCGGGCGATGCACAGCCGCTGTTGCTGGCCGCCGGAGAGCGCGAGCGCCGACTCCTTCAGCCGGTCCTTGACCTCATCCCAGATCGCCGCCGCCTTCAGGCTCTCCTCGACGCGTCCCTGCAGCTCGGAGCGGCTCCCCGTCATGCCGTTGACGCGCAGCCCGTAGGCGATGTTCTCGAACACCGACTTGGGAAAG
Source organism: Vicinamibacterales bacterium (assembly GCA_048594975.1). Lineage (GTDB taxonomy): Bacteria > Acidobacteriota > Vicinamibacteria > Vicinamibacterales > 2-12-FULL-66-21 > JBMDXB01. The sequence continues at coordinate 156,428 of JBMDXQ010000024.1, read as the reverse complement.
GGGTTCGACTTCTGGAACACCATTCCGACGCGGCGCCGCAGGGCGACCACGTCGATGCCGGGGCTGTAGATATCGGCGCCGTCGATGAGTGTCGTTCCCTCGACACGCGCGCCCGGGATGATGTCGTTCATCCGGTTGAGCGTGCGCAGAAACGTGCTCTTCCCGCAGCCCGAGGGTCCAATGAACGCCGTCACGACATGTGCGCCGATGTCGACGCTGATGTCCTGGAGTGCCTGCGTGTCGCCGTAGAAAAAATTCAGGTTGGAGACGCTGATCTTCACCTTCGGTGGCGGCCCCTCGGCGGCCCGGCCGGCCAGAGGCGCGAGCGGGACGGGCAGCCGCTGCGTGTCGGTGCTCATGCGAGGCGTTTCTGGAATCGGTCGCGCAAGACGATGGCGACGGCGTTCATCGCCAGCAGCACGACGAGGAGCACGAGGATGCCCGCCGCCGCGTTGACCGCGAAGGCGGCCTGCGGCCGCGACACCCAGTTGAAGATCTGGATGGGCAGCACCGTGAACGGCGACCAGATTCCGTTGGGGACGAACCCGACGTAGGTGAGCGCCCCGATGGTGATCAGCGGCGCGGTTTCTCCCATCGCGCGCGACAGCGCCAGGATGAGACCGGTCAGGATGCCGGGGAACGCGGCGGGGAGGACCTGGTGCCACATCGTCTGCCAGCGCGTGGCGCCCAGCGCGTAAGAGCCCTCGCGCAACGAGGGCGGGACCGCCCGAAGCGCTTCGCGCGTGGCGATGATCACCATCGGCAGCACCAGCAGCGCAAGCGTTGCCGCCCCCGCGAGCACGCTGCGCCCCATCGCCAGGGCGCGGACGAACAGCCCCAGCCCCAGCAGCCCGTAGATGATCGACGGGACCCCGGCCAGGTTGGCGATGTTGATCTCGATCACGCGCGAGAAGAACGTGCGCCTTGCGTACTCCTCGAGGTAGATGGCTGCGCCGACCCCGACCGGCACCGCGATGACGCCGGTCAGCGCGATGACCAACACGCTGCCCACGAGCGGCCCGAGGATGCCGGCCGCCTCGGGGCGTCGCGAGGGATAGGAGGTGAGAAACTGCCAGGAAATCCTGCCGAGCCCGTCGTGCGCGACGTCGTAGAGCAGCGTCGCCAGCGCAGCGAGCGCCGCCAGCGTGATCATGAAGCCGGCCGCCTGGAACAGCAGATCGCCGGTGCGGCGCATCGTGCCGGCGCGGCTCATGCGTACTCCTCCCGGAAGCGCTCGCGCAGCCAGTTCGAGAGCAGGTTGAGAACGAAGGTGCTGACGAAGAGCAGCATGCCGACGGCGAAAATCGTCCGGTAGGCGAGGGTGCCCGACGGCGTGTCGCCCAGGCTCACCTGCACGATGAACGCGGTCATCGTCTCGACCGGGACGCGCGGGTCGAGCGTCAGCCTCGGCTGCTGGCCGGCGGCGATGGCCACGATCATCGTTTCGCCGACCGCCCGTGAGGCGGCGAGGATGAACGCCGCCGAGATGCCGGAAAAAGCCGCCGGCACGACCACCCGCAGCGCCGTCTGCATGCGCGTCGCGCCCAGCGCATACGCGCCTTCCCGCAGCCCGTTCGGCACCGCGTGGAGCGCGTCCTCGGACAGCGACGAGACGAGCGGCAGGATCATGATGCCCATGACGATGCCCGGGCCGAGCGCGTTGAAGCCGGCCAGCCCGGGAACGGCACGCTGCAGCAGCGGGGTGACGAACAACAGCGCGAAGTACCCGTAGACGACGGTCGGAACGCCGGCGAGCAGCTCGAGCACCGGCTTCACCACCCGCCGGACGCCCGACGAGGCGTACTCGCTGAGGTAGATGGCAGTAATGAGCCCGGTCGGCAGCGACACCGCGAGCGCGATCCCGGACACGAGCAGGGTGCCGGTCACGAGCGGGATGACCCCGAAGTGGGCGTCGGCGAAGAGCGGGGTCCAGACGGTGCCGAACAGGAACTCTCCGACCGGAATCTCACGCAGGAAGGCAGACGTTTCGAACACGAGCACCGCGATGATCCCGAGCGTCACCAGAATCGAGGCGGCCGCGCACACGAAGAGCAGCCGCTCGATCGCGAACTCGATCCACAGACGGATGGCGCGCGTCATTGTTTGAATGGCGGGGTCCCCTGCACCCCGCCAGGCTCACTTCGCTCCGCTCGCCCGCCGCGGCTCGCTCCGCTCCGTTCGCACGGGAACGGCGGGTCCCCTGTCCCCCGCCAGGCTCACGTCGCTCCGCTCGCCCGCCGCGGCTCGCTCCGCTCCGTTCGCACTCCACAGTCCGGCCGCGGGGCCAGGCCTGCATCGCGTTACTGCTTGAGGCGCTCCTCGAGGGTGGCCGTAGCCGGGAGAGCACTGCCCTGATACATGGATCCCGTCCGCCGGCTCTCGAACCGCTGACGCACCAGCGCGTACTCGGGCTCCGCGAACGGGATGTAGCCGACCTCGCGCACGAGGCGGGCCGTGTTCGTCAGATAGAAGTCAATGAACTTCTGAACCTCGGGACGCTGCAGCGACTGCGTCTTCACGTAGATGAAGATCGGCCGCGACAGAGGACGGTACGTGCCGTTGCTGACGGTCTCCGGCGTCGGGAGGATCGGGCCCGTGCCGTTGTCCTCCTTCCCGTCGTCGATGGCGACCAGCTTCAGCTTGTCCCGGTTCTCCTCGTAGTAGGCCAGCCCGAAATAGCCGAGGGCGTTTTCGTCACCGCTGATGCCCTGAACGAGCACGTTGTCGTCCTCGCTCGAGGTGTAGTCGCCCCGGCTGGCTGCGGTCTTGCCGACGATGACCTCCGTGAAATAGTCGAACGTGCCTGAATCGACCCCGGGTCCGAAGAGCCGTAGGTCGCGGTCGGGCCAGCCGGCTCGCACCTGGTTCCAGCGCATCACCTTTCCCTGGGCGCCCGGCTCCCACAGCTTTTTCAGCTCGGCGACGGTCATGGAGTCCACCCAGGTGTTCTTCGGGTTGACCATGACGGCAAGGCCGTCGTATGCGACTGGCAGCTCGATGAACTCGATTCCCGCCTTCGCGCAAACGGCCGCCTCGGTATCCCTGATGGGCCGGGACGCGTCGGAGACGTCCGTCTCGCCGCGGCAGAACTTCTCGAAGCCGCCGCCTGTCCCCGAGCTGCCGACAGTCACCCGCATGCCGGTGTTGGCTTTCTGGAACTCTTCGGCAAACGCCTCGGTGACCGGGAAGACGGTGCTGGAGCCGTCCGCGGTGATGACCTGCGCGGCTGCCGCTCCGGGTGCGCCCGAGTCCCCCCTGCCGCACGCGGCGAGCGAAACGAGCAGCGACACGGCAGCAGCGACGCGAACCGTGACCTTCAGCGAAATCGGCATGCCGTTACGCTATCGGCGCGCCGTTTCACTCCAATTTCAGGGAGGTTAATTCTGTGTAAACCTGCCGAGTTTCGCGGTATTCCCGCGAAAGGGGCCTGCTTTCCGCCAGCGGAGGCAGCCTGCTCGCCGGGACCCTGTACCGCCCGCACTGAACCATATCAGCGGCTGGGACGGGGAGAAGTGCCTAACCGGGACGGCTACACGGGAGAGGGCGCCACCTCCGGCCGGGGCGCAGCAGGCGCTGCATCGGCTTCGGCGAGGAACGTGCCGATCTGGCGCCGGAGTTCGTCCTGAATGACGTCGAACTTGCGGCGCGCGTCGAGCACGCGGAAGCCGAACTCGTCGGCGATCGCGGCGTACTCTTTCAGCAGCGAGCGCTGGTAGGCGCGGAAGCTCTCGTAGATGTCATCGCCGAGCTTCATGTCCATGCCCGACTCCCAGTAATCCATGCCGCGCGATTGCAGGACGCGGCGGATCAACGTCTTTTCGTCGATCTTGAGATAGAAGACGAGGTGCGGCGCAATCGCGAACCCGTACAGGCTCCGAATCCACGCGCGATCCACGCCGCGGACGCCGGCTCGCGCCAGGGCGGTGAAGATGTAGCGGTCCGACAGGACGATGAAGCCCGCCTTCAGCGCGGGGATGATTTCCTTCTCGAGGCGATCGGCGAAATCGGTGGCGTACAGCAGTACGAACGTCAGCTTGTTCAGTGTATTGCTCGACTTCGCCAGGTCGATCGTCGGCTGCATCAGCGCCGAACGCGTCCACCCGGTCTCCACGACCCCGTAGCCCTGGACCTCCAGCCATTCGCGCAGCAGCCGGATCTGGGTGGAGCGGCCGACGCCGTCCGTCCCCTCGATCGCGATGAGCTTTCCCGGGTAGCCCTCGATCGGCAGATACGGCACGCCGTAGCCGTAATAGATGCCCGCGCGAATCGTCGGCGGTTGCTCGTCAGGTGAGCTCGTCGAACTGTTCATGCGTTTCCTCGATCTGGAGATGCTGCGAGACCAGTTTGCGGAACGTCCGCTGCTGCTCCGTGATGCTGCCGGTGGCGTTGACGACGCTGAGGCCGAACTCCTCGACGAGGCGATCGTATTCGTCGAGGACCTTCCCCTGGAACATCTTGAAGCTCTCGACGGCGTTCGTGCTCCAGCCCATGTCCATGCCTGCCTCGTAGAACTTCAGCTTCACGCGCCGTGCCAGCAGGCGATCGGCGGAGACCTCGATCGGCACCCGGAAATAGACGGCGAGGTCCGGCTGAACGGCGAAGGAGTACAGCTCGCGCACCCACCGGCGGTCCACGCCGCGCGCCGCATCGCGCGCAAAGGCGGTATACGCGTAGCGGTCCGCCAGCACGATCATGCCGGCCTTGAGCGGCGGGATGATGTTGTAGAGCAGCCGGTCCGCGAAGTCGGTCGCGTGCAGCAGGCTGAAGGTCATCGGGGTCAGGGTGTTCTTCTTCTTCCCCGTCTTGGTGGCCGCCTTGACCAGCGCCGACGAATTCCATTCCGTCACGACGACCGGCCGCCCCGCGGCGCTAAGCCACTTTGCCAGCAGCCCGAGTTGCGTGGTCTTTCCGGATCCGTCGATGCCTTCGACCACGAACAGCTTTCCGGGAAACTCGTGGTGCTTCGTCAGGGTGTTCAGCATGCGCTGGCCGTTCCTTGTAGTCGCTGCCCGCCACCTCGAACCGGATCGGGCGCCCGAGGACTGCCTCGAGTGGCGCGACGTGGCGGTGCGCCGCCCACAGCTCCAGTTCCGCGTCCCCCGCCGCGCGCAGCCGCGCGAGGTAATCGTCGCCGCGCGGGTACAGGTCGATGCCGGCAATGGTCTGCGCGTGGCTGCGATCCAGCCCCTCGGCAAGCCGCACGATGGCTGCCAGCATCTTCACCGTCCGGCGCAGCGCCCCGGTCAGATCGGCGTAGCCCTCGTGCGACTTCTTCGGGGTCGCCTGCCGGTGATAGCGCGTGACCAGCGCGATCACCTCGATCTCGCGGGGATCGAAGCCGCGCAGATCTCCATTCTTGATCAGGTAATACGAATGCCGGTGGTGACGCTCGTAGCTGATGTGGACGCCGACGTCGTGGAGCAGCGCGGCGTACTCCAGCCACTCGCGCTCGCGCTCGCCGAGCGCGTGCACGCCGCGCGTCTGGTCGAAGACCGACAGGGCGAGCCGCGCCACCTGCTGCGCGTGCTCGGACCAGTACCCGCAGCGCTCGCCCAGCTCGACCACGCTGCGCCGCCGCACGTCGGGGTAGCGCTCTACCTTCCGGATGCGAGCGCTGTTGCGGTGGATGTAATCCAGGACGAGCCCTTCGCGCAGCGCCAGATCGCAGAGCGTCAACTCCTCGGCGCCGATGCGCCGCAGGAACGTGTCGAGCAGGATCGATCCGGCAACGCTGAGATCGGCGCGGCGCGGGTCCATGCCCGGCATCCGGAGCCGCTCCTCGAGATCCGCCTCGACGAGCTGCTTGCGCAGCCTCCGCAGCGCCTTGGCCGCGACGCGCAGGTTCCTGAGGTCCTCGGGCCGCCCCCCCTGGGCGCTCGAGGCGAGCGCGCCGAGGCTCAGGATCGTTCCCGAGGTCCCGATGACGCGATCGAACCCGCGGGCGGTGATCTGATCGAGGTAGCCGCCGAACTCGCGGTTGAGGTGCTTGACCAGCCGGCGCTCGTCGCGGCCGCTGAGCGGGTCGCTGTGAACAAAGCGCTCGGTCAGCCGGATCACCCCGACCTTGAAGCTCTTGCCGAGGGTGAGGTGCGAGGCCGTTCCCAGCGTCACCTCGACGCTGCCGCCTCCGATGTCGATGACCACCGCCGTCGTCCCGCCGACGTCCACGCCGTAGCCCGCCGCCAGGTGAATCAGTCGGGCTTCCTCGGTCCCCGATATGACGCGAATAGCGATGCCGGTCTGGCGGCGGACCGCAGCGATGAAGTCCCCGCCGTTCTCCGCCTCGCGCGTGGCGCTCGTCGCCGCGGCGACGATTTCATCGACCTTGTGGGACTCGGCGAGCCGTTTGAACTTCGCGAGCGTCTGGAGGGCAGCGCGCATCGCCGTGGGCGTCAGCGATCGCCCATCCAGCCCGCCAGCCCCGAGGCGGACCATATCCTTTTCTCGATCAATGACTTCGAAGGAGAGATCCGGCCGCACGCGAACGACGATCATGTGAATCGAGTTTGTCCCGATGTCGATGGCGGCGATACGCATGCGGCGGGGAAGCTCTGCGGTCTGGCTCTTGCTTGTTACACGGGCAATGTATACTGACGGGTCGTCGACCGAGCCGCCGGCCATCCTACCATGAAGCGCTTAGACGCCCAGTTGACCTCCCAGATGCTCAGACGCCAGTCGCAGGCACTGGAGCGGCACCTGCCCGGCGCGGTCAAGGGAGACGATCGAGCGGTCCACCAGGCGCGCGTGGCCTCCCGGCGGCTGCGGGAATCGGTCCCCGTTCTATCCGCCGGGCTCAAGGGCAGCAAAGGCAAGAAAGCACGGCGGAAGATCCGACGGCTCACGGGCGCGCTCGGGATGGTCCGCGAGCTCGACGTTGCGCTCAAGGTCGTCGATGAGCTGGCGGCTGCCGGGAACGTGCCACGCGCGGCTATAGACGAGTTGCGCGCGCACGTGCTGGCGGAGCGTCAGCAGCGCCGCGAGGTCATGCTGGACCGGCTCGACGAGCTGGACACCGGGAAGCTGCAGCGCCGCTTGGGATCGGTCTATGAAGCCCTCTCGGCCAGCGGCGACAGCGCGTGGCGCGAGCTGCTCGGCAGGCGGCTCCTGAAACGTGCGAAACGGCTGCAGGCGGCGATGGACCAGGCTGGCCATCTCTACGCGCCCGAACACCTTCACCAGGTGCGGATCGCCGCCAAGAAGCTGCGCTACGGGCTCGAACTGGCGGCCGAAGCCCGCGTGAGGGCCGCCGCGCCGCTCGTCCGCTCGTTGAAGCGGGTGCAGGACATGCTCGGGCGCATCCAGGACCTGCAGATCCTGGGCGAGCATGTCGCGGCGCTGCAGGCCGGAACCGGCTCTCAACGCGTGCCGCCGGCCGCGTTCGACACCATCGGGCGTCGCATCGAAGACGAGTGCCGCCGCCTGCACGGCCGCTACGTGGCGGCGTCGGATGGGCTGCATTCGCTAGTCAATGAGGTCCGTTCCACCGTCGTGCCCATGCTCGCGCACCCCCCGCGCCGCGCGCGTCCGGTCAAGATGATTTTCGCCAGGACTGCGGCGCGCCGTGCGGGTGGGGCACGCTGAGACGACAGCAATGCTGGAGCTGTACCTGATCCGCCACGGGATCGCCGCAACCCGCGGAGACGATTTCCCGGACGACTCCAAGCGGCCGCTGACCAGCGCCGGGATTGGCCGCCTGAAGCGCGAGGCGAAGGCACTGGACGCACTCGGCGTCGCGTTCGATCAGATCATCTGCAGCCCGTTGACGCGCACGAAGCAGACGGCCGAGGTCCTCGCCGAGTCGATGAAATCGAAACCGCCGATCGCGACTCTCGATGCGCTCGCGCCCGCCGGCACACCCTCGGTCGTCGTCCAGGAGCTGGCCAAGTACTCGAAGAAGTCGCGCATCGCCCTCGTCGGTCACGAGCCGAACATGGGCGAGCTGGCCGCGCGGCTGATTGGGGCGCGGCTGCCACTGGAATTCAAGAAGGGCGCGATCTGCCGGATCGATTTCGAGGTCCTGCCGCCGAAAGGCGTGGGGCAGCTTCGCTGGTTCATGCCCCCGAAGGTGCTGCGGCGCCTGGCCTAACGGCCCTCACGTGTTCCGTCTCAGCTCGGATCGGACGCGGTAGCCGGTGGTGCGCGCCGCATCCGTCTCGTAGCCCGGCGGCATCGATCGTCCCGCCCCGGCCCGCTCGTAGAACTGCCTGACGTCGTCCTGGTTCCGGATCCACGGCGTGCTGGCGATCTCCAGCGCGTGCTGCAGCTCGTGGCCGATCATCGCGATGAGCTCGTCGGGCGCGAGCATGGCGCGGACCTGGACGCGCACGTAGCGGTGCGTGCCGTCTCGCGAGGCAAGTATCGTCCGCCCCTCGGTGCTGGGACGCAGGTCGTGGGAGAGCTCGACGTGGACGATCACATCGGCGCGATCGAGCATCGCGAGCAGGGCGGCGAAGGTGGGCGAGCGGCGCGCGCCGTCGCGGATGGCGGCGGCGACGCGATCGGTGAGGGCGCGGACCTTCCGGTCGGGCGCGCTCAGCGCGCGCTCGATCGCGGGGTCGAAGCGGCGCAGGGGCACATCGCCCCCGGGCGCCGCGAGTTCCATCACGGCGCTCATCACGAGCGGCAGCAGCATGTGGGCCTCCTCGGGTTCGAGGCCCCTCATCCATGTCGTGCGCACCCCGCGGCCGTTCGGGGCCGGCTGCCGGCCTCCACCGGCAACTTGCGACGTTAGACGCACGGCCCGCCCTTGCGGTTTAGTTGTGTGCGGCTCTGGGATCCGGGAGACGTGAGGACATCTTCGATGGGGGGCGGCGAGTAAGAGCCGTCACACGGTAACGCCCTCCCGTACGTGAGCGCCCTTGGGCACGATGATGAAGCCGTCGCGGATGCAGTAGCCGTCGCCATCGGCCTCCCGGACGCCGGCTTCGTTGACCAGCCGCACGCCGTCGCCGATCCGTGCGTTCTTGTCGACGATCACGCGATCGAGGACAGCGTCGCGGCCGATCCCGAGCGGGGTCTCGGCAGCGTCGGTCTCGTCCTCGTAGAAGTCGGCGCCGAGCAGCACGGAGCGCATGATCCGCGCACCCGCCTGGATCTGCGTCCGGATACCCACCAGCGACGAGGAGATGGCGCAGCGATCGAGATAGCAGCCCTCGGCGAGGATGGAGGCGTCGATGCGGCATTCGTACGCGCGGGTGCCGGGCAGGAAGCGCGGGTGCGTGTAAATCGGGCACCGCGGGTGGAAGAAGCTGAAGGCCGCATTCGGCTCGGTCAGCTGGACGTTGGCCTCGTAGAAGGCCCCGATCGTCCCTACGTCGGCCCAGTAGCCGCGGAAGATGTAGGGCTGGACGTTGTGGGTCGCCAGCGAGGCGGGGATGATCTCCTTGCCGAAGTCGATGCCCGGCTGCTCGAGGATCTCCAGCAGGATGTCGCGCGAGAACACGTAGATGCCCATCGAGGCGACAAACGGCTTGTCGCGCGAGACGCCGCCGACCACCGAGCCCCGCGGGACGCTGCCGCCCATCTGCTCGAGGCGCGAGGGGTCCGGCTTCTCCTCGAACCCGGAGATCTGCCCTTCCCTCTCGAAGAGGAAGATGCCCATCTGCGTCGCATCTATCGGCGTGACCGGCTGCGCCGCGATGGTGATGTCCGCGTTGTGCTCGATGTGCGACTCGATGAGCTCCGCGAAATTCATGCGATAGAGGTGATCGCCCGCGAGAATGAGGTAGTAATCCGCGTCGAAGCCGGTGAAGTGGCGCGCCGCCTGCCGAACCGCGTCGGCGGTGCCCTGGAACCAGTTGGTGTTGTCAGGAGTCTGCTCGGCGGCCAGGATCTCGACGAAGCCGCGCGAGAACAGGTCGAGCCGGTAGGTCTGCGCGATGTGGCGGTTGAGCGACGCGGAGTTGAACTGCGTCAGGACGAAGATACGCCTCAAGTCTGCGTGCAGGCAGTTGCTGACCGGAATGTCGATCAGCCGGTAGCGCGCCCCGAGCGGGACGGCCGGCTTCGAGCGCATGTGGGTGAGCGGGTACAGGCGAGTGCCACGGCCACCGCCGAGGATCAGCGTGAGGACGTCCTTCATGGCCTCATTCTAGTGGCCAATCGCGGCGCCCGGTCTCTCACCTTCACTCGAGAGCGATGCCGAGCGCCCCGCCGGCAAGGACGAGCCACGCCGAGTTGACCCGCCAGGCCACCAGCGCGACGAGCGAGGCGGCGGCCACCGCCATCCACAACGGCGAGGCCAGCACAGGTGGAGCCATGAGGATTGCGACGGCAGCCATGAGGCCGAGCGACGCCGCGACCACGCCGTCGAGGAATGCTCCCACGGTTTTCGAGGCACGCAGGCGAGGGATGAGCGGGTGGGTGACCCACACGAACATGAACGCCGGGAGGAAAATCGCGGCGGTCGACAGCACGGCACCCGGCCAGCCGGCCAGGACGTAACCGACGAAGGTGGCGGTGGTGAAGACCGGCCCGGGCGTGAACTGGCCCACGGCGATGGCATCGAGCAACTGTTGCTCGGTCATCCATCCCCAGCGATCGACCAAGTCGGCGCGCAGGAACGCGAGCAGCACGTAACCGCTTCCGAAGAGCACGGAGCCGACCTTCAGAAAGAAGAGCGCCAGCTGTGCCAGCGGCACCGACGCGGCGGCGGGCGCGGCGGCTGCCGACAGGCTCGCTCCCGACACCACGACGCCCGCCGCGAGGAGCCGGCGCGCGCCGGTGACGCCGGCGGTCAACAGGCCGGCGGCGAGCAGGATCAGCAGCTCGTTCGCGTGCAGCATCGTCGCCGGCACCGCGGTGACAGCCACGAACCAGAGCCACGGCGACTTCAGCGCGGCGCGGCCGAGCTGGAGTGCCGCGTGCCCGATGACCGCGAGGATCACCGGCGCGATGCCCGCCATCATGGCGCGCGCGTCCGGCGTCCGGCCGTACTCGACGTACAGTACCGCCAGCACGGAGACGATCAGCGCCGCCGGCACGATGAAGCAGAGACCGGCGACCGCGAGGCCTGCCGCCCCCGCCCGCCGGCGACCGATGTGGATGGCGAGCTCGGTCGAGTTGGGCCCCGGGATCAGGTTCACCGCGGCGATCAGGTCGGTGAATTCCCTGTCGGAGAGCCAGCGCCGGCGCCGCACGACCTGCTCGTGCATCATCGCGATGTGCGCCGCCGGTCCCCCGAAGGCAGTCGTGCCGAGGAGCAGGAAGAGGCGAGCGATCTCCCCGAGACGGGCCATCGACGGGAGAGTTTATCGTGTCGTGGCCCGTGCGCCGACGCGCTTCGCTCGCGCGTCAGCTCACTCCGCGGTCCGCTTCAGGGCTGCGCCGTCGCGCCGGAGCAACCGTCGATCATACTCCTCGTGCATCAGCGGCGACGACAGCACGAAGTCCGCCGTCGCGCGGTTGCAGGCGATCGGGATGTTGTAGACCACGGCAATTCGCAGCAGCGCCTTGACGTCGACGTCGTGCGGGTGCGGCTCGAGCGGGTCCCAGAAGAACACGACCACGTCGAGCCGTCCTTCGACGATCGCGGCGCCGACCTGCTGGTCGCCGCCGAGGGGTCCGCTCACGAAGCGCGTGACCTGTACGCCGAGCTCCTGCATGACCCTCGCACCGGTCGTGCCGGTAGCGACCAGCTCGTGACCGGCGAGCGTGCCGCGGTTGAACCGGGCCCACTCGAGCAACTCGTCCTTGCAGTTGTCGTGCGCGATGAGCGCGATGCGCTTGCGTGCGGCGACCCGGATGAAACCGGGTGTGGCGTCGATCTGCATGGATTACACGATACGGTCTGCCGGTGACGGCCGTGTGACGGCGCGGTTCTTCTCCCGATACAGCTGATGCACGCCGCGGGGGCGAGCGAAAACGCCATGGCGGCGGCGCGGCGCTTCGCGCTGTCGCTCGAGCCGGCAGCCGTGCACGACCCGCGGCACGCCTCATTCCAGCCGAGTGGAGCTGGATGCCCTCGTGGGAAACGCGGGGAATGACGTTGCGATGGACGAACGCCCCGCCGCCCTTGCGTGCCGCGCTGGCGGCGCGCACGACGCGATTGCCGCACTGTTGGGTGAAACTTGCCCCGCGGCCACAGCAAATGAAACACGACCATGGTAGGGGTAGGGGCCCAGGAGGCAACGATGAACGAGGCGAGCGGCGCGGAGCATCGTGGCGCGGCCGCGAGCGATCTCCATGTTGACTGCGAAGTGCTGACCCGGGCGATGGCGGAGTTCCTGGAAATGCCCGGCCTTCACCTGACGGAGAGGCAGGCGGCGCGACTGTGGGGCTGCTGCTCACACAGCATCTCCGAGGCTGTACTGACTCACCTGGCCCGGCAGCCGCTTCTGATCCGCACGCGGAACGGCCGTTGAGACGCGCGTGAGCGTCCTGGCGCGCCCTGGGTCGGGTCAGACGGCGCGCCTTCCGCATCCCCGTGGGTGGCAGGCGCATACCTGTCTCGTCGGATCCTGGCCAGCCGTTGCCGGCGAATGCATGTCGCCGGTTGTTTGCACCGCGTTCACACGCCGATCACACGCGTGCGAGATGCTGCCCGGGGAGGTCGTATGACGAAGAAGGCAGCCAGTCCGGATGAACCGCCCGTCGACATCGGCACGATGTGGACGATGAGGCGCCACGGCCGCACGGCACGGTGCGCGCTCCTGTCGCTGACGCTGGAATGGGAGCTGCGCGTGCTCGTCGATGGCCAGCCGCTCGTCTCGAAACGCTGTCCGGATGCGAAGCGTGCGCTCGCGGTTGCGGAGGAGTGGAAACGACGGATGGCGGAGAAGGGGTGGGCGCAGGTGACGCCTCGATTTCCGCTCCGCGTCGCGTGAGTGCCCCAAGCTCGTGCGCTGCCCGCGACGCGAGGCGCCGGCGCTGTCGTGCCGGAACCTCGACGCAGCCGGTTCGGTTGTTTACATACTGTTTACATGCACGGCCCAGGCGGTGGAGTACAAGTTCTCCGTATCTATCCTCAGCCGTCGTTGGGAGTGATGCGTCGATGTTCAGCAGCCAACTGACTCAGGCCGGTCACACGCGCCGCTTCAGCGTACAGCTCGTGCCCGGGGACGGCTGGGAGGTCGTGGAGGAAGCGGACAGCCGCGTCGTCCGCCGGGCGCAGTACCACGACTGGCACCGCGTCGAGCGCGCGCTCGCCAACTTTTCCGAGATTGTTCGCACCCTCGAAAACGAGGGCTGGCGGCCCGTCGCGCCGTAAGGCGCCGGCGCGCCTACTCCACGAAGCGGTAGCCGAGCCCGACCACGGTTTCGATCTGCGCGCCGGCGCCGGCCAGCTTCGCACGCAGCCGCCCGACGTGTACGTCGACCGATCGGGTTTCGATCATCCGTTCGTAGCCCCAGACGCGCTCCAGCAGGCGGTCCCGCGACAGCACCCGGTTCCGGTTCTCGACGAGGAAACGGAGCAGTTCGAACTCGCGCCGCGTGAGGCGGACCGGCTGGCCGTCCACTGCAATCGAGACCGCGTCGAAGTCGGCGACGAGGCGAGCGCCGCGGTAGACCGAGGGCAGCGCCGGCTCTGCCTGCGACCTGCGGCGCAGCACGGCGCGCACCCGGGCCGCCAGTTCGCGCAGGCTGAACGGCTTGGTCACGTAGTCGTCGGCACCCAGGTCGAGGCCGGCGACGCGGTCGGCCTCGCTCGTCCTGGCCGTTACCATGATCACGGGAATCGACGCCGTCGCCGGACGGGACCTGAGGATGCGGCAAACCTCCGTCCCGCTGACCACCGGCAGGTTGAGATCCAGGAGGACCAGGTCGGGCGGTTCCTCGCTGATGCGGCGCAGCGCGACGTCCCCGCTGCCGACGATTTCAGACGTCATCTCGCCCGAACGGTCGAGCGCGTGCTTGATGAGCAGCGCGATGTCCTGCTCGTCCTCGACGACGAGCACGCGCGCCGATGGGGCCATGACGGTCAGGCTAGCGGCTGCGCGTTTCGGGCAGATGACGCGATCGTTAATTGTGGGTTAACGGGACGGTCCGCCGCAGCACGGAGCGCTCCGGATCGGAATCCACCGCGGCGCCGGCACGTCGACATGGGTGGCCAGCCGCTTGTGGTCGCGTCTGCCCGAGTCGAGGTGGCCGAGCGCGTGCCCCACCGCGTCGAGAAGTGTCCGCACGACCGCGTCGTCGACATCCGCCAGCCGGTAGTGCACCCAGAGGCCATCCTTGCGGGCGATGACCAGGCCGGAGTTCCTCAGATAGGCGAGGTGCCGGGAAATCGTGGGCTGCGGCACGCCGAGGCTCTCGTGGATGTGGCAGACGCAGATTTCATCCGTGCGAAGGAGCCCGAGAATCCGCAGCCGCGTCCGGTCCGCCAGCGCCTTGAACACGGTTTCGAGCGATTCGAGCCGCGCGTCTGCCATGGGTGCCCGCCCTGCGATATTCGCCTTGACAAATATACTGCTTCCCGCTATCGTGCGCAATATATTCGCTTCTGCGAATGTATTGAAGCGGGCGCGCTCGCAGGGCGCTGAGCGCCGGGGGCGCCGAGTACCTTGGGAGGCCCAACGATGAGTCAGGCACTGAAGGAAACCATCCAGGCGAAGTACGGGGACGCGGCTGAACGGGCGCGCAGCGGCGCCGACAAGGCAGGCTGCTGTGGGCCGGCATGCGGGTGCAGCGACCCCATCACCTCGAATCTCTACAGCTCGGACGAGACCGCCGCAGTGCCGCAGGAGGCGGTCGCCGCCTCGCTCGGCTGCGGTAACCCGACGGCGCTCATCGAGCTGCACGAGGGCGAGACGGTGCTGGACCTCGGCTCGGGCGGCGGCATCGATGTGCTGCTCTCGGCCAGGCGCGTCGGACCCGCCGGCAGGGTCTATGGGCTCGACATGACCGACGAGATGCTCGCGCTCGCGCGCGAGAACCAGCGGAAGGCGGGCGCCACGAACGTCGACTTCCTCAAGGGGGAAATCGAGAGCATCCCGCTCCCCGACAACTCCGTCGACGTCATCATCTCGAACTGCGTGATCAACCTGTCCGCCGACAAGGGGCGGGTGCTGCGGGAGGCCTTCCGCGTCCTGAAGCCGGGCGGCCGTTTTGCCGTCTCCGACGTGGTCGTGCGCGGCGAGGTGCCGGCCGGCATCCGGCGGAGCATCGAACTCTGGGTCGGCTGCGTTGCCGGCGCGCTGGACGAAGGCGAGTATCGGCGCCTGCTCGAGCAGGCGGGGTTCACCGCCGTCGACGTCGAAGCCTGGCGGGTCTACAGGGTGGAGGACGCGCGGGAGTTCCTGACTGCGGCGGGATTGGACGTTGACGCGCTGGCGCCCGAGGTGGACGGCAAGTTCGCCAGCGCATTCGTGCGGGGCATGAAGCCGCATGCGGTGGCCGCCAGCCGGGGCTGCTGCGGCTCCGAATGCTGCACCTGATAGGGAGGGGGCTGCCTCCGTTCCGGGAAAGGAGGCCAGCCCCCTTTTGGAGCTGGCGATGAAGACCGTCCTGTTCGCGTGCGTTCACAACGCTGGCCGATCCCAGATCGCCGCTGCGTGGTTCAGCCAACTCGCCGATCAGGCGCTCGCCCGCGGGATCTCGGCCGGCACGGAGCCGGGCGAACGGGTACACCCCGTCGTCATCCACGCGATGCGCGAGGTGGGCATCGACCTGGCGAGCGCGACACCCCGGAAGCTCACGCCGGAGCTCGCGGCCGGCGTGCACGTGCTGGTGACGATGGGGTGCGGGGACCGGTGCCCGTACGTGCCCGGCGCCCGGGTCGAGGACTGGCCGCTGGCCGACCCGAAAGACCAGCCGCTCGAGCGCGTCCGCGCCATCCGTGACGAGATCCGCGACCGGGTTGCGCACCTCGTCGAACGCGAGCGGGTGGCCCGCCGCACGTAGTCTCTGGCGGCTGCCTGTGGCCCGTTACGCTTTCGCACATCACGAAGGGGCGCGAAGGCGCGAAGCACCCTTCGCGCCTTCGTGAGGGCGGGCCTGCCGCAGGCCCGTTTGCGACTGCCAGCCACTTTCAACCGACAAGGCGCGCCCGGCCCCACGCGCAGAGCCCGCTGGCACGTCTCACGTGACGCACGGCACACCCGTCAGAACGCCAGCTGCAGCTGGACGCGGACCTGCGTGTCGGCGAGGCTCTGGCCCGAGACGAGTCGCGGGCCGAGCGCCGGCAGTCCCTGTCGCGCACGGGACGACAGCGTCGCGTAGTTCGCGCCGTACGCGAGCTGGCCGGCGTCGGCCTGCAGCTTCAGGTTGTGCCCCTGGAAGAAATAGCCAACCACGCCGCGCAGCTCCGACACATCGGCATCGTCGATTTCGGTGTCTCCAGTGATCCTCGCGTAGAGGATTCCCACCTCAAGTGGCCGGCCTGAGAGGGGCATGACCCCCGCCTGCACGTGGTAGCCGCGGGAATCGATATCCGGACCGGAAACGGGGACCTGCTGTTCGTCGGTCATCCAGAAGTGCTCCGCGGTCGTGTAGAAGCGCGGCCGCTTGTAAGCGAACTCCACGTTGACCGCTCGCTGGTCGTCGGGATTCTCGAAGACGCCGGCGGCGGTCCGGCCGCGAATCTGCTTGCCGCCATGCGCGGCGACGCCGACGTGCAGCACCCCGCTATCCCCGGCGTCCACGGCGCTCTCCGACAGGGTATACACGCCGAACGGGTCGAAATACGCGCGCGCGGACCACAGGTGGGAGCCGTTGTTCTGCCTGACCGATTCGCCGGCGCCGTTGAAGACGCCGACGTCGTAGCCGAAGCGGCGGGCCGCGGCCGTCCCGCTGAGTGTCACGCCCATGTCGCGGGCGGGGTTGAACTTCGCGTCCGTTATTGCGCGGTCGACGAACTGCAGGCGCCCAGACGAGGTGATCTGCTGGAGGCCGAAGGGCACCTTGAACTGGCCCGCCTGGACGCGGAAGTTCCGGCCGACAGGACGGATCTCGAGGGTCGCGTCCTTGATCTTGCTCGCGCCCTCGCCCGACGTGCGGCTGAAGTCGAACTGGAAGGCGTACTTCATCCACGGCTTGAAGACGCCGCCGCTCAGCGTGACGCGGAGCCGGGGCACGTCGAAGGCGCTGAGCGGGCCGTCCTCGTTGCCCACGCCGGGGCCGGCGCTATCGCCGTCGAAGGCCTCGCGATCCTCCAGGGTCCAGCGGATCTGCGCCCGCGCCCCGATGGTGAGACTGTTGACACCCGAGGAGATCGTGATGCCGCCGCGCGACGCCTCGACCTTCGTTTCTGGCGGGGGTGGAGGCGGCGGCTGTGGTGCGGCGGCTTGCGCGAATACCGGCCCTGTCCAGAACACGACCACGATCACGAGCGCTGCGCGATGCAAAGAATCCTCCTTCGTCACGATGACGTGCGCGCGGGGTGTCGGTTGGTCGCCACGATAGGCGCGCGCCGTTACCGGAACGTCACGTTGCTGTTGCAGCCATGTAAAAACTGCGACGGCCGTGCAACATACCGGCAGTGAGCCGTCCCCGGCAAGCGACTTCGCCTTCGCCACCGCCGACATTTAACCCGCGGGAAACAACGCCTTCACGTCGCCTTCACGATGGCCCCGTAGCCTGCACTTGACCGCGCCGGATGTGCGCGTTCACCGGGCTTGCAGTTCGCCGCCCGGCCTCATGCGACTTCGTGAGGAGGTTCCCTTGATGCCAACGGCGCGACTTGCGGTGGCGCTGGCGGTTGCCTGCGTGACGACGACGTTCGCACAGAGTAGCCCAACCGGCGTGCTGGCCGGCCGGGTGGTCGACCAGGGCCAGGGCGCGGCCCCCGGCGTCACCGTCACCGCGGTCAACACGGCGACGAACGAAACGCGGACGGACGTGACGAACGGGGAAGGCTTGTATCGACTGCCGGCGCTGCCGGTGGGCACCTACGAGCTACGGTTCGAGCTCGAAGGGTTCAAGCGTGTGACCCGCGCCGGGGTGCTCGTCGAGGCCGCCGTTCCCCGGAGGATCGACGTGCAGCTCGAGCTCGGCACGCTGGTCGAACAGGTCACGGTCGTCGCCGATACGCCCAGCATCCAGAGCACCACGCCAACGGTGTCGCGCCGCTTGAGCAGCGAGGAGATTACCTCGGTGCCGTCGTCCACGCGCAACTTCACGCACCTGCTCACGGCGACCGCGGGTGTCAGCGCCGACCTGCCGCCGGTCGGCAGCAACGACACCGGTGCGATCTCTCCCTCGGTCAACGGCACGAAGCAGACGAGCAACAGCGTCCTGTACAACGGGGTCGACATCACGAGCATGCTGTCGAACACCGGCACGCTCGATGAAGGGCTCGCGCCCGCGCCCGAGATGATCGAAGAAGTGAAGCTGCAGACCAGCCTCTACGATGCGTCGAGCGGGCGCAGTGGCGGCGGCAACTTCCAGCTCGTGACCCGCAGCGGGTCGAACGCGTTCAGCGCCTCCGCGTACAGCTTCGGCCAGCACGATCGGTTCGCGAGCAACGATTTCTTCTTCGAGAGGAACGGCATCGACAAGCCGAAGATGCGGCGCATGGAGTCGGGCTTCACGCTTGGCGGCCCGGCCCGGCGCGACCGATCGTTTTTCTACGGCAGCCTCCAGTACACGGATGCGGAGACCGGCTACGTTCCGACCGCCTCGAGCCGCGCCGTGCTGCCGGCGGCGCTTGCCCTCATCTCCGGCGAGCGCACCGCGGAGGCTATCGTCGGTGCATTCCGGCAGCTCAATCCGAGCTTCGCGCTCCAGCCGGGCAACATCTCGCCGGTCGCGCTGGCGTTGTTGAATGCGCGGAACCCGCGGACCGGCGGTTTCCTGATTCCGGCGCCCACGGGGGCGATGGTCGGCACTGACCGCGTGGTCGGCATCGGTGCGCTTGCCACCGCGGGCGGCGATCCGGTCGCCGAACACCGCCAGGTGGTGCCGGCCGAGTTCACCCAACTGCAGGGGTCCGGCCGGTTCGACACCCGCATCTCGCACGGCAATCGACTGCAGTTGTCGTACTTCGGGTCGGACTTCCCGAGCCTCGATCCGTTCCCCGATCCGTCGACACTCGCGTCGCCGGTGCCGCTGCGCAAGAGCAACCGCGGGCACGTGGCGTCGATTGCCGATACCCACATCTTCGGGCGCGGGCTGCTCAACGAAGCCCGCGTGGGGCTGTTCAGTCTCCGCAACACCCGCCGGCTGGACGACGACATCGCGGCGCTGACGAGCGAGCAGTTCGGCATCGCCAACCCGGCGCTGCTGTTCGACAGTTCCACGGCCACGCGGCGGCTCGGCCACTTCGTCGATCGCGGGATCACCTGGTCCTTCGGCGGGCCGAACGACTCGTTCAACCGCCGGGAGCAGCAGACGCTTCACCTCTCCAACGTGCTGAGCGGCACGCGCGGCCGGCACACGCTCAAGGTTGGCGGCGACTTCAAGGTGCATGGCGTGAAGACCAACCTGCCGGAGGAGCAGGCGACCGAGTTCGAGAAGATCGAGCACTTCCAGCAGTTGCTGCTCGGGTTCACGAGCGAGGCCGACACGCAGTTCGGCTTCACCGACAAGCACTTCCGCATGGCCGATGCGTCGTGGTTCGTGACCGATGACTGGCGCGTCGCCGACCGCCTGAGCCTGACGCTCGGACTGCGCTGGGACTGGTTCGGCTGGCCCTACGAGAAGAACGGCTTCTTCGGCAACTTCGACGTGGCCGCCGTGACCGATCCGTCGAATCCGCTGAACGCGATCGTGGTGCCGTCGAACATCCGCCAGAGCGGTTTGCCGGCGGTCGATGCCGGCATCGCGGCGGTGACGAAGGTCGATAACAAACACACGTTGAACGGGCAGGATCTGAACAACTTCGCGCCGCGGCTCGGCTTTGCCGTCACCGCGACGCAGAAGCAGGTCGTGCGCGGCGGCTACGGCATCTTCTACGACCGCCCCTCGGCGGCGTTCATGAACACGGTGTTCAGCAACTACCCGATCCTGCGGGAGATCGAGATCACCGTGCCCAGCCGGCAGGTCCCGATCGCCAACGCCTTTGCGTCGAACGTCGTCGACGGGCAGCCGATCGCGTTCGACCGGTTCTTCCCATTCCGGCTCGTCTACAACAACACCAGCCGCAGCTACACGATCTTCGACGGTACGGGCGTGAACGGAACGGGCAATATCGCCGAAACGCTCGAGTTCCGCGCGATCGACCGCAACCTGCGGACGCCGTACTATCACCAGTGGAACATCGGCTGGCAGTGGGCGTTCGCGCCCAGCACCGCGCTCGAGGTGCGCTACAACGGCAGCCGCGGCCGCAGCCTGCTGCTTGCGACGGCGCTCAACGAGCCGTGGGACCTCAACGATCCGAACACGCCGCAGGTGATCCTCGACCGGATAACCGCCGCCTTCCGGGCCGGCGGCGGCACGGCCAGCGCGCAGGATCCGAACGCACTCGGCTACGGCTATTACGCCGATCGCAACCGCGGGCCGGCCGGAACCATCCCGAGCGAGGTTCGGACGTTGTACTCCGGCTTCAACGACGCGGAGGCGCTCTACCTGCAGTCGCGCGGCCGCTCGACCTATCACGCGCTGGAGACCAGCCTGACCAGGCGGTTCTCGACAGGACACCAGTTCCACGCCGCATACACCTACTCGGTTGCGAAGGACCTGATGTCGGCCGACCCGGGCAGCACGGCGGGCGGCGGCCGTCCCGACACGCCGAACACCGGCTTCTCGGTCGAGAACGATTCGCGTGACCTGGAGTCGAACTGGGCGCAAGCCGACTACGATCGGCCGCACCGCTTCAGCCTCAGCGGGGTCTGGCAGCTGCCGCTCGGCCAGCGGGCGTGGCTGAGGGACTGGGAGGTCGCCGGTTTCATGCAGTTCCAGTCCGGCCGGCCGTTCAGCGTGTTCCGCCCCGAGCAGGGCCTCCTGCGGCTCGGCTTTCAGCGGCTCGACTTCGCGCCCGGCGCCGACGCGGCGAGCGTCGTGCGTCGCGCGACCAATCCCGAGGACGGCTGGTTCGACACGACGCAGCTGCGGGCGGCCGTGGCCGCGGGCAACACGCCGCGCAACTTCCTGCGCGGGCCGACCCAGAAGCGGGTGGATGCGAGCATCGCGAAGTCCATCCGCTTGGCCGACCGGATGCGCGCGGAGCTGCGCTGGGAAGTCTTCAATCTGTTCAACACGGTCAACTTCGCGCTGCCGGAGAACAACTTCGACAGCGTCGACTTCGGCCGGATCACCAGTACGATCGGGGGGCCGCGCGTGTCGCAGTTCGGCGTGCGCCTGTGCTTCTAGCGCGTTCACCCTTTCCGGGAACGCAAGTGTCCCGGCCCGCCCGGGGTATCGCCGGCCGCGCCGCGACCGTCACCACCGCGGTCCCGGATCACGTCTGACCGCGCGGCAGCCATCGGCCGGATGGCTGCCGTGTCCAATGCCGGAACGGCAAACCGTGACATCATCACATCGTGCCGGAGATTCGCGCCGCGCAGCTGGTCGCGTTCTACTTGTACGACGTGTGCGAGACCGTTGACCTGGCGACCGTCGCGCGCATCATCGGGGCCGACGCGGTTCCCTCGCGCCTGGCGCCGAAACCGACGACGCCGGCGTACGTGCAGTACGAGAAGCCGCCGCTCTCGTTCGACGGAGAGGCGGTCGGGGAGCGCGAGATCGGGGGGTTTCGCGCGCGCATCCGCGTCTACGACTACGGCGTCATCTCGATCGCGCTCACCCGCAGCTTCCAGGGGGCGTGGGCGGAGCTGGAATCGCTCGGCGCGAGCTTCGTCGAGAGCCCCGAGCTGGAGCGGGGCGCGGAGCAGCTCTGTCTCAAGGTGACGGCGCGCGTCGCCCCGGCGGTGAAGGGCGCGCGCGCTGAGTTCCTGTCCGAGGACTATCTCGTCGTCGCCGTTCACGAGCTGGAGGAGCCGCTGACGGCAGAGGAGCTGATCGCGCGGCGCGGGGCGACGCTCGCCGCGATGCTGCGCGGCGAGCGCGAGCCGCTCAGCGAGCAGGAGCGCGCCGTCATCCTCGGCCAGCGCATCTCCTACCTGGAAACGGACCTGGTCGTGCCGACGTGGAACGCTGCGTTCGTCTACGACACGCCGGCCGGCACGCAGGGGGCGCTCGACATCCTGGAGTTCGCCAACACGCAGCTGCTGGAGTTCCGCTATTACGACCAGCTGCTCGACCGCGAGCTGGCGGTGATCTACGGTCGCCTGCAGCGGCCGCGCTGGCACGAGCAGTGGCTCGGCCGGCGTTACACGCGCGCCGCGCGGCAGGTGCACTCGCTGTTCATCGACGTCAACGAGCTGACCGACCGGACGGAAAACGCCGTCAAGTTCACCGGCGACCTGTACGCCGCCCGGCTCTTTCGCCTCGCCGCCGAGCGCCTCGGCCTCGGCACGTGGAAGGCGGACGTCCAGAACAAGCTCGAGACGCTCGACGACATCTACCGGTTCGCCGTCGAACAGTCCGGCATGTCCCGTGGTGAGCTGCTCGAGCTCACGATCGTCCTCATCCTGATCCTGGAGCTGGTGCTGTTCTTCATGGGCGTGATGACGTGAGCCCGTGGTGGGCTTCGGCCGGGTTGCGCGGTCGGGCGGGGCGCGTCGAATGGAGAACGCGCCGCCCTATTCCGCCGGCGTCGTGCGCTGGCAACCGGCACGGGCGGGCGGCGTTTGCCGCGCACCCGATGCGCCCCAGCCGGCGACGGCCATGTGACGTTCGCGTTACGGCGCCGTTAAATCTGATGCAGATCTGCTAAGATCCACCCGCCGGAGGATGTGGTGGCGTTCAGGCTGATACCGCGCGAGGAACGGTTCTTCGACGATTTCGTGGCGCTGGCCGACCAGATTCGCCGCGGGGCGGCGCTGCTCGAGGAGATGCTCGCGCCCGACCGGCCGATCTGGGACAAGGCCGACGAGATCAAGGAAATCGAGCACAAGTGCGATTTCCTCACGCACGAGGTCATCCAGCGCCTCCACCGCACGTTCGTGACGCCGCTGGACCGCGAGGACATCCACTCGCTCGCGCGCACCCTCGACGACGTCATGGACGCGATCGACGCGTCCGCGGCGATCATCCGGCTGTACCACATCGAGCACGTCCGGCCCGACGCCCGGGAGCTGGGGCGGATCATCGGCGCATCGAGCGAGCAGCTCGTCAAGGCGATGAAGGCGCTGGAACGCCGCAAGGGGGTCGCCGAGCCGGCGGTGGAGATCAACCGGCTCGAAAACGAGGCGGATCGCGCGCACCAGGCGGCGGTGAGGCGGCTGTTCGAAGAAGAGCGCGACCCCATCACCATCATGAAGTGGAAGGAGATCCTGGACTTCCTCGAACAGGCGACGGATCGCTGCGAGGACGTGGCGAACCTGCTCGAAGGCGTCGTCGTGAAGCACGCCTGATTCGGGAATGGACGCCAATCTGCTCGCCGTCGTCTGCCTGATCCTCGTCGCGCTCGTCTTCGACTACATCAACGGTTTCCACGACGCGGCCAACTCGATTGCGACCGTCGTCTCGACGCGCGTGCTCACGCCGGGCAAGGCGGTCATCTGGGCGGCCTTCTTCAACTTCGTCGCCGCCTTCGCGTTCGGCACGGCCGTGGCCAAGACGGTCGGGTCCGGGCTGGTCGATCTCAGCGTCGTCACCTTCACCGTCATCTTCGCCGCCCTGATGGGCGCCATCGTGTGGGACCTGATCACGTGGTACCTGGGGCTGCCGACGAGCTCGTCCCACGCACTCATCGGCGGCTACGCCGGCGCCGCCGTGGCCAAGGCCGGCTTCGTCGCGATCATCCCGGGCGGCTGGACCAAGACCCTGATTTTCATCGCCCTGGCGCCGCTCATCGGCATGGCGCTCGGGTTCGTGCTGATGGTTGCGATCCAGTGGATTTTCTCTCCGACGTCTCCCGGCCGGGTCGATCACTGGTTCCGCCGCTTGCAGCTGTTGTCAGCGGCGGCGTACAGCCTCGGTCACGGTGGGAACGACGCGCAGAAGACGATGGGCATCATTGCCGGCGTGCTCCTCGCCGGTGGCTACATCAGCAGTTTCCGCATCGACCTCTGGGTGGTGCTCGCGGCGCACGCCGCGATCGCGCTCGGGACGCTGTCGGGAGGCTGGCGCATCATCCACACGATGGGGACCAAGATCACGAAGCTGCAGCCGGTCGGCGGCTTCGCCGCGGAAACCGCCGGCGCGTTCTCGCTCTTCACTGCCACGCATCTGGGGATCCCCGTGAGCACGACGCACACCATAACCGGCGCGATCATGGGCGTCGGGTCGATCAAGCGCCTGTCCGCCGTCCGGTGGGGCGTCGCAGGTCGGATCATCTGGGCCTGGATCCTCACCATCCCGGCTTCGGCGTTGATAGCGGCGCTCGTCTACAAGGCCGTGGCAGCCACCGTGGCGCCCTGACCCCGCCTACGGCGGTTCGGCACCGCCGGCTGGAGACGCCGGCAGCTCGACCTCGAAGACCGCGCCGCCACCTGGCCTGTTGGCCGCCTTCACGCTGCCGCCATGCAGTTCCACCAGGTGCTTCACGATCGAGAGCCCGAGACCGGTGCCCCCGGGATCGCGTCCGTCGCGCGAGCGCGCCTTGTCCACGCGGTAGAACCGCTCGAAGACGCGCGGTAGGTCCGCCTCGGGGATGCCCGGACCTTCGTCGGCGACGCTCAGGACCACGATCTTCCCCCGGCGCGCCGCTGCCAGGGTGATCCGGCTGCCCTCCGGCGCGTGCTTGATCGCGTTCTCGATCAGGTTCCGGAGCACGTCGTGCAGCTTGGCGTGGTCTCCCCGCACCGTCGCCGCGTCGGGCGCGACGGTGATGTCGACGGCCTGGCGGCGCGATTCCAGCTCGGGGGCGAGATCCGCCGCCGCGTCGGTCAGCAGGGTCTCGGTCGAGCAGGCGGTCGCCTCGACGGTCTCCTGCCTGGCGTCCAGGCGCGCCAGCCGCAGCAGATCCTGCACCAGCCGTTCCATCCGCGCCGTGTGCCGCGCGATCGTGTCGAGGAACGACTTCGCTTTCGCGCCGTCGGCCGGTGCGTCGATCAACGCCTCGACGTACCCGCGGATGGCGGTGAGCGGCGTACGCAGCTCGTGCGACACGTTGGCGACGAAGTCGCGGCGGATCTGATCGGCCCGCTTCAGATCCGTGATGTCGTGCAGCACCAGCACGGCCCCGCGCCTCGACCCGGCGGCGACCGGCGCCGCCCGCACGACCAGGTGCACGCGCGGCTCGCGCGGCAGCGTCATCTCCCGTCCTTCGGGCGTGATCCCGCGCAGGGCATACCCGATCTGGACCGCGAGGTCGGGCGTACGGATGAACTCCAGGTAGTGCCGTCCCGCCCACTCTCCCTGCACGTTGAGCAGGCGGCGAGCCGCCTCGTTCACGAGCTGCAGCCGCCCCAGATCGTCCACCACGACCACTCCCTCGACCATGCCCGCGAGGATGGCGGCGACGCGTTCACGATCGGCGCGCAGCTCCACGATGCGGTGGCCGAGCTCGCGGGCGGAGTCGTTGAGGACGCGGGCCACGGTGCCGATTTCGTCCTTTCCGTAGTCGCGGGCGGCCGAGGCGAAATCCTCGCGGGGCGGCGGCGTGAAGTCGCCAGCGGCGTACCGTTCGGCGTCGGCTGCGATCGCGCGCACGCGGCGACTGAGCACCAGCGACGCCAGCCAGGCGAGGAGGAGGGCCGGCAGGAGGCCGGCTGCAAACGCGATCAGCGCGCTGCGCCCGACGGTCCAGATCTGGTCCCGGATCTCGAGCAGCGGAAGCGCGAGCCGGACCACGGCGAGCTCTGGCGCATCTGGATTGGCAACCGGCACGGCCACGTACAGCATGTCCACGCCGACCGTCTCGCTGTAGCGGCGGGCGATGCCCAGCCCGTCGCGCCGCGCCTGCACCACCTCGGGCCGTGCGGCGTGATTCTCGACCGCCGCGAGATCCGAACCGGAGAGCGCGGAGTCGCCCACGACCCGCCCGTCGGCGGCGATGAACGTGATCCGCGCCGAAACCAAGCGGCCCAGCGCGTCGGCCTCCGCGTCGAGCTCCGTCGCAGTTGCCGCCCGACGGTTGGACAGCGTCTCGGCGGCGAGCCGCGCCTCGTCGGTGAGCGTGCGCTCGATGCGGTCGGCGATGGTCCGCCGCAAGCTCCACGACGCGAGCGCCGTCGCCAACGCGAGCGTCAGCGCCGTTGCGGTGACGGAGGTGAGGAAGAGCCGGGTGCGGAACGTCACGTCAGCTTGTAGCCGAACTGCTTGATCGTCTCGATCGCGGCGTTCAGCGCGGGGAACTTCTCGCGCAGTCGGCGGACGTGCACGTCCACGGTGCGCGTGCCGCCCGTGTAGTTGTACCCCCAGACGTCGGTCAGCAGCAGGTCGCGCGACAGCACCCGGCCGCGATGCCGAATCAGGTATTCGAGCAGGAGGAACTCCTTGGCCGTCAGGCGGACCTCGCGCGGTCCGTCCGTCACGACGTGACGTGCCGCGTCGAGGGTGATGTCGCCGTAGCGCACGACCGGCGGTGCATCGGCGACGGCGGCGGCGCGCCGCAGCAGCGCAGCGACGCGTGCCACGAGCTCCTTCGGGCTGAACGGCTTGGTGACGTAGTCGTCAGCGCCGAGCTCCAGGCCGGCAACGCGATCCGCCTCGTCGCCGCGCGCGGTCAGCATGATGATCGGCAGGCGGGCGAGGGCGGAGTCGCTCCGCACCGCCCGGCAGATCTCGAGACCGCCCATTCCGGGGAGCATCAGGTCGAGCACCATGAGATCGACGGGGTTCGACCTCAGGCGCGAGAGGACCAGGCCGCCGTCGGAGAGCGCCTCGACCTCGTAGCCGGCCTGCTGCAGGTAGAGCGAGATCAGGTTCAGGATGTCCGGGTCGTCTTCGACGATGAGGATGCGGGCCATCGACATGCCGCGTGCTACCGGCCCACGGCGGTCCCCTCGAGCGCCTCGACCGGCGCGGCGGCCAGCGCGGCCCGGAGCTCGGCGGCCGAAGGATAACGACGGGCCGGGAGGGATCGCGCAGCGATGCGCAGCGGCACCGCCGCGCCCGCAAACGGGTCGGGAGACACCTGGAGGCTGGCGCCGCTGAGCACGGCTCGGCCGCCGCCGGGCAGGTCGTGCGGCTCCGTCCAGCCGTTGCAGAACACGAGCGAGAGGAGATCGCCGACCCGGAGGAAGCGGTAGTCGCGCGCGAACGCGTCGTCGGCCGAACGTCCGAGCATCGCGTTGCGCGCCGCCTCCATGCGCGCGAAGAACGGCTGCCATTCCGGATCCGCACGGTGCTGCGCGTGCACGGTCACGGCATGCTGGGCGACGAGCGCCGCCTGGTACCGGTCGCGCGCGCCCACGCGCTCGACCGCGCGCGGCCAGAGGCGGTGCTTGATCGGCACCGGCGCGGCCACGAAGTCCACGGGGCGTCCGTTGCCGTCGACGATCGTCGCCTCGTCCTCTTCGATCCAGCCGTTGTCGTGTTCGCGGACCGCCTGCAGGATGACGGCGCGGCGCGGGTGACTCTCGAACCCGTCGGCTCGCCACGCCGCCATGATGTCGGCGGCAAGCGCGGCATGATCCGGTTGGGTGATCAGCACGTGCGAGCGTGGAGCCGTTCGGACGATCATGCGTGAGTGAACCGGCAGCGCGCGCGAGCTCTGTCGCTCCCGCCCGTGCCTGTCCTGCCCGTCCGAACGGCTGTGCCATCCAGAGGACACCCCGATCTTGTCATTACCGGCCTCTGCCGCAAAACGCTCCAGAAACCGGCCGCCTCCGCCTGCGGGGACCTGGCATCGGCCTTGGGTTAGCAGCGGGTGACGATACGCGGAGGTCAAGGACCATGAAGGCGTTCAACATGAAGTCGCACTGGAGGAGCGCAGCCGGCGTCGCGGGCGCCGCGGCGCTGCTCTTCACGGTTGGTTGCGGCACGCGCCAGGCGGGGACCGTCACGGCGCAGCAGCTGACGGCGGCGACCCCGGCCGGCTCACCGGTCGTGGTGAGCTGCGAGCCGCACCAGCGCACGATCGTGCGGCCGACGGTCGTGAACGGCACGGCCATGTCGCAGGTCGAATGCGTCGCGGCTCAACCCGCCGCGTATGCACAGGATTCGACCGCGGTACCGGCTCCGGTGGCTGCGGCGCAGTATGCCGCCTACCCGCCGGCGCCCGTCGCCGCGCGCCCGGTTTACACCGACGGCGGGTACGACACGCGCATCGTGCAGGCGCCCGCGCCGCGCACGGTGGCCCGCCCGGTCCGCACCCGGCAAGTGGTCTATGACGAGCCGGTCCGCACGACGCGGTCGGTGAAGAAGAGCGCGATCATCATCGGGTCCTCGGCCGGCGTCGGGGCCGGCGTGGGCGCGGCGGTCGGCGGCAAGAAGGGCGCGCTCATCGGCGCGGCCATCGGCGGCGGCAGCGCGGCCATCTGGGACCAGATCACCCGCCGGTAGCCGCGAACAGCGCGTCGGGTCCGTCGCCCTTGGCAACACGGTCAGGCCCACCCGCGAGGGTGGGCCTGCTCGTGTACACTGCATCGCATGCGCGTCATCGCCGTGGCGCTCGCGGCGCTGGTGCCGGTGTCCGCAGTGCACGGCCAGTCGGGCCACAAGCGCGTGGTCGCGCGTAGCGGAGTGAGCGCGACCATCGAGACGAAGCACGTTTCCGTGACTGCCCGTCCCGACCGCACGCGCGTCGCGCCCGGCGAGCGGGTCGCACTCTTTGTGGACGTGAGGCCGAAGCCGCGCATGCACGTGTACGCCCCTGACCAGAAGGACGTGATCCCGGTGTCGCTGACGCTGGCGCCCGGGCATTTCACCGCGCACGCGCCGCTCTTCCCGAAACCGGAGCGATACTTTTTCGCGCCGCTTGGCGAGACGCAGCTCGTCTACAGCAAGCCGTTCCGCATCGTGCAGCACGTCACCACTCGGCCCGCCGCCAGCACGCGCCGTGGCAGCGGCCTGCTTTCGATCAGCGGCTCGCTGACGTACCAGGCCTGCGACGACGCGATTTGCTATATGCCGGCAAGCGTCCAGCTGGAATGGCGGTTGGGGCTGACGGACGTGGAACGCTGAGCGGCATCTGCTGCGCTACTGGAGCAGCATCGCTCGCCAGCCGCTCTCGAGCTCCTCGAGCGACGCGCCAAACACGGACTGCAGCCGGTCGCGGATTGCGTTCAGCGATTCCTCCGGGTTGTTCACGCGCATGAACGTGAGCATCGCCGGCAGGCCGGCGCGCTCCGTCAGGTGCAACACGAACGATCCTGCCATCCGGTAGCTCATGGTCTCGTCGGTGATGCTGCGAAAGCCGGAGGTGGTGACAAAGCGGCTCAGTGGCATCGGCAGAACGCCCGCCCGAAGGTACGCGCGGCTCGCCTCGTGCACCTGCTGGCCGTGGAACTTGACGACGAAGTCACCGCGCGCAGGATCCACCTGGAACGACACCGCGATCCCTTCGTTGAAGAAGTCCGACGGCCGGCCGATCACCGCCGTGAAGACGTGCACCACCTCGTGGTTGTCGAACGGCCAGATGGTGTGGAAGCGCCAGAGCGACGGCTCGGCAAAGCCGTTCGTGTTCGCGTAGCCGGTGTAGCGTCCCATCGCGTCGCGCGATAGATATTTGCGGTATTCGACCTTCTGCGGCAGCGAGATCGCCAGCCGGTCAACCGCCCACGCGTTGAACGCTTCCTGCCGCGGGACGTCGATGGTGTCGCCGGCCTCGTGGTAGTAGCGCATCATCGGGGTTTCGTTCACGAGCGGCAGCGTTGCCGTGGTGGTCGGGCCGGCGGGTGAGCCGCCGCAGCCGACCGCCAGCACCGTCGCCGTGAAGGCCGTCGCCAGGCAGCGGATGGTCACGGGTCCTCTCGATGTCCGGACGGGCAGGCGCGCCCGGCAACCGCCGAGCAATTCGGGGGCCAGCGGAGTCCCGCGATCCGTGCGCCGGTTCCGGCACGCGGCGGCAGGTGGTGGGGATGGCGTGCCGGTTTCCCGGCGGGCGGATCAGGCGCTCGCGATCCAGAAGACGCCGAGTGCGATCGAGCCGGCGGCCATCACGATGCCGGCCGCAGGTCCGAGGCGGGCGAGCGCGGCTGCCGACATGATTCGCGCCAGCGCAATGCCGAAGAGCGACATCGAAGCCAGGATGCCGACCGCGAAGACGGCAATGAGAAGGAGCAGCGTCGGAAGTGGCGCCGTCTCGAGGCGATGACCGAACGGGGTGAGGAGCGTCAGCGCGCGCAGGCTGCTGATCGCGAAGGCGGCGCCGATGATCGTCGGCAGGTGCGAGTGGGCGAGCGCGCCGGGGTGACGCTCCGGGCGCCCGACGTGCAGGTGCCAGTGCGGCGACGACTCGGCGCCGTGCAGGTGAGTGTGTCCGTACAGACGGCCCGACGCGATGCCCCACAGGCCGGCTCCGCCCATCGCGACGAGCAGCGCGCCGCCGAGCAGCTCGCCGCCGCGCTCGATGAGGAGCGGGAGCGTCCAGCCGAGGGCGACGATCGCGCCCGCACCGAGCGCCAGCAGCAGCGCGTGGCCAATGGCGAACCGCACCGCCACGCCGAGCGCCCGCGCGCGCCGCGCCGGCAGGGCGGCCGCGGCGTCCCCTGCCGTTCCCACCGACAGCGCCGCGATCGCCCTGAGGTGATCGGCGCCGAGGCCATGCATGAACCCGAGCAGGAGGGCGGACCCTAGCAGCAGCACGTGTGCTTGAGATTGTAACAGACAGGACCGGCGTCATGGGGCCCCAGGCCCCCACGCCTACACGCGCGTTCGCGCGCGGGCGCCCTTCGAGCTTGCCGCCTCGCGTCGCTCGGCGGTCCGGCGACCAACCCTGTCGCCTGGCGCGAACGATCCGTCGCGAATGACCCGTGGCGATCGATCCGTGGCGATCGATCCGTGGAGAACCCCTCGTCAGAGCTCCCGCACCCCATGGCTCCTCACCAGAAAATACACCGCCACGCCTGCCACCAGCACGCCGTTGATCGTCAGCATCGTCGGCGCCGAGGTCAGCGTCGCCGCGTAACCGGCGGCGAGGCTGCCGAGCGGCATGCCGCCGCGGAACGCCACCATGTAGATGCTCACCACGCGGCCGCGCAGATGATCGGGGACGACCAGCTGGACCAGAGAGAACATCATCGACGTGACGATCATGAGCGACATACCGCAGCAGAACAGCAGCGCGTGGCTCAGCCAGAGGAGCCGCGAGTTCGCGAAGGCGACCATCAGCGTGCCGAAGAGCACCTCGACGGCGAGCAGCGTGACGCCCATGTGGCGGAAGCGTCCGAGCCAGGCGACGACCAGCGCGCCGGCGACCGATCCGGTGCCGGAGAACGCCATCATCCGGCTGTACTGGGCGATGTCCCCCCCGAACACTTCGCTCGCGAACGCCGGGAGGAAGGTCACGAGCGGGCCCGACAGGAACGTGGTCAGGAAGGCGGCGATCGCCAGCGCGATCATCGCGCGCTCGCCGCGCATGTAGGACAGTCCGCCGCGCAGCTCGTGGACGATCGGCTTCCGCTCGGCCGGCTTCAGCTGCTTCACCGAGAGCGAGAGCAGCGCGCCGATGACGAGCAGGTACGACAGTCCGTTGATGCCGAAGCATGCGGCCATGCCGAGGGCGGCGAGCGTTGCGCCGGCGAGCAGCGGCCCGATCGCGCGCGCGAGGTTGAACTGGATCGAATTGAACGCGATCGCGTTTGGCAGGTCCGTCTTCCGGACGAGCAGCGGGATCAGCGCCTGATAGGCGGGGCCGCCGAAGGCCTGCGCGAGGCCGGTCGCGAACGACAGCAGCAGGACGTGCCAGACGTGGACGACGCCGGAGAAGACGAGCGCGGCGAGCGTGAAGGCGGTCGCCATCTGCACGCACTGCGAGCCGATCAGCAGCCGCCGGCGTTCGTGCCGGTCGGCGATGACCCCGCCGATGATGGTGAAGAGCAGGATGGGGAGCTGGCCGAGGAAGTCGTCCAGGCCGAGGTAGAAGGTCGACCTGGTCAGGTCGAAGACCAGCCAGCTCTGCGCGACCTTCTGCATCCACGTGCCGATGGTCGAGGCGAAGGCGCCAACCCAGAGCACGCGGAAGTCGCGGTAGGCGAAGGCGGCCAGCGCACGGTTCAGCACGGGGTGGCTGAAAGCGGGCTGGATCTCGTCGGTAGGCGACGTCGAAAGGGGGCTGCCTCTTTTTCCGGAAGGGGGGCTGCCTCCTTTTTGCTGCGACGGGCGTGAGGTCGGCAAGAAAATCAATCTTAACAGCTTTTATCTCTGCAGTTTAGCGGCCAGCTTGATCGTCGGTCGGCCGCGGTCTATACTCGGCATGGCGAAAAAAAAGCGAAACATGGGCTACGCCGCACGCACCGACCTCGAGTCGCTCCTCCGGGCCAGGAGGCTGGACGTCACGTTGACCACGTCGGCGCCATGGAGGGCCTCGGCGGCCGAATCCCGCGCCGCCACGGGCGTCTCGATGCTCGACGACGCGCTTGCCGGCGGGCTGCGCCGCGGGCACCTGTCGGAGATCGTGGGCCCGCGGTCGGCCGGTCGAACCACGGTCCTCTGCCACGTGCTGTCGGCGGCCACCGTGCGCGGAGAACTGGTCGCGGTGGTGGACGTCCACGATCGCCTCGATCCGGCACCGGCCGCGGCTGCCGGCCTCCATCTGTCGCAGCTGCTCTGGGTGCGGGAGACCGGCGATCTCGGCCGCGCGCTGAAGGCGGTCAACCTGGTGCTGCAGGCGGGCGGGTTCGGGATCGTCGCGCTCGATCTGGCCGACGCCTCGCCGCGCGCGCTCGGCGACGTGCCGTACACCACCTGGCTGCGGCTCGCGCGGACCATCGAGGGCAGCCAGACCGTCGCGCTGCTCGTCGGCGAGCGCCGCACCGCGCGCAGCCCCGGCGGGGTCACGATCGCGCTCGAGCCGCCCGCGGCCCACTGGTCCGGCGGCAGCGACCGGTCGCGACTGCTACGCGGCGTCGAGCTGCGGCCGCGGGTGGTCGGCGCTGGAAGGTGAACGAACCAGGGAATCGGGTGATGGGCGTCGGATGATCGGGCGATTGAGCGATCGAGTGAGCGAATCATCGCAAGCCGATCGTCCGATCCCGCGATGGTTCAATGGCCCGATCACCGATCGCCCGATCGATCGCAGTATCACTGCCATGCACATCCCGTCCTACGACGATCTCACGCCGCCGATTGAGGACGTCTCGCCCGCCGAGATGTTCGACGTCGCGCGCGTGCTGCCGATCGCTGCCGTCAATCGGCAATCCCCAGTCGACAATTTCAATCCCCAATCCCCAATCCCCAATCCGCAATTGTTTGCCTGTCTCCGCTCCGTGCGCGCGGCCGAGGCGCTGCCGCCGCTGGCGGCGGACTTCTCGCCGCGCATCCAGCGCCGGGGCGCGTCGGCGGTGGTCCTCGACGTGAGCGGGCTGGGGCGGCTGCTCGGCGATCCCCGGGCGATCGGCGCGGAGCTGCACCGCGCCGCCCGCGAGCGATCGCCGCACATCGCCGTCGCCGTCGCGCCGACGCAGGCGGCGGCGCTGCTGCTCGCGCACGCGCCGTTCCCGGCGCTCACCGTGGTCACCGACGGCGTCGCCGCCGCGCTCGCGCCGTTGCCGCTGGCAGTGCTGCGCGCGGTCGTGGCCGACGCCTTCGGCGCCGGGGACGCGCACGCGCGCGCTTTCGACGTCCTGCGCCTCTGGGGATTGACGACCATCGGCGAATTCGCCGCGCTGCCGGCGATCGCGCTGTCCGAGCGCGTCGGCCAGGGCGGCGTCGCGCTCCAGGCCATCGCGCGCGGCGTCGATCCGGTGCCGCTCGTGCCCGACCCGGGCGTGCCGCGGTTCGTCGAGTCGATCGCGCTGGAGTGGCCGATCGAGCAGCTCCAGGCGCTGGCGTTCGTGCTCCCGCGGTTGCTCGACCCGCTGTCGGCGGCGCTCGAGCGCGCGGACCGCGGCGCTGCCGCGATTCGCGTCGACCTGCGGCTGGCCGACCGGACGACGCACGCGCGGGTGCTGCAGCTGCCGGCGGCGATGCGCGACCCGCGCGTGCTGCGGACGCTGGTGCTGCTGGATCTCGAGTCGCATCCCCCACCCGCCGGGATCGACGTGGTCACCATCGAGATCGATCCGGCGCCGGCGCGGATCGTCCAGTATTCGCTGCTCGAGCGGGCGCGGCCGTCGGCGGAGACCGTCGCGACGCTGACCGCTCGGCTGCACGCCCTCGTCGGCGAATCGCGGTGCGGCACGCCGGTCCTGCTCGACACGCACCGCCCGGACGGCTTCGTTCTGCGGCGGTTCACGGGTGAGAACACGGCGGCAGGCAACTGTCTCAGCGATTCTGACGCGGACAACGTTGCGTGTCTCCTCCGCCGTTTCCGGCCGCCGGTGGCGATCCGCGTCACGGTGGCGCTCGGCCGTCCCGTCTCGATCGCCATCGACCGGCGCGGCATGCCGGGCGGCCGCGTCGAACGTGCGGCGGGCCCGTGGCGCACCTCGGGCGCGTGGTGGGACGGCGGCATGTGCTGGGACCGCGACGAGTGGGACGTCGCCGTCGCCGACGGCACCGTCTGCCGGATCTTCCGCGACCGGGTGAGCGCGCGGTGGTTCATGGAAGGGATCGTGGACTAATCGTGCTGATCCCCGAGGTCCAACAGCCAGCCTGCAGGGAACGGATGTGAGTGCGTTCGGTAGTTGGCAGTTTGGCAGTTGGCAAAGGTGTACATCGAACTCCACACGTCCTCCGCGTTCTCGTTCCTCGACGGCGCGTCGCTGCCCGAGGCGCTCGTCGACCGCGCGGCCACGCTCGGCTACCCGGCGCTGGCGCTGCTCGATCGCGACGGCGTGTACGGCGCGCCGCGGTTCCACCTCGCCGCGAAGAAGGCGGGCCTCAAGGCGATCATCGGCGCCGAGTTGACGATCGCAGCCGGCGATCGCGCCGGTGGCGCTTCGACAACCTCCGGGTCGTCCCGAGTGAAGTCGAGCCCAGAGCGCCGAGCGCCGAGCGCCGAGCGCCGACTCTTCACCCTTCCCGTCCTCATCGAGTCGCGCGAGGGCTACCGCAACCTGTGCCGGCTGGTCTCGCGGATGAAGCTGCGCGCGCCGAAGGGGGAGGGCACGCTCACGCTCGACGAGCTCGAGGGGGGCGTCAGCGGCCTCGTCGCGCTCGCCGGACGCACGGCGCTGCAGGGGCGATTCGGTGTCGCCGGCCTCGTCGACCGCCTCGTCGGCATCTTCGGGCGGTCGCACGTCTGCGTCGAGCTGCAGCGGCACCTGCTGCGCGACCAGGAATCGGACAACGAGGCGCTGCGCCACCTCGCGTCCGCGTTTCACCTGCCGGTGATTGCCACCAACGGCGTCCGCTTCGCCGAGCCGTCCTATCGGCCGCTCTACGACGTCCTCACCTGCATCCGTCACCAGACGACGCTGGCACGTGCCGGGCGGCGGCTCGCCTGGAACGCCGAGCGCTACCTGAAGCCGCCGGAGGCGATGGCGCGCCTGTTCGCCGACCTGCCGGACGCGGTGGCCGAGACCGCCGTGCTCGCCGATCGCCTCGAGTACACGATGGCGGACCTCGGCTACGAGTTCCCCCGCTATCCGGTGCCGCCGGGTGAGACGATGGCGTCGTTCCTGCGGCAGATCACGCAGGCGGGCGCGCACGAGCGCTACCGGCCGTACCACGCGGCGGCGCGCCGCCAGATCGAGCGCGAACTCGATCTCATCGAGAAGCTGGATCTCGCCGGCTACTTCCTCATCGTCTGGGACATCGTCAACTACTGCCGGCAGCACGACATCCTCGTGCAGGGGCGTGGCTCGGCGGCCAACAGCGCGGTGTGCTACAGCCTGGGGATCACCGCCGTCGATCCGGTAGGCATGGACCTGTTGTTCGAGCGGTTCCTCTCCGAGGAGCGCGGCGAATGGCCGGACATCGACCTGGACCTGCCGAGCGGCGACCGGCGCGAACGCGTCATCCAGCACGTCTACGAGAAGTACGGGAAGCTCGGGGCGGCGATGACCGCCAACGTGATCACCTACCGCGGCCGCAGCGCCGCCCGCGAGGTCGGCAAGGTGCTGTCGATCGAGCCGGCGCAGATCGATCGGCTCGCGAGGGTGATGAACCATTTCGAGTGGGTCGACCCGCGCGAGACGCTCGACCGCAACGTCCGCGACGCCGGGCTCGATCCGGCGGACCCGGCGATCCGCGTCTTCGGCCCGCTGTGGATGCGCATCCAGGACCTGCCGCGGCACCTCGGCCAGCATTCCGGCGGCATGGTGATCTGCCAGGGACGGCTCGACGAGGTCGTCCCGCTGGAGAACGCCAGCATGCCCGATCGCGTGGTCATCCAGTGGGACAAGGACGACTGTGCCGACATGGGGCTGATCAAGGTGGATCTGCTCGGACTTGGAATGATGTCGGTCCTCCAGGATGCCTTGCACATGGTGAATGTCGGACGTGGCGGGGGCCGGGGTCCGGGATCCGGGATCCGCGACGATGCCGATTGCGTCGACGTCGATTGTCGAGCGCCGACCGCCGAACGCCCAGCGCCGGAGCTGGATCTCGCGCATCTCCCCCCGAACGATCCGGCCGTCTACCGGATGCTGCAAGAGGCGGACACGGTCGGGATCTTCCAGGTCGAATCGCGCGCCCAGATGGCGACGCTGCCGCGCCTGCGCCCGCGGACGTTCTACGACATCGTCGTCGAGGTGGCGATCATCCGTCCCGGGCCGATCGTCGGCAACATGGTGCACCCGTACCTGAAGCGGCGGCAGGGGCTCGAGCCGGTGGCCTATCCGCACCCGTCGCTGCAGCCGATTCTCGAGCGCACGCTGGGCGTGCCGCTCTTCCAGGAGCAGTTGCTGCGCATGGCGATGGTGGCCGCCGGGTTCACCGGCGGGGAGGCCGAGGAGCTGCGGCGCGCGTTCGGGTTCAAGCGCTCCGAGCGGCGGATGCAGCAGATCGAAGCCAAGCTGCGCGCCGGCATGGAACGGCAGGGCATTACCGGCGAGACCGCCGACGCGATCGTCACGTCCATCACCTCGTTCGCGCTCTACGGGTTCCCGGAATCGCACTCGGCGAGCTTCGCGCTGCTCGTCTACGCCAGCGCCTACTTGAAGGCGCACTACCCGGCGGCGTTCTACACCGCGATGCTGAACAACCAGCCGATGGGCTTCTACCATCCCGCCACGCTGGTCAAGGACGCGCAGCGCCGCGGCGTCCGCTTCGCGCCGATCGACGTGCAGGAATCCGACTGGCAGTGCCGCGTCGAGCCGGACGGCCGGGTACGCCTCGGCCTGATGTACGTGAACGGGCTGCGGCAGGAGACCGGCCGCTTGATTGCAGCGGCTGGTGTGCCGGCGTCCGGGGTCCGGGATCCGGGGTCCCGGGTCCGGGGCGCGGCATCCGATCTGGCCGATCCCGGCTCGCGGGTGGACGTCGAGCCATCCTCCGTTGATCGCTGCCCGAAATGTGGCTGCGATGATCAGTCGATGCTCGAGGAAACTCCACTCGGCGGGTTCTTCTGCAATGTGTGCTCGCACCTGTGGGGCGAACCACGTGCGGCCGCGGCTGGTTGCACCGAATCATCCGGTTCGAGCGCCGAGCCCCGAGCGCCGAGCCGCGGACCGCGATACGCATCCATCGACGATCTCATCGCAAAGACCGGCATCCGCCGCGATGAACTGGCGACGCTTGCGGCGATCGGGGCGCTCAACGCGTTCGGCTACGACCGTCGATCGGCGTTGTGGCAGATCGAGAAGGCGATTCGCCCAACGGGTGAGCTGTTCGAGGATTTGGAGAATGTTCCCAGCGAACATCGACGGGATCCGGCTGGTGGTGTCGAGCCATCCCGATCGAGCGCCGATTCGACAGGCTCGGGGTCGTCCCGAGCGGAGTCGAGGGACGAGCGCCGAGCGCCGAGCGCCGGGACGAGCGAGGACCGCCGGGAACGATCGCACCCCGGCCCCCCGACCCCGGACCCCGGACCGGAGCACGATTCACCGCTGCGCCCGATGTCTCCTCCCGAGCGCCTGATGGCCGACTATGCCGGGACGAGCCTGACGATCGGGCCGCACCCGATGGCGCTGCGGCGCGCCGAGCTCGCGTTGCGCGGCGTGCTGCGCGCGAGCGACCTGCCACGCGGGCGTCACGGCCGCCGCGTCCGCGTGGCCGGCGCGGTGATCACGCGGCAGCGCCCAGGCACCGCGAAGGGCTTCGTGTTCCTCACGCTCGAAGACGAAACCGGAATCGCCAACGTGATTGTCCGCCCGGATCTGTTCAGCGAGCAGCGCGCCGCGATCATCGGCGCGCCCTACGTCATCGTCGACGGGCTGCTGCAGATCCAGGAGGGCGTCACCTCGGTGAAGGCCGAGCGCGTCGTCCCGCTCACCGGGGGCGAGCCTGCACCTGAGTCCCACGATTTCCGATGAGAGGCCACGGAGGCAAGCGGGAAGGGATCGAACTCAGAGGCCACGGAGGTAACCACAGACCCTCCCTCGCTTGGTGTCGATAGGTACGCGTACGAAGCGTACGCTAAGCGGCCGGAGAACGCGCAGTAAGCGCCACGTTCAGCGGCAAATCCATCCGAGCTCCCCACTGCCCGGACGGCCCATCTTTTGCCTCGTCATGCGGCATGTCCACGAAGTCGATCGACGAGGTCACCCGCCATCGGCTGCGCCCTTGCCGTTTACGATGCCTTCGGTCCCGGACTGTTCGAGGCCACCTACATTCCGCCGTTCGTCTGGGAACTGCACGATCGGGGTCTGCAGTGCGAGACGCGCACACCAATCGACATTGCATACCGCGGCAGGCGCCTGAAACACGCGTACTGGATCGACATCCTGGTCGAGGATCCGGTCGTCGTGGAAGTGAAGGCGGTCGAGCGCCTGGCGCCCGTTCACCTGGCCCGACTCATTTACCTATGTATGCCTTGCAGGGAAGCCGGCAGGGCTCCTCGTCAACTTCAATGAGAAGCGGCTCGTGGATGGTGTCAGAGCGTTCTGAACGACCGGCCCGGAGGACAGCCGCCAGGGCGGGCCGTTCCGCTGGAGCCCGATGATGCGTAGGGTGGCCCGCCGTGTTCTTGGCGACATGCAAAGAGCGTTTGAATTCCCCGTCTGTGGCCGGACTTGCCAATCGTAGGCTCCTCGGCCGGCTGGTCCCTGAGCACTAGGCTCCGTGGCCTCCTGACACCTGGTCGGTTAACCTCCGTGGCCTCCGGCTAGACGCCGCCGGCCTGGCGCAAGGGTTGCAGAACCTCCGCCGGCGCTCGCGATGTCACCGCCGCGCCACTCGAACGCGCGGTGGCCACCGCACGGGAGGAACGACTCGACGTGGAAAGGCGTGCACGACGGGGCTGCGTGGCGACTACCCCGGCTGTATTGATACTGGTCGCCGCGGCCGGGGTTGCGACCGCCTGCCACCCGAGGATCGCGCCGACGCGCACGGGACCCATTTCGCCCGCGCAACTCGCCGAGTTGTGGGTCGAGCCGGAACCGGGACGTGATCTGTTTCATGGCGTCGGCGGTGCGCGGCTCGCGCCCGATCCCGCCGCCCGTTACACGGTCATCGAGATCAAGCGCGGCGGGTTCAGCGGCGGCTACACCGTGACCGACCCTGACGGCCGCGAGTGGAGCGCGAAGTTCCCGCCGGAGGCGGCTGCCGAAGTCGTCGCCTCGCGTCTGCACTGGGGCCTCGGCTACCACCAGCCTCCGATCTACTACGTGCCGACGTGGAGGGCGGCGAAGGCGACGTCGCCGAATCCGCAGCTGCCCGCGCGCTTCCGCGAGAAGGCCCCTGATCTGCACGGCCTCGAGGCCAACGGCGACTGGTCGTTCTACCGCAACCCGTTCGTCGGCACGCGCCAGCTCTCCGGGCTGCTGGTGCTGCAGGTGATGCTCGGCAACTCGGATCTGAAGGACCAGAACAACGCGCTCTATGCGCTCGCCCGGCCGCTCGAGGGCGCGAGCCGCTGGTACGTGACGCGCGACCTGGGACACACGTTCGGCCGGACCGGCATCCTGAATGCGCCGCGCAACGACGTGCGCGTGTTCGAGGAGACCCCGTTCATCAAGGGTGTGGTCGACGGCCGGGTCCGGTTCGATTACCGTGGCCGGCACGGCGCGCTCTTCGACCACATCACGCCCGAGGACGTGCGGTGGATCTGCTCGCGGCTGCAGAAGCTGACCGACCGACAGTGGCAGGATGCGTTCCGCGCCGGCGGGTACCCGAAGGACACTGCGGACCGCTTCATCCGCCGGATGAAGCAGAAGATCGCCGATGGCCTGGCGGTGAGAGGATAGCTGTGCTGAAACGCGTGCGCACCCTCGGCGTGGTGCAGGTGACGGTCCTGGTGCTGCTGGCGTCGACGCCGGCGGTGTCGCTGCTGCTGGCGGCGCAGCCGGAAGTGCAGCAGCCGCCCGGCGGCGACACCGACAACCACGCGATTCACCCGCTGCACGAGCTTGACGATGCCGTGCGCCGTCTGCCGCTCGCGGCCGCGCTCGGGGCGGCGCTGGCGCTGCGCCCGCGACGGCGGGGGACCCCGCCGCGTGATCCCGCCGTCATCCAGACGCAGATCGTGCTCGCGGTCGTCGGATCGGTGATTATGCTGGTCGTCGGCGCCAGCCTGGCGCGCGCCTTCGGCATCGTCGGCGTCGCCAGCCTGATTCGCTACCGCTCGAAGATCGAGGATCCCAAGGACGCCGTCGTCATGCTCTCGGCGCTCGCGGTAGGGCTCGCCGCCGGCGTCGGCCTGTACGGGATCGCCGGCTTCGCCACGGCGTTCCTGGTCGCGGCGCTCTGGGTCATCGAGTCGTTCGAGCCGCGCAGCCGCAAGGCCTTCGAGCTGACGGTGAAGGCGGGCGAGGAAACCGACGACCTCCGCCCCCGGCTGGAGACGCTCCTGCGGCGCTACAACTGCGAGTTCGAGCTGCGCGCCTCGTCGAACGAGGAAGTATCCTACGAGGTCCAGGTGCCGCTCGAGATCCAGACCGACGACGTGACCAACGCGATCCTGCGGCTCCAGCCCGACGGCCGCGCCGCGGTCGACTGGGCGGAGAAGAAGAAGAAAGGCAAGTAACTGAAGCTCATCATCCAGCCGGACGACGGCATCGCGCCGCTGGTCAACGCGGTGAAGCGGGCCGAACGATCCATCGACATCGTGATTTTCCGGTTCGACCGGACGGAGCTCGAAAAGGCGCTCGAGGCGGCCGTGGGGCGCGGGGTGCCGGTGCGCGCGCTCATCGCGCACACCAATCGCGGCGGCGAGAGGGGCCTGCGCAAGCTCGAGCTGCGCATGCTCGAGGCAGGCGTCACCGTGTCGCGCACCGCTGCCGACTTGCCGCGGTATCACGGCAAGCTGATGATCGCCGACGACGAATTGCACGTGTTCGGCTTCAACTACACGAAGCTCGACATCGAGAAGAGCCGCAGCTTCGGCATCGTCACCGCCGACAAGCGGCTGCTCAAGGAGGCGTCCAGGCTGATCGAGGCGGACACGAACCGGCAGCCGTACCTGTCCGACTACGACCGTCTCGTGGTCAGCCCCGAGAACTCCCGTCGCGCCCTGACCGAGTTCATCAAGGGCGCGGCGAAGCAGCTGCTCATCTACGACGAGAAGGTGACCGACAACCAGGTGCAGCGCGTCCTGCTCGAGCGCGCCAAGGCCGGCGTTGAGATCCGCGTGATCGGCAAGGTGGAGAAGAACCTCGAGGGCGTCGAGGTGCGAAAGCTCCCGGGCCTGCGGCTGCACGTGCGGGCGATGGTGCGCGACGGGTCCGACGCGTTCGTCGGCAGCCAGAGCCTGCGCAAGCTGGAGCTCGACGGCCGGCGCGAGGTCGGCGTCATCGTCAACGACACCGACATCGCGCGGCAGATCCAGGATGTCTTCGAACGGGACTGGGGCGGCAAGGCCTCGAAGAGCGAGGACAAGAAGCCGGAGGCGGTTGCCTAACACCCCCCGCCGACGCCGACCCTCGGCGAGAAGCACTCGACCCCCCCGCCGACGCCGAGGCGTCTTCCGTCGCCGGCCCGCCCACCGGCATCAGCCGGCGCCTGAGGCATAATTGAGCCTTCCCGATGCCGGATCCGGTCCGCCTGGCTTTTCTCGGCTGCGGTTTCATCACGCGAGTGCACAGCCGCCACCTGAGAGCGCTGGGAGCGGACGCCGTCTGTGCGTACGCGAGCCGCGACGCCGCCAAGGCCGAGGCGTTCTGCCGGCGCTACGGCGGGG
The DNA here is from genome assembly GCA_048594975.1 of Vicinamibacterales bacterium. GTDB lineage: Bacteria > Acidobacteriota > Vicinamibacteria > Vicinamibacterales > 2-12-FULL-66-21 > JBMDXB01. Next base: position 114,340 of record JBMDXQ010000024.1, on the reverse strand, counting down.
TCGACAGCTATCCGGGATACGCCCCGGCGATCGAGGATCCGCGCGTCGATGCCGTCGTTGTCGCCGTGCCGCCGCGATTGCACCGCGATCTCGTGCTGCAAGCGCTCGCCGCCGGCAAGCATGTGCTGGTCGAGAAGCCGGCATTTCCGACGCTCGAGGACTATCGCGCCGCCATCGAGGCGCGTGACCGCGCCGGACGGATCGTCTTGGTCGGCGAGAACGATCATTACAAGCCGCTGGCAGTGACGCTGCGGCGGCTGCTCGCCGACGGTGCGATTGGCGAAATGGTGTTCGCGCACTTCACCACCATCGCCCGGAGGCTGAAGGCGGCCGACGACTGGCGCAACGACGAGACGATGGCGGGCGGGGACGCGTTCTTCGAGGAAGGCATCCACTGGCTGCACGTGGCCGGCAGCCTGGGACCGGTGGTCACCGACGTCCACGGCTTCCGGCCGAAACCGTCGCGCGAGGGCTCGGACCGGCGCGCCAAGAGCATGCTGGTGGCGTTCCGCTACGACAACGGCGCGGTCGGTGCGCTGTACTACTCGCGCGAGATCCCGTCGCTGCTCCGCGGCCTGCGCCTCTCCAAGCTGTACGGGCGGAAGGGCATCGTGACCTTCGAATCGAACGGGCTGTTCGTGCTGGCACGGGGCAACGGCTTCCGGCTGCTCTTTCCCGGCTTCCGCGACATCCGCGGCTATCGCGCCATGTACCGCGATTTCATCGCCGCGATTCGCGGCAACCGCCCGCCGGAGATGAGCCTGGAGCGGGCGATGGATGACCAGCGGCTGATCGAACGCATCTACGCGACCGCGCCGTGACCGACCACTACGACATCATCGTCATCGGCACCGGCGCCGGCGGGGGCACGATCGCGCACGGGCTGGCCTCGACCGGCGCGCGCATACTCCTGCTCGAGCGCGGCGACTTCGTGCCCCAGGAGGAGGAGAACTGGAATCCCGAGGCGGTGTGGAAGAACCTGCGCTACCAGACGACGGAGAAGTGGCTCGATCGGCACGGGCGCGAGTTCCGCCCGTACACCCACTACTGTGTCGGCGGCAACACGAAGTTCTGGGGCAGCGTGCTCTACCGGCTCCGGCGCGAGGACTTCCAGGCGGTCGAGCACCTCGACGGGATCTCGCCGGCGTGGCCGGTCGATTACGACACGCTCGCGCCGTACTACGACCGCGCCGAGCGGCTGTACCACGTGCGCGGCGAAACCGGCCACGACCCGACCGAGCCGGAACGCGGCGCCTTTCCGTATGGACCGGTGCCGCACGCGCCCGCGGTAGAAGCGATCGTCGAGCAGCTGCGGACGCTGGGGCTGCATCCCTCGCCGCTCCCGCTGGGGCTGCTGCGGCCGGGTGAAGCCGACGGCTGTATCCTCTGCAACACCTGCAACTCGTTCGCGTGCAAGGTGAACGCGAAGAGCGAGGCGGACATCTGCTGCGTGCGGCAGGTGATGCAGTGCGCCAATGTGACGCTGTGGACCAACGCGCGCGCCGAGCGGCTGCTGACCAATCCGGCAGGGACGCGCGTCGAGGCGGTCGAGGTCGAGCGCCGGAGCGAGCGACAGCGCGTGTCGGCCCGGCTGGTGATCGTCGCCTGCGGCGCGGTCAACTCGGCGGCGCTGCTGCTGCGCTCGGCGAACGAGCGGCACCGGCACGGCCTCGCGAACTCCTCCGGGCTGGTGGGCCGGCGCTACATGGCGCACCTCGCCACCATGATGCAGGGCTTCCACCCGCTGCGCCCGAACCCGACGGTGTTCCAGAAGACCGTCGCGATCAACGATTTCTACCTGCGCGGGCCCGCCACGCCCCACCCGCTCGGGCAGATCCAGTCGCAGGGGCGGACGCACGGTGTCATGGCGCAGACCGTCGTACCCTGGATCCCGCTGTGGGCGTATGAGGCCTGGGTGTCGCGCGGCGTGGACTGGCTGGCCATGTCGGAAGACCTGCCGGAGCCGGACAACCGGGTGACGGTCGATCGCAGCGGCCGCATCCAGCTCATCTACCGGCCGAACAACCTGAAGGCGCACCGCCTGCTGGTGCGCGAGACCAGGCGGATCCTGCGCCTCCTTGGTTACTGGGTAGTCGTCAAGCACTCGCACGGCGCGAAGAACACGACCCACCAGTGCGGCACGCTGGCGTTCGGGACCGATCCGCGCACGTCGGTGCTCGACCCGTTCTGCCGCGCGCACGACCTGCCTAATCTGTTCGTGGTCGACGCGTCGTTCTTCCCGTCGTCGGCCGCGGTCAATCCCGGCCTGACCATCGCGGCGCAGGCGCTGCGCGTCGCGGACCACATCAGGGACACCGACCTATGAGAGCGCGATCGTTCAGCCACGCCGGCATTACCGTCTCGGACTTCAACCGGGCGGTCCGATTCTACTGGGAGGTGTTCGGCTGTCCGCTCGTCGGCGTGGCGGACACGCCGCCGGATCGCATCCGCACCTTCTTCGGCGTGGACGCGCCGCAGCCGTCCTGCAAGATCGGCTGGATTCGCGTGCCGGGCGGCGGCGTGCTGGAGATCTTCGAGTTCGCGCCCCGGCAGCCGCCGGTTGCGATCCCGTGGAACCGCGTCGGCCTCACGCACATTTCCTTCAACGTCCGCAACCTGCCGCGGTGGTACGACTACCTGCAGCAGAAAGGCGTCGAGTGCGTGAGCCGACCGGAGCGGTCACCGCGCGGCCACTCCTTCTTCTTCGTGCACGACTTCGACGGCAACCTGATCGAGCTGATGGACCTCGGCTACATGTACTACGTGCTCGGCTGGCTCGGCCCGCTCGGCGGATGGCTGTTCAGACGCGGGATGTACAGGAAGTACTACGAGGACAGGAGTTCCGAATAGTCGGGTGTTGCGAGCGTTCGGTCAGCATTCTTCATTGCGCGTGGCGCCCCACCCAACGCGCTGTACGCTCGCGTCGCTCGCCGGCGCGCGTCGCGCGTGCCGGCTCGCTCCCGCGAGGCGGACTCGCTACTCCTCCTTTCTTCTCGTGATCACGCCCGAGTCGACGACCTGGCCGGTGCGCGAGATCGCGTTGAAGAACATCTCGTCTCCGTCGATCTCGGCGAGCAGGAAGGCGTTGTCGGCGTCGAAGCCGCGCGCCGTCAGCCCCGATCGCTCGTCGATGTTGCCGCGGCGCAGCTTCCCGCCCGACCCGACCACGAAGTAGACGATCCCCTGCTGCGGCTTCACGCGCTCGTAGAAGTGGTCGTGGCCGTTGAAGACCACGCTGACGTTGTACTTGACGAAGAGCGGCTCCAGCGTCTCCCGGACGATCGCGTCCGAGCCGTGGCGATCGCCGGAGGAGTAGGGCGGGTGGTGGAAGTAGGCGATCTTCCAGTCCTCTCCCGATTTCTGGAGCTCCGCCTCCAGCCACTTCAGCTGCTCCGGCACCAGATACGTGCTGTCGATGGAGAAGAACCGGACGTCCTCATGCGGCGCTTTGAACGAGTAGTAGCGCTGCCCGTGCATGTTGAAGTGCTCGTAGAAGCGCTGGCCCAGCTCGTCGTGGTTGCCGAGCGCGGCGTAGAACTTGACCCCGGCGCTGAGCAGCGGCTTGTAAGGGATCGCGAATTTCTTCTCGTAGTCGCTCGGCCGCTGGCTGCCGTACATGTTATCGCCCACCAGAGCGACCAGCTCGAACGGAAACGTCGCCCGCCGCTGCGCCATGACCTCGGCGACCTGATACTGGCGGCGCGAGCCGTCCCCGAAGTCCCCGAGCACCGCGAACTTCAACGAGTCCTCGCGATTCGGGAGCGCAAGCTCCGACGCCGCCGCGGCCGGGGCCTGCGGCCGGACCTCTACGGGCCCGGCGGTCGGGCCGGAGGCGCCGCATGCGACGACGGCGAGGAAGAGAACGAGCGCGGTGTGCGGCGTGCGCATGCGGAGGGTCGATGTCACTTGGGCAAAGCGTCGTCGACGTAGTCGACGACGATGAGCGCGTGGGCGTCGACGAGCACCAGCCGGCGGCCGAGGAAGCGGTACTCGAGCGCTTCGGGCAGCTTGGGCAGCATCTGCAGGATCTGAAGCGGGAGCGTGGACCGCGGGACGTCGTCGGGCAGGCGGCTGTTGACGCGCGCCCGGATCGGACCGGGGTTGTCCTCCATCACAGACTCCAGCAGTTTCGCGCCCTCGGTACCGGCAACCGTGCGGGCGAGGAGGCGACGGATGAGCGCGCGCGCGGCGGGGCCGAAGAGGTCGCCGTGATCGGCGCTGGGCCGCGCCTTCTGCAGCAGCGAGGCGAGCGCACGCTGGTGTGCGTCGATGTGTTCGGGCGCGGCGTCCTGCGGCAGCGCTGGCAGCGTCGCCTCGAGCTTCTCGTGCAGCTCGCTGTAGTCGCGCATGCGCTTATCGAGCGCGGCGAGGATCTGGGCGTCGACGTTGACCGCCGGCTGCTGGGCCGCGGCCGCCGCGAAGGTCGCCAGCGCGGCGCTGAAGAGGGCGATCACCAGCATGCACGCGGCCTCACCCGCGGTAGTTCCCGAACTGCAGCGCGACACCGAAGTCCTGCTCACGGAGCAGCCGCATCGCCGCCTGCAGCTCGTCCTTCGACGGCGACGAGATCCTCACCTGGTCCGCCTGGATCGCCGCCTGCACCTTCTTCAGCTTCCGGTCCTTGAGGAACTTGACGATCTCGCGCGCGGCGTCGGCGGGAATGCCCTGCTGCAGCGTGACCACGCGGCGCACCGTGTCGTTGGCCGCGCGCTCGATCTCGCCGGGCGTGAGGTTCTTGACCGGCACGCCGCGCCGCACCAGGCGCCCCTGCAGGACGTCCCAGAGCGCGTTCATCTTGAACGCGTCGTCGGCGGTGAGGGTGAGGGTGTTCTCGGCGCGATTGAGCTCGATGGCGGCGCGCGAGCCCTTGAAGTCGTAGCGCTGAGCGACTTCCTTGCGCGCCTGGTTGACCGCGTTGTCCACTTCCTGCAGGTCGACCCCGGACGTGACGTCGAATGAAGCCAGGTTCGCCATATCGGGGCCGATTCGGCCCGTGCGAAAAGTATATCAGCGCGGCACGCCCCTCCCGTGATGGCCGTTGTTGCCGTTGCGCAGCAGCCGCACGCGCTCGCCGACGCGCAGCGACCGCTCGAAGATCGCGCCGACCTGGACGCCGCCCGCCAGCCGGTGGCGCCCGAGCGCGCCGAGCCCCGCCGAGGCGATGCAGCCGCAGTTTGAGCAGTCCGGGTTGCCGCCGAACTGGCAGGGCGCGATCTGGCGCGCGAAGTCGGCCGAGACGCACGTGGTGGTTCGCGCGAAGATGCACTCGGCCGGGCTCTGCGGCGGGTCCGCGTACACCCTGATCATGCCTTCCGGCATGCGCAGCTTCGGGTAGGCGCCGCGCAGGTGCATCAGCGCCGCAACCACGCGCTCGCGGTCATCGTGGCCGAGCCGCTCGGCCGACTCCTCGCCGACCTGCGGGGTGTACAGGCTCACCCAGATCTGGCGCGTGTCCGGGTTCTGCGACCAGAACTGGATGAACTGCTCGAGGTACCCATCGCGCTGCACCTGCTGGCGGGTGACCGTGCAGTGAACCGTGACCTGATGTCCGGCGATGTGCTTGAGAATCCGATCGTAGGTCGCCGGCTTGCGCCGCTCGTCGTGTTCGGGCTGGAGCCCGTCGATGGATACGACGATCTGCAGCCGGCGCAGCTGCGCCCATTCTGTCGGGAGGGGCCGCACTGCGCTGGTGACCAGTTGCGTGAAGATGCCGCGATCGGCAAGCCGCGGCAGGATCGTGCCGAGCTCGCGGTATCGAACCAGCGGCTCGCCCCCGATGATCGACACGTGCAGCGGACGGTGCTCGTCGATGAGCTCGAAGAAGCGCGTGACGAGCTCGTCGCCCTTGTAGTCGGCGACCTGCCGCAGGGTGACCTCGCCGCCGAGGTGCTGGTCCAGGTAGGCGTAGCAACCGGGGCAGCGGAGGGGACACTCGCGCGTCAGCTCGACCGAAAGGGCGGGACGGTAGCCGCGCAGTATCCGTCCCCACGCCGTGAAGACCCATCCGAACTCCGAGAGCATCCGGCGACTATATCAGCGGCCTCGCCATTTCGCCTAGGCGGCCCGCGTAAGAAGCTGCAACGCATGGGCTTAGAGTTCCGAACGGCTTGCCGGTTCGCGTTCGGCATGCTTCAATAGAGGTCTACACCGCGACCGGACGGATCACGCAACGGCGGCCCTCGGGACCTCGTCGGGGGGCCGCACAAGGATAAGACATGCGCGACGAAGGCCGGACCACGACGATCTCACCCGGGCGGCGCGCCTTCCTCGGGTTCGGGGCGGCGGCCGCTGCCGCTGCGTTACTGCCGGGCCGCGCCGAGGCGGCCAGGGCGGTCACGGCTCCCGTCCGCTCGCTGTCGTTTCTGCACACGCACACCGGCGAGCGGCTGAAGGTCGAGTACTGCTCCGCCGGCCGTTATCAGTCTGACGCGCTGCAGGAGATCAACCGTCTGCTTCGCGACTTCCGCATCAACGAAGTGCGGCCGATCGACCCGTCGCTGCTCGACCTGCTTCACGAGCTCGGTGGGACGTTGGAGACGGACGCGCCGTTCCACGTGATTTCCGGCTACCGCTCGCCCCAGACGAACCGGATGCTGCAGGCGCGCGGCGGCGGCCACTCCGGTGTCGCGTCCGGCAGCCTCCACCAGGTCGGCAAGGCGATCGACATCCGGCTTCCGGGCGTAACGCTCGACCAGCTGCGCAGCGCGGCGCGCTCGCTGAAGCTGGGCGGCGTCGGCTACTACCCGTCGTCGAACTTCGTGCACCTCGACACCGGCCGCGTGCGCTACTGGTAGCGGCTGCGGACGCCAGCGGCGTCGATCGACAGGAGAGAAGGGTTCCTTCCTCCTGTCTTTTTTTGTACGCTTGCGTCGCGATGATCGCGAAGCGGCGTTCGAAGATCCAGGGGTGGGGCGTCTTCGCCACCCGGGGGATAGCGAAGAACACGAAAATCGTCCACTACGCGGGCGAGAAGATCACCAACAAGGAGAGCCTCCGGCGCGAAGCGCGTTACCTGAAGAAGGGCCGTATCTGGTGCTTCAAGTTGAACCGGCTCTACGTGCGCGACGCCGCGGTCGGCGGCAACATCGCGCGCTACATCAACCACTCCTGCTCGCCCAACTGCTACACCCAGATCGTCGGCGACACGATCTGGATTCGCGCCGCGCGGAACATCCGCAAGGGCGAAGAGCTGACCTACGACTACGCGACCGACGGGGTCGGCTCCCTGCCCTGCCGGTGCGCGCCCGGCTGCACGACCCGGCTGTGAGGCACGTCGTCTACTGCCACGGCTTCGCGTCGTCGGCCCGGTCCTCGAAGGCGACGTTCTTCGCGGTGAAGCTGGCGGCGCTGGGCGTGAGCGTGGAGGTCCCGGACTTCAACGAGCCGGACTTCTCGACGCTGACGATCACCCGGATGATCGAACAGGTGGCGCAGCGGATGGCGTCGTCCGGCGACCAGCCGGTGGCGCTCATCGGCTCGAGCCTCGGCGCCTTCGTCGCCCTGCAGGCGGCGCTAGGTTCCCCGTCGCGCGTGGATCGTCTGGTGCTGCTGGCGCCCGCGCTCGATGTCAGTGCGAGGCGGCTGGACACGCTCGGCGATCGAGGGGTCGAGGAGTGGCGGCGCACCGATCGGCTCGACGTCTTCCACTACGGGTACGGGCGCGTCCTGACGGTCCATTACGAGTTGTTCAACGACGCCTGCCGCTACGATTGTCTCTGCGCGCGGCCGGCCATGCCGATCCAGGTGTTCCAGGGCCGCCGCGATACCGCCGTGGATCCGGAGATGGTGGAACGGTGGGCCGGCCAGCGGCCGAACGTCGAGCTGCACATGCTCGACGACGACCATCAGCTCATCGCGTCGCTCGAGTACATCTGGAAGGAGATGCGAAGGTTTCTGACCCTGAGTTGAGCCAGCGCGGTGCGTGCGCCGGCTCAGCCGACGACGATCTTTTCCCCGGCGGCCTGCGGCCGCGGCGCCCCGAGCTTGAACACGTTCGGGTGCGCGCGCTTGATCGCGTTGCGCGTGTCCACGATGACGTCCGCTTCGGCGAGGATCGCCTCGTAGTCGAACGCCTTGTGGTCGGTGACGATGACCACGCAGTCGTACTGCGCGATCGCACCGCGCGTCAGGTCGACGGCGCGCAGGTCGCGCCGGCCCGACCACTCGCGCGCGTGCACCTCCGGCACGTAGGGGTCGGCGTAGGCGACCTTCGCCCCCTTGCCCTCGAGCAGCCCGAGCACGTCGAGCGCCGGCGACTCGCGCATGTCGTCGATGTCGCGTTTGTAGGCGATGCCCGCGACCAGGATATGCGACCCGTTGATCGCCTTGCGCCGTGCGTTCAGCGCATCGGCGACCTTGTCCACGACGAAGTGGGGCATGTTCGCGTTGATGTGGCCCGCCAGCTCGATGAACCGCGGCTCGAACCCGGTCTGCTTCGCCTTCCACGAGAGGTAGAACGGATCGATCGGAATGCAGTGTCCGCCGAGGCCGGGGCCCGGGTAGAAGGGCATGAAGCCGAACGGCTTGGTGGCTGCCGCGTCCACGACTTCCCAGACGTCGATGTTCATCCGGTCGCACATCAGCGCCAGCTCGTTGACCAGGCCGATGTTCACCGCGCGGTAGGTGTTCTCGAGCAGCTTCACCATCTCGGCGACCCGCGTCGAGCTGACCGGCACGAGCGTCTTGATCGCCGACCCGTACAGCGCCGCCGCCAGCCGCGAGCAGTCCGGCGTGTGCCCGCCGATGACTTTCGGCACGTTGTGCGTCTGGAACGTCGGGTTGCCGGGGTCCACCCGCTCGGGCGAGAAAGCGAGGAAGAAATCGACGCCCGCCTTGAGCCCCGTCTCCTCGAGCAGCGGCTGCACGACCTCCTCGGTCGTCCCCGGATAGGTCGTGGATTCCAGCACGATCAGCATCCCCGGATGCAGGTGCTTGGCGATCGCCTCGACGGCCGAGACGATGTACGACATGTCCGGGTCCTTGGTCTTGCGCAGCGGCGTCGGGACGCAGATGTTGACCGTGTCGAGCTCGCGGACGATGTCGAAGTCGGTGGTCGCGTCGAGCCTGCCCGCCTGCGTCAGCTGCTGGAGGTCGGCGGTGGGGACGTCGGGGATGTACGAGCGTCCCTCGAGGATCGCCTGCACCTTCCGGCTGTCGAGATCGATGCCCGTCGTGCGCAATCCCGCCCGCGCGAATTCGACGGCGAGCGGCAGGCCGACGTAGCCGAGACCGACGACGCCGGGCCGGGCGGTCCGTGACTGTATCTTCTGCAGCAGAGTAGCGGCGAGCGCTGACATGACAGTCTCCTGGGGCTGGCTGTGTGGGGTTAACTGCCCTCGACGGTGGGGGCAGAGACTCCCAGCATAACCCGCTTCACCCGTCCCCAGTAGCCCAGGCCGGCGTGCGCCCCAAACCGCGCCGGCGCGCCCTGGGAGGCGCACCGGGCGCGGCGAGGCCTCGTCTCGAGCAGCTCGCGCGGTTCGAGCAGCGTGTTCATGATCCGGCCCACCGTCGTCTGGCTGTCGATACCCCGCAGCAGCGTCATCGGTTCACTTTCATTGAGCGTTCGACGCGTTGCCCCGCGGATCGCGCCGCCGGTGCACGGGCCGCGACTCCGCCGCCTGGCGGAGCGACGCGGCGTCCACGCCATGGGTCGGACAGCAGGCGGCTCCGATCTCGATCTCGATCGGCCGCGGGAATTCGTAGTGCTCGAAGCGGGACATCAGCCGTTCCACGACGCGCATCGCATTCTGGAGGTCGGCGTCGAGCAGCACGATCGACAACCGCCCCGCCTCGGTCTGCGCGATCAAGTCGGTTTCGCGGATCTCCCGGCTGGCCAGGCCGGCAACCTGCCTGACCAGCCGCTCGAGCTCGCCGTTGGCGGGGCCGGCGCGCGGCGCCGGCTCGACCAGCAGCAGCGTGAGGTAGTTCTGCGACCGAACCGCGCGCTTCAACTCGTTGGTGAGCACGAATTCGAACGCTTCTGGCGTGAGCACGCGAAGGTCCTCTTCCAGGACGGAATCGGCGGTCATCTCGACGCGTTGTCGAGCTCCGCTTCCTTGATCTTGTAGAGCAGCGCCTTGTAGCTGATGCCGAGGATCTCGGCGGCCTCGCACCGGTTCCAGCGCGTGTGCTGCAGGGTGCGGAAAATCAGCTCGCGTTCGGCCCCGCGCGCGGCATGGCGCGCGATGTCCTTGAGCGACCCGGTCGGCGCCGGCGCGGCCGGCTCGCTCGCCGCCGCCTGGGGAACTGCCGCCGTCCGGGGCGGTGCCCCCTGGCCGGTCTGCAGCGCGGGAATCGGACCCGGCGGCCGGCGCCGTCCGGCGATGGCCTCGGCCAGCTCACCGCGAATCGATTCGTCCGCGCCGAGGATCACCGCCCGCTTGACCAGGTTCTCGAGCTCGCGGATGTTGCCCGGCCAGGGATACTCGCCGAACAGCCGGAGCGTGTCCTGGGCCAGCGCCAGGCGTGGCTTGTTGTAATGCTGGGCGTACTCCTCCAGGAAATGCTGCGTGAGCGCGGGGATCTCGTCGCGCCGCTGGCGCAGCGGCGGCAGCGTGATGCAGACGACGTTCAGGCGGAAGTAGAGGTCCTCGCGAAAGTGGCCGTTGCCGACCGCCAGCTCGAGATCGCGGTTGGTCGCCGCCAGCACCCGCACGTCGACGCGCACGCCGTGCCGGCCGCCGAGGCGCGCGAACTCGCCGTCCTGCAGGACCTGCAGCAGCTTGGCCTGCAGCGCGCCGTGTATCTCGCTGATCTCGTCGAGGAACATCGTGCCCTGGTTGGCGAACTCGAGCTTGCCGGGCTTGTGCTGGATCGCGCCGGGGCATGCGCCGCGCTCGAAGCCGAAGAGCTCGGATTCGAGCAGCTGCGAGAGCAGCGCCGCGCAGTTCACCTTTACGAACGGTTTCTCGCGGCGGGTCGACGCGGCGTGGATCGCGCGCGCGACCAGCTCCTTGCCGGTGCCGCTCTCGCCGCGTATGAGCACGGTGACATCGGTGTCCGCCACCCGCTCGATCAGGTTGCGCACCTCGCGCATGCTCTCGCTCGAGCCGAGCAGTTCCGCGGACAGCCGCGAGAGGGTCACAGGGTTACCGTCGAGCAAGCGCAGTGCCACGACGGATAATGTTCGCGGAGTTGAGAAAGCGCGCGGTGTCTTACCGCGGAAATGCGCGGCGCGGGGCGCGCGGTGATGGCGGGCTGGACGGAAGCAGGCTGCTCACCGTAGGCAAAGACAGTCGCCCTACTTCCAGCGTCCGGCGGGCGGACGCTGGAGGCGTGTTCACGGCTCAGGCGCGGCTGATGCCGCACTCCTTGATCTTGTTCAGCAGCGTCTTGTAGCTCACGCCGAGCGCCTGCGCAGCCTTCCGCCGGTTCCAGTGCACCTGCCGGAGCGTGTGCTCGATCGCCGCGCGCTCCGCCTTCGTGGCGGCGGCTTTCGCAACGTTCGCGAGCGTGCCGCCGGACCCTTCTGCCGGCTCCGCCTCCTCGAGCTCCGGCGCCTGCGGCTTCGGCGCAAGGGGGGCCGGCGGAGCGGCGGGCGGCGGTACGCCGACCGCGGGCGCCGCCGCCGCGGGTGCGACGGCCGCGCTGGCCACCGCAGCGCTGGCACGCTGCATGTTGCGTTCGATCTCGCGATCGACCAGGTGCTCGTCCTGCAGGATGACCACGCGCTTGATCATGTTCTCGAGCTCGCGGATGTTGCCCGGCCAGTCGTACTGCAGGAAGAGCTGCCGGAGTTCGTCGGAGATCGGACGCGCCGGCCGGTTGTACTTGCGCGCGTAGCGCACGACGAAGAAGTCGGTCAGCGTCGCAATCTCGTCGCGCCGCTCGCGCAGCGCGGGGACGGTCAGCTCGATGACCTTCAACCGGTAGTACAGATCCTCGCGGAAGTCGCCGCTCAGCATCATCTTCTCGAGGTCGCGGTTGGTGGCGGCGACGATACGGACGTCGACCTGGACCCGCTTGTTGCTCCCGAGCTTCGCGAACTCGCCGTCCTGCAGCACGTGGAGCAGCTTGGCCTGGAGCGCCGGCTTCATCTCGCCGATCTCGTCGAGCATCAGGGTCCCGGTGTCCGCCTGTTCGAACTTCCCGATGCGCGTCGTGGCGGCGCCGGTGAACGCCCCGCGCTCGTGGCCGAAGAGCTCGCTTTCGAGCAGCTCGGCGGGCAGCGCCGCGCAGTTCACCTTGACGAAGGGGCGGTTGCGCCGCGTCGAGCGCTGATGGATGGCGCGCGCCACGAGTTCCTTGCCGACGCCGCTCTCGCCGCGGATGAGGACGGTGACGTCGCTGTCGGAGACCTGCTCGATCACCTGGGCAATGCCCCGCATCTTCTCGCTGTTGCCCCAGACCGCCCGGTCTTCGTCGTCGCTGAGCTGTTGGCGAAGTTCGCTGAGCTCCGAGACCAGCCGGTTCTTCTCGATGGCGTTCTTGATCGCCACGTCGAGCGCGATCTCCCCGAGGCCCTCGGGATCGTCGGGCTTCACCACGTAGTCGGCCGCGCCGAGGCGGACCGCCTCGACGATCGTGGAGGCCTGGTTGCGGCCCGACAGCATGATGACCTGCGTCTCCGGCCGGCTGCTCTTCAGCGCGCGTAACGTTGCCAGGCCGTCGAGCCCGGGCATCATGACGTCGAGCAACACCACGTCGGGCGCCTCGCTCTGTTTCATCGACGCGAGCATTTCGTCGCCGCGCGTGTAGCAGCGCGCCTCGTATCCGCGCAGCGACAGGAAGGTCTTCAGGTAGGCGGCGAACGCGGAATCGTCGTCCACGATCGCCACGTAGAGCTTCTTTGTCGACGTGCCCGGGACGGTCTCTGCCGGTACGGGTGTGGGGGGGTGTGTGATCAAATGGTCAATCCCTTTCCGGTTTCTGGCCTCCGCGCTCGCGGCGTGTATTCAAGAGTCGTACCTCAACTGCACAAAACGGTCTGCCTGGGGAAACTCGGGAAACACGCTGCCATTTCCGGCACCCGCGAATGCCTTTTTTCCCCGAACACATAGTAGGTGTTGGATTTGTTGACGCTCCAACCGAGGCACAGCGCTTGAAGCCGACGCGCACGGTGGTCGCAACGCACGTGGCTGCACAGCAGCGCGATGACCGGGTTTCATTCGAGCCACCGCGAGAATGGCTACGTCATGCGCAGGACGTTGGGCTCTGGATGCTCGCGATTGCTCGCGATGCTCTCATTTCGCTTCCGATCAGCACGATCTCGGTTGTCTACACCGTCGGGACGATCGCCGGGGCGGATCTGAGGCGGACGAGGCCTGTAACGTTTTTGAGCAGCTCAAGGCTCAGCAGTCTGCGGGAAGGGTCAGCCTTTCAGCGGCAACATGATGACGGCGGCGGCTTTGACGTCATCTTCGGGCGACCAGATCGCGCCGCCATGTGCCTCGAAGACCCGACGAGCGATCGCGAGGGTCATGCCGCATCCGCCGCGCCATTCGTCGAAAGTGGCGAGCGCGCCGGGCGTCGTCTGCAGCGGCGGGCCAATCTGTTCCACGCCGCCAATGACGATCCAGGAGACCACGCGGTCGCCGTCGCGGCTGGTCGACTCGCGGACGACGAGCCGCGAGGAGAGCGCGAGCTCGCGCCGCAGTCCGTGCAGGACGGCGATCAGGGCTGCGCGGAGCCGCACCGGATCGCCCTGGATGGGTGCCGGGCCGGTCTCCGTCTGCACATCGACAGGGACCTCGTGCTCCGGCGCGTCCGGCAGTGCCGCGACCGCCTCGCGCAGCACGGCGCGCAGGTCGAGGTCGCTGCGGTTGAACGGCGCCGCTCCTTTCTCCAGCGCGCTCAGGTCGCTCAGCTCCGTGAGCAGCGACGACAGCTTCGAGCACGACTTCTCGGCCTCTTCGAGGAGCCGGCGCTGCTGCTCGGCGAGGGGGCCGGCACGCTCCTTGAGCAGCATCCGGATGTATCCGGCGACGACGGTCATCGGCGTCCGGAACTCGTGGACCGCGAGCGACAGGAGGCGCGGCCATTGCGGGTCGACGCGTGGAGTCTCCATCGGCGGCATTGTACGTCCCTGAATGCTCGGGGGTCAGCCGCTGGACATCAGGTCTCGATTCTCAATCTGACCTCGGGAAAGACGAGATCTCACCCTCGGAATGACCCGGGAAGCCACGGGGCACCGGTGGTGTTTACCAGGAAGACCGGTTAGTCTGGACGGGAAGGCCCATGCTCATCAGACGATCGCCTGAGATCGCCGCATCCGAGATCACCGACGAGACCGCGTACCTGCGGCGCCGCGACTTCATCCGGCTCGCCGGCGGGGCGGCGCTGGGGGCCGCAACGGCACCGCTGCTCCAGGCGTGCGCGTCGGAGCCGCTGGCGGCAGGCGCCACGGCGGCGGGCCAATCCCCACTCGCCAACGTCAAGCCGCGCGTCGTCGTCACCGATGAGAAGCTGAGTACTTTCGAGGAGATCACCAGCTACAACAACTTCTACGAGTTCGGGCTCGGCAAGAACGACCCGCAGCGGTACGCCGGCCGGCTGAAGATCAGTCCGTGGAAGGTGAAGATCGACGGCCACTGCCACAAGCCGGCGGACTACGACCTCGAGGACCTGATTCGCCCCCACGCACTGGAGGAACGGATCTATCGCCTTCGCTGCGTCGAGGCCTGGTCGATGGTGATCCCGTGGGTGGGGATCCCGCTGGCCGACGTGCTCAAGCGCGCCGAGCCGACGGGCAAGGCGACCTTCGTCGAGTTCACGACCCTGCACCGCCCCTCCGAGATGCCGGGGCAGCACGACCCGGTCCTCTCGTGGCCGTACGTGGAAGGGCTCCGGATGGACGAGGCGATGCACGCGCTGGCGATCCTCGCGGTGGGACTCTACGGCAAGACGCTGATGAACCAGAACGGCGCACCGATCCGGCTCGTGGTGCCCTGGAAGTACGGGTTCAAGAGCATCAAGTCGATCGTGCGGATCCGCTTCGTCGAGCGCATGCCGAGAACGGCGTGGAGCGCCGCGAACCCGAGCGAATACGGCTTCTACTCGAACGTGAACCCGGACGTCGATCATCCGCGCTGGAGCCAGAAGACCGAGCGGCGTATTCCGAGCCTGTTCAAGACACATCGCACGCAGATGTTCAACGGTTACGCCGACCAGGTCGCGTCGCTGTACGCCGGGATGGATCTGCGGAAGTACTACTGACCGCGGGCGCCCGCACGCGAAGTCAAGCGCATCACGCATGCTGACCGGATGTTCACGCTGTCCAAGCTGCTCGTCTTCGTCGCCGCGCTGATCCCGGCCCTGATGCTGGCGCACGCCCTCTACACCGGGAACCTCGGCGTCAACCCGGCCGAAACGCTCCAGCTCGAGACCGGCATCTGGACGCTGCGCTTCCTCGTCCTCACGCTCGCCGTGACGCCCGTCCGTCGAATCACCGGATGGCACCGCGTCATCCGGTACCGCCGGATGCTCGGCCTGTTCGCGTTCTTCTACGCTGCCCTGCACGTCCTCACCTACATCGTGCTCGATCACTTCTTCTCGCTCGAGGGCATGCTGGACGACGTGGTTAAGCGACCGTTCATCACCGCCGGCGTCGTGGCGTTCGTCGCGATGGTCCCGCTCGCCCTGACCTCGACAAGAGGCTGGATTCGCCGGCTCGGCCGGCGCTGGCAGGCGCTTCACAGGCTCGTGTATCTTGCCGGAGCGGCCGGAGCCGTGCACTACCTCTGGAAGGGCAAGGTGATCGTGGGGTCCCCGGTCTATTACGCCGTCCTCGTCGCCGCACTGCTCGTGTTTCGCCTCCTCTGGTCGCTGAGGACGGTTCGCATTCGAAGCCAAGTCGTTACTGCTGAATGAGTTGGGCCACAGATGGGCTTGGGCCCATCCGGGCGCCGATCCGCCCGTTCACCGTCCCCACCTGCCCATTTGCCCGATTCTGCGGGCATGTTTCGCGTCAGGCGGATATCCTCTCCTGTTGACGTCGACCTCATCGAGGCCGGAGGCATATGCACAAGCCGACTAAGTACGTGGAGAAGGGGCTGACCACCGTTGCCAGGGGTGCATGGGGGGTGTTCGACGCGCTCAACAGCATCAACCCCGGCAAGCCGTTCACGCCCGCCTGGTCGGACCTGCCGCTCCAGAAATCCCATCAAAAGGTGAAGCCGCCGCTCGGCTGGCCGCGCGAGACCGACTCGCTGTGCCCGGTCTGCGTGCGCGAGGCGCGTCAGGAGATCCTCGACGGCAAGCGGGACTACAAGGTCCTGCTGAGCGAGAAGATCGGCGAGATCAAGGCGACCATCCTCGAGCGCGACGGCAGGATCCTGATGGTCAAGGACTGCCCGATCCACGGGCACTTCGAGGACGTGATGGCGATCGATCCGGCCTTCTTCCGCCACCTCGAGGAGTCGTTCCCGGGCAGTGACATCCGCTCGCACAACGACGAGAAGCTGCACAACCACGGCAGCAGCACGATCAAATACGGCCGCGGCGCGGTGCTCACCATCGACCTGACCAACCGCTGCAACATGATGTGCGACCCGTGCTTCATGGACGCCAACCAGGTGGGGTTCGTCCACGAGCTCTCGTGGGAGGACATCAAGACGCTGCTCGACAACGCGATCTCGATCAAGCCGCGGCGGCAGATGTCGGTGCAGTTCTCCGGCGGTGAGCCCACGATGTCGCCGTACTTTCTCGACGCGGTGCGCTATTCCAAGCAGGTGGGCTACAACTCCGTCCAGGCGGCCACCAACGGCATCGAGTTCGCCAAGAGCAAGGAGTTCGCGAAGGCGGCGGCCGAGGCGGGGCTGCGCTACGCCTACCTGCAGTTCGACGGGATCGGCAACGCCGCGAACTCGCACCGGCTGGTCGGCAACCTGTTCGACGTCAAGCTGCGCGCCATCGAGAACCTCTGGTCGGCCGGGGTCGACATCGTTCCGGTCATCACCATCGTCAACGGCATCAACAACGAGCAGGTCGGCCGGATCATCCAGTTCGCACTCGACAACCCGCGCAAGATCAACTTCCTGTCGTTCCAGCCGGTGTCGTTCACCGGGCGCGACGAGGAGGTCACGCCCGAGCGCCGCGCCGCGCAGCGCTACACGCTGTCGCACCTGGCGCACGACGTGAAGAACCAGATGGGCCTCGGCGAGCCGACGCGCGACTGGTTCCCGATCTCGTTCATGGGCACGTTCACCGACTGGGCGGACCTGGTGCACGGCCCGAGCGCCCAGTGGGGGAACCTGACCTGCGGCTGCCACCCGAACTGCGGCGTGGGGATGGCGGTGATGATCGACAAGGTGACCAAGGAGGCGGTGCCGGTCACGGCGTTCCTGCACGCCGACCAGCTCGCGAAGGACCTGCGGAAGATCAACGACGCGGCGCGCGGGAGATTCCTCTCGGTGCTGGGGATGGCGCTGGCGTTGATGAAGAACTACGACCCGTTCAAGGCGCCCACGCACTTCCGGCTCGTCGATCTGATGAAGAAGTTCGACAAGACCTTTGGCGCGACCCGGAAGGCGCACTCGGGGGCGTACGGCCGCGTGGACCTCGCCCGTACCGACGCGGACATCGAGAGGCGCCGCGCCGACCGCTGGAACTTCCTGTTCATCGCCGGGATGTGGTTCCAGGACCTGTTCAACTACGACTTCCGGCGCACCGAACGCTGCATCATCCCCTACGCCACGCAGGAAGGGGAGATCTCGTTCTGCGCCTACAACACCGGCATCGGCTGGCGGAACATCATCGAGAAGATGCACATGACCGCCACGCTCACGAAGTGGTACGAGGAGCACGGCCGTCACGAGATCTTCGCCGGCGGCAAGCACGTGAAGCTCGACTCGACGCAGCACTCGCTGGTGCTGGATCCGGAAGCCGTCGCCGCCGGGCGCCAGACCGACCTGGACGAGGCGGGCATCGCCAAGACCGCGCGCGAGGAGAAGCTGCGCGCGCGCGCCGAGGCCAAGAAGAAGTTGAGCGCCGCCGAGAACGATCAAATGGCGCAGCTCTACCGGCAGCATGTGCTCAAGGAGCAGCCGACCTTACAGATCCAGGGGCTGGGCGGGTCGAAGAAGAAGGCACCCGTGCAGGAAGTGCTGCACGACAAGCACGAGTAGTGTTTCACCGGCCCGGCGCCCCCCGGGTCCGGGATCCGATCGGAACGAGAAGGCCGCGTGGACACCACACCTGCGCGGCCTTTCTCGTTAGTGCCGTTCGTCTACCTGCATCCGGGCAGGCGAAACGCCCCGATCCGCGTCGAGTAGGTCGTCGCACCCTTCTTGTAGTAGTCCCCCACGTACCAGATCGTGCAGTCGTCGCTCGGATCCATGGCCGTCTGACTGTAGTCCTGCCAGCGGTTGGTATTGGTCTGCGCCGCTTCTCCCTCGACCAGCACCGTCTCGCGCAGGGACAGGACGCCCGGCGGATCCGACGCGCGCCGGCCGGTGAAGCGCTGGCCGGCGAAGTGCGGCGTGCCGCCGAAGGAGTAGCCGATGCCGATGTTGCCCCGATTGTCGATCGCCGGGCTCGCCATCCACCGGTAGGCCCCGTCCGGCGCGTACGTGCCCTGCTGGAGGAGCGTGACGCGCCGGTCGTCGCTGGCGACGCGGAACTCGTACCACCGCACGCCGCCGGCCGACGCCTCCGTGTTGACCGAGTGCACCGCGACGATCGACTCGCGCCCGTTCACGTTCCGGTAGACCAGGCGCGCCATGATCTTGTCGCCCTGAGCGTCGAGGCGCCGCTCCGTTCCGGGCTGCGGCACGCAGTCGCTCAACTGGCCGTTGCACAGGTAGTGATACCGCGCCACCACGATCTTCTCCGGCCCCGCCAGGGTCGACTTCGACGGATCGCTCCAGTCCACGTGGACCTGCCACACGTAGATGCCGTTGTCGGAGAAATCTCCGTTCAGCTGCGTCCCGCCCGCGGCCATGACGATGTTGGGCGCGCCGTGCGGCGGAAGGGCGCGGCCGTCGAGATCGGCGGCGTTCAGGAAGTTCACGCCTTCGACGACGATGCACTGCTCGGTTGCGGGCTCGCCACGCAGCATGCGGGTGCGATCGGCCACGCAGATGTGCTTCTCCACGATATCGTCGCTCGTGCTCGTGGGCGTGTAGTAGCCGTCCGGCCAGACCGCCGGGCGCGGGTAATCGGGAAAGAGCGGCCTGAGGAACTCGTAGCGGTAGTAGGCGCCAAGCGGGTCGGGAGAGGTGCTCACCGCGTAGCACATCGAGTACGGTCCCTGCGCCGGCGGCTGGCCGCCGCGGCCCGCCGATGACGGCCGCTCGACGGCAGCCGGCGGTACGAACAGACGCGCCGCTGCGCCGGGCTGACCGGCGATACCAGGCGGACTCTCGTAGATCTCCGGCCAGGCCTTCCACGGCGGCGGTTGATCCTGCCGCTCCGCACTGCGGCGGAAGATCGGCATGACGATCAACCAGCGATCGGCGAGCTGGTCGTAGCGCACGACCGTATCGGCGTTGTTGCGCGCCTCGCACGCGCCGCCGAACCCCTTGAACGCCGTGTTATTGGGCACGGCGCCGTACAGGACCCTGTCTGTCGTGTCGAACCGCTTTCCCTTCTTGCTGAAGATCGCGAGGCGGGTGTTGACCGTCTGCACGATGTGATCGGGCCCGACAGCGAGGCTGTTGTCGGAAGGGTTGTTGCCGCTCCACGCGCCATGAGGCCCTTCGAATCCGGCGCCGAGGCCGTCGAAGCTCGCGACGAGCCGCGGCGCCGGGCCGGTGCCGTTCGCGGTCTGCTCGACCGCGGCGCCGGCGGGATCACGCGGGGCAAAGGCGGGCGCCCCGCCGCGTGCCTGCGTGGCGCCGGCGGTCACGCCGGCATCTGCGGCAAGGGACGCGAGCGGCGGAGACACGTCGAATGCCGCAGCGTCCCTGACCTGGACGGTCGCGCGTGAGGACGGCAGGAGGCACGCGATCGCGATCCCGGCGGCGGCGCAGCGAGCCCAATCCATGTCACCGCTCCTCGCAGATCACCACGTCGATGGGAGCACCTGCGCGTGGTCTTGGCACCTCAGCTTCCGCGGACGTCGAATCCAAAGGTCCGCGCGGCGAGGCCGAGGGCGCTGTCGTGTGTCGCCATCGTCGACAACGCCCCCATGCGCTCGCGCCATATCAGCGCGGTTGCCAGGTGGATCGCGTCCAGGGTTCCGAGCGGTGTCGGCAGCGGCTCGCTGGCCCGGCTCAAGACCAGCGGCCGCAGCAGTACCAGGTCGATCGCTTCGAGCCAGTCGGCGACCGCTCGCCGGCGAGCAGCCGCTTCTTCCACCGTCAACGCGCCCTGCAGCCGCAAGCGATCAATCGTGCGGGCGCTTTCGACGGCGATCAGTTCGTTCGACACCAGCGCATCGTAGGACCGGAGATCGTCGAGGGCTCCCGGCTCGCGCAGGACCAGGCGAAGAAGCGCTGACGTGTCGATATACGCGGTCATCGCCGGCGCCGGTCGTCGAGCAGGACGGCCAGACTGTCGGTCGGCGACGCCGGCGGGGGCGGGAGCCTGAGGTCGCGAAGTCGGCGGGTCGCCCGCCGAACTTCGATCGGCTCGGCGGCATAGGGGATAATCCGTGCGACGGGGGTGTCCCGATCGAGCACGGTCAGCGTGCGTCCCTTCCGGACCGATCTGAGGTGCTCGCTCAGACGAGATTTCAGCTCGGCGATGCGCACGGTCGTCATGACCATATTATAGTCACAAGAGGTCAAATAGCGCAGTTTGAATGCGCGGCTGCGCCGCAGCGGGGGGTGTGGCCGAATCGGTGTGATCGGGCGAGGTCAGCCGTCAGCCGCCGGTCTCACTGCCCCTGCTCGAGCCGCTTGAACTCCGCCGCGTACTGCTCGACGTTGGCCGGCGTCACCACGTCCACGCCGGAGTCGATGATCGGGCTGGCGGGCATCCTTCCCTGCTTGATGCCGTGCAGGATCTTCACCGGCTCGCTGCCCCAGCCGAAGTACTTCTGGCCGATGAGCACCTGCACCTTTCCCTCGCGCAACAGGTCGAGCGCGCTCGCCACGGTGTCGAACGACACCACCTTGGTCCTGGCCGGATCGATCGTTGCCAGCGCATTGCGCGTGAACACCGGCCATCCGCCCACCGACACCCAGGCGCCGAGGTCCGGATAGCGGCGGGCGCCGGTCGCGATGATCTCCGCGGCGCGGACCACGTCCTCCTTGATGTCGTACACCTCGACGATCTGGATCCCCGGCGCCTTGCCGAGCGCGTCACGGGCGCCGTCGAGCCGCCGCTGCAGGTTGGTCGCGCCGAGGGCCGTGATCATCGCCACGGTGCCCTTGCCGCCGAGCAGCTTGACCGTTTCCTCGCCCATGATCCGGCCCGACTCGTAGTCGTCGACGCCGTAGAAGGCGTTGCGCTTCGACTTCGGCGCGTCGGAGTCCCAGGTCACGACCGGGATCCCGGCGTCGATCGCGCGATTGATCGTCTCGGTCAGGAAGTCGCCATTGAGCGTCGAGATGGCGATGCCGTCGACGCGTTGCGTGATGAAGGACTCGAGGATTTCCTTCTGCCGGAGCTGGTCGGCCGAGTCGGGCGCGCGCCACTCGATGTCGACGTTGCCCAGCTCCCGCGCCGTCCGCTCGGCGCCGATCTTCGCGTAGTTGAAGACCGGGATGTCCAGCGCCTTGGGAATGACCGCGAAGCGGTAGCGCGGCGTTGCCGACTCGCCGGCGGGCGCGCCGGCTTTGTCACGGCTGCACGACGCGGCCAGCGCCAGCGTGATGATGGCTCCGATCACGATCCCCGTCCCGCGCGGTCTCTTCATGTGCTCCCCTTGGCAGCCCTGAAGGGCTGCGCGACGACATCGTCAATCGCCCGATGACCCGATCGCCCGATTCCTTCATTCCGCTCGCTTCAGGAGCAGCTGGTCCATGACCACGATGATGATAACCGCCAGGCCGACGATGAGGCGATCGTAGAACGTCGCGCCGGGAATCTGCGGCAGCGCGTTGCGCAGCACGCCGAAGATCAGCGTGCCCAGCACCGCCCCGAGCACCGAGCCGCGCCCGCCCGAAAGGCTGGCGCCGCCGACGACCGCCGAGGCGATGATGTCGAGCTCATAGCCGTTGGCGAGGTCCGCCTTCCCCTGGCCCTGCACCAGCGACAGGACGACGCCCGCGACCGCCGCGAGCAGCCCGCTGAGCAGGTAGATCGAGAACTTCAACGGCCCGATCGCGATGCCGGAGAACAGCGCGGCGGTCTCGTTGCCCCCCACCGAGAAGACGGCGCGGCCCCACTGGAAGCGCGTCATCAGGACCTGGAAGACGAGGGCGAGCACGATCATGATGAGCGGCGCCACCCAGTCGGCCGGCAGTCCCAGCGGCCGCCAGCCGCCCACCAACTTGCTCGACAGGTCGTAGTACTGGCCCTGGGTGATGATGAACGCCACGCCGCGCGTGATCCCCATGACGCCGAGCGTGGCGATGAACGGCGGCAGCCGCACGAAGACGACGAGCACCGAGCTGAGGGCACCGGTCGACAGGCCCGCCAGCACCCCGCAGGCCATGCTCGCCTCGAGCGGCCAGCCCGATTCGACGAACAGCACCCCGCAGACGACGCTGGCCAGAGCGATCACCGCGCCCGGCGACAGGTCGATGCCGCCGGAAATGATCACGACGGCCGCTCCGACCGCGGCGATGCCGTAGATCGCCGAGTACTTCAGGACGAGCAGGGCGTTCTCGGCGTTGAGGAAAGGGTGCGCGCGGTTGCCGTCCGGCCACAGGTACCAGCCGAAGAACGCGATCTCGGCGACCAGGATCGCGACCGTGCTCAACTCGCGGGTGCGCCAGAATCGTCTCACGAGGCGTCCTGGTCGGCGGCTGCACCGCCCCTGGCGCGATTCGTTTCGCGGGCGGATCGGGCCGCTCCATTCCGGTCGCTGCTGACCAGGTCCGACGTTGCCAGGTGCATCACCGCTTCTTCCGTGGCCTCGCGCCCGGTCAATATGCCGCGGACCGCACCCTCCCGCATGACCACGACGCGCTGCGCGATCGACAACACCTCGGGCAGGTCGCTCGAGACGACCAGGCAGGCGAGCCCGGCTGCCGCCTGGCGGCGGATCATTTCATGGATCTCGAACTTCGCGCCGACGTCCACACCCTTGGTGGGTTCGTCGAGCAGCAGCACGCGCGGGGCGGTGGCGAGCCACTTCGCGACCACCACCTTCTGCTGGTTGCCGCCGCTGAGCGCATCGGGCGGGACGTCGATCCCCGCCATCCTGATCCGCCACGCCTGCACCAGCGCGGAGGCCTCGCGCCGCTCTTCGGCAGCGCGAATCCGCTTCTCGCCGCGCACGATCCGCCGCGGCATCACCAGGTTGTGACGGACGCTCAGGTTGAAGAACAGTCCCTGCCGCTGCCGCTCCTCGGGCACGAGCGCGATGCCGGCTCGCGCCGCGTCGCGCGCCGAGCGGAGCTGCACGCGCCTTCCGGCCAGGCGGATCTCGCCGGCCGCCGGCCGGTGCAGCGCGAACAGCGTTTCGAGCAGCTCCGATCGGCCCGACCCGACCAGTCCGAACAGGCCGACGATCTCGCCAGGCGCCACGCTCAGCGACACGTCGTGGAACCACGGCTGGCGGGTCAGCCCGACCACTTCGAGCGCCGGTCCCGCCGGTGCCTGCGGCGGCGCCGACTCCACGCGGTGGGGCAGATCGCGCCCGACCATGGCGCGCACGATCGTGTCGGGCGTCACCGCGTCACGGGCGAACGTTCCGACGTACCCGCCGTCGCGCAGGACGGTAATCCGATCGCATAGCCGGAACACTTCCGGGATCCGGTGCGACACGTAGAGCAGCGTCGTCCCCTGCTGCTTCAGCCGGTGCAGTACGGCGAAGAGGTGGTCCGCTTCCGCGTCGGTGAGCGAGGTCGTCGGCTCGTCGAGCACCAGGATCTGGCAGCGGAAGGCGAGCGCGCGCGCGACCTGGAGGAGCTGGCGGTGCGCCGCCGAGAGCGAGTCGGCAGGTGCATCCGGGTCGATGGTGAGGTGCAGATCGGCGAGCAGCCGGTGCGTCCGCTCGCGCATCGCGGCGTTCAGCAGCCGGCCGCCCCGAGTCAGCTCGCGGCCCGCGAAGATGTTGCCCGACACGGTGAGATTCGGGAAGGACAGCATCTCCTGGAAGACCATGCCGATGCCGCGCTCGAGGGCGTCGCGCGGGCGCGACAGCTCGATGTGCTCCTCGCGCCAGATGACGGCGCCGCCGTCGGGGCGGACGATTCCCGCCAGGATCTTCAGGAGCGTGGACTTGCCCGCGCCGTTCTCGCCGACGAGCGCGTGCGCTTCGCCTTCGACGACCGAGAAGCTGACGCCGGTCAGCGCGTGCACCGCGCCGAAGGACTTGCGGACGTCTCGAAACTCCAGCCCCGGCATGTCGGCAGGCCCGGCGATCTTACTACGGCGGATCGGCTGGCCGGCGTCGTTTGCACGCGACGCGCTCGGAAGTGATACGCTGTCGCGCGCGGGCGCGGAGGAAGTGACGATGATGGCGTGCAGGCGTTCGACTCTTGCATTCCCGGCGGCGCTGATGATCGCGGCGGCGGCTGCCTGCGGCACGCAGGCGCCGGAGCAGGCCGTCCCCGCCGCGCAGGCGCCGCCGGCAACGGAGCAGGCGAAAGGACCTCTCGTGAGCAGCGAACGATTCGGAACGATGCCGGGCGGAACGGCCGTCGACGCGTACATCCTGAAGAACGCGAGCGGCATCGAGGTAAAGGCGATCGCCCTCGGCGGCATCATCACTTCGCTCAAGACGCCGGACCGCGCCGGCACCCTCGCCGACATCGTCCTCGGCTTCGATCGGCTGGACGGCTACCTCAAGGATCATCCCTACTTCGGCGCCATCATCGGCCGCTACGGCAACCGCATCGGGAAGGCGCAGTTCACGCTCGAGGGGAAGGTCTACACGCTGGCGAAGAACAACGGGCCGAACCACCTGCACGGCGGCCTCGAGGGGTTCGACAAGGTGCTGTGGAAGACCGCGGCCGTGCCCGGGCAGAACGCGGTCACGTTCACGCGCACCAGCCCGGACGGGGAGGAAGGGTATCCGGGGAACCTGTCCGTCACGGTGACCTATACGCTCACCGATGCGAACGAGCTGATCGTCGACTACCACGCGACGACCGACAAGCCAACCCCGGTGAACCTCACGCAGCACAGCTACTTCAACCTCGCCGGCGACGGTTCGGGCGACATTCTCGGTCACGAGCTGATGATTAACGCCGATCGGTACACGCCGGTCGACGACACCCTGATCCCGACCGGCGAGCTCGCGGCGGTCGAGGGCACACCGTTCGACTTTCGCAAGCCGACGGCGATCGGGGCACGCATCACCGCCGGTCACCCGCAGCTCAAAGCGGGCGGAGGCTACGACCACAACTGGGTACTGAATCGGGCCGGCTCCGGCCTGCAGCTCGCCGCGCGCGTCGTCGAGCCCAAGACCGGCAGGACACTCGAGGTCTCGACCGAAGAACCGGGGATGCAGTTCTACTCCGGCAACTTCCTCGACGGCAGCATCACCGGCAAGGGCGGACACGTGTACGCGCACCGCACCGGGTTCTGCCTGGAGACGCAGCACTACCCGGATTCGCCGAACAAACCGGACTTCCCCTCGACGATCCTGCGCCCGGGGCAGCAATACAAGACGCGAACGGTCTTCAAGTTCGGAGTCCAGCGATGACCGCATCCTGGAACTCCGCGTACTTCCGGCGCGCCTCGGCATAGATGGCCTGGTGCGCCGGGTTCGGCTCGACGCGGCTGCTGTCGTCCGGATCAGTCAGGCTGCGGCCGACCTCGTCCCAGGTCAGCTCGTTGCCGCGGGAGCGCTGGTCCGCGTGAAACGCACGCAGCGCCGCGCCGAGGCACGCCGCGTTGCCCGACCCCGCGCGGTACACCGCCGCTCCGAAGACATCGGCAATCACCTGCAGGACGTCGCGGTTCGCTGAGGCGCCGCCCGCGGCGAGGACGCGAGTAACGTGGCCGCCGGTCACCGCCGCCGAGTGGTTGGCCATCGACATCATCTGCGCCTCGACGACGGCGCGGACATTGCGCGAGGCGTCCGATGGGTCGAGCTCGCGGCGATGGACCGCCGGGCGGTCCACGCGCGGTGTGATCTCCGGATCGAACCAGGGCAGCATCAGCGCGCCGCCGTTGCCAGGCGGCGTTGCGCGCAGCGCCCGGGAGAACCCTTCCCAGTCGAGCCCGTGCGCGTCACGGATCCGCTCGCGCGCGAGCGATCCGTTCTTGAAGCAGATCAGGCTCATGTAGCCGCCGGTCGGGGAGCCGAACACGTTCGAGCCCGACGCCGAAATGCGCGGCTCGGGCGTCAGGATGAAGAGCGTGTCGCTGGTGCCGAGCGAGATGGCCACCGCTCCCTCGTGGAACAGCCCGCTGCCGACCACGCTGCACGGATTGTCGCCCGACCAGGCAATCACCTGGGCGGCGGGGAAGCCGTAGCGGGTCTGCCAGTACGGCGCGAGCGGGCCGACGACCGCCCACGACGCGTCGATCCGCGGCAGTTTGGCCGCCAGGTCGGGCGCGGTGGCGTCCAGCGCGGGCGGCGCCCAGTGCCGCGAACGGATGTCCATCAGGTTCATGCCGGCGCCGTCGCCCGGATCGACCGGCGCGTCACCTCCGGCGAGCAGCGACGCCAGGTACGAGCTCACCAGGTGGATGCGCCAGGTGCGCACGTACGCGTCGGGACGCGTCTCGTAGAACTTGCGGATTTGCGGCCCGGTGAACCGCTCGGTGGCCACCGATCCGGTCAGCTGCGCCAGCGCCTCCGGTCCGCCGACCGCCCGCTCGATCGCATCGCACTGCGGGCGCGTGCTCTCGTCCATCCAGACCGGCGACTGCTCGCGGGCGAACGTGCCGCGCAGCTGGCGGGCGAGCGGCTGTTTCGGATCGAGCGCCTGCCAGGCGTGCTGCGCGGCCGCGGCGAGGTAGACGCTCCCGTGCTGCTGGCCGGAGCCGGACACGGCGGCGAGCTGCGAGAGGTCGAACCCGCCCTCGCGCGAGACGATGGCCATCATCCGGTCCAGCGCGTCCGCCCACATGAGCGGCGATGACCACACCTCGCGCGGATCCGTCCCGCGCACGACGCCGTTGGTGGTCCCGCACTCGGGGAACTCGCTGTCGAAACTGAGGGAATGCTCGAAGACGACGCGGCGCTCGTCGCCGCCGGCTGCAACGACGATCGCAGTCAGGCTCTGGGTACTGCAGTCGAATCCAAGGTAGTAGGGCACGCGGGGATTCTACAGGACTCGAGAATCGAAGCCGGATGGCCGGGAGCGCGACACGTGGCACTCGACGCGCACGCAGCTGGCCAGCCAGTCTGCTCCATGTTCCTGCGATCTCGGTCCTCTGCGATTACCAGCTCGCGTGCACATGGGCGCGGATGCGGCGGTCGTAGACGTCCCGGACGGCCGCCATGTCGGCGTCCGACAGCGGCGGCAGCAGTGCCGCCGCGGCGTTCTCGCGCGCCTGGCGCTCGCTGCGCGCACCAGGAATCGCGCACGTCACGGCCTGGAACATCAGGATCCAGCGCAGGGCGGTCTGCGCTAGCGTGGCCCCGGGGCGTACCAACAGGTTCAGTTCTTCCACGGCATCGAGCCCGGCTTCGTACGGCACGCCCGACAGCGTTTCACCCTTGTCGAACGCCGCGCCGTCGCGGTTGAACGCCCGGTGATCGTCCGCGGCGAAGACCGTGTCGCGACGCAGCGTGCCGGTCAGCAGCCCGCTCGCCAGCGGCACCCGGGCGATGATTCCGACCTGCTTCTCCTTCGCGGCAGGGAGCAGCCGCTCCGCCGGCTTCAGCCGGAACATGTTGAAGATGACCTGGATGCTCTGGACGTTCGGGTAGCGCAGTGCGGTGAGCGCCTCGTCCACCTTCTCGACGCTCACGCCGTAGTAGCGGAGCTTCCCTGCGCTGACGAGGTCGTCGAGGATGCCGAATACTTCCGGGTTGTCGTAGAGCGCGGTCGGCGGGCAATGGAGCTGCAGCAGATCGAGCGCGTCCGCCTCCAGGTTGCGCAGGCTCTCGTCGATCCACGCGCTCAGGTTCTCGCGCGTGTAGCCTTCGCACACCTGCTGCGGGAGCTTTCGGCCGGCCTTGGTCGCCACCCAGACGGTGTCGCGCGGCCGCTCGCGGCGGAGCCGCGCGACGAGCCGCTCGCTGCGGCCGTCGCCGTACACGTCGGCGGTGTCGATGAAGTTCACGCCGGCGTCGACGGCGGCGTGGAGCGCCCGTATCGAGTCCTCGTCGTCCACGGCGCCCCACGCCCCGCCGATCGCCCAGGCGCCGAACCCGATTGCCGAAACCGTCATGTCGGTCCGGCCAAGACGCCGGTATTCCATACGTCAACACTCTCTCACAATTCCCTCGCCAGATCGCGCCATGCGGGCTTCCCGCCACCTGCCTTCGCGCCCCTTCGCTGCTGCGTGACCGTACGTTGCGGCGGATTCCACACCCCTGGCGGACGCTCCTGTGGAAGAATGCGCCGCATGCCGGGCCGATTGCTGATCGCCGCACTTGCGATGGGAGCGTGGGTCGCCGTATCTGCCGCACAGGCACCGCCGCCAACCGGGAGAGTGACGCTTCGCGTCGACGCGAACGCTCGACTCGGTCCGATGACGCCGATCTGGGCATGGTTCGGTTACGACGAGCCGAACTACACCTACATGAAGGACGGGAAGAGGCTCCTCTCCGAACTGGCGGAGCTCAGCCCCGAGCCGGTGTTTGTCCGCACGCACAACCTGCTGACGTCCGGCGACGGCACGCCGGGCCTGAAGTGGGGCTCGACCAACGCCTACACCGAGGATGGCGACGGCCGTCCGAAGTACGACTGGACCATCATCGATCGCATCTTCGACACGTACGTCGAGCGCAAGATGAAGCCGCTCGTCGAGATTGGATTCATGCCCGAGGCGCTCTCGACCAACCCGCAGCCGTACCGCCACGACTGGAAGCCGGGCCTGCCGTACTCGCGCATCTACACCGGCTGGACCTATCCTCCTCGGGACTACGCGAAATGGGGCGAGCTGGTCTACCAGTGGGTGAAGCACTCGGTCGAACGCTACGGCCGCGCGGAGGTCGAGAGCTGGTGGTGGGAGGTGTGGAACGAGCCGGATATCCAGTACTGGCGCGGTACCCCCCAGGACTATCAGAAGCTCTACGACTTCGCGGCCGACGGGCTGAAGCGGGCGCTGCCGACCGGCAGGATCGGCGGTCCCCACGTCACCGGTCCGCTCGGCGAACGCACGCAGAAGCTCCTGACGGACTTCATCGAGCACTGCCTGCGCGGCACCAACTACGTCACCGGCAAGACCGGCTCGCCGCTCGAGTTCGTCGCCTTCCACGCCAAGGGCGCCTCGCGCGTCGTCGACGGCCACGTCCGGATGGGAATCAGCAGCCACCTGCGGGCGATCTCGAACGGCTTCCGCATCGCCGCGTCGTTCCCCGAGCTGAAGAACATCCCGATCGTGATCGGCGAATCGGATCCCGAAGGCTGCGCCGCCTGTTCGGTCGCCACCAACCCGGAGAACGCCTACCGGAACGGTACGATGTATTCGAGCTATACGGCGGCGCAGCTCGCCCGCACGTACGAGCTGGCGGACCTGCACCGGGTGAACCTGCTGGGATCGGTCACCTGGGCGTTCGAATTCGAGGACCAGCCGTACTTCGCCGGATTCCGCGATCTGGCAACCAACGGGATCGACAAGCCGGTGCTCAACGTGTTCCGGATGCTCGGGAAGATGTCGGGCGACCGGCTGCGCGTCGAGAGCTCGAGCGCCGCGACGATCGGAGCCATCCGCGACGGTGGCGTGCGCGAGGCGCCCGATGTCCATGCGCTGGCCGCCCGCCTCGGGCGCGGCGTCACCGTCCTGGCGTGGAACTACCACGACGACGACCTGCCGGCGGCGGCGGCGGACGTGGAACTGACGATCGAGGGATTGCCGAACGGGCGCGCCACCGTCACGCACTACCGCATCGACGCCGACCACAGCAACGCCTATCAGGCGTGGAAGCAGATGGGGTCGCCGCAGACGCCGACACAGGTGCAGGTCGCCCGGCTGGAACGCGCGGGCAAGCTGCAGACGCTCGCGCCGCCGCGGCGTCTGCAGGTCGAGCAGGGCCGGCTGCTGCTGACGTTCACGCTGCCGCGCCAGGGTGTGTCGCTGCTCGTCATCGAGCAGTGAAGACGGGGTGCGCCGCCGCACCTGTTGGCATCATCCGCTCACCTATGCCGAACACGATCGACCGTCAGCTCGAGTCCGACGTGTTTCCGTTCTCCTCCGCCGGGCCAGCATCCAGATGAGCGGCCGGCTTGGCGCCCTCGCCGTCGTGCTCGCCCTGACAGGTGGAGCCTACGCGCTGCCGCAGCAGGTACGACGGCTGGGCCCGCGCGATATCGACGCGCTGGCGTCGAAGGCTGCCGAGGCACGCATCCCGTACGGACGGAATGACCTGCAGTTCGGCGACCTGCGGCTGCCTGAGGGCCGCGGTCCATTCCCCGTCGCGGTCGTCATTCACGGCGGCTGCTGGGTGTCGAAGTTCGCCACGCTGCAGAACACGGCGGCGCTCGCGGACGCGCTGCGCGACGCCGGCGTCGCGTCCTGGAACGTCGAGTACCGCCGGCTGGACCACGCGGGCGGCGGGTGGCCGGGCACGTTCGCGGACATCGGCGACGCCACCGATGCGCTTCGTCAGATGGCGGACAAGTACCCCCTCGACCTCTCGCGTGCGCTCGTCGTCGGCCACTCCGCGGGCGCGCACCTGGCGCTCTGGGCGGCGGCGCGCGCGCGGCTGCCGCAGGGGAGTGTCCTCTACCGGCCGTCGCCGCTGCGCCTGCGGGCCGCGGTCGCACTCGGCGGCCCGGGCGATCTGCGCGCCTTCCGCACCTACGACGAGAGGATCTGCGGCGCGCCGGTGATCGATCAGCTGATGGGCGGTCCGCCGGAGGCGGTCGCGGAGCGCTACGCCCAGGGCTCGCCGGCGGAACTGCTACCGTTTGGTGTCCGCCAGGTGCTGATCGTCGGCGTCGAGGACGGGGTCATGCCGCCGCCGGAGCGCGAGATGTACGTCGCCAGGGCGACGAAGGCAGGGGATCGTGCGGAGATCATCGAGGTGCCGGGTGGCCACTTCGAGGTCATCGCCCCGACGTCGACCGCCTGGCCAACCGTCCGCGATACGCTGGTGTCGCTCCTCAGGTGAGCGCACGGTGCATGAGTGCACGTGTGCATGTGCATGGTGCCCGGTGGTGGGCAGGTCCACGTGCCGTGCAAGATACCGGTGCCTGGTGCCCGTGCTGTGGAGGGTATACCCGCACTGTGCCCAGCACCCAGCACCCTGCCCAGCACCCTGCCCAGCACCCTGCCTAGCATTGTTCAGGGCGCGTGGGGCCCCACCCCCACGCGCTTCACGCTCGCTGCGCTCGCGGTCGCGCTTCGCGCACGCCGCCTCGCTTCGGTCGGTGGACACCTGGGGCGTCGTTCAACGCACCGGCTACTTCACCTTCCACTCCTGCACGCCGGCCGAGAAGCCCGACTGCATCACGACTTCCAGCCGCAGCGCGCCCGTCGCCACTGGCTTGAACGTGACGACGTTCCACGCGTCGCGTTCGACGGCGAACGCATCAGGTGTCTCGACCGGCTTCCACGTGTCGCCGTCCTTGTAGAGCAGCTTCCAGGACGCGGGAACGCGCACGCCGCCGCGTCCGGTGTCGTCGAACCAGTAGATCTCCGACCGTGACACGGTGGCCGGCGCCTTGAAGGTCATCTCGATCCACTCGCCTTTAGTGCACTGGCGGCGCTGCCCCTGGCCCGGTGCCGGCTCCTGATCGCAGGCGGCGTTCCAGCCCTGCACCGGCCACCAGTCGAAGTAGGACGTGGGGTCGGCGGAGCTCGCCGGCTCCTCGCCGTCGATCATGTTGCGCGGGTTCTTGCCGCGGCCACGGATCGGCGAGGCGGCGATCGTGCTCGTCGTCGCCAGCGTCGGATACGGAGTCGGCCTGGCGGCCGAATCGACGCGCGCGAGCCACACCGCCATCTCGCCCCGGCCGCGGTTCGCCCACGTCGCATAGGGAACAGCCATGAACGGCTGCTCCGTCTTCTTGACGCCCCCCTGCTGGTCCTTCGCGAGGCCGAACGCCTCCCCCCTGATGACGGCGACGCCCCGGAGCAGGTCCGGGCGGAACTGCACGGTGAGCGCGGCGGTGTCCGGCAGGACGATGTTGCGGACCTTGCCGGTGGGGTTGTCGGGCCACTCGGCCGCGAAGACGATCGGCCCGCGCTGGAGCGCGACGCGGTCGCGATCCGCTTCGACGTTCGCGTGCGCCACGACGCGGCGGACCGGCATCGGCAGGTGCACTTCGACGACGTCGCCGGGCCGCCACCTGCGCGCGATCGACACGTAGCCCTTGTCGAGCTTCATGTCCACCGGACGGCCGTTCACCCGGACGGTCGCCGTCTCGGGATTGGTGTCGAGGAATCGATAGAGATCCGTCGGTACCGGCTGGTTTCGTGCCCAGCCGGGGATGCGCACGTTGACCGTGAACGACCGCGCCCGCGTCGGCGTGAGGGTCATCTTGATCGCGCCGTCCCAGGGGTAGCGCGTCTCCTGCGCCACCTTGACCTTGCCGCCCGCGAGGTCGATATCGGCGGCGCCAGCGGCAAACAGGTTCACGTAGAGCACGTCGCCCT
Source organism: Vicinamibacterales bacterium (assembly GCA_048594975.1). GTDB lineage: Bacteria > Acidobacteriota > Vicinamibacteria > Vicinamibacterales > 2-12-FULL-66-21 > JBMDXB01. The sequence continues at coordinate 81,676 of JBMDXQ010000024.1, read as the reverse complement.
TCTGCGCATACAGGTAGCCGGGCACCGAGGCCATGAAACGGGTGATGTTGCCCGGGCAGCAGGCGACCCCGAACCACGGGCTGCGCGCGTGCTGCCCGATCGATTCGAGCGGGTTGGGATAGAAGAACGTCTTGCCGTCCAGCGACACGCCGGAGATCAGGCCGTTGAACAGCGTGCGCTCCATGACGTCGATGTACTGCGCGTCCCCCTCGAGCAGGAACAGGCGGTGCGCCCAGTAGTCCATGCCGACCGACGCGCAGGTCTCGTTGTACGCCGACATGTTTGGCAGCTCGTACGGCCGGCCGAACGCTTCGCCGCTGCCGGTCGCTCCGATGCCGCCGGTGATGTACAGCTTGCTGGTCATCAGGTGATCCCAGATGCGTTTGCTCGCCGCGCGCATCTTCTCGTCGCCGGTGAGCGCGGCGACGTCGGTCAGTCCCGAGTACATGTACGTGGCACGCACCGCGTGGCCTACTGGCTCGCCCTGGTCGACGACCTTCGTGTGCGCCTGGTTGTAGGTCAGGCCGCGCGGGTTTGCCCGTTCGCCGCCGGGGAAGATCGTCGGCTTGGCCGGATCCGGTCCGGGGCCACGTTCGTCGAGGAAGAACCGGGCGAGCTTCAGGTACTGTTCGTTGCCGGTCAGGCGATACAACCGCACGAGCGCCATCTCGGTGATCTGGTGGCCGGGCCAGGTCGAGCGCTTGCCCGGGCCGAACGTGCGCACGAGCAGATCGGCGGCCTTGATCGTGACGTTCAGGAAGGTCTTCTTCCCGGTCGCGAGGTGATGCGCGACCGCCGCCTCGATCATGTGTCCGAGGTTGTACAGCTCGTGGCTGTCGTCGCGCTCGAGCACCCAGCGATCCGGGCCGGCCCACGGGTGCGGCTTCTTCGGGTTGATCGTCCGGGTGGTGTAGAGATACCCGTCCGGCTCCTGCGCGGCCGCGATCTTCTCGATCAGGCCGTCGACGTAGGCCTCGAGCTTCGGATCCGGCGTGACGCTCAGCGCATACGAGGCGCCCTCGATGACCTTGTAGATGTCGGTGTCGTCGAACGGGTACCCGGGCGGCTCCGTGTTCTCCAGCTTGTCGCCGCGCAGCGCCTTCGCCGCGCGCACGAAGTGGTCGACGCGCCCGGTGAGCTCGCACTGCTCGAAGGCGGCCGGGATGCTGGCCGTCCGGTTCGTCTCGATCCGCGGCGACCAGAACACGTCGTTGAGGTGCACGCGGGTGAACGGCACCGGCTGCACCGGGTAGTCCGGCGTGGCGCCGCCCGACTGCGTGTGGCCCACGCTCGTGCCGACCGCGGCGAGCAGCGAACAGAGGACCGGAATGGTGTATCGCATGGGTTGATGCACCTGGAAAGCGGATCTTACGTCACGGCCGACACCAGGGGGGACCGGTGCCGGCCGTGATCCCGGCTGCTGGCGCGCGCGGCGCCAGGCCGACTTCCACAGCGAAGCGCTCGAAGCGCACGTGCGAGCTAGAACATCCACTTCACTCCGAGCTGCACGACGCGCGGACCGCCCGTGACGCCGTTGCCCCGCGAGCCCCTGACCTGCCCGAACACGGTGGAGTCGACGTTGCTCACCGGGTTGTTCAGGTTCACCCAGTTGAACGCGTTGAACAGCTCGACGCGCACTTGCACCGTGGACGTCGGCGTCGACACGCCCGGGACGCGGAAGTTCTTCATCAGCGAGAAGTCGAGGTTGCGGAATCCCGGTCCCCTGAACGAGTTGCGTGGCGTCGTGGCGTTGGTGCCCGTCGCCGGGTTGCTGAAGTCGGACGCGTTCAGCACGCCGGCGAGCCATTCCTCCTGGGACGGATCGTCGATCTGCGCGCCGGGGCCGGCGTTCATGCGATCGCCGGTGACGCCGTCGGCGTTGAAGTCGCACCGCGGCCATGCGAGCGAGCAGGTGACGGTGAAGGGGCCGCCGGACTGGAGAATCGCCAGGCCGTTGAGCTGCCAGCCGCCGAGCACCGCGTCCATGACCTTGTTCGCCGGCCGGTAGGGAATCTCGAAGATGAAGTTCGTCGCGAGCCGGTGCCGCACGTCGTCGCCCGCGTAGCTCCAGTCGAGCTCCGGCTCTTCGACCGACATGCTGAACCCGGGCAGGTCCTTCGACACGCCGAAGGTGTAGACGCTCTGGAACGAGAAGCCCTGCGCGTAGCGCCGCTGTAACTGGAAGGACACGCCGTGGTAGCGGGAGCGGACGCGGCTCTCGTTCAGGTTGACCCCGGCGAAGCTGGGGTTCAGCCGGTCCAGCCGTCCATCGAACAGGTCTCCGGTGAAGCGGTTGTAGTTCTGGCCGCCCGGGCCGTCTCCGTTCATGAGGTTGCTGCCGCGCGTGCCGTTGTAGGTCACGTCGACGACGAACCGGTGCGGCAGCTGGTACTGCACGCCGCTGAACCAGTTGTAGTACTTGGGCGTGATCACGTCGGCGTCGACGACGCGCAGGTCGACGCGTGCGCCGCGGATGCCGCCGCGCTCGTCGAGGCCCCGCCCGAGCGCCTCGTTCGGGGTGAAGTCCGGGCCGAGCGAGTAGACGATCGGCGTCCCGTCCTGCACGGATCCGAACGCGTGCGCGAACTGCGGCGGGTTCAGCCGCTCGTCGCTGAACACCGTGTTGTTGATGCGGTTGTAGGACATGCCGTAGCCGCCGCGGACGACGAACCGGCCGGTCGAGGTCGGATCCCAGGTCAGGCCGAGCCGCGGCGCGAAGTTGTTCCAGTCGGTGCCGTACAGCTTGTCCACCGTACCGACGCTCGCAACGCGGACCTGCTCCTGCCGCGTCGGTCCCGGCTCGAGGATGATGTTGTTGAAGGGCCCGCCGTTCTTGGTCGGGTTCCCGAAGTTCTCGTAGCGCAGCCCGACGTTCACCGTCACGTTCGGGCGCCACTTCCAGTTGTCCTGGACGAACAGCGACCACTCGTTGGTGATGTACAGGCCGTAGGCGTCGGTCGGCTGGCCGGTGAGGGGGTCGACCGCGCGGTCCTCCTGGAACACCTCGTCGTCGATGAAGTCGAGGATGCTCTGGAACGTGTAGGTGGGCCGTCGCCAGTGGGTGAGGGTGGCGCCGTCGCGGCCGTGCCGCAGCTCGCCGCCGGCGCGGAACGAGTGCCGGCCGCGGTTCATCGTCAGCGTGTCGCGGAAGTGGAAGTTGTTCTGCGTGAAGTCGATCGGATGCCAGAACTCCGTGCCGAATCCCGAGATGGCGCCGGTGCCGCGGAACACGATGTCGGGCGATTCAGGGGCGGCGTTGCCCGTCTCGCCGTGCATGCGCGCCCACCCGACCGACGCCTCGTTCAGCGTCTGGCTCGAGATGACCCAGGTGTGGGCCACGTTGGCCATCTGGTTGCGGTAGGGGAACGGCTTGTCGAACGGCTGCCGCACGTAGAGGTTCCACGTTTCGATGTTCGAGACGTAGTAGGTGGCGCGCACCCGGTCCTGCCCGCCGCGCAGCACCTGGTCGAACCGGACATTGTACTGGTCGCCGTCGCGCGGCCCGTTGAGCAGGACGGGGATGGTGCCGACGTCCATGACGCCGTCGGGCGTCGAGCTGAACACATTGGCCCCGGGCAGCGGCCCGCCGACGTCGCGCAGCTCCTGAGTTGGGTATTCGGGCGGCGCGAAGCGTGTGAACAGCTGCGCGGCGATCGACTGCGGCCGGTTGGCGCGCACCCAGTCGGCCAGCTGCTGCGTTTCGACGGTTGCGTTGAACGCGTTGCCGGTCAGCTCGCGCACGATCTCGGTCGAGAAGAAGAAGAACGCGTGGTCGCGGCGGATCGGGCCGCCGAAACTGCCGCCGTAGTCGTTGCGGCGGAAGTCCGCCTTGGGCCGCGACCGATCCTCGAAGAAGGCGCGCGCACGGAGGTTCTCGTTGCGGTGGAATTCGAACAGGCTGCCGCTCCACCGGTTGGTGCCGCCCTTGGTGATCACGCTGACCGTCGCGCCGGAGTTGCGGCCGTACTCCGCCGACGGGTTGTTGGAGATCACCTGGAACTCCTGGACCGCTTCCACGTTGGGCACGAGGAGCACCGTCCCGCCCCACGGGCCGCCGGTGACGTTGGCGCCGTCGACGCTGGCGCTGTTGCCGCTGCCACGGACCCCGTTGGCGGTCACGCCCAACCCCTGCTCGGGGGCGAGGAAGTCGGCGCTGGAAGGGATGCCCATGATCCCCGGCTGCAGCGCGGTGAGCGAGAGGACGTTGCGGCCGACGAGCGGCAGGTCGTTGATCTTCTTCTGCTCGACGACCGCCGACACCTCGGCGCGCTCGGTCTGGATGTCGGGCGTGACGCCGGCCACGTCGACGCGCTCTTCCATCGCGCCGGCCATCATGGTGAAGTTGAGGCCCTGAGTGGCTCCGACCGACAGCGTGACGTCCTTCTGCTCGGCGGTGCGGAAGCCCTGGAGGTCGGCAACGACGCGGTAACGGCCGGGATCGAGGCTCTGGATGCGGTACACGCCCACCGCGTTGGAGGTGGTGGTGCGGGCGATCCCGGTGTCGAGGTTCGTGGCGGTCACGGTGACGCCCGGAAGGACGCCGCCGGTCTGGTCGGTGATGGTCCCCTGGATGGCGCCGAGTTGCGTCTGGGCCGCGCCCGACGCGGCGGCTCCCACGACAAGGAGGAAGATCAGGCTGACGCAGAGCCGAAGGTGATTCACCATGTCGTCCTTTCTCGAACCCGTGGTTGACTCGCGACCCGTGGTTGACAGCGGCTGCGGCCGTGTGGTGAGCTGACGCCCGTTCTGTAATCGCTTACATACGGCTCCGCCATCATCATCAGTGTTCCAGGCCCATCGCCGCACCACAGGAGGTTAGCCGTGACCGCGACGTTTCTTCGGTCGATTTTTCTTATGGGCTCATTAACCGTCACCGCCGTGGTCACAGCACTCGTCCCGGCCTCCGGCCAGGCGCCGCCCGCCGCACCCGCCGCCCGTATCAAGCTCGACCTCGACCGCACCATCGGCCAGGTCGACCCACTGCTGTTCGGCAACTTCGCCGAGCACCTCGGGCGGATGATCTACGGCGGGATCTACGAAGAGGGCAGCGCGCTCGCCGACGCGGACAGCTTCCGCAAGGACGTCATGCAGGCAGTCAAGGACCTCGGCGTCAGCATCCTGCGCTGGCCCGGCGGCAACTTCGCCTCCGGCTACAACTGGCAGGACGGCATCGGCGCGAAGGACCAGCGGCCGGCGCGCCTCGAGCTGGCGTGGGCCGACATCGAGAGCAACCGCTTCGGCACCGACGAGTTCCTCCGCTACGCCGAGCGCATCGGCGCCGAGCCGTACATCTGCCTCAACCTCGGCCTGGGCACGATCGACGATGCGCGACACTGGGTCGAGTACACCAACAGCGACAGGAAGACCTACTGGGCGGAGCAGCGGCGGAAGAACGGCCGCGAGAAGCCGTGGAACGTGAAGTACTGGGCCCTCGGCAACGAGATCGACGGCCCGTGGCAGCTCGGGCACAAGAACGCCGAGGAGTACTCGAAGTTCGCGCTCGAGACCGCCAAGGCGATGCGCGGCGTGGATCCGTCGATCAAGCTGGTCGCCAGCGGATCGAGCAACTACGGCGCGAACGCCGACTGGATCGGGTGGAACCGCACCGTGCTGCAGACGCTGCGCAACCAGGCGGACTACATCGCAATTCACACCTACATCGGCAACCGCGAGAACGACTTCGAACGCTACCTGGGCGGCTGGCAGCAGACCATCGATCGCTACATCGACGTCACCGCCGCATTGATCCAAGAGGTCCGCACCGGACCCAACCCGCGCCCCATCTACGTCGCCTACGACGAGTGGAACGTCTGGTACCGCACTGGCAACAAGGAGAAGCTCGAGGAGGTCTACAACTTCGAGGATGCGCTGGCGATGGGCATGTTCTTCAACGCCTTCTTCCGCCGCGCCGACATCGTCAAGATGGCCAACCTCGCGCAGATGGTCAACGTGATCGCGCCGATCATGACCAACAAGCAGGGCCTGTTCCTGCAGACGACGTACTTCCCGATCGTCGAGTACGGGAAGCAGCGCGGCAACACCGCGCTCGCAACCTGGGTGGCAGCCCCGACCTACCGGATACCGAACCGGCCGCAGGAGGTGAAGTACCTGGACGTCTCCGCGTCGTACAACCCCTCGAGCCGGCAGGTGTTCCTGAACGTGCTGAACCGCAGCAAGGACAAGGACATCACGACGGCGGTCGAGAACCAGGCCGGAGCGATCGATTCACAGGTCGCGGTGTGGGAGCTGAACCACGGCGACCTGAAGGCGACCCACACGTTCGGCGACGACAAGAAGGTGCGGCCGGCGACGCGCACCGTGACCGCCACGGTGGAGAACGGCGCGTTCACCTACACCTTCCCGGCACACTCGCTGACCATCCTGCGGATGACGGTGCGTTGATGTACGATTCAGCGACGTGCCGCGAGAACGACCATGAGCTACACGATCGGCATCGATTTCGGCACCAACTCCGTCCGCGCGGTCGTCGTCGACTGTGCCGACGGACGCGTGGTCGGCAGCCACGTGTTCGACTACCCGAGCGGCGACCAGGGAGTGCTGCTCAGTCCGAAGGATCCGCACCTGGCGCGTCAGAACCCCGCCGACTACATCGAGGGGCTTCGTACGTCGGTGACGGCGGCACTCGACGCGGCAGGGGGCGAGAAGCGCTTCTCGCGCGACCGCGTGATCGGCATCGGCGTCGACACCACCGGCTCGACGCCGCTGCCGGTCGACGCCTCGGCCAGGCCGCTCGCGATGGATCGGCGCTGGAAGGACAACCTCGCGGCGCACGCCTGGCTCTGGAAGGACCATACGTCCGCCGAGGAGGCGGCCGCGATCAGCGAGACCGCGCGTCGTTATGCGCCGGAGTACATCGCGCCGATCGGCGGGGCCTACTCGTCGGAGTGGTGGTGGTCGAAGATCTGGCACTGCCTGAAGGTTGCACCCGACGTGTTCGACGCGGCGGCGAGCTGGGTGGAGCTGGCCGACTTCGTCCCCGCCGTCCTGGCCGGCGTCGAGCGCCCCGCCGACATCGTCCGCTGCGTCTGCGCTGCGGGGCACAAGGCGATGTACTCCGACACCTGGGGCGGGCTGCCGTCGAGAGCGTTCCTGGCGCGGCTCGATCCGAAGCTGGCGGACCTCCGTGAGCGGCTGTACGACAAGGCATGGCCGCCCGGCGGGCCGGCGGGGAGGCTCTCGAAGCAGTGGGCCGACGCGCTCGGGCTGCGCCAGGGCATCGCGATCGCGATGGGCGGCTTCGACGCCCATTACGGGGCGGTCGGGTCGGGGATTCGCACGGGGACGTTCGTCAAGATCATCGGCACCTCGACCTGCGATTGTGCGATCGCGCCGGTGTCGGACCGGATCCGCGACATCCCCGGCATCTGCGGCATCGTCAACGGCTCGATCATGCCGGACTACTTCGGCATCGAGGCGGGGCAGTCGGCCGTCGGCGACATCCTCAAGTGGTGGGTCGAAGGCGTGTGCCAGGGAGGCGAGGCGCTGCACGCCGAGCTCTCGCGCGAGGCGGCGGTGCTCAAGCCCGGTGAGTCCGGCCTGGTCGCCCTCGACTGGAACAACGGCAACCGCACCATCCTCGTCGACACGCGCCTGACGGGGCTGATCGTCGGGCAGACGCTCCACACCACGAGAGCCGAGATCTATCGCGCCCTCATCGAGGCGACCGCCTACGGGGCACGGGCCATCGTCGAGCGGATCCGCGAGTACGGCGTGGCTATCGACCGTGTCGTCTGCTGCGGGGGCATCGCCGAGAAGAACGATCTGTTCATGCAGATCTACGCCGACGTCCTCGGCCAGCCGATGCTCATCGCCGGATCACCACAGACGCCCGCGCTTGGGTCGGCGGTGTCGGCGGCGGTCACGGCCGGGAGCGCCGCCGGCGGCTACGACTCGTGGCACGACGCGCAGAACCGCATGACGACGCTGAAGGCGAAGCGGTTCGAGCCGCAGCCGCACGCGCGTGTGGTATACGACGAGCTCTATGACATCTACCGCGAGTTGCACGACACGTTTGGTGGCGTGCCGGGCGCACGCGCCGACCTTGCGACGCTGATGAAGCGGCTGCTCGCGATCAAGGCACGGGCGACCGCCGAGGTTGCGGAGACGGTGTAATGGCGGACCTCCGCGAGATCGTCCATCGCGCCAGCGCGGAGCTGGCGTCAAGCGGGCTGGTGATGGGCACGTTCGGGAACCTGTCGGCCGTGGATCGCGCCGCCGGCGTGTTCGCGATCAAGCCCAGTGGCGTGCCGTACGGCGAGTTGAGCGCGGAGAAGATGGTGCGCGTCTCGCTCGAGGGCGGCAAGGTCATCGACCGCGATTTCCGCCCCTCGTCCGACACGCCCACCCACCTGGAACTCTACCGGGCGTTTCCCGCGTGCGGCGCGATCGTCCATACCCACTCCGAATACGCGACGATGCTCGCGCAGGCGCAACTCCCGATCCGCTGCATGGGAACCACTCACGCCGATTACTTCCGCGGCGACGTCCTGGTGACACGCGCGATGCGGCGGGAGGAGGTCGAGCGCGACTACGAGCGGAACACCGGGCTCGTCATCGTGGAGACGTTCCGCAGCGCAGGGGTGTCGCCGGTGGAGGTGCCGGCGGTACTCGTAGCCAACCACGGGCCGTTCGCGTGGGGCGCGACGGCTGCGAAAGCCATCGAGAACGCGCGCGTCCTCGAGTACCTGGCGCGGCTGGAATGGCGGGCGCGAGTGGTGGCGCCCGATGCGCCGAGGCCCGAGGCGTTTCTGGTCGACAAGCACTACCTGCGCAAGCACGGTCCCGGTGCGTACTACGGGCAGTGAGCGACTCGAACGACAGCGGCGCCGTTCTCTGGGATCTCGACGGCACACTCGTCGATTCGGCCGAGTACCACTGGATGTCGTGGCGCCACACGATGGCGGCCGAAGGGCGCCCGATCACCTACCAGCAGTTCATCGACACCTTCGGGCAGAAGAACGATCGGATCCTCCGCGGCTGGCTCGGGAAGGACGCCACGCCGGACCGGATTGCGCGCATCGCCGACGCCAAGGAAGCCGAGTACCGCCGCCTGGCGCGTCAGAACGGGCTGAGGCCGCTGCCGGGCGCCGCCGAGTGGATCGGGCGGCTGCGCCGCGAAGGCTGGCGGCAGGCCCTCGCGACGTCGGCTCCGCGCGCGAACGTCGAGGTGATGCTCGAAGTGCTGGGTTTCAACGGCCGGTTCGACGCCATCGTGTCGGCCGACGACGTGACGCTGGGGAAGCCGGACCCGCAGGTGTTCCTGAAAGCCGCGGACCTGCTCGGCGTGCCGCCGTCCCGTTGCATCGTCGTCGAGGACGCCGCCGCCGGCATCGCGGCGGCGCGGCGATCGGGCATGCGCTCGGTCGGCGTCAGCCGGACCGCGGCGCTCGACGCCGACGTCGTGGTCCGATCGCTGGCTGATCTCCCGCCGGACGCGTTCAGCGCCTTGCTTTCGCAGTCGAATCGCGAATGACCAGCTTGGTCGGGATCTGAAAGACCTCGCCCTCGTGGCGGTCGCCGGCGATCATCCTGAACAGCGCAGTGAACGCCGTCGAGCCGACGTCGGCCGCCGACATGCGCACCGTCGTCAAGGCCGGCGTCGTGTAGCTCACGAGCGGGATGTCGTCGAACCCGACGAGCGAGATGTCCTCCGGCACGCGCCGGCCGGCGGCGTAGATGGCGTGAAGCGCGCCAATCGCGGTCCAGTCGTTAGAGGCGACCACCGCCGTCGGCCGGCGGGATACCCGCAGCAGCGCCGCCATCTCGCGCTGCCCGCCTTCCGCCGTGTGCGTGCCTTCGCGGACCAGGCGGTGATCCGGTGCCAGCCGATGCGCGCGCATCGTGTCGAGGAATGCCTGACGGCGCGTGCGCGCCGAGTGCAGGTCGAGCGGTCCGCTGATGAACGCCACGTGCTTGTGGCCGAGCCCGAGGACGTGCTCGACTGCCTGCGCGATGCCGTTGCCGTAGTCGATCGACACGTGGCTCATCCGCGGCCCCATCTGGCCGACGTCCATGAAGACGATCGGCACGCCGCGGCGCGAGAGCTCCCGGATCAGTCCGAGGTCCATCTCCGAGGTCATCACCGCCACGCCGTCGACCTTCCGTTCCAGCATGCGCCGCAGAGTCGCGGTCATGCGCGTGGTCTCGTAGTCGGTGCTGGTGATGAGCAGGTCGTACTGCTGCTGCGCGGCGTGCGACTCGAAGGCGCGGATCAGTTCCGAGAAGAAGGGGTTGGTGATGTCCGAGACGATCAGGCCGAGCAGCCGGCTGCGCCCGGAGACGAGCGCCCGCGCGTGGCTGTTCGGGTAGTAGTTCATCTCGGCGACGACCCGCCAGACCTTACGCGCCGTCGCCGCCTTGACCGGTCCGCTCTGGTTGATCGTGCGCGACACGGTCGCCGTGGACACGTTGGCGCGCCGGGCAATCTCGGCGATGTTCATCGCGGGTGCGGGCGAGTTTACCAGAGAACGGCGGGGCGGCCGGGCGCAGCGCTGGCCGCCACGTCCGCCCGGAATGCCGCGTGTGACGCCGGGCTACGACCAGACGAACGGCCGGTCGATGGACGGGCTCTGCTGCGTGAAGAACTTCGCGCCCGTCTCCGTCATGTAGAGGCAGTCCTCCAGCCGAATCCCGAACTCGCCGTAGATGGCGATCATCGGCTCGTCGCTGAAGCACATGCCCGGCGCCAGCTTCGTCTTGTTGCCGCGCACGAAGTTCGTCCACTCGTGGCCGTCCATGCCGATGCCGTGGCCGGTGCGGTGGGGAAGTCCGGGGACCGTGTAGTCCGGTCCGAAGCCCGCCTCGGTGATTACCTTCCGCGCCGCCGCGTCCACCGCCTCGCACGTCGCGCCGATGCGCGCCGCCTCGAAGGCGGCGGTCTGCGCTTGCTTCTCGAGGTTCCAGACGTCGGCCTGCCGCTTCGTCGGCTGGCCGAACACCGTCGTCCGCGTGATGTCTGACTGGTACCCTTCGACCGAGCACCCGCCGTCGACCAGCACGACGTCGCCTTCCTTGAGCTGCTGCGGCTGGATGCTGCCGTGCGGGAACGCGGTGTATTCGCCGAAGGCGGTCAGCGCGCCGCCCGACACCCCGAGCGCCTGGAACGCTGCGCGGAAGTTGCCGGCCAGGTCGTACTGCGTCATGCCGGCGTGCAGCGTCGCGAACCCCGCCCTGAACGCCTCGACGGTAATGTCGTTGGCGCGCTGCATCAGCGCGATCTCGGCCGGCGACTTGAACATCCGGCAGCCTGCGGTCACCGCCGTCGCGAGCACGAAGCGCACGTGCGGCGCCGCCGCGCGCAACCCCTCGGGAATGAAGAACCGCATGCGTTCCTCGATCCCGACCGTGCCGCTCGCGATCCCGCGGTCTTTCAGGATGCCCGCCACCACGGCGCCCCAGTCCTCATCCTCCTGCCACACGCGCACGTCGTTGGTGAACTTCATGATCTCGCGGGCGCGTGCCTCCTCGAAGGCGGGGGCGACGTAGGCGAGCTCGCCGCGCGCCGGGATGATGAGCAGGAATGGACGTTCGCTCAGCCCCCAGCGCACGTTCACGTAGTAGCTCATGCTCGTTCCCGGCTCGAGGACGATCGCCCCCATGCCGTGCTCCACCATGAGCCGCCGCGCCTTCTCTATGCGCGCGCGGCGCTCGTCGTCGGCGATCGCCGTCGCCGTCCCCGGAAACTGCCTGAGCGCGGCAATCGCCGGGTGGAGATCGGCTGCCGCGCCGCGCACGGCGCCGCGCTGCGCGAAAGCGGGCCGCGCCGACGCGCCCGCCGCCGCGTACGTGGATGCCTTCACGAAGTACCGTCGAGTGACGCCCATGAATGCCCTCGGTCAGCGCGAGGCGCTGGTGGTGGTTGACTTCTTCGTCGCGTCCTCCAGCGCTTTCCACTCCGGCGGGTTCACCCCGAGCAGGTGCTTCGTGAAGAAGTCGAAGCGTTTGTGCTCGCCGTAGGCGCCGCCCGGACCGTGGCCCGCGCCGGGAATCACGAGCAGATCGAACTCCTTGTTGTGCTTGATCAGCCGGTTGACCACCTGCATGGTCGACGACGGGTCCACGTTCTGATCGAGCTCGCCGACGACGAGGAGGACCTTGCCCTGCAGGCGGTAGGCGTTGTCCACGTTCGAGGCTCTCGAGTACTCCGGCCCGATCGGCCATCCCATCCACTGCTCGTTCCACCAGATCTTGTCCATGCGGTTGTCGTGGCAGCCGGCCGCCGACACCGCCGCCTTGTAGAACTCCGGGTGGAAGAGCAGTGCGCCCAGCGAGTTCTGGCCGCCCGCCGAGGTGCCGTAGATCCCGACGCGCGTGATGTCGTAGTGCGGGTACTTCGCAGCGACCGCCTTGTGCCACAGGATCCGGTCCGGGAAGCCGGCATCGCCGAGGTTCTTCCAGGCGACGTCGTGGAACGCCTTCGAGCGGTTGCTGGTGCCCATCCCGTCGATCTGGACCACGATGAAGCCGAGGTCCGCCTGCGACTGCATCGGGTTGAACGCCTGGAACGACTTCGGGACGAACGAGCCCTGCGGTCCGGCGTAGATGCTCTCGATCACCGGGTATTTCTTCGAGGCGTCGAAGTTCGTCGGCCGATAGATGACGCCCCAGATGTCCGTCATGCCGTCACGCGCCTTCGCGGCGAAGACCTCGGGAGGCTTCCACCCCGCCTTCACGAGCGCCGAATGGTCGGCCTGCTCGAGGAGCATCGCCAAAGAGCCGTCGCTCGTCCGGCGCAGTTCGGTTACGGGCGGCGCGTCCACGCGGGAGTAGCTGACGACGTAGAACCGTCGGTCCGGCGAGATGGTCAGCGTGTGGTTGGCGTCGGCCTGGGTCAGCGCGGTCAGGCCGCTGCCGTCGAAGTTGATGCGGTAGTAGTGGACGAAATACGGATCCTTGTCCCGATACATGCCGCTCGCCGCGAACCAGAGCTGGCGTTTTGCCTCGTCGACGGCGACCACTTCGCGCACGACCCATTCGCCCTTCGTGATCTGGTTCTTGACCGTGCCGGCGGCGCCGTCGTAGAGGTACAGGTGGTTCCAGCCATCCCGCTCGGACATCCAGATGATCTCCTTGCCGTCGGCGAGGTCGCGCCGGTACTTCTTGCCGGAGTAACAGAAGAAGGTCTTCGACTCCTCGCTGATGACCGCGCGGGTCGTCCCGGTCTGCGCATCGATCTCGATGACGCGGAAGACCTGGTGGCCGCGCTGGTTGTACTCGAAGGTCAGGGCCGAACTGTCGCCTTTCCACACCAGCCGGGAGTTGTCGTACGCGTTCGGGAAGAGGGCGTTGTCGACGGCGAGCTGTCGCTTGTCCGCGACGTGGAAGAGGACCGGCTGCTCGACGTCGAGGACGTCGCCCGGCTTGGCGTACTGCATCGTCGAGTGCCTGGGCTGCAGCTGGTCCTCGGGCGATGACGCGACGTAGTGAACGTAGCGCCGCTGACCCGGGCGGACCTTGTACACGGCAATCTTCAGGGAGTCGGGCGACCACTCGATCGTGTCGGGATCATAGTGCCCGCCCTCGGATCCGTCGGTGCTGAGCAAGGTCACGTCGCCTTTGCCGCTTTCGCGGATGGCGAGGTTGTAGTTGCGAATGAGCGCCTCGAAGCGGCCATTCGGAGACGTCTTCGGCTCCGCCGCGTTGATGTCGATCTCGCGCTCCGGCCGCACCGGCCCCGCCAGCCCGCCCCCGCCGCGTCCGCGCCCGCGTCCTTCGGCCTGCGGCCGCCGGCACGTGTAGTCCTCGATCGAGCAGCGCCACAGCGGAGTGCCGGGCGGGAACAGCGAGCCGCTTTCCCCGCGTCCGCGTCCGCCCCCCGCGCCGCCCCGGCCGTCCCCCTCGATGACGACGAACTGGACCTCGCGCCCGTCGGCTGCGAACTGGAACCGGTTGAACGGGAGCGTCACGGCGGTGATCGGACGGCCGAGCTCCTTGGCCAGTGCGGCCGCCAGGCGCGCGTGATCGAAGGCAGGCGCGCGGGTCGCGGCCTCCGCGTCGACGAGCACGAACTCGTGGCCGCCCTTCACGCTCTTCCGGTACCAGAAACGATTCGACTGAGCGATCCAGCGCGGCGTCTCGGCGGCGTCCACCACGAGGCCGTCGTAGCGGTCGCGCAGGCCCATCGCGCGCTGGTAGTCGGGGATCGTGCCCTGCGCCGCGAGTTGCCGCGACGCCGGGACGAGGCCGATGGCGAGGACCGACAGGCAGAGGAGGCGGGTGAGCTGCATGGGGCGGGATTCTACACGCGAATCCCGCCCGGCTCCTCCCAGCAGCCGCTTCGGGCTGAACGGAAGACCGCCTCGATGCACTCCATGTTGACGACCGCGTCTTCGAGCGGCACCGGCGGGTCGGTCCCTTCGCGTACCGCCTTCGAGAACAGGTCGGCCTGAATGGTGTACTGGTTGCAGGTGTCGAGCTGGATCTCGACAGCGCCGCGCCCGGACCAGTCGGCGCTCCGGTCGACGAAGATGCGGCAGGGTCGATCGGGCGGCGCGTTGAAGGGAATCTCGAGCTCGATCCGGCCGTGCGTGCCGAAGATGTGCATGCGCTGGTAGCCGATCATCTGCGTGCTGCAGGTGCCGGCGGCATGGCCGCCGCCGAAGTCGAGCAGCAGGGTGGCCATTCGATCGATGCCGAAGCGGGGGTCGAGGTCGAGCAGGCCGAGCACGCGCTGCGGCGCACGGTCGAAGATGAAACGCGACGTGTTGATCAGGTAGCAGCCGATGTCCATCAGCCCGCCGCCGCCGAACTCCGCGACGTTCCTGACGTTGTCGGCGTCCTCGTTGAAGTAGCTGAAGTGACCGAGCATCGAGCGGAGCGTGCCGATCCCGCCCTCCCGCACCAGGTCTCGTGCCTTCAGCCACTGCGGGTGGGTGCGCACCATGAACGCTTCCTGGATCTTCACGCCCGTGCGGTCACGCACGGCCACGAGCGCGCGCGCCTCCGCGGCGGTGAGCGCGATCGGCTTCTCGCAGAGCACGTGCTTGCCGCGTTCCGCGGCGCGCGTGCTCCACGGCACGTGCAGGTGGTTGGGCAGCGGGACGTACACCGCGTCGATCTCGCGGTCCTCGAGCAGCTCGTCGTAGGAGCCGTAGGCCTTCCCGAGGCCGAGCCGCGTCGCGGCCGCGTCGGCCTTCGCGCGATCCCGCGACGCGATCGCCGCGACCGTCGACCAGCGGCCCCGCATCATCGCCGGGATCACCTTCTCCGTCGCGATCCTCGCAACCCCGAGCACACCCCAGCGCAGCTTCTCCATGTCAGGTCTCCGTACCGGGTGGCATTCAATCACAGTGACTCGCGAATTGCAGAGTGGGCGGCACAGTGGATGCAGAGGCAACGGCTGGTTCGGGCACTCGAACCGGCCGCCGACGGACGTGAGCCGGCACCGCGCGAGGCGCGCGCGACCGGCTGCTGATGCACGAGTGAGCATGTCCTCTCCGCGTTCTCAGCGGCTCTGCTGCCTCCGTGAGAACCGCGGCAGGACTGGGGGAATGAACGCGATCGCGCACTGCTACACTACGGGGTGACACGCAAGGAGGAGAGATGCCCGTCCGTATCGGACAGCGGGTGGATCACGGGTTCGACCAGCCGCTCGGGTTGTTGAGCGACTGTCATCGGCGGATCGAGCAGTTCCTGGCGGTGCTCGCGACGACCGCTGCGGTACACCGCGGATGCGAGCTGCCCGAGGCCGACCGGCGGGCGTTTGAAGGGGCCTTGCGCTACTTCGAGACGGCCGCGCCTCGGCACTCGGCCGACGAGGAGGACAGCTTGTTTCCCCGGCTCCGGGCAGCCGCTGATCCAGAGGCCCAGGCGGCACTCAAGACGCTCGCGCGGCTCGAGTCGGACCACTCCGTGGCCAACCGGCTGCACGCCGACGTCCACGCGCTCGGCACGCGGTGGCTCGCCAACGGCACGTTGCCGGAGCAGGACGCCCGCACGTTGAGCGGACACCTCGCCGAACTCGAACGTCTCTATCGCGCGCACATTGCCGTCGAGGACCGCGAGCTGTTCCCCGCTGCGGGCCGGGTACTCAGCGCGGGCGAGTTGTTCGAGGTCGGTCGCGAGATGGCGGCGCGCCGCGGCGTCCCGTTCGATCCTCCGCCAGGACTCGGACCGAAGAGCTGACGCCACCGGTCTCGCCAGGACAATTCCAGGACCCTCAGGAGCGCTCAACCACGCCCTGAGCGCCGTCACACCGTTCGTGGCACCGGGGCGTCGTCCGGCAACTATTGCGGGTAGACTCTGAACCGCCAATGCCTCTGCGGGACGCGCGCCGCGGACGGATCCGGCATGGGCCCTTTGCGATGCGTGACGCGCGAGGTAACAGCATGCTTCCGCAGCCCCTCATCTGCGTGCGCGACGTCGAGGCCAGCAGCCGCTGGTATCAGCACCTGCTCGCCTGCCAGAGCGCGCACGGTGGCCCGCAGTACGAGCGGCTCGTGGCCGCGGGGAAGCTGATCCTGCAGCTGCACCAGTGGGAAGTGGCGCACCACCACGGCCGCATCGGAGATCCGGATCGCAAGCCGTACGGCAACGGCGTGCTGTTGTGGTTCGAAATCGAGGACTTCGACGCTGCGATCGCGCGGGCTGTCGAGCTGAACGCCGAAGTCGTCCTCCCGCGCCACCGCAACCCTCCGGACGCTGACGGCGGGCCCAACCACTGGGAGATCTGGCTGCGAGATCCGGATGGTTACACCGTGGTGCTCGCCAGTCCGGACGGCACCGCCGATGGCACCTGGAGGCCGGGCCGCTAAAGGGCGGCCGATTCCCCACGCCACTCGTCACATCGAAGTTACCCTCGGCCGCGCCCGGAACGGTTGCGCGACGGATTCGCTGTGGCACACTACTCGATCGCTGCGGGGGCGACGGCTGGAGCTGTCCAGCCCGTCGGGCGTGACCCGCACGCGGGGAGGTTTCGATGACCCTTGCCGTTTCAAGCATTCTCGGGCGCCCGCTCTGGTACGAGCTGATGACTACCGACATGAAGGCCGCCGAGACGTTCTACCGGAACGTGATCGGATGGACGACGAAGCCGTTCGAGGGCTCGCCGCAGCCCTACACGGAATTCGTTCGCAGCGGAGATGTTCCCGCTTCCGCCGGAGGCCGCGGCGGAGATCGGCGAGGCGTCGTGGCACGAGCTGATGACGACCGACGCGGAGGCCGCGCTGAGGTTCTACCGCGAGGTGTTCGGCTGGCAGCCGATCGAACCGCACGACATGGGTCCGGCGGGCAAGTACTACATGTTCAACCGCCCGCACGGCGCGATCGGAGGCATGATGAACAAGCCGCCCGAGATGGCACAGGTGCCGTCCAACTGGCAAATCTATTTCCGCGTCCCCGACATAAACGCCGCGGCAGATCGAATCAAGGCCAACGGCGGCCAGATCCTCAACGGTCCGATGGAAGTGCCGGGCGGCGACTGGATCGTCAACGCGATGGACCCGCAGGGTGCGGCGTTCGCGCTGCACGTGAAGCAGGTGTAAGGGGTGATGGCTAAAGGGCTGCCTCCTTTCCGCAAGGAGGCAGCCCCCTTTCTTGCGGTAGCATCCGGGCGTGCCGTCGCGGTCTTTCAGCCGACGTGACATCCTGAAGCGCTTCGGATCCGCAGGCGCGGCGGTCATCGCCGGCCCCCATATCATCCGCGGCCAGGCGTCGCCGATCGTCATCGCCGGCCGACCGGTCGAAATTGCCATTGCCGCGGTCGGCCCGGAGACGGTGCGCATCACCGTGCTGCCGATCGGAGGGGCCCGCCCGGCTGACGACGGGGCGCTGGTTGCGGCGGCAGAGGGGAAGCCGGCGGGACGCTGGCGCGACCGTTTTACCGCCATCAGGGCGGGTCGACTCACCGTGCGCTTCTCGGAGAACCCAACCACGCTACACATCGATGATGCGTCCGGGCGCGCGGTCCAGCGCCTGGTGCTCGACGCCGCCTCACAGGACCTGCGATTTCTTCTCCCCAGGGGCCCGCTGCTCGGCTTCGGCGAAGGCGGCCCGCAGTTCGACAAGAAAGGCACGACCGACCGTATGCGCAACGGCCAGGGCGGCTACCAGCTGCGCACGCACGGCGGACGCGTCCCCATCCAGTGGCTGATTGGCACCGACGGCTGGGGCCTGTACATCCATCAGCCGATCGTCGTGCCGACCGAGCGGCGCGCGGCCGACGGCCGGGTGCTTGCCGGAGTGGCGGCAGGCGCCCCCGGGGGCGGGCTGTTCGACTTCACCGGCGCGGAGGGGCGCATGACGCCGACCGGAGACCTCCTGCCGCTGGACCTCTTCATCACTGCCTCGCCGGATCCGCGAGTCATTCTCGGCGAGTACGCTCGCATCACCGGCCACGCGGAGCTGCCGCCGCTCTGGTCCTTCGGGTACATGCAGTCGCACCGCACGCTCGCCGGTCCCGACGAGGTGCGATGGGTCGCGCGCACGTTCCGCGCGAAGCGGCTGCCGTGCGACGCGCTGATCTACCTCGGCACCGAGTTCACCCCGTCGGGCTGGAACACGCGCAACGGCGAGTTCACCTGGAAGCCGGAGACCTTCCCGGATCCGAAGGCGATGCTCGACGAGCTGCACGCACTCCGCTACAAGGTCGTCCTCCACGTCGTCATCGAAGGGCGGCGCATGAGCGGCACGGTCGCGGGCGGGTGCACGCCCGAGAAGGCGGTGCCGAGCGGCCGCACACCCGACGGGCAGTGGCCCGTCGACCGCGCGGTCGAGTGCTACTGGCCGTACCACGAGCCGCTCTTCGACCTCGGGGTGGACGGCTTCTGGCCGGACCAGGGCGACGGGCTCGACGCGGCGTCGCGGTTGGCGCGCATCCGCATGTACTGGGAAGGTTCGCGGCGGTATCGTCCCAACCAGCGGGCGTTCGCGCTGCACCGCAACGGCTACGCCGGCATGCAGCGCTACGCCGCGTTTCTCTGGTCGGGCGACGTCTATTCGACCTGGGAGACGCTCAGGACGCACGTTCCCGTCGCCGTGAACACCGGCCTGTCCGGCATTCCTTTCTGGGGCACGGACATCGGCGGCTTCGTGCCGACGCCGGAGTACACCGGCGAGCTGCACGTGCGGTGGTTCCAGTTCGGCGCGTTCTGCCCCTCCTTCCGGGCGCACGGACGAACCTGGCACCTGCGCCTGCCGTGGGGCTGGAACACCGGCAGCCTCGGTCACGAGGAGCTGCGCGGCTACACAGGCGGGGCGGGGCATCCGGATCCGTCCGAGCTGCGCAATCCGCGTGTCGAGCCGATCGTGAAGAAATACCTCGAGCTGCGCTACCGGCTCCTGTCCTACACCTACACGGCGGCGCGCGAGTGCTGCGATACCGGCCTGCCGCTGATGCGCGCTCTCTGGCTCCATCACCCTGATGATCCGCAGGCCGTCGCCCGCGGCGACCAGTACCTGTGGGGCCGCGACGTCCTCGTCTCGCCGGTCGTGGAAAAGGGTGCGGTGTCTCGACGTCTCCACCTGCCGCGCGGGACCTGGATCGATTTCTGGACGGAAGAGCGGCTGATGGGCGGCCGCGAGATCGATCGCGAGGTCGATCTCGAGACCATGCCGCTGCACGTTCGCGCTGGCGCGGTCGTGCCGTTCGGGCCGGTCAGGCAGTACGTCGACGAGCCGGTCGACGGGCCCCTTTCGCTCGTCGTCTATCCCGGCGCTGACGGGGTGTCGTACCTGTACGAGGACGACGGCCGCTCGTTCGACTACAAGCGTGGGCAGTTCATGCGAGTCGAGATGTCGTGGCGCGAGCGGGACCGGCGCCTCACGCTCCGGCTGACGCGCGGCTCCCGCATGCTGCCGCCGCTGAGGCGTCCGATCGAGATCCGCGTCGCGGGCGAGAAGGCGACCCGTGGAATCGTCTTTGACGGTCGTCCGCTCTCCCTGACCGTGTAGGACCCGAAGTTCACTGGTCGTCCTCTACCCCGCGGGCGTACGGACCGTCGAACCGACTCCGTTACTCGTGTCGGATTGAAGCCAGCGGATCGAGCCGTACGGCTCGCTCCGCTGGCACGAGACAGGCAGCGATACCGATCGCGGCGATCACCAAGGCGACAAGTCCGAGAACGGGCAGGCCGACCATCCGGTCGCCGCGCTGGACGATGAAGACGTAGTTCCAGATGATCGTCAGAACCGCGCCGGCCGGCAGGCCAACCGCAAGCTGGACCAGCGCGCGTCGTAGCACGAGCCAGCGGATGTGCCGGGGGCGCGCGCCCAGCGCAACCCGGACCCCGATTTCCGGCGCCCGCGCAGCCACAGCATGGGCCGTTACCCCGTACAGGCCGATGACCGCCAGCACCAGCGCGATGGTCGAGATCGTGTTGATCAACGCGCGCGACACACGCGGGTTCCAGGTGGAGTCCCGGATCACGCGCTCCATGCTCATCGTGCGAAACAGCGGCAGGTTGTGGTCCAGCATCCGGACACGCTCGCGCAGCGCCGCGGCCACCGGCGCATCCTCCGTGCGATGCCGCAGTACGAGCGCCGCAGTCGCCGGCCAGGTATCGGGAAACGGTCGATAGACCAGCGGCGCGTCCGGACCGCGGCCCTGCCGGATGTTCGGCGCGACCCCGACAATCGTCAGCGGCGGAGTGGAGTCGGCGTCGCTCTGACTCAGCAGATGGACGCGCTTCCCCAGCGGATCCTCGTTCGCAAAGTACAAGTCTGCGAATCGTTGGTTGACGATCGCCTCGCTCGCGCCGTCGTCGTAGTGGCCGCGGGTGAAGTCCCGGCCGCGGAGGATACCTACCCCGAAAGTCTCGAAGTAGCGCGCGCCGATCGCGACCGTCCCGACGGTCGATGCTCCCTCCGCTGCGCTCGAGTCCCGGCCTGGCACGACGACCCTGCGCTGTGGGGGCCGCTCGAACGGCAGATTCGTGGCGACGGTCGACGAGGAGACGCCGGCGATGCCCGTCATCTCGACCGAGAGCCGCTCGTAGAACGCCTCCCGCTGCGTCTCGGTTGCGTATACGCGTTCCGGCAGCGTGATCCGTGCCGTCAGCATGCCGGAGGGATCGAACACCGGCTTGTCCGGCCTGCTGAGCAGCAGATCGGCGACGACCGCGGTGAGGAGGATCGAGGTCAACGCGAACTGGAGCGCGAGCAGCCCCGTGGTCCAGCGGCGAGTTCCCGCCCTTGCGCGAACGCGCGAGTGGTCGCGGAGCACGCTGGTCACGCTCGCCGCCGACGTGTAGAGGGCGGGTACGAAGCCGAACACCAGAACCGCGGCCACGCACACTCCCACCAGCACTCCCAGGACGCGGCCGTCCAGGGTGAGCGCCATCCACGAGGGAAGCGCGTCGTCGGGAATCGCCGCCGCCATGAGGCGCAGTCCGGCCGCGGACACGAGCAGGCCGGCGGCGCCGCCCACGGCCGCGAGCAGCGCGCATTCGACGAACAGCTGGCGGACCAGCCGCGCGCGCGTTGCACCCAGGGAGGCGCGCATGGCCATTTCGGCTGACCGCCCGACCGCGCGCGCCAGGAGCAGGTTCGCGACGTTGGCGCAGGCGATCAGGAGCACGAGCGTGCCGGCGGTGACGAACGCCATCCAGGCTGGATCCGTGATTCGCGCTGTGAAGCGCTCGTTGAACGGAACCGCTGTCAGGCGGATGCCCTCGTTCGAGCGGGGATGATCGGCGGCGAGACGACGCGAGAGCTCGCCGAGCTCCGCCCGGGCGCCGGCGATGGTTGCCGGTTCGCGCAGCCTGGCGAAGACGCCAAGACTGCGGACGGCCCGCGACGGCTGACCCGCCTCCGTTCGCTCGAGCGGGAGCCAGATCTCCGCGTCGTTCGGGAACCTGAACGACCCGCGCATGACGCCCACGACCGCCGTGGGTCGGCCATCGATCCGTATGGTGCGTCCAAGGGCTTCCGTCCCGCTGCCGTACCGTCGGCGCGAGAGCGACGCCCCGATCAAGGCGACGGCGGCGGCTCCCGCGCGATGGTCAGCGGCGTCGAACCCTCGTCCGGCGGAGGGAACCTCGTCGGCGACTTCCAGCGCAGCGGCGGAAAAGTGTGCCGCTGTCGCGCGCTCGGCCGCGACGCCGTCGTCGCTCACGGCAACCGGCGCGGTTGCGTACGCCGCCGCCCTCTCGAACGACGGCATCGCGCGGAGTAGATCGTCGAATTCCGCGTGCGAGACGCCCCCCGGCACGCCGGCGGCATTGACGGTGCCGACGTGGACGAGCCGCGACGCGTGCTCCAGCGGTCCTCGCAGGCACATCGCGTTCACGATCGCGAAGAAGGCGTTGTTCACGCCGATGCCGAGCGCCAGCGCCATGACGGCGAGGCCGGTGAAGGCGCGGTCCTTCGCCAGAAGCCGCGCGGCGAAGCGCAGATCCTGGCCGAGATCGTGTGCCCAGCGCGTGGCGCGGGCGTCGCGGCAGTCTTCCTTCACCTGCTCGACGCCGCCGAAGTCGCGCCGCGCCGCACGCCGCGCTGCCTCCGGCGGCACGCCCGCGCGAATGTTCTCGTCGACGAGCCGGTCGACGTGGAAACGAAGCTCTGCGTCCAGCTCATGCTCGAGGCGATCGCGGTGCCACCACCGCCGCCACCAGTTCATTGCGCACCCCCGGGGGCGGTCCGCATGATCGACCAGATCGCCTGCGACAGGCGCTCCCACTTCTCCGATTCCGACCTGAGCGACGCCCGGCCTTTGCGCGTGAGCCGATAGAACTTGGCCTCACGGCCGGTCTCCGACGCCTGCCACTCCGCGGCGAGAAGGCCGCGGTTCTCCAGGCGGTGCAGGGCAGGGTAGAGCGACCCCTGCGGGACCTGCAGCACCTCTCCGGAGATCTGCCGGATACGCTGCGCGATCGCATAGCCGTGGATCGGGCCGGCTGCTGCAACCTGCAGGATGAGCATGTCGAGCGTGCCCTGCGGCAGATCAGATTTTGCTGGCTCGGGCATTGATACCTCGTTCTTCTACACGTAGCCTAGTCCTTTACGTGTAGAAGGTCAAGGTATGGGCACGATCTCATCGAGCCAGGCGGTCACCGCATCCCACGCCGCGGCGCTGCCCAGCGACTGGTTGTGCCGGGCGTGTTCGACGATGAGCAGCCGCTTCGGGCCGCGGAGCCGCGCGTGCACCCGCTGGGCGTGCGCGAGGGGCGTGTCCCTGTCGGCGGCGCCGTGAATCAGCAGCACCGGAGCCGCGACGCGCGCCGCTGCGTCTGCGGGGCTGACCTCGTCCATCCGGAAGCGAGCGCGCGTCTCGGCCTCTCGGAACGCGGCGGCGATCAGCACCTCGGGGAGGAACCAGGCCCGCTCGCGCGCGACGGTGCGCAGATCGGAGAACACCTCGGCGGCCACCACGGCACGGACGCACGGCTCTTCCGCCGCCGTCTGCAGCGCGACGGCCGCGCCGAGCGATCCGCCGATCAGGACGACCGGTCCGTCGAGCGTCCGGACCACGCCGGAGGTCGAGCTTCTCGTAGTAGCCGTAGCTGCACATCGAGCCGCCTGACTCGCCGTGTGCCCGGCTGTCGTAGGCGACGAGGTCGAACCCCGCCGAGGCGAACCTGCCGATCACTCCCGTCGCGCTGGAGCGATTGTCTCCGATGCCGTGCAGAAAGACGATGGTTCCGCGGCGCTCGCCGCTCGCCCGGCAGGACCACCCGCGCAGCGTGACGCCCTCGCCTTCGAACTCGACATCGCGGCAGCCCCTCGGCCGCGGCACGGTCAGCGGCCGGCGCGCCGGGAGGATGAGGGCACCAGCTCCGACGGACGGCGCCCACCTCGCGCCGACCAGACCGCACGCGGCAAGTGAAACGGCTGCCAGAATCGAAAGCGGCGTCCGGACTCTCATGGACCCGTGCTGGTTCCGACGATCCGGAGAGCGTCCCCGTTCCATGCGACGGCCGATCAGCGTTCCTTCACGGTTCTTCAGCCGGCGCTGATGACCAGGCCGGCGCGGCGGGCGTATCCTCCGCGGTGAAGGCTCTCGGAAACGGAGGTTTCGATGACCCGTGGGAAGTGGATGGTGACGGCCGTGTGGATCGCGGCGCTCGGCGGGGCCGTGGCGGCGCAGACGACGGCGAGCGGTTCGGGTGCGGCCAGCGCTCCGAAGGTGCGGATCGCGGTGTTCGATTCGCGGCTCGTCGCGCTCGCGTACTACAACTCGGACGAGCACCGGACGTTCATGCAAGATCTGCACGCGCAATTGCAGGCGGCGAAGGCCGCCAACGATACGGCGAAGGTCGCGGAACTCGAGTTCCGCGGCCCGGCGCTGCAGAACCTGATGCACTACCAGGTGTTCAGCAATGCCTCCATCCCGAACGTGATGGCGAAGCTCGCGCCGGAGCTGCCGAAGGTCGCCGCGAATGCGCCGTGTGTCCGTCATCGTGTCGAAGTGGGACGTGGCGTTTCACGATCCGAATGTCGAGTACGTCGACGTGACCGACGCGCTCGTGGCCCGCTTCAACCCGAACGAGAAGGTGCAGAAGTGGATCGAAAGCGGGAAGGCCCGGGATCCGATCCCGCTCCTCGAAGCGGTGATGACCTTGCGGCCCGAGCGCTAGCGACCGGTGTCAGCCGTCCGACGAGCGCACGCACGGCGCCGACCGAACTGGCCGCCCTCCTGGGCGCGCGCCAGCGCGGGCAGCACGAGAACGAGACAGAAGCCGACGAGGGCGGGCAGGCGAGTGAGCATCACCGTACCTCACGGCAGCGGCAGCGGCGCCGGCTGGCTGGAGGCGATACGTCGACGCCAGTTCCTTCGTTGCGTGTCAAGAAACCGAGCTATCGAGTCCTCCAGCCCTTTACCGGACCCGGATTGAAGAATGCTTCCGGCGTCACCGTGCCATCCCGCTTGAAGACCATCCCGTCCTTCATCACGAACACGACCTTGCGCAGCGCGTCGATGGACTCCAGGGGATTGCCCTCGACGGCGATGATGTCCGCCGCGAGGCCTGGCTTGACGGGCCCGCGCGTGGACTCCGTCTCGCTGACCTTGTAGCCGTTGGTGGTCATCGCGCGCAGGATGTCGCGTGCGGGGATGCCGGCCGCCTTCCACGTCTCGACGAACTCGATCGCCACCGCGCCGCGCGGCTTGCCGGGTACCCAGTAATCGGCATCGGTCGAGAAGGTCAGCGGCACTTTGAGGTCGTACGCGTTCTTCAACAGGCTGACGGTCCGCTCGTACCGCTGCTTCGAGGTATGGCCGGCGAGGGAGATCGGAGTCTCCGTCCCGGCACGCCAGATGCCCTTCTTCGCCATCAGCCGATGGTTCTCCTCGGTCATCCCCGAGTCGTGCGCGATCGACCACACTCCCGCATCGATCGCGCGCCGCGCGCCCTCGACCGTCTGGCAGTGCGCCTCCACCTTCAGGCCGGCCTTCGCCGCTTCGGCGACGACGAGGCCGATGTCGTCGACGGAGTAGCCCCACGGCTTGCAGTCCGCGCAGATCTTGATCACCCTGGCGCCGAACAGCATGTTCTGCCGCACCGCCTTCACGATCTCGTCGGGAGTGTCCGCGTCGAGGTACTCCGGGTAGACGATGTTGTGGTCCCTCGCCATCTCCGGCGTGGGATAGAACTGGCCGCCCATCGAGCCGATGATGATCCCCGAGTTGATGATGGTCGGCCCCGGTACCCACCCCTGCTCGATGCCGACGCGCAGCGCCGTGTCCGCGTAGTTGCCGTTGTTTCCCATGTCGCGGACGATGGTGAAGCCGGCCGAGAGCATCTGGATGCCGTTCGACACGGCCTGGATGGCGCGCAGCGGCGTCGAGTCCAGGACGTAGGTGAGGTAGTAGACGTTGTGCTCCGGCACCTCCTTGTAAGTGAGCGCGAGGTGATTGTGCGCGTCGACCAGGCCGGGCAGGACGGTCAGCTTCGTCAGGTCGACGACCGCCGCGCCCTGCGGGATGGCGACGTTCCCGCCCACCGCCGTGATCCGGCCGTTCTCGACGAGGATGACCTGGTTTGCGGCTGCAGTGCCCGCCTCCGGGTCGATCAGCCGTCCGGCGCGGATGGCGGTGACCTGCGCGGCGGCAAGCGCCGGGAACGCCAGGGCGAGCGCGATCTGCACCAGTCGTCGCATGGGAGGCTCCTGAAGAGAGGACCGGCGGAGACTACCGCGGCCTGTCCCGCAGCGCAAGACGCCTTGCCGGTATCCGGCGATCAGCGAGGCAGCAGAGATCGCGCCGTCGTGTCGCTGAAGACGCATGCGTTCCGGCGAACGCGTGGACCTTGAGCCGTGCTCCGCCGCTCGTCCTGGTGAAGTGGCGGCTGGTGGTCAGCGGATCCGCACGCGGCTCTGCTCGTGCATGAACTGCTGCACGTACCACGGACCGCCGGTCCCCCGCCCGGTCGATCCGCTCGCCTTCCAGCCGCCGAACGGGTTGATGCCGGGCCACGCCCCTGTGGTGGCGCCGGCCCGCCGGTTGGCGTAGGTGACCCCGGCCTGGATCCCGTCGAAGAACGTCTCGATCTCGGCATCGTCCTCGGAGAAAATGCCGGCGGTCAGCCCGTACACGGTGTCGTTCGACAGCCGGATCGCCTCGTCCAGTGTCGGCACCTCCGCGATGACCGTGATCGGGACGAACAGCTCTTCCTTGAACAGTGCGTGATCGACGGGCAAGTCGTCAATGAGCGTGGGCTCGACGAAGTAGCCGTGGATGAACGGCTCGGTCCTGATCCGGCTGCCGCCGGTGAGGATCCGGCCGCCGTCCTTCTTCGCGCGCGCGACCGCGTCCTCGAACGTCCGCACCGCCGCCTCGTTGATCACCGGTCCCAGCCACACGTCCTTGTCCAGCGGGTTACCGATCTTGATCTTCCGCGTCTTCTCGACCAGCAGGTCGACGAACTTTTGGCGGACCTCCTTCGCGACGTAGACGCGCGAGCACGCCGAGCACTTCTGGCCCTGGGCGCCGAACGCGGAGCGGAACACGCCGTCGGTCGCCTTGTCGAGATCGGCCGCCGCGGTGACGATCGCCGGATTCTTGCCGCCCATCTCGATGATCACCGGCCGCGGCAGCGGCCGCGCGCCGTTGTCGCGCAGCAGCTTCATGCCCACTTCCATCGAGCCGGTGAAGACGATGCCGTCGATGCCGGGGTTGTCGATCAGTTCCTGCCCGGCGGTCCGTCCCGGGCCGGTGACGAAGTTGAAGACACCCTCCGGCAGGTCGGCTTCCGCCGCCATCCTCGCGACCATCGCGCCCATGAGCGCCGTATCGGTGGCAGGTTTGAAGACGACGGTATTGCCGGCGACGAGCGCGGCGCCCGCCGGGCCGCCGGCCAGCGCCATCGGGAAGTTGAACGGCGAGATGACCGCGAAAACGCCGTACGGGCGCAGCACGCTCTGGTTCTGCTCGTTCGGCCCGAGCGCGCCCATCGGCGTCGCGTAGCCGTCGTGCTTTGCGTACTCGTCGCAGTAGTAGTCGATGAGGTCCGCCGTCTCGGCGACGTCGCCGAGGCACTCGAGGCGGTTCTTCCCGACCTCGTAGATCATCAGCGACGCGAGGTCGAACTGGTGCTGGCGGATCGCTTGGGCGAGCCTCTTCACGAGCCGCACCCGCTCCTGCCAGGGCAGGCCTCTCCACGCCGTCGCGGCGGCGCGGGCTGCCGCGATGGCGCGCTGCACGTGCTCGCGGCCGCCCTGCTGGAACCGGCCGAGCAGGATGCGCGTGTCGATCGGGCTGCGATCGTCGAACTGCTCGGCGGCGGTGACCTCCTGTCCGTCGATCACCATCGGGTAGGTGCGGCCGAGCGTGCCCTTGACGCGCGCGATGGCGGCGTCGAACTCCACGTGGAGATTCGGATCCGCGCTCATCGTCGCGTAAGTAATCCTCTGCGTGGCCTGGCTCATTCGCTTCTCCTGTGCAGACGTTCGTCCCCGGAATCGGACCAACCGTACATCTTATCCGACAACTGCAGTGAGCCTGGTTCGGTCTCGTTCGGTCTCGTGTCGTTTTCATGCGGTCTCGCAGCCCGAGCGCACGGAATCCGCGAGGGATGTACTGTTCGGTTTTGTTTGGTGAGGACTTATCGTGAGACGATTCTTAGACGCTGCGGAAGACGGCATTCAGGCAGACGGGGCCACGTCTGCCTGAGTGCCTCATGCGCCGTAGCCCAGCAATACCGTTCCGATCCGCTTGCTGCGTCCTGCCGCGCCTTCGGTAGCACGTTTGGCTGACGGTTCGCGTCCAGCGCGTCTCCCTCACGCTGAGTGAGATTCGCCTCGGCGTGGGGGGCACCAGGAACGTCAAGTTGCGTCGGCCACCAAGGGCGCGAAACTCGCCGCGCGTCCGATCGGATTCAACCTATAATCCGCACCGCATGGCACCCGCGGCCCAGAACTCGTGGTGTTTCGCCTGGCTCGAGGGACCGGTCCTCTCACCCGGCGCTGATAAGGCCGGACTGCTGATCGAAGCGCGTTGGGAGTCGGGCTCGGCACTCCCCATCAGCTTCCTCGACGGCAGCAACGATCTGCACAGGCGGGTAATGAAGATCGCGCGCGAGTGGGTAGGTCCGAACATGGCGAACCTGGAGCTTGCCTTCCAGAAGACGGGAGGTGCAATCCGCATCTCGTTCAAACATCGCGGCGCATGGTCGGCTATCGGCAAGTCGTGTCTCAAGATCACGGACGCGAAACGGCCGACGATGAACCTCGGCGTCGCGGGGAAGACCCCCGAGGAATTTCGCCGGACGGTGCTCCACGAATTCGGTCACGCGCTCGGCCTCGTGCACGAGCACGCCACGCCTGCCGGCGGTGTCAAGTGGGATCGCGATCGTGTCAAGCGGGCACTCACGGGTCCGCCGCATTTCTGGTCGGAGCAGCGCATCAAGGAGAACGTCTTTCGCGCCTTCACGAAGAAGGAGACGAATTTCACGGTCTTCGATTCGCACTCGATCATGCTCTATCCCTTCCCGAAGGAGTGGACGAAGAACGGCGTGTCCTCGAAGTTGAGCCTGACGCTCTCGGACCTCGACAAGAACGCGATCCGAGACTGGTATCCCCATGAGTAACCAAGGCGCGCGCGACTGGGCGCTCATCGTCGGGGTGTCGCATTATCGAGACCAACGGTTCGGCGATCTCCAGGGCCCCGAGCGCGATGCGAAGGATTTCTACGCTTGGGTGACCTCGCCCACCGGCGGCGGGATCAGGAGAAAGAGACAGGTGCGAATGATCCTCTCAGCGAGGAGCGCCAAGCCCAAGCCCACGGTCGAGCAGATCACCGAATTCTTCGAAGACCTTGAAAGCCTGGCGAAGACCAATGCCGCGAAGGAGAAAGGTTTCACGATCGGCCGGCGCCTGTACATCTTTCTAAGCGGCCACGGGTTCAAACCGACCGATGAGGAGACGGCGCTGCTGACCGCCAACGCGCAGATGGAGGCGCTGCACCACCTGCCTGGCAAGGCATGGGCGAACCTCTTCTACAAAGGGCTGCGCTTCGAGGAAATCCTCCTGTTCATGGACTGCTGTCGGCCGACGGTACCAAAGACACCCCTCAGCGCGCCGCTGTTGAGGATCGCTCCGGACCCGAAGTACAGGGATGTAGGCAAGGTCTTCTACGCGTTTGCGACCACGTCGGGGAGAAGCGCGCGCGAACGGGTTATGGACGACGGAAAGGTACACGGTGTCTTCACGAGGGCCTTGCTCGAAGGTCTCAGAGGGGCGGCGCTCACGGACCCGAATCGCACCGACGTGTCCACTTCGGATCTGCGCCAGTACCTGTACAACAGCGTCGAGAGCTTCACCGATCCGCAAGACCCCGCGTCCAAGCTGAGACCTGTCGTCGAACCATCGCAGAACGAGACGATTGACTTCGTCATCGCCAAGGCCACGCCAAAGACCTTCGCCGTCCGCATCCACCTGCCCGCCGGCTCGAAGGGGCGCACCGTGAACCTCCGGCGCAGCGGCCTGCGCATCGTCAGGAGCGACCAGGCAGCGTCCAGTACGCTCGACGTGTCGCTACCCACAGGGCTGTACGGCGTCGAGATCGTCGGTGGGACCGTGCCCATGAAGGAGTTCGAGGTGATGGCGTCAAAGGCGCTGCAACATGTCCGATTCTGACGTGCTCGTCGATACCGCGGCGAGGCGCATCGAGCTTCAGGCGATCGCCCAGGAGCCGACGACGGAGCTTTTCCTCATCAACGCCAACCTGCATCGCGTCGCGCAGGCGACCGGCAGTCTCGTCACGCGGCAACCGCCCGGCATCTACAAGCTGATTCTTCGCGTCGGCCGCAGCTCGCGCGAGCACATCATCACACTGCAGAAGGATCCGGTGACGCTGCGTCTGCTGCCGCTGGAGATCGCGGCGACGGCACCGTTCGCCTACACGACGCAATCGCACGAGCACCACCAGGAGGCGCTCGCGGCGCAGAGCTCGAAGGTGCACGAGAAGATCGGCAGCGGCGCGAAGCTGTACGTGTTCGCGCGCGACTGGACGGCGAAAGGTCGCCGGCGCACGCCGCACCCCGCTACCGGGCTGAGACTGTGCGATCTGCACGGCCGGGTCCTCGTCGATATCGAGGCGAAGGCCACGGTGAGCCGAGTGGGCGATCCCTGCGGTGCCGCTGGGATCGCGCTCGACCCCGGCACGTATCGCCTGCAGGTCGAGACGCATTCGGACGAGCGCTTCGAGATGGCCGTCCCTGCCCTTCGCGGCTGGCACACGCAGGTGTTCCTGCTGCAGCGAGAAGAGGCGGGTGGGCGCAAGGTCCCAGACCTGGACAGTGCCGCCGTGTTCATCACGAAGTCGAATCGGTGGGACGCGCACGATCTCGACGAGCGGCTCACCGAGTCGGCCAAGCTCGCGTTGATCGACCGGCGGCCGGTCGCATCGCCGACTCTTCTGCGTCACATCCTTCGCGGGAAGACGAAGGATGCGATGCTCGGCGTGCTCGGCGGCCACCTCGTCCTGCTCGAGCGCCCGCACCTGCGGCTGCTGCCCGAGGTTGTCAGGAACCTGCGACGGCTCCTTGGCCACGGGCAGCCGGACGTCGAAGCGCTCGCCCTGGCCGCGGGGATGCGCACGTCGCATGTCTTCGACGTTCCGCCGATGCTGCGAGCGAGCTGGAACATCATCCTGGAACATGCGGTCGACCGACCCGAGCTGGTGCCGCGTGGCTCGCTGGCGGCTCGGATCGCGACGATGGTCACCGCGCAGGACCCGTGGCTGATCTGGCGCACCCCCGAGGCCGAGGGCTGGAGCTCCGCGGAGATTGAACGGTTCCGCTCCGCCGTCGCGCGCTCCGGGCCGCGATGGGCGGACGACATCCGGCACCAAGCCCGCCGTCTTCAACTTCCTGCTGCAACGATCGCTGGCTTGATGAGGGCGTCGCAATCGACGCCGACGCCTCCGGCTGGTCCGATGGAGCAAGCGCGCACGCCAGCCCCAAAGAGGAGGACACGAACGATGGCTTCACGTACACGTTCCGACGCGACCGGTCTCGACGCAAAGCTGCGTGAGGAACTGGCTGGATCGGCGGGCGCGGCGCCGGCCGGTAGCGAGTTCGCGGCGGACTTTCTCGGCGGCGGGGTCGATGTCGTCTCGGCCGGTGTCGACACTGCCGAAGCGATTATTATCGCGGATGCGTTCCTGCGTCCCGCGCTGATCGTCCGCAACAACACGTTCGAGCAGCCCGAGGCCGCGAACTGGCGCACGCTGTTGAACGCGTATCGTCCGAAGCTCGACGCCTGCATTCGCAGTGTCGGCCGCCTGGAGCTGCGCGGCCACCCCACGTTCCCCTACGTCGGAACGGCGTGGATGATCGCCGAGGACGTCGCGGTCACGAACCGCCACGTGGCGTCGATCTTTGCATCGAAGAAGGGCAGCGGGTTCCAGATCAACCGCGGGCCGTCCGGTCCAATCAAGGCGCTGATCGACTTCCGCGAGGAGCATCGCGTGGCGGCGTCAGCGGAAGTCGAGATCGAGAAGGTGCTCTTCATTGCGGACCCGGGGGACGCCAACCCGGACGTCGCATTCGTCAAGGTTCGCAGGAACGGCCGCTTGCCTGACCCGATTCCGCTTTTGGACGGCAGGAGCAAGAAGGGCCACTCGGTCGCGGTCATTGGCTACCCGGCGAACGACCCGCGCAACCCCGCGGCGGCCGTGGCGGACATTTTCGGACGCGTGTTCGAGGTGAAGCGGCTTTCACCCGGCCTCATTTCGGGCAACCCGCGCGGTTTTCTCCTGAGCCATGACGCGTCGACGCTCGGCGGTAACTCGGGATCGGTCGTCATCGAGATCGAGAGCGGACGGGCCGTCGGTCTTCACTTCGCGGGGCGCTTCCGCGAAAACAACTTCGCCGTCGATTCGCAGGAGCTGAAGAAACTCCTGCGCAAGCTCAAGGTGCAGGTAGCGGTGCCACCCGCCCGCGCCGAAGTCGAGGCAGTGCGTGCGCCCGACCTGTCGGGGCGCGAGGGCTACGACGAGCGCTTCCTCGGGAGCGCTCCGGCGCTTCGCGTCCCGCTGCCGTCGCTCGGGACGAACGCCTCGAGCGCAGCAAAAGTAAAGGGGAAGTCGGACGGCGTCCTGCGATACCAGCACTTCTCGATCGTCATGAACGCCAAGAGGAAGTTCGCCTTCGTGACGGCATGCAACATCGACGGCCGCGACTCGAAGAACATCCGCCGCGGACGGGACAGGTGGTATCTCGATCCGCGCATCCCGGCGTCGATGCAGGCGGGCGAGGAGCTCTACAGAGGGAACCAGCTCGATCGCGGACATCTGGTGAGGCGCCTGGATCCGGTGTGGGGTTCGAAGGCCGAGGTCGCCAACGACGACACGTTCTTCTTCACCAACGCCACGCCCCAGCACGCACGGCTGAATCAGGGGAACTGGAACGACCTCGAGGACTACATCCTCAGCAACACCGATGCGCACGATCTGCTGGTCAACGTGTTCACGGGACCGGTCTTCGCGGCCGACGACCCGGAGTACCGCGGGTTCTTCCTGCCGCAACGCTTCTGGAAGATTGTCGTCGTGGTACACGGCCGCACGGGCAAGCTCCACGCAACCGGGTACATGCTCAGCCAGACGGATCTACTGACCGACATCGAATTCGTCTTCGGCCAGTTCCGCACGTACCAGGTGCCAATCGCCGAGATCGAGGCCCAAACCAGGCTCAATTTCGGCAAGCTCCGGAACGCCGACCCCTTGAAGGATCAGGAAGCGTTTGCGATTCGGGAGATCGCGACGCTCGGCGACGTCGTGTTGTAGGCAAATGGGCACGGTCACGTGCCGTGACAATCGGCTGACTGCGGGCCGGTTCTCCGTTGAGCTCGTGCGAACGCTGCGCGTGCCGGTGGAGGGAGGAGACTATCCCCTTCCGCCGGGGTTTTCCACGTTCCCGATCTACCGCGTGAATGATCTCGCACGCCGCTGTCCGGCGGCCGCGCAACTCGACGCCGACTTCGTCGTGCCCTGCTACCAGTACGAGGCGATGTGGCTTCGCTTCGACGCTGCGGAGTGGAAGCCGAACGCGGTGCAGATCTGGGCAGGCGGCGTCAACGTACTCACGGGCGAACTCTACCCGTCGGGGCTGC
Organism: Vicinamibacterales bacterium; assembly: GCA_048594975.1. Lineage (GTDB taxonomy): Bacteria > Acidobacteriota > Vicinamibacteria > Vicinamibacterales > 2-12-FULL-66-21 > JBMDXB01. The sequence goes on along the minus strand of JBMDXQ010000024.1, from coordinate 48,172 downwards.
GCCGTCGCCTGCAGAATTACCTCGTTTGTCCGACGCAGCCCTGGCTCGACGGTTTCAGGACGCGCGCCGAGCACGTCCAGCAATTCGTGGCTGCTCCACTTGGACGCGGCGAAACGGTTCAGGAGCAACTCGGCGGCGGTGGCGATGCGGCGCTACGCCTGCGGGTATACGAGCCGAAACCCGGCATCTTTCCCGACCGTCGGCCCCGCGGTTTCACCTCCGGCGCGATATTCCACGAAGTGCCGTTCGGCGCGATGGGCCTGGGCGGCGGCGGCAGCATCGAGCAGCAGGTGTACGCGGATCCACATCCGGCGCACACGTGGAATCCCCACGACTACGTCGACATCACCATCCAGATCGTGAACAGCGCCGCGTTCCTCGCCCTCACCGGCGAAAGGCCGCCGCCCTCGCCGATCTCGGCCGACGACTACACGCGCGCCGGACTACCCTGGTTCAAGTACTACGACGACGATGCGCGCGCGACGCGAGCCGTCGCCAGCACGATGCGACGCATCAAGGCGATCGACATGGGCGATCGAGCCGTGCAGCCGCGAGGTGTCCGAACCTTGCGAAGACAGAGGCGCGGGGCGAGGTAGACCGCCGGGCGATTTCACGGCTCGTTGCCGTAAAAGGAAGTTGGTACACCGTCGAGTGCCCGCCGAGGGTGCCTGCAGGCGCTCCTCGCCCGCCGCTCGGGACTGATTCACGAGATGGCGGGCCGCCAACGAAGATTCTCGCTCATCGTGGCGGCGATGTTCTGCTCGCTCACTATCGCGGTCGCGCACTCCTGTGCGAGCGCGTCGAGCCCGCGGCAGCGACACCGTTCGGCGCACCTCAATCTCCTCTGAATCGAAGCGCTCGATCAGGCCTGAACGAATCAAGATCCTCGTTTCTGGGCGTCTGCCAGGACAACAGCGCCGCCTCGTGCACTCGGTGGCGATCCTGACTTCTGCATTCCGCGCCTTTTCTCGGCGCCTCTCGCCGATCGGCGCGATATGCGGTTGTCGGGGCTGAGCGCGCCGGGAGGTCGACACCACAGTCGTCGAGTGCGATATGAGCGGCACAGCCCAACCCGTTTAGCGAGGTGCGGGATCTCCTCCCGCCGATGGATGCACTCGAGGCAGCTCGCCCGGTGCCCGGTGTTCATAGCGCACGACCGGTGGCGGGATCGTCAGAATCGTCAGACCATCGCGGCGTCCTGAATCCCCCCGAGCAGTCCCGGCACGTCCTCATCCGTACCCTCACTGGTGGCGAGGGTCGGATCGCGTAGGGAATGCGAATCTTCACCACGAGAGCGGTTTCCCATGTCTCCTGGCATCCGATCGCGGCGCCAGCAACGCTCGAGCTATCGCGGTCGCCACTGGCGGCTGGTACCCGGGATCGATAGTGCAGGATCGATAGTGCAGTCCTCTACCGTTGCCATCGGTCCCCAGCAGGGACGTTGCGGCTTCCCCGTCGATCTTCCTCTTCGGCCAGCGGGCCCGCTGGTTGCACGCGCACCGGCAGGAGGACCTCGTGGGCGACCCGGAACAGGCGCCTGATGAGCTGCCGGCCGAGCAGCAGCGCGAGAACGTCGTGCGGCTCGTTTTCGGTGGCGATCGCGGGCGCTTCGAGGAGTTCTGCCAGGTGATCAAGGAGGCGATTCCGCCGGAGACGGCGGTGGTGCTGCGCGGCAGCGCCATCACCGGCGAACGCTGGCGCGACGGCGCGCGCTTCGACGCCGACGGCCCGGGGACGAGCGATCTCGACCTGACGCTCGTCGGCGACACGGTCATCGGTCTGTTCAGACTGACCGGCTTCTTCGTCCCGGGCGTACACTCGCGGCCGCTGAGCGACGAGGATCCGGACATTGCGCCCGACCTGGTGCCGCTCCGCCAGAGGCTCGTGGCGATGGTCGGGCGGCCGGTCAACATCCAGGCCTCGCGCGACATCGTTATCCAGTTTCGAGGCGATCTGATCGGGCAGCCCTACCTGGTGTTGATCGACAAGAACGGCGCGGCGTGCACCTCAGAATCCTGAGCTACAACATCCGCCGGGGCGGCACCGGCCGCGAGGAGCGGCTGAGCGCGGTGATCCGCCGCTGCGATCCGGACGTCGTGGTATTCCAGGAAGCCACCCGGCCGGAGACGATCCAGGCCATCGCGGAGCGGACAGGCATGCTGCAGTGGGGGGCCGCACCGGGCGCGTCGCTCGGCTTCATGAGCCGCCGTCCGGTGGCGCACCACGCGTGGTACCGGCCACGCGTCTCGCGGCACGCGTTCCTGGAAATCGTCCCGTTCGGCACCGAGAGCCGCATCTTCGGCGTGCACCTGAGCGCCGTGCACTCCGCCTGGACTGAGCGGCGGCGCGCCTACGAGCTGCGCGCGCTGCTGGCGGCGATCGCCCGGCACCAGCACGGCCCGCACGTGCTCATCGGGGACTTCAACACCCTCGCGCCCGGCGAGATCCTCGATCTCCGGCACCTCCCCCGGCGGCTGCGCGCCCTGGTGTGGTTGAGCGGCGGCCGGATCCGCTGGCGCACCATCCAGATCGTCCTCGACGACGGGTATCTCGACGGCTTCCGCCTGCTGCATCCCGAGGGCATCGGTTTCACGTTCCCGACCTGGCGTCCGCACGTGCGCCTCGATTATGCGTTCGTGCCGAGGGGCTTTGCCGCGCGCCTCCGTGCCTGCGAGATCGTCAACGGTCCCGACACCGCCGATGCGTCGGACCACTTCCCGCTGTTCGCCGAGTTCGACGCGTCACCGCATTAGCATGCCGCCGTTGATGTCGATGGTCTCGCCGACGACATACGCGGCATCGTCGCTGGCGAGAAACGCGATCACGCGGGCAACCTCTTCCGGCGTGCCGGCGCGGCCCAGGGGGATCGTCTTTTCGGCGGCGGCAAACGCCTCGGGCGTCGTGAAGCGCGGATGGAAGCGCGTGCCGCCGATGAGCCCGGGAGCGACGCAGTTCACGCGGATGCCGTGCGGCGCGAGCTCCCGCGCCATCCCCTTGCTCATCGCGATGACCGCAGCCTTCGACGCCGCGTAGACGAACGCGCCGGGGCCGCCGCCGTTGTGCGCGGCGATTGACGACATGTTGACGATCGCGCCCGACCGGCGCGACTTCATGCCGTCGACCACGGCCTGGCTGCAGAGGAGCGTGCCGAGAACGTTGACGTCCATCACCTCGCGATACAGCGCCTCGCTCATCTCGACCAGCCAGCGCCGCTCGATGAGATCCCCCGCGTTGTTCACCAGGATGTCGACGCGGCCGAACCGCGACTCGAGGTGTGCGAACATCGCGCGGACGTCCGCGGCGTTGCTGACGTCGCACGGGAACGCCCCGGCGATGCACCCGGTCGCGCTCAGCTCGCGGACGACGGCCTCGGCCCCGTCGCGGCTTCTGCGATACGCGACCGCAACACTGGCGCCGCGGCGCGCGAGCTCGACGACGGCCGCGCGCCCGATGCCGCTCCCGCCTCCCGTGATCACCGCCACCTTGCCGTCGAACGTTCCCGTGCTCATCGTCGTCGATCCTTCGCGACCTACTATACGTGCTGCGCTGGTCGGTTCAGTGATCGTTGGCAGCTGGAAACTGGCAGCTGGTAACTGGCAACCGGCAACTGGTAAGTGGTAACGTGCGCGGCATGATTCTGTGGTTGCCGCGGTTCCTGACGCTCGTCCTCACGCTCGCCTGCGTCGCCGACGCGATGGCGCAGTCGCGCGCCACGCCGGCGCTCGCCGACTTCTCGCAATCGCTCCAGGAGCTTGCCGCCCGGGTCAGCCCGTGCGTCGTCCAGATCTTCGTCACCGGGTACGGGCTCCGCGACGACGAGGATCCGGCGGCGCGCGGCGAGCCGGTGCTCGAGCGCTCGAGCGGCTCCGGCGTCATCGTCGATCCCGACGGCTACATCGTCACCAACGCCCACGTGATCGAGAACGCGACGCGCCTGGAGGTGGAGCTGCCGCTCGCCGCGAGCGGCATGCCGTCCGGCAAGTCGATCCTCAAGCGCCGCGGGCGGGTGGTCGGCGCCCAGGTCGTCGCCATCGATCGCGAGACGGACATCGCCGTCATTAAGGTGGAGGCGAGCGGTTTGCCGGTGCTGCCGTTCGGCGACTCGGACTCTCTCCGGCCGGGGCAGCTCGTGCTCGCCTTCGGCAGCCCGCTCGGCCTGGAATCGTCAGTGACGATGGGCGTGGTGAGCGCGGTGGCGCGCCAGCTGACTCCTGAAGACCCGATGATCTACGTGCAGACCGACGCGCCGATCAACCCGGGCAACAGCGGCGGCGCGCTGGTCGACATCGACGGCAGGCTGGTCGGCGTGAGCACGCTGATCTACACCCAGTCGGGCGGCAACGAGGGCATCGGGTTCGCGGCGCCGAGCAACATCGTGCGCAACGTCTTCCGGCAGATCCGCGAGTACGGCCGCGTGCGGCGCGGCGAGATCGGCGTGTCGGCGCAGACGGTGACGCCGGTGATCGCCGAGGGACTCGGCCTCGCCGGGGACGCGGGCGTGATCCTCGGCGACGTGCAGCCGGACGGCCCCGCCGGCCGGGCCGGACTGCGCGCCGGCGACATCGTCCTGTCGCTCGACGGCAAGCCGATGGAGAACGGCCGCCAGTTCCGCATCAACGTGTACACGCACGGGGTGGGCGCGCAGGTGTCGCTGGACGTGCGCCGCGGCGACCAGACGCACACCGTCAAGGTCGCGGTCGTCGAGCGCGAGGATCATGCGGCGCGCCTCGCCGCCATCATCGCGGGGAAGCAGGAGGTGGACACGCTCGGGATCATCGCCCTCGACTTGTCTGCCGATATCGCGCAGCTCGTGGGTCCGCTGCGCAGCACGACCGGCGTGGTGGTGGTGCGGCCGACGCCCGAGGCGCCGTACTCGCAGCAGGGGTCGCTGGCGGCCGGCGATGTGATTCACGCGATCAACGGCAAGGACGTGCGCAACATCGCGGCGCTGCAGACGGCGCTCGACGCGGTCAAGATCGGCGGCGCGGTTGTCCTGCAAATGGAGCGGGAGGGGTCGCTGTTCTACCTGGCCTTCCGGCGGCAGCGGTAGGCCCCACCGACGGTCCGACCTGCGCGTGGGTCGCCCTTCACAGGAGCTCTCTGATCCTTCCTCGCGGGGAATCCCACCGCGACCTGCTTCAGGTCAGCGGTAGACGAGCATCTTCCTCGCCTCGACTCCCGCGCGATCTGATCTCGCCTGTTCCCGGGGACTAGCCGCCGCGCGTGTGCATCTCGAGGTGCGCGTCCTTCTTCAGCGTGCGCAGCGGGATGAGCGCCGCCTGCCGGTCCATCCCCAGCCGCTCCTCGGCGCCGCGGTCGGCCCGCTGCGACCACACCGCGGTGAGCAGGCCGACCAGGTCCTCGCGGGTCGCACCCGCCCGGAGCGGGCGGCGCAGGTCGGTCCCGGCGGTGGCATAGAGACACAGCAGCCACATGCCGTCGGCGGTGAGGCGGCTGCGATCGCACTCGGAGCAGAACGGCTCGGTGGTGGACGAGATGATGCCGAACACCGTGCCGTCCGGCAGGACGAAGCGGTCGGCCGGCGCCGACGTGACCTCGTCGAGCGGCGCGACCGCACCGTAGTGCGCACGCAGCACTGCGAGGATCTCGCGGCGGCCGACCACGGCGTCGGGAGTCCAGCGGGTGGCGCCGCCGACGTCCATGTACTCGATGAACCGCGCCTCGGCGCCGACGCGCCGGGCGTACTCGAGGATCGCCACGATCTCGTCGTGGTTGACGCCGCGGATGACCACCGTGTCGAGTTTCACGGACGTGAAACCGGCTGACGCGGCGGCATCGATGCCCGCCAGCACTGCCGCGTGATCCCCGGATCGCGTGAGCGCACGGAACCGTCCGGGATCGAGCGTGTCCAGGCTGATCGTGATCCGATGCAGGCCGGCGCGGCGCAGCGTCGCCGCCTGGCCGACGAGCAGGACGCCGTTGGTCGTCAACGCCAGGTCGGCAATCGCCGGGCGGGCGGCGAGTGCCTCGATCAGCACGGGCAGGTCGCGACGGAGCAGCGGTTCGCCGCCGGTGATGCGCACGCGGTCCACTCCCAGGGCGGTAAACGCGTCGACGATCGTCGCGGTCTCCTCGTACGTGAGAATGCTCTGCCGCGGCAGCCAGACATAGTCCGGCTCGGGCATGCAGTACTGGCAGCGCAGGTTGCAGCGGTCGGTGACCGACACCCGAAGACTGCGCAGCGGCCGATCGTAGCGGTCGACGAGCGGCATCGACGATCCGATTATGACAGAGCACACGGACAAAACACCCATTGCGATCAGGCCGTTGCGTGATTGTGCCATCGAGCGATTGAGGCTGCGCGGCGACCTCGAGTGCACGGGTCGTCGGCTCAACGGCTCGAGCCCGATGGCTCAATCGGTCAATCGCAACGGCTTGATTCTGTTATCTTCTTGCGCACCGGAGGACACATGAATCGACGGACGTCGCTCGTTGTGGTTGCCGCCATCGCGCTGCTCGCGGCGCCAATCGCGCACGGCCAGCGGCCGGCGGCGCCGGCCGGCGGGGACACGCGGATCGACCGGCTGAAGCAGGAGGCGGCGGCCAGCGTCGAGGCGATGAAGGAGTTCAGCCAGCAGATGGTCGACTCCGTGTTCAGCTTCGGCGAGCTCGGCTTCCAGGAGTTCGAGACCTATCGCTACCTTGTCAACGTCCTGAAGCAGAACGGCTTCACCGTGGAGGAGGGGATTGCCGGCATCCCGACCGCCTTCATGGCGTCGTGGGGATCCGGGAGACCGGTGATCGCGCTCGGCTCGGACATTGACGGGATCCCCCAGGCCTCGCAGAAGCCCGGCGTTGCCTACCTCGACCCGCTCGTCGAGGGCGCGCCCGGGCACGGTGAAGGGCACAACTCGGGCGTCCCGCTCAACATCACCGCCGCACTCGCCGTGAAGAAGATCATGGAACGCGAGAAGCTGCCGGGCACGATTCGGGTCTGGCCGGGCACCGCCGAGGAGCTGGTCGGCACGAAGGCGTACTTCGTGCGCGGCGGGTACTTCAAGGACGTGGACGTCGCGCTCTTCACCCATGTCGCCAACGAGCTCGGGGTGAACTGGGGCGACCGTGAGGGGACCGGCCTCGTCTCGGTGGAGTACGCCTTCAAGGGACAGACCGCGCACTCGGCCGGCTCGCCGTGGCGCGGGCGCAGCGCCCTCGACGCCGTCGAGCTGATGAACATCGCGTGGAACTACCGCCGGGAGCACCTGCCGCTCGAGCACCGGTCGCATTACGTGGTCACCAACGGCGGCGATCAGCCGAACGTGGTGCCGCGGACGGCGTCGGTCTGGTACTACTTCCGCCAGACCACCTATCCGCGCATCAAGGAGCTCTGGGAAATTGGCGACACGCTGGCTCGCGGCGCGGCGATGATGACTGGCACCGAGCTCGCCGGCACGCGCGTGCTCGGCAGCGCCTGGCCGCAGCACATGAACAAGGTGGTGGCCGAGGCGGCCTGGGCGAACATCCAGAAGGTTGGCATGCCGGAGTGGAGCGAGGCTGACCAGGCGCTCGCCACGGCGCTGCAGCAAGAGCTCGGCGCACGCGAGCAGGGGCTGACGACGAAGATCGGCGAGTCGCTGCCCGGCCCGGTCCGCGACAACCGCGGCGGCGGTTCGGACGACATCGGCGACATCTCGTGGAACGTGCCGACCATCACCCTCCGCTACCCGTCGAATATCCCAGGCCTCCCCGGGCACCACTGGGCGAACGCGGTGGCGATGGCCACGCCCATCGCCCACAAGGGCGTGACGGCGGGCGCGAAGGTGCAGGCGATGACGATGATCGACCTGTTGCTCAAGCCGGAGCTGGTTCAGCAGGCGTGGGACTACTTCCAGAACGTGCAGACCAAGGACCAGAAGTACGAACCGCTCATCCGGCCGCAGGACAAGCCCGCGATCGACCTGAATCGGGCGATCATGGAGAAGTACCGGCCGCAGATGAAGAAGTACTACTACGCCCCGTCGCGCTACCGGACCTATCTGGAGCAGCTGGGGATCAAGTACCCGACGGTCAAGTAAGGAGTGACAGCGCGGCTTCGCCCCTTCGAACTCCGGCAGCAGGCCGCCGTGGCCACGCGTCGTGCCGGACAATGACTGCGCGAAAACACGCTATGATTTTCGGGTGCTCCGTCCCTATCGCGGCGTGCTGCCGAGCGTCCATCCCTCCGCGTACATCGACGCGAGCGCGCAGGTCATCGGCGACGTGCACGTCGGGCCCGAGAGCAGCGTCTGGATGAACGTCGTCATCCGCGGCGACGTGCACCGTATCCGCATCGGCGCGCGCAGCAACCTCCAGGACGGCACCATCGTGCACGTGATGCGCGGCACCCACCCGACCACTATCGGCGACGAGGTCACGATCGGCCACGCGGTCGTCGTGCACGGGTGCACGCTCGAGGACCGCGTGCTCGTCGGCATGGGCGCCATCCTGCTCAACGGCGTGGTGGTCGGCGCCGGGTCGATTGTCGCCGCCGGCACGCTCCTGTCCGAGGGAACGGAGGTTCCGCCCGGGTCGCTGGTGATGGGCAGCCCGGGAACGGTGCGGCGCCGGTTGACCGAGCAGGAGATCGCATCGATCCGCGGCTACGCCGAACGGTACGTCGGCTACCGCCTCGACTACATGACGCCGGACCGGTAATGCCCGTCCACATCCGCCCCGCCCGGGGCATGCGTGACTTCCTCCCCGACGACGTTCGCCGGCGCGAGCACGTGATCGGCGTGGTCGCCGACGTCTACCGGCGCTACGGCTTCGAGCCGCTCGAGACGCCGGCGCTGGAGAACATCGAGACGCTGACCGGCAAGTACGGCGAGGAGGGCAACAAGCTGATCTTCAAGGTGCTGCGCCGCGGCGAGCACGAGGCGTCCGGCGAGACCGACCTGGCGCTGCGCTACGACCTGACGGTGCCGCTCGCGCGCGTGGTCGCGGAGCACCGCGGCAGCCTGCCGAAGTTTTTCAAGCGCTATCAGATTCAACCGGTGTGGCGGGCGGATCGGCCGGCGCGCGGGCGCTTCCGGGAGTTCTACCAATGTGACGTCGACTCGATCGGATCGACATCTCCGGTCGTCGAAGCCGAGATGCTGGCTGCAGTGAGCGACGTACTGCAGGCGCTGGGATTCGCAGACTTCACCATCCAGCTGAATCACCGTTGGCTGCTCACGGCGATGCTGCAGCAGGCGGGCGTCGAGCCAGGCCTCCAACCCCAGGCGCTGGTCGCGATCGACAAGCTGGACAAGATCGGCCGCGACGGGGTCCGGGCGGAGCTCGTCGACCGCGGCATTCCCGAGCGGAGCTGCGACGTCTGCCTCCATGCCTTCGAGGATCCGAGCGCATTCGACGCCCTGGTCACCGCCCACCCGGCTGGCGCCGAGGCCCGCCGCAACATCACCGAGATCATGACGCTCGCCGAGGCGACGTCGGCGCGTGACCGCGTCCGGTTCACGCCGCGTCTGGCGCGCGGCCTCTCGTACTACACCGGGGCGATCATGGAAGTCACGGTCCCGGACCTGGCGGGCTCGCTCGGCGGCGGCGGCCGCTACGACGGGCTGATCGGGATGTTCAGCGGCGAGGACATTCCGGCGTGCGGCTTCTCGCTCGGACTCGAGCGCATCCTCGTGGTCATGGCGGAGCGCCACATGTTCCCGGCTGGCGTGCAGAAACCGTCCGCCGACCTGTTCGTGACGTTGTTCGAAGGGCAGCCGATCGAACACGGTCTGCGCCTCGCCGGAGAACTGCGCGCCGCGGGGCTGCGCGTCGAGGTCTATCCGGAGCCCGACAAGCTGGGAAAGCAACTGAAGTATGCGGGCGGCAACGGCATCCCGTTCGCCGCGATCATGGGTGCGGACGAACTGGCAGCCGGCCGGGTTACGATTAAGAACCTGTCGACCGGAGAGCAGCAGCTCCTCCCTCGTGCGGACGTCGCCAGGACACTGAAACAGTCCCTGTAGCGTCCGCCTTCAGGCGGGAAGTTGACACAGATGTCCGCCTTCAGGGCGGAACCTCACACGCACACGAACAGATGCCGGACGTCGAACCACTCGGGAGCCTGGCGCGCACGCACACCTGCGGCGATCTCACCGCCGCACACGTCGGGAAGGACGTGGTGCTTCTCGGCTGGGTGCACCGCGTGCGTGACCTCGGCTCGCTGCTGTTCGTCGACGTGCGGGACCGACACGGCATCACGCAGGTGGTGACGCGCGACGACGCGCCGATCCTGGCGGCGGCGCGGCGCCTGCGGCCCGAATACGTCGTGGCGGTGCTCGGCCGGGTGGAGGCGCGGACGCCGGAGTCGGTGAACCCGAAGATCCCGACCGGCGAGGTCGAGGTCGCGGCGGCCGAGATCCGGTTGCTCAACGTCGCGAAGACGCCGCCGTTTCCCGTTGCGGACGAGACGCCCGTCTCAGAAGACGTGCGCCTGAAATACCGCTACCTCGATCTGCGCCGTGCCCGCATGCAGCGCAACATCGCGCTGCGGCACCGCGTGGCGCTTGAAGTCCGCAAGTACTTCGACGACCTGGGCTTTCTCGAGATCGAGACGCCGCTGCTCACCAAGTCGACGCCCGAGGGCGCGCGCGACTATTTGGTGCCGAGCCGCGTCCACCCCGGCGAGTTCTACGCGTTGCCGCAGTCGCCGCAGATCTTCAAGCAGATCCTGATGATTGCCGGCATGGACCGCTACTTCCAGATCGTGAAGTGTTTCCGCGACGAGGACCTGCGCGCCGACCGGCAGCCGGAGTTCACGCAGGTGGATCTCGAGATGTCGTTCGCGACCGAGGAGCTGGTCTTCGCGACGATCGAGCCGCTGATGGCGCGTCTGATGGCGCTCATCGGCCACGACGCGCCACGCCCGTTCCTGCGCATGCCCTATGCCGAGGCGATCGCGAAGTACGGATCGGACAAGCCGGACCTGCGGTGCGGCATGGAGATTCGGGACGTGTCGCCGGCGTTCGGCGACTCGTCGTTCGCCGTGTTTCGCGCGGCAATCGAAGAGGGCGGCGGCGTGCGCGGCTTCGTGGCGCCGGGCGCGGCGCGCTATTCGCGCCGCGAAGTCGATGAGATCGTCGAGCAGGCGCGTCAGCTCGGCGCCGACGGGCTGGTGTGGGCGCGTGTCGCCGACGGCGGAGTCCAGAGCTCCGCGCTCAAGGCGGCCGGCGAGGCCGCCATCCGGCGATCGCTCGAGCTCGCAGGTGCCGGCGCGGGCGACCTGCTGGTGATGGCGGCAGGCCCGCTCGAGGCGGCGTCGCGGCTGCTGGGGCAGCTGCGATTGAACCTGGCGCGGAAGGAGAACCTGCTGAAGCCGGACGACTTCCGGTTCCTGTGGGTCGTCGACTTCCCGATGTTCGAGTGGCTCAAGGAGGAGCAGCGCTGGGAGTTCATGCACCACCCGTTCACGTCCCCGCTCGAGAGTGATGCCGCGCTGCTCGAAACCGACCCCGGCCGCGCCCGCGCGCGCGCCTACGACCTGGTGCTGAACGGCAGCGAGGTCGCCGGCGGCAGCATCCGCATCCACAACCAGGAGCTGCAGCGGCTGATCTTCCGCCTGCTCGGGATCTCGGACGAGGAGGCGAAGCTGCGCTTCGGCTTCTTCGTGGACGCGCTGGAGTACGGGACGCCGCCGCACGGTGGTATCGCCATCGGCCTCGATCGCACCGTTGCGATCCTTTGCGGCGAGCCGTCGATCCGCGATGTTATCGCCTTCCCGAAGACCGCGCAGGCCGTGGACCTGATGGCCGGCGCGCCTTCGCCGGTGGACCCAAGACAGCTGAAGGAATTGCGGATACGGTCGGAGTGAGGGACGTCCGCCGAGCGAAGCGAGGCGGCAAGACAGACGGCTTGGGCCTGGATGACTCGATCAACCGTCGGCATCATTCAGTGCGCGTGGGGCCTGCCCCCACGCGCCTGTACGCTCGCGCCGCTCGGCGGGGCGCCTTTTCCGCGCCGGGGTGGCTGGCGCACCCGTGCTAGAATCCCTCTGGTAATTCGCTAGCGCACAAGGAGTTATCCCATCCCGCCAGCCACCGTCATGCGGAAGATTCCGGTCCCGGACCAAGGGGTCGAATCGCTCTTCGGCTCGTACGACGAAAACCTCAAGCACCTGGAAAGCCTGTTCAACGTGCGCATCAGGACCACGGGCAGCGAGCTCATCGTCGAGGGAGACTCGGCCGACGTATCCCGCGCCGAGCGCGTATTGGATCAGCTCACCGCGCTGATGCGCGACGGCTACAAGCTGGCCAAGGGGGACGTGAAGACGGCGTCGCAGCTGGTCGCGCAGGACGAGAACGTCGAGCTTGCCGATTACTTCCTGCGCGGGGCCACACGGACGTCCGGCAGGCGGCAGGTCGTTCCGAAGAGCGTCAACCAGCGCCGCTATCTCGACGCCATCGACCAGCACGACATCGTGTTCGGCATCGGCCCGGCAGGGACCGGCAAGACCTATCTGGCCATGGCGCAGGCGGTGTCGTACCTGCTCGCGAAGCGGATCAGCCGCATCATCCTCGCCCGGCCGGCCGTCGAAGCGGGGGAGAAGCTCGGGTTCCTTCCCGGCGACCTGCAGGAAAAGGTGAACCCCTACCTGCGCCCGCTCTACGACGCACTCTACGACATGCTGGAGGTGGAGCGCGCCGAACGCATGATCGAGCGCGGCACGATCGAGGTCGCACCAATCGCGTTCATGCGCGGGCGCACGCTCAACGACGCCTTCGTGATCCTCGACGAAGCGCAGAACACCACGTCGGAGCAGATGAAGATGTTCCTTACCCGCCTCGGGTTTGGATCGAAGGCGGTCATCACCGGTGACGTGACCCAGATCGACCTGCCGACCGGTCGTACCTCCGGCCTGGTCGAGGCGATGAAGGTCGTCGGTCACGTCGAGGGCATCGCCTTCATCCACTTCGACGAGAAGGACGTCGTACGCCACGCGCTCGTGCAGCAGATCGTGAAGGCGTACGAGCAGTATGGTGGAACCCGACAGTAGCCGGCTGACCGTGTCAATCTCCGATGGGCGGGGACGGCCGGTCGGAGACGCCAGGCTGGCGCGCTGGCTCTCGCGCGTCGCGCCGCCCGCCGCGCGCGGCGACGTCACCATCGCCCTCGTGTCCGACGCCCGCATGCGCGCCCTGAATCGCCGTTATCGCGGCAGGGACCACGCGACCGATGTACTGTCCTTCCCCAACCGGCACCAGGTGCCGGAGGACCCCATCGGCCAGCGAGGGATCCCCGCCCCCGCAGCCCGGATCCCGGCCAGCGACCATCATCTCGGCGACATCGTCATCGCCACGGGCGTCGCGAGGCGGCAGGCGCGGCAGCTCGGGCACCGCTACCAGGCGGAGCTCCGGGTGCTCGCCCTGCACGGGCTCCTGCATCTGCTCGGCTATGATCACGAGCACCCGGAGGATCGGGGCCGTATGGCCCGGGCGGAAGGACGGCTGCGGCGCAAGGGCAGGCTGATCTCCGGCCTGATCGAGCGAGGCGCGCCCGTGGCGCGCGCCAGCCTTCGACCTGCCCTGGTCGTTCCCGGAGAACGGCGAGCGGGCGGGCGGACCGAACGACGCGACGCCAACGCGCGAGCGCGAGCGGGGACAGCGCCCCGCCAGCGTTAAGGCATGATCCCCCTGTTCCTCTTTCTGCTCGCGATTGCCGCAATCTACGTCGGCATCATCGAAACCGCATTCAGCGCGCTGATGCGGCTGTCGCTGCGCCTGATGGCGGAGCGCGGCGGCCGCGACGACCGGCTCGGCTTCTACCTCGACGATCCCATCCAGCTCTTCGTGCCCGCCCGGCTGATCCTCGGGCTGATCTTCTCGCTGGCGACGATGTCCATCGCCATCCTGACCGGCCGCGTGGGCGTCGGGTCACTGGGGATGCTGCTGCTGTTCGTCGCGGTGTTCATCCTCACCTGCGAGCACGTCGTCCCGATGCTGATCGTGCGGCGGAACCCGGAGCGGGTGCTGGAGGCGCTGCTGCCGCCCTTCAACGTGGCGGCGCGCTTCGTCCAGCCGTTGACGTCCGTGCTCGTTCGCCTCATCAAGGTCGAGCCGCGCCGCGACGCGGCCGCCGGCGGCGCTCCCTCGGCCGAGGAACAGCCGGGCGAGGCGGACGGCGACGACGCCCGCGAGGACCAGGCCCTCGAACGCGACCAGCGCCGCCTGCTGCAGTCGATCGTGGACTTCGAGGGGACGCTGGTGCGCGAGGTCATGACGCCGCGGCCCGACATCGTCGCCATCCCGGTCGATGCCACCATCGACCAGCTGCGCGCACTGTTCCGCGAGCAGGAGTATTCGCGGTTCCCCGTCTATGCCGAGAACCTGGACAACATCATCGGCGTGGTGTTCATGAAGGATCTGCTGCACGTGGAGGACCCCAATCCGTCGCTGGCCGCGCTCATCCGGCCGGCGACCTTCGTCCCGGAAACGAAACGGGTCCCCGAGCTGCTGAAGGAGTTCCAGCGCAAGCAGGTGCAGTTCGCCATCGTCGTCGACGAGTACGGTGGCACCGCCGGGATCGTCACCGTCGAGGACATCCTCGAGGAGATCGTCGGTGAGATCCGCGACGAGTACGACGTGGAGACCGAGCCGGTCATCGACGAGGGCAACGGCTCGTTCGTCTTCAGCGGCAAGGTGAACATCGACGAGGTGCGGGAGCGGCTGGGGGTCGAGATCGAACCGGAGGGGTTCGAGACTGTGGGCGGATACGTGCTCACGCGGGTCGGCCGCGTGCCGGCGGTCGGGGAGAGCTTCGAGCTGGACGGGCTGGACGTGCAGGTCCTCGAGGCCGAGCGCCGCCGGATTCACAAGGTCCGCTTCCGCCGGAGCGAGCTGCCGGAGCCGCAGCCGGACGGCCGGTAAAGGCGATGGCTCGCGCCGGGTACGTCTCGATCGTCGGCCGGCCAAACGCCGGCAAGTCGACGCTGCTCAACGTGATCGTCGGGGCGAAGGTCGCCATCGTCTCGGACAAGCCGCAGACCACGCGCAATCGGATCCTCGCGATCAAGAACCACCCCGAGGGCCAGGTGGCCTTCGTCGACACACCGGGGATTCATCGCCCGCTGCATCGCCTCAACGTCCGGATGGTGGACGCCGCGCTGGAGACGCTGCGCGAGGTCGATGTCATCGTCCTCGTGTTCGACGCCTCATCGAAACCCGGGAAGGGCGACGAATACGTGATCAACCTGCTGCGCGAGGTCAGCACGCCGGTCGTGCTGGCGCTCAACAAGGTCGACCTCGTCGCCAAGCCGAAACTGCTGCCGCTCATCGACCAGGCGCGGCGCTGGCACGACTTCGCCTCCATCGTGCCGATCTCGGCGGCGACCGGCGACGGCATCGATCGTCTCGAGCGCGTCCTGCTGGAGCACCTGCCGGAAGGGGAGGCGATGTACCCGGAGGACTTCCTCACCGACCAGCCGGAGCGGTCGATCGCCGCCGAGACCGTGCGCGAGAAGGTGCTGGCGCACACGCGCGCCGAGCTGCCGTTTTCGACCGCGGTCGTTGTCGATCAGTTCGACGAGTCGGAGCGGGATCGGCTGCTGCGCCTGTTCTGCACGATCTACGTGGAGCACGAGTCGCAGAAGCCCATCGTCATCGGGCGCGGCGGCGAGATGATCAAAAGGATTGGCACCGAGGCGCGGCGCGACCTGGAGGAGCTGTTCGACACGAAGGTGTTCCTCGACCTGCGCGTGAAGGTGAACCCCTCCTGGCGCGACGACGACCGCATGCTCGACGACATCGGCGTGGCCCGCACCGCGCGCCGGCCCCGCCGTCGGTGACGGTCGATTGCCCGGACCGTTCTTCCTCCGACAGCCGACGCATCCTGGTTCACCGTGCCGGCCGACTACACGGTGCGGGAGACGGCCATCAAGCACGCTCAGCCCACCCGTAGCGAGGCGATCGGCGCGGTTCCTGCGTACAAACGACGGATTTCACGGGAGAAATCATGGTAAATTGAGCAGTTCTCGCGAGTTGCGAGTGGGTGCCCATGGCGCAGCGCAAGCTCGATGTCGTCCTCGACTCCGTCAAACGCCTCCAGCGGATGGGGGCCACGTCGAACCTCGTCAACCTGCTGCAGAAACAGCACCCCGCCGACCTCGCGCAGCTCTTCTCCGAGCTGCCTGAGAAGGACCGCCAGTCCACCTTCTCGCTGCTCGCCGAGCGCAACAGCCGCCTGGCGATGGAAGCCCTCAGCGAACTCGGTCCCGAAGCCGGCGCGGCGCTGCTCGCCGAGCGATCTGCCGAAGAGATCGTCAAGCTGACGCAGGAACTGCCCTCCGACGACGCCGCGGCGATCATCGACTACCTGCCCGAAGAGCTGTCGACGGCGGTCCTGGAGCTCCTGCAGCAGAAGAAGACCGGCGGCGAGGTCGGCGAGCTCCTCGAGTACGCGGAGCAGACCGCCGGCCGCATCATGAACCCGAAGGTGTTCGCGCTCGCGGAGGACATGACCGCCGCCGAGGCGATCACCGCGCTCCAGGGGTCGCGCGACGTCGAGATGGTCTTCTATCTCTACGTCATCGACTCGCGCCGCCACCTCGTGGGCGTCGTCTCGCTGCGCCGCCTGCTGCTCGTCCCGCCCGCCACCCCGCTCAAGCGGATCATGACCACGGAGCTGATCAGCGTGCGCGTGGACATGGACCAGGAGGAAGTCGCGCGCCAGGTCGCCTCGTACAACCTGCTGGCTATCCCGGTCGTGGACGAGGAGAACAAGCTGGTCGGCATCATCACCGTCGACGACGTCATCGACGTCATCAAGGACGAGGCGACCGAAGACGTCTACCGCCTGGCGGGCGTCGCCGGCGACGACAGGGTGTTCACGCGGCCGATCGAATCGCTGCGCAAGCGCGTGCCGTGGCTGCAGGTGAACCTGGTGACGGCGTTCATCGCCGCGTTCGTCGTCGGCCTGTTCGAGGACACGATCGCGAAGGTGACGGTGCTCGCGATGTTCATGCCGGTTGTCGCCGGCATGGGAGGCAACGCCGCGACCCAGACGCTGACGGTGATCGTCCGCGGCATCGCGCTCGGCGAGCTCACGTGGGCGAACACGCGCAAGGCGCTGTTCAAGGAGGCATCCGTCGGGATCGGCAACGGGGTCGCCACGGGCGCCGTCGCGGCGCTCGTCGTGTGGGTCTGGAAGGGGGATCCGACGCTCGGCCTGATCATCGGCGCGGCGATGGTCATCAACATGTTCGTCGCCGCGATTGCCGGCACGCTCATCCCGCTGTCGCTGCGGGCCTTGAAGGTGGACCCGGCGCTCGCCTCGTCGGTGTTCATCACGACGCTCACGGACGTGTTCGGCTTCCTGTCGTTCCTCGGGCTGGCGACTTTGTTCATCAAGTACTTGTACGCGGCGCCGGGATAACATGAAGGGTTGACATCAGACGCAGGCCTGGCGCTCGGGCAGGCCGTTCCGAATCTCTGCATGCCGGTCTACAAGTCGGAGGCCCTGATCCTGCGCACTTACAAGCTCGGCGAGGCCGATCGAATCGTGGTCTTCCTGACGCGCGATCGCGGCAAGAAGCGGGGCGTGGCGCAGGGCGCGCGCCGGCAGCGGTCACGTTTTGCCGGCGGCCTGGAGCCGATGACGCGCGCCGGTGTGCAGTACTACGAACGGGAACAGCGGGAGCTGGTCCGCATCAACTTCGTCGAGCCGGTGAGCCGCCCG
The DNA here is from genome assembly GCA_048594975.1 of Vicinamibacterales bacterium. Classification (GTDB taxonomy): domain Bacteria; phylum Acidobacteriota; class Vicinamibacteria; order Vicinamibacterales; family 2-12-FULL-66-21; genus JBMDXB01. The sequence continues at coordinate 30,508 of JBMDXQ010000024.1, read as the reverse complement.
ATGGCGGCGGCCTTCGCCGGCGTGGAGAGCGACTTCGCGCTCGGCCACATCGGCTACTTCGCGGAGCTGATCGACGAGTGGGCGCCGGAAGCGCAGGCAGACGAGCGGCTCTACCGGCTCGGCTCGGGCACGACCGACGCGCTTGCCGCCGGCGCGCCAGTCGAGCGGCTGGCGCGCTACTTCGAGTACTGGATCCTGCGGCTGCAGGGCGTGTATCCGGCGATCGCGCGCTGCCCGGAATGCGGTGCGGCGTTCGACGGCGTGGCGGTCATGCCGCCGCGCGCGCACCTGTTCGTGTGCCGCCGCTGCGCGCCGGGCAGCAGCGGCACCACGATCGGCCGCGAGGCGCTGCGGTTCCTGGCGGCGGCGGCATCAGCCGCCCCGGATCGCCTCGCCGCGCTCGCGCTGCCGCCGGGCGCGGCGCGCGAGCTGGAAACGGTGCACCGGCGGCTGCTGAACCTGCACCTGGAGAAGGAGTTGAAGTCCGCCAGGGTCCTGCGCGAGATGCGCAGGCCGGACGCGGGCCGTTGAGCGATGCGGCCGCGAGGGCCAGTGGCACACGGGACGTGGACGGGCGCCGGCGAGGGACGGCGCTGCTCCAGGATCCAAGGGTCCCGTGCCCGGGCGGGTGCGCATCCTCGGCATCCCGGCGTCCGGCGGAACGACGAATGGTCACGCTGCAGCAACTGATCTTGAAGCTGTCCGAGTTCTGGGCGTCCCGCGGCTGCCTCCTGCAGCAGCCGCTCGACATCGAGATGGGCGCCGGCACGATGCACCCCGAGACGTTCCTCCGCGTGCTCGGCCCGGAGCACTGGAACGTGGCCTACGTCCAGCCGTCGCGGCGGCCGGCCGACGGCCGGTTCGGCGAGAACCCCAACCGCCTGTTCAAGCATCACCAGTTCCAGGTCATCCTCAAGCCTGCACCCGACGAAGTGCAGCAACTGTACCTGCAAAGCCTCGAGGCGTGCGGCATCGACCCGCGCGCCCATGACATCCGCTTCGAGGAGGACAACTGGGAGTCGCCCACGCTCGGCGCCTGGGGTATCGGCTGGCAGGTGCTCTACGACGGGCAGGAGATCACCCAGTTCACCTACTTCCAGCAGGCCGGCGGCCTCGACCTGTCGCCCGTCTCGGCGGAGCTGACCTACGGGCTCGAGCGGCTCGCGATGGCGCTCCAGGACGTCGACGACGTGTTCCAGCTGGAGTGGGCGCCCGGAGTCAAGTACCGCGACGTCCGCCACCGCGACGAGGTCGAGCAGTCGAAATACGCGTTCGGTCAGATCGACATGCCCGCCGCGGAGCTGCATGCGCTGCACCGCGCGCTGTTCGATCAGTACTACGGGCTGGCGGGCACGCTGTTGAAGAGCGGGCTCGTCCTCCCCGCGCTCGACTACTGCCTGAAGTGCTCGCACATGTTCAACCTGCTGGACGCCAGCGGTGGCATCGGCGTGACGGAGCGAACCGCGTACATCCTGCGCGTGCGGCAGATGGCCGTGGCGATCGCGAAGCAATGGGTGGGGGAGGAGCGCAGCGAATCGGGCCATCGGTTGATCGGGTAAGTCAGTGGTTGAGCGATCGGCTGTCGCCTAGCGTGCAATCGCCAATGATTCGATCGCTCAATCGCTCAATGGAGTAATGGACAGAGAGCTCCTGATCGAGATCGGCGTCGAAGAGCTTCCGGCGAGCTGGATGCCGGGGCTGACGACGCAGCTGCGCGCCGCCGTCGCGTCGCAGCTGGCGGAGCTCCGCCTCGGGCCGCTCGAGCCGGCGGAGGCCTTCAGCACGCCGCGGCGGCTCACTGCTCGAGTCGCGAGGATTGCCGAGCGCCAGGAGGACCTGGAGGAGACGATCACCGGCCCGCCGGTGTCGACGGCCGTCACCGCCGGCGGGGAACCCACCCCGGCGGCGCTCGGCTTCGCCCGCAAGCAAGGTGTGCCGTTCGATCAGCTGACGCGCGTCCAGACCGCCAAGGGGGAGTACCTGGCCTACACCCGGCGGCAGCGCGGGCGCAGCGCGGTGGACACGCTGCCCGACCTGCTCACCGCCGTGCTGCGCGACCTCTCGTTTCCGAAGCAGATGCACTGGGATGCCAGGCTGGACGACGGGCGGGGCGAGCTGCTGTTCGGCCGGCCGATCCGTTGGCTGCTGTTCCTCTACGGCGGCCGCGTCGTCCCGTACACGATTGGCCGGACACCCGGCGCGTTGGGCGCGCAGGTGCAGGAAATCGAGTCGGGCGCGCTGACCTACGGCCACCGCTTTCTTGCGACCAGCGGGCGCGCGGGGCGCTCGATCAAGGTGCGCACCTTCGATGAGTACCAGGCGCGGCTCTCCGAGCACTTCGTCGTCCTCGACCACGACGAGCGGCGGGATCGTATCCGGCGCGACCTCGAGCGGCATGCACGCCGGCTCGGAGGCCGCGTGCCGCTGAAGGAGCACGGCGCGCTGGTCGAGGAGGTGGCGGACCTGGTGGAATACCCGGGCATGGTCGCCGGCTTCTTCGACCGGGCGTTCCTCGACCTGCCGCACGAAGTGCTGACGACCACGCTCGTGCACCACCAGCACTGGTTCCCCGTCGTTGCCGACGGCGGCGAGCTCAAGGAGGCGTTCCTGGCGGTCGTGAACACGCAGCCGGCCGACGAGCGCCGGATCGCGAGAAACGCGGAGCGGGTGGTAACGGCGCGGCTGCGCGACGCGAAGTTCTTCTGGGAGTCCGACCGCCAGACCACCCTCGAGTCGCGGCTCGATCGCCTGCATACCGTCCTGTTCCATCGGAAGCTGGGGAGCTACCGCGACAAGGCCGTGCGGATCGAGCAGCTGGCCGGCTGGATCGCTCGCGAGCTGTTCGGCCGCCCCGCCGATGCGCCGTACGCCGAGCAGGCGGCGCGGCTGGCCAAGGCGGACCTCACGACCGACATGGTGTTCGAGTTCGCCGAGCTGCAGGGCGTGATGGGCGGCATCTACGCGCGGGAGGAAGGGTTGCCCGAGCAGGTGTGGAAGGCGATCTACTACCACTACCTGCCGGTGGGCGTCGAAGCGGACGCGCCGCCATCGCGCGAGCAGCTGGGGACGGCGGCAGTCTCGTGGGCGGCGGTGGCGCTGGCGGACAAGCTGGACACCCTCGTCGGCCTCTGGTCGGCGGGTGAGAAGGTGACCGGTTCGCGCGATCCGTTCGCGCTCCGCCGCAATGCGCAGGGGGTGATCCGTATCCTGCTCGATTTGCCGGATTGGACCGGGATCGCGGCCGAGCTCCCCCTGGAGCCGCTCGTGGCGAAGGCGCGCGAGCTGCTGCCGTCGGAGGTGCGCGGCGAGCATCCGCCGTTCCTCTACGAGCGGCTGCTGGCGGTGCTCGGGCAGCGCGGCGTTCCCGTCGAAGTGGTCCGGGCCGTGGCCGCACCGGCCGATTCGCCGGCCGTCATCGACTGGAAGAGGAGCCCGCTGCGCGCGCGCAGGGTGGCCGATGCGCTGCAGGGCATGCGCGCGTCCGAGGACTTTCAGGCCCTGGCCGTCCTCTTCAAACGCGTCAAGAACATAGCGCGCGAGCTGAAGGAACCCGGCCCGCCGGATCGCGCGGCCTTGACCGAGCCGGCCGAGCACGCGCTGCTCGCGGAGCTCGACGCGCGCCGGCCGCGGATCGGAGCGGCAGTCGGCCGCAGCGACTACCGGGCGGCGCTGGTCGAGATCGCCGGCTTCCGGCCGGCGGTCGATCGCTTCTTCACCGACGTCTTCGTCATGGTCGAGGATGCGCGCCTGCGGACCGCGCGGCTCGCGCTCATGGCGCAACTGCGGGACCTCATCCTGGACATCGCCGACATCTCTGAAATCGTTCCTCAAACGGAGTAATCCACACCGATGGCAAAGACAGTCGCTCGTACGAAACCGGGCACGAAGAAAATGCTGAAGGCCGCCGCCGTGGCGGTGACCACCCTGGCCGCCGCCCGCGCGTTGAAGAAGGCGGCCGGCAAGGGCCGCAAGTACGTCTACTTCTTCGGCAACGGCAAGGCCGACGGCGATCGCACGATGAAGGATCTGCTCGGCGGCAAGGGATCGGGGCTCGCCGAGATGACCAACGCGGGGCTGCCGGTGCCGCCCGGCTTCACGATCTCGACCGAGGCCTGCACGCTCTTCTACACCGAGCAGCGCGCGACGCCCGCCGTCGTCGACACGCAGATGCTCGAGAATCTCGCCAAGCTCGAGAAGGCGATCGGCGCCCGGCTCGGCGACCCGAAGAACCCGCTGCTCGTCTCGGTCCGGTCGGGCGCGAAGTTCTCCATGCCCGGGATGATGGACACGATCCTGAACCTGGGCATGAACGATCGGGTTGTCGAGGCGGTCAAGGCGAGGACCGGCAACGGCCGGTTCGCCTGGGACAGCTACCGTCGGTTCATCCAGATGTACGGGAACGTCGTGCTGGAGATCCCCAAGGAGGAGTACGAGCACCGGCTCGAGGCGGTGAAGAAGGAGGTCGGCGCGCGCGTCGACACCAACCTGACCGAGGCGCACCTCGTCGAGGTGGTCAAGCGCTACAAGCAGGTGGTGCGCGAGAAGACTGGCAAGGACTTCCCGCAGGATCCGCTGGCCCAGCTGCGCGGCGCGCGCGACGCCGTCTTCCGCTCCTGGAACAACGCGCGCGCCATCGAATACCGCCGCATCTACGAGATCCCCGATGACATCGGGACCGCGGTCAACGTGCAGGCGATGGTCTTCGGCAACACCGGCGATCGCTCGGCAACCGGCGTGGGCTTCACCCGCAACCCCGCCACCGGCGCCAACGAGTTCTACGGCGAGTTCCTCGTGAATGCCCAGGGGGAGGACGTCGTCGCCGGCATCCGCACGCCGCAGCCGATTGCCGAGCTCGAGCGGGTCATGCCCAAGGCGTACAGGGAGCTGCGCCAGATCACGAAGCGCCTCGAGAAACACTACCGAGACGTCCAGGATTTCGAGTTCACGATCCAGGACGAGAAGCTCTACATGCTGCAGACGCGCAACGGGAAGCGTACGGGTTACGCGGCCGTCATCATCGCGACCGATCTCGTGTCCGAGAAGCTGATCACGCCGAAGGAAGCGGTGCTGCAGGTCGATCCCGAGTCGGTTTCGCAGCTGCTGGCGCCGATCTTCGATCCGAAGGAATGGAAGGCGCTCGCGGTTGCCACGAAAGGACTGCCCGCGTCGCCGGGCGCGGCCTCGGGCCAGGCGGTGTTCACCGCGGATCACGCCGTCGAGTGGACCCGCCAGGGGAAGCGCGTGGTCCTCGTCCGCAAGGAGACGGTGCCCGACGACATCCACGGGATGTTCGTCTCCCAGGGTGTTCTCACGGCGACCGGCGGCATGACGTCCCACGCCGCGGTGGTCGGCCGGCAGATGGGCAAGCCCTCGGTGGTCGGCGCCGGCGCGCTCGAGGTGAGCGAAGCCGCGAAGACCTGCAAGGTCGGCGGCCAGACGATCAACGAAGGCGACTGGGTGTCGTTCGACGGGCTGACCGGCGAGGTGAAGATCGGCCAGGTGGCGACGAGGCCGAGCGAGATCCTGCAGGTGATCGCGGGGGAGATGAAGCCGCAGAACTCGGACATCTACCAGCGGTTCGATCGGCTGCTCTCGTGGGCCGACAAGTTCCGCCGCCTCGGCATCCGCGCCAACGCCGACCAGCCGGACCAGGCGGAGACCGCCTATGCCTTCGGCGCGCGCGGCATCGGCCTGTGCCGGACCGAGCACATGTTCTTCGGCGAGGGCCGGATTCCCATCGTGCAGCGGATGATCCTCGCCGACAACGAGGCCGATCGGCGCAAGGCGCTCGCCGAGCTGCTGCCGCTGCAGCGCGGCGACTTCTACGGCGTGTTCAAGGGGATGCACGGCACCCCGGTGACCATCCGCACCATCGACCCGCCGCTGCACGAGTTCCTGCCGAAGCGCGAGGACCTGATGGTCGAGATCGCGCGGATGGAGGCGCAGGCGAGGACGGGCAGGGCGCTGGAGGACAAGCAGGCGCTGTTGCGGCGTGTCGAGCAGCTCCACGAGTTCAACCCGATGCTCGGCCACCGCGGCGTCCGCCTGGGCATCACCTATCCGGAGATCACCGAGATGCAGACGCGCGCGATCATCGAGGCGGCCTGCCAGCTCGCCAGGGAAGGCACGAAGTGCGTCCCGGAGATCATGATCCCGCTCGTGGGCCACGTGAAGGAGCTGCGCGACCAGAAGGCGATCGTCGACCGCATCGCGGCGGAGGTCATGAAGGAGCAGGGCGTCACGATCCAGTACCTGGTCGGTACGATGATCGAAGTCCCGCGCGGGGCGGTAACCGCCGACGAGATCGCCCGCGAGGCGCAGTTCTTCTCGTTCGGCACCAACGACCTGACACAGCTCACCTTCGGGTTCTCGCGCGACGACATCGGCAAGTTTCTCGGGTCGTACCAGGACAAGAAAATCCTGGACAAGGACCCGTTCGCGACCATCGACACGGTCGGCGTCGGCCAGCTCGTCGAGCTCGGCGTGCAGAAGGGACGCAGCGCGCGGCCCGACCTGAAGGTCGGCGTCTGCGGTGAGCACGGCGGCGATCCCTCGTCGATCCATTTCTTCAACCGGGTGGGCCTCGACTACGTGAGCTGCTCGCCCTATCGCGTGCCGGTGGCGCGGCTGGCGGCGGCGCAGGCGGCGTTGCAGGTCAAGGTCGGCGATTGATCACGATCTTCAGCCACCAGGCGGGGAAGACCTCGGAAGTCGCCGAGCTCGACTCCGCCTGGCTCGACCCCGCCAGCGGGGTCGTCCTGTGGGTGGACCTCAGCGCGCCGACGCCCGGCGAAACGCGCATCATGTCCGACGTTTTTCGTTTTCACGAGCTCTCGGTCGAGGACGCGGTCAGCGAGATCCACCACCCCAAGATCGAACCGTATCCCGAGTACCTGTACCTGATCCTCCACGGGATCGACTTCAGGGCGAAGGAGCACTGCTTCCGCACCGTCGACGTCGATTTCTTCCTCGGCCCGAACTACCTGGTGACCGTGCACTCCGGGGTGTCGCGGTCGATCAGCCGGGTCAAGGAGGTCTGCCGCAAGAACGCCGGCGCGCTGTCCGAGGGGCCGGCGGCGCTGATGCACCGCATCGTCGACACCATGGTCGACAACTACCGACCCGAGGTGGAGAAGCTCGGCGACCGCCTGGATCGGCTGGAGAAGGAAGTATTCCAGCGCCCGGATCCGCACCTCGCCCGGCGCATCCTCGACTTCAAGCGCGACGTGTCGTCGCTCCGCCGGGTCGTGCTGCCGGAGCGCGATGCGGTGGGCCGGCTGGCGCGTCGCGAGTTCCCGCTCATCTCCGAGCCGCTCTCCTACCGGTTCCGCGACGTCTACGACCACCTCGTGCGCCTCTCCGACGAGGCGGTGTTCTTTCAGGATCGGATCGGCAGCCTGCTCGACGCGCACCTCGCCGCCGTGTCGAACGCGTTGAACGGCGTGATGAAGGTGCTGACGATCATCGCGACCATCTTCATGCCGCTCAGCGTCGTCGTCGGGCTCTACGGCATGAACGTCGAGCTGCCGGAACTGCCGGGCGGGGAAAGGGCGCAGTTCTGGTGGATCACGATTGCCATGATCGCGATCAGCGTCGCGATGTTGGGGTTCTTCCGCCGGCGGAGGTGGCTGTAGTCTCGTGGATCCGCCAGGGAGCAGAACGGGAATGCGGGAGTCGCGGCGCGAGCATCGAGCAAGGAGGGCGTATGGGTTCGCCGGTCGTGCACTGGGAGCTGTGGTCGGAGAATGCGGAGCGGACAGCCGACTTCTACAGGACGGTCTTCGACTGGAAGATCACGCATCACCCTGAGTTGAACTACCGGGTCGCGGAGCCGGGCGGCCAGGGGGGAATCGGCGGCGGCATCATGACGCCCGACAGGTCCGGGCCGTGGCCGGGCAACATGACGTTCTACATCGCCGTGAACGATCTCGACGCCTACGCGAAGAAGATCACCGCCGCCGGCGGCAAGATCGTCGTCGAGAAGCAGCAGGTCCCGGGCATGGGGTCCTTCTCCCTGTTTGCCGACCCGGACGGCCGCGTGATGGGTATCTGGAAAGAGGCCATGTAGACGGCCCGTCGATGCCCCGAGTCCACCGCCTGCCCGTCCAGCTCGCGAACCAGATCGCCGCCGGCGAGGTCGTCGAGCGTCCCGCGTCGGTCGTCAAGGAGCTGACCGAGAACGCCCTCGACGCGGGCGCACGGCGGATCACCGTCACGATCGAGCTGGGCGGCAAAAAGCTGGTACGGGTCGAGGACGACGGTGACGGCATGGACCCGGAGGACGCCAGGCTCGCGATCGAGCGCCACGCGACCAGCAAGATCGCGACGCCGGAGGATCTCGCCGCGATCCGCACGCTCGGCTTTCGCGGCGAGGCGCTGCCCAGCATCGCCTCGGTGTCGCATTTCGTCCTGCGCACGCGCGCGCGCGGCGGCGGCGCGACCGAAGTGCGGGTGAACGGCGGGACGGTCGCCTCGGTCCGCGAGGTGGGGGCGCCAGAGGGCACCTGCGTCGAGGTCGCGGACCTCTTCTACAACCTGCCGGCCCGCCGCAAGTTCCTCAAGTCCGACACCGCCGAATCGGCGCAGATCTCGCGGCTCGTGACCCAGATGGCGCTCGGCTACCCGGAAACGGGCTTCACGCTGGTAAGCGGTCCGCGGCAGCTCCTCCAGTGCCCTCCGGCAGCCGGGCTCGCCGAGCGGTTCTTCCAGCTGTTCGGCGAGCGGCCCGACCTCGTCGAGATCCGGAAGGAGGCCGCCGGGCTGCGCATTCACGGCTACGCCGCCGCGCTCGGCGACCAGGGGCCGGTGCGGGGGCCGCAGAACGTGTTCGTCAATCGCCGTATCGTCAAGGACCGGACGATCGCGCACGCCATCGCCGACGCGTACAGCGTCGCCACGATCAAGGAGCGCAGCCCGGAGGTCCACCTGTTCATCGAGATCCCGCCGGATCGCGTGGATGTGAACGTCCACCCCACGAAGGCGGAGGTGCGTTTCCTCGAGCAGTCGCTCGTGCACGAGGTGCTGCGGCGGGCCCTCATGGACGCGCTCGGCCAGGGGCGCGCGCCGGAACTGCAGTTCACGCCGTTCGCGCCGCCCTCCACCGAGCCCAGGCCAATGGCCATTCCCGGCGTGCTGGCCGGCGCGACGGTAGGAAGCCGGTGGACACCGCCGTCACCATTTGGCGACGCCGGCGACGCCTCGACGGAGGGCATCCGCCACCCGACGGAAGCCAGCGCCGGGCCGGCAACGGCTGTACCTGCGACCGCCTTCGGGCCCGCCGACGTCCGTCCCATGATCCCGCTCGGCCAGTTCCGCGACACCTTCATCATCGCCATCGACGACGAGGGGCTGGCCATCATCGACCAGCACGTCGCGCACGAGCGCGTGCTCTTCGAGCAGTTGATGGAGAAGCTGACCGCCGGCCGGCTGGAGAGCCAGCAGCTGCTGATGCCGATCGTCATCGAGCTCTCCTCGGCGCAGCGCCAGACGCTCGCCGCGCAGCGGGCGACCCTCGCGCGGTTCGGCCTCGAAATCGAAGAGTTCGGCGGCGACTCGCTTCGTCTGCGCGCCGTCCCCGCGGTCCTCGACCCGGCGCAGTGCAAGGCCGCCGTCCGCGCGCTCGCCGAGGACCTCGAGGGGCTCGACCGCGGCTCGCGCATCGAGGACGCGCTCCGGCGGATCGCCGCGACCATGGCCTGCCACGCCGCCGTCAAGGCGAACTACCCCTTGACGATGGAAAAGATGCGGTACATTCTCGAGGAACTGCGGCGCACGGCGTACTCGAGCGTCTGCCCGCATGGCCGTCCCGTCGTCCTGCGCATCACGCGGCGGGAGATCGAGAAGAACTTCCAGCGAATCTGACGTCCCGATGATCCACGCCGCCGTCGATCGCAGCGAGGCCGCCGAGTACTACTTCCGGTACATCGATCGGGTCACCGGCCACGACATCTGCTCGATCCTCCAGGCGCAGCTCCCGGATACGCTCGCCTTCTGCCAGGAGATCACCGAGGAGCAGTCGCTCCGGCGCTACGAGCCGGGCAAGTGGAGCATCCGCGAGGTGCTCGACCACATCAACGACACGGAGCGCCTCTTCCTGTTCCGCGCCTTTTGGTTCGCCCGGGGGTTCGACAGCCCGTTGCCGAGCTTCGACCAGCACGTCGCGATGTCGCACGCGCCCGGCGACGCGCTCCCCTGGGGCGCGCACGTCGAAGAGTTCCGGCTGGTGCGCGGGGCGACGATCGCATTCTTCCGCCACCTCCCCGCCGAGGCGTGGTCGCGGCGCGGCCTCGCCAGCGACAACCCGTTCACCGTCCGTGCCCTCGCGTTTCTCGCAGCCGGGCACGTCATCCACCACCTGGACATCATCCGGCAGCGGTACCTGTAGCCGGCCGGTACTGGAGCCGGCCGGCGGCTGCGAAAGCCGACCGAACGCGTCAGTCCGCCCTGGCTCCACGATGTCGCGGCACGTTTTGAGGCACTCAGCGCAGACGTTCGCCGGGCCGACAATCAGCGGTCGGGTGGCGCTGCCGCGCGTGCGGCAGACCGAGCATCGGCGGGTCGATCCGGCGGGCGCGCGGTTCAGCGAGCCTCCACCCCGCGGGTCGGCTGCCACGATGCGCTCGGCGGCCCCCATGCCGGCGTCACAGATGAACACGTTCGGCCCGGCGACGAGCTTCGAGACCTCGCTCGCGGGCGCCCGCACCAGTGCACACGGCATCGCGTGTCGCCCTACGCATGCGCCGCACGCGGTGCCACCTCGTACCGCCGGCGCCGTTGACGATCTGCTGCACGCGCTGGTGGCTCAGCGAGAGTGCCTTTGCGATCTCGCGCAGCGAAGGGCCGGCAAGGTGGAGCCGCCGGGGGCGTCCAGCCGTGGCTCGGGTGTGACGAACGCGAGCCGGCGGGCTGGGGCGGTCGCGCCCCGGGGAGACCTGAGATGCGCTGCGCCGCTCGCCCTCGCGCCGCAGCTCTGAGGGCCGCGGGGTGTGATCGACACCGGCGTTCCATCGCGCGCATCGGGCGCCAGCGCCTCTCCGTGAAGCTGATCGAGGCAGCGATCGGCTACGCCCGGTCGCGCAAGCGCGGACGATCGAAGGTTACCCGGTCCCGCCAAAACCCGGCGTGTCGTCGTCCAAGTACGCGTATCCCTGGATCCGAGTCGGCGTTCGAAGCCACAGGCTTCACGGAGTTCGTCGACGCCGTCGCAGGCGTCCGATCGTCCGATCCACGTGCGACGGCGAATGAGCGACGTGGGTCGCGTGAAGGCGTGAACACACCGCCTCGAGCATAAACTGCTGACCGCGTAAGATTTACCCTTGAATTTACCCTTGACTGGTGTGGGAAAACGTCTTACATTTGGAACATCCCAGCAAGTTCTACGCTGTCCAAGCGAAAGGGCTGTCCCCAGCGGGATCGCAAAGCTGTAAGCCCCCTTCGGGGTGGTTTGGCTGCCGAACTTGGAGACTGTGATGTCGCACCGCCGGATCGTTCCCGTCCTGCTCTCGCTCTCGATCGCGCTGCTGTTCTTCGGACTCGGCAGCTACCTCGCCGCGCGTAACAACGCCGACAGCGCCGAACGTCTCGCCGAGCTGCGGGCAGAGCTCGACCTGCTCCGCCGCCGCGACGCGCTGGCGACGGCGGGAACAACCGGGCGCACCGTACCGCAGGTCGACGACGAAAGCACGCGCGCGGCGCTGGTCGAGGACGTGAAGCGCCAGCTGCAGCAGGAAATGGGGCTGCTTCCGCTCAACCTGCTGCGCGAGCGGCGCGACAGCTTCGTGGAGCTGTATTCCTACGACGACCGCGGGTCGAGCAGCTACGGCACCGCCGGCTACCTCGGCAACGGCTACTTCATCACCGTGAAGCACGGCGTGGTCGTCCTCGGGCAGGACGGGCTCGCGGACCCGCGGCGCATCAAATCTATCAAAGTCTCGTACCGTGGGCGTTCGCTCAACGCGCGCCTGATCGACGCCGGCGATGCGCGCGCCGAAGTCGATCCCGGCGACTGGGCGATCATCCGGGTGAAGGAAGAGCTGGATTTACCGCCGCTGACCGTGAACCTGCGGTACCCCTTCGATTTCGCCGATCCGATCTTCCGCCTCGGCAACGATTATTCGAAAGGGATCATCGTCGCGACCGGCTACGTCGGCCAGCGCACTGCCAACCAGCTCGTCACGTGCCTGACCGACGGGCACCCCGGCGTATCGGGCGGCGGTGTCCTCAATCGGGAAGGCGAACTGGTGGGCATCCCCGTAGGCCGGATGCAGGGCGACTACCGCTTCTCGTTCATCCTGCCGCTGCGCGGCGAGATGTTCCGCAAGGTCGAGCATCTGGACTGAACCGCGACAACTCCCGACGACCAAGGGCCCATTACCAGAGCGTTGGCAGGCGGCGTTTGGGAGTCGTTCCCCGCGGTTATCGTTTTCGCCACAACTCGAGCCGCCGCCGCAGTTCAGCCTCGAACCCGCGGTCGGTCGGCTCGTAGAATCTCCGCCCCCTGTGCGCCGGGGGCAGGCACTCCATTCCGGCGGCAATCCCTTCCGGCTCGTCGTGCGCGTAGCGATAGCCCTTGCCGTACTCGAGTCCTTTCATCAGCTTCGTCGGCGCGTTCCGCAGGTGCAGCGGCACCGGCTCGGCGATCTCGTTCGCCGCTGCGTCGGCGGCGGCGGCGTACGCGGTGTACACGGCGTTGCTCTTGGGGGCGGTCGCCAGGTAAATCGCCGCCTGCGCCAGGGCCGTATTGCCCTCCGGCATGCCGATGAAGTGAACGGCGTCCTTGGCGGCGATTGCCACCGTGAGCGCCTGCGGGTCGGCGTTGCCGACGTCCTCGGACGCGAAGCGCACCAGGCGGCGGGCGACATACAACGGGTCCTCGCCGGCTTCGAGCATGCGCGCCAGCCAGTAGACGGCGGCGTCCGGATCGCTGTTGCGCATCGACTTGTGGAGCGCCGAGATCAGGTTGTAGTGCTCCTCGCCGGACTTGTCGTAGAGCAGCGCCCGGCTCTGCGCGAGCTCGGCAATCGCCGCCGCGTCGATCCGCCCGCCGTGGCCCGCCTGCGCTGCCGCCATCTCCATCATGTTGAGCGCCACCCGGGCGTCGCCGTTCGCGTATCGTGCGATCGCCTGCAGCCCTTCGTCTTCGGCGGAGAGTTCGAGCCCGCCCAGGCCCCGCTCGCGGTCGGCGAGCGCCCGGCGCAGGATCGTCACGACCGCGCCGACGTCGAGCGGCTTCAGGACGTATACCTTGGAGCGCGACAGCAGCGCCGAGTTCACCTCGAAGGACGGGTTCTCGGTCGTCGCGCCGATGAGGACGATGTCACCCGCCTCGACGCGCGGCAGAAACGCGTCCTGCTGCGCCTTGTTGAAGCGGTGGATCTCGTCGATGAACAGGATCGTGCGGCGTCCCAGGCGGCGCCGGGCTTCCTCGGCTTCCGCCATGACGGCGCGAATCTCCTTGATGCCCGACAGCACCGCGCTGAAGGCGATGAAGTGTGCCCGCGTCACCCTGGCGATGACGCGCGCGAGCGTGGTCTTGCCGGTCCCCGGCGGGCCCCAGAGGATGATCGACTGCAGGCGGTCCTGCTCGATGGCGAGCCGGAGCGGCCGCCCCGGGCCGATCAGCTCGTCCTGGCCGACGAACTCGTCGAGCGTCGCCGGGCGCATCCGCTCGGCCAGGGGTGCGGCGGGTGCCGGCCGGGGGACTGGCTCGTCGTCGAAGAGCGACATGGTTACCGGCGCTGGCGCGCCGCCTCGTAGGTCACGAGCGCCGCGGCGATCGCGACGTTCAACGACTCCACCCGGCCGCGCATCGGGATGGTGAGCCGTTCGTCCGCCGCCTCGAGGTGCGCCGCCGCGATCCCGCCGCCCTCGCCGCCGAGGAGCACTGCGGAGGGTCGGCGCAGATCGCAGGAGGGGAGCGGTGTGCCGCCACGGGTGACCGCGGCGAACACGCGCACGCCGGAGGCGCGGGCGGCGGCGAGCCCGTCGTCGAGCGTCACGCGCGCGACGGGCAGTCGGAACGTGCTGCCCATCGCGCCGCGCAATGCCTTCCACCCGAACGGGTCGGCGGTGGCGCCGCCGGCGACGACCCCGGTCGCGCCGCACGCCGCGGCGGTGCGGACAATCGCTCCGACGTTGCCGGGATCCTGGACGTCGGCGAGCAGCAGCACGAACTGGGGACGCGCCGCGAAGACCGCGTCGAGCGTCGACTCGGGCCGCCGTGCGATGGCGACGACCCCCGAGGGATGCCGCACCGGGCTGATGGCCGCCAGAACCCGATCCGTGACCTCGACCGTGCGCGCGCCGGCGCGACGCGTGCGATCCGCGAGCGCGACGAAGCGTTCCCGCGCGTGCGTTCCGGCGAAGGCCGCCACCTCGATCTCCGCGCCCGACTCCATCGCTTCTGCGACGAGATGTTCGCCGTCGAGCAGCACCGTTCCGCCGCGCGGCCCCGCGCCGCGCGCCAGATCCCGGAACCGCTTGACGATGGCGTTGTGGCGGCTCGCGATGCGCTCCATCTGGTGCAGATTGTACTCATTTGTTACCATCTGCCGGATGAAGGCCAGGCTCCTGAAGAAGTTCGAGGACGAGATCGCGCTGCTCGACCGGGAGCTGAAGACCGAGCTGCCGAAGGAGATCAAGCGCGCGCGCGAGCACGGCGATCTGCGCGAGAACGCGGAATACCACGCCGCCAAGGAGCGGCAGCGATTCGTGGAATCGCGCATCAGCCTTTTGCGTAAGCGCGTCGGCCAGATCTCGCTGATGAACGTCGAGAAGATTCCCCGCGACCGGGTGGGCTTCGGCTCCACCGTGCACCTGAAGGACGGCAGCGGCCAGACGATCGTCTACCAGCTGGTCATGCCCGAGGATGCCGACGTCGAGCAGGGCATGATTTCGACCTCGTCGCCGATCGGCCGCGCGCTGCTCAACAAGGAGGAAGGCGAGGAGATCACCGTCAACACCCCGAATGGTGCGCGCGCGTTCGAGATCGTGAAGCTGGTGACCATCCACGACGAAGCGTAGATGATCACACCCGACAGTCCCGACCGCCTGTACTCCACCCGCCTGCGGACGGCGGTGGTGGTCACGGGGACGGGGACGGCGGGCGCCTATCACGCAGGCGTGCTGCGCGCGTTGCAGGAAGCCGGCGTCCGGATCGATCTCGTCGCCGGCCGCGGCGCCGGTGCCATCGGCGTGCTGTTCGCCGCGGTGGACGGCGGCGCCCGCCTGTGGGACACCGGCGGGGTCTGGAAGCGCGCGAGCGCCCGCGGCTTGTACCGCTGGCGCACCCCGCTGCGCTCCGCGGGCTGGGCCCGGCTCGCGGCGGCGATCGCCGTCGCGCTGCCCGTGGCTCTGCTCGCCGTGTCGGTGCTCGCCGGGCTGGCCGGCCTGCTGCTCACGCTGGTCGGCCTCGACGCCGCGGCGGCTGCGGTCACGGCCGTGTCCGCCGGCTGGATCGCCGAGCTCTTCTCCGCGGCGATTCTGCCGACCTACATTCCACGGCTGGTCCTGCTGGCGTTGCTCGCGGCGGTCGTCGCGCTCGCCGTCGGGATGCGGCCGGGCCGGCGCACCCGGGAGCGGCGCCGTACCTACCACGGCGGCGCGTGGCGGCTCCTCGGTGCGCCGCTGACCGCGGCGCCGCTGGTCGACCGCTGCGCCGCCGAACTCTGGGACCTGATCCGGGGCGCTGCGCCGCTCGCGCTGCCGCCGCGGGTGGAGCTGGCGCGCCGCTACGTCGAGCTGCTTTCCGAGAACCTCGGTCAGCCGGGCTTTCGCGAAGCGCTGATCGTCGTCCACGACCTGGATGCACGGCGCGATCTGGTGTTCGGCCTGGTCGGCGCGTCGCACCGCGCGAGGTTCTTCGGGCGCGCCGTGCCCGGCGACGGCGGCGCGCGGCAGTCCGAGGCATTCGATCTGTCCGGCGTCGCGCGCGACCATGCGCTCGACGCGCTGTCGGCGTCGCTGGCCGTCCCGATCGCGACCGACCCGCACCTGATCGCGTTCTCCGCGGAAAGCCCCTGGCGCGGCGAGACGCACCGCGCCTGCGATCGTGCCGGAAGTCTCGTCCGCCTGCTCGAGGAGGTGGCCGCCGCCGGCGCCGAGCAGGTCATCGTTGTCGCGGCGGCGCCGCCGGCCGCGCGCGCCCACGAACTGAGCGCCGGTCGAATCGATCCGCGCGGCCGCGCCGGCGAGCAGCTCGCGGCGTTCGAGTCTGCAGGCCTCCGTGACGCGCTGGAGTTCTTCGCCGGCCGCTTTGCCGGCCTCTACCTCATCCGGCCGGCGCATAATCCGCTCGGTCCCCTGGACTTTGGAGGCGTATTCGACCAGCGGTCGGACCGCGTGCACACGCTCGCCGAACTCGTGGATCGCGGGTACGAAGACGCCTATCGTCAGTTCATCGAGCCGATCGTCGGCGCCAGCGGCGAGCGCATCGAGACCGTCCATCGGTGAAGGCTTGTTCCCTGGTGTGAATGCTGAATGCCGAATGCTGAATGTTGAATGCTGAATGAATGTTGAATGCTGAGAACCCGTTCGCGCATTCAACCTTCAGCATTCGGCATTCAGCATTTCATTCGGCATTCAGCATTCCGCATTCAGCATTGACGAGCGAAGTACCCATGAAGCCTGATACCGAGCTGATTCACGAAATACCCGGACTCACAGATTCGGCCAGGTCGCTCACCACGCCGATCTACGAGACGACGACGTTCGTGTTCGAGAGCGCCGAGGAGATGATCGCGTACAACGAAGGGCGATCGACCAGGTACCTCTACTCGCGCTACGGCAATCCGAGCATCATCGCGGTGGAGAAGAAGCTCGCGGTGCTCGAGCAGGCCGAACAGGCACTCGTGCTGTCGAGCGGCCAGGCGGCGACCACCACCGCGGTGCTGGCGCTGCTGCGGTCGGGCGACGAGGTGATCTGCAGCGCGGCGATCTACGGCGGCACGCTCCACCTGCTCGGCGACCTGCTCTCGAAGTTCGGCATCAGGCCGCGCTTCGTCTCGCTCGAGGAGCTCGCGCGCCCGGCTGCGCTCATCGCCGACGCCACGAAGATGGTGTGGTTCGAGTCGCCGATCAACCCGACGCTGCGCTGCGTGGACATCCGGGCGGTCGCGGACGTCTGCCGCGCCCGGGGCGTGGTGTCGGTGGTGGACAACACCTTCGCCAGTCCGATCAATCAGCAGCCGATCGCGCTGGGGGTGGACGTGGTCATGCACAGCGCGACGAAGTACCTCAACGGGCACAGCGACGTCACCGCCGGGGTGCTCGCGGGGCCGGCGCGGCTGCTCGCGCCGATGGCGCAGGCGCGGCGCCTGCTCGGCACGATCCTCGACCCGCACGCCGCCTACGCGCTCGGTCGCGGCCTGAAGACGCTCGGCGTCCGGGTGGCGCGGCAGAACGCCACGGCGATGGCGGTGGCGCACTGGCTCGCGCGCGACCGCCGGGTCGCGGCCGTGTACTACCCGGGACTCGAAGAGCATCCCGACCACGCCATCGCCGCCCGCCAGATGCGCGGGTTCGGCGGCATGGTGACGCTCGATCTCGGCGGCAGCTACGAGCGCGCTGCACGCTTCTTCGATCGCCTGCGCGTAGTCACGCGCGCCGCCAGCCTGGGCGGGGTCGAAAGCCTCTGCAGCCTGCCCGTCCTGACCTCGCAGTACGGCCATTCCGACGAGGAGCTGGCGCGCGCCGGGGTCACCAAGGGCATGGCGCGGCTCTCTATCGGCCTCGAGGACCCGGAGGATCTGATTGCGGATCTCGATCAGGCCTTGGATTAGTTCGCGAAGTCGAAAGTCGACGGTCGAAAGTCAGAGTCAGGGTCGGGAGTCAGGGTCAAAGTCAGGGTTGGGACTCATGGTCCAACGTCAGACTCGGGAGTCGGATTCGGGTCTCAGAGTCGAGAATCGCACCTCGATTGACTCGGCCTCCGACTCTGACTTTGACCCTGACCCTGACTCTGACCCTGACTTACGACTCTCGACTTGCGACTTCCTTCTTCTTCTCGATCGGCACCTCATGCAGGAACTGTTCTGCCAGCTGGGCGATGCGGGCGGTGATCTCGGGGCCGGAAAGCTCGCCGAACTTCTGCCGGAAGCGGTCGATCGGCACGACCGCCTTGGCCATCGCGCGGTGCCCGCCGGCGCTGCCGATGTCGGCGAACCACCGCTTGACGAACTCGCCGGCGTTGCGCGAGTAGCCCAGATTGCGCACGCTCACGATCAGCGACCCGTTCACGACCCCGGCGACGATCGTCCACTTCACGTCTTCGAGCTGCAGGAAGAAGTCGGCGGTGTAGGGGATCAGGTCCTCGCGCGGCGCCTCGCCGATGAAGGCGCTGAACACCTGCTCGCGCATCAGGCCGCCCTGGCTGGCGCGGGTGACGTAGTCGAGGCGCTCGAGCGTGATCTCGGCGCCCTCCATCTTCCGGATGAGCGCGGCGTCGGCGAGCGGATAGAGGAAGGTGAACGCTTCGAGATCGACGCGATTGGTGTGGCGCGCGAAGAACAGCGTGTCCGATTTGATCGCGTAGAGCATCGCCGTCGCCGTCCGCTCGGAGATGTTCACGTCGACGGCGCGCAGGTGCTCGGTCAGGATCGTCGAGGTGGACCCGTAGTCGGCGCGGATGTCCTTGAAGACGGCGCTGTAGCCCGGCTGCTCCGGGTGATGGTCGATCACCAGGTCGGCGCGGTCCAGGAGGCCGCCGAAGTAGTGCGGCTGCACGTCAACCGTCGCGATCCGCTCGAACTGTCCCAGTGACACGCTGCCGATCTGCTCGACGTGGATGTCGAGCATGTTGGCCATGCGCAGGTTTTCCGGGCGGGTCACGCCCTGCATGGCGCCGATGATCGCGGTGGTTTTGGTGCGCCTCAGCAGGTTGCGCAGCGCCAGGCCGCTGGCGAGCGCGTCCGGGTCGGGGTCGTTATGCAGCAGGATGAGCACGCGATCTGCATCGGCGAAGTAGCGTTGATACTGCTGCACCCGCGCGCGCGTCATCGACCGACTGAGCTCGGTCACCAGGGTCGGCCGGACCAGCTCCGCCAGGTCCATGTCGGTCAGGTCGGGGAACTCGGTGCGCAGCTTCTCGACCGCCTTGCCGGCGGCACGGGCGCCGGTACGCAGGACGTAGATGAGCGTGCCGCCCGAGTCGCGGACGGCCGACACGATCCTGCGGATGCTCCGGCGGCCGTTTTCCTCGATGATGAAACAGGTGTTGGGCGGCAGGTCGGCGCGCAGGTAGCTGTCCACGCGCCGGGGGTCGCCGGCGCTGACCTTGATGCCGGCGTCATGCAGCCGGCGGGCGAGCGGCCGGCTCTCGACGAGGAACTCGACCTCGAAGCTGGGCAGCAGGACGTCGTCGAGGGTGCGAATGACGAGTTCGTCCTGACAGATCGCGTAGACGCGCACGTCAGGCGGACCTCGCCCGGCCGCTCCCCGCAACCGGCCAGATCGTCATGACCAAACGTCCATTATACGCCTGCCTCAGCGCCCGGCTCCAGCCGGCGGCGGCCGCGGCCGCGCTCCTCGCCCTCGTCGCGCCGGTCGCCGCGCAGCCAGCGGCGTGCGCGAGCTGCGTCGTGCCGGTGCTGACGCCTGCCGCCGCCACGCTGTTTTCGGGACGGCTCGATGGCCGCGACGTGCTCGTCCGCATCGAGGCGGGCCGCGAAGGGGACGCGGCGGCGGCGCTCGCGGCGGTCGCAGGTGCCGGCGGCCGGCCGGGGCTGCTGATCGAGGGCACGCCAGCCTCGCCGATCGATGCGGCGCTGCTGCCGCTGGCCCGCACGATCCTGATCCGGCTGGACGCTCCGGCCGATGCCGCGGCCGTGTTTTCGCTGAGAAAGCTGCTCGCGTCCACGCGCGGTGCGGCGGCATCGGAGACCGCGCTCGGCGTCGTCGCTCCCTCGAGGGCGTTGGCCGGCGAGCTCGCGCCGTACGTCGATTTCATCGCGCTCGGCGGCGCGGACGCGCCGTACGGCGTAGCGGTCGAGTGGCGGTTCGTCGAAGCGCCCACGCTGGAACGCGCGCTCGCGGCCACGCAGCGCGGCGACGCGGCGCGATGGCTGTGGCTGCTGCCCGCTGAACCATCGGCGGCGGCCGGCCTGGTGCGCGAGCTCACGCGGCCGTCCGATCAGCCGGCGGAGGACGTGCAGGTGATCGCGCCGCGACGTCTCACCGTCGAGGAGATCGTCGCGCGCCACCAGGCGGCGACGGCGCGGCAGGCGGCTCTGATTCACCAGTCGATCGCCACCGGCACGCTGACCATCACCTTCGAGGCGCCGGGCTTCGCCGCACCCATCACCATCAGCTCGGACACCGTCATCTACGCCGGCAGCGATCACACCGATCTCGAGCAGCGCAGCATTCGCGTCAACGGCGTGGAGTTCCACGGCACGGGTGTTCCCCGGCTGCCGATCATCGAGCCCGAGCGCGCGGCGGCGCCGCCGCTGGCGATCACGTTGACCAACGCCTATCGCTACCGGCTGGCGGGCGAGGACACCGTCGACGGCCGGCGGTGCTACGTCATCGCGTTCGAGCCGACCTCCGCCCAGGCCTCGCGGCAGGCGGCCGGCAACGGCCGATCGCTGTTCCGCGGCCGTGCCTGGATTACCGCCGCCGGCTTTGCGATGGCGCGCGTCGCGGCGACGCAGACCGGCCTGCGCGGCGCGATCGTCTCGTCGGAGCAGATCGACGAGTTTCGCGAAGTGCAGCCCGATGTGTGGCTGCCCGCGCGCTCGGACATCCGCCAGCTCTATGAGGGCGCCGGCCACCGCACGCCCATCGTCCGCGTGCTCGACATCGTGCGCCACGAGGTGAACCCGCCCGATTTCGAGGCGCGCCGTGCCGCCGCCTACGCGTCTGCGCACGTGATGTTGCGCGACACGCCCCAGGGGTACCGCTACCTGACCCGCACGCGGCCGGCCAGCGCGGGGCCCGCCGGTGCTGCCCCGCAGCCGGCCGTCGCGGTGGCCGGGCGCGCGGAGCGCATCCGCACGCTCGCCGGCGGGCTGATCATCGACCCGAACATCTCGCACCCACTGCCGTTTGCCGGCGTGAGCTACGTCGACTTCAACCTGCTCGACACCGGGACGCAGCTGAGCGTGTTCCTCGGCGGGACCTACGGGCAGCTGGCGGTCTCCGTGCCGTCGCTTGCCGGCAGCCGCTGGCAGATCGGCGCGCGCACGCTCGGGATCGCCTCCGCCTACAACGATCGCGCGTTCGTCGACGGGCTCGAGCGCTACGAGCACAACATCGAGCAGCGGCCGGCGCACGCGGCGATCTGGCTGGTGCGGCCGTTGACCACGCGGATGTCGCTGCGCGTCGGGTACGACTTGGACTACACTCACTTCGCGCGCGGCGGCGGCACCGCTGCCGATTTCGTGGTTCCGCCGAGTCAGCTCGTACACGGCGCACGCCTCGCGCTCGACGTGCAGCGTGCGGGATGGACGATGTCGGCCTGGTGGAACCCGGCGCGGCGGCAGTACTGGCGCGCCTGGGGCACGGCGGGCGGCGGCGACTACGATCCCGGCCACCGTGATTTCCAGCGGTACGGCGTGTCCGCGTCGCGTGCCACGGTGATCACGCCAGCCATCCTGGGGAAGATCGAGGCGGCGTGGATGGCCGGTCGCGACCTCGACCGTTTCAGCCGGTACGCGTTCGGATCGTTCGACAATCGCCTCCGCGGATATCCGTCGGCGCTGATCCGCTACGATCGCGGCGGAGTGGTCCGGACCGTGCTGACGTGGGCCCCGGGCGGTCTCGTCCGGCTGGACGGGTTCCTCGATTCGGCTCTTGTCCGCGACGCGGCCTATGACGGGCGCACCCGGAGCTACACCGGCGCGGGCGCCGCCCTGGAGGCGCCGGCGCCGTTCGGCGCGCGCGTCGCGATCGAGTGGGGCTACGGCTTTCGCGGCGTGAACGCCGACGGCCGGGTCGGCACGCACGTCGTGCGGTTCAGCGTGTTCAAGGTGTTCTAGGGGAGACCCATGCGGGGCCTGACGACGGCAGTGGCGATCGTGGCGATGGTCGCCACGGCTGCGGCGCAGAAGACCTATCGCGTCGGCGTCGACCTCGTGCATTTCAGCGTCGCCGTCACCGGTCGGGAGGGGGAGCCCATCACCGGCCTCGTCGCCGACGACTTCGAGATTGTCGAGGAAGGCAAGCCGCAGGCGATCAAGTTCTTCGCCGTCGGGCCCGGCGACGCCGCCGACGAGAACCTCCCGCTGCATCTCGGCTTCCTGCTGGACACCAGCGGCAGCATGGATCGCGACATCAAGGACGTGCGCACCGCGGTCATCCGCTTCCTGAACTCGATGGAACGCGCCGCGGACATCACCCTCGTCGACTTCGACACCGAAGTGCGGGTCGCCCGTTACAGCCAGGACGACTTCACCCGGCTGATCGAGCGCATCCGGAACCGCGCGGCGGCGGGGTGGACGGCGCTGTACGACGCGATGGCCACCTACCTGAACGGCGCGTCGGATCAGACGGGTCAGAAAGTCCTCATCATGTACACCGACGGCGGCGACACCCGCAGCTCGTTGCCCCTGAGCGACGTGCTCGACATGCTGCGCGCCTCCGACGTCACGGTCTACGCGCTCGGCTACCTGGAGAACCAGCCCGTGTCCGCCAGGCACGAGCAGCGGCGCCAGCTGCAGCGATTCGCCGAGATGACCGGCGGGCAGGCGTTCTTTCCCACCAGCCTGAAGGACGTGGACAAGCTCTACGAGATAATCCAGCAGGAAGTCACGGCCCGCTACAGCCTCGGCTACACGTCGAGCGACACCCGCGCCGACGGCAGGTGGCGCGAGGTGAAGGTCCGGCTCAAGCGGCCGGACCTCAAGGGCGCGAGGGTGCGCACGCGCGCCGGCTACTTCGCGCCGATGCGCGGCGCATCATTCCCCAATCCCTGATCGCTCATCCGCTATCCCGGATCCTGAATCTCCGATCCTGAACCCCTGATCGTGAATCCGCGCGGCTGATCACGTTCCGCAGGTGAACCGATTCCTGAACAATCGATCGAGGACGAGGGACTCAGGATCCGGGATTCAGGATCGGCGATCAGGGATTGTAGTACGATGGAGGATTGGCATTCCTCGCGTCATGGCATCCAAGTACGACCGGTTCACACTCGTCACCGATTTCCAGCTGCGCGGCGACCAGGCACGGGCGATCGACGAGCTGGTCGAGGGGCTGAACCGCTGCGACGGCGCGCAGGTCCTGCTCGGTGTCACCGGCTCGGGCAAGACGTTCACGATGGCGCAGTGCATCGCGCGCGTGAACCGTCCGACGCTGGTGATGGCGCACAACAAGACCCTTGCCGCCCAGCTCTACCAGGAGTTCCGTCGCTTCTTCCCCGAGAATGCGGTCGAGTACTTCGTCAGCTACTACGACTACTACCAGCCCGAGGCCTACGTTCCGACCACCGACTCGTACATCGAGAAGGAGGCGACGATCAACGACGAGATCGACCGCATGCGCCTCTCCGCCACGCGGTCGCTGTTCGAGCGGCGCGACGTCATCATCGTCGCCAGCGTCTCCTGCATCTACGGGCTCGGCTCGCCGGAGGCATATTACGGGATGATGCTGCCGCTCGAGCGCGGCCAGCGCATCGACCGGGAGCAGATCCTGCGCAAGCTGGTGGAGATCCAGTACGAGCGCAACGATCACGAGTTCACGCGCGGCGTGTTCCGCGTTCGCGGCGACATCGTCGTGGTGCTCCCGTCCTACGACGACGCCGCGATCCGCATCGAGCTGTTCGGCGAGGAGGTCGACGAGCTCGTCGCCTTCGACCCGCTGACCGGGAAGACGATCCGGCGGCACGACAAGGTGGCGATCTACCCGAAGACCCACTTCGTCACCTCGCGCGATCGCACCCGCCAGGCGGTCGAGAGCATCAAGGCGGAGCTCGCCTGGTACCGCGGGCAGCTCGAGTCGGAGGGGAAGGTGCTCGAGGCGCACCGTCTGCACCAGCGGACGATGTTCGACCTCGAGATGATCAGGGAGATCGGCTACTGCCACGGCATCGAGAACTACGCGCGGCACCTGACCGGCCGCCCGCCCGGCGAGCCACCGCCGACGCTGCTCGACTACCTGCCGCAGGACGCGCTGACCGTCGTCGACGAGTGCCATCAGACCGTGCCGCAGATTCGCGGGATGTACCACGGCGACCGCTCGCGCAAAGAGGTGCTCGTCGCCTACGGCTTCCGCCTGCCGTCGGCGCTCGACAACCGGCCGCTCAATTTCGAGGAGTGGGAAGCGCGCGTCGGCCAGGTCATCTTCGTTTCGGCGACGCCCGGGCCTTACGAGCTGCGCCGGTCCGGCGGCGCGGTGGTCGAGCAGATCATCCGGCCGACGGGGCTGCTCGACCCGGTGATCGAGGTGCGGCCGGTGCGCGGGCAGGTGGACGACCTGCTGGCCGAGATCCGCGACCGCGCCGCCCGCCACGAGCGGGTGCTGGTGACGACGCTCACCAAGCGCATGGCCGAGGACCTGACCCAGTACTACCAGGAGCTGGGGGTACGCGTTCGCTATCTCCACTCCGACATCGAGACGCTCGAACGGATACAGATCCTGCGCGACCTGCGGCGCGGCGAGTTCGACGTCCTCATCGGCATCAACCTGCTCCGCGAGGGGCTGGACCTCCCGGAGGTCTCGCTGGTCGCCATTCTCGACGCCGACAAGGAAGGGTTCCTGCGCTCGGGCGGATCGCTCATCCAGACGGTCGGGCGCGCCGCCCGCAACGTGAACGGCCGCGCGATGATGTACGCCGACACCGTCACCGAGTCGATGCGGCAGGCGATCTCCGAGACCGAGCGGCGGCGGGCCATCCAGGAAGCCTACAACCGCGAGCACGGCATCACGCCGGCGTCGATCGTCAAGAGCATCGACGAGGTGCTGACCAGCGTCTACGAGCGCGACTACGTCACCATCCCGGCCGACAACGGCGAGCCCTTCCGTACGCAGGGGGAGCTCGAGGCGCACGTCTCCCAGTTGCAGGCGCAGATGAAGGCGGCCGCCGCCAACCTCGAGTTCGAAAAGGCGGCGACGCTCCGCGACCGGATCAAGCAGCTGCGCACGCGCGAGCTCGGCCTCGTCGCCGGGAGCCCCCGCTGACATGGCGTTCTTCGTGGCCGAGCGTCTCAAGGACGCCCTGCTCGAAGTGCAGGAATACGTGCGCATGCTCGGGAAGTTCTGCCGCGGGCTGGTGACGCGGCCGTTCTACTACCGCGACATGATCGAGCAGTTCGACGCGATCGGCGCCGGGTCGCTCACCGTCGTGCTGCTCACCGGCCTGTTCACCGGCATGGTCCTGGCCCTGCAGTCGGGCTTTACGCTCGACCAGTTCGGCGCGCGGTCGATGGTAGGCCGGCTGGTCAGCGCCTCGATGGTGAAGGAGCTCGGCCCGGTGCTGACTGGACTGATGGTTGCAGGCCGCGTCGGCTCCGGCATCGCCGCCGAGCTCGGGTCGATGATGGTCACCGACCAGATCGCGGCGCTCCGCGCGCTCGGTACGGATCCGATCCGGAAGCTGGTCGTGCCGCGCATCCTGGCCGGGCTGGTGATGGTGCCGCTGCTCACGATCATCGCGACCGGGGTCGGGATGCTCGGCGGCTGGGTGGTGACCTGGGGGATCCTGCGCGTGGCGTCCTCGATCTACTGGAACTCGGTCGTGGACGGCCTCTACATCGAGGACGTCTGGATGGCGCTCATCAAGCCGGTGTTCCTCGGTTTTGCCATCGTGAGCATCGGCTGTCACGTCGGGCTGCGGGCGACCGGGGGCACGCAGGGAGTGGGCCGGGCCACCACCAACGCAGTGGTGGCCAGCTCCGTGTCCGTCATCGCCGTCGACTACCTGGTGACCCAGCTCCTGATCGTGCTGATGTACTGATGGCCATTGTCCAACCGGCCCCGCGGGATCCGCTGCTCGAGGAAGCGCTCGCCCACGGCGGCCCGATCATCGTTTTCGACGGCGTCGACCTCGCATTCGACGAGAAGGTGATCCTGCGCCACGTCAGCTTCACGCTCCAGACCGGCCACACGAAGGTCTTCCTGGGCGCGAGCGGCGCCGGCAAGTCCACGATCCTCCGGCTGATCCTCGGTCTGCTCAAGCCCGATGCCGGGCAGATTTACCTGAACGGCGAGCGTGTGGACCGGATGTCCGAGGACGAGCTGATGGTGGTGCGCGCCGACCTCGGCATGGTGTTCCAGGAGGGCGCGCTGTTCGACTCGCTCACGGTACGCGAGAACGTCGGCTACAAGCTGTACGAGGAGCTGAACTGGCCGCTCGCCGACGCCGACCGGCGCGTGCAGGAAGTGCTGGGGTTCATCGGCCTCGGGGAGTTCATCGACCGCATGCCCTCGGAACTGTCCGGCGGGCAGCGCCGTCGCGTCGCGATCGCTCGGGCGATGGCGGCCAAGCCGCGCATCCTGCTCTACGACGAGCCAACGACCGGCCTCGATCCCATCACCTCGCTCACGGTCGACGAGGAGATCATCAAGCTTCGCGACCTCGAGGGCGTGAGCTCGATTCTCGTCACCCACCAGCTGCGCGACGCGTTCTACATCGCCGAGCACGCGGCGCTGCGCCGCGCGGACGGCCGCGTCGAGTTCACGCAGGCCACCGGGCGGAAGGCGGACGAGGCGGAGTTCATCATGTTGCGCGACGGCGCCATCGCCTTCGAAGGCAACGCCGCCGAGCTGCGCGAAGTCACCCGGAAGGACCCGTACATCGACGCGTTCCTTTCCTAGAACGGATTTATGCCCAGAACACGTTCGCTCGCCTGGTCGGAGCTGAAGATCGGAATCATCGCCACCATCGCGCTCGGGCTCGCCGCGACGGTCATCATCGCGGTCGGAGGGGCCGGCGGCGGCCTCTTCGTGTCGCAGTACGAACTGAAGACCAAGTTTCCCGACGTAATGGGGCTCAAGTCCGGCGCGGTCGTCCGGCTGTCCGGGGTGGAGGTCGGGCAGGTCGCGGACGTGCGCTTCGCCGGGGCCGAGGTGGAGGTCGTGCTCGAGGTGAACGAGAGCATGCGGTCGCGCATTACCAGCGACTCGCGCGCCGCGATCGGCTCGCTCAGCCTGCTCGGCGAGCCGGTCATCGACGTGACCTCCGCCGCCAGCGGCACGCCGCTCAAGGATGGCGACTACCTGCCCAGCGAGCCGACCCGCGGGCAGTTGAACGACATGGCCGCCAGCGCCACCGATACGCTGAACGAGGCCACCCTGGTACTGCGCGACCTGCGCGCCGGCAAGGGCAGCGTCGGCCGCCTGTTCACCGACGACGCGCTCTACCGCGACCTGCAGGCGTTCGTGGCCTCGGCGGAGAGCGTCGCCGGGTACGTGCGGCGCGGCGAGGGGACGCTCGGCCAGCTGGTGCGCAATCCCACCGCCTATCGCCGCTTCGAAGCGGCGGTCTCCGACCTGCAGGAGATGACCCGCCGCATCAGTTCCGGCGAAGGGACCCTCGGGCGGCTGCTGAACGACGACGCCCTGGCGCGGTCGCTGACGTCGGCGTCGGGCAACATCGACTCGATTACCGGGTCGATTACCCGCGGCGAGGGAACCGTCGGCAAGTTGTTGAAAGATCGGGAGCTGTACGACCGCGTGAACTCGCTGGCGGCGCGCGTTGACAAGATCGTCAGCGCGCTGGAACGGCCCGAGGGAACGGCCGGACGGCTGCTGCACGACCAGCAGTTGTATGAGAACATGAACACGACGGTGAAAGAGCTGCAGGGCCTGATCGCCGAAATCAAGAAGGACCCGAAGAAATACCTCACCGTTCGGGTCAGCATCTTCTGACACGCGGCGGACAGGCCAGGACGGCGCCGGGTCCGCGCGGCCCGGACGCTCATCGGACGGAGACGTTATGGCACGAGACGACAGCGGTGCGGGAACGGTCGTCGCGGCGTTCGTGCTCGGCGCGATCGCCGGCGCGGCAGTGGCACTCCTCGTCGCCCCGTCGAGCGGCGAGGAGATGCGCCGCATGCTCGGCGAGCGGGCGCGGGAGGGGCGCGAGAAGGCCGAGGAGGCCGCGCGGCAGAGCCGCGAGTTCCTCAATCGCCAGCGGCAGAACATCGCCAGCGCGGTCGAGCGCGGCCGCGAGGCGTACCACCAGGCGCGCGACGGCGGCGAGCAGCCAGCCGGAGGCGAGCGCAACCTGTGAGCTGGTCCGACGTCTTCCTCGGCGTCATCGCCCTTGCCACCCTGGTCATGGCGGTAATCCAGGTGGGGGTGATCGTCGGCCTGCGGCGCACGGCACACCAGGCGGAGCATCTCCTGTCGACCATCCAGCAGGACGTGCGGCCGTTGCTGGCGAAGGTGACGGCGGTCGCCGAGGAGACGTCGCGCACGGCGGCAGTGGCCACGGCCCAGGCGCAGAAGGTGGATCGACTGGTCACCGACCTGGTGCGCCGCGTCGACGAGACCGCCGCCGTCGTCCAGCACGCGATCATCACGCCGGCGCGTGAAGGCATGGCGGTGGTCGCCGGCCTGAAAGCGGGGCTGGCCGCCATCCGCGGCTTCCGCGAGCGGCGCGAGCGCCATCGCCAGGTAGAAGAAGAAGATACGCTGTTCATCGGGTAGCGTCCGTAATTGACGCCGCCAATCGGGCGTGGTAGAACGGGCCATCCATCCCTCTTCATCGAGGTTCGCCCATGCTGCTCAAGACCCGGACGGTTCTGGCGCCGCTGGCCGTTGCAGCGGTCTCTCTCTCGTTTTCATTCTCGACCTCAGCCGCAACCCAGGGATCCAAGTCGGCGGCCGTCGCCAAGGAGCTCACCCAGGCGCTCGACGCCGCCAAGCTCGATAGCATTGCGGCGGCCGACCCGGCGGACCCCAGCGCCTTCGTCGCCGCCCTCTATTTCCCGGGCGCGCAGCTGCTGGTGGTTTCGGCCAAGTACTCGGCCCCCTCGTTGCTGGTGACCAAGATCGGCGCGAAGGAGTATCGCGACGTCTACATCGACCTGCAGTCCGCCTCGGTCACCGGATCGAAGGTGTTCGTGCAGGACCAGCTCGGCGACGGCCTGCTCGTCAAGCCGGCCGACGACAGCCCCGCCGACGTATGGGAGGCGTCGAAGACCGTGACCTTCGACGGCGACTGGCGGAAGGGCAAGTTGAGCGAGGAGGAGTACAACAAGGCCTACGCCGAGGCCGACGCGAAGTACGCGGAGATGCTGTCGGTGTTGCTGAAGAGCACGAAGCGGTCGGGATCCTGAAGAACGCTCTGAACTGCCGTTGCCCTTCCGCGGCGTCGGTCGGGCGTCCCTGGGCGATCGGCGACCCCACGATAGACGTGGAGCGCGTGCCGTCCTCGTTTCCTGAGTCCCAGACTGAACTCGCTATCGCCGTTCGCTCACGACGCTTCCTCGCAGGTGCTCGTCGAACCACCGCACCGCCGCGAGGCCAAAGTCCGGAGCGTCCTTCGACGGGTTGCGTAGAAAACCGTGACCGCCGCCCGGTATCCGAATCAGCTTCACGGTGGCGCCGCCCTTCTGCATGGCGGCTTGCATGATCTCGGCCTGCCGGAACGACACGACGGAGTCGGCGTCCCCGTGCACTAGCAGCAGCGGCGCATCATCGGCTGATACATGAGAGGCGGGCGAGGCCTCACGCAGGAGCCGCCCTTCCTCCGACTTCGCGTCCAGCCGGTCGAGCCGCAGACCGACGAAGGACGAGACCGCGGACACGCCGCTGCCTTCAAACGCGGTGAAGTCCGTGGGTGCGGCCGCTGCGACCACCGCCTGGACCTTGGCGCTCTGACGATTGACGGGATCGGGATCGTCGGCGGTGCCGGCACCGTCCAGCACGCCGAGGAGCGCTGCCAGGTGCGCCCCCGAGGAGCCACCGAAGGCACCGATCCGATCCGCTCTGATCCCGTACTCTGTTGCATGATGGCGAATGAACCGCACGGCGCGCTGCGTATCCTCAACCGCCGCGGGATAGCGGAAACGCGGTGCCTGACGGTGGTTGATCGTGAACACCGTATAGCCGGCGCGCAGAAGGGGAGCGCGGACGATCTCGCCGCCAGGACCCTCCTTCAGCGCCCCCGCGCCGTAGGCAAGCGAGGAATGCCAGCCGCTTCCGTGCACCACGACGATGCCGTGCCCGTTCGGCTCGTCAGGTCGGTAGACGTCCATGAGGAGCGCCAGCCCCGAGTACATGCCGTAGACGACATTGCGGTCGACTCCTGGTTCAGCACTGAGGCCAGCCGATGTGAGGGCTGCCAGGGTTGCGAGTGGGAGCAGAATCCGAGTCACGTGTGGCCTCCGGGGGATTTTTCGCCGCAACCCTGCCAGTCCAGCCGAGGGCCGATCTGGGTGAAACCCGATATACCTGCGTCAAACGCCGGAGTCTCTTATTACGTGCTTGGCGCTGCGGTGGTTAACACCCGCGTGATGCTGGCGTGAGCTCGCCGGGCGTGGGAACCGCAGCTTCCTCACAGATGTAGGACTGCAGGCGAGATTGGTGGGCGCTAGTGGATTCGAACCACTGACCCCCGCCGTGTGAAGGC
>JBMDXQ010000023.1:0-21219 GCA_048594975.1 Vicinamibacterales bacterium | reverse complement strand
ACAGACCAGAACGGCGAGCAGTAGCCTGGCACAATCCCTCATCGATTCCCCCTTTGCGACGCGACCTCCCGCCCACACACGGGAGCCCGCGGCGGCGGCCGTCCGGCACGACCGAACGGCGGTGACGGTTTCCTACCGATTTCAGGGACGGACTGCCGTCCAGCAGTGACGAGCGCCCGGCAGCCTGGTGACATAATACGGCAGACCTAGGTCGGTGAACACAGATTCGCATCTGGGGGGGTGGCTATACTGAGGGAGAGCAGGCGCGTCGCCTGGATCATGACCTTCGACGTCGAGATTGTGCTGCGCGAGCAGAACGAGGCCACGACGGAGCGCCTGCGCCATGACGGCAACGACCCGCCGCGCTGGACCGAGTCCGACGTCGCGACGGTCCTGAAGTCCATCCTGCTCGCGATCAACCGTGCACGCAACCCGCAGGACTCCAGCACCTTCGTTGCGCTGCGGGGCTTCAGCTGGATCGTCGAGCCCACCGAGGGAGGCGTGGTCATCGCAGTCGAAATCCCGATGGGCGCCGCCGTGGCGGGCCCGTTCGACATCCCGCAGTCCCGGCTGAATGGGATGATCGCCCGCGTGATCGCCGCCGCGAGCCCCCGGCCGTCGGTGGTGCACTAGCTCGTGACTCCACAGCCGAATTTTTCCGTCGGCTTACGGATTCGGAACGGGTAGCATTGCACCGGGCGCCAAAGGGGAGCCGTTCGCGCCGGGTACCGCGTCACCGCCGGACGGCATCGACTTTGCCCGGGCCCAGGCCAGCGGTCACGCTCCCCGCCCCGCCATGAAACTACCATTCCGGATACTGGTCCTCGATGACGACGAGCATGCGCTCGCAGGGCTCGTGGAAGTGCTGCGCGACGCCGGGTATCTCGTCACCGGCGCCGCCACCTACGAGGCCGCCAAGCGTCTGCTGTCGCTCTCGTCGTACGACCTGCTGATCGCCGACGTCCGCCTCCGCGGCTACAACGGGATCGACCTGGTCCGCCAGACCACCCGCGACTTCCCCGACATGGCGACGATCATCATCACCGGTTACGACGAGCCGATGCTCGAGCTCGAAGCCGGACGCTACGGCGCCCGCTTCGTCCGCAAGCCGATCCAGCCCGGTCCCTTCCTCAAGCTCGTCGCCGAGTCGCTGACCACCGTCCGCCGCCAGCGGCGGTGGCCGCGCAAGCGCGTGGTCGGCGGATTTCGCGTCACGGCCGACGGCAGGCCGGCTGCGGTGATCGACGTGAGCTACGGCGGCCTGCGGCTCGAGATGCCGGTCATGCAGCAGCTGAAGCCCAGCTTCGACGTGGAAGTTGCCGGGATCGGGCTGCATTTGGAGGTCGAACCGGTGTGGTCGCGCGCATCGGAAGGCGGCGAAACGCTTCTTTGTGGCGCCGCGCTCGCCTCGGATGCGACCCCTGCCGCCCGCACGTGGAGAACGATCGTCGACAGGCTGGCGGTCTAGGTTAAGAGATCACTTGTGGTTCCGGGGTTCCTCGGGTTCCGGGGTTCTCTGGGTTCCTTGGGTTCTCTGGCCTCGTGGAGGGTTCTCGCGGTTCTTCGCCGACGGCGGATTCCTGCTCCTCTCTCCGTGCTGCGCGTACCTTGGATCCCACGGCAATCGCCCCGACACGAGCGCAAATACCGGTGCAGAGCCTTCGTCGCCCCGAGCGCGCGCTTCGACAGGCGCATCGCATCCGCCACGTCCGATCGAACGAAGTAACCGGCGGATTCGCCGTGACGGAGGTGGTTTTGCGTCTCCATAAGAGACGCTTTCGCAAATCGCGTGTAGTTCGCGAACTCGCTGGGCTCGAAGCGGCCGAATCCCTCGGCGATGTTTCTCGCTGGGCCCGCCGCCGCGTCTCTCAGCTGTTCTCTGGAGCGGAAGTCCGCGAGCACCGGACCGCTGTCGGTCATCCGGTACACCAGGTCGCGCAGTTCGACGCACAGCTGCCACGCGTGGAGCTCTTCGAAGTTCCGGACGCCCGCCATGCCCGTGAGGGTGCGACGACCGTGCCGTCGCGCGTGTGGCCCGACAAGTCGCGACCTGACCCTCGAATGGGCGCAATCTCTGCGTACCGCAATCCGCGTCCGGATGCCGTTCCTTTCCTTGGAACGAACGTGAACCTTCGCAAACCAGAACCCCGGAACCCCCGGAACCCCGAACCCCGGAACCCTCCGGAACCCTCTTATTCCTGCCGGAGCGCAATCATCGGGTCGGCTTTCGTCGCGCGATATGCCGGCAGTGCGCACGCCGCGAGGGCGGCGACCGCCTGCAGCGCCGCGGTGATGCCATAGGCAAGCGGATCGCCCGGCCCGACGCCGAAGAGCATCGTCTGCACGGCGCGGACGGCTGCCAGCGCAGCGGCGGTGCCCACCGCGATACCGATTGCCGTCACCATCAGCCCTTCGCGGAACACCAGTGACATCACGCGCTGCGGCGTGGCGCCGAGCGCGATGCGGAGGCCGAACTCGCGCGTGCGCTGATTGACGGCGTAATAGGTCACGCCGAACAGTCCCACCGTCGCCAGCGTGAGCGCGAGCGTGCCGCACACTGACAGGAATCCGGCGGCGGTCCTCGACGGCCAGAGCTGCACCTCCATTCGCTGCGGCATGCTCCGGATGTAGGCGGGCACGTCGGGGTCGAGCGCCATCAACTGCTGTCGGATTGCGGCAGCGACCGCCACCACATCGCCGTCGGTTCGCAGCAGCAGGGTCATGCGGGCTGCGAAGTCATGCGGCGACAGGGGGAGGTAGTAGTCCAATGCCTGCCGCCCCGGGCGCGACGGGCGCCGTACGTCCGCTGCCACTCCGACGACGAGGCGAAGCGGGCCACCGCGTCCTTCTCGCATCCAGCGGCCGACCGCGCTTGTGTCCGGCCATAATTCCGAGGCGGTGGCGGCACTGACGATCACGGCGGTGCCGGACCCGATCTCGTCCCCGGTGAAGTCGCGTCCGGCGACGAGCGGCAGTCCGAGCGCCGTGAAGTACCCGCGGCTCACGCTGGAGCGGAAGGCGGTCCGGCACTTCACCAGCGAGCAGTCTTCATCCTCCGTGGCGATCTCGAGCGATCGAGGCGACCCGATGAAGAACGGGGCGCGGTCGCCGAGCGCCGCGTGCGTGATCCCGCGGATGGCGCTTGCGCGCTCCAGCGCCGCCTCGAAGAATGCCCTGGCGCGGCCGACGTCGAAGCCGTAGGCGGCGGGCGCGAGCTCCACGGTGAGAACACGCGCAGGGTCGAAACCCGGATGGTAGGCCGCCACCCCAAGGAAGCTGCGGACGAAGAGCAGCGCGGCCGCGAGGAACATCGTCGATCCCGCGACCTGCGCGACAACGAAGACGCTGCGTCCGCGCGAGTGACGGGTGCCGCCGGGGCCGTCGGACTTCAGCAGTCCGAACAGCTGCGCACGCGTCGCCTGCAGGGTGGTGACGGCCGCCGGCAGCAGGCCGGCGACCGCCGCCATGGCGGCCGTGAAGCCGATCAACCGGGCGTCGATCGGCATGTGCAGCCGCTGGGGAATCGGAGACGGCAGGGCGAACGCAGCCAGCAGGCGGTCGCTCCAGGCGGCCACGACCATCGCTGCGGCGCCAGCCGCACCAGCGAGCAGGGTGCCTTCGATGATCAGCTGCCGCGCGATGCGCGCGCGGCTCGCGCCCAGCGCGCTGCGGATGCTCAGTTCGCGCTGCCGCTCGACCGCGCGGGCGAGCAGCAGCCCCGCCACGTTGAAGCACGCGATCAGCAGCACGAGGCCGACGACGCCAAGCGCGATCCAGGCGAACGGGGCCAGGGACTGGACTTCCGGGTTGCCGTGCACGACCGGCCTGAACGTGACACCCCGTTCGCGGTTCGTCGCCGGGTAGGCGGCCGCGAGGTGGCGGGCGATCGCCTGCAGGTCGGCCTCCGCATCGGCGTAGGGAACACCCGGCTTCAGCCGACCGGTCACGCCGAGCCAGGACTCGGAGCGGTCGCGCAGCGCCGACGAGAGGTTCAGCGCGTCGATTCGCTCGAGCGGCAGCCACACCGCCGGTTCGAAGAGCCCGCCCGGACCCTGGAATCCCTCCGGCAGGACGCCGGCGATAGAGAAGGTGCGGCCGTTGAGCGTGAGCGTGCGGCCGGCGATCGAGTCGCCGCCGCCGAGGCGGTCGCGCCAGAACCGCTCGCCGACCATCGCCGGCAGATCGTCCAGATCCTGCGCGACGAAAAGCCGCCCGATTTGCGGCCGCGCGCGCAGCATCGCGAAGTAGTCCGACGAGACGAGGAGCGCCCAGACCTGCTCGGCGCCTGCCGGCGTGCGCATCGCCAGCGCCATCCGTCCCTCGGCGGCCATGTACTCGAACGTGCGGCTGGCGCGGAGGAGGTCCTCGAAGTCTGGCAACGACGTCGAGCCGTGGGTGTTGCCCGGCTCCTTCGTCATGATCCGCGAGCCGCTCCGCCTCGGGGAAGCGTAGCGGCTTGAACAGCAGGCCGTTGAGCGCGCTGAACGCGACCGTGTTGATGCCGACGCCGAGCGCCAGCGTGGCGATGGCGAGGAGGGAGAGCGCCGGACGGCTGCGCAGCGAGCGCATGGCGTTGCGGAGATCGACCAGGAGCGGTTCCACGGGTGCGTAGACGCGTATCTGAAACGAGCGGTTCCTGGGGTTCCGGAGTTCCTGGGGTTCCGGAGTTCCTGGGGTTCCGGGGTTCCTGGGGTTCCGTCGGTTCGGGGGTTCGTCGGTTCCGGTTCCGTGGTTCCGCGGAACCCCTGAACCAGAACCCAGGAACCCTAGGAACCGCTCAACACACGCCCAAGGGCTGCACAGTCCCGCGCTGGTGCTCGGCGTGGGTGGCCGGCGGCGTCATCGCGCTGGCCGGGGCGCTCGCCTACGCCGAGCTCGGCGCGGATGTTCGCCCGTGGGCGATCGCTTTGTGACCGCGGCGATTGCCGTCTCGACCTTCGGGTTCCTCGACCTGGCGATCCTCGCGCCGACGCGCGTCTACTACGCGATGGCCGCCGACGGCGCGTTCCTTCCCGCGCTGGCGCGCCTGCACCCGCGCTACCGCACGCCGGCGCTGGCGATCGGCGTGCGGTCGGCGTGGGCGTGCGTGCTTGCGCTGACCGGCGAATACGGGCGGCTGCTCAACTACGCCGTGTTCGCCGACTGGATCTTCTTCGGCCTCACCGTCGCGACCGTGTTCGTCTTCCGGCGCACACATCCGCCGGACCGCCGTGCCGGCGCCGCCTTCACCGCGCCGGGCTATCCGCTCGTCCCCGCCGCGTTCGTCGCCATCGCTGCCGCCGTGGTGTTGAGCGTCGTGCGGGCCGATCCAGGGAGCGCGCCTGCGCGGGTGCGGCGCTGCTTGTCGGGGGGGTGCCCGTCTACCTGTCGTTAGCCAGGCGATCGACAAGTCGACGATAAGAAAGTGGGGGGTTGCATCCTCCAGCGGCTGACCACTTACCATTTACCACTTCACGATACACTTGCGTCGTGTCCAGTGCCGATCCGATCGTCGAGTTCCTCAACGCGGTCGAGCGCGCGCAGGCGCGGCAGATCGATACGGCTCCCGCGGCGCTGGCGACGGCGGGCCCGGAGGGGCGGCCCTCGGTCCGCATCGTGCTCGTGCGCGGCGTGGACGCCCGCGGCTTCGTCTTCCACACCAACTACAACAGCCGGAAGGGTCGCGAGCTCGACGCGATCAAGCGGGCCGCCCTGTGCTTCTACTGGCCCGCGCTCGACGAGCAGGTGCGCATCGAGGGAGACGTCGAGCGTCTGCCGGCCGACGAGTCGGACGCGTACTTCAACGGCCGGCCGCGTGGCAGCCAGCTCGGCGCCTGGGCGTCGAACCAGAGCGCGGTACTGGGCTCTCGAGAGGCCCTCGAGGAGGCGTACCGCGAGCTCGAGCGCCGCTTCGAGGGCCAGCGGGTACCGCGCCCGCCGTTCTGGGGAGGCTACCGCCTCGTGCCGGCGCACATCGAGTTCTGGTACGGCCGCCCCGACCGCCTGCACGACCGCGTCCTCTACACGCGCGACAACAGCGGCTGGAAAATCGAGAGGCTGTATCCCTGAGCAAAACGGGTTCGGGTTCGGGACTCGGGAGATTCGGGGATTCGATTCGGGATCGGCGATTGAGGATCAGGGATCAGCGATTATCAGCGATCAGGGATTCCTCGGTGCTCCGACGGCGTACCTCATAGGTATGCCGAGGATCTCCATGCAGAGCGGCGCGATGTCGAGCGACCGCAGATGCCGGGGCAGCCGGCGCCGCGCGCCCCCGCCCGCGACGATGACCGGACAGAGCGAGTCGAGGGCGTGCAGCGCACCGTGTGATGCGCCGCCGATGTGCGCCTCGCCGCCGGGCACCTCGAACTCGCAGCCCGGCCGCGCCGTCACCCAGAGCTCGCCGCTCTTCTCGAGATCGAGTGCGCCGGCGATGCGCTCGAACGCGTTCGGGTACTGGCCGAACATGAGCGTCCGGCCTTCCTGCCAGGCGTCGAGCGCGTCGGCATCGCCCTGCCACGTCCAGGTGTTGCCGAACGCATCGACTCCCGCCGATCCCGAGGATCCGTTGCGCGAGAACTCGAGCGTTCCCCGACCGGTCGCAACGGTGTAGCCGTCCTGCCCGGGCCGCGTCAGGGCAGAACGCCAGATCACCTGGTCCACCCGCGGCTCGCCGACCAGCGCCGCGATGACGCGCTGCGCCACGGCGGGGGTCGGCTCGCGCAGGTAGATCTGCGCGGCGCGCATGTTCGGACAGATCATGATGTCGTCGCGCGGCCGCCACGCCTCGCCGAGCTTCGCCTGCCGGAACCCGCCGAGCAGACGGTCGAGACGCACCTCCGCGCACACCTCGTCGAGCACGTCGCAGTGGCCGTGGTCCGACGTGAGCACGATTGTCGTCTGCGCGAGCATCGCATCCATGCCGCCGGCGGCATCGAATGCCTGTTCGAGCAGCCGGTCGATGCGCTCGATCACCGGCAGCGCCGCGACCGGGCCGACCTTGTGGCTGCGGAAGTCGTTGTCGGCGAAGTACGCGACCGTGAGGTCGGGCAGCGGTCCTTCCGACAGCAGCTCGCCGAGCAGCTCGCCGCTCGACTCGTCGTCCATCCCGAACCGGTGGAACGGGCCGCCATCGGTGTCGGGCGCGTGCTTGTGGCCGTGCCGCGCGGAGACGAAGTCGCCCAGGCACAGCGTGGACGGGCCTTCGACCGTCTCGCTCAGTGGCACGCCCGGCAGCGCGGCCATCAGCTTCGGAATGCTCGCGTGGTGCGGGTAGAGGCCGCGGAACACCAGGTAGTTCAGGCATGCCGCCGTGCGCCCGGCGCGCTCCACCATCTCGAAGAGCGTCGGCGCGAGCAGGCGATCGCCGTTCAGGCGCAGCAGGAAGTCGCGGACGAACGCGCCGAACCCCTCGCGCGCGATCACCCAAAAGTCGTCGCCGTAATACGCGATCTCCTCGCGCTGCTGGTCGTACCACGACGCGCCGGCGATGCCGTGCTCCGCCGGGTACGCGCCGGTGACGATCGACGTCGTCGCGGCGGGCGTGATCGACGGAAAGATCGTCGCCGATGCCTCGTGCATCGTCCCCGCGTCGGCCAGCGCGCGCAGGACGGGCAAGCGGCCGGTCCGCACCGCCGGGCAGACGACGTGCGGCGTTGCCGCGTCGATGACGACGAGCAGGACTTTCAGGGGAGCCTCTCAGTCAGGCGCCGAGCGCCGGTCAGCAGGCAACCGAACGGCCGAAGCGCCGAGCGCCGAACGCCGATCCGATCACGCATCCCGGTCGACCCGCCGCGGCGGCCAGACCACCGTGTCCTGGCGTCGTGCGTAGTGCGCGAGCGGCGAGACGTCGGGAAGCCTGATGCGGTTGGCATCCGCCATCGTGTCGATGTCGAGCTCCGCCTCGGCGAGCGCCAGCTCCCACGGGCCGTGGTGGATGTCCACGCGGTACATGTGAAACGAGCTGTCGAAGCAGTACAGGCAGTAGCGCTCCGTGAGGAAGTACTCGAGCGACCCGGGCGCCGCCTGCCGCGCGTCGCCGACGCCGCGATAGCGGCCGCGCAGTTCCGCCGGCGGGCTGCCCGGGGTCGAGCGGCAGCTCTGGTAGTGAATCCAGC
The DNA here is from genome assembly GCA_048594975.1 of Vicinamibacterales bacterium. Taxonomy (GTDB): domain Bacteria; phylum Acidobacteriota; class Vicinamibacteria; order Vicinamibacterales; family 2-12-FULL-66-21; genus JBMDXB01. Next base: position 13,123 of record JBMDXQ010000023.1, on the reverse strand, counting down.
CCTCGCGTTCGTCGACCTGCATGTTCGCCGAGTAATAGGGCAGGAAGAACATCCTTCGCGCGGCGCCGACGGCCAGCGAGTTCGCCGCGTCCAGGCTGAAGAAGTAGATGCCGGGAATACCCTTCGCGATTACGTACGTGCGCACGTTCACTTCGGGCATCGACGACAGCCGGGGAATGGCCGGCACCCCGCGCGGCGCCACGTTGGTCATGTAGAAGGGCGTGACGGCCACGTATGCCTGCCCATCGTACAGGTCCAGCTCGAGGCCCGCCGGTGCCAGCTCACTGAGCATCCGATGATCGACGGGCCAGTGCAAGAACAGCAGGTGGTGCCACGTCTGTGTCATCACCCAGGGCGTGTCCGGCATCGGGTAGGGGCGGTGCGCCAGCTGGTCCATGACGCTGCGATCGAAGTCGTTCTGGAACAGGACACTCAACGCCGCACCTCCGCGATCCGTCGGGGTGCAAGCGGCACGCCTGCCCGATTGGAGCTGCGAGCACGGGCCGGGCCCGCCGGCACGGATGCTGCTGATCTCCGTCCCTGGGAGGCGAGCCATATGCTGGGCGCGTTAATCAGAACAGTCGTGATCCTCGTCGTGCTGGTCGCCGCGGCGGCCTTCCTGCTGGGCTGGTGGGGCGGCGATCGGCTGGAACCGTCGCGCGATCGCCAGGACGCCGTGGGCACGGGCGGCACACCGGCGCCGCAGGCGCCGGACGTGGACGTGAAGAAGGAGCGCGCACGCGAAGTCGGCGCCGAGATCGGCGAACGGACCGCGACGGCGGCAAGCGAAGCGCGCCGCGCGCTCGCGGCCGGGGGCCTGACGGCAAAGATCAAAGCCAAGATGGCGCTCGACGACTCGATCAAGGCGCTCGACATCGACGTGGACACGAGCGGCAGCACGGTCACGCTGCGCGGCGTCGTGGACACCGAGGCGCAGCGTCAGCGCGCCGTGCAGCTGGCGCGGGAGACCGACGGCGTGACGCGGGTGGAGGATCGGCTGCGCGTGCGACGGTGAGGTCACGGAGTTGATTTGACTCAGAGGTCACGGAGGCCGCGGAGGTGATCAACTCAGAGGTCACGGAGGCCACAGAGACGAGGCGGTCTCCGTAGAGCAGCTGTGCGTCAGACGGTTGTTCTGGGGATCTGGGTTGGCTCGCGCGGACGGCGTCGCCTGGCCAGGCCGCCGAGGGTGCCTCTCCTCTGGGCCGAGGGTAACTCACTCAGCATGATGTCGCGCGGCCTGACGGCTCGTCTGAGTTTGTACTCGTGACGTCGCGTTTCTGCTGCCTCCGTACCCCGGACGCTCGCCACTTCCGCGCTCCGTGGCCCCCAGTCGAGTAGCTCCCTGGCCTTCGTGGCCTCTGAGTTACTCGATGCTCGTGGCCTCCCTGGCCTCAGAGTCGGATGGCCCTGGTCCCCGAGTTCAACTATCCGCTCCGCGGCCCTCCTGGCTGCCGGAAAACCGTCACGTCTCGGCTCCGTCCCCCCGACCTGGCCGAACGATAAGCCGCGATTATCAGGTGATATCGGAGACGGCCGGCCCTCCCTCCGGCGCACGGTTCTTGCTCTATCCTCCCGGATTCCGACGCATTACCGACATCTCCAATGCACCGCATTCTCTCCCGCGAAGAGCTTGCCCCGGACGTCGTCCGGTTCTGGCTGGATGCGCCCCACGTCGCCCGCAAGCGCCGCCCCGGACAGTTCGTCATCGTCAGGCTGGCGGAAGGCGGCGAGCGGATCCCGCTCACCATCGCCGACGTCGACCGCCGCCGCGGCGCCATTGCGCTGGTGGTCCAGGGCGTCGGCAAGACCACGCGCGCGCTGAACGCGATGATGCCCGGCGAACGCGTGCTCGACGTGGCCGGGCCGCTCGGCCGGCCGACGGAGATCACGCCGGGGCAGCGGGTGTGCTGCATCGGCGGTGGGATCGGCGCGGCCGTCGTGCTGCCGATTGCGAAGGCGGTCAGGGATGGCGGCGGCACCGTCGTCACCATCCTCGGCGGCCGGACACGCGGACTGGTGCTGCTCGAGGACGAGGCGCGCGCGGTGAGCGCGCGCTGTCTGGTGACGACTGACGATGGCAGCCACGGCCGGCGCGGCCTGGTCACCGACGCGCTGTCGGACCTGCTTGCCGCGGGCGACAGCTTCGACGAGGTGGTGGCGGTCGGGCCGCTGCCGATGATGCGCGCGGTGTGCGAGCGGACGCGCCACGCCGGCATCCGGACCATCGTCAGCCTCAACCCGATCATGGTCGACGGTACCGGCATGTGCGGCGGCTGCCGCGTCTCGGTGGGCGGCGAGCCGAAGTTCGTGTGCGTGGACGGGCCGGAGTTCGACGGCCACCAGGTGGACTTCGGCGAGCTGATGGCGCGCCTCGCCGCCTATCGCGAGCAGGAGCTCGTGGCAGCGGCGCTGGCGGCGCGCGAGGCGCCGCGCGTCACGCCGGCGTGGTGAACATGGCGAAGAAGATCACGCAGAAGACGCAGATTCCGATGCCGTGCGTGGATCCGGTCGAGCGGCGCCGCACGTTCGGCGAGGTCGCGATCGGCTACACCGAGGAGCAGGCCGTCGCCGAGGCCGAGCGCTGCATCCTCTGCAGGAACAGTCCGTGTATCGCCGGCTGCCCGGTCGAGATCGACATCCCTGCGTTCGTGCGCCAGGTCGCCGAGCACGACTTCGAGGGTGCCTTCCTGACCGTGGCCGAAAAGAACGTCCTGCCGGCGATCTGCGGCCGCGTCTGTCCCCAGGAAGATCAGTGCGAGAAGCTGTGCACGCTCGGCGTGCGGTTCGAGCCGGTGGCGATCGGCCGGCTCGAGCGATTCGTCGCGGACTACGCCGCCGCGCGCGGTGACCATGCCACCGGCCCGCCGGCATCGCCGACCGATCACAGGGTGGCGGTCGTAGGATCGGGTCCGGCGGGGTTGACGGCGGCGGCCGAGCTCGCGCGCCTCGGCCACAGCGTGACGCTGTTCGAGGCGCTGCACGAGGCGGGCGGCGTGCTCATGTACGGCATCCCCGAGTTCCGGCTGCCGAAGGAGGTCGTCCAGCGAGAGATCCAGGGCCTGCGCTTCCTCGGCGTGGACATCAAGGTCAACCACGTCATCGGCCGTACGTTCACCATCGACGACCTGTTCAGCGAGATGGGGTTCGAGGCGGTCTTCATCGGCACCGGCGCCGGGCTGCCGCACTTCCCGAAGATTCCCGGCATCAACCTGATCGGCGTGTACTCGGCCAACGAGTACCTCACGCGCGCCAACCTGATGAAGGCGTATCGCTTCCCGGAGACCGACACGCCGATCGTCCGCGGCAGGAACGTCGCGGTCGTCGGGGGCGGCAACACTGCGATGGACGCCGTGCGGACCGCGCTGCGGCTCGGTGCCGAGCACGCTTACCTCGTCTATCGCCGGACGCAGCGGGAGATGCCGGCGCGCCAGGAGGAAATCCACCACGCGATCGAGGAAGGCGTGGAAGTGACGCTGCTCGCTGCGCCCGTTGAGATCCTGGGCGACGAGCGATCGCGCGTCCGCGCGATGCGCTGCATACGCATGGAGCTCGGCGAGCCGGACGCCTCGGGCCGCCGCAGTCCCGTGCCGATCGCCGGGTCGGAGTTCGAGCTCGCCGTGGACGTCGTCGTCTTCGCGGTGGGGCAGGGCGCCAACCCGCTGATTCGTTCGACGACGCCCGACCTGCACGTGAACCGCTGGGGCAACATCTGCGCCGACGACGCCACCGGCGCCACCGAGAAGAAAGGCGTCTTCGCCGGCGGCGACATCGTCACCGGCGGGGCGACGGTGATTTCCGCGATGGGCGCGGGGCGGCGGGCCGCGCGCGCGATTCACAGGTATCTGGATAGTCCGCTGCCCGACGGGGCTTGCTTATGATCGAGATCCGCTTCCATGGCCGCGGCGGCCAGGGCGCGGTGATCGCCTCGAAACTGCTCGCCGCCGCCTTCTTCCGCGAGGGCTGGCAGGTGCAGGCCTTCCCCTCGTTCGGCGCGGAGCGTACGGGCGTTCCGGTCAGCGCGTTCCTGCGCATCGACCGCGGACGCATCGCCTTGCACTACAACGTGTACGAACCGGATCACGTCGTCGTGCTCGACCCGGTGCTGCTGCAGTCGGTCGACGTCACCACCGGCCTGCGCGACGGTGGATGGATCGTCGTCAACTCGCCCGGCGACCCCGGGGCGCTGCACCTGCCCGGATCGTTCAACGTCGCGACCTGCGACGCCACCGCGATCGCGCTCGCGCACGGGCTGGGCACGCGGACGACGCCGATCGTGAACACTGCCATGGCGGGCGCCTTCGCTGCGGCGACCGACCTGGTGCAGCTGGAGTCGATTCTCGAAGCGATACCGGGCGTCGTGCCGGTGGAAGCGGAGGGCAACCAGCAGGCCGCGACCGATGCGTTCCACGGCCTGCGCGTCCGCGCGTCGGCGGTGAGGATCCCGTGAGCGTGACGATCAGAACACCGGACGACGTGCCCGACGGCACGCCGATGGCCGTGTCGCTCCGGAGCACGCGGGAGCTGCCGACCGGCAGCTGGCGCACGTTCCGGCCCGTGTATCTCACGCGCCCGTCGCCCTGCAACCTCGACTGCCCCGCGGGCACCGACGTGCGGGCCGTCCTCACGCGCGTCGCCGCCGACGATGCGGCCGGCGCGTGGCGGACGATCATGGAGCGCAACCCGCTGCCCGGCGTCTGCGGGCGCGTGTGCTATCACCCGTGCGAGGGGGCGTGCAACCGCAGCGCGCTCGACGACCGCGTAGCCGTCCACGCCATCGAGCGGGCGGTCGCCGCCGAGGCTGCACGCTGCCGGGCGGCGTCGTCGATCCTGGACACGCCCGCGGCGCCAACCGGCCGCCGCGTCGCGATCGTCGGATCGGGGCCTGCCGGCCTGAGCTGCGCGTATCACCTCGCGAGACACGGCCACAAGGCCGTCGTATTCGAAAGTGCCGTCCAGCCCGGCGGCATGCTGCGCTATGGCATTCCCGCCTACAGGTTGCCGCGGGAAGTGCTCGACGCCGAGATCGATCTGCTGCGCGCGATTGGCGTGGACTTCAAGCCCGGGCGGCGGCTGGGCCGGACGCTCACCTGGCAGGATCTCGCCGTGTTCGACGCGACGTTCCTTGCCGTCGGGCGGCAGCGCTCGAAGGCGGGCGGCGTGACCGGCGAGGACATCAGCGCCGTGCGGCCGGCGATCGACTTCCTGCGCGAGGTCAACGCCGGCGAGCCATCGCGGGTCAGCGGCAAGGTCGTCGTCGTCGGCGGTGGCAATACCGCACTCGACGCGGCGCGCGTCGCGCTGCGGCAGGGCGCGGCGGCGACCGTGGTCTACCGGCGCTCGCGCCGCGAGATGCCGGCGCACCCCGCGGAGATCGCCCAGGGGGAGCTGGAAGGCGTGCGCTACGTCTTCCATGCCGCACCGATCGAGTACAAGGCGGGCTGGGACGGCTCGCTGGTCAGCGTCGAGTGCCAGCGTATGCGCCCCGGCGCTCCCGACGGCAGCGGCCGCTGCTCGCCGGAGCCCATCCAGGGCGACACGTTCTCGATCCGCTGCAACCACGTGCTGACCGCGATCGGGGAGGAGCTCGAGGAGGAGGCCTTCCGTTCGGCGGTCGAGATCGCGCGCGGCCGCCTGCGCGCCGACGGCTGGGGACGAACCTCGTCGGGGCCGCTGTTTGCCGGCGGTGATGCGGCCACCGCGGCCGGCACCGTCGTCGAGGCGATCGGATCGGGACGGCGGGCGGCCGATGCGATCCACGCGTCGCTCACCGGCGGCATCGTGTGCAACGGCGCCGAGGCCGGCCGCGTGGACGTCACGGACCTCAACCTCTTCTACTTCTTCCGCTCGCGGCGCATCGAGGAGCCGACGCTGCACCGCGTCGAGGCGACCGGCGGGTTCCGCGAGGTCGTTCAGCCGCTCGGCTGGGACGACGCGATGGCCGAGGCGCGGCGGTGCCTGAGCTGCGGCGCGTGCACCGAGTGCGGCAACTGCGTGGTCTTCTGCCCGGACGCGGCGGTGCGGCGTGCCGAGGGCGGCGGCTACGCGATTGACTACGCGCACTGCAAGGGTTGTGGAATCTGCGTGGCGGAGTGCCCGCGCGGCGCGATGTCGCTCGTGCCGGAGGAGTCGCGGTGACGACGAAGGTCATCGAGGGAACGCACGCAATCTCGTACGGCGTGCAGCTCGCGCGCGCGAAGGTGATTGCCGCGTATCCAATCACGCCGTCGTCCGGCGTCGTCGAGCTGCTGGCGGAGATGTGCGCGGACGGCCGGCTCGACGCCCGGTTCGTCGCCGTCGAGTCCGAGCACTCGGCGATGGCGACCTGCGCCGGCGCCTCGCAGACCGGCGTCCGCGCGTTCACCGCCACCTCGTCGCACGGCCTGCTCTACATGCACGAGATGCTGCACTGGTGCGCGGGCGCGCGGCTGCCGATCGTGCTCGCCAACGTGAACCGCGCGGTCGGGTCGCCGTGGAACATCTTCGTCGACCAGAGCGACAGCCTGTCGCAGCGCGATACCGGCTGGATCCAGTACTACTGCGAGAACAACCAGGAGGTGCTGGACACGATCATCCAGGCCTACCGCGTCGCGGAACGCGTGCTGATGCCGGCGATGGTCTGCCTCGACGCGTTCTACCTCTCGCACACCAGCGAGCCGGTCACGATCCCCGAGCAGCAGAAGGTGGACGAGTACCTGCCGCCGTACCATCCGGAATTCCACCTCGATACGAAGGCGCCACGGGCGTTCGGCGGGCTGCCGGCCAACGACTCCTACATGGAGCTGCGCGCCCGCATGGAACGCTCGATGCGCCAGGCACTCACCGTGGCGGCGGAGGCTGACGACGCCTATGCGCAGCTGTTCGGCCGGCGCTACGGCCTGGTCGAGACCTATCGCTGCGAGGACGCGCGCACGATTCTGGTGACCGCCGGCACGGCGGCTGGAACGGCGCGCGCGGTGATCGACGAGTACCGCAACGCCGGACAGCCGGTCGGTCTCGCGCGCATCCGCCTGTTCCGTCCGTTCCCGGCGGACGATGTGCGGCGCGTGCTCGCCGGCGCCGAGCGCGCCGTGGTGTTCGACCGCAACATCTCGTTCGGCTCGGGCGGCATCATGGCGCAGGAACTGCGCGCCGCGTTCTGCGACCGGTCGCCGCTCCCGTCGATTCACTCGTACGTCGGCGGCCTCGGCGGCCGCGACGTGACGCCGGCGACGCTGCGCGCCGCCGTCGATCACGCGCTCGGGCACAGCGGGCCCCCCGCCGGGATGTTCTGGGTGGGGCTGAAGGAGTAGCGATGGCGCAGATTGTCTACGACGTGCCGTCCGACGAGATCCTGGCTCCTGGACACGTCGGCTGCGGCGGCTGCGGCGCCACGCTCTCGATGCGGCTGGCGCTGAAGGCGCTCGGGCCGAAGACGGTGCTCGTCGTTCCCGCCTGCTGCTGGTCGGTCATCGACGGGCCCGCGCCGTACAGCGCCGCGGGCGTGCCGCTGATGCACACCCCGTTCGCCTCGGCGGCGGCCGCCGCGTCGGGCGTGCGCGCCGCGCTCGATCTCAAGGGCGAGACCGACACGACGGTGTGCGCGTGGGCGGGCGACGGCGGGACCTTCGACATCGGCATCCAGGCGCTCTCGGCGGCGGCCGAGCGCAACGAGAACATCATCTTCGTCTGCTACGACAACGAAGCCTATATGAACACCGGCGTGCAGCGGAGCTCGGCGACGCCGTTCGGCGCGTGGACGACGACGACGCCGGGCAAGCGGGCGAAGGAGCAGGAGAAGAAGGACCTGCTGTCGATCCTGGTCGCGCACGGGATTCCCTACGCGGCGACGGCGACCGTGGCATATCCCGACGACTTGACGGCGAAGTTCGCGCGGGCGCGCGCGGTGCGCGGCACGCGCTTCCTGCACCTGCTGTCGCCGTGCCCGCCGGGGTGGAAGATCCCGTCGGAACGCGCTATCGAGTTCGCGCGCCTGGCGGTGGCGGCGCGCGTGTTCCCGCTGGTCGAGATCGAGAACGGCGAGTGGCGCGTGACCGTCGATCCGCCGCCGCAGCCGCTCGAGGCGTACTTGAAGGGGCAGGGTCGCTTCCGCCAGCTTGCCGCCGACCCCGAGCGCATCGCCCGCGCGACGCAGTCCATCGAGCGTCGCTGGATCGCCATCACGACCAAATAGGCCGCTGCTCCAGACCCGAGCCGGGAGCGGTACAAGGTGCACAGTGCCAGGTGCTGGGTGCTGCGCAGGGTGCTGGTTGCTGCACAGGGTGCTGGGTGCTGCGCAGGGTACTGGGTGCTGTGAGGTGCTGGGTGCTGTCGGGGTCGCAGGCGTAAAATGCACCCATGGGTACCCTGCTTTCCTTGCTCGTGGTCGGACTTGTCTCGGCGGGAATGGGCGCCCAGGAGGAGCGCAAGATCCCGAAGGGTTCGCTCGAGCTCATCGTGGTCGGATGTCTGAAGGACCGCATCCTGACCACGACCCGCACGCCGAGGGTCGTCGACGGTGAAGACCCGGACGTCGCGGTCGACGAATTCCAGGTTGCGGGGAAGAAGCCGGTTCTCGATGAGGTGAAGAAACACGACCGCCACGAGGTGGAAGTCGTCGGGCTGGTGCGGAAGTCCGATCTCAGAGAGCCCGGCATCCAGGTGCCCGGAGGCCGCGTGGTGATCAGCCCCGGCCGGGGAGGGGACGGGTACGGTCCGCCGATGGCGCCCGCCCGGCGGGTGGTGTTGCTGCAGGCCAGCTCTGTGAGGCCGCTCGGGAAACGTTGCGACCGCTGAGCCGTCGATCAGTCGATCAGACGTCGCCGCGTTGATCGTACGCTCCGCCGCAGGCGAGAATAACGGCGGTGAAGCACCGCGAGACCGTGGCTCCCCTCGCCGCCGCCCTGGCGGCCGTCTCGGCGCTGGTCTGCTGCATGCCGTTCGGGCTCACGACTGCCGCGGCCACCGTCAGCCTCGCCGTTGCCGTCGAGCCGTACCAGTCGTGGTTGCTATGCGCGTCGGTCGTGCTGCTGACGGTCGGGGCATTCCAGCTCCGTCGCGCGCGCCGTCTCTGCGCCACGAGTCCGACTCACTCGCTCGCCGTCTTCGTCATCTCCGCGGCCATCGTCCTTGCCGTCATCCTCTTTCCCCAGGCGATCGCCGGGTTCATCGCCGACTGGCTGCCATGAGCATCAACAGGAACCGGCTCGTTCTCGCCGCGGTCGTTATCGCGCTCGCGGGCGCGGCTGCAGCCTGGCGGTTCGCTCCGTCCGAGGTCCCTCCGGGCCAGCCGCCGCTCGCGAAGCTGGATGCCGCCTCGCTCGACACGCTCCGCTCCGACTTCAACCGCCACGCCGACGCGACGCGTGCCGTCATCCTCCTCTCGCCGACCTGAGGGACCTGCCTGCGGGGGGCCTCCGCAGTCGACTCGCTCCTCCAGCGCCACGCCGGCGTCGACGTCCGCGTGTTCACCATCTGGCAGCCGATGATCGCGACGGACTGGGCGCCACCGGGTTCCGGCGCGCTCGGCCGGATGGCGGACACCCGCGTGCAGCAGTACTGGGATCCCGATCACACGCTCGCGAAACGGCTGGCCGCCGATGCCCGCCCGCCGCAGCCCGAGCAGGACTGCTGCATCCGAAAGGGAATCCTGTGGGATCTCGCGGCCGTCTACCCCCGCGGCGCGCGCTGGGAGGATCGCATGCCCCCTGCGACGGTCTTCAATGGTCCGATCGTCGACGTCGTGGGTGCGGTCGAGGCGGCGATCAAGTGACCGTAGTGGAGCCGTTCAGAGGCGATCCGCGGGCGGGCCGTGAGGCACCGTGCACGAACACCGCGGCGAGGGCTGCGACCAGCGCCAGGACGATCGCGGCGATCCACAGCGCCATCGGCTGTCACTCCGAGCGGGAAAGAAACGGTGCCCACTGGCGACGGAGGATGTCCCTCATACGCCGGCCGCGCGAGCGGTGATCCCACCCCAGGTCGGCTCCGTGAAGACGGCCGCCCCTCCGGCGTGAACCGCTCGCCTGGATTCCGGCCGTGCGTAGTCGCCCGGGCCGGGCCCTGGACGCGCCGCGTCCGTTCGCTCCCATCGATCGATACACTTTCGCCGGGTCCGCGCGGCAGGACACGTGCGCCGCATCTGCAACCCGTCGTCCTTCGAACCTGAAGAGCAGAAGGCGTGCCACTCGCGCAACCGCGAAAACGGTATCGACGTGGTTACAAATCTCGCGGGCTGTCAACTAATCGTCCATGTCCCGCACAAAGCTACTACTGGGGCACACGGAACGACTTCGGAGGCCGCGGTAACAGCGGTTACCGCCGCCAGGCGGAAACTACGGTCCCCACGATGGCAGGTAACCTTCGTTACCTCGCATCCACGGCCCGGAGTTCGCCGACCGTGCCGTCTCGTGCCTCCATCAGCTCCAGGAACGCCTCGACGATGCGCGGGTCGAACATGGTGCCGGCGTTCCTGCGCAGGTGCGCGACGACTTCCGCCCGCGGCAACGCCTTTCGGTAGGGGCGGTCGGAGCTCAGGGCATCCCAGTTGTCGACGACGGCGAAGATGCGGGCCGCCAGCGGGATCTCCTCGGCGCGCAGGCCGTCCGGGTAGCCGCTGCCGTCCCAGCGCTCGTGATGCGAGTACGGGATCGTGGACGCGTCGCCCAGAAAGGAGAGCCCGCGCACGAACTCGCGCCCGAGGGTGGTGTGCTGCCTCATGATCTCCAGTTCCTCGGGAGTGAGCGGCCCGTTCTTGCGCAGGATCCCATCGGAGATGGCCATCTTGCCGATGTCGTGCAGCCAGGCGCCGCGCCCGATGGCGATCACCTCGGCGTGGCTGCAATGCAGCCGGCGGGCGAGCCGCATGCCGAGCTCGGCGACCCTGCGCGTGTGACCGGCCGTCACGCCGTCGCGATACTCGAGCGCGCGCGCCCAGCCCTCCAGCGAGAGTTCGCCGGCCTCGTACACCTGCCGGACGATGGCCTCCCAGGCGCGGCGGATCGCGCGCAGCACCACGCCCGAGAGCACGACCAGGACAGAGAGAAACACCAGGCGAAGCGGCGTCGAGGGGGTCGGGACGACGATCCGGCCCGCAACCTCGAGGATGTAGATGGCCGCCAGGGACGCGACCGCGGCGGCGGTGGCGGACAGGACCGCGAGTTCGCCGGAGAAAAGGAACGTGACGCACACCATGAACAGCGGATAGGCAATGACCCCCTCGTCATAGAGGCCCGCGCCGAAGTACAGCGCGGCGTCGATGCCGAGCAGCATCGTGACCGATAGCGTGAGCGAGGCCGCAGTGTAACGCCGCGCCCGCGTCAGCCCGAGTCCCATCAGGCAGGCGACCGACGCCGCGAGCAGCACCGACGCCTCCCCACGCCAGCCATTGAGCATGTTCACGGCGCCGGTGAACAGGAACCCGGCGAAGGCGGCAGCGAGCAAAGCCCGGAGGAGTCGGAGGCGCTGCGCCTCTTCGTAGTCGCTGGAGACGAACGTACGGAAGTCTGTGCCGGTCACTGGGTTCGGCGGGTGGCGGGCGGTCGATCCGGAGGGGCTCGATGACATGTCCCGCCTCCTGTCACGCACGGACGGCGTTTAGCAGGGAAGACCAGCAGCCACGGTGCCAAGGCCGGCGCCCCGCTTGGAAGACGGTACGCTGCACCGGGCCATCCGTGTATCGTCGCACAGCAATCCGACGAATGACCCGCATCGGCGATCCGCAATCTACAATGGAGAGGAGCCGGGGTGGCGGAACTGGCAGACGCTCGGGACTTAAAATCCCGTTCCCCTCGGGGAGTGTGGGTTCGATTCCCACCCCCGGCACACCAAATCCTTAGCAATTTGGCGGCTTTCGGCCGGGGGCACCCTCCCCCGGCCGGCGAGCGCTAACCGTAGCGCTAACCTTTACATCGTAAAGGCGGCTGTCCTTGGGCTCTCCCTGAGGCGCGCGCGGCAAAACGAACGGCGCCGCCGGCGCTGGTCGCGCGTCGCGAACCTTCGCGCGGTGACGGTGACGGGCCTCGCGTTCGGCGCCCCGCCGGGACGCAGCCTGTTGGTCGCATCGCCGCCTTCTCGGCCACCCGCGTGCAATCGACAACTTCATAAGCCGCCGATTGGGCAGGGCCGATCGGCGGAGGGTGGAGTCGAGAGCGCGAGTCGAGAGGCGCGAAGGACGCTTGGCGAAGTGCTACCCTCTCAGAACGTTGACATTCTTCTCGCGCCGAATGCGCTGCCCTTGGTGTTCTGCCAACGTCACGTGGCACACTGCACGGTTTGGCCGAGCTTTTTCGTGTGAGGTGTGCAACGAACGAATGCGGATATCCGACGGATACTCCAAGTTTGGCTCGACAGTTACCGTGGCCCTTTCGCTTACGTTGGCCTACTTTTTCGGAGCACGCCATTGGTGGCTGCCGGTTTGGGCCGCAATCGGATTTTTCCCGGTCGCCGTGACCGTTGGCTTTATGCAGAGGCACATCTGGCCACCGTCTCTTCAACCCACCGTTCACGACGAATAGTTGTCCGTAACCGTCCACACGTCCATCGTCATAATCGGCAATGGCCTCGGCCAACTTCCGCATCGACTCGGGTCTTTTGCTTGGTTTTCGAGCCTTTCGGCCGGCCGACTGCGGAATGGTTTCCGCGCTGCCGCAGATCCTTGCGAATGGTTCCCTCGTCGACGCCGGCGGCCGCGGCGATCTGCCGGTTCGACACCACGGCGACCTTCGCCGCGCCGCGTGGGCTTGACGTGTAAGATACCAGGCAGTATCTTACCGGCTACCATGACCCGCCCTACACCGGACTCGTCCCACCCCTACACCCGAAGTCAGGCGGCCATCCTCACCGGCGCCTCAGCGCCGCAGGTGAAGAAGTTGAGTACGAAGTTGCTGAAGAAGAAGGGCCGCGGCACCGGCAATCATCTCGGGTACAACCTCGATGAGCTCCTGCGGATCTCGCTGGCAAAGGAGCTCCTGCGCGTGGGCGTCCAGGTCGGCGCGATGCACAGCCTGTTCGCGTCGATCGAGAAGGACTGGCCGCGGCTGCGCAGCCCGGTGGTGCACGTCGAGGGCGCGTGCCTCGTGATCTTCATCGGCGCCCTCGGCCCGAACAGCGCGACAGGCCGAGCCTACCTCACCACGACGAAGCG
>JBMDXQ010000022.1:0-42497 GCA_048594975.1 Vicinamibacterales bacterium | reverse complement strand
ATCAGCACGGCCGGCAACTGGACGCACGTCTTCGATTCGACGATGGTCATGGACGTGCGCGGCGGCGTGAACTACTACCACAACATCGCGCTGTCGCAAGGCGTCGGCCTGACCAGCAGCACGGAGATCGGCATTCCCGGCGCGAACATCGACGAGTTTACGAGCGGTTTGTCGCGCATTCTGATCGGCGGCTACACCGCACCAGTGCTCGGGTTCTCGCCGAGCCTGCCGTGGGATCGCTCGGACACGACGTGGAGCGTGGCCACAACGGTGACGAAGCTGCTGAGAAGCCACACCGTGAAACTCGGCGGCGAGTGGCGTCACAACCGCGACATGCTGCTGCAGACGCAGGATGCGGGCGGCCCGCGCGGGCAGTTCAACTTCAACGCGTCAGGTACTGGCAACCCCGCCGAAACGGCCTCGACGAGCGGTGTCGCCAACTCGCTCGCGTCGTTCCTCCTCGACTGGCCGAACGGCGTGACGCGTGACCTCAAGGTCATCGACGAGCCGGGCACCCAGCACGCGGCCACCTTCCTGTTTGTGCACGACAAGTGGCAGGCTCGACCGAACGTCACGGTCGATCTTGGTCTGCGGTGGGAGTACTACACGCCGCTCATCGGCCTCGAAGGTAAGGGCAGCTTGTCGGTGTACGACCCGTCGACGCACACACTCCGCGTCTCCGGCTACGGCGACACGACCGACTCGGTCAACGTCAAGAACACGTTCAAGAACTTCGCGCCGCGCACGGGCATCTCGTGGCGGTTGACGAACGACACGGTTCTCCGCGCGGGCTACGGCGCGAGCACCATTCCATTCCCCGACAACCGCTACGCGTTCAACTACCCCGTCAAGCAGAACTATGCGGGGTCGGCGGTGAACGCCTTCCAGTCGGCCGGGTCGATGGCGGCCGGGTTCCCGGCGCCGGCACTCCTCGACATCCCCGCAGACGGGATCATCTCGATCGCCGGTACGTCGCTGCAGAACGCGACCCTCGACGTCATCTCCCCGGACATGCGCGAAGGGACGCTGCACTCCTGGAACGTCGCCTATCAGCGGCAGCTCCCCTTCCAGCTGACGGCGGACATTGCCTATGTCGGCAACCGCGGCGTCGACCTCGTGCTGGACGTGAACCGGAACGCCAGCCTCGTCTACGGCTCGGGCAACAACGGGCGGCCGCAGTTCGCACAGTTCAACCGGACGGGCACCACGCGCACCAAGACGAACCTCGGCAAATCCGAGTATCACGGTCTGCAGATGAAGATCGACCGCCGGTTCAGGAACGGATTCATGGTGACGAACTCGTACACGCTGAGCCGCTCCAGGGACTACGTGAACGAGAACACCTCGATCGGCACACCCATCGACTTCGAGAAGAGCTGGGCCCGCTCGAATTTCGACCGCACGCACAACTACGTGATGACGGCAATCTACGAGCTGCCGATCGGCCCGGGCAAGGCGCTCCTGAACGAGGGGCTGGCGAGCAAGATCCTCGGCGGATGGCAGGTCAGCACGTTGTTCATTGCCCAGTCGGGCTTGCCGCTCAATATCACCGGCAACGACGCGCTGCTCAACACCCCTGGCAACACGGCGTTCGCGGACCAAAACGGCGACCACAAGGTACTGGGTGGTCTTGGGCCCGGGGAACTCTACTTCGATCCAACGGTCTACTCATTGCCACCGGCCACCGTGCAGGGCAACATGAGCCGCAACGGCGGACCGGAGGGTCCAGGGTTCTGGCAGCTCGACGCCGCACTGTTCAAGCGGTTCCAGATCAGCGGTACCCGGTATGCGGAGTTCCGGGTCGACGCCTACAACATCACGAACTCGGTGCGCTGGGGCAACCCGGGCACTGGCTACAGCACGGCGGCCGGCAACACCTTCGGCCAGATCACCGGCACGAGCGGCGACCGGCGGTCGCTGCGCTTCGGAGGGCGGTTCGTCTTCTGACGTGTGACACTGCTGAATGCCGAATGCCGAACCGTTCGGCATTCGGCATTCGGCATTGACAAACGACGTCATCTTCTTGGTCTGCACAGCCCGCGTAGCGGGCAGTGCGCATCCCCGCGCTGCGTCCGGTACCCGCACGCGTTCATCATCCCGACGTGGCACAACGAGAAGTCGAACTTCACCGGGTCCTCGGGGTTCAGCGCGCGCAGTGACCTGGTGAGGTCGGCCGCCATCCTCCAGCCCGGGCTCACGTAGCGCGTCAGCCGCAGGCAGCGGCCGAGACGGATGACGTGCGTGTCCAGCGGCACGATCAGCTTCGACGGCGGGACGCGCCGCCAGACGCCGAGATCGACCGCGTCCCGCCGCACCATCCAGCGCAGGAAGAGGTTCAGCCGTTTGCACGCGCTGCCCGCTGACGGCCGCGGGAAGAAGTAACAGACGCCGGGACGACGCGGCACCCGGCCGTAGGCACGTCCCATGTCGAGCGCCAGCGCCCGGGTCGAGAAGCTGTCCAGCGCACCGCCGACGTCCTCGGCATCGGGCGAGTAACCTTCGAGAAAGAAGCCCTCGATCGAGCCCGACCGCTCGAGCATCTGCCGCAGGATCCAGAGCAGCGCGACGAGGTCGGCGCCGCGCGTCCAGCGGTGGACGATCGCGCGCAGCTCGGGGTGCGGCCGGTCGGGCTCGAACGAGCGCACGAACGCCGCCGGGTGTGGACCCATGCAGGCAAACAGCGCATCGATCGAGTTGAGCACGCCGGCCACGCGGCCGAACGCCAGCGCCGCCGCGCAGAACCCGGCGATTTCGCGGGCGGCCGGCTCCGGGAACGGCCGGACGCGGTGTACCGGGTCGCTGGCCGAGTCCTCGCGGTTGTAGTCGTGGTAGAGGCGCTCGAGCGCGGCGGTGAGATCGCGTTCGCGCGCGTGCGCGGGCTTCACGGTCGTCTACCCCGTGCGCCGCACACGCCGTGCGGCAAACGTGTGATTGTGCGACGTCGTCTGCGTATGCTCAGAATGCGGTGATCGGCTCGCCCGCGCGGCACATCGGACATTCCGCAACCGTGAAGTTGTCCGGCGCCTTGTACTCAACGAGCGCGTAGTTTGGCACGCCCAGGTCCACCATCGCCTCGAGGCGGTCGCAGATCTCCACCGTGGCGATGACGGTGCCGCCCGCCTCGCGCACCAGCGCGGCGCAGTGCTGGAACGTCTTCCCGGTGTTGCGCACATCGTCGGCCAGCATCACGCGCCGCCCCGCCATCTGCGCGGCATAGAAGCTGCGCAGCAGGAACCCGCCTTCGCGCGAGTGTTCGCCCCCCGCCGCTGCGCCCCGGCCCGCGCGGTGCACGTAGGTAAAGGGCGCGAAGCTGCACGGCGGGTGCGTCAGCGCGCGTCGGCCGTCCAGTAGACCGGCCAGCGTGTGGGCGAGCAGCGCCCCGCCCGTGACCGGACCGGCCACGACCTCCGTCGACTCCAGCAGGTCGGCCGGCAGGATGTCGAGCAGGTCCTGTGCGAGCCGCCAGATGGTCGACGGACAGCGCAACAGCTGGTGCGGATTAAGGTAGACGCGTCCGTGGTAGCCGTTGCCGAAGTCGAAGTGCCCGTTGCGCATCAGCACCTCGAACTCCTGCAGCTTCGCGAGCGCCTGGCGGCGCAGCTCTTCGACCCGGTTGCCTGTCAGTGTGGTCATGTCGTCATCACTCGGTGCGCGTGCGCCTTCGCCGCCGTTCATGCTGTCTCAGGGAAGCGATACACGACCCGGCCCCCGACGATCGTCGCGGCCACGCCGCCCCGCAGGTGCCAGCCGTCGAACGGCGTGTTCTTCGACTTCGAGCGGAGCGAGGCGGCGCGGACCGTCGCCTCCAGGTCCGGCGCCAGCACCGTCACGTCGGCGGGCGCGCCGTCGGCCAGCGTCCCCCCGGGGACGTTGAGCAGCCGGGCCGGGTTCACCGAGAGCAGCTCGATCGCGCGGCGCACGGTGATGCGCCCCTGGTGGACGAGCCGGTCGAACACGAGCGGCACTGCCGTCTCCAGCCCGACAATGCCGAACGGCGCCTGGTCGAACTCGACGAGCTTCTCGTCGGCGTGATGGGGCGCATGGTCGGTCGCGATGGCATCGATGGTCCCGTCGGCCAGGCCCTCCAGCATCGCGTCGCGGTCCGCCGCCTCGCGCAGCGGCGGGTTCATCTTCAGATTGGTGTCGTACTCCACCGTGCCGTCGAGCGCCTCATCGGTCAGCACGAAGTGGTGCGGCGTCACCTCACACGTCACCCGCGCGCCGCGCTCCCGGCCGGCGCGCACTGCCCGGAGCGACTGCCGCGCGCTCATGTGGGCGATGTGCACGTGCGCACCGGTCAGCTCCGCGAGCGCGACGTTGCGCTCGACCATGAGCGACTCGGCGATGCCGGGGATGCCGCGCAACCCGAACCGGGACGCGTAATAGCCTTCGTGAACGACGCCATCGCCCTTGAGCGACGGATCCTCGCAGTGGTCGATCACCGGGAGGCCCAGCATCCCGGCGTACTCGAGCGCGCGCCGCAACAGCAGCGCGGACGCGACCGGCCGCCCGTCGTCGGAGAACGCCACGCAGCCGGCCGCCTTCTGGTCGGCGAGCTCGGCCAGCTGTTCTCCCCGCGAGCCGAGCGACACCGCCCCGATCGGGTACACGCGCGCGAGCTGCGCTGCCGCCGCCTTCTCCAGAATGGCGCGCGTGATCCCGGCATGGTCGTTCACCGGGTCGGTGTTGGGCATGCAGGCGACGGCGGTGAAGCCGCCGGCCACGGCGGCCGCGCACCCCGTCGCGATCGTCTCCTTGTGCTCCTGGCCGGGCTCGCGAAGGTGCACGTGCATGTCGATGAGCCCGGGCGCGACGATCCAGCCGCGCGCCATCTCGAACACGTCGGCGCCCTCCGGCGGCAGGTCGCGGGCGACGCGGGCGATCCGCCCCTGGTGGATCAGCACGTCGAACGTGCCGTCACGGTTCGACGCGGGATCCACGACGCGGCCGCCTTTGAGAAGGAGTTTCATAGCGTGTCTTGATCGGACCCCGGATCCCCGACCCCGGTTTACTCGTGCTCTCCCCCGGCAAGCAGATACAACACCGCCATGCGCACCGCCACACCGTTGGCGACCTGCTCCAGGATCACCGAGTACGGCCCGTCGGCCACCTCCGAGTCGATCTCCACGCCGCGGTTCATCGGCCCGGGGTGCATGATGATGACGTCGGGCCGCGCGCGGCGCAGCCGCGCCGCGGTCATGCCGAACAGCGTGAAATACTCGCGCACCGACGGGATGAAGTGGCCGTGCATGCGCTCGCGCTGGATGCGCAGCATCATCACCACGTCGGCGCCCTCGACGGCCGCGTCGATCGACGTCGTGGATCGCACGTCGAACCGCTCGATGCCGCTCGGGATCAGCGCCGCCGGCCCGCAGACCCACACCTCCGCCCCCATGGTGTTCATCAGGATGATGTTCGAGCGAAGCACGCGGCTGTGCAGCAGGTCGCCGACGATCGCGACCTTCAGGCCGGCGAGCCGGCCCTTGTGCTGGCGGATGGTGAACGCGTCCAGCAACGCCTGGGTCGGGTGCTCGTGCATGCCGTCGCCGGCGTTGATGATCGACGAGTGCCCGACGCGAGCCAGCAGGTGCGGCGCGCCGGAAGCGGCGTGCCGCATCACCACCATGTCCGGCGCCATCGCTTCCAGGTTGCGCAGCGTGTCGACCAGCGATTCGCCCTTGGTCACGCTGGACGTCGCGGCGGCGATGCTCAAGGTGTCGGCGCTGAGGCGCTTCTCCGCGATTTCGAACGAGGTGCGGGTGCGGGTGCTCGGCTCGAAGAACAGGTTCACGACCGTGCGGCCACGCAGCGTCGGCACCTTCTTGATCGGCCGCGTACCGATCTCCTTCATCGCCTCGGCGGTATCCAGGATGAGCGTGATCTCGTCGGCGCTCAGCCCGGCGATGCCGAGCAGGTGCTTGGAGCGGACGAGCGACGCCC
This sequence comes from Vicinamibacterales bacterium, assembly GCA_048594975.1. GTDB lineage: Bacteria > Acidobacteriota > Vicinamibacteria > Vicinamibacterales > 2-12-FULL-66-21 > JBMDXB01. The sequence goes on along the minus strand of JBMDXQ010000022.1, from coordinate 36,557 downwards.
GCGGCGCGCTCACGGCGGTGTCGATGGTCGTCATGGCTCGCCCTCGATGACGATCTCGTCGACGCCGTCGATCTCCTGCAGCCGGACCTGCACGCTCTGTTTCAGCGACGTCGGCAGGTTCTTGCCGACGTAGTCCGCCTTGATCGGCAGCTCGCGGTGACCGCGGTCGACGAGCACGATGAGCTGGATCGCGCGGGGACGCCCGAAGTCGATCAGCGCGTCGAGCGCCGCGCGGATGGTCCGGCCGGTGTAGAGGACGTCGTCGACCAGCAGGATCTTGCGGTCGTCGATCGAGAAGGGGATCTCGGTGCGGCGGACGAGCGGCTGCGGGCCGACCGGCTGGCGCATCAGGTCGTCGCGGTACAGTGTGATGTCGAGCGCGCCGGTTGGCACCTCGTCGCCGTTGATCTCCTTCAGCGCCGTGGCGATCCGCCGCGCCAGCGGCACACCGCGGGTGCGGATGCCGACGAGCGCAAGCTCGTCGAGGCCGCGGTTCCGCTCCAGGATCTCGTGCGCGATGCGCGTCAGCGCCCGCGACATGCGGTCGCCGTCCATCAGCTGGGCCACGGGAACTCCTCGGCGGTGCAGCGGCCGGCTGGCAACACGTCTGCGGGGGAAGAATGGCGCGGCGGCCGCCGCGCAGCACACAGGACGGAGGACGTCGACATAGGCCTCTTCGCGACCTCTCAGGGACGCTTTAAAGAGTCGGGGGAATTCTATCACAGGTGGTTCCACGGGTTCCGTGGTTCCTTCGGTTCAGGTCAGGGTGCAGCCAGGACGCGCACGTACCAGAACCGCACGCCAAGTGGATCCCCGGGATCGAGCCACGAGAATCGCCGGCCGGCGGCTTCAGCGGGGACGAGCGTCTCGGGAATGATGGTGAGCTCGCTACTTGATCTGACCATGTGCTCGAGAACCCGCACACGGTAGGAGCCGACCCGCTCCGCATTCCACGACAGGCGCAGCAGGCCGACGAGGTGCCCGTTGAGCAGCACGCTGGCCCGCTGCTGCGCGTCCGGGTCGACGGGGTCCATGCGCAGCACGAGCTCGTAATCACGGCGGTCGGGCAGCGGAATCCGGACGGTCGACCGCTCTCCCCGCGACACGCGGACGGTGATGCCCTCCCTGTGCGCGGCGGACCATCCGCGCCGGTAGAACACGAGGTCGCGGTCCCCCGTCTCGATGTTCGTGTCCTGCCGGCGCGCGATCGACTCGCGGGTGACGAACCAGGGCAGCACGTAGTACGCCGCGATCCCGAGCGAGGCCGCAAGCAGCACCATCGCGGCCGCCGCCGCACTCCGCAGCGTCGTCTTGCGCTCCGGAAGCCTGCGCTGCCGCACCAGGCGCAGGACGGCCATCATGGCTCCGACCGAGGCGCAGCCGGCGGCGACGAGATAGAACGGGTAGGCGTGCATCGTGAAGCGCCACTCGCCGCCTCCGGCGACGTTCCACGTGAGCATGTACGGGAGCAGCGACGCCACCAGGATCACGAGCAGCAGCCGCCCTGGCGCGGTGAACGGGAGCGCGGCAAGTCCCACGAGGGCCACCCCGCGAACTGCCTCGTCGAGCCGGTCCAGCCAGTGGCCGAGCCCGTTCCACTTGGTGACGAAGGGCTGCACGAACAGGCCGCTGAACGCCGTGTCCAGCGTTGCGATCGGCCTCTCCACCGCTTTCGTGCGCAGGTACTCGACGGCGCTCATCGGCTCGCCGACCGGCCGGCCCTCCGCGTAGCGGTAGTAGGTCGTGTGGTAGTTGATGGCGATGAAGGGATCGCCGGTCGCGAGCGCGCAGCGGATCAGGTACGGAGCCACGATGAGGGCGAGCACCGCGACGGCGACCGCCGCCTGCCTGGCCCTCTCACGCCGCGGCGACGAGGCGCCGTCCGCCACGAGCCAGAGCAGTGCCGGGATGATGAACGACAGCGCGGTGATGCGCGTCAGGCACGAGACGCCGCCGAGCGCGCCTGCCAGCACCGCGTTGCTCACCGACGGCTCGTTGCGCAGGCGGAGGAGGGCCCAGGCGGCGAACAGGACCGTCGCCATGAACGTGTCGTCGCGCCACCCGTCGGGCGCCCACGTGATCGCCTCGTACTCGATGGCGAGCAGCAGCGCGGCGACGAGGCCCGCCAGCCTGGAGAGCACGGCCGCGCCCACCAGGTAGGCTGCCAACACCGCCAGCGTCGATCCGGAGAGGGAGGCGAAGCTGAGAGCAGTGTCCTGCCCGTCGAGCGCCCACAGCCAGCCGCGCGTCAGCGCCAGGAAGACCGGCTCGCGGACGTGCGCCTGGTAGAAGCCGGCCATCTCCCGCGCGAACTTCAGGTAGTTGATCGGGTCGCCGCCGACGTATGGCCGCTCCTCGCGTTTCCACCTGACGCTCGACGGCCGCAGCGCGGCGCCCGTGCCGGCGACCTCGTGCGTGACGGCGCGCGCCCACGCGGGATGGTCGAGCGCGCCGTACTTGCCGACGAGCGCGTCGAGCCGCAACAGCGCGCCGAACAGGGTGATCAGCACCACGAGAGCGGGCAAGAGGGCCGCCCTGCCAGGAAGCGCGTTCAGGGTCCGGGCGGCGGGGCGCCTAGCGGCCGGCCACCGGAACGTGGATGACATCCTGTTTGCCGGACGAGTCCGCCGATGTGGCGTGCAGCGCGATCCGCGCTATCCTGACCAGAAGCAGTTTTCCGCCGGGCTCCCTGGCAATTTCTTCGATCGCCACGCCGTCTTCGGCCAGGCGATTCAGCAGCCAACCCGACCCCGCGGTGTAAACGTGGAACTCAGAGTGCCTGGTGGTGAAACTGTGGTACTCGGCCACGTTGACCGGCGCCCACCTGCCAAGGGCAATCAGTCCTCGATCGATCGTGTCCGCGCCTGTGTACTTGTAGGCCTCGCGCGGATCCGCGAGGTACCAGAGCCGCCCCCGGTCGGCGGGCACGGTGTAGTTCCAGAGCTGAAGGAACATGAGCCCGCCCGTGACCACGACCGGCTTCGGTTCGTGCAGCGCGGATGTCAGCACGTGCCGTTGATTGACGGGACTGACGAAGGCTGTCGACAAACCTGTGAGCGACGCATAGACGTGCGTGCCGAAGCCGGTGGTGAGCACCAGCGCGAAAACAAGCGGAGCCAGGCGAGTGCCGCCAGCGAGCTGCCAGATTCCGAGAGGAAGAGCCAGAGCGGCGCCGATGACGAGCGGAAGCGCGTAACGGGTGACAAAGATGCCGGAGGTCGCGACCGCTCCAGCGATTTCTAGGATCGGCAGCAGAAGACACGTCACTATGGCGGCATATTCGTGTGCAGGAAGGCCTCTGGAGCGCACCTGCGGGCGTATCCCCGGCGCACGTGTCATGTAGCCGAGGGCGCACACGGCCACAGCCGCCAGCGCCGCGAGCCGGAGCCGACGATTGAACAGCTCGTGGAGCACGAACGCGTACGTGACGCGAATATCGGAAAAAGCTGCCCGGCTCCAGAACCGGTCCGACTGCGCCTGGGCGGTCTGCACGAGCCCCAACAGCGGAACGATTGCGAGCAAGGATGCGATGGCCGCCAGCCACACGGCGGCGTCGGGCCGCCCCCGACGCGTCGCCCGCAGCAACTCGCCTGCGCCGATCGGCGCCAGTGCGAACACTCCGAAATAGTGACTCCAATACGAACCGGCGAGAGCGATCGCCATCAGGGGGACGTGAAGCATGCGGCGCTTTCCGCTCGCCGCTTCCGCCCAGCAGAACAACGCCAGCATGAAGAACCCCAGCATCAACCCGTAGCCCCTTGCCTCGTACGAATATCGGTAGGCAGCGGTGTACGAGACGAGGACCACGGCGGCAGCGCCCATGGCGGCGTCGGCGCGCCGGCGTACGAAGGCGAAGAGAACGGCAATCATCAGCACCGTGCCCGCAAGCGCCGGGAGCCGCGTGCTGACATGTCCGACGCCTGCCACTGCGTGGACGCCGCGCGTCAGCAGCGTGTTCAGAGGTGCGGACAGGTCGGCCCCGTCTCCCATGGCCGCCCAGACGGCTTCGGTGGAGGGCAGACGCGCGAGGAGGATCGTGTAGATTTCGTCGTGCCAGAACGGCTTCAGGCGCGCAGCGGTGGCCGTGGCGGCCAGCCACGCGGCGACGAGCAGAATGAGGATGAGCCATTGGAGCCGGTCGAGCGCAGCCGCCACGCGCGCAGCGAACGACTCCGCGACGAGGATACCTGAGGTCAGCTTACGCCACACTCGGATCATGAAATCAATGGAGATGGGGCTTGTCGCATTCCAGCTGGCTGCCCCCCAACGGGGCTTTCGATCTTATACCGCTGGGAAACGGCCCACCCGCGCGCTACCGTACGATCCAAAACGAGCACCACAACGGGGGCTTGCATGAGCTTGACCGATCGTGGACGTGACAGGGTGACAGCTGCCAGCCTGTGCCTCGCGCTGCTGCTCGTATACAACGCGAACGGGCGCGAGATTGGCAACTTCGACACGCAACCCACGAAGCTGGCGGCACGCGAACTCCTGCTCCGCGGCACCCTGAGCCTCAATCACGTCGTCGGCGCCACGCCGGAGTTCGCAGACCGCTGGGGATTTCTCCTGGCTGCTGACGGAAGGTATCGGTCGATCTACTCGCCGATGCCCGCCGTCATGGCGGCGGCTCTCACGTGGCCGCTCTGGAAAACGCACATCGTCGATATTCGGGCGCCGCTCGCACCAAGCCTGATGGCCGCGATCACGGCATCGGTGCTCGTCGCACTCGCCGTCACGCTGGCCTTTGCCACGGCTCGGCAGCGGCTCCCGAGACGACGGGCGATTCTGCTGGCGGTTGGCCTTGGGCTCGGAACCGGATTCTGGAGCACGGCGAGCCAGACGCTCTGGCAAACGGAGACGGCCGTGTTCGGCCTGGCGCTGGTCATGTGCGGATTCGCCTCGCCCCGCGCAGGGACCGGCAGCCGGCAGGCCCTGGCCATTGGCGTGGGCTTGGGTCTAGCGGGCGCCTCGCGCCCGCAACTCGCACCGCTGGTGATCGTGCTGCTGGCCGGCACCTGGATGCGCGCCAGGCCGCGTCAGGCGGCGACGGCGACCACCATCGTCCTCGCCTTCGCCGCGGTGCTCTGCACCGCCAACCTTCGATGGTTCGGCCATCCTCTCGGCGCGCAGGCCTTGCTCCAAGATGTCAACGCGCAGCTTCACGCCACGAGTTCCATGTTTGCCATCCGATCCGATGGGTTTGCCGGCCTGCTGGTCTCACCGAGCCGAGGGTTGGTGGTCTTCAGTCCCGTCGTGCTCGTGGCCGTGGCTGGCATGCGCGACGCCTTCCGCGCGGGCTGGCGGTCGCAGCTCCCGTGGTGCGTCCTGGCGATCCTCGCGCAGTACGCACTGTATGGCAGCTATGCCGTGTGGTGGGGTGGGCACACGTACGGCCCACGCTACCTGCTGGACGTCTTGCCGGTCGCGGTCCCACTCGCAGCCGGAGCGATGGCGCCTCCGCGCTTCGGGCGCATGGCCCAGATCGCTGCGGGCATCGCGCTCGCCTGGTCGATCGCCGTGGCTGCCACCGGGGCGTTCTGCTATCCGCACGAACGCTGGAACACCGAGCCGGAGTCGGTCGATCGACGCCATTCGCGCCTGTGGTCCGTTGAGGACAATCAGATCGGGCGGTGCTGGACGCGTGGCCCGAGTCCGCAGAATTTCAGCCTGATCGACCGCGCCGCCATCCGGCGGACACCGCCGTAGGTCGCAGCCTGTCGCTGCCGTTTCCGGCGCACCGTCCTCGTCAGCAGCCCGATGACGCTGTGGTGCAGAGAATTCAGCATCCCGAGGCTCGGCGACGCGATGCAATTCACCGACTGTAGGTCGGGATGAAATCGATCGGACGCTCGGCGGTGAAGGCGCGTGTGAAGAGGTCGGATCGCGCGTAGCCGTCCATGTCGCGCGCGACGGGGAGCCCGAGGAAGTAGAGCAGCGTCGGCGCCACGTCCACGATCGAGCCGCGCGCCGGGCGGCCGGGCTGCACCGCCGTGCCGTAGGCGAGCAGAAACCCGTCGGGCGCGTTCTCGTGCGTGCCGCTATGATCCGGGCTGCTCAGCAGCCGGCCAAGCAGCTGCTTCGCCGGGTGCCGTCCCTCCATCCCGAACCCGGAGACGACCACGAGCAGATCGCCGGCCACCAGCGTCTGCAGCGCCGCGCCGATCTCGTCGTCGATGAATGCGTAGTAGCGATCGACGATCTGCACGAACCGCCGCTGCGTCTCCTCTGGCACGGCGCGTACGCGCTGCGGCTGCGTGTAGCGGTAGTAGTAGTGGCCGACGGTGTCGAGCCCCTGGTAGCGCAGCGCGGTGAACCGCGGCGCGGCGCGTTGCTTCAGCTTTCGCATCGCCGCGCTGTAGAGCCGATCGCGCCGCAGTGCGGAGGCTTCCGGCGACAGCGCCGCGCCGGCCGAGACGGCCTGCGTGTCCGCGAACGCCTCCATCACGGCCGGCAGCACGTCGGGCGGATGGACCGAGCGTTCGTACTCGAGAATCGATGCCACCGCCTGGTCGAAGCGATCGCTCACGACGAAGCCGTTGTGCGGCTCGGCGGGGTGGGTCAGCGGCCACCGCACGACGCCGACGCTGATGCCCGCCTGGGAGAGGATCGTCCAGATCGGGCGCGCGCGCCAGGCCGCCGATGTCTTCAGCTCGTCGCGGACGAAGCCCAGCTGCACCATGGCGTGCGACAGCGTCCGGTCGGGCAACAGGTCGAGCCCACGGGCGTCATTGCGCGCGAAGTAGTCCGCCGACGAACGCACGCCGTTGTGCGACGGGTAGAGGCCGGTGGCAATCGCCGCCCACACCGGGTCCGGCTGCGTCGGGCGAATCGTCGCGAGGTCCATCGCCGCGCCCGACTCGAGCAGCCGGGCGAAGTTGGGCAGCCGGCCTTCCGGTACCCGCGGCCACACGTAATCGAGCGACGCGCCGTCCAGCATCAGCATGATCACCCGCGGCTGCGACGGGTCCTCCGGCTGCTGCATCACCGCGGCCGTCGCCGGCGGCAACGCCGACAGCGCTGCCGCCCCGCCGCGCGCGGCGACGGGGAGCGCCAGCGAGGCAAACCCCGCGATCACGAACAGGCCAGCACCGACGCGGCTGCCGCGGCGGCCGAAGGAGTAGTGCGCCACCGCGATGGCGAGCAGGACGCCCGCCGACACCGTGGTGGCAATCGCACCCGCGGTCATCCGCCGTGCGGCGACCGCGTCGAGCGCCGTCGCCAAGCCGCGCAGGTTGCTCCACATCAGGAACGCGGCCACGCCGGCAGCCGCCGCGCCCAGCCAGGCCAGCAGCCGCACGCTCACCCAGCCGGGCGACAGCACGCCGATGGTGAAGAACTCGCGCACCACGATGACGACGTAGAAGAGCACGGCGAGGTGGACGCCGTAGAACGCGGCGAGCGTGTAGTACCAGCGCCACGTGCTGGCCGAGAACACCGGCATCTGCGGGTTGAGCTGCAGCACGAGCACCGTCAGGTACGCTGCACCGAGCGCGCCGGCGAGCACCGAGTTCGTCAGCATCCTCAGGAAGCGCACGCGGCAAGTGTATACTCCGGCGTCCGGCGCATGGCGTGCTGGAGGTGCCGAGGGTGCTCAGCCCGCGGATGCGCACGGTCGGAGTCGGGCGTGGGAGGTGGGGCGTTGACGTGGCGGGTGATTGATGCTCCTGCCGAGGGTACTCGGCGCGCTCAGAGCTGCTCGCCGTGCTGACGGGTGCTGAGGCCGGGAGCGCCGGGGGGCAGCAGCCGCTGCTGATCGCGCTCGACGTCGAATCCGCCGCGCGCGCGCGCCAGCTCGCCGATCAGCTGCGCGGCATCGCCGGCGGGTTCAAGATCGGGAGCCGTCTGTTCACCCTCGAGGGTCCCCGCGTCGTGCGCGAGCTCGCCGAGCGCGGCGACCGCGTCTTTCTCGACCTGAAGTTCCACGACATTCCCAGCACGGTGGCGAACGCGGTGTCGGCCGCCGCCGGGCTCGGCGCGTGGATGATCAACGTGCACGCGTCGGGCGGGCTCCGCATGATGCAGGCCGCGCGCGAGGCGGCGCTCAGGGCCGCCACGCGCACCGGATGCAGGGCGCCGCTGATCATCGCCGTGACGGTACTCACGAGCGCCTCCGACGCGACGCTCGGGGAGACCGGTGTCTGCGGCGGCGTGCCCGACCAGGTCGAGCGGCTGGCGCGGCTGGCGCAGGCGGCGGGGCTCGACGGCGTCGTCGCCTCGCCTCGGGAGACCTCGTCGATCCGCAGGGCCTGCGGGCCCGAGTTCGTCATCGTGACGCCGGGCATCCGCGGCGGCAGCGCGGCCACGGCAGGGCACGACGACCAGGAGCGGACGATGGGCGCGGGCGAGGCGGTCCGTGCCGGCTCGAGCTACATCGTCGTCGGGCGGCCGGTCGTGGCGGCTGCCGACCCGGTGGAGGCGGCGCGGCGGATCCTGGGCGAGATCGAGTAGTGGACGCAGGGTCGGCCGTTAGTGGAGGCCAGGGAGCGGATGAACTCGGAGGCACGGAGGTCACGGAGACGCCGAACTCAGAGGCCACGGAGGTCACGGAGACGCTGGACTCCAGGGGCCACGGAGGTCACCGAGAGGCCCAACCCAGAGGCCACGGAGGTCACGGAGAGGCCCAACCCAGAGGCCACGGAGCCCACGGGGGCATCGTGATCGACGTTGGATGCCCTGATCGGGGATCGATCAACCGCAGGTCCGATGGCCATCGGCGTTCGCGCGGGGCATCGAACTCAGAGGCAACGGCCGACCGCCAGACGCGAAGATCTGAGGCGCGCCCGCCGTGGTCTCCGTGACCCTCAGTTCAGTCCTCTCCGTGGCCTCTGAAGCGCTCCGCGACCTCTTACTTCGCGGTGAAGATGAACGTGCCGCGCCGGTTCTTCTGCCAGCAGGACTCGTTCTCCTCCGTGCACTGCGGCTGCTCCTCGCCCTTGCTGACGGTCGAGGTGCGGCCGGCGTCGAGACCGAGGCCGACGAGGTAGTCGCGCACCGCGGCCGCCCGGCGCTCGCCGAGCGCGAGGTTGTACTCGTTGGTGCCGCGCGAGTCCGCGTGCCCTTCGATCATGACCTTGGTGCTCGCCCAGCGCTTGAGGTACTCGAAGTTCGTCTGCAACGTCGTCCGCGCATCCTGCTTGATCTCGACCGAGTCGTAGTCGAAGAAGATGTCGCCGAGCGGCCGCTTCGCGTTCAGCTCCTCGAGAGTCATCTTCGCGAAGATCTCCTCCTCGGTGAGCGGCGCCGGGGCCGGCTTGGGCGCCGGCGGCGGGGGCGGCGGAGGCGCGGGCGTGGTCTTCTCCGCCGGCGGGGGCGGAGGCGGTGGCGCGGGTTTCGTTTCCGGCTTCTTCCCACCGCACGCGCCGGCGGACAGGGCGAAGGCGAGCGCAAGGGAGGCAGTCAGGCAGGCACTGCGTGTCATGCGGAACCTCTCGAGATGTAAAGGTCGAAATGTAGAATTGGAGCTTACAGTCGACCTGCGAATGCTGTCAATTTCCGCCTTCCCACTTTTGCACCCTTGATGGAGCGGCTCCTCGAGGCAACGGCGCGAGCGGAGCGCGACCACTTCTGGTTTCGCGGGTTCCGGCGCTTCGCCGGCGCGTTCGTGCGCGAGGCGGCGCGCGCGCGTCCCGAAGGACGCATCCTCGACTGCGGCTCGGGCACGGGGATCAACCTCGCGTGGCTGCGGGCGCACGGGCGTGCGGTGGGCATCGACATCACCTGGAGCGGCCTGTCCCACGCGCGGCGGCGCGGCGAACGGGGCCTCGTGCAGGCCTCGGCGACGGCGCTCCCCTTTCCCGATGCGACCTTCGACCTGGTCACCTCGTTCGACGTGATCATCACGCTGCCGGACGCCGCCGAGGCGGCGGCCCTTGCCGAGATGCACCGCGTGCTGAAGCCCGGCGGTTTCGTGGTGATCAACGTCGCCGCCCTGGACGTGTTGCGGGGGAATCACTCGATCCTTTCAAGCGAGGTGCGCCGCTACACGCGCGGCCGGCTGGCGGCGCGGCTCGCGCGGGTCGGGTTCAAGGTCCGGAGGATGACCTACACCAATGCGTGCACCACGCCGCTGCTGGCGGCGGTCAGGCTCGCGCAGCGCGTGTCCGGTCACCATGCGTCGGAACTGGAGATCTCGATCCCGCCGGCACCCCTCAACGCCGCGCTCACCGGGATTCTCGCCCTGGAAGCAGCGGCGCTGCGGCTCGTGAACATGCCGGTCGGCAGCTCGGTGCTGGCACTCGCGGAGAAACCTGAGCGGCCACGGCCAGGCCGCTGGCAGGCTGACGAAACCTCCTGTAGACGCGCCGCCAAATCGTGACGGCTCCGGTGTCCTGGCAGCGTCCGCTGTTCGCGCGGTGGGCGCTGGTCGTCGCGAGTTGTCGAAGGCCTGCTTCATCCCCTTTCGGCGTCCGGTGCGGACGCCGGGGCAGGTCAGCGCACCCTCACGCTGTACATCCTGATCGCCAGCCGCCGTCGGTCGGGTGACCCATCTCGATCCGCGGGAATGAAATGCCTCTCGCAGCTGATGACCACCCGTCCGGCGGCGGCGGTGAGCGCGGCGTGCGGCACCACCACATTCCAGGTGAAGTCGGCCGACGGCCGGAGCTCTCCGAGCGCCGCGCCGCCCGCCGCGACGCGCAGCGCCGGCGCGTCATCGTAGTAACGCCCGGGCGACTCCCCTCTCAGCGTGAGCGTCAGGTCGCGACCTACCGGACGGACCCACAGCACCGCCCGGTCGCTCATCCAGCGCCACGCCGCGGCGGTGAGCGGGTTGTACTCGGGTTCGTACCAGCCCTCCTCGAAGGCAAGCATCGGCTGCGGGCCGCTCTGCAGATCGAACTGCTCGAGGGCGACGCGGACGTTGCGGCCGCCCGCCGTGACGCGCAGCGCGAGGAAGCGATCCGGCGAGTCGAGTGAACCTGCGGGCAGCTCGAACCGGTTGACGAAGAAGCCGGGCTTCACGCTCCACGACGCCGCCGTCGAGTCGCCGACCGACGCGATGAGCTCGGCCGGCGGGGCATCGGCGCCGCCAAGGTGCCGTCCCCCGATCACGACGAGCGCGGCCTCGCGCCGGCTCCGCACCCACGCGATGGACGGCCGGCGGTGCGGGCCGGCGCCGTCGCGCTCGGTGATTCCGCCCGCCTCCGCGGTCAGCGCCCACCCGCGATCGAGCATCCAGCCCGGCGTCCGAATCCGGTAGACGTCGGCGTTGCCCGGGCGCGCGCCCCCGACGTAGGGAAGTTCGGTGAAGCCCCAGGCGTGCGAGCTTTCGAGCACGAGCGCGTTCGGATCGAACAGCGCCAGGTCGGTGCGGCGCGGGTCTGCGACGAACACCATTGCCGGGGTCGTGCGCAACTCCTCGACGGCAGCGAGCCACTCGGCGCCGTGCCGGGCGGTGACCGCCCGGCCGGGGAGCGCCGGCTTCTCCCACTCGGCGACGCGCCGCGCAAAGGCATGCATCCCGATCGGAAGCCCGGCGTCGGGCGACTCGTGGACGGCGCCAAACGCGCGGAACGCGGGGCTGCCGTCGCGCGCGTAGATCCACGAAGGGCGTGCAGCCAGCGCGATCCCGGCGACGCTCAACGCAGACGCCGCCGCAGGCAGGGCCAGGGAAGCGAGCCGGCGGCGCACGGCGCCGGGGCCCGGCGCGGAGAGCCGCGCCCCCGGCGCGTCAATGGCGGCCACCAAGAGGTACGCGATCGGGACGACCAGCGGCAGCGCGTAGCGAACGGTTACGACCTCGTGGAAGAACAGGTGGAAGATCGCGTAGGGGACGAAGGCGACGCCGAGCAGCAGCGCCGGACGAGGCGATCGCCATACCAGAAGCACTGCGCCGGCGGACGCACCCGCCGTCACCAGGGCGCCGGGGACGGGGCCGCCCCAGGGCCAGAGACACACGCTGGCCAGCGCCAGCGCACCCACCCGCGGCGACCCCATCGTCCACAGGATCACCACGCCGGTGAAGTCTTCGCCGGCCTGGCTGCCAAGCGCCGCCGCGTACGCCTCGAGCCCGCCGCTCGCGGCGATCAGCGGAACCGCCCACGCGAGGCCGCCCGCCATCGCCGCGCCGAGGGCGGCGAGCCGCTGTGTGAGGTTCACGGGCACACCCCGAACCAGCGCCCAAGCGAGGAGTGGCAGCGTCAGGACGAACGACTGCGAGCGGACGCCGATTGCGAACGTCGCCAGAAAGGCACCGGCCACGAGCGCACGAGCGCCGGCGCGGCCGGCGATCACCGCGGCGAGCAGGGCCTGTGCGGCGACGGCGAACGCGAGCCCGGTGGTGTCACTGAGCGGACGCAACGCGGTGAACCAGAAGAGCGGCGTGCAGCTGACGAGGAGCGTCGCCCACCACGCCCGCCGCGCGTCTCCGAGGGCGCGGAAGAACAGGAACAGCAGCGGCACCAGCGCCGCGCCCGCGAGCGCGCTCCAGAACGACAGCCCGTGCACCTCGGCGGCATTCGCGCCGGCGGCTCGAGCCACCCCCGTGGAGAGCTTGCCCATCGCGACGAAGACGGGATAGCCGGGGGGATGCGGCTGGTGCCGCGCGACGTCGAAGTCGCGGACGCCGAGCGCGAAATTGATGGAATCGACGTCCTCGAGGGTGGGCGGCAGCAGCGCGAGATGGGTGGCGAGGAAAACCACGGCGAGCGCCGCGAGCCGCGTGCGCACGCTAGAGGGGACGGAGCCGGAGCGCCTCGTTCAGGCTGCCGCGGCGGTAGCCGCGCGGATCCACCGTCACCTCCGCGTAGCCGATCGCGCGCAGCTCGCGATCGATCCGGGCGGAAACAACCGGGTCGAGCGCGCGCGCGATCTCGTCGTGCCCGAGTTCGACACGCGCGGCCCGGTCGTGATGGCGCACGCGGCAGACGCGGAACCCGAGCTCGCGCAGCACCGATTCGGCGCGCTCGATCATCCGCAGCTTGTCGATCGTGACCTCGCTGAAGTAGGGGATGCGCGACGAGAGGCACGCCGAGGCGGGCTCGTCCCACGTCGGCAGGCCGGCGCGGCGCGACAGCTCGCGGACGTCGTCTTTCGTGAGGCCGGCCTCGTCGAGCGGGCTGCGCACGCCGAACTCGCGCGCCGCCTGCCGCCCCGGCCGGTAATCGCCGCGGTCGTCGGCGTTGCTGCCGTCGGCGATGGCCGCGAACCCGCGGGCCCGCGCGAGCGCGGTGAGCGCCGTGTAGAGCTCGTGCTTGCAGTGGTAGCAGCGGTCGGCGGGGTTGGCGCGGTACTGCGCGCGTTCCATCTCGCGGGTGCGGATGAACTCGTGCTGCAGCCGGAATTCGCGGGCGACGCGGATGGCCAGTGTGCGGTGACGTTCGGGATAGCTCGGGCTGTCGGCGGTGACGCAGAGCACGCGGCTGCCGAGCACCTGCGTGGCGGCGTAGGCGAGAAACGCGCTGTCCACGCCGCCGCTGTAGGCCACGATGAGCGAGGGCATGCGGCAGAGCAGCACGGACAGGGCCTCGCCCCGGTGTTCGAGGGCGCCCCCGTGGCTGTCAGGGCGCGTCGACGTGGTCACTCGTCCCAGTCCTCTCCCCCGGCATCGTCGTCGTCATCGAGCTCGTCGTCTTCGAAGTCCTCACCCTCTTCGTCCTCGAGCTCATCGTCCTCCTCGTCTTCGTCCTCCTCGTCGACGGCTTCGAGCTCCACGGGCGACGTGCCGGTCACTTCGAGGTTCGAGCCGCACTCCGGACAGCTGATCAGATCGCCCTTGTCGACGTCGAACTCGTCGACTTCGATGTCGGCGTCACACTCCGGGCAGGTGGCCATACATGCTCCTGGCGGCGACAGCGGCGGCCGCGCGGCTCGGCGATCGCCCGCGGCCACGGCGGACGCGCGCGGTCGCAATAAGGTTCGGATTATAGCGATAACCTGATAAATTCTGCAACGCGGCTGGCGCCCGACGTCGGCTCGACCGATACGTCGGGACGTCGCGCCGTCCACCGTGACCGCCTCCAAGATCATCATCGTCGCCGACGACACCGCGTTCGTGCGCGAGCGGTTCGAGTCCGCGCTCGCCGGTGCCGGGCACCGTGCGCTCACCGCCAGCAACGCGACCGAGCTGCTCGGTCACCTGCGGGCACACCTGGACCGGATCGATCTCGTCGTGCTGGACCTGCGGCTGCCGCAGGCGGGCGGCCTCGAGATCGTCCGCGCCATCCGCAGGGTCGACCAGGGCCGGCTGCCCATTCTCGTGTTCAGCGGCACGATCGCGTCCGCCGAGGAGGTGAAGGAGCTGGCCGCCTTGGGCATCGCCGGCTACGTCAACGAGTACAGCGCAGTGCAGCACATCCTGCCCTCGCTCGCGCCGCACCTGTTCCCGGACAACTTCAACCGCCGCGGGAGCCCGCGCGTGGTCCTCGGGATTCCGATCGCCTACCGGTTCGGCAACACGATCGCCGCGGCGTTGACCCTCAACCTGGGAAAGGGCGGCATCGCGATCCGGACGATGAGCCCGCTCGAATCGGGAGCGAAGGCGCGGCTGCGCTTCCGCCTGCCCGGATCGAAGCGCGACATCGACGCCGAGTCGCGCGTGGCGTGGAGCGATCGCCGGATCGGAATGGGGCTGCAGTTCGAGAAGGTCGATCCCGCCGATCAGAAGGCCATCGACGAGTTCGTCGACCAGCACTTCTTCACCAACAGGAAGGCGTGAGTCCGGCCGGACCGGGGGCGCGATTCCAGCAGCAGCCCTGCAGGGCCGCGCGAACTCTCGCAGCAGCTACTCCCGAAGCAGCCGCAACGCATTGGCGATCACGACCAGCGAGGCGCCCATGTCCGCAGCCACCGCCATCCACAGCGTGGCCGCCCCGCCGACCGCAAGAACGAGGAAAGCCGCCTTCAGCACGAGCGAGAAGGCGATGTTCGCGCGAATGTTGCGCGCGGTCGCACGGCTCAGGCGCACCGCGTAGGGGATCTTCAGCAGCTCGTCGGCCATCAACGCCACGTCCGCGGTCTCCAGCGCGGCATCCGTGCCGGCGACGCCCATCGCGATGCCGACGTCGGCGGTTGCCAGCGCGGGCGCATCGTTGACGCCGTCGCCTACCATCGCCAGCACGCCGTAGCGCTCGCGCAGCGCCCTGACCGCCGCCGCCTTGTCCTCGGGGAGCAGGTCGGCGCGGTACTCGTCGAGCCCGAGCGACGACGACAGCGCGCGCGCGGCCGGTTCGTGATCGCCGGTGAGCAGCACGACGCGCTCGACGCCCTGGTGGCGCAGCATGTCGATCGCCTCACCGGCCGCTTCACGCCATTCATCGGCGACGCCGATGACGCCGATCGACGCGCCGTCCGCGCCGACAATGACGGTGCTGCACCCCTCGCCGGCGAGCCGTTCGACCAGCGCCTCGACGTCCGGCGTCGACAGGCCGCGCTCGTTGAAGAGCCGGTGGCTGCCGACGACGACCAGGCGATCTTCGACAATCGCCTCGGCGCCGCGTCCGGGCAGCGCCTGGAAGCCTTCCACCGGCGCCAGCCGCACGCGCTCGGCCGCCGCGCGCTCGACGATAGCGCGCCCGATCGGGTGCTCGGAGCGCTGTTCCAGCGAGGCGGCCGCCCGCAGCAGGGCGTCGCGGTCCGACCCGTTGACCGGCACGACGTCCATCACGTGCAGCTCGCCCTTCGTCAGCGTCCCGGTCTTGTCGAGGGCGACGCAGCGCACCGCCGCGAGACGCTCGAGCCTCGCGCCGCCTTTGATCAGCACGCCCTTGCGGGCGGCAGCCGCCAGCGCCGAGACGATCGACACCGGTGTCGAGATGACCAGGGCGCAGGGGCACGAGATGACGAGCAGCACCAGCGAGCGGTAGATCCATACCGACCAGGCGGCGTCGAACAGCAGCGGCGGGACCAGCGCGACCAGCACCGCGACGGCGAGGACCGCCGGCGTGTACGCGCGCGCGAACCGGTCGACGAAGGCCTGGCTCGGCGCCCGCTGCGCCTGCGCCCGCTCCACGAGGTGGATGATGTGCGCGAGCGTCGAGTCGCGGCGGAGGCGCGTCACGACGAGGTCGAGCGCGCCGCGGCCGTTGATCGTCCCGGCGAACACCTCATCGCCCGGCGCTTTGTCGACCGGCAGCGACTCGCCGGTGACCGGCGCCTGGTTCACATGGCTCTCGCCCGCGCGGACACGGCCGTCGAGCGGGATCTTCTCGCCCGGCCGCACCACGACGGTCTCGCCGACCCTGACCTCGTCCACCGGCACGCGGCGCTCGCGCCCCTCGCGCATGACGAGCGCCTCGGCGGGGGCAAGGTCCATGAGCGCGCGAATCGCCCCCCTCGCCCTGTCCATCGCGCGCGTCTCGAGCAGCTGCGCGACCGCGAACAGGAAGATCACCGAGGCGCCTTCCGAGAACTCGCCGAGCGCGACTGCTCCCGCCACCGCGATCATCATCAGGACATAGATGTCCATCACGCCGGCGCGCAACGAGGCGAGCGCACGGCTCGCCGTCGGCACCCCGCCGAGAAGCGCCGAGGCGACAAACGCGATCCAGGCAGAGAGGGACCAGAGTTCGGACGTCATCATCAGGAACCCGAGTCCCAACGCAACGCCCGACAGCACCACGAGGCGCTGCCGCGAGGCCATCGAGCGGCTGCCCGGCGCCGGCTCCTCGTGCTCGAGCCAGGCGCGCATCCCGGTCTGCGCCACTGCCTCGGCGATTCCGGCCGTCGTCAGCCGCGCGGCGTCGTATTTGATGCGCAGCCGCTGGCCGACGACGTCGGCGTCGAACGCCTCGAGGCCCGAGAGCTTCTTCAGCCGTTTCTCGAGCAGCGCCACCTCCTCGTGGCAGTCCATCCCTTCGACTTTGAAGGTCGATTCGGCGTGGAGCTCGCAGACCGGGCAGGCGGCGGCCATCACTATTCCTGGACGTGGGTGTGGGCGAGCTTGAGCAGCTCGATGATGTGCTGATCGTCGAGCGTGTAGTAGACGAGCCGTCCGGCGCGGCGCGCCCGCGCCAGCCGCATGCTGCGCAGCAGGCGGAGCTGGTGGGAGACGGCCGACTCGCTGATGCCGACGAGCGTGGCGATGTCGCAGACGCAGAGCTCGCCGCCGGAAAGTGCGTCGAGTATGCGCACCCGCGTCGGGTCGCCGAGCACGCGGAAGGTATCGGCGAGCGCCTCGACGACGCGCGCGGGCATCAGGGTTCGGCGGCGGGCTGCCGTGTTCCGCGCATCGAGGTGGGGCGCCTCGCACGTCTCGGGCGCCATGGTGACGGCGGTAACGGTGTCGCGATCGTTTGACATATGAATATCTGAGCAGTTGTTCATACTTAGCCTAGCCCTGACGAGCCTGGCGGGTCAAGCCTGCCGGGGCGCCTTGACACGTTTCCGCCGCGCTCGGTAGTATCCGGGTTTGGCCGATGCGGCTAATCGGCTTTCTATCTACAGATTAGTGGGTCGGACGGCCGCCGCGGTGCGACAGCGCCACGCGCCAGTCCCGGGCGCAGGCGGCGGATCGGGCCGGCCCGCAGACCTCTGCTGGAGAACCCTGTGATTGAGGTTCAGCACCTGACGAAGCGCTACGGCCGCGTCACCGCGGTCGATGACGTGAGCTTCCGCGTGGAGCGTGGCGAGATTCTCGGCTTCCTCGGTCCCAACGGCGCCGGGAAGACCACGACGATGCGGATCCTGACCGGGTACATGCCAGCCAGCGACGGGCGGGCGGCCGTGGCCGGCTTCGACGTCTTCGACAAGCCGGTCGAGGCCAAGAAGCGCACCGGCTACCTGCCCGAGACGCCGCCGCTCTACCCTGACATGACGGTGCGCGAGTATCTCGATTTCGTCTCGCGGATCAAGGGCGTGCCGCCCAAGGAGCGCCGCGACCGCGTCGCCGCGGTCATGAAGCGGACGCACATCGACGACGTGGTCGAGCGCCACTGTGGCAAGCTCTCGAAGGGGTACCGGCAGCGGGTCGGCATCGCGCAGGCGCTCATCCACAATCCTGAGGTGCTGATCCTCGACGAGCCGACGGCCGGCCTCGACCCGAAACAGATCCTGGAGACGCGACAACTGATCCGCGGGCTCGCCGGCGATCACACCATTGTCCTCAGCACGCACATCCTGCCCGAGGTGTCGCAGACCTGTCAGCGCGTGGTGATCATCAACAAGGGCCGGGTGGTCGCGGTCGACACTCCGGAGAACCTGACCGCGCGGCTGCGCGGCGCGGAGACGATGTTCGTGCAGGTCGATGCGGCGGGGGAGGACGTTGCGGCGGCGCTTTCGGCCATTCCCGGGGTGACACGCGTCGCGTCCGCCGATCAGCGCGGCGTCGCCGGCGCCGTCGAGGTCGAGAGCCGGCACGGCACGGACGTGCGGCGAGAGATTGCGCGGGCGGTCGTCACCCGCGGCTGGGGGCTGCTGGAGCTGCGCCCGATGCGCATGAGCCTCGAGGAGATCTTCCTGCAGCTGACCACCGACGAAGCCCCGACCGCGGAGGAGGCGCCCCGTGCGTAACATTCTGGCCATTGCCGAAAAGGAGCTGCGCTCCTACTTCGCCTCGCCGATCGCCTACGTGATCATCGGGCTGTTCGCGCTGCTCTTCGGCTACTTCTTCGTCAGCTACCTCTACTTCTTCGTGCAGCGGAGCGGCCAGATGTTCGGCGGCGGCGGCGGCGCCAACATCAACGACCAGATGATCCGCGGCGTGTTCCTCAACTCGGCGGTCATCGTCCTCTTCGTCATGCCGATGATCACGATGCGCACCTATTCCGAGGAGAAGCGCTCCGGCACGATCGAGCTGCTGCTGACCTCGCCGGTGACGGATTTCCAGATCATCATGGGCAAGTTCCTCGGCGCGCTGGCGCTCTACGCCGCTATGCTGCTGGTGACCGGGCTCTACATGGCGATCCTGTTCTTCTACACGACGCCGGAGTGGAAGCCGATCGCGGCCGGCTACCTCGGGCTGCTGCTGATGGGCGGGTGTTTCCTGTCGGTCGGCCTGTTCATCTCGAGCCTCACGCGCAATCAGATCGTCGCCGGCTTCCTCACCTTCGCGGTGTTTCTGATGCTCTGGATCATCAACTGGATGGGCGAGCAGTCCGGCCCGACGATGTCGGCGGTGCTCAAGTACCTGTCGATCACCGAGCACTTCGACGACTTCGCGCGCGGCGTGCTCGACACCAAGCACGTAATCTACTACGTGACGTTCATCACCTTCGGGCTCTTTCTGACCGCCAAGTCGGTCGACATGGAACGGTGGCGGGGCTGACGCAATGCTGAAACGGATCCTCGGACTGCTCGGATGGCTGGGCGTGGCACTCGTCCTCGCCGCGGTGGCGATCCGGTTCCTCAAACCCGAGTGGCAGCAGTGGCAGAGCAACCTGGCGCTGGCCGGCCTCGCCTGCACGCTCCTCTACATCCTCAGCCAGTGGCGCGAGATCGCGCGCTCCTTCGCCGGCCGCCAGGCGCGCTTCGGCACGCTGGCGGTCGCCAGCGTCCTCGTCGTGCTCGCCATCCTGGTCGCCATCAACTACCTCGCCGAGCGCCACAACAAGCGCTGGGATCTGACCGAGATCAAGCAGTTCTCGCTCTCCGACCAGACGCGGAAGATCCTCGGCGGCCTGCAGAAGCCGGTGCAGCTCAAGGTGTTCGCCCGCTCGGAGGATTTCAACCGCTTCCGCGACCGGCTGGACCAGTACGCGTACGCGTCGAATCAGGTCAAGGTCGAGTACATCGACGTGGAGAAGTACCCGACGCGGGCCAACCAGTACCAGGTGCAGTCGGTCGGCACCATCGTGGTCGACTACGACGGCCGCGTGGAGCGCGTCACCTCCGACAGCGAACAGGAGATCACCAACGGGATCGTCAAGGCGATCAGCGGCCGCCAGCACAAGATCTATTTCGTCGAGGGACACGGCGAGCGGACCCCGGACGTGACCGACGGCGGCGGCTACAGCTCCATCGCCAGCGCCCTGACCGCGGAGAACTTCACCCACGAGAAGCTGGTGCTGGCGCAGAACAAGGAGGTGCCGGCCGACGCCTCGGTGCTGGTGGTGGCCGGCCCGAAGACCGACGTCTTCCCCGCCGAACTCGACATGATCAAGCGCTATCTCGCCAAGGGCGGGAAGATCCTGTTCATGTTCGATCCGCCGGAGCGGGCCGAGTCGCCGCCGCTCACCAACCTCCTCGCGCTGGTGAAGGAGTGGGCGATCGAGGTGGACAACAACGTCGTCGTCGACGTCAGCGGCATGGGCCAGCTGCTGGGCACCGGCGCGGAGGTCCCGGTGGCGGCGCGCTACGAGCCGCACACGATCACCGATCGGTTCAAGCTGATCACCGCCTACCGCCTGGCGCGGTCGGTGAACGCGGTATCGGGCGGCGTGAACGGCCGCCATGCGCAGTCGCTGGTGCAGACCGGCCCGAACAGCTGGGCGGAGACGGACGTCAAGCGGCTGATGACCTCGGGCGAGGTCTCGCGCGACCTGGACAAAGGCGACAAGGCGGGCCCGGTCTCGCTGGCGGCGGCGGTGTCGGCACCGGTGCCCGACTCGCCGGACGCGGCGAAGAACGCCGAGGACAGCAAGGACGCGCCGCCGCGGCCGGAGACGCGACTCGTCGTCTTCGGCGATGCCGACTTCGCGAGCAACGGCTGGCTCGGGATCCCCGGCAACCGCGACCTGTTCATGAACACCATCAACTGGCTGGCCCAGCAGGAGAACCTGATTTCGATCCGCCCGCGCGATCCGAAGGACACGCGGATTACCCTGACCGCCGACCAGCAGCGCCGCATCTTCTGGATCACGGTGGTCATCATCCCCGGCCTCATCCTGCTGGCCGGCGTGCAGACGTGGTGGCGGAGGCGATAGATGCGCGGGCTGCGGTCCTTTTTTGGCCTGTTCGTCATCCTGATCGCGCTCGGCGCGTACCTGTATTTCGTCGAATCGAAGCAGACCCCGGGCAGCGGGACCGACGAGAAGAAGGAGAAGGTGTTCGCCGTCGAGTCGGACAAGATCGACGAGGTGACGATCAAGTCCGCGTCCGGCGAGCGCACGACGCTGAAGAAGTCGGGGAGCGACTGGCAGATCGTCGCGCCGCAGCAGGCCGCGCCCGACAGCACGGAGGTCTCCGGCATCACCTCGAATCTCTCGTCGCTCGAAATCCAGCGCGTCATCGACGACAACGCCACCGGCCTGAAGGAATACGGCCTGGCGCCGCCGCGCATCGAGGTCGCCTTCAAGGCGGACGGCAAGCAGCAGACGCTCCACATCGGCGACAAGACACCGCCGGGCAGCGACCTCTACGCGAAGCTGGCGGACCAGCAGAAGGTCTTCCTGATCCCGTCGTACGTCGAGTCTTCGTTCAACAAGACGACCTTCGAGCTACGCGACAAAGCGGCCCTCAAGCTGGACCGCGACAAGGTCGACGCGCTGGAGATCGGGACCGCCGATCGCCAGCTGCGGTTCGCCAAGAGGGACGGCGACTGGCGGCTCACCGCTCCCGCGGCCGGCCGGACCGACCACACCACGGTCGAGAGTCTCGCCGGACGGATCGCGTCCGCGGAGATGAAGTCGATTGTCGCCGCGGAAGCGCCGGACCTGAAGCAGTACGGGCTCGACAAGCCGGCGGCGACGATTCGCATCGGGTCGGGCTCGTCGCAGGCCACGCTGCTCATCGGCAAGGCGGCCGAGGAGGGCAACGTCTACGCGAAGGACCAGTCACGGCCGGCGGTGTTCACCCTCGAGTCGTCGCTCCTGGATGAGCTGAAGAAGAACGCCGACGAGTTCCGCCAGAAGGACCTCTTCGACGCCCGCAGTTTCAACACGACGCGCGTCGAGATGGCGCGCGGCGGGCAGACGGTGGCGTTCGAAAAGGCGAAGGTCAAGGGCAAGGACGGCAAGGAGGAGGAGAAGTGGCGCCAGGTCGCGCCAGCCGCGAAGGACGTGGACGCGTCGAAGGTCGACGGGCTCGTCAGCGCGATCACCGGCGTGCGCGCGGACGGCTTCGTGGAACCCTCGACAAAGGGCGTGAAGGCGGCGCTCGACAAGCCGGAGCTCACCGTAACGCTGAAGTTCGACGAGGGCAAGAAGGAGGAACGCGCCTCCTTCGCCCGTAGCGGCTCCAATGCGTACGCGGTGCGGGCCGGCGAGCCGGCGGTGGCGAAGATCCAGGCGTCGACCCTCGATTCGATCGTGAAAGCGCTGGAGGAACTGAAATAGCCTGCGCCGACGCGTCCACGGCGGGCGTGAAGGCCCGCACTACGTCAGCACGTGTCGCGCAGCGTCTCAGAGCTGCTTCAGCCGTAGCTGCTTCGGCCGTAGCGCAGCCCTTCAGGGCTGCTTCAACCGTGGCGCGCCCTTTCACGGCTGCCATCCTGCTTGCGCTGGTCATCGCCGCGCCGGGTTGTGCGGCGAGAACCCCCCCTCGATCCGACCCCGACACCCGACCCGTACGCGAGCTGCGCGCCGAGCTGGGCCGCGTCTTCGGCGCACCGGTCATGGCGCGCGCGACCTGGGGCGTGGACATCCGCTCGCTCGACACCGGCGAGCGGCTGTACGAACTGAACGCCGGCAGGCTGATGATGCCGGCCTCCACCATGAAGGTCGTCACCCTGGCGGCCACTGCCGAGGCGCTCGGCTGGGACTTCCGCTTCATCACCACGCTCGAGACGGCCGCGCCGATCGAGAACGGCGTGTTACAGGGCGACCTGTTCATCCGCGGCACCGGCGACCCCACGATCAACGCGCGCGACAACCGCGCCGACGCGGTGTTCGGCGAGTGGGCGGCCGCGCTGCGCGCCGCCGGCATCCACGAGATCTGCGGCCGCATCATCGGCGACGACCAGGCGTTCGAGGAGCCGGGCCTCGGGCCGGGATGGTCGTGGGACTACCTCGAGGCCGGCTACGCGGCGCCCTCGGGCGCGCTGCAGTACAACGAGAACACGGCGGCGCTTACCGTCGCTCCGGGCGCGGCGCCCGGCGACCCCGCGATCGTGCGCCTGCCGCCGGGCACCGGCCTCGCCATCGTGTCGCACGCCGTCACGGGCGCTGCCGGATCCGAGGAGACGATCGCCCTGGCCCGGCGGATCGACTCGGCCGTCGTCGAGGTCTCCGGGACGATTCCCGCCGGCGCGGCGGAGGTCCGCCGCAACCTCGCCATCCTGAACCCGACCCTCTACCTCGCGCAGGCGACGCGCGACGCGCTCGCCGCGCGCGGCATCGCGGTCTGCGGCCATGCGGTGGACTTCGATGAGGTCGCCGCGGAGTTCGTGGGGACGGGAGGCGGGGAACGCCGCGTGCTGGTGACTACCCAGTCGCCCCCGCTGCGCCAGATGGCGACGGTCCTCATGAAGGTGAGCCAGAACCTGTACGCCGAGACGTTCCTCAAGGCGCTCGGCGCCGCGCAACAGGGGCTGGGCACGACGCAGGGAGGCCGCGCCGCCGTGCGACGCTCGCTCGCGTCGTGGGGCATCCCCGAGGACAGCTTCGTCAACGTGGACGGATCGGGACTGTCGCGCTCGAACTATCTCGCGCCGGCGACGGTCACGGCAGTGCTCGAGCGCATGTACCGCGATCCCGAACACCGTGACGCCTTCCTCGCGACGCTGCCAATCGCGGGGAAGGACGGAACCATCTCGACGCGCATGCGCCGCACGCGCGCGGAGGCAAACGCCGTGGCCAAGACCGGCTCGATCGCCAACGTGCGAGCGCTCTCAGGGTTCGTGCGCACTCGGGATGGCGAGATGCTGGTCTTTTCCATCATCGCCAACGACTTCGTCGTCGCTCCCGCAACCGTGAACTGGATAGCCGATCTGGCGGTCGAGATCCTCGCGAACTTCACGCGGCACTAGCGCAGCCCTTCAAGGCTGCGAGTCTCTGGTCGGAGGCGCCGTTGGGCCGCGACGTGCATATGCTGCGGGCGGTGGCACGACTCCTCCTGCTGTCCGCCGTTCTGGTACTCGTCGCGGCAGGCGCAGCCTGGTATTTCCTGCCCAGTCCCGCCCGATCCGTGGCTCAGCGGCTGAATCTGCCCGAGACCTGGGTCGAGCACCTCTACAGCCGCAACCCGCAGGAGGTGAAGGCGGCGTCCGAGTGGGTCGTCGCCCACCCCGCGGAAGCGCTCGCGACCGCCCGGGCCGTGCTGCGCGACCCGGCCTCCGACCGGGAGCGCAAGAAGGGGGCGCTCAAGGCCTGCGGCCTGCTAGGCCCGGCGGCGGCCAGCGCGATTCCCGACGCCGCCCCGCTCCTGTACAACGCCGACCTCTCCGCCGAAGCGGCGGCGGCGCTCAGCCTGATGGGTCCCGATGCCTTCCCGCCGCTGCAGCGCGCGTTGTCCAGCGACGACGCGGTGGTCCGCCGCGAGGCGCTGCGCGGCATCGGAAAGCTGGCCGGCCGGGCCCCGCTCGATCCCGCGCGCGTCGTGCCGATCCTCATCGAGGGCATGGCGGACTCACACGGTGGGGTGCGCGCCGTCGCCGCGACCTATCTCGGGATTCTCCAGGCGGGCGCCGACGAGGCGGTTCCCGCCCTCGCGGCCGGCCTCGAGGACCCCTTCGTGGAGGTCCGGCTGGCGTCGGCAACCGCCCTCGAAGCGTTCGGCCACCAAGCGCGGCCGGCACTGCCCGCCTTGAGAAAGGCGATGACGGATCCGGATCGTGACGTGGCGCGCGAGGCGGGCCGTGCGCTGGTGACGATCTCCGGCACGCGCTGACCTGCCCGGCCGACGGCCGGCGCCGACGCGGTCCCGCACCACCCACACCCGCAACTCATCATCGGCCGCTGCCGCCGCGGTGGCGCCCGACGACGTCAGCCCCGCCGATCCCGCGACCCACGGCGTCGTGGCCGCGTGTGCGCCTGGCGATCGTCATCGCCGCATCGGTGCTGCCGACTGTTCGCGCCGCCTCTGTCGCTGGCACTGAAGGCGCCGGATGATGACCCGTTACTGCCGGCAGCTTCGATCGGATTGCTGGCCCCAGTGCCTATCCGTCAGCCGCGCGGATTCAGCGGCGCCCGGCGAACTGATCGGCGTCAGCTTCTTCGAGCAGATTGGGCACCTTGTCGGCGCTGCGGCCCGCCGCGTGCCCGCACGCGATCTGATCGCGGCCCTGCCCACGCTCTGTCGGGGGCGGCGTCTGCAGGAGCAGCCGCACGGCACGCTCGATGAGCGCACTCACGCTGCTGCCTGATTCGGACGCGCGCTTCTTCAGCCGCGTCAGCAGGTGGTCATCCAGCGTGACGGTCGTACGCATGATGCCGAATCTCACTCCCGCAGAATGGATCGCCCGCGTGCGTCGCATCACCCTGCCGCGACTCGCGTTCCGGAACCCTTAGTGCCTGCCGCCCCGAACGCAACGTCGACGGCCGGGAGTCGAGCCCGTCGACTCGATTGCACTCGCGGACCGCGCACGTGTCAGTCTGGGTGCCAGTACAGAGAATCGGACGGACGGGACAGCTTCTGCAGTGCATGCCGACCGTGCGAGCCGCGCGGTCCGGTCATCCGGGACGACGCCGTGAGCCGTCGCGGGCCTGCCCCGATGCCGCGACGGACGACGAATTTCCGTGAGGCTGGACCTCCCGCCGTGCCGAATTCCCGCCGTTCCCGCCGTCACAGTCCGGGAATCAGGGAAAACCCGCGCGGCACCCATTTGGCAACCGCCCGGATGCATCCAGCTTGACGACGGCAGCAGCCAGGAACGGTCATGAAGCCAGCCACTACCGCCATTCACGCCCACGGCACGCACCGCGGCCAGTACGGCGAGGTGTCCGTTCCGATCTACCAGACGTCTACTTTCGCCTTCGACAACGCCGACCAGGGCGCGGCACGGTTCGCGGGATCGGGAGGAGGCTACATCTACACGCGGCTGGGCAATCCGACCGTCGAAGCGCTCGCCGCCGCGGTCGCCGCCCTCGAGCGCGGCACGCACGCGATGGCCACCTCCACCGGGATGTCGGCCATCACGACGGTCTTCCTCTCCTACCTCCAGCAGGGCACGCACGTCGTCGCCACGGACTGCCTGTACGGACCGACGCGGACGGTGCTCGAGACGATCTTCCCGAGGTTCGGCAGCGAGGCGGCGTTCGTGGATACGTCCGACCTCGAGCAGGTCCGGGGCGCGATGCGCACGAACACGCGCCTGGTGTATCTCGAGACGCCGGCCAACCCGACGATGAAGCTGTCCGACATCGCCGCCGCGGCGGCGATCGCACACGAGCGAGGGGCGCTGCTGGCGGTCGACAACACGTTCGCCAGCCCGTACGTCCAGCGCCCGCTGGAGCTGGGCGCCGACATCGTCGTGCACAGCTGCACGAAGTCGATCAACGGTCACTCAGACGTCGTCGGCGGCGCCATCGTCGTCGCCGATGAACAGCTGTACCGGCAGCTCAGGCCGACGCTCACTCTCTTCGGGGGCACGATGGATCCGCACCAGGCGTGGCTGATCCTCCGCGGGCTGATGACGCTGCCGCTGCGCGCCGAGCGCAGCCAGCAGAACGCGCTCGCTCTCGCCCGCTTCCTGCGCACGCACCCGATGGTATCGTGGGTCAGCTATCCCGGGCTCGAGGAACACCCGCAGCACGACCTGGCGCTCCGCCAGATGCACGGCTTCGGCAACACGATCGCAATCGGCGTCACGGGGGGTCTTCGGGCCGGCAGGGCGCTCATGGACGGCGTCAAGCTGTTCACGCTGGCGGTGTCGCTGGGGGGCGTCGAGTCGCTCATCGAGCACCCGGCCTCGATGACCCACGCCGGACTGCCGAGGGAGGAGCGCGAGGCCGCCGGCATCCGCGACGAGCTGGTGCGCATCGCGGTCGGGTGCGAGGACGTCGAGGACCTGCAGGCCGACCTCGATCAGGCGCTCGAGGCCGCCGGCCGCGAGGCGCTCGTCACGCCCGCGGCGACGTAGCGGGCGCCAGCGGCGGCCCGGCCGTCACGGCAGCGTGTCCGCTTCCTGAATCGCACGCGTCGCGAACTCGATCGCCTCCGGCGCTGCAGCGCCCAGGCCGCCACCCTGCGCCAGCTCGGATCGCCCGCCGCCCTTCCCGCCGAACCTCGCGAGCAGCGTCCGCAACAGCGCCGCGCAGTCGAGCGCGACGTCCGCCGAGCGGGCCGCCACGACCGCGAGCGGTGCCGGCCCGCCGAACAGCACTGCAGCGTGCCCTGGGCGTTCGACCACGGTCGTGGCGATGGTCTTGAGGCTGCCGGCGTCCCAGCCGTCGAGCGCGGCCACGACCGCGCGCCACCGGCCGATCGCCTCGGCGCCGGCCGCGAGCCGGGCCGCTTCGTGGACGGCGAGGCCTGCCTGCAGGGCCTTGATCGTCTTGCGTGCGTCCTTCACGTCGGCCTGCAGCCGCTCGATGGCCGGGGGGAGCTCGCCTGGCAGCACGGACAATGCGCGGACGCAGCCGGTCACCACGTCACGCAGCGCGCGGTGCGATTTCAGCGCTCTTCCGCCGCACGCGAACTCGATCCGCGTGCCGCCGCGGAACTTCTCCCAGCCGATGATCGCGACGATGCCGATCGCACCGGTCCGCGCGACGTGCGTGCCGCCGCAGGCCGAAAGGTCGAACCCTTCGACCTCGATCAGCCGCAGCCGCCCGCCGCGCGCGGGTTCCTTGCGCAGCGGGAGCGCGGCGGCGGCGGAGGCATCGGCAAAGCGGATGTGGACCGGACGATCCTCCCAGACCACGCGGTTCGCCTCGTCTGCCGCGCGCTCGATCGCGGCCGGTGTGACCTCCCGTCCGAGATCGATCGTAGAGACCGCAGATCCCAGGTGGAAGCTCTCGGTGCGCGCCTGCGACAGCCGATCGAACGCCGCCGACAGCAGGTGCTGGCCGGTGTGCTGCTGCATGTGATCGAACCGCCGCCCCCAGTCGATGCGGCCGTGCACCGGCCCGGCCGTGACGGCGTCCTCGACCACGTGCGCGATCGTCCCGTCCTCGCGGTCTACGACCTCGACGACCCGCGCGTCGCCGAGAAGCCCGGTGTCATGAGGCTGGCCGCCGGACGTCGGGTAGAAACACGTCCGATCGAGCACCGCCGCGAGACGGCCGCCCACCTCCTCGACGCGGACCACCTCGGCGTCGAATTCAGCGGCGTAGGGATCGGTGTAGTAGAGACGTTCGGTCACGGGACTCACGCTGACATGGCCGCTGGACAATGGAAAATGGAAAAGTGCATGGATCGAGGCGACTCGCCGCTAACCGATCTGTCCTCCTCTACCATCTGCCATTTCCATTTCCCCCCGTCTCCGTTCAGCGGCGGGATCGGTAATGCCGGCTTCGGCGAAGCCGCGGGCCCGCAGGCGGCAGCTGTCGCACCTGCCGCAGGCTTCCCCGGACGGGCCCGGGTCGTAGCAGCTGTGAGTCCGCGAGTAATCCAGGCCGAGCGCCATCCCGGTGCGGATGATCTGCGCCTTCGACATCTGCAGCAGCGGCGCGAAGATCCGGAGGGGACGCCCTTCGACTCCGGCTTTGGTGGCGAGACCGGCCAGCCGCTGGAAGGCGTCGAGGTACTCGGGGCGGCAGTCCGGGTAGCCGGAGTAATCCAGCGCGTTGACGCCGATGACGATCGCCTCCGCGCCGACGACTTCGGCCCACCCCAGCGCGAGCGAGAGGAAGATGGTGTTACGCGCGGGTACGTAGGTCGCCGGAATGCTCTCGCCGATCTCCCGATCCTTCGGCACCGGCCCGTCGCCGACGAGGGCCGAGCCGCCGACCGCGGCGAGGTTCACCTCGAGCTCGACGTGGCGGACGACCCCCAGGTCGCGGGCCACGTCGCGCGCCGCGGCCACCTCGCGCGCGTGCACCTGGCCGTACCGCAGGGTCAGCGCGAACAGATCGTAACCCTCGGCACGGGCGACGGCGCCGGCCGTGTAGGAATCGAGGCCGCCGCTCAGCAACAGGACCGCTCGTGGCATGTGCGACGCGCTCCGCTACACGCCTCGGGCGGTAGCGCCCCAGATGTACTTGTGCACCTGCAGCTGCAGGCGGACGGCAAGCCGGTCGCCGAGGATCCAGGCGGCGAGGTCCTTCGGATCGAGCACGCCGTGCACCGGTGAAAACAGCACCGCGCGCGCCCGTGCCGCAAGCCCGTGCTGTTCGACGACGCCGCGGGCGTACTCGTAGTCGCCACGATCAGCGATGACGAACTTCACCTCGTCGCCGCGGCGCAACCGCTCGACGTTGGGCCAGTGGTTCTTGCCGGCTTCACCGCTCGCCGGGCACTTCACGTCCAGAATCGTCGTTACGCCGGCTGGCACCTGCTCGGTGCTCAGGTGCCCCCCGGTCTCGAGCATCACGTTGCAGCCCTCGTCCAGGAGGCGGTCCATCAGCGGGTAAACGTCGCGCTGCAGCAGCGGCTCGCCACCGGTGATCTCCACGAGCGGACAGCCGTAGCCCCGCACCTGTGCTACGACGTCGTCGATCGACATCTTGCGCCCCTCGTAGAACGCGTAGGGCGTGTCGCACCACGAGCAGCGCAGGTCGCAGGCGGTCAGGCGCACGAAGACGCAGGGCTCGCCGGCGCGGGTGGACTCGCCCTGGATCGAGTGGAAGATCTCGGTGACCGTCAGCATGGCCCCGCCGAAACGCCTATTGTACCAGCGCCGGGCGACGGACCCCGGGGGTCGAGGTCAGCTGGAGGATCGAACTCAGAGGCCACGAAGGCCCACGGAGCCACGTGGTGGCTTGAGCGATGTCGGCGCAGCGCTTCGCGCTGGCCCCAGGCCGGCGCGCCACCGTGTCTCATCCGAGGTGCGAACGACCCTGGCCACTCCGTGGTCTCCGTGGCCTCTGAGTTCAGCCCCCGCGCGCGTAGAATGGTCGTATGCCGAAACCGCTCTTCTACTGGAAGCCGACGTGAACGACGTGCCGCAACGCCAGGAGTTTTCTGGCGCAGCGCCACATCGACGTGGAGGAGCGGGACATCAACCGCGATCCGCCGGATCGCGCGTTCCTGGAGAAGCACGTCGACCCCGATCGGTTCCTCGACTTCGTCAGTACCCGCAGCCCGGTGTTCAAGGAGCGCCCGCTCCCGAAATCGAAGAAGGAAGCGATCGACCTGATGGTGAAGCAGCCGAACCTCATCAAACGGCCGATTCTCCTCCGCGGCTCGAAGGTGACGTTCGGGTTCAACAAGGACGCCTACGAGCAGCTCTGAGCGGATCCGCGTCGGGACGTCCGGCTGGAGCTACCCCTCCGGCGCGGGCACGTGGAACGGGGTCTTCTACCCGGTGGCGGCGGGGGGACGACCGCGCCGCCGCTTCGACGAGCTGCGCTTCTACGCCGAGCACTTCGACACGGTCGAAGTCAACTCGTCCTTCTACCGGATTCCCTCCCCCGCGACTGCGAAGAAATGGGCCGAGCGCACGCCGCCCGGGTTCGAGTTCTCCCTGAAGCTGTACCAGACGTTCACGCACCCGGAGATGTTCGAGAAGGCGACAGGAGCCGACCCGTACGATCTCGGGCAGAAGGACGTGGACGAGTTCCGCGCCGCGATCGAGCCGATCGCGGCGGCGGCCAAGCTCGGGGCGCTGCTCGCGCAGTTCCCCGCCAGCTTCAGGAACGATGCAAACACCCGCGGCTACCTGGAATGGCTGCTGGAGCGCTTCCGCGACTACATGGTCGCCGTCGAGCTCCGGCACGCGACGTGGAGCGACGACGCGGCGGAGACACGCGAACTGCTGGACGCGTTCGGCGCCGGCTGGGTGCTCATCGACGAGCCGAAGTTCCGCGATTCAGTGCGGCAGGACCTGCGCCGGCCGCTCCGCGACAGCCGTCGGCGGGCGAACGGCTTCTACTACCTGCGCCTGCACGGCCGCAACGCGAAGCAGTGGTGGTCGCACGAGAAGTCGGAAGACCGCTACAACTACCTGTATTCGCGCGAGGAGCTGGAGCCGTTTGCCGCCGCCGCCAGCGAAGCCGCGCGCAAGGTGAAGAAAGCGTACCTCTACGCCAACAACCATTTCTCGGCGAAGTCGGTCGCCAACGCCGCCATCCTCAAGCACCAGCTCGGGCAGCCGGTGACGGGCGAGTATCCCCAGGAGATCGTCGACCGCTATCCCGACCTGCGCGGCATCGTCAAGGTCCTCCCGTCCCCTCTCTTACCGTCGCCTTCTTGAGGACGTCGGCGCGCTGAATCTTGTCGACGACTTCCATCCCGCTGATGACGCGCCCGAACACGACATACTTGCCGTCGAGATCGGGCCGAGCGCGGAGCGTGATGTAAAACTGACTGTCGGCGGTCTTCGCGTCGCCCGCGTGTCCCATCCCGACGGCGCCGCGCAGGTGACGGCGCTTCTTCGTGATTTCCGCCGCACCGATCGGCTTGCCGCTCCCGCCGCGCCCCCAGGAGTCCTGCATCAGCATGTTACGCGTCTGCGGATCGCCGATCTGGACGACGAAGCCGGGCTCGACGCGGTGAAAGCGCAGGCCGTTGTAGAAGCCCTTCTTCACGAGGCCAACGATGTGGGCCACCGTCTTCGGCGCCTCTTCCGGGTACGTCTCGAACTCGATCGTCCCCTTCGACGTCTCGAGGACGATGACCGGTCCGGCGCCGGGCGACGTCTTTTGCGCCTGCGCCGGGGCAGCCGCCGACGTCGCGAACACGGCCGTTGCCGCTACCGCGAGTCGAATTCGCCGCATCATTCACCTGCCTGTCGTAAGCCTGCGCTCGCGCCGTAGAGGCCTTCCGGCGCGCGGGCGGCCCACTTTCGTGACGCCGATTCTCGGGCACAGCATGTTGAGGGCGCAAGCGCCACAGCGTGGATACAGCGGGCGGCACACGTTCTGGCCCCACGTGACGAGATACCGGTTGATGACCGGCCACCACCTGCGGCGCACGGCAGCGTACAACGCCTGCTCGGTCTGCTCGGGCGTCCGGGTGCGAACCCACCCGAGCCGGTTCGAGATTCGGTGCACGTGGGTGTCCACGCAGATGTTGGCGCCGCTGCGGTGCGCGAGAATCAGCACCAGGTTCGCGGTCTTGCGCCCCACGCCGGGCAGCGTCAGCAGCTCCTGCATGGTCGGCGGCACGCGCTCGGCGAAGCGCGTCACGATCAGCTCGCAGGTGCGCGTCACGTGCACGGCCTTGTGACGGTAGAAGCTGACCGGGTAGATGAGCCGTTCGATCTCCTTCACGCCCAGCTTCGCCATGCTTCGTGGAGTCCGCGCGGCGCGAAACAACCGCTCGGTGGCGGCTGCCGTCACCGGATCGCGGGTCTGCGCCGAGAGCATGGTCGCGATCAGCACGCGGAACGCATCCTCCTGCTGCTCCTGCGCGATCTTCTCCACGGCCGGTTCGGCGAACCCGTCGACCGCCGTGCGCAGCCGGCACATGACGGCATCGATGCCGCGCGCTGCCGCCGTCATACCGGGGTGATCGCCGGTTCCCCGGCCGCCACGGCGAGGACGTTCCTCACGGCGAGCCCGATCATCGCGGTCCGGGTCTCGCGCGTGGCGCTTCCGAGGTGCGGCGTCATCACCACGTTTTCCATCGCCAGGAGCTCCTCCCGGACGGCGGGCTCGTGCTCGAAAACGTCCAGCGCGGCGGCGGCGATCAGCCGCTCCTTCAGCGCCCAGGCGAGCGCCTCTTCGTCGACGACGGACCCTCGGGACGTGTTGACCAGGATTGCCGTCCGCTTCATGCGCGCCAGGGTCTTGCGATCGACCAGGTGCCTGGTTTCGGCGCCGCCGGGCACGTGGACGGAGATGACATCCGAGGTCACCAGCAGCTGGTCGAGCGTCCTGCGGCGGCCGAGCACCACGCTCATGCCGAACCCCGGCGCCTTCGCGGCCACGGCGCGTCCGATGCGGCCGGCGCCGATGATGCCCAGTTGCTTGCCGCGCAGCTCCGTCCCGAGCATGAAGTCGAGGGCCCAGCCCTTCCAGCCGTGGCGGCGGATGAGCCGATCGCCCTCCGCCACGCGGCGGGCCGCCGCGAGGATCAGCGCCCAGGTGAGCTCGGCCACCGCCTCGGTGAGCACGTCGGGGGTGTTGGTGACGATCACGCCGCGCGATGCCGCCGCCCGGACGTCGATGTTCTCGTAGCCGACGGCGATGTTGGCCACCACGCGGAGGTTGGGCGCCGCGTCCAGCAGGGCCACGTCCACGCGGTCGGTGAGCACCGAGATCAGCGCCTCTTTTCCCGCGATGCGCGCCTTCAGCTCCTCGGCCGGCATGGCTGCGGGCCCGTCGTAAACCTCTACGTCACAGCCCGCCTGGAGCGTGGCGAGCACCGACGAGGGAATGCGCCTGGTGAGCAGAACCTTCATCAGCGTGGGGCTGGTTTCATGACCGCTCGCGGGTGGCCGCGAACGGGGCGCCACACCGGCCGCCGCAGCGCCGTCCCCTGTTCACGTGCGTTTCGGCGCGAGGAGCCGTGGAGCTGTTCGCGGCCAGGACCCGCCTGCGGTCATGAAACCAGGCTTAGTGGCCGTGCGACTCGCAGTAGCCGCAGTGCGTACAGCTGACGCCGGGCTCTATGACGCACGGCCCCGCCGACGGCGGCAGCGTGTAGCGATAGTGGCTGGAATGGCCGAAGTACGACACCTGGTGGAGCAGTACATCCGGATCCGGAGGCGCCGTGGCAGACGTACCGGTGCCGAGCTGCCGGGCCACCGTCTCACGCACGATCGACCGAATCAGCTCCTCGTTCACGCCGGCTCCGAGACCTCCACCGCGTCCACGATGCCGACCACTGCCGCGTCGACGGCCGCCGCTTTCTTCCCGAGCGCGTCGCCCGCGGCCTTGCCTTCGATCACGACCAGCACCTTCTCGCCGACCCCGGCACCGACCGAATCGATCGCCAGCAGCGCCACGCCACGCGGCGCGTCGTCCAGCCCGAGAGGCTGGACGAGCAGCAGCTTCGCGCCGTCGAGCTTGCGGTTCTTCTGCGTCGACACGACGGTGCCGACGACACGGCAAATCTGCAAATCGCTGATCCCTGATCGCTAATCCTGTATCCCTGGATCCCTGGATCCTATATCCCTGGATCCTGTATCCCTGCATCCTGAATCCCATCAATCCTGAATCCTCGATCGCGAATCGGCGAGCTGTGTCCCCGCTTCCGGTTGACGAGTCAGGATCGGGGAGTCGCGATGAGCGATTCAGGATGAGCGATCAGGGATGAGGGACATCGACTTGATCCACGATTCCCACGATCGACGCGTCGGTCGGCGGCTCCGCCGGGTAGAACGGGAACGCCGCCTCCCGGCCGCGCACGAAAAAGACGCGCTCCCCCACGCCGGCGCCGACCGAATCCACGGCGACGAGCGCTCGCCCCGACGAGTCGCCCGTGGCGGCGATCGGTTGCAGCACGAGCAGCTTCGTGCCCGACAGGCCCGGGTCCTTCACGGTCGCAACCACCTCGCCGATGACGCGCGCGAGCTGCACGGCCGGCCTCAGTCCGTGACCTCGACGGTGTCGACGATCCCGACAATCGCGGCGTCGACCGGGCAGTCCTTCATACCCGACGCCATGCGCGCCGAGCTGCCGCTGACGATGAGGACCGTTTCGCCGAATCCGGCCTCAACGGTGTCCACGGCGACGAGGTAGGCGCCGTCCGCCTTGCCGTGCGGATCCACCGGGCGCGCGACCAGCAGCTTGTTGCTGACCAGCCGTTCGTCCTTGCGCGTGGCGACGACGGTACCCACCACCCGCGCGAGGATCATTTCGTCGCGGCCGCAGCCTTGCCGATCGGCAGCGTGTCCTCGAGGTTCGCGTGCGGGCGCGGGATGACGTGGACCGACACGAGCTCGCCCACCCGGCGCGCCGCGGCCGCGCCGGCATCGGTGGCCGCCTTGACCGCGGCCACGTCGCCGCGCACGATGGCCGTCACGTAGCCGGCCCCGATCTTCTCCCAGCCGACCAGCGTCACCTTGGCGGCCTTGACCATCGCGTCGGCCGCTTCGATCATCGCGACCAGACCCTTGGTCTCGACCATGCCGAGCGCCTCACCCATGTCTCATCTCCTTCTCGACCGGGGGACTTCGCCCCCCGGACCCCACTGGCGCCGTCGCTCGCGGGGGCCCCTTCGCCCCGCTTCGCTCCGGCGGGGTCCCCGCCGCGCGTCTTCTGCGCGGTGGGGTGCGGGGCGGGCGCGCCCGTGGCGCGCCTCAACCGGCCGCTCTGCGAGGCGATCTACTTCAGATTCCGAACTGCGTCCTCTATCAGTGCCGTGAGTTCCCGGTATGTTAGCCGAATTTCCTCGCCCGGTCCCATCCGCGCGAGGCACGCGTCGTGTACGAGGCGCTCGCCGGGCGACGAGGGCGCGAGCACCACCTGGCATGCGGCCGGGTCCGCGCCAGTGGCGTCCGGCGGGCAGATCGGCGCGGGCGCAGCGATGCCGTAGGTGCCGCGCAGGCCCTGCAGCCGCTCGACTTCCTGCCGCGACAGCAGGCGCTCGCCGCCGAGCATCCGCGCGACGAAGCTGATTCGCGCGAAGTGCTCGATTGTCTCCATCTTGAAGTAGGCGGAAAACAGGTCGGCGCCGAGCGTCAGCGCGCCGTGGTTGGCCAGCAGCATGCCGTCGTGCGCCTTCACGTACTTGCGCACCGCCTCCGGCAGTTCGACGGTGGACGGCGTCGCGTAGTCCGCGATCGGCACGCTGCCCAGCGTGGTCACGACCTCGGCGAGCACCGCGCGATCGAGCGGGATGCCGGCGACGGCGAAGCCGGTCGCGATCGGCGGGTGCGCGTGGACCACGGCGTGGACGTCGCGCCGCTGGCGGTAGACCTCGAGGTGCATGAGCATCTCGGACGAGGGATCGCGCTCGCCGGCGAGCTTGCGGCCGTCGAGATCGGTGATGCACATCATCGACGGCTCCATGAACCCCTTGCAGACGCCCTTGGGGGTCATGAGCAGCCGGCCGTCGTCCAGCCGCACGCTGATGTTGCCGTCATTCGACGCCGTATAGCCGCGCGCGTACAGTCGGCGGCCGACCTCGACGATGTCGGCCCGGAGCTGCGCTTCGGAGGGCATGCGCTACCGCTGCTGCCAGCGCTGCCGGCAGGCCTCGGAGCAGAAGTACCTGGTCTCGCCGCCGGCCGTGGCGGCGAGTGCCTTCGACGGCGTCACGAACACGCCGCACACCGGATCGCGTACGAGCTTGACCGAGGGCCGCACGTCCACCCGCCGGTACCCGGCGCCTTCCAGCACGCCGCTCACTAGGCGCGACAGCGCGCGGACGACGAAGAGGAACAGGATCGCCAGGAGCAGCCACCTGAGCATCGGCTACTCCCGCTCACCCGACGGCTTCCCCGACGGGGCCTCGGCCGTCGCCCCGCCCTCCCGGTGCGCCTTGCGCAGTGCCTCGAGCGACTGGCGGGCGCGCCGGCCTTCCTCGGAGTCCGGCGCGATCTCGACGACGCGCTCCCAGGCCTTCGCCGCACCGTCCAGGTCCTGCTTCCCGAACGCACGCACGAACCCCATGTTGAGGAGCGTCTTCGCGTGCTTCGGATCGATCTGGAGCGATCGGTCGAACTGCGCGAGCGCCCGGTCGGTCTGGTTCGTGTAGTAGTAGGCCAGGCCCAGATCGGTGCTGGCGTTCGGATTGCGCGGATCGATCTTCAGCGCCGCCTCGTACCAGGTGATCGCGTCGTGGAAGCGCTCCGCGTCGAAGTAGAGGTCGGCCAGCTG
>JBMDXQ010000021.1:0-34273 GCA_048594975.1 Vicinamibacterales bacterium | reverse complement strand
GCTCCGGATCAAACAGTTGCTCGGCCTCGCTTGCTCCATGGCTAATCTCGACCTCGCCGCTCCCAGCACGGCCATTCTGCACACGCGATGATTTTCATGCCCTTTCGCGGGCTTCCGTGCCCAGCTGCAACCAGTTGCGGAAAGCGTCCAGTGCGGCGAGCCAATCTTTTCAATCGCTTACAACAACGCGCACCGAATCGCCTCCGCGACTGTACCCAAAAGTGTACCCACCCTTTAAGGGAAGCGCTGGGATTTGGCGGGGCCAACGAGACTCGAACTCGCGGCCTCCGGCGTCGAGTCTACGTCACCTGCCTGCGGCGTTTTCGGACAGTACTGGGTCCGCCGAAAATGCGCCCACGTGCCAAAAAACCACGTCGATCCGTCCGATTAGTGTTCCCGCAGCACGCGCGCGGGATCGATGCGCGTGGCGCGCCATGCAGGAAGCCATGTGGCAAGTGCCGCGACCGACGCGAGCGTCGCTGCCGATCCCGCAAGTGTTACGGCGTCGCGCGGCTCGACGCCGTACAGCAGGGGCGCCACGAAGCGCGACAGCCATAGCGAGGCGAACACGCCCACGACCGTGCCGATTGCGACGAACAAGGCGATTCGCGTGAGCATCACCCGCAGTACCGCGGAGGGCTGCGCGCCGAGCGCCAGCCGAATGCCGACCTCCCCGCGCCGGCGTGAAGCCGCATACCACGTGACGCCGTAGAGTCCCACGGCCGAGAGCAGCAGCCCGATCGCTCCGAAGAGCCCGGCCAGTACGGCCAGGAGACGCTCCTGCGCGACCGATGCCTCGATCTCGGCGTCGAGCGGCCTGAAGGCGAACGTCAGCCCGGGTTCGACGCCGCGCAGCGCTTCCCTCAGGGCGCCGATCAGGTGCGCACCATCGCCGCTCGTGCGGACGCTCACACGCACCCCAGCATGCGGTGGCCCGAGACCGCCGGATTGCGCCAGCGGCACATAGACGGTGGGCGGTGACGGGTCGCGCAGCGATCGTCCGTACACGGCATCGGCAACCACACCGACGACGGTGCACCCCCCGGGACGGCACGGGCCGGCCTCGATCGTGCTGGCCTCAGCGCCGAGATCGTGCAGCAGGCTGCGGTAGAGCATCTCATTGACGATCGCCACGCGCGCCGCAGTCGTGCTGTCGCGCGCGTCGAAGTCCCGGCCGGTCTGAAACGCGGTCCCGTACGTCGCGAACCAGCCGGGCGTCACGAAGTTGAACGCGACCTGCCGCCCGACGTCGGCGCGCCTGCCTCGCGCGTCGGTCAACAAGCCGCCTCCACCTGCGCCGACAGGTGTCCAGATGGAGCCGGCGGCACGAGTGACGCCCGGCACGGCAGCCACGGCCTCGATAATGCGGTCGTACAGCCGCAGGCGCGCTGCCGGATCGACATCGGACCCCGTCGCATTCACGGTGATCACGAGCACACCCTTCGGGTCGAATCCGAGCGGCACGCCTGCCAGTCGCTCGAGCGTGCGCGCAAACACGCCGGCGGCGGCCAGGAGCACGAGCGAGAGTGCCACCTGTATGACGATGACGCCACTGGACAGCAGACCCGTGCGTCGGCCGCCAGCGCTGCGTCCTGCCTCCTGCAGCGCCTCTAGCGACGGTACATGCATCGCGTAAAGCGCCGGCGCGGTCGCGACCAGCACGACCGTGGCCACCGTTAGGCCGATCGTAAATGTCAGTACCCGCCAGTCGATGGGCACATCGACCACCACGGGGGCTCCAGCCGTCGGAAGGTGTGCCACGAGCGCGGGGCTCGCCCATACGGCGATGAGGGTGCCGACCACAGCGCTGATGGTTGCGAGCATCAGTGCTTCGACGAACAGTTGCCGCTCGAGCCGCCATCGCGGCGCACCGACGGCGAGCCGCACAGATAGCTCCTGTCGCCGTGCCGTCGCTCGCGCGAGGAACAAGCTCCCGATGTTCACGGAGGCGATCAGCAGCACGATGCCCGCCACGAGGGATAGGATGGCCAGCGGGCGTTGATACTGCTGCCGAAGCCGCGATCGATCGGAGATGCCCGTTGACGCAGGAACGACAAGGAATGGTTCCTTCACGAATGGAGGCGCATCGGTTCCGAGCATCTGGGGCTGGATGGCCCGCAATGTCGCCGTTGCCGCCGGGATCCCCTGCCCGCGTTTCAGTCGCACCATCACGGTCAGCACCAATATCCTGCGGTCTTCAACCACCGACCGGCGTCCGCGAATCAGCGGTTCGGTGCCGAGAGAGATCGCGATATCGAACGGCCGACCGACGTCCACACCGCGGAACCCCCGCGGAGCGACGCCGATGATCGTCAGAGGCGTGCCGTCGACGGACAGTCGCGAACCCACGGCGCTCGGAGCGCCATTGAAGCGGCGTTGCCACAGGTCATGACTGATCACCGCGACGGCGCTGTCAGGCCCACCGCCCCGCACATCGTCGGCCGCCGTGAACGTCCGGCCGACAATCGCGCCGACGCCGAGCGTGCTGAAGAAGTCGCCGCTCGCGAACAGCACCTCGACGGGTTGCATCTCACCCGCTTGCGACAGGTCCAGCGTGTGGATCGTCCAGGCAAATGCGCCATCGAACGCGTCGGCGCGCTGCCGGAACTGGTCCCACATTTCGTAGCTCCATCCGGCGCCAGCCTGAAAGCCGAAGCGGAGGGCGGTTTCGGACGTGACCGTGACGAGGCGCTGCGGGTCCCTGACGGGCAGCGGCCGGAGCACGAGACCGTTCACCACGGAAACGATCGCGATCATCGCGCCCATCGCGACCGCGAGCGTGAGCACGGCCGTCAACGAGACCGCGCGTGACGCGAGGAGTCCGCGAAGCGCGGCGCGCACATCGAGCGCGAGACCGCTACCCAATCCGGCTCCGACGGGTCGCGACCATGACGAGACCGAGCACGATGCCGGCGAGCATGGAGCCGAGCAAGAGCCACCAGGCCGCCGGCATGACACGCGTCATCAGGAGCACCAGCGCGGCGATCCCCAAGCCCCCGATTCCGTCAAGAGGACTCGCGGTCAGGTTGACCGGCCCGAAACGACGACCAATCCTGCGCGTCCGTTCCACCGCCTCGTCCGGTTGGCGATCCACGAGCCGCAGCGGACGGATTTCGTCAGATCGGTTGCTCCACGCGATCGCGATCGCCGCAAGCACTTCCCACCACAGCCGGCTGCGCGAGGGGCGACGCTGGTACTCCTCAATGAGATCGCCGGCGAGGCATGCACGGTTCGGAACCAGGCGTTCGAGGAGCGCAAGCGCTAGTCGCGGAGGGCGACGCGTCGTCATGTCAGCTTCTCCTTCAGCTGAGGGATGTCGCGCCACATTGCGACGAGCGCCTCTTGTGTCGCCCTGACGGCGCGCAGGCCGCGAGGCGTAACACGGAAGAAACGCTTCGCGCGTCCACCCCGCTCGGGTGTCGCATCGCCCACGCTCGACGCCACGAGTCCGTTCCTCTCGAGGCGGTCCAGCGCCGCATACGCGGCCCCCAGCAAGACGCGCCGGCCGCTGGTCGCTTCGATCTCTCGGGCGATGTGCACGCCATAGGCCTCGTCGCCGACGCGCAGGGCAGCCAGCAGGATCATGAGCTCGAAGTCTGTCAACAGGTGGCGTGCCATATCTTCATAAATTGTGAAATAAGCTCCGTCCTCTGTCAACCTGATCGGTGGAGCGAATCGAACACGCTGGAGAACCTACGAATCGCCGGGACTTTCCCTTTGGTCGGGGCGGTCGAACCTGGCACGGCGTCGCATTGGCTGCACGTACTTGGGTATCGCCGGCAAACCGCATTCGCACCGCGTGATCGTGTTTCGCGCCATGCCCACTCGCTCCGTCAAATCGCGCCTGCGTGACACGAGGAGGAGCCTCTGTCTACGAATCTGATCCGTGTCATAGCCTGATCACAGCCGACCCCAGAAAATCGGGGTCGGTTGCCTCTCGCATCGGCCGTTCGATGCCGACCGAGGCCGCGTTTCTCGGAATCCGTTGCACAACGTTGCACACGGACGCTGACGCGGGAGAGCAGCGGCGGCTTCAGGTCAGAGGACGCTCGGTTCGGAACCTAGGGGTCGGTCGCTCAAACCCACTCGCCCCGACCATTAGCCTTCGAAAACGTCAACCGCCGTATTCGGCAGCAAATCGTTGACCGTCGTCAGGCCGACGACCCGCGACCTCCGGCCATCACACGCGCGGCGCCCGGCGCGCCATGGTGACGCTCCACAACCGCGAGGAACTGCCGCCGGGGCACACCGGCGATCTCTGCGAGAGGACTGCCCGGCACGCTGATACTTGTGAACGGCCGTGAGCGCCCCGAGTACGTGCGGTGGACCGACATCGAGTCGGTCGATCTCGACCGACCGCCGGTGATGTCTCCGCGCTCCACGAGCGCTAGCGCTCCTGCCGGTATCCGAGACATTGGGCGTGGCTGTGGTTCTCGAAAACTTGATTAGGCGTGAGGCGACGGCGGTACGGCCGGGCTCAAGAGCGGTTTGCGCTCAAGGTTGGCGGGCGCTGTTGACACCTGCGGCCCACGATCGATCGGCGGCCTGTTCTGACAGGCGTTCAAGAGAACGCCGCCAGCCGACTTGCCCTTCCGCAAGTTCACTTCCAATAGAGGCCCTGGGGGTACCCGTCCGTGGACCGGCGCAGGCTCTTCAGGCCGCGCAGCGCTCGTAGCGATGGTGTAGGCCGCCCACTTCTGGGAACGCGACGACCCGACCGGCGTCCGGGCCTTGCACTGGCCGTGGCTCCGGGGCGTCCTTGTGCAGTCCGAGATGGGTCCGACTCTGGTGATAATAGTCCACGAAGCGACGGAGGTGGTGGCGAAGGCTGCGTTCACTGCAGACGATTACGTGATCGAGGCATTCACGGCGGATCGTGCCGATCACGCGCTCGATGTAGGCGCGCTGCCAGGGCGAGCCCGGCTTCGACAAGACCTCCGACATGCCTATCGCCGTGACCTGATCCACGAACGTGTGGCCGAAGATGCCATCCCGGTCACGTAGTAGATAGCGCGGCGCCGTCTCCCACGAAAACGCTTCTCGGAGTTGCTGGGCTGTCCATTCAGCCGTCGGGTGAGCGGTCACACCGACGTGGAGAATACGGCGTCGGTCGTGGGCAAGTATCAGGAAGACGTACAGGACCTGGAAGCGGATGGTCGGGACCGTGAAGAAGTCGACAGACACCAGCGTCGTGAGGTGATTGTCCAGGAAGGTTTTCCACG
This sequence comes from Vicinamibacterales bacterium, assembly GCA_048594975.1. Taxonomy (GTDB): domain Bacteria; phylum Acidobacteriota; class Vicinamibacteria; order Vicinamibacterales; family 2-12-FULL-66-21; genus JBMDXB01. The sequence goes on along the minus strand of JBMDXQ010000021.1, from coordinate 29,051 downwards.
TCTGCGACGGTGGTCCCCGGCGACGCCTCATGTACTTGCCGACGCTGGTCTCACCGATGTCGATGCCGAGTTTGAGGAGTTCGCCATGGATACGTGGCGCGCCCCAGAGCGGATTCTCGCGGCTCATCTGTCGGATCAGCTCGCGCACGTCCTGGGGAACCGATGGGCGGCCAGGCCGCCCGCGGCGACTCTTCCACGTCCAAAACAGGCGAAAGCCCTTGCGATGCCAGGTGATGACAGTGTCCGGTCGGACGATGATGAGCGCTGATCGCCAATCGGACCAGATGCGACAGAGCCAGACCCAGAGGAGCCGATCAGACGAGGTCAGCTTGGGTCGCTTCACCGAACGCTGGAGGACACCGAGTTGGTGACGAAGTGCGAGGATCTCGAGCTGCAGGGCCGCGCGGCTGCGGATTGACAGCGCAAGGGAGCGGAAGAACGTGGAGAACACGGCAACTGTTCAGAATCGGAGAGAGGACAACTCTCAATCTATCATTCAGATCGGAATTTCCGGGAACCACAGCCTCCCTATCTGCACCCTTCGGCCTTTCGCAGCAGTCCGGGGTTGACCGACAAAGCATCGGACAATCACCGCTGCCTGTCGAACATCACGACCCCGGGTTCCGGGTCGTGACGCCGCCGGACGTCAGGCTTCCTCTTGAGATTTACGGCTGCTCGCCGCTATCTGCGGCCCGACGCACGCAAAGTCGTCGCCACCAGTCGCACGCGTCCGTCGTCGAAATATGGACGCGCAGCGATCGCGACGGCTTCCTGGAAACCATCACCCATACTTGCCAGGAGTGCGGCGGCCTGCGGATGCAACGCGATGTCCATGAAGATCTGGCAGTACTCGCGCACCGAGTCGCATTCGAACATCATTGGCACCCGTTCGACTTCGATCCTCGTGAATCCCGCTCGCTCGAGCAGAGAAGAGAGGAGATCTGTCGAGTCGAGGCGAAATGGCCCGGGTTCCTTCGATCGCGCCGCGGGTAGCGGCACACACTCCGCCGCCGCCTCGCGGATCACTCCAAAAAACGGACTCTTGCGACGGATGGGCCCAAGTGGCGACGGCCAGGCGGCCGCCGGGCACGAGCAGTCGGTGCGCCTCCGAGACAACGCGCTGGGGATCAAGACAGAACATCAGGCTGTAGATGTTCGTGACGATATCGAAGGACGAGTCCGCAAAGCACACTGCCTCAGCGTCCATCTGGACGAACCTGATGTTGCCGAGGCGCTCGCGGCGCGCTCGTTCAGAAGCGACACCAATCATCTGTCGCGACAGATCCGCGGCGAGGACTCGACCGCCGGCCCACGCCAGCACGAGCGCTGGATACCCGGCGCCGCAGGCCACATCGAGGACGCGAGCCTGGACCGGCCACCCCGTCAATTGCTGAAGCCACGACGTCATCGGCTGAAGATTCCGCTCGGCCCACTCGGCCCATGCGCCCAGGCGCGGAGCGACCGTATCCCAGTGTCGCTTCTGCCGTTCTTTGACGCTCGACAATCTCATCGTCACTGGTGCGGCTTCAACAGGTGCGCGTGAACGTAGTGCGCGATCCGCTCCCCTTGTCTGAATCCAGCCATCATCGCCGATCGGAAGTGGATGCCGCAGAAAATACGCGAGATGCCCTCCTCGAACGCGGCCGCACTGAATCGAACGTAATTCCTGCTGGCGCCGCTCGGATTGGTAATGGTGAACGTCTGCTGATCCCCCAGTGCTAGGGCGAGAATATGTGCCGCCGCGGCACCGGTCGCTGCGTGCGTCGACGAGTACTCAGGAAAGGGCGGTGTCACGCAGAGAGGCTCCCAGGCGAGGTCGCCGATGGTACTGGAATTCCCATCATTGTCACCGGCGCGGATTGCTGTGATCGGCCGCCAGTAGTTCTCGCGAAACTTCGTCTCGAACGTCGCGATCACGGCATCCGCCAATGACACGTTGAGCACCGCAAGCGTGCGCGCCATCTGCCACCCATCAGCCGACGCGGCGGCGAGGGCTTGCTGCGCCGCAACGTTCCATTCTTTGACAGCCACGTTGTACCAGAACTGCGCGATGTTCGTCTGCTCTGCGGTCCGCGTGGTACTGCTAGACGAACCCACACTCTTCACCTCATCGTACTCGGTTGCGTACTTCAGGCTCTCGGCTGACGGCGGTGCCGGCGGATGGAACCGGTCGGCGTTTTTCAGCGCGAAAGGCGGTAGCTCATTCCACCCCGCCAGGACCACGAAGGGGAGCGGCGGGGTCAGCTGGTACGCGCCCGGCTCGGGAGCGCCCGGCGTGTAGGGTTTCGTGATTGCCGCAAAAAGGTCGTCGGAACTTCGCCGACCGAGAATGGCGGCTGCGGCCGCCTGACCTGTCGCGATGCCGGCCTCTTTGGCGCTCCCCGCCGGAACGAGCGAGAGAGCCGCTTCGTACTCGCTATTGACTGACGTCGTGGCCTGAGGCACCAGCCGCACGAGAACGTCACGTGTGGCAGCCGCCACCGCGGCAGCTGTCGAAGCGCCCGGAGCAGAGTCGCCAAACGCGTAGGTCTGATACCGGGGTTCGATCGCATTGAGGGCATCGTGGATCGCGATATGGACGATCGCGAGCGCATACGTCTGCGGCGCGGGCATCAGGTTTGCGGCAACAAGGTTCGACGCGAAGGCGTTCCACGCCATCACCGCGCCAGCCGCGGCGACGTGCGTCTCGACTCCCATCGGTGTGACAGACGACTCTGCAACACCGGTGAATGGACTGGTTGACACGCCTATGCCGCCTGGGCGCGCGGCCGGCACCGTCAGAGCGCAAACCAACATTCCTACAAACCACCTATCCTTCATGTTCAAGACTCCTTGCGACGATCAGTTGCTCGATTCCGGTCCCACGTGATCGCGGGAACGGCAGCTGTTCACGAAGGATAGACGTGGGAGCGGCCGAAAAGACCTGCGGGAATAGGCACATGCGATGTGCAACACGGTGGCGCATCGAGGGCCGCGCCGGATTGCGCGACATGCCGCTTCTCACCTACACGTCAGCGTTCAACATGCTCCAGGAGGCCAAGTGGTTCGAGGCCATGCGGACTGCAACCGACGTGGTCCTCGAGACGAATAGCACGCACACGTTGTTGGCCGCCGCCCTGGCAGGCGTGGGCGTCGCCGTGCTCCCGCGCTTCGTCGCGCGCAGCAACAACAGCCTGGTGGCAGTCTCTGATGATGTGGCGAATCACGACGTGCTACTCGTCACACATCCTGAGTTCCGACGCGATCCGAAGGTCCGCGCGACTGCGGATTTCCTCAAACACATTGCGTCCGGCCGCGACGGACTGGGTTGAGCCCCCGAGCGTCCGGCGACGTCGAACAGTGAGGCAAGGGGGGCCGTGGGGAACGTAACGTGGCAGCCGTCTACGGATTGGCCACCTGTGCTTCGGCCAGGAGCAAACGCTGCTGGCGCAGGCGTTCGATCCATTATCGCTCGAGCTCACTGGGCCGGTCGTGCGGGTTGCCGACAGGTTCGGCGAGGGCGCCCTGTTCGGGCGGCGATCGCCCGCCCCTCGGGCACGGGTCCTTTTCCTGCGGTCCTCGTTCTGCACGGCACGCACGGCGTCGCGCGCCAGTATGTGGAATGGGCCAACGACTTGGCGCGCGGTGGCTTCATCGTCGTAGCCGGATGCTGGTTCTCAGGCGGCGGAGGCGCTGGTGCGAGTGAGGTAACGCTGCCGATTCCCTGTCCGGAGATTCCGCCCTTGGAGTCCGGCGATTATTCGGAAACAGTGCAGTTCGTCGACGCGTTGGTGCAGGCGACGCGCGCGCTTCCTGACGTTCGGTCCGATCGGCTCGCCCTCGTCGGTCACTCCCGCGGCGCCGGAGAAGCGACGCTGAAATACCTCTTGGCAAATGGGAATGTGCAGGCGGCCGTTCTTCATTCTTCGGGCTACGCGCTCAGACCCTGGCAGCGCGCCGCGGAATTCAGTGTGCCGATCCTGCTTATGCATGGCACGGCAGACAGCAACGGACCGAACAGCCAGCTTCGCTTGGCGCGTGAATTCGAGATGGCCTTGCGAGGGAACAACAAGCCTGTCGAGACGGCTTACTGTGAAGGATGCGGGCACAGTACCTTCTTCACCAACTCGGCTCCGCGCGACGATGAGCTACGGAAGATGACCGAGTTTCTCCAATGCCATCTTGGCAGGTAGTTTCCCACGGGCTGACCGAACCTCCCGGCGCCCGGCACGTCAAATCCGGTATGGCCACACAGAACTCCGGCGCCGGGATCCGCGGGCTCGGTTGGCTCGAACGATTGTGGCAGGACGTGCGATACGCCTGCCGCACGCTGGCATCCAGCCCCGGGTTCACTCTCGTCGCCGTTTGCTCGCTCGCGCTCGGTGTCGGCGCGAACGGCGCCGCGTTCAGCTGGGCCGACATGCTGCTGCTCCGCCCGCCGCCCGTCGCGCGCCCGGGCGAGGTCGTCACCATCGGGTCGACGATGTCGGTCGAGGGCTTCAGCCGAATCGGGGCGTCGTATCCCGATTACGTCGATATCCGCGATCGCAGCACCAGCTTCAGCGGCATCGTCGGATACACGTTCACGACCGCCGGACTGGCGGTTACGCGGGATGCGCTCCCCGCCCTGAAGCTCGGCACGCTGGTCAGCGGGAACTTCTTCAGCACGATGGGCGTCGAGCCGGAGCTCGGACGCGCCTTCGGGCCCGACGAGAACACGGTGCCCGGGCGAGACGCGGTCGTGATCATCAGTCATAACCTCTGGAGGCAGCAGTTCGCGTCCGATCCGAACGTCCTGGGGCGGCACGTGCAGCTCAGCGGCATCGAGTTCACCGTCGTCGGGGTCGCTCCCGAGCGGTTCACCGGGATGAACGCGTTCGTTCGCTCCGATTTCTACGTCCCGTTGATGATGTGGCCACGGCTCTCGGGCGATCCGAAAAAGAGCCCGCTCGAGGATCGCGACAACCGGAGCTTGACACTGAAAGGGCGCCTCTTGCCCGGCGTGAGCCTTGCGCGCGCGCAGGCCGAGCTGTCGCTGATCGGCAAGGACCTCGAACGCGTCTATCCGGACACGAACCGCAACCGGAACGTCGTGGCGCGAACGGAACTGCAGATGCGGCTGGCGCAGTCGCCGCCCGACACAATGCTGGTCGCGATGCTCGGCACGCTCGCGCTCGCCGTGCTGTTGGTCGCGTGCGCGAACGTCGCAGGCCTGCTGACGAGCAGGGCGCCGGCGCGGGCGCGGGAGATGGCCATGCGCCTGGCGCTTGGTGCCGGCCGGTGGCGGCTGATCCGGCAGCTGATGACCGAGAGCCTCCTGATCGCGCTCGCGGGAGGCGTGCTCGGACTGGGCGTCGCGTGGAGCGGCATCTCCGCCTTTCGTCAGATTCAGATCCCGACCGACCTGCCGATCGTCCTCACGTTCCAGCTCGATCGCCGCGTGCTCGCCTTCAGCCTCATCGTTGCCACGGTCAGCACGCTGCTATTCGGTCTCGCGCCGGCGATTCAGACGTCGAGAGCGGACCTGACGATGGTGCTCAAGGGCGGCGAGCTGATGGCCGGCCGGCGCCGCCGTTGGGGACGCAACGTGCTGGTCGCGGGTCAGGTCGCCGTCTCGGTCATCCTGCTGGTACTCGCAACGTTCATGTATCGAGGATTCCGCGAGCAGCTGGCGAGCGGCCCCGGATATCGAACCGATCACCTGCTCCTGATGACCCTCGATCCGGGCCTCGTACGGTACGGCGAAGACCGGACCCGCCGGTTCTTTCACGAGCTGGTGGAAGGAGCGTGGACGCTGCCGGGCGTGAAGTCTGTCGCGCTCACGTCGTCGGTGCCGATGGCCACTGACGGCGTCAATGCCTCGAACGTGATCCCGGAGGGCTACCAGCTTCCGCCCGGCAAAGAGGCGCTCACGCTGTTCTCGGCGCGGATCGACGAGAACTACTTCGCCACGATGCACATCCCGATCGTTCGCGGCCGAGGATTCATCGAACAGGATTCCTCCAGCTCGCCGCGCGTGGCGGTCGTCAACGAGCAGTACGTGCAGCATTACTCGCCGACGCAGGATCCGATCGGCAGGCGTTTCCAGCTCCAGGAAGGAGACCAGAAGGTCTGGGTCACGATCGTCGGCGTCGTGCCAACGACGAAGTATCTATGGGTGGCCGAGCCGCCGACCGACTTCGTGTACCTGCCGTATCGCCAGAGTTACCAGTCGCAGATGGTGCTGATAACGGAGTCGGCGGGCGATCCCGCGGCGCTCGCTGCGCCGCTGCGCGCGCTGGTGCACGCGCTCGGCCGCACGCAGCCGATCTTCAACGTGCGCACGATGGAGGATCTCTACCGGATGCGGTCGGTGAGAATCTTCAACGTGATCATCGGCACCATCACGGGGATGGGCCTGATGGGATTGGCGCTGGCGATCGTCGGGCTTTACGGCCTCGTGGCGTACGCGACGAGCCGTCGTACGCGCGAAATCGGCATTCGGATGGCGATTGGCGCCAGCCACCAGTCGGTCCTGGGAATGGTCCTGCGACAGGGCCTTGTGCTCGCGGGGAGCGGACTGTTGATCGGCCTCGTGGCCGGCGTGGGCGTCCAGCGATTGCTCGAGGCGGCATTCCCGAGTGGCGGTGACACGCAGATGGATCCGACGTCCCTGGCGGTCGTAGCCCCGCTCGTGCTCGCCGCGACGTTCGTCGCGGCGTATCTGCCCGCCCGGCGCGCCGCACGGCTCGAGCCGATGAAGGCGCTGCGCTACGAATGATCGCGTTCGATCCTACTTGCCGATCGCACCTTGGCCGACCCATCCTCGCGATTCGCGGCCTGCTGATCCGTACCGGGGCGCCGATTGCGCTGGCCAGGAAACAACTGGAGGCAGCCAGAATCTTGAGTACGTCTTACTGCCTGACATCAGAGCGGAAAATGGAGACCGCTAAGTTGAAGGATCGATTGTGATAGGACTGTGATACTTGAGGCTCAGGACCTGAAGGCACATCGAGGTTTACGGTCGCACACCAAGTGATACTTCAGAAGGTCTAAATCGCTGATCCCGTGTGCTGACGCGCGTCCGAGTGGGTTGATGTCCCTCACGGACTTCGCTTTCCAAGCGTGCTCCTTCAACCACTCGGACATCTCTCCCACGTACCGAAGCCGGAACCTGGACCCGCAGACGCGCGAGTCGCCTGACGACGTCCTCGCCACCGTCGAGCACGTCCGAAAACTTTCGTACGTCGATCCGAAGAGCATCGTCGTGAACGGAACGAGTGGGGGCGGCGACCTGGCGCTCACCGTGGCAACGGAAACCGACGTGGCGGTGATCGTGGTGGAGGAGCCGGCAGGGCCGCTTACGATGGGGGTTTTCAACAAGAACACTCCGAAGAAGGGCGAACGGTTCACGCCCTTCGACGGCAGGCCATTTCAGGAAGACCCGAAGAGATTCTACACACCCGAGTTTCAGAAATCGGCGCGCGAAAAGCTGGCCCGGATCCGCTGCCCGATCCTGCTCCTCAAGGGCGACTTGAACCCGGACAACTTCAACAAAGAGATCCTGATCCCGGAGTTGCTCGACCTCGGCAAGAGTCTGGTGATCCTCACGTACCCAAGAGAGCCCCACTCCTTCGCCTTCTACAGCACGCCGGCTCGCACACCGCGACCGGCGGTCGCCGAGAATGCGTTCGAGGATGTCAACGCCCTGGTGCGGCGGCATCTGCCCACGAAGCCGTCGCCCATCGACCCAAACTCGATCAAGCAGGTGGAGTTTGAGGCAAAGTAGCGCGGGTGGGCGGCAGTCCGGCCGAACCATGCGCTGCACCTCACCCCTTGATGGACATCTGAAAACCGGCCACCACGCTTAGGCGACCGAGAGGTTGACGCCAGCAGGGAGCGCGTGCTCCTTCGCAGGCATGGCCAACGTCTTGAGCGAGGACAAAAGACAGCAAGTCATTGCGCTGGGCCGGCTCGGGTGGTCGCTTCGGCAGATCGAAGAGGCCACCGCGGTCCGTCGGGAAACGGCGAGCGCCTATCTGAAAGCGGCGGCATTCCCGTGCGCGGGCGAGGCGGACCGCCGCGGGTCTGGCCCCCAAAACCGGGTCTGGCCCCCAAAACAGATTAGATGAAGTGGCTGGCCTCGATCGCGACGAGCTGACTGATTACAGTCGCTCGCGTGAGCGTGCTCGAGGCACAGACGAAGGAGGCCAGCCGTGGAACATCTTGCGATCGATCTGGGCGGAAAGGAATCGCAGATTTGTGTGCGGGGCAGCACCGGCCAGATCGTTGAGGAGCGCCGCTGCCCGACGGCATCGCTGGGCGGGTATCTTGCCACGCGCCCGCGGAGTCGCGTGGTCGTCGAAACATGTAGCGAAGCGTTCGCGGTGGCGGACGCGGCGCTCGGCGTTGGGCACGAAGTCCGCGTCGTACCGGCAACACTGGTGCGGTCACTGGGCGTAGGGGCCAGGCGGCTGAAGACCGACCGGCGCGATGCCCGGATCCTGAGTGAGGTGTCGTGCCGCATAGACCTGCCGTCGGTCCATGTGCCGAGTCGTGAATCCCGTGAGCGAAAGACGATGTGCGGGATGCGAGATGCCCTCGTTGGGGCACGGACAAAACTGGTGAACACGGTGCGCGGGTGGTTACGTGCGGAGGGCCGGCGGCCGAGGAGCGGCGAGCTCTCGACGTTCCCGGCGCGGGTGCGGGCGCTCTCTTCGGAGGCGCCGCTCCCCAGTTACGTTGAGCGCCAACTCCGGATGATCGACGACCTCAATGGCGAAATCAGCCAGGCGGATCGGGAACTCGCCGCGGTGGCCAAGGCCGATCCAGTCGCGCGCCGACTCATGACGGCCCCCGGCGTCGGACCCGCCACCGCCGTGCGATTCGTAGCGGCGCTCGATCAGATTAGTCGTTTTCCAGGCGCACACGCCGTGGAGTCGTATCTGGGGCTCGTGCCTGGCGAGGACTCAAGCGCCGAGCGAAAGCGCCGCACCAGCATTACCAAGGCGGGTCCGACGGCTCTGCGGTGGTGTTTGGTGCAGGCGGCGTGGGCCGCACGACGCGCACGACAGAGGGATCCGATGCACCACTGGGTCGACGAGGTCGAGAAGCGACGCGGCAAACGAGTCGCCGTCCTCGCGCTGGCGCGGAAGCTCGCAGGGATCCTGTTTGCGATCTGGCGTGACGGCACCGTCTATGAACCGCGCCGCTCCGGCGCGATCTGATCTGTCCGAACGCCGACGGTACTCGGTGCGACGGCTGTCCAGGGGCGGTGATCGCGGTAATGGCCACGAGGGCAGGACGACCTCGTAAAACCGATTGCGACCCGTTGACGGACTTCAACCTATGCGCCTGCGAGCGCGAATACTCGATTGAGGCAGCTCGTCACCCCGAGGACGTGATAGCAGAGCCCGCGCCTGCGGGCGGCGTCAAGGGCACAGCGGCCTTCGGCCGTCGCTGCGCGACCTTTGACCCCGTCCTCGTCGCGAGCTCCCGGTAATTACGCGATGTGCGCATCGCGTCGGGTACGGATCTGCGCTTGACCGATGGGCCACTTCATACTCGGCCACCACGCCGGAGGTGTCCACCGACTCCGGCGGGTCAAAACCGTCAATTTCCGGCGTGGTGTCCACCGATTCGGATCGGCCAAACCGGCCACCCAGGGCGGAGGTGTCCATTGACCTCGCCACGGTCCCGCGCCCGGGCCGTGCGCCCAGCGCGAGCGCGTGCGAGCCGTATCGAGAGCTGATCGAGCGGGCCCTCGAGCGCGGGCGCAACGCGACGGCCATCTGGCAAGAACGTTGACCGGCGTGGTACTCGCCCTGGTTCCAGCGTTCGCGTCGGCGCAGGAACCGCCGTCCGCGTCGCAGCCGCCCAGGAAGCCCGTCGAAGATCATTCCATGCACATGGCGCCGTCGAAAGACCAGTCGGCCCAGGAACCGAAGCAGCCCATTCCACCACTCACCGATGCGGACAGAGTCGCGGCTTTTCCGGCCGATCTTCAGGGACACGCGGTTCACGACCCGAATCTCCACTACTTCGTGTTGTTCGACCAGCTCGAATGGCAAGGTGCCGGCTCGGGCGGCGCGAATGTGGACAGCACGTCCTGGATTGGTGGCGACATCGACCGACTCTGGGTCCGCGCAGAGGGTGAATCTGACGATGGCCACGTGGAGAACGCATTCGTGCACGCGCTTTGGGGGCACAGCCTCTCGCGTTAGTGGGACGTGGTCGCTGGCGTGCGCCAGGACGTGCGGCCTGGGGATCCGCAAACGCGGGCCGCAGTCGGCATTCAGGGGCTGGCACCGTACTGGTCGAGTCGAGGCAACCGGCTAGGTGGGTGCCGGGGGCCGCACGCATGCGCGCTTCGAGGTCGAGTACGACCTGTTATTGACCAACCGGCTTATTCTGCAGCCGATCGTCGAACTCGAAGTGTACGGCAGGTCAGATCCCGAGCGCGGCATCGGCGCAGGACTGAGTTCCATCGAGCCGGGACTCCGGCTCCGGTACGAGATCCGCCGCGAGCTCGCGCCGTACCTCGGCGTGACGTGGAATCAGAAGCTGTTCGGCACGGCGGATCGTGCGCGCGCCGCCGGGAAGGATGCCGGAGCGACACGGATCGCATTTGGACTCAGAACGTAGTTCTGACGCCTGGCCGTAATCACGCTACCGTCGTGTCATCGTCATCTGGCCGTTGTTGAACGCTCCGGAACAGGAGTTCGATCCGGTGTAGCTACCGGTCATTGTCATCCCGTTCCCGTCCATGTGTGCGGTGCCGCTTGAATGCGCCGAGCAGCTGGCGCCGCCCATCATCGAGCCGGCAGGCATATCCATCGTGAACGTCATGTCCTGGCCCGACATCATTCCCGAAAAAGTGCCCCGCATCATGCTGCTCGGCATTCCTGAGAAACTCATCGAGCCGGTCACGTTGGAGCCGTTCTGGGTGAGCTGCCAGGTCATGCTGCCCATTCCAGCCTGGCCCATCATGCCCCCGGTGCCGAGCGCGGCGGTGGTCGAGTCCGTGGCCGTTCCAGACCAGGTGCCCCCCGCAGACGTCGATCCGGGAGAGACTGGGGAACTCGAACCGCCGCATGCGGCAGCCAACGAGGCGAGCAGCAGCAGCGTACTGATCAATGTCCTGGACATGGGTCCCTACTTTCTGAATTCCTGAGCCGGCACACGTGCAACCTCATTGCCGGATCGTGAGAGCTGCGATTGGCGTATGCTCTTCACCGGTTTTAGCACATCTCCGCCACTGTAGTGTCACTCGCCGGAACTGAAGCGGGTTGATATGGAGGCGTACGCCCGATGACGCGCTCCCGGTATGTGCATGCCCTCGGATGGCGATCGCTCGATCGTCTGTACGATCCGTTCCTTCGGATCGGCATGCGGGAGCGTCGCTTCAAGCAGCGGTTGATCGCCCGTGCCGGCATCAGCCAAGGGTATCGGGTTCTGGACCTAGGGTGCGGAACGGGAACGCTGCTGTTGATGCTTCGGCGTGCGGCAGCCGGGAGTGCGTCTGACCGGCGTCGACGGCGACGAAGCGATTCTGAAGATCGCCGTCGAGAAGGCGAGTGGGGCCGGGACGAGTCTGGCCCTCGTTGCTGCAGATGCCGGGCGCCTGCCGTTCCAGAGCGGCGCGTTCGATCGCGCGCTCACGACGCTTGTCCTTCATCACCTGGAACGCGAGCACAAGAAACGGCTCCTGCAGGAGGTGTTCCGCATTCTGCGTCCCGGCGGCGAGCTGCACATCGCGGATTGGGGGCGGCCGCACACGCGCCTGATGTGGATCGCCGCACAATCCGTTGCGGCGTTCGACGGCCGTGAGGTTATGGCGGATAACCTCGCTGGTCGTCTGCCGGAGTTCTGCCGCCAGGCGGGCTTCGTCGACGTATCAGAGGACGAGCGATCGGGGACGCTGTTCGGCACCCTGGCGTTTGTCCGCGCGATGAAGCCGTAGAACCTGACGCTCCGGACGTCGCCTCTTCTCGGCCGAGCTGTTGTGTGTGCGGGCAGTGGACCTCAGCGTTCGGGCGCGGTACCCTGCTGGGTGAATCATCCGTAGATCACAGAACGGCAGGCAGCTGGGTTTGGTCTGGAGGAGACGATGCTCTTTGCAGTCGGAGATGGCGTTGCTGGAATGTTGCTCGGTGCCGTGACTGCGCTGGCTGTACGTGGCGTCGTGTGGCACGGCATGGACATGGCCATCGCGATGATGCTTGGCATGGCCGTCGGCATGGTCCTCCACCTCGTTGTCGGCCTTCTGTTATCGCCACTGCTCGGTATGTTCGCCACGATGGCACCAGGATCGTTCATTGGCATGTACGGGGGCATGCTGTTCGGCATGCGTGACTCCATGGCAGCGGGATCGCAGGCTCTCGCACCGGCGCTGCTCGTGGGCGCGATCTTTGGTCTCATGATCGTGCTGTCATTCAAGGTGTACGACCGAGTACTTCGGGGACCTGTGATCGAGACGGGCGAGTGAGGGTCAGGCCATGCACGAGGACACGCGGCGGAAATGGGACGAAGCGAGCCGCACATTCGATCTGTTCGCCTTCGCGGAGGATCGACGGTTCGGTCCGCACAAGCAGCGCTTGTTCAGCAAGATGAGAGGCGACGTCTTGATGGTAGGTGTGGGCACCGGGAACGATTTCAAGTTCTTTCCCAAGGGGTTGCACATCCTTGGCATTGACATCAGCCCGAAGATGCTCGAACGGGCGCGTCGCAAGGCGGGCGTCTATGACGGATCGCTGACGCTGCGCGAGATGGACGTTTGTGGGCTCGACTTTCCGGAATCCACCTTCGACACGGTCACCACCGTGTGCACGTTCTGTTCCGTGCCGAAGCCCATCGTGGGTCTCCGCGAAATCCACCGCGTGCTGAAGCCGGACGGCCAGCTTCTCATGTTCGAGCATGTGCGCAGCAATATCGGACCGCTGGGCATCTTGATGGACCTGATGACCCCGCTCTTCAACCGATTCGGTCCTGCCATCAATCGAGATACCGTCGGAAACGTGCAGAAGGCGGGCTTCCGCTTGCGTCGCGTTGAGAACGTCTACTTGGATATCGTGAAGACTATAGAAGGCGTCAAGTCGAGCGATCGATGAATGGCGCACTGAGCCGGACGTCCGTATTGCGATGCGCGTTCGTACTACTGGCGTGTCTGGGCGTAGTGCAGCTGAGTGCGGCCCAATCCGAGGGCCGGGCAGTCCTGGCAAAATTCGTCGCCTGGAAGAGTACTCCAGAGAATTCGACTCTCACATTCAACCAGGCGCTGGACAAGTACCGCGACAAGCTGAAATTGGATGGCGTTCCTGACGCGGTCGCGGATCGGACCATTCGCCTGATCGCCGCACACGATGAAGGGGAATGGTACGAATCGCATCTACGCCGGTCCCCCTGAGTTCAACACGAGGCCGAACGCGCTTCTGGTCGCGGCCGTTGACGGGGTGCCTGCCGGAAAGGCGCTCGACGTCGGTATGGGCCAGGGTCGCAATTCCCTGTTCCTCGCCGGCAAAGGGTGGGAAGTGACCGGCTTCGATGTCGCGGGCGTCGGCCTGCAGAAGGCGAAGGAACAGGCCGCCGGAGCGGGGCTCACTATCACCACTGTGCTCGCATCGGATGAGGAGTTCGATTTCGGCCGTGACCGGTGGGACCCGATCGCGATCATCTATGCTCTGGCGAAGCGGAGCGTCCATCGCGTCCGTGACGCGCTAAAGCCCGGCGCGCTCGTGGTTGTCGAGGCCGGCCAAATCGACACCTCCGGTGCGCCGTTCGAGTACCAATCCAACGAGCTGCTCGAGATCTTCAGGGGTTTTCGTATCCTCAAGTACGAGGACACGACTGGCAAGTACGACTGGGGTCCGGAGACGATCCGGCACGTGCGTCTCGTCGCGCAGAAGCCGCGGTGAAGGCGGGAGAGCGTCGGACGGGGAGAACCGACGCCGGAAACCCGGATCGGCCTTCCGGCTCAGGATACGCTTTTCGGGAAAGCCACGTGCTCGTTCTCGGCGAACGGTAGTAGGTATACGTAGCCTCACGGCGGACGTTGTGCCCCGATTGTGCCCAAACCGTGTCGGCGTCTCCACGCATTTAACTGGCAATGAGCACCGGGTTGATCCGGCGCGCAGGTGCCTGGTCGCCTGGCAGCATTTACTCCGTTCAACGGTCGCAAGAAGCGATTGAGCGTGTCCCGTCGCGCTGTCGCGCGGGCTTGATCGCGCGCTGCGACCTTCGCGGTCCCTTCACGCCAACGGCGCGAATGACGATCACGCGCGGCAGCTGAACGGGCCGGACTTCGACGGACCATCAGAAGGTCCCGACCTGGTCGTGCCATGTCGCGCTGGGCCGCTGGCGGTTTCCCGGAAATCCTGAACCCGGCGCAAGGCGGATTCTTGCCGCCCGAATCATTGTACAATTGTACGGTTATGGGCGATGCCTACTAACATCGTGATCGATACGTCGGCAATTCTGGCGGTCCTCCTGGCAGAACCGGAGAGGCCGGCGGTAGTCGAGGCCACACTTGGGAGTGTACTGTGCGCGCCAACGTCGCTGCGCTGGGAAGTAGGGAATGCCGCGACCGCCGGCCTGAAGAAGCGCCGACTGACGCCGGAACGCGCCCGCCAGCTGGTCACCGACTTCGAGCAGGTGACGATTCGAGAGCTGGCGGTCGACCTTCGACGTGCCGTGGATCTAGGTCTCGAGTTGGGCATCTACGCGTACGATGCGTACATTCTCGAAGGTGCTCGATCATCCGGCTTTCCCCTGCTCGCGCTAGACGGTCCGATCCGGAGGAACGCGAAGAAGCTGGGCTTGTCTTTGGTGGAGCTGGATCTATGAAGCTATATACGTACTCAACGGCACGCCAGCGCCTTGCAGAGGTGCTTGAGGAAGCTTCTCGCGAGGGAGAAGTCCAGATCCGACGTCAAGACGGGCGCCTGTACGCCGTGACACCTGTGGCCGAGTCGGTCCAGTCACCCTTTGCCAAGGTCACCGGCCGACCTGTCAAGGGTGTGACGTCAAAGGATCTGTTCCGGGCAGTACGTGAGGAGGGGGCGGCACGTGGGGCGCGCACGCTTCGGAGCGCCCGCCGAGGCCGCGTGCCACGCGACAAGTAGCGCGTGAGATCAACGAAGCCCGGTTCACCCTCGGCTAACACCGATCGCGACCACCCAAGCGAGAGTCCTCAATCTGTCTGCTGAAGACTCCCAAACGTCTACTGCGCCAGCGGGCGGCGCCGGACCTTCAAGCGCGGCCGTGCGCAAAGAATTTTGCGGGGACGGACGAGCCTGGGCAGGAGCGGGCCGCAGTTCCGATTCTACATCTGACCGGGCAGCGAGGCTCAGGCTGTCCGCAAACTCTAGCCTTCGCGCTTCATACGCTCTTGCCGCGCCGCTTCCGCTTTACTCGGCTCGGCGAGTGCAGTGTCGCTAACCTTGACCTCGCCGCCGCGCCTCATAGTGCGCGATCATAAGGCCCGTGCTCGAGGCCCGCGATCTGGTCAGCTTGTAGCTGTGCGGCGCTGAGCCGTCCGCGAACAACTTTTTGCCGCCGCCGAGCACGACCGGCACTGTGAAGATGCTCATCGCATCAACGAGGTCGTTCGCGAGCACCGTGTGCACAAGTTCGGTGCTGCCCTGGGTGTCGAGGTTCGGGCCGTCTTCTTCCCGCACACGCTTCACGTCGGCGATGTCTCGCAGCAGCACCGAGCCCTGCCAACTGGTATCGACATCGTCCGAGCGCGAAACCACGTACTTCTTGATCTCCTTGAACTGCTTCGCGATGCCGCCATGGGAGGCAGTCTCGTCGTAGGTAGGGCCGGTATGCTGCGAAAATCTCATAGGTCTTGCGCCCCAGCTCCTAAAAGCTCAAGCATCCATTGCGCCCATTGATTTTCGAGGGCGGCGATCATGGTCTGATTCGATACGATAGGGAGTTCAACCGAGCGCTGAAGGTTTGGTTGGACCACTCGATTAAAGACTTGGCCCGAGTCTGGAGCCCGAGAAACAATGAAAGTCCGGCGGCCTGGGTAGATCAGCATCAGATCAACCGCTGGAAGAAGACGAGGAGCAAATGACGATGCACATTATCGCCATCGTTGTCGCCTCAACTGCCGTGATCTCCGGCGCCGTCACCGGGCAGCGCGCGGACGTGAGCCGTCCGCCAATCATCGACATGCACATGCACGCCGTCCCAGCGGATTATTTCGGCAAGCCTCCGACCAAAATGTGCCGCACGGGCATGAGGTTCCCATGGGTCGACCCCAAGGACCTCAAGGCGCCAATCAGCGGTTGCGAGGGCCCAGAGTTCGAGTCCGCCGTGTCCGAGGACGAAATCATCCGCCGTACCGTTGCAGTGATGGAGCAGTACAACATCACTGGCGTGGTGAGTGCCTCGGCGACGGGTGTTTCGTCTCCACTCGAGAGGCTGGAGCGCTGGCACACGGCTGCAACCACTCGCGTCATTCCAGCCATCCTTTCGAACGGGCAGGTTCCCCTCGATTCGATTCGAGCCTGGGCGCAGGAGAAAAAGATCCGCGTAATCGGCGAACTCACGTTTCAGTACACTGGATATGAGTTCTCCGATTCGCTTCCTGATCGCCATTTCGCCCTGGCGGAAGAACTCGATTTGCCGATAGGTATTCACGTGGGTCCGGGCGCGCCAGGTCAAGCGTACTTCTTCGGGGCACCACGCTACCGCGTTCGACTAGGCAACCCGCTGCTCCTCGAAGAACCGCTGCTGCGTCATCCGAAGCTGCGTCTTTACGTGATGCACGCCGGATGGCCAATGCTCGATGAGATGCTCGCGCTTCTTTATTCGCATCCCCAAGTGAACGTAGACGTCGGCTTTATTTCCTGGGCACTGCCGCGCGCCGAGTTCCATGCGTATCTGCGACGTCTCGTTGAGGCGGGATTTGGGCGACGGGTGATGTTCGGATCTGATCAGATGATTTGGCCGGAGACTCTGCCCGTCGCCATCGAGGCGATCGAGTCGGCGACCTTTCTGTCGGCCGAGCAGAAGCGCGATATTATGCACAATAATGCCGCGCGCTTTCTGCGACTAACGCCTGGCGCTTCGAGCCCGGTGAAACATCACGAGTGAACATCGGCTTCGGGAGCGTCGCCCCAGTGTGGCCCTCGTGATCGAGCAGGGTGCTCACCTCGCAAGCGCGCCGGTCAGGTTTTGTTAGAGGCTCTAACCTAAGTGAGTCCCGCGATTGTGATAGGAATGTGATACGTGAGGCTTGAAACCTCGAAGAACATCGAGGTTTACGGACGCACACCGAGCGATCGCTTTGGAGGGTTAAGTCGCTGCTCGCAAGTGCGTTGAGGTATTTCGGAGTGGCTTGATAAGGCTCACGCGTTTCGCTTTCCAAGCGTGCTCCTTCAACCACTCGGACATCTCTCCGTCTTTAGAATCAACGCGTTGCGAGCGGTCGAACCAGTTTAACGCAACACGCCGCGTCGAGAAACCTAATGTCCCGCCATCCGATTTCTTTCCATCGCCTTATCCGACTTCAGCACGCAGCCGTCGCCGAGATTGTGTAACACCTCAATCTTCTTTGTCCCACTTACGGGTTCCCGCGTCGATGAACTCGAACGCGGCCTGGACTCACTGCGCGCGACAAAACGAAGTGCGACATCGCGAGACATTGCATCAGGTGGCGAGCCGCGACCCATCTCGCGTACGATGCGTCGTCGTGCCCTTCGAAACGACGCAGTGGAGTCTCGTGCTGGCGGCCGCCGGGAACGACTCGCAGGCGGCGCGCGAGGCACTCTCCTCGCTCTGCCAGACCTACTGGTATCCGCTCTACGCCTACCTCCGCCGTCGAGGTCTCGACCCGGCAGATGCGCGTGACCTGACGCAGGGGTTCTTGACATCGCTCATCGAGCGGCAGGACTTCGAGGGGCTACGTCAGGATCGGGGCCGATTCCGCGCGTTCCTTCTGGCGTCGCTGAAACACTATCTGTCCAACTGGTCGGCACGTGAACGGACGCTGAAGCGCGGCGGTGGCTGGCAGATGGTCCCGCTCGAGAACGCTGAAGGCCAGTACGTGGTCGAACCCAAGGATCAGGCCACTCCCGAAACGCTCTTCGAGCGGCGCTGGGCGTTGACGGTCGTCGATTGCCTGCTCGCTGACCTTCGCGCGCAATGGACCGCTCAGGGACGCGCGTCCGAGTTCGACGAACTCAAAGCTTGCCTGCTGGGACAGTCGCCGGCTGGGGGCTACGCCGCCGTGGCCGCCCGCCTCGGGACGTCGGAGGGCGCGGTCAAAGCCGCGGTGCATCGTCTCAGACGCCGGTTTCAATCTCTGTTGCGCCAGCGTGTCGCGGAAACCGTTGCGGATGGGCGGGATGTCGACGACGAGATCCGTCATCTCATTCAGGCGTTGAGTGCGTAACCCCGAGCGACGGTTCTGTCTGATCCAGATGAATGGCCAATCTGGCCTCAGACGAACCAGGGGATGTGATGTCCGAAACGGTCACCGACCCGTCGCGACGTTGTCCACGGTGCGGACGGCAACTGCCGCCTGATGCACCCGAAGGACTGTGCGCGTCGTGCCTGCTGACCGCCGGGGTGGAAACGCTCACGGAGTCCAGTGACGCGACCTCGACTGGCGGGGCGTCCACGGGATATCCGCCGCGACCTGGCGCACCGCGCCTCGTGGACGGGCAACTCTGGGGGTCGTATCGGGTCATCCGCTTGCTCGGCCGCGGTGGGATGGGCGAGGTCTACGAGGCCGAGCAACTCGAGACAGGGCGACGCCTGGCGCTGAAAGTCTTGCGCGACACATTGCGGGGCGACGAAGACCGTGCGCGGTTCCTTCGCGAAGGGCAGTTGGCGGCATCGATCAGCCACGCTCACACGGTCTACATCTTCGGCAGCGAAGAAGTCGGCGACGCGCCCGCGATCACGATGGAGCTGCTCTCCGGCGGCACGCTAAAAGATCGCGTCTCGGCCGAGGGGCCGATGCCTCCATCCGCCGCCGTATCGGCCGTGCTCGACATCATCGGCGGCCTCGACGCGGCGCAGGCGGCGGGGATTCTCCACCGCGACATCAAGCCGTCGAATTGCTTCGTCGACGCGGACGGCGCCGTCAAGGTTGGTGACTTCGGACTCTCCATCTCCACGCTGACACGCGACGTGCGACACGAGCTCGCGACGGCCGGCTTCGAGGGCACGCCGCAATTCGCGGCGCCGGAGCAGCTACGAGGCGAGCCGCTCGACGTTCGCGCCGACATCTACGCCGTCGGCGCCACCCTCTACTACCTCCTGACGGGACGGCCGCCTCTCGAGGCGCCAGATTTGCGGGAGCTCGTGTCGAAGGTTGCGTCCAGGAAGCCGCAGTCGCCGCGTCTACTTCGGCGTGACATTCCGAGGGGACTCGCGGCAGTCGTGCTCCGCTGTCTCGCGAAGGCTCCCGCCGGACGGCCACAGTCGTACGCCGAGCTGGCGGATCTCCTGCGGCCGTACGGATCCGCGAATGAAGTTCCTTCCCCGCTCGGGGTGCGTTTCATCGCGTGGATTGCCGACTCGGTGATCGTCTCGATCACGATCTGGCTGCTCATGATCTCGGCGTGGACCGTCGGGGTGACACTTGGATCCGGGACAATGCTGCTCCGACTTTCGGCGTGGTCGTGGCTCGTGTCACTGATCTATTACCTCGTTCTGGAAGGCGGCTGGGGCGCGTCTTTGGGCAAGCGGCTCATGGGCTTGCGCGTAACATCGCAGACTGATGATCGGTGGTGGCTGCGCGTTGGCTTCCGTACTGCGGTGTTCCATGTGCCCACTCTTTTTTTCACGGGCGCCTGGAATGTGCAGCCTCACGTCTTGCTGTCGCTGCTGTTGACCATTCTGTTGTTCTCGACCGCCCGCCGTGGCAACGGATGGACCGGCGTCCACGAGCTGCTGAGCCGTACGCGCGTCGTGCAGCGGAACGTCTTCCGGTCCGTCACATCCGCCGCTCCGAAGGCGTCACCTGCCGATCTCATTCCCGCCCCTTCGTCCTGGCGACGCGTCGGACCGTACGCCGTGCACACGATGGTTGGCGAGACCGACGGCGGACGATTGTTCGTCGGCGTCGATCCGATCCTTCGTCGTCATGTCTGGATTCACGAAATTGCGCCGGGCACAGCCGCGGTCGGGGCGATCCGCCGTGACGTCTCGCGACCCGGCCGGCTGTACTGGCTTGCCGGCCGCCGATCGCCTACGGAGAATTGGGACGCCTTCGAGGCGCCAGGCGGCGGGCCGCTGCTGTCGGCGCCGTCGACATCCGACTGGCGCGAGGTGCATCGCTCACTCTCGAGCCTCACGATCGAACTCGACGCTTCGGTTCGCGAAAAGGAAGAGATGGACGTCCGGCCCACTCTCGCGCATGTCTGGAAGAGGCCGGACGGGCACCTCGTTCTGCTCGATTTTCCGTGGCCAGCACTGACCGCAGCGGACGCCAATCAGAATCTTGGTCCTGTCGAGCTAGTGGCGGCAGTCTCGAGGCATCTTGTTGCGCCAGGCATGGAGCCGGCCGCGCCGCTGTCGGGCACAAGGCTGTTGAATCGACTTGCGAGCGGGGCGCCGCCAGCGCTCGCTAACGTCAAGGCGGAGCTCATGCGTCTCGCATCGATTTCCAGCCGTCCCTCACGCGTCCGTCGTGCCCTGCCGATGGCGATGGCGGCGATGCCGGTGGCCGTACTTCTCCTGATCGTCACCGTGATGCTTCCCATCGTCGCGAGATCCCTCGGGGGAGAGAGAAACGTGATTGGATCGACGCAAACGTTCCTGAGGTGGATGATGTGGATCACTGACTCAGGTCCCGATGCCGAGTTCAAGACTCAAGAGCAGCGCACCGCGGCGGAGCAGTATGTGGCTGCGCATTTTGGCCCGCAGCTCACGAGCGAGTTCTGGGACACTCAGGCGCCTCAGATGGAACCGTTTCTCAGCATGAGACGAACGGCGCTGGAGATCGCCGCGCGCTATCCGGCGGTCTCTCCCGATGATCTCGCTCGTGCCTCCGCCATCGTCGCGCCGCAGATTCAAGAGTTGGCAGACCAGCGCGCAGACTTAAGCGCAAACTTCCCCGCCGGTGGCGAGGCGCTCCGGGGTCTTGTCGCCAGCGGGTTCGCATCCATTCCGGTGTTGGTCTCGATCGTGTGCGGTCTGATATCGGTGCTGGCCGTGCCAGGCGGTCTGATCACGCGGGCTCTCGGGCATGCGGTGGTGAGGCGCGATGGCTGCGAGATTGGCCGGGCGCGATCGGCGATCCGATTCCTGGTCGTCTGGTCGCCGGCGCTCGCATGGATCGCCTGTGTCGGAGTCCCGATGTTTGGCGATCCGCGTGTGTCTCCGCACGTGGCGTTAGTCCTCGGCAGTCTCGCGTTTCTCTTGATGGCGGCAGGCGTCGTGTGGACCATTGCGGTTCCCGGCCGCGGACCGCACGACCGCATCGCCGGCACGTGGGTTGTGCCAAGGTAGGCAACGGCCAGGAAGTAGACGATGCGGATATCAGCGTTGTGTACGGCAGTCGTAACCTACGTGGTTGTAGGCCACCCGCTGCCGGCGGCGGCACAGGTCGATCAACAACGCGCGCAGGAGTACTTCAAGGAAGCCCTGGCGCTCTGCGAGCGCGACGGCGGCCGTCTGTGGAGCGTTGTCGATCTGCGGGCCGATGGTGATCGCCGACAGGCGGACACAGACGATCGCCACCAGCCAGGCGGCACCCGACGGGGCTCGCCCGCGACTGCTTGGTCTTCTGAACGCGCCGATCCAGTGGGGCGGCGCGACGTGGGCGGCGTACATCTGGGCTGACGTGGTGAACCGGCCGCCGCGCCGCCGCAGGGAGCTCTTTCCTCCACGAATTGTTCCACGGCGTTCAGGGGCAGCTGGGAGTGGCTGCTCCGGCACTGGACAGTGAACATCTTGACGTGGCGGATGGACGGTATTGGCTGCGGCTTGAATGGCGCGCGCTCGCACGGGCGCTGCGGGAATCTGGCGAGCAGCGTAATCTCGCTGTCCGCGACGCGCTGGCATTCCGGCAGGCTCGACGCATGCTGTACCCGGGCAGTGTCGAAAGCGAGCGCGGCCAGGGAGATCACCGAAGGCCTGGCGGCGTACACCAGCACCGTGCTCGCGGCAGAATCTGCCGCCGACGCGATCGCGAGCGCGCTCGACCTGCTGACGGATACGGAGGCAGCGGCTCTGGAGGCCAGCTTCGTTCGTACGTTTGCCTACATGTCCGGTCCCGCGTACGGCGTCCTGCTCGACGCGTCGTCGCCCGGCTGGACGCGCAGCGTGCGCGGCACCGACGATCTCGCCACGCTCCTGATGCGGGCGCTCGCGGTTCGACCCGCCAGTGACGCCACGGCGTCTGTCGGCCGATACGGCGGCGCCGAGGTCCGCGCGGCCGAACAGCAGCGCGAGCAACAGCGGCAGCAACGTCTCGACGAGTTGCGCCGGCAGTTCGTTGACGGTCCGGTGCTGCTGATGCCAGGGGGAGGCGGCGCTCAGTTCAACTCGATCGGCGCCGTTTCGATTCCAGGCGTCAGGACGGTGTATTTCGGCCCCTACAACGCCTCAGGAGCGTGGGGAACGCTCAGCGCGGAAAAGGGCGTGCTCATTGCGAGTGATGGCCGCTCGCGCCGTGTGTCGGCGCCCGTCCGGCGCGACGACGGGACGTTCGCCGGAGACGGATGGACGTTCAGGGTAGCGCCAGGCTGGGTCGTGCGCGAAGGAGCGCGACGGGGCGACTACGAAGTTGTCCGTCAGCAGCCATGAGCGGCACTCGCCTGCGTTCGCCGGTCGTGCTGCTCGCGCTCGTCGGGTTCGTGTGTCCACCATCCGCTTCGGCAGTTAGTTATGCCCAGGCATCCGCGCGTCAGCCCTCGGAGAGACGAGGGATGTGGTGTACGGGTACAAGGAGGACGGGCTGGCGCTGATGCTCGACGTGTACCGCCCGGCACACCCCAGCGGCGCGGGCCTCATCTCCGTCGTGAGCGGCGGGTTCCAATCGAGCGTGGAGCGGCATACGCGCGCTCGAGATCGGCGGCGCAGAGCCGCTTACAAGTCGCACTTCGAACTGTGTAGAAACTGTGTAAGGTGGCCCCGGAACCGCGGACAAACAGCGACGTTTACAGGTTCACATCGAGAAGCATTCTGTGGCGGGAAGTCGCTGAATCGATTGTGCGAGGAGGTGTTTCAGCATCAGTCGGTGAGGGTCGCCCGAATCGCTTTCCAAGCCTGCGCCATCGACCACTCGGCCATCTCTCAATTTAGAATCAACTACTTACAGCCACGAGTCAGCGGCCGAATTGCGAATTGTGTAACACCTCCTAATGTGCCGCGGTCACTGACGGGCTTTCAAGTATAGCGCCGCCGAAGGATACGTTTCCGTCACGCGGCCTTCGAGCCTCGGCCCCGAACGGCGCCAGTGGGTTCAATGCTCATCGAGCCGCGTGCCGAGGGATGCTCACAACGGACCTCGCGTCTTCATGGATGGGCTCGCTGCTGGCGCGCCCTGAGGCTCGGGCCGATCCGAAATGTCCGCTCTTGCGCATTCACAGTCAGACGGAAAACAGATGGGCACGTTCGGCGTGTTGGGGCGTCATGATCCGCTTCTGAGAACCGGAACCGGAAGACCTATCCGTTGTGGTGAGCCGTCGTAAGCCCTTGACGGTACGATGGCCGACAAGGGCTCTGGGCCTGACATGCAGCGATCTACCATGTTCCGCGAAGCTATATGACTGAACCGCAGGCACTGGAGCGTGGTCGGGAATCATTCGAGCGAAAGGCGTGGGCCGAATCGTACCGGCTGCTGCAGGCGGCCGGGCGCCAGGCCGCGCTGGAACCCGTAGACCTCGAGCGGCTCGCGATGGCAGCCTACCTGGTGGGACGCGATGACGAGAGCGAAAGCTCCATGGCGCGCGCACATCAGATGTTCCTTGATCGAGGCGACTACGAAGCGGCGGCGCGTGCCGCCTTCTGGGCGGGGTTTGTATTGGTAGGGCGCGGCGCGATGGCGCCTGCTGCTGGGTGGTTCGCCCGAGCCGAACGTGTACTCGACGAGCGACAGCTCGAATGCGTTGTGCGCGGATATCTCCTGATTCCCGCTGCCATTCGACGCATCATGCAAGGTGACCCGGCTGCAGGCCACGCGGCATTCACGCAGGCGGCCGGCATCGCCAGCCGCTTTGGCGATCGGAGCCTGTTGGCGCTGGCCTGTCACGGACGCGGGCGAGCCCTCATCCGCCTCGGAAGCATCACCGAGGGCGTGGCACTGCTCGATGAGGCGATGGTCTCGGTGCTCGCAGGTGACGTGCTGCCCGTGTTGGCAGGCGATATCTACTGCAGCGTGCTGGAAGGCTGTCAGGAGATCTTCGATTTACGTCGTGCACATGAGTGGACGACGTCGCTCTCACGCTGGTGCGCAAGTCAACCTGGCCTCGTTCGGTATCGCGGCGAGTGCCTGATCTATCGCGCCGAAATCATGCAGTGGTGCGGCAACTGGAATGGGGCGGAACAGGACGCACGGGCCGCGTGCGACCTGCTCCCGCCCGGGCGCGGGCGGGCCGGGGCGGCGTTCTACCGGCTGGGGGAGATCCACCGACTTCGCGGCGAGTTCGACCAGGCGGAAGCGGCCTACACGCGTGCGAACGAGTGCGGACGAAAGCCGCAGCCGGGGCTGGCACTGCTCCGGCTCGCTCAGGGCGACATCGATCACGCGGTCGCGTCAATCCGGAGTGCCCTCGTAGACACGTCGGCACGATCGGCGCGCGCAAGAATTCTTGCCGCTGCTGTCGACATACTGCTTGTTGCCGCCGATGTCGAAGGCGCGCGCGCCGCAGCTGCGGAGCTCCGTGATGTCGCCAACGCCGTCGGCACGCCGCTTCTTTCCGCCGTATCGGCGCACGCCACCGGCGCGGTCCTCCTGGCCGAAGGCGAGCTCGCCGCCGCGGCGACGTCGCTGCGGGAGGCATGCGAAGCCTGGCGGGATCTGGACATTCCGTACGAAGAAGCGCAAACACGTCGGCTGATGGCCGCAGTATGTGAACGACGCGGCGATCACGATGGCCATCTACTCGATCTGGATGCCGCGCGGCGGCTGTTCACGCAGCTGAACGTCGATCCGTGCCTCGCGCGGATTGAGCAGCCGTCGGGACGCACTGTGCGTCAGTCCCCTGGCTCCCTCAGCGAACGGGAGCTTCAGGTCCTGCGCCTGCTTGCGGCCGGCAAGACGAATCGCGCCATCGCCGAGGAGTTGTTCATCAGCGAGAAAACCGTCGCCCGACACGTCAGCAATATCTTCGACAAGGTTGCGTCTCGAGCCGCACCGGCGCAGCTGCCTGGGCGTTCCACCACAACCTCACCTGACCGGGGTACACAGAATTACCCATTTTTCGACCGGCCACGATTTGGGTAGTCCTGCCGATGCCCGAGCGATTCGGATCTCCGTACGCTCTCTCTCGAGCGGAGGTTCCGATGCACGACGCGATAATCGTCGGCGCCCGATGTGCCGGCTCTCCGACGGCCATGCTCCTGGCGCGCCGGGGATTCAAGGTCCTGGTGGTCGACAGGGCCACCTTCCCAAGCGACACGATCTCGACGCACATCCTCTGGCCTCACGGCGCTGAGGTGCTGGCGCGCTGGGGACTCCTGGACCGCCTGGCGAGCACCGGCGTTCCGCCCATCTGCCGGCGGATGAGATTCGATGTCGGGCCATTTGCGTTGCACGGCGCGATTCCCGACGCCAACGACGGCAGGGGCGGCTTCTGTCCGCGTCGAACGGTTCTCGACCATCTGCTGCTGAGCGCAGCCGCCGAGTCCGGCGTCGAGGTCCGCGAGGGATTCTCTGTCGACGAATTGTTGATGACCGACGGTGTCGTGGTCGGAGTGCGAGGACGCGGAAGGGGCACACGGCCGTTCGAGGAGCGCGCGCGAGTCGTCATCGGCGCCGACGGCGCGCACTCCTTCGTCGCACGAGCCGTACGAGCGCTGGAGTACGACGCGCGGCCGGTCGCCGCGTGTGCCTACTACTCGTACGTCAGCAGCGTCACCCAGGACGACATCGAGCTCTACGTGCGGGACCACTTCGCGTTTGGTGGCGCGCCGACCAACGATGATCTCCATCTCGTGATGGTGAACTGGCCGATGAGCGACTTTTCGCGCGTGCGGGAGGACGTCGAAGGACACGTTTGGCAGGCCCTCGAGGGCTCGCCTGATTTCGCCGCACGCGTGCGCGGCGGCCGTCGTGAGGAGAAGTGGTACGGTACAGCGGGCGTCCCGGGCTATTTCCGTAAGCCGTACGGCAAGGGATGGGCGCTCGTCGGTGACGCGAGCTACAACAGAGATCCGATAACCGCGCAGGGCATTAGTGACGCCTTCATCGATGCCGAGAGCCTCGCCGAGGCCCTCAGTTTTGCCCTGTCGGGCAACGGTACGTTCGAGGAGCGACTAGCCGCCCACGAAACGGCGCGCAACGAACGCGTGCGACCGATGTATGAATTCACCAGTCAGCTCGCTGCACTCGAGCCCCCTCCTCCCGAGATGCAGGATCTCTTCAGGGCGTTGTACGGCAACCAGGGCGCGACCAACGCCTTTCTATCCGCGATCACGGGGGCCATTCCGCTGCCCGATTTCATGTCGAACGAGAATCTCGGCCGCATCATGGCGGCCGCGAAGGATGTGGAGTTCCCACGGATGAACGACGAGGTGAGAGGAGTGAGGTCATGTACGTGATCCGTGAGGTCCTCAACTGCAAACCGGGGAAGGTCCGCCAGATGGTTGAGAAGTTCCGGAGCATTTCAACGGTCTTGCAAGACATGGGGCAGGAACCGCTTCGCGTGCTCACCGATGTCACGGGCGAGCCTTTCTGGACCATCGTCGCGGAGGCAAAGGTCGAGAAGATCGATGACTTCTTCGCCATGGAGCAAACCCTCATGGCCAATGAGACTCTCCGGAAGACGATGGCTGACTATCACGACCTCGTCGACTGCGGCCGACGGGAAATCTATCGAATTGAGAGCTGATGCCTTTGTCTTCGAAAGCTTCCTCAGAACGGGCGAAGGGAGGTTTGATGGCCAAGGTGGAGTCAACGGTCACGATTGCGCGGTCGGTCGAAGAGGTCTTTCGTTTCTTTCTCGGCCTTGACACCAACGCGCGCAAGACCGATCCGGACGTCGAATCGATAATGAAAACACCGGAAGGTCCCACGAGACCCGGAACCACGTTCCACTTTCGCCAAAAAGCGCTCGGAAAGATAAGAGAGACAACGACGACATTCACGCCTACCTTATCAACCCGCTCGTGGAATCCCTCTGGGGCGAGTGCGACGAAAGGACTGTGCCCCGGCAGGCATCGAACGAGTGCCGCGAGTGACAGGCGTGAGGAACGGATTTCCAGTCCTCGAGAATGGAAGGGTCCTCGAGGTGTCGAACATCATTTGGTGCACCGGATACGCACCCAATTACAACTGGATCGATCTCTCGCTGCCGACCCACACTGGTGGCCTTCCGATTCATGACCAGGGCATCGTCGAGTCTTGTCCGGGTCTCTACTTCATAGGGCTTCTCTTCCTCTACTCGCTGAGTTCGGCGCCGGTGGGAGGTGTGGGGCGGGCTGCCGAGCACATCGTCGACCACATCGTTTCGACGCGACTGTCAAGAAGAGAAGACGCTGCGGCCAGAGCGACAACCGCTGGGAGGCAGTAGGCGTAACTGGTTCGTGTCCGCACTGGTGGTGTTTGCGGGCCTCTCGCACGCCGCGCTTTCCGCTCAAACGCGCGCTCCGGTGATCGACATGCATATGCATGCGCACCATATCCCCCTCGATCTTCCCGCTGGAGCCCCACCTCCGTGCCTCCCGCGCCCGTGTCAGCCCGCAGGGGCTGCGACGGCGACCCCTGAGGAGTCATTGCGGAAGACCCTCGAGGCGATGGACCGCCACAACATCGTCTTGGGATTCCTGAGCAGCGCCGATCTGCGCATCGTCCAGGACTGGGTGGCGGCCGCGCCCGACCGGTTCATCGCTTCGCCCTTCATTGAGGCGCCCGGTAAGCTCACTCCGCAGATGCTCAGGCTGGAGTACGCTGCGGGACGACTGGCCGGCATGGGTGAGATCGGATCTCAGCTCATCGGCGTGGCGCCAAACGATCCTGCACTGGCACCGTACTTTGCACTGGCGGAGGAGTTTGATGTCCCTGTTCTCATTCACACCGAAGGGATTGGTCCGCCGGTACCAGGGTTCCGCTCGGCCGCGGGCCGCCCGCTCCTGCTCGAGGAGGTGCTGGCTCGACATCGGAACCTCAGAGTGTTTGTCGAGAACAGCGGGTACCCGTTCCTCGACGAGATGATCGCGATGATGTATCAATATCCTCAACTCTACGGCGATCTGTCGACGATCACGTGGATCATCCCACGCTCTGCATTTCACCGGTACGTCGAGGCTCTCGTTCGCGCCGGCGTCGGGAACCGCTTGATGTTTGGCTCCGACCAGATGCGATGGCCCGAGAAAATCGACGAGGCAATCGAAGCGATCGAGGAGGCCGATTACCTGACTGCAGAACAGAAGCGAGACATCCTCGACAACAACGCGGCCCGATTTCTTCGCCTTGAAGGCAGACGTAAGTAGCGGAAGAGGACGCCCCACGCGTTGAACGGGCTTCGGATCGATGATCCGGCATCATTCGGGAGCAATCCTGATGTGGAGGACGCGTCGATCGAGGATCAGAGAATAGAGGACACTGCAAGACGATCATCTCTGGTCAGCAAGCCGAGATCGCCCAGATGCGCTCGCTTCTTCAAGAGGCTAGAGGAAGCCGTTAGCAGGTTGAATCGACACGGACCGACGAACAACCGGACGTACTGAAGTAAGTGGCGTTGAGAACTGTGTAGAAACTGTGTAAGGTGGCCCCGGAACCGCGGACAAACAGCGACGTTTACGGTTCACATCGAGAAGCATTCTGTTGCGCATTCCACGCATCGTGATCACGTGGTCCACGCCATCGTGATCACGCGTTCCCGAGCATCGTGATCACCGGTTCCGCGGCATCGTGATCGGAGCGAAGCGACGCGAGGACGTCAGTGTTGTCGATCAGCCTCCTTGCG
>JBMDXQ010000020.1:0-4242 GCA_048594975.1 Vicinamibacterales bacterium | reverse complement strand
CCGACTGCAAGCCGAATTCTCTCAACATTCCGGGCGCACCGTACCCGTGCGTCTTTCCGGACAACCGGGTCATGTTTCGTGTCGCGGCACCCGACGCGCAGAAGGTACGCGTGCGCCTCGGACCGGGCTTCGACATGACCAAAGGGCCGGACGGCCTGTGGTATGCCACAACGACGCCGCAGGTGGTGGGGTTCCATTACTACACGCTGTCGATCGACGGCGCCGTCGTGGCCGATCCGGCAACGCGTTCGTTTTTCGGATCCGGCTTCTACAACAGCGCGATCGAGGTTCCCGAGCCGGAGGGAGGCGACTACTACGCCCTGAAGGATGTGCCGCGCGGGCAGGTCCGTCAGCGCTGGTACTACTCCACGGTCACGGCCGCGTGGCGGCGCGCCTACGTCTACACGCCGCCCGGCTACGACAGCTCGACGTCGAAGTATCCCGTGCTGTACCTCCTGCACGGCTGGGGCGAGAACGAGCACGGCTGGCACGTACAGGGTCACGTCGACGTGATCATGGACAACCTGATCGCCGAGAAGAAGGCCAGGCCCATGATCATCGTGATGGACAACCTGAACGCGGTGAAGCCCGGCGACAGCGCTGCCCTGTATCACGCCCGCGGAGCGCTCACGCAGGCCGTGCCGGAACCGCCGGCACCGCCGGGGCCTCCTCCGGCAGGACGCGCGGCAGGCCCGGGCCGCGGCGGGCGAGGCTCGCTGGCCAGCGGTGTGTTCACGGACATGATGCTCACCGATCTGATCCCGATGGTGGAACGGACGTTCAGGGTCGCGCCCGGGCGCGAGAACCGCGCGATGGCCGGACTCTCCATGGGCGGCGCGCAGACGTTCGGCACGGCCCTGGCGCATCTCGACAAGTTCGCCTACATCGGCGGTTTCAGCGGAAGCAGCGGCGGCCGCGGCGGCTTCGACCCGAAGACGTCGAACGGGGGCGTGTTCGCGGACGCCGCGGCGTTCAACAAGAAGGTCAAGGTCCTGTTCCTCGGCATCGGGTCGGCGGAAGGGCCGGGCACGAAGACATTCAGCGAGGCGCTCACGAACGCCGGCATCCACAACATCTACTACGAGTCGCCCGGAACGGCGCACGAGTGGCTGACGTGGCGGCGCTGCTTCAAGGCATTCGCCCCGCGCCTGTTCCAGTGAGCGCGATCCGCTGCGGGAGGAGGCGCCACTGAGATCGAGCCCATGACCCGCCGCGCAGGGAGGGAGCGCATGCTGAAGACGTGTCTCACGGCCACCCTGCTGGCGCTCGGCGCGTCGGCGTCGGGGCTCGTCGCACAGCGCGGCGGCGCTCCGGCCCCCGGTGCGCCAGCCAGCGCGTCGCGCCTGCCGCTCGACCAGCGGATCGCCCACACGGATCCCTCGCGCTACCGCGCGGCGGCCGGCGTACATGGCGGGCCCGGGCGTCTGAACTTCCAGTCGCTGCTCGGCGGCGACGCCCTCGACGCCAACCTGTGGTTTCTCCACCGCGGCGTCATCGAGCCGAAGTCCGGGATCGGCGCGCACTTCCATAACGCCTGCGAGGAGATGTTCGTCATCCTGGACGGCGAAGCGCAATTCACCATCGACGGTCGCACGGCCACGCTGAAAGGCCCGGTGGGCGCGCCGGTGCGGATGGGCCACTCCCACGCGATTTACAATCCGACCGACAAGCCGGTGCAGTGGTTGAATGTCAACGTGACGGCGTTCCGCGGCGTCTACGACGCCTTCGACCTCGGCGACGGGCGGGTCGGCGTGACGCCCGATCCCGTCCCTCAGTTCATGACCATGCCGCTCGACCCGGCGCGCCTGCGGCCGGTGGCCGGCATGCACGGGGGGAAAGGGACGGTGCAGTACCGCCGCGTCCTGGCGCCGAGCGTGTTCCTCTCGACCTGGGCGTACGTCGATCATCTGCTGCTGCCGCCGGGAACGTCGGTCGGTCCGGGATCCGAACCGGGCGTCGGGGCGGTCTACTACGTGCTGGCCGGCGAAGGCTCGGCGGCCGTGGGTCAGGAGAGTGCGCGAATCACGGCCGGCGATGCGATTCCGGTTCGTGTGGGTGAAACCAGCGGATTCGAGAACACCGGCACACCGCCGCTCGAGTTCATGGTCGTCGGCATCGCCCGAGACATGCACAAGAAGAACGACATGCTCGCGACGCCGCCACCGCGCCTGGGTGGTCCGGGCAGCCGTGGCCGCGGCAGTTCGATCGAGTGACGCGAAAGGACAGGAAAGGAGCCGCCCATGAACATCCGCCGTTCCCCGTCGCTCCTGATTGGGCTGGCGCTCGTCGGCGCCGCCGCGTTCGGCGCGCGCGGCGCCGGGCAGAATCCGGCCGCTTCGGGCGACCCCCTGATCGCCGGGTTCAAGAGCACCTACGCGGCATCCGTGTCCGATGCCGTCGAACTCGTGACCGGGAAGAACGGCACGATGCGGTACGACATGAAGCTCATGGCGGGCACGAATCTCGTGGGCCGCGCCGCAACCGCGCTGGCGAAGCCTGCGCCCCCGGAGCAGGCCACGCCGACGCTGGCCGTCAAGCACTCGGTCGAGATCATCGACGACGCCAAGCCCGGAGAAGTCGGTGTCATCGTCATGGAAGGGACGCTGGACATCGCGGCGATGGGCAATCTCATGGCCACGGCCGCCGTCGAACGAGGGATGGCCGGCATGGTGCTCGACGGCGCGATTCGCGATCTGTGGGACGTGCGACGCATGGGGCTGACCGTCTACGCGCGCTCCAAGTCGCCGCGCACCGCCGTCGGCCACTACGCCACCGTCGGCAAGAACCTTCCTGTCGAATGCGCGGGCGTGACGGTCCGTCCCGGCGACATCATCGTCGCGGACGAGGACGGCGTGGTGGTGGTGCCGCACGACCGCGCGGCAGAGGTCCTCAAACAGGCGCAGGCCATCGACGACCGCGAGCGGGGCATGTACCCGTTCATTCGTCAGTTCAAGTCGCTGCAGCAGGCGATCGCCAAGTTCAACCGGATCTGACTCACCGATCGACCGCCAGGGCGGCGCGCCGGTCCTGGCCGTTTCGCGACAAAGAGCTCGTCGCGCTCAGGTTCGATGCGCGCAGCCTGTCAGGCTCCTGCCGGCTCCTCCTCCCCGCCCATTCTGGCCTGTGCTTCGCCAATAATCCGCCCGCCGCGAAGCCATGCAGGTGCGCACCCGCACTGTTCCACAAGTCGGCCGACATCCTTCACGCTTCCCTTGATATATGCTGCGGCTCGTGATCGACCCCGCGGCGCTCCAGATGGTGCTGAGTGTGGTGACCGGTTGGCTGGACCGTCGGGAGCGGGAGGCAGTCGCGTATCTGATCGAAGAGAACCGGCTGCTGCGCCGTCAGCTTGGTCGACGGCGGCTGCGTCTCACGGACGACGATCGCCGCCGCCTGGCCGCCCGCGCGTATCGACTCGACCGTGCGGCTCTGCGTGAGATCGCCACGATCGCGACGCCGGATACGTTGCTGCGGTGGCATCGCCAGTTGATCGCGCGAGAGTGGACCTACGCCAAGAGATCCGGACGGCGCGGTGTCCTGCTCGAGATCCGTCAACTGGTCGTGCGGATGGCGTCGGAGAACCCGACCTGGGGCTACACGCGGATCCAGAGCGCGCTCGAGAACATCGGCCATCGTGTGGGCCGCTCGACCATCCGTCGGATCCTGAAGGCGGCGGGCCTGCCGCCCGTCCCGCAGCGCCCGACGTCGTGGCAGACGTTTGAAAGCGCACTGGGACGGCATCGCAGGTGCCGATTCCTTTACGACGGAAGTCTGGACGTGGCTGGGCCTGGTCACGTACTACACGGTGTTCGTCATCGACTTGGCCTCCCGCCGTGTGCAGATCCTCGGATCGACCCGGCATCCTGAGGCGCTGTTCATGCAGCAGATCGTTTGGACGCTGACGATGGCCCAGGATGGTGTGGTGCGCACGCCAGACATTCTGATCTGCGATCGGGATGGGAAGTGGAGCGATCATGCGCGACGTGGACTACGGGACGCGGGTATCCGCGTCGTCCGTATCCCGAAGCGCGCGCCCAATGTGAACGCCTACGCTGAACGCTTCGTGCGGTCGATCAAGGAAGAATGCCTTGACCGGGTGATTTCCCATCGGGGAGCGGCATTTCCGGCGGGCCGTGGCGGAGTACGTCGCGCACTACCACGACGAACGGAATCATCAGGGACTCGACAATCGCCTCATTTCCGGCTCGCCAGTAATCCAGATGACGCGTCGCGTGCGTCGTC
>JBMDXQ010000002.1:0-3177 GCA_048594975.1 Vicinamibacterales bacterium | reverse complement strand
TGACGCGGAACGAGGCCAAGCCGACTGTGTCACGTCGATCATCAACCTCGGCGAGGCCTTCTACCGGCTCGTGCGCGTGAATCGGCGCGAACAGGCCGAATCACTCTGGCGCATGGCGCTGCGTCGTCGGCTGCCCGTGTCAGTGAAGGAAGCGACACAGCGACGAGTACGTCGAGCGTCGGAGCTGAAGTCGAACCATGCGATCGCGTACGCCGACGCGTTCGCGGTGGCGACCGCACTCGAATTCCAGGCGACACTGTTGACGGGCGATCCGGAAATCAGGCCGCTCGTTGGAAAGTACGAGCTGAAGGTGGAGTGGCTGCCGCAGCCACGGAGGTCGTAGACGCCGAGCGGGAGAGTCGTGTGCGGCGAACCACGTTATCGGGCAGTGTGCCGATCTGGTGCGAACACGTTGCACTTCACATCAGCGCCGGCGGCCAGGTTCTCACGAATTTTCTGGCACGGGGCAGCCTTGTGCTGAGTCGCTCGCTTCGTTAGTTTCCCCCAGGGGTCGGCTACGTCGAAACGCGTCCGTTCCGCGAGGTGTCCGATGAGGAAGAGCATTGCTCTGTCATTGATCGGGATCATGATTGTGGCTGCTTGGCTGCTGCTGCCCACATCGGTGCGCCCGGCAGCCGCCAGCTCGTTTCCGCAAACGATTGCGCTGCCGAACGGGTGGCGACCCGAGGGTATCGTCGTCGGTCGTGGCACGACGATCTACTCCGGCTCGCTCGCGACTGGCGCGATCTACCAAGCCGATTTGCGCACCGGCCAGGGCAGCGTGCTGGTGGGTCCGCAGCAAGGGCGCGTCGCCGTGGGCCTCGACTTCGACGCACGCACCAATTACTTGTACGTCGCCGGCGGCCCGACCGGCGCCGCGTACGTCTACGATGCAGCGAGCGGCGCGACGATCGGCGCCTTTCAGCTCACGACGGAAGCCTCGACGTTCATCAACGACGCGATCGTGACGCGCCAGGCGGTCTATTTCACCGACTCGTTCAATCCGCTGCTCTATCGGATCGTGCTGCTGCCCGGTGGCGCGCTCTCGTCGACGGTCGAAACGATCCCGCTCGGTGGGGATTTCCAGTTCGTGGCGGGCCAGTTCAATGCCAATGGCATCGAGGCAACGCCCGACGGTAGCGGTCTGATCGTGGTCAATAGCTCCCTCGGCACGCTCTACCTTGTCGACCCGCTCACGGGCTTGGCGACCTTCATCGACATCGGCGACATGACCGTAGCGGGTGGCGACGGCATCCTGCTCACCGGGCAAACGCTGTACATCGTTCAAGGCTTGGCGAATCAGGTCGCAGTAATCGATATGGACTCGGACTTCACATCGGGCACGATCACCGGGATCGTCACCGATTCGCGCTTCGATATTCCGACCACGATCGACGCCTTTTCCGGCGCACTGTACGCCGTCAACGCGCGCTTCACAACGCCGCCCACGCCTGAAACGAGCTACACGATCGAACGGCTGTTCTGACTCGCAACCGTCGATGAGCAGCTCTGGGAGGCGGCGCCCAAGGCTGGCGTGAAGGCGGCAGGACACGCTCGGAGGGTGAGACACAGTGAGACATGTTGCGCGAGAGCGCACGGAAACAGAACGAAGCGCCGCCAGCTGATCGCGACAGAAACAGCGCGGAACGGCACAGAAGGCAGCAGACGAGACCCCGTGAGCCGTTCTCTGGACCACGGTATCGGGGTTCGAATCCCTGCCTCCCAGCCAAATCCACATCGCAATTCGAAGTTCATTCAGGGCAATGAGTTGCCGCTCAATCCGAACCTCTCCCTTGGCCGGGTGTGGGGCGTCTGACGACTCGGATCGGCTAACGCCAGCGTTATCAAAACGTTGGCGTCAATCGGCGAGTTCGAATCCCAGACAGATTCTCACGACGGGGCCCCACACGGACTGAGGGCGATCGCGCGCGATAGAATCGGCGGGCACCTCATGCTCCTGACTCCCGGCACGCGGCTCGGCCCATACACGATCGAGTCGCTGATCGGCTCGGGAGGCATGGGGGAGGTCTACAAGGCGCACGATGAACGCCTGAATCGTACGGTCGCGATCAAGCGGTTGATCGCTGACGATGTGAGCCGGTTTCAGAGCGAGGCGCGCGCCATCGCAGCGATCAACCATCCACACATCTGCCAGATCTACGACGTCGGACCCGACTACCTGGTCCTCGAGTATCTCCAGGGGGAACCGCTCGGCGGTCCAGTGACTCAAGACGAAGCGGTGCGGCTGGCGAGCCAGATCGCCGACGCGCTGCACGCCGCGCACGAACGCGGCATTCTTCACCGCGATCTGAAGCCCGCCAATGTCATGGTCGTCCGGCACGGCGGAACTCCGCACGCCAAGCTACTCGACTTCGGTGTCGCGAGGCTCGCGAGCGATGACCCCGCCGCGACGAGGACGGTAGCCGGCGAAGTGATGGGGACACCGGCGTACATGTCCCCCGAACAGGCGACAGGAAAGCCGATCGACGCGCGATCGGATGTATTCAGTTTCGGCGCCGCCGTGTTGCATGAGCTGCTTGCGGGGACCCGGGCCTTCTCGGGCGACTCCGCGGCACAGATCCTCAGCGCCGTGCTGCGAGACGATCCGGGCCCATTGGAAGTGCCGCCTGCGTTGCAGCAGCTCGTCCACCGCTGCCTCGCCAAGGATCCCGATCGACGCTTCCAGACGATGGCCGACGTCCGGCGCGCTCTGGAACACCTGGCGGCCGGGAGCGCCGATCGGGCCGCCTCGATCGCCGTGCTGCCGTTTGCCAATTTGAGCCGAGATGCCGCCGACGAGTACTTCAGCGACGGTCTCGCGGAAGAGATCCTCAACGCGCTGACGCAGGTGCCAGGCCTCAAGGTGATTGCCCGCACGTCCGCATTCGCGTTCAAGGGGAAGAACGAGGACATTCGCCGGATCGCCAACACCCTTGGCGTGACGCACGTGCTCGAGGGCAGCGTCCGCCGGGCCGGCGGCCGTGTCCGGGTGACGGCGCAGCTTATTCACGCCGCTGACGGTGCGCACCGGTGGTCGCAGCGGTACGACCGCGAGATGTCGGACATCTTCGCTGTTCAGGACGACATCGCCGCGGAGATTGCGGGAGCGCTGAGATTGCAGCTGGCTCCGGCGCCCGAGCGCCGAATGCCAAGCGTGCCGGCCTACGAGGCATATCT
>JBMDXQ010000019.1:0-88950 GCA_048594975.1 Vicinamibacterales bacterium | reverse complement strand
CTCGCTCGCGTCCGCTCGCTCGCGCCTGGGGATCGCGCGCCAGTCCGGGGGACTCCTCCCCCACGACCCCCTGACACGCTCCCTCGCGGGGCCCCGACGCCCCGCTCCGCTCGCGTGGCTCGCTCGCGTCCGCTCGCTCGCGCCTGGGGATCGCGCGCCAGTCCGGGGGACTCGTCCCCCACGACCCCCTGACACGCTCCCTCGCGGGGGGGCCCACGCCCCGCTCCGCCTCCGCTAAAGCTGCGGCGGACGCGCCGTCCTGCCGTTATCGACCCGATGCGGTCGTCGTCGTGGTGCTGCCGGTGCGCTTGTACTTGTCGAACCACGCCAGCAGGTACAGCTGCTGCAGCAGACGGTGCGACGGGCGCCGCCACCCGTGGAATTCGTCTGGCATCCGCACGAGCAGCGTGTCCTTCTTCAGCATCTTGAGCGCGCGGAAGAACTCCTCGCTCTGCCCCATGGGCGTGCGCAGGTCCGCCTCGCCGGTCATCACCATCGTCGGGGTGGCCACGTTGGCGACGTAGTGCAGCGGCGACCGCACCGCGTACTCCATCGGATCTTCCCACGGGAACTTCTTGAACTGCCGGTACCAGTTGGGGCCGTCCGTCGTGCCGACGAAGGAGTGCCAGTTGATCACCGGCCGCATCGACACGGCCGCCGCAAAGCGGTTCGTGTGACCGACGATCCAGGCGGTCAGCACGCCGCCGCCGCTGCCGCCGCACACGAAGAGGTTGCGCTCGTCGATGAAGCCCTTCGCGATCGCCGCGTCGACGCCCGCCATCAGGTCGTCGTAGTCCTTGCCGGGATACGCGTGCTGGATGCCGTTGACGAACTCCTGGCCGTAGCCGGTGCTCCCGCGCGGGTTGGTGTACAGCACCGCGTACCCGCTGGCGGCGAAGTTCTGAAACGACCAGTTGAACCCGACGTCGTACATGGACCACGGTCCACCATGAATCCAGAGGACCATCGGATACTTGCGTCCAGGCTCGAAGTTCGCCGGCTTGATCAGCCAGCCCTGGACCTTGAGCCCGTCCTTCGACGCGAACCAGAGCTCGTCGACGTCGCCGAGCTTCACGCCGGACAGCACGTCGGTATTCACGTCGACGAGCGCCTTCCACGTCGAGACATCGCGGGCGTTCTCGATCCGGAACGTGACAACGTCTCCCGGGTCGTGCGGGGTGGAACGGACGGTGGCCGCCTGGCCGTTGTCGGCGATGGAGAGGCCCCCGAGCGTGTGCTGGACCTCGCCCGACACGCGTCGGACCGCTCCCTGCACCGGTGCGAAGTAGATCGAATGCGACCCGCGCTCGCCCACGGTGAAGTACACGCCCGAGCCGTCGCGTGCCCAGGTGAGTTGGGCGGGCGAGTTGTTCAGGTTTCCGGCCAGAAGGCGACCGGCGCCGCCGGAACGGTCCATCAGGTAGAGAGACGAGAGGTGGCTCGTGTAATCCCTGTCGTCGTACCCGGTGTAGGCGATCCCCTTGCCGTCGGGGGAGACCGACGGATTGTTGTCCGGCCCCTTGCGATTGGTGAGCGCCCGGATCGCGCGCGACGCGAGATCGACGGCGTAGATCTCGCTGTCGCCGCGCTGGTACTCCGCGTCCGGCTTGCGGATTCCGGACACGTAGAGGGTCTTTCCGTCGGCGGACCACTCCGGGTCGCTGTGATTGTAGTTCCCATCCGTCACCTGCTGGGGTGTGCCGCCGAGGACCGCGTCGACGACGAAGACGTGCATATACGCTTTCTCGACCGGCCCGGTGCCGTCGCGCGCCCAGGTCAGCCGATCGACGAGCGTCGCTCCTCGCGCCCACTCGGCGCCGCGCGGCCGCGGCGGCAGCTGCACGCGCAGCGGCGGCTCCTCGTCGGGCACCTGCTGCGTGAACGCGATCACCTTGCCGTCGGGCGACCAGCGGATGCCTGACGGCGCCCGCTGGACGTGGGTGAGCTGTGCGACTTCCCCGGTGTCGAGGTACATGACGTGCAGCTGGTTCGTGCCGTCGCGATCGGACAGGAACGCGATGCGCTTCGAGTCGGGCGACCAGGCGGGGGCGCTGTCACGCCAGCCGCCGCGGGTGAGCTCGCGCACCCGCGAGCCGTCGGTGTCGACGATCCACAGGTTGCTGCGCGACTGGTCCTTCATCTTGTCGATCCACGTCCGCGCGAACACGACGCGTCGTCCGTCGGGTGAGATGTCAGGGGCGCTGACGCTCTCCATCTCCATGAAGGTGTTCTTGTCGAGCAGCCGCGGCGACTGTGCCGGCGACTGTGCGGCCGGCCGGGCGGCGACCGCGACCAGGGCGAGCAAACCGGCGAAGCCGAGCGAATAGCGATTCATCCAGCCCTCCCTGACGGCGCGTTATAGCACGAGATCGTCCGCGACGGAGGGTCCCTACGGGTGGTTCGACACGGAGGCCACGGAGAGCAACTGAACTCAGAGGCCACGGAGGCCACGGAGCCTCCTATCTGTATTAGCCACGCTCTCGAAACCGATAGAAACCGTCGAGGCTGTAGCCCTTCGTCCGGCACCCGTCCTCGACGTTGCCGAGGTGCTTGGCGAATTCCGACAGCCCACCCTTCGTTTGATCACCATCTGTTCGGTCGTCACGTCTGGCTCCGTCCGGAGACCCGACACGCCACACTGACCGACAGATTATGTTCTGGCCAATTCACCTTGAGTTTGACTGTCTCGGTGGCCTCCGTGGCCTCTGAGTTGACTACTCCGCGACCTCGGTGACCTCTGAGTTCGTGGCCTCCGTGGCCTCCATGGCGAACGATCCGTCGCGAACGATTCGTCGCGACCCGCCCGTTAGTTCGTTTTGACGAAACACCGGCCCGCCGGTAGATTGCCGGGCGTGACACTCGACCACGCCATCGAGCGCATCCAGTTCTGCTACCCGCAGGTGTATTTCGCCTGCCACACCCGGCACGACCGCGCGCGCTCGACCGAGGTGCGGCTCTCGGGCCGCGACGCCGACATCCTCGTCCACCTCGACCGCCGGACGCCCAGGACGCTCTCCGAGCTCGCATGGCACCTGGACCTGTCGCGGTCCACGCTGTCGGAAGCACTCACCCGGCTCGAGGTGCTCGGTTACGTCGTGAAGAGCCGGCAGGCGGGGCGCGATCGCCGGCACGTCGGACTCGTCCTCACCCCGAAGGGCGTTGCCGCCGTGCACGCCAGTTCCGTGCTCGATCGGAGGCGCCTGCGCGCGGTGCTGGAGCGGCTGTCGCGGAAGGATCAGGCCAGCGCGGTCGCCGGCCTCGAGCTGCTCGCGCGTGCGTGCCTCGGGAGGTAGCCGGATGCTCAGGTGGATCGCGTTCGCG
The DNA here is from genome assembly GCA_048594975.1 of Vicinamibacterales bacterium. Classification (GTDB taxonomy): domain Bacteria; phylum Acidobacteriota; class Vicinamibacteria; order Vicinamibacterales; family 2-12-FULL-66-21; genus JBMDXB01. The sequence continues at coordinate 85,629 of JBMDXQ010000019.1, read as the reverse complement.
CTCGCCGGCCTCGTCGCCCTCGTCTGCGTCGCCGCGCTGGTCGGCATGTTCCTGCCGAGAGCCCACCGCGCCTCGCGGAGCGTCGTCTACAGCGCGCCACCGGCAGCGGTATTCGCTGCCATCACCGACTTCGCCAGCTTTCCGCAGTGGCGCACGGACGTGAAGGCCGTGACGGTGCTCTCCGAGGGCGGCATCGTCCGGTTCAGGGAAGAAGGTGCGCACGGCACGATCACGTACCGCGTCGAGGAACGGACGCCGCATTCGCGCCTCGTCACCAGGATCGACGATCCCGCGCTGCCCTTCGGCGGCACCTGGACGTTCGAGGTGAAGCCGGCTGCGGCCGGATCCGAGCTGACCATCACCGAGGACGGAGAGATCTACAATCCGTTCTTCCGGGTGATGTCGCGCCTGTTCTTCTCGCTGTACGAAACCATCGACACCTACCAGGCGGACCTGCGCAGGCTGCTGAAGGCATGAGCAGGCTGCATCCCACCCGCGACCGCGTGGAGGCGGCATGAACCCCATCCTCGCCGCCGGCCTGTTCATCGGCGTGTTCTGCGGCCTGTGGACGATCGTCATGGGCGTGAGCGGCTGGTACAAAGACCCGGCGATGCTGCCGGCGTTCTGGGCTGTGATCGCGATCCAGTTGTTCGGGCTGGCGTGGGGCCTGCGGCAGACTGCTCGAGAGGGTCGCACGTGGGCTGGCCAGGTGGTGGCCGGGACGCTGATGTCGGTGATTGCCGGCGTCGTGGTCGCGGCGGCGTCGGTGATCCTGACCGCCGTGCTCGTGCCGGAGTACTTCGCGGAAGTCGAGCGCGTCGGCCGCGAGGTGATGCGGCGGCAGGGCCAGAGCGAGGCGGAGATGGCGCGCGCCCTCGAGGCGAGCGCAGCCTGGGCCACGCCGATGGCACAGGCCATGGCTGCCTTCACCGCCACACTGATCACCGGCATCGTCGCCTCGGCCGCCGTCGCGGTGGTGATCCGCGCGCGCCCGGCTGGGGAGGCCACGAAGGTAACTGACCTCAGAGGCCACGGAGGCGACGGAGGTGAGTAACTCAGAGGCCACGGAGGTAACTGAACTCAGAGGCCACGAAGGCCACAGAGAACATGATTTGAAGTAGCTGACTTCCGTAAAACGACGACCTCCAACCTGGCGAACGCGCCGTCAGCGGGACGTCCGCGCCCCTGAGCGCCGCAGCCGTATCACCCCGCCGAGCAGCAGCGCCTGGCCGAGGAGCGCGAGCGCGCCGAACGCCACGAAGTCGGGGTGCCCGAGCAGCGAGACCTCGATGACCATCGCGATCGCGAGGTTCCGCACCGCGAATTCGACGAGCAGGGTGAAGCGGTCGTCCTGCGACGCGCGCAGCAGCCGTCCGATCGACCAGCCCGCCATCATGCCGGCCGCCACGAGCGTCGTCGCCGCGGCGCCGCCCGCGATCAGATCGGAATCGATCATCGATGCGCTCTGCACGATGCCCACGGTCACGATCCCTGCCACGCCCGCGGCGCAGAGCGCCCGGAAGCGGCGGCCGTGCGCGCGCTCGAGCCCGGGATAGCGGTCGCGGATCCACGCGCCGGCCGATACCGGGATGACCGCCATCACGAGCAGCTGCACGAACAGCGTGGGGAGCGGCAAGGCGAAGTCGCTCGCGCGACCGGTGAGCTGCTGATACGCCGCGAGCACTGCCGGCATCGTCGCCAGCGTGCCGAGGCAGGAGACGGCGGTCAGTACCACCGACAGCGCGGTGTTGGCGCGGGCGAGGTACACGTAGACGTTGGACATGCCACCGCCCGGGCACGCGGCGACGAGGAGCAGGTAGCCGGCGAGCCGATCCGAGCCGGTCAGGGGAGCGAGCAGCCAGGCGGCCGCAGGGAGTACGAGCGCCTGCGCGAGCGTGACGCCGGCAATCATACGGACGCGGCCGGCGACACGGCGCAAATCGTCCCGGGTGACGTCCAGTCCGACCGCCACCATCATCAGGAAGGCGACGAGCGGCACGCCGGTTTCGAGGATGCGGAGGAGCATGCGACCGCTCATTGTGTGCCAGCGGCCGGCGCCGAGCGGCTGCTACAATCGATCGATGCGGCGGGTGCACTCCTTGGCGGCGCTGGCGGTGATCGTGCTCGCCGGCGCCGCCGTCCGATCCCAGGAGCCTCCGCCGGTCGCGCCGTTGCCGCCGGAGCGTCCGTCCTTCGACGTCTGGCTCGCCGACCTGCGCGAGGAGGCTGCCGCCCGCGGGATCCGTCCCGAGGTCCTCGACGCTGCGCTCGACGGCATCGAGCCGACGCTATCCGTGCTCGATCGCGACCGCACGCAGGCAGAGTTCACGCTCGATCTCGAAGCGTACCTGAAGCGGCGGCTCACCCACGAGACGGTGCGCACCGCGCAGCGCCTGTACAGCCGTCACCGTTCGCTGCTGGCGAAGGTCGCCAAGCGGTACGGCGTGGATCCGCGCGTCCTGGTGTCGGTGTGGGGGCTCGAGTCGAACTTCGGCCGCTTCGCCGGGGTCAGGCCGACGATCCCGACGCTGGCCACGCTCGCCTACGATCCGCGGCGCGGCGAGCGGTTCCGCGCGGAGCTGCTCAGCGCCCTGGAGATCCTGAACCGCGGGGACATCGAGCTCGCCAAGCTGAAAGGATCCTGGGCCGGCGCGCTCGGCCAGCCGCAGTTCATGCCCTCGAGCTACCTGCAGTACGCGCAGGACTTCGACGAGGATGGCCGTCGAGATATCTGGACGTCGCTCCCCGACGTCTTCGCCTCCATCGCCTACTACCTGCAGCAGCGCGGCTGGACACCCGGCATGATCTGGGGGCGCGAGGTGCGCATCGCGCCCGCCGCCCGTGCGACGCTGGCGGACCTCCCGTCGCGCGAGGTCGGCTGCCGGGCGGAACGGGTGATGACGCCGCCGCGGCCCCTGGTCGAGTGGCGGCCGCTCGGGTTTCGCACGCTCTCCGGCGCAGCGCTGCCGAACAGCACGATCGCGGCATCGCTGGTCGTGGCCGGCAGGCGGACTTTCCTCGTCTACGGGAACTACGAGGCCCTCCTCGGCTACAACTGTGCGCACAGCTACGCGTTGAGCGTGGCGCTGCTCTCGAACCGGCTCCGCTGACGTATGCACAACCCTGCGATCGCAGCCGCCGCGCGCGCCGCCCTCACCATCGGTGCGCTGTTCGCGGCGCCCGCGGGCTCCGACGGGCAGCCCTCCTCGCGCTCGCCGCAGGATCTCAAGCGGCTGACCATCGAGGAGCTGACGCAGATCGAGGTGTCCTCCGTCTCGCGGCGCGCCGAGCGGCTCGCGCAGACCGCCGCGGCCGTGGACATCGTGCGAGGCGACGATATCCGCCGCTCCGGCGCGACCACCCTGGCCGAGGCGATGCGGCTGGCGGACGGCCTGGACGTGGCGCGCGCCGATTCGCACACCTGGGCGATCAGCGCCCGCGGCTTCAATATCACGACGGCCAACAAGCTGCTGGTCATGATCGACGGCCGCACCGTGTACTCGCCGCTGTTCGCGGGCACGCTCTGGGACGTGCAGGATGCGTTCCTGGCCGACATCGATCGCATCGAAATCGTGCGCGGGCCGGGCGGGAGCGTCTGGGGCGCCAATGCCGTCAACGGGGTGGTGAACGTCATCATGAAGGACGCCGCATCCACGCGCGGCGTTGCCGGGTTCCTGGGCGTGGGCAGCGACGAACGGTTCATCGGCAGCGCGCGTTACGGTGGCCCGGTCTCCGGCGGCGGCAGCTACCGTCTCTACGGCAAGTACCGGCATCGCGCCCCCGAACCACTGCGCTCGGGCGCCAGCGCCGGCGACGAGATCGATTTCGGCCAGGGCGGCTTCCGCCTCGAGTCGCGCCGCGGCCGCCCGGTCCAGTGGTTCGTGCACGGCGACGTCTACCGCGGCTCCGAGGGACAGACCACGGGCGAGGACATCACCGTCGCTGGCGGGAACGTCCTCGGACGGTGGACGAGGGCGGTCGGCGCGAGCGGGCGCTTCCAGGCGCAGGCATACTACGACAACACCATCCGGACGGTCCCGGACCTCTTCGACGAGAGCCGCCACACCCTCGAGGTCGACCTGCAGCACGGCGCGCTGGTGCGCGGCCGCCACGACATCGTCGCGGGCGGCACCCTCCGCGTCTCCCACGCCATCGACGCCACGTCGGGAATCCTCTCCTTCTCGCCGGTGGAGAAGACCGACGCGATCGTCGGGGCGTTTCTCCAGGACGAAATCACCCTCAGCCGAAATTCGACCTACCTGACGGTTGGATCGAAGTTCGAGCGCAACGACTTCACGGGCATCGAGGTGCAGCCGACGATTCGCTTCCGCTGGGATCTCGGGGGCGGCGAGACGTTCTGGGCAGCGGCCTCTCGCGCCGTGCGGCTGCCGTCGCGCCTCGACACCGATCTCCGCATCGACTCGCCGAGCCTCGTGATCGAGGGCTCCGACGATTTCGCGGCGGAGGAGGTCTTCGCCTACGAAGCGGGCTATCGCATCGTTCCGCTCGATCAGTTGTCGGTCCACGCGGCGATCTTCGCCAACCGCTACGACCACCTCCGCAGCCAGGAGCAGCCGCTGGAGCCGGGCCAGCCCGTCGTCCTCGGCAACATGCTGAACGCCGTGACCAGCGGCCTCGAGCTCTCGGCGCGGCTGCAGATCGTCGAGGGTTGGCGGTTCATCGGCTCGTACGCGTTCCTCGACAAGGCGCTGTCGTTCGACGCCGGATCGCGCGACGTGACTGGCGGCGCGGCCGAGGGCAACGATCCGTCCCACCGCCTGACATTGTGGGGCCGGCTCGACTTGCCGCGTTCAATCGAGCTCGATGCGGTCTTCCGCTACGTCGGCCGCCGGCCTGCGCCCGAGGTCCCGGCGTATGCAGAGCTCGACGTCAGAGTCGGCTGGCAGGTTCGCCCGTCGCTGGAGCTCTCGCTCGTCGGCCAGAACCTGCTGCACGACCGGCACCGCGAGTTCGGGCCCGCCGGGCCGAATGCCGTGCTGTTCACGCGAGGCGCCTACGTGCGAACGCTATGGCGCTTCTGACCAGGCGCCGACGCGTCACCCTCGCCGCCTGCGCGGCGGCGCTCGTGATGTGCGCGGCTGCGCGCGCGCAGACCCCCGAGGAAGAGGTCCGGGGCGCGTTCCTCTACAACTTCACCCGGTTCGTCGAGTGGCCGCCTGCCCCGGGTCCCAAGGGCGAGCACTTCCGCATGTGCGTCGTCGCCGACGAGCCCTTCACGCAGATCGTCGAGGCCATCGTCAAAGGGGAGTCGGTCGGCGACCGCCCGCTGGTGGTCGTGAATCCGGCGACGCCGGAGGAGGCGCGCGCCTGCCAGGTGCTGTTCCTGTCGCATGCGGAGCAGGAGCGCGCCCAGCGGATGCTGTCCGCAGTCCGCGACCTGCCGGTGCTGACCGTCGGCGACGCGCCGCAGTTCCTGCAGGCCGGCGGCGCGATCCAGTTCGTGCTCGAGAACCGCCGCCTCCGCTTCGACATCAGCCTGCCGGCGGTCGAGCGCGCCGGCCTGCGCGTGAGCTCCAATCTCCTGCGCGTCGCGCGCACCATCAACCAGGTCGGGGCGCAACGATGAGGGAGCGCTGGTTCCGGCGTCTGCCTGTCCGCCACAAGCTGGTGGCGATGATCATGGCGGCGACGACTGCGGCGCTGCTGTTGTCGAGCGCCGGCTACCTGGTGACCAACTACTACCAGACCAAGGGCGACCTCGAACGCGAACTGCTCGCGCAGGCGATGCTCGTGCTCGAGAATACACCGGTCGCGCTGCGCTTCAAGGATCCCGAGGCCGCGTCCGCCACGCTGCACTCCCTTGCCGCCACGCGGCACATCCGCGCCGCCTGCCTCTATCTGCCGGACGGGAACCTGCTCGCGGAGTTCCGCGTGCCGGCGGACTCCCAGCCCTGCCCCGGCCAGCCCGGGGCGCCAGGCTTCAGGTACACCACCAATCGCCTGCATTTCGTGCGCGACGCCGAGCACCAGGGCGCGCGCATTGGCACGCTCTACCTGCGCAGCGACATCGAGCACGTGACCACAAGCCTCAAGATTCACGGCGCGATCGTGCTCGCACTGCTGCTGGCGACGCTGGGCGTCGCGCTGTTCCTGTCGGCGCGGCTGCAGGCGATTGTCTCCCAGCCAGTGGTCTCGCTGGCCCGTACCGCCCAGGCAGTCTCGGCCGGCGGCGACTACTCGCTGCGCGCCACGCGCACCACCGAGGACGAGCTGGGCGTGCTGGTGGACGCGTTCAACCGGATGCTCGAGCGCATCCAGCTGCGCGAGAGCGAGTTGTCGCGGACCAATGACGACCTGCGGCGCGAGGTGGCGGAGCGGCGGCGCGCCGAGCAGGAGCGCGCGGAGCTGCTCGTCCGCGAACGCGAGGCGAACCGGCTGAAGGACGAGTTCCTCGCCACCCTGTCGCACGAGCTGCGCACGCCCCTGAACGCGATTCTCGGCTGGACGAAGCTGCTGCGCGCCGACGCCGTCCCGGCCGCGTCGGTCGACCGGGCGCTCGAGAAGGTCGAGCGCAACGCCCAGGTGCAGACCCGGCTGGTCGAGGACCTGCTCGAGGTCTCGCGGATCACCAGCGGCAAGCTGCGGCTGGACCTCCGGCCGATCGACCTCGTCGCCCTCGCGGGCACCGCCATCGACTCCATCCGGCCGACCGCGGAGGCGCGTGGCGTCACGGTCGAGCGCCAGCTCGAGGCGTTCACCCTGCCGACGGTGGGCGATCCCGATCGGCTGCAGCAGGTGATCTGGAATCTGCTGTCCAACGCGGTCAAGTTCACGCCCGCCGGCGGGGTCGTCTCGGTGAAGCTCACCCGCCAGGACGGGGTCGACGAGCTCAGGGTGTCGGACACCGGCATCGGCATCGACCCGGCCTTCCTGCCGAACGTCTTCGACACGTTCCGCCAGGCCGACGCGTCGAGCACGCGCACTCATGGAGGGCTCGGGCTCGGCCTCTCGATCGTGCGTCACCTCGTGGAGATGCACGGCGGCGAGGTACGTGCGCAGAGCGACGGCCTCGGCAGGGGCGCGAGCTTCATCGTGCGGCTGCCGGTGCGCACCACCGACCGCGCGGCGCGCGCGGCGGAGGCCGAGCTCGGGCGGCCCCGTCCGCCGTCGATGCTCTCCGGACGCCGCCTGGAGGGCGTCTCGGTGCTCGTCGTCGACGACGACCAGGACACGCGCGAGCTGCTGGAGTCGGTGCTCGAGGCGGTGGGCGCCAGGGTGCACGCCGCGGCGTCGGCGACCGAGGCGTTCGCGCTCGCCGCAGACGTCAAACCCGACGCCATCGTCAGCGACGTGGCCATGCCGGAGCAGGACGGCTACTCGCTCATGCGCGAGCTCGACGTGGCCCTGGGCCCGCGTGCCCCGCGCGTGCGCGTCGCCCTCACCGCGTTCGCCGCCGAGCGCGACCGCGAGAAGTCGCTGGAAGCCGGCTACCAGCGGCACATCGCCAAGCCGTTCGACCCGGCGGACTTGATCGGCGTCCTGGATGAGCTGTTGGGGAGGAATGCTGAAACGAAGAAGTAAAGGGGTGGGAAGTGAGGACACTCTCACTGTGTTCTTACTTCTTACTTCTTACTTCTTATTCCAGATGTCAATCCAGCCGCCCGCGTCGTCGCCGGCTCGATGGCGAGCAGCGATGCCAGGCTGGCGACGGCGACGATGACGATGAGCGCGGTGAGCCCTTCCTGCGCTCCGGCCGAGGAGCTGGCGGCCATCAAGGCGGCGCCGGTCAGCAGCACGGCCGCGAGCAGGGCGTCGGCGCCGAGCACGTACGGGAACAGGTGCTGGCGGTGCTCGGGCAGCCCGGCCGGATCCATACGCGAGCTCACCCAGAGGTTCAGACGCAACGTCACGGACACCGTTGCCAGGGCGAGCGCGGCGAAGAATACGCCGCGGCCGCGCGCGCCGCCGATGGCGGTCCGCGCGAACCAGGCGGCAATCGGCATCGCGCCGTGCACGAGCGCAATGACGATCTGGTGGACCTTCCACCACCAGAGCGAGTCGCCGGTGGGCTGCGGTGCGGCGCGCGGACCGGCTACTGTCGCGAGCGCCCGCAGATCGACGAGGAGCGCCTCGGCGGTCTGGTAGCGGTCGGCGGGCGAGCCGCGCATGCAGCGCCGGGCGAGGCGATCGAGGCCGGCGATCGGCAGCGGCTTCGAGGTGACCGGGGCGCGCCCTTCCAGCAGCTCCGTCATCCGCGCCAGCAGCGCCGCCGTGTCCGCGCCGAACGGGTGTTCGCCGGTCGCCAGCTCCCAGGCGAGAATGCCGAACGCGAAGATGTCCGTGCGCCCGTCGACCACACCACCGTTCAGCTGTTCGGGAGCCATGTATCCGGGCGTGCCGAGCACCATGCCGCTCCGCGTCAGCCGCGTGGCCGTCTGCTGCTCGCGCGCCGCCTCGATGCTCGCCAGCCCGAAATCCAGGATCTTCACCTGGCCGTCGATTCGCCGGATGACGTTCTCCGGCTTGAGGTCGCGATGGACGATGCCCTCGCGGTGCGCTGCGCACAGCGCCGAGGCGATGTCCACGAGCGTGGGCATGAGCCGTTCGACCGTGAGCGGACCGTCGGCGAGCTCCTCCCGCAGCGTCCGGCCACGCACCAGTTCGGAGACGATGTACAGGACGCCGTCGATCTCCTCGAGGGTGAAGATCGTGGCAATCGCCGGGTGGGACAGGGCGGCCGCGGCGCGCGCCTCGCGCGTCAGCCGCTCGCGCCGGGCGTGATCGTGCGTGAACTCCGGCGGCAGCGATTTCAGCGCCACCGGCCGCCCGAGGCGGGAGTCCTCGGCGGCGTACACGACGCCCATACCGCCGCGGCCGAGTTCCTCGGTGATGCGGTACGGCCCCACCGCGCGGCCGACCGGCGATTCCTCGTCGAACATCAGATCGGGGGCGACGCCGTACGCCGGCGTGTCGAGGAAGCGCTCCGATCTCGAGTGGCTCGCCAGGAGCGTCTCGACCTCGCGGAGCAGGTCCGGATCGCCGGCAGCGGCCTGGCGGAGGAAGACCGTCCGCTCGTCGCCCTCGCGCTCCAGCGCGGCATGGAACACGTCGTTGACGCGCCGCCACCGTTCCGGCGTCACGCCGGCGAGTTGCCCTCCAGCTCGCGCGCCAGCCAGGCGCGGGCCACCGCCCAGTGGCGTTTGACCGTCGCCGGCGAGATGTCCATCGCCTCCGCCGTCTCCTCGACCGTGAGCCCGCCGAAGAACCGCAGCTCGACGAGCCGGGCCTGCTCGGTGTCGATCGCCGCCAGCCGCTCGAGCGCCTCGTCGAGGGCGACCAGGTCGATCGGCCGCTCGCTGCTGGCGACGAGCCCTTCCTGCAGGGTGATCCGCGGCTGCGCGCCGCCGCGCTTCTTTGCGCCGCGCGCGCGCGCCCGTTCGATCAGGATCTGCCGCATCGAGTGCGCGGCGATGGCGCAGAAGTGCGCGCGGTTCTGCCAGCGATCGGGCCGGTCCTTCGCCAGCCGCAGGTAGGCCTCGTGCACCAGCGCCGTCGGCTGCAGGGTCTGCCCCGGCCGCTCCCGGCGCAGGTACACCGCTGCCAGCCGGCGCAGTTCCTGGTAGACGAGCGGCAGCAGCGCGTCGAGCGGCTGGCGCTCGCCCGGCGACGGCGCTCGAGGCGATCCCCGGGCTGTCGGATGGCCCGCCGTCGCCTTGCCTGCCGCCGCGGCCGGCGACGCACCGCTCTTCGACCTCGCGCCCGGAGCGCCGGAGCGCGTCGATGGCCCGCTGCCCATCACCCCTCGTGCTCGATCGTGACGTGGTTGATCACGACCGGTTGCACCGGCCGGTCCTGCGCACCGGTGCGCACGGCGCCGATCTTCTTGACGACGTCCATACCTTCGACGACCTCGCCGAACACGGAGTGGCGGTTGTCGAGGTGCGGCGTCGGCGCAAGCGTGATGAAGAACTGGCTGCCATTAGTGTTCGGGCCGGCGTTGGCCATCGAGAGGATGCCTGCCTTGTGGTGGCGCAGCGCCGGGTGGAACTCGTCGTTGAACTTGTAGCCTGGCCCGCCGGTGCCCTGGCCGAGGCGGTCGCCGCCCTGGATCATGAAGCCGTCGATCACGCGGTGGAAGATGACACCGTCGTAGAAGGGTTGGGTCTTCGTTTCACCGGTTTTCGGGTCGAGCCACGGCTTCGTCCCCTCGGCCAGGCCGACGAAGTTCTCGACAGTGCTGGGAGCTTCCTTGTCGAACAGCCGGATCTTGAACGGGCCTTCGGTGGTGTCGAAGCGGGCGTAGATGGCGGTTGGCATGTTGCCTCCGTCGTCGGCAGGTGGACCTCGCATTATAGGTCGAAAGGCCCGACCGCCTCGTGCGCCTCGTGCTCCGAGGGGGGCCATGGCGCTCAGCCCGATACCGCGGTCCGAAACCGAAGGGCGCCCCGTGCGTAATAAGAGGGTTGGTCGGGCTGGTCGTAGGGTCAGCCGCTGCCGGAGCGGATAGGGGTGTCCAGCGCGTGCAGCCACAGGCGCGAACCGCCATGACCGCGTGTGGGGTCAGGCCGATCAGGCCCGCTCGCGACGCCTGGGAGGATCCGATGACGAGGCTCGGCTCGGAGTCGAAAGCGGCCGGCCATCGGGCGACCGGATGGGCGTTCCTCGTCGCGTCGGTCGCGGTGTTCGTTGCGATCGTGCTCGTCGCCGCTTCGGCTGCCCCCACGCTCGCAACCAGCCAGGGTGACACACGCGACACGCGCTTGCGATCGTCGATCCTGGATCGGCGGGACGCGCGCGGTCAGGCCGCGGCCAGGACTGACGGGCACCGGCAGGCGAACGCCGGTCCAGGCGGCCGACGGACTTTCGTGTGGTCGCGGAAGGGCGAGCGCATCGAGATCAGCTACGAGGGCGATGTCGAATTCACCGACGACGACACCGACGTGAAGCAGCTGTCGCCCGGAGGCTACCTGAAGGTCAGCAACGGCGGCTGGTTCGGCGGGCGCGGGGTCGAGATCCGCGCCGACCCCTCGGGCGCACTCCGGCGGCGGTACCGCGTGGCCATCGTGGAGAAGCCGTTCGAACCCGAAGGCCGGGCCTGGCTCGCACGCACGCTGCCTCGCTTCATCCGGGAGTCGGGCCTCGGTGCGCCGGCGCGGGTCGCGCGAATGCTGAAGTCGGGCGGGCCGCCCGCGGTGCTCGCCGAAATCGACCGCATCGAGGGGGGCTACGGCAAGCGGATCTACTTCGCCGAGCTCTTCAAGGACCAGCCGCTGGATCCGGCCACCGCGCGCGGCGCGCTGGCACAGGCCTCGCGCGCGATCGACTCCGACTACGAGCTCGCCTCCCTTCTGATCGACTCGCAGCACCTCGCCGACAGCGAGGCGACGACGAGGGCATACTTCGACGCTGCGTCGACCATCGAATCGGATTACGAGCTGCGGCGGGTCCTGTCGGCCCCCCTGCAAGGCCGCACGGTCACGCCGGCGATCGTCGAGAATATCCTCGCACGCGCCCTGTCCATTGAGTCGGATTACGAGCTCGCGTCGCTGCTCGTCGAGATCGTGAGACGGCACCCGCCCGACGCACGCATTCGTGGGCCGTTCTTCGCCGCCCTCGACCGCGTCCAGTCAGACTACGAACGCGGCCGCGTCCTTGCGAGCCTTGCCACGCGAGGGGATCCTGCCCCGGAGATCCTCGTCTCCATGTTGCGGTCGGCGGCGCGGATGGGGTCCGACTACGGACGGGCGCAGTTCCTGCTGCAAGTCGCGCGGCACCACGCCATCCAGGGCGCGGTGCGTCCGGCCTTTTTCGCCGCGCTCGACGACATCGGGTCGTCGTTCGAGAAGGGGCGCGTGCTGCAGGCCGTGGTCAGCCGCCGGGACACGGATGCGGATACCGTGGTCGCCGCCCTGCGCTCGGCTGCCTTCATCGCCGGAGGCCACGAGCGCATGCAGGTGCTCCTCGCCGCCGTCGACAGCCACCAGATTACCGGCGCCGCCCGCGCTGCCTACATGCGGGCGGCCGATCAGCTCGGCGACTACGAGCAGGGACGGGTGCTCAGCGCCCTGATGAGAAACGAGAGGGCGCGAAGAAACTGAGCACGAAGAGCTTACTTCCCGTTCTTCGTTTCACGTAGTCATCGTCGGATGCTTCGCGTGCCATGTCGTCGCGCGTTCGAAGGCGAGCGCGACGCGGAGCATCGTCGCCTCGTCGTAGAGTCGGCCGGTCACCATCAGCATCACCGGCTGATCGTTGTCGAAGCCCGCCTTCACCGCAACGGCCGGGTGTCCGGTGAGGTTCGTGAGCGCCAGGCTCTGGCTGCTCGTGGACGACAGGAAGGCGTCGTACTCCGACATCAGCTGCTCGGTTTCGCGGATGAGGAGCGTGCGGGCCCGCTGCGCGCGGATGTACTCCACCGCCGGCACGAAGCGGTGCGTGCGGAACGTGTTCGGCCACGAGTTCAACGAGGGGTCGGCGATGTCCTTGCTGCGCGTGAGGTCGTCGAAGGCCGCCGCGGCCTCGGTCGCGAGGATGAAGCTGAGGGTGCCGGCCAGGCGCGTGGCCGGCAGCTCGATCGGCTCGAGCGTCGCGCCCAGCTTGCGGTAGACGTCCAGCGCCTCGTTGAGGATCTTGAGACGCGCCTGTTCCTGCCGGCGCCGCTCTTCGGGCGAAATGCCGCCCCGGCCCCGCCCGCGACCGGCCGCGTCGCCGCCCCGCCCGCGGCCGCCTGCCGGCGCCTCGCCGCTCCGTCCCGGCGCGTCCGTCGACGGCTCGAACTCCGCCTTCACGTAACCGATGCGCAGCCGGCCGAGCGGCAGGTCGGGGTTCCAGGCGAACGGCGCGTCGACGACGGTGTCGTCGCGGCCATCCGGTCCATAAATCGCGTTGAACACGAGGACGCAGTCCTCGACCGTCCGGCACATCGGCCCGATCTTGTCCATCGTCCAGCTGAGCGCCATCGCGCCGTGCCGGCTGACGCGTCCGTAGGTCGGGCGCAGACCGACGACGCCGTTCGCGACGGAGGGCGAGATGATCGAGCCGCGGGTTTCGGTGCCAATCGCGAAGCTGACGAGCCCGGCGGCAGTCGCCGAGCCCGGCCCCGCCGAGGAGCCGCTCGACCCCCGTTCCGGGTTCCAGGGCGTGCGCGTCTGTCCCTTGAACCAGCGATCGCCCTGCGCCAGCGCCCCCATCGACAGCTTGGCCACGAGCACCGCGCCGGCGTCGCGCAGCCGCTCGACGACGGTGGCGTCGTAATCGAACACCTGGTTCTGGTACGGCGCGGCGCCCCAGGTGGTGGGAATGCCCTGTGTCGCGAGGAGGTCCTTCGCGCCCCACGGGATGCCGTGCAGCGGCCCGCGATATCGGCCGGACCGGATCTCGCGATCCGCCTGCGCCGCCTGCGCGAGCGCAAGTTCCTCGGTGAGCGTGACGACGTTGAGGAGCTTCTGGCCGTACTGCTTGAGCCGCTCCAGGTACATCTTCGTGAGGTCGGTCGCCGTCACGTCGCGCCGCCGCACCAACGCGGCAAGCGCGGTGACGGGAAGGAACGCGAGTTCGTCGAGCGAGGAGGGCCTCGGCGCGGGGGCCCGCAGCGTGACCTTGAGCCGGGCGCCTGGCGTGGCGCCCGGCTTCGGCTTGCGGCCGGGCAGGTAGGGGTGGAACGTGACCGCCGGCTCCGTGTCGGCAGGGATCTGCAGCTCGCGCAGCCGCTCGAACGTCTCCAGGTTGCGGTTGACGCCGCCGAGCGCCTGCTCTTCCTCGGCATCGCTGAAGTCGATGCCGAAGATTCTTTCGCCGCAGTCGAGCGTCTCCTTGGTGATGCGCGGCGGCGGCTGTTCCTGCTGCGCAAGGGCTGGCGCGGCGAGCGCACCCGCCACGGCGGCAGGCACGGCTTTCAGGAAGCGGCGGCGTCCTTTCATCTCACTTCGTCTCCTTGAAGCCGGCGGGCAGCTCGAGGTCGGCGGCAGCGACGCTCGTCGAGATTTCCTGCACCTCCATCTGCGTGGTCATGATGGTCGCGCGCGGCTTCGCATCCGGTTTCTTCTTCATCATGCTTCGCGTGAGCATGCCGCCGAGACCGCCTCCGCCGCCCAGGGTCTTCTGCTGCGACTCCTGCGCGACCTGCTCCTGGCTCTTGACCCCCTCGAAGGTGACGGTGGTCGAGAGCGGCGTGCCGTCCAGATTGACGTTCTCCTTGCGCATGCGTTCCTGCGCCTTGCCGATGAGCGGGAACATCGCCATCAGCGCCGCCATCTGCTCGGCGGAAATCGCCGCGTCGCCTCCGTGGACCTTCTGCCAGTAGCGCAGATCGAAGTCGGCGACCTCCTTCATCGCCGGGATCGCGGGGGCCAGCCACATGTCGGTGGTCGCGACCAGCCCGCCGGACTGGTCCAGGGTGCGCCCCTTCTCGCGGACCGTGACCGTCATGATGACCTGCCGCGCGTCGTGGCCGGCGATCTGGCGCTTCTGACCGGTGTCCTTCACGTCGAAGTCCACCTCGTATTCCTTCTCCGGCTTCGCCGCCTGCTGATCGCCCTGTTGCTCGCGCTGCGTTTCCTGCTTCGCGCGCTCCTGCGCCTCCTGCATCCGGCGGCGGAGCTCCGCGAACGTGGTGACGCGGTATTCCTTCTTCGTGAAGTCGAGGTCGTACAGTTTCTCTTCGGAAAGGTCGACGATCTGGCCGGTGTTGCCGGCGATGGTGACTTTGCGGTCGCCCTTGACCGCCGTCGACGACAGGATGCCGTCCTTCTTTGCGCCCATCATCCGCATCATCCAGGCGGGGAGTGCCTCGATCTTGACGGTGGTCTTCTCGCGGGTCCTGACTTCCGCGAACGCCGGGCCAGCGGTGAGCGCCACCAGGGACACGGCGGCAGCGCATGCGACGAGCAGACGTTTCATTGGTCCTCCAACGACATGGCGGGGAGCGCAGGATCGATTGTAACGGAGGAGGAGGGGTGGTGTCTGAGTTCGGGGTTGGAGGCCGCGGACGGTCGAACCGGACCCCGCGGCGGGCGCGGAGGACTCCGTGCGAGTACCTGCTCGGTTGCTCCTGTTGAAGATCCCGCCTGGTAACGCCAGTAGAATGCCCTCCGCCCGTGGTTAACGAATCCGACGCCGCCGCGTCCTCCCACCAGGTGGAGTTTGCCGCCCGATTCACGGCCGAGCACGCGGTCGAGGACGCCCGCCTGGTTCGCAACGCGCAGCGCGGCGATCAATCTGCCTTCGCGCGCCTCTACGACCGCTACGTGCGCGTCGTCCACGGCATCCTGCTCGCGCGCGTGCCGCGCGTGGAGGTCGACGACCTGGTGCAGGAGGTGTTCCTCTCCGCCTGGCAGCGCCTGGGCACGTTGCGCGACCCGGGCGCGTTCGGCGGGTGGCTGGCGATGATCACCCGCAACCGCGCGACCGACTCGCGGCGCCAGGCGGTCGAGGTCACCGAGCTTCCGGAGGCGCTGGCCGCGCACGACGCGACCGCGGCGCACGCCGAGGCGCTCGCCGTCCTCGCCGTGATCCGGACGCTGCCCGAGGCATACCGCGAAACGCTGATCATGCGCCTGGTCGAGGGGCTCACCGGGCCGGAGATCGCGCGGCGCACCGGGCTGACCCCGGCCTCGGTGCGCGTGAACCTCCACCGGGGAATGAAGCTGCTGCGCGAGAAGCTGGGACCATGAGCGACGAGAAGGTCAGCCAGTATCTCTGGGACGGCACCGGCGAGCCTGACCCGGAGGTCGCCCGCCTCGAGGAGCTGCTCGAGCCGTTGCGGACGCGACGGCCGCTGCCGGCGCTCCCGCCCAGGCGGATCGCCCGGCGGCTGCTGGCGGTCGGGTTCAAGGGCCTGAGCGCCGCGGCAGCGCTGCTGCTCGTGGCCGCTGCCGCGTGGCTCGTGTACGTCACGCGCGGCGGCGCCTGGTCGGTGCACCGCGTTGCCGGCACGCCGGTGGTCGACGGCCAGGCGATAGGCGACGGCGGCCGGCTCGGCGTCGGGGAGTGGCTCGTCACCGACGCGGTCTCCCGCGCGCGGGTCGCGGTGGCGCGCATCGGCCGCGTCGACGTGGATCCGAACACCCGCGTGCAGCTGGTCGAATCGAGGGGCCGCGAATACCGCATCGCGCTCGAGCGCGGCACCATCCACGCGCGCATCTGGGCGCCACCGCGGTTCTTCTACGTCGATACCGTTGCCGCCGTCGCCGTGGATCTCGGGTGCGCCTATACGCTGCAAGTGGACGAGCGCGGTGCCGGGCTCCTGCGCGTGACCGACGGCTGGGTGGGTTTCGAGAGCCGGGGGCGCGAGGCTTTCATCCCGAAAGGCGCGATGTGCGCCACCCGGCCCGGCATCGGTCCGGGGACGCCGCGCTTCGAGGACGCGCCGTCCGGATACGGGGAAGCGCTGGACACCATCGATTTCGGTGGCCCCGACCATCCGCGACGGACGGCGGCGTACGATCTCGTCCTCTCGCAGGCGCGGCGCCGTGACGCGCTGACGCTGTGGCACCTGCTCACGCGTGGCAGCCTCGAGGAGCGCGGCCGCGTCTTCGATCGCCTGGCCGCGCTCGCGCCGCCGCCGCCGGGCGTGGCCCGCGAGCAGATCCTGCGCGGCGATCGCGGCGAGCTCGCCTGGTGGTGGGACACGCTCGGCGTCGAGACCGGGACCTGGTGGAAGCTCCTGAAGAAGAAGTGGTGAAACGGCGGCGCGGGTGGCACACTGAAGCGTCTCGACGCCGCTTCCGCCGGAGCCGTCCATGCGCACACCGCTTCACCCGACGCTGCTCGCCGCCGGCTGCGCGCTCGCAGTCGCTGCCGCGCTGCCGCTCGACGCCGCTGACACCCCGTCGGTCACCGTCCGCGAAGAGTCGATCACGATCCCCACATATCTGGCCGGCGATCCCGAGCCCAACCCGATCTTCTACTTCGGGCGCGCCTCCCAAGGTGCCGAAGGACGCGTCTACCCATACCCGCTCTACGACACGCTGACGCACAGGAAAGTGGACAAGGCGTACCGGATCGTGTGGCTCGAGAACGAGTACGTCCGCATCGGCGTGCTGCCGGCGATCGGCGGAAGGATCTTCGAAGCCGTCGACAAGACCAACGGGTACCACTTCTTCTACCGGCAGCACGTGATCAAGCCGGCGCTCATCGGCCTCATCGGTGCCTGGATCAGCGGCGGCGTGGAATGGAACATTCCGCACCACCACCGCGCCACCACGTTCGTCCCCGTTCAGCACACGAGCGAGACGCACGCCGACGGCAGCCGGACGGTGTGGGTCGGCGAGCTCGAGCTGCGCCACCGCATGCGCTGGGCGGTCGGCTACACGTTGCACCCGGGGCGCTCGTACCTCGAATGCCGCGTGCGCATCGTCAACCGAACGCCGGTGGTGCACACGATGCTGGCGTTCGCCAACGCGGCGGTCCACGCCAACGAGCAGTACCAGGTCATCTTCCCGCCGCGGACGCAGTTCGGCACGCACCACCACAAGCGGGAGTTCGTCGAGTGGCCGATCGCGCGCTCGCGCTACGGCGGCGCCGACTTCGGCGCCGGCGTGGACGTGAGCTGGTACAAGAACCACGTCGCCGCCAACTCGATCTTCGCGTGGAACTACGAGGAGGATTTCGTCGCCGGGTACGACCACGGCCGGCGCGCCGGCACGATGGCCGTCGCCGACCATCACGTCGTCCCCGGCAAGAAGTTCTGGACGTGGGGCACCGGGCCGCGCGGCCGTATGTGGGACCGCATCCTCACCGACGAGGACGGCCCTTATCTCGAGATCATGGTCGGCGCGTACTCCGACAACCAGCCGGATTACTCGTGGTTGCAGCCGTACGAAGCGAAGTCGTTCTCGATCTGGTGGTACCCGTTCCGCGAGACCGCCGGCGCCAAGAACGCGACGATCGACGCCGCGGTAAACCTCGAGGTCGAAAACGGCAGCGCGCTCGTCGCGTTCCACACCACCGCGGCGCACCCGGTCGCACGGGTCACGCTGCGGGCGGGCACGCGCGCCCTGCTGGACGAGACCACCGCCATCGACCCGGCGAAGCCGTTCGTCCGGCGGGTCCCCGTGCCCACCGGCGTCGACGCGCACGTGCTGGTCGCGACGCTCGCCGCGAACGGCCGCGAGCTCGTCTCCTACTCGCCGGTCCGGGTCGAGCGCCGCACCGCCCCCGATCCGGTGACACCGCCGTCGGCCCCGCAGCACATCGCGACCAACGAGGAGCTGTACCTCACGGGCCTCCGCATCGAGCAGTTTCACAATCCCACGCTCGATCCCGATCCGTATTGGGAGGAGGCGCTGCGGCGCGACTCGGCAGATGCCCGCGTCAACACCGCGCTCGGGGTCCGCTACTTCAAGAAGGCGCGATTCACCGATGCCGAGAGGCTCCTCCGCAAGGCGACGGAGCGGCTCACGGATCGCTACACCACGCCGAAGGATGCCGAGGCCACCTATTACCTGGGACTCGTGCTGAAAGCGCAGGGCAGGACGGGCGAAGCGTTCGACCTGCTCTACAAATCGACCTGGAGCCTCGCGTGGCGGGCCGCGGGGTACTGCGCGGTTGCCGAGATCGCGGCCTCACGCGGCGACTTCCCGGCGGCGCTGCGCTTCGCTGACCAGTCGCTGCACGCCAATGCGCTCAACCTGCGCGCGCTCACGCTGAAGGCGGCCGCGCTGCGGCACCTGGATCGCACCCGCGACGCCGCCGACGTGCTCGCGCAGGCCGCCCGCCTGGTGGATCCGCTGGACGTGCGGATCATGGCGGAACGCTGGCTGCTCACCAGCAGCGACGACGATCTCCGGACGATGGCTGACACGATGATCAGCCATCCCGCGACGGTGCAGGAGGTCGCCGCGGAGTACCTGAACGCCGGCCTCTGGCGCGACGGATCGGCCGTGCTCCGCGCGGCGGCGATGGCCGCCGGCCCGGACGCGAGCCGTGTGAACGCGCTCGTGTATTACTACATGGGCTACTTCGACGAACGTTCGGGTGCGGACGGCCTCGCCGCGCAGCACCGCCGGCTCGGTCGGCAGGCATCGCCGGACTACGTGTTCCCCTTCCAGCACGAAGCAATCGAGGTGCTTCGCGCCGCGATGCGCGGCGACCCGGACGATCCGCGGGCGCCGTACTATCTCGGGAACCTGCTGTTCGACTGGCAGCCCGAGGAGGCGGTGCGAATGTGGGAGCTCTCCGCCACGCTCGACGGGACCAATCCCATCGTCCATCGCAACCTCGCGGCCGCCTACGCGCGACCGCGGCCCGGTTCCGCTGCATCGCTCGACAAAGCGATCGCCAGCCTCGAGAAGGCGATCGCGGGTGAGCGGAAGCACGCGCTGCATTTCTACGAGCTCGACGTCCTCTACGAGGCCGCCGGAGCGCCCGTGGAGAAACGGTTGGCACGTCTCGAACAGCACCAGGATGTTGTCGTGCGGCGCGACGACGCGCTCGCCAGGCTCATCGATCTCAAGATCGTCGCGGGCAGGTTCGACGAGGCGGTTGCGCTGCTGCGCGGACGCCGGTTCGCCGTCTGGGAAGGCGGATCGCTCGCGGTCGCCGACGCGTGGACTGACGCCCACCTGCTCCGCGGGCGGCAGCACGCGGCGGCAAAGCGCTTCTCGCGCGCGCTGGCCGACTACCAGGCCGCCGCGGCGATCCCCGACAACCTGCCCTCGGAGCGGCGCGACGCCGCCGGCCGCGAGGCAGAAATCCTGTACTGGACCGGGATGGCTCACGAAGGTGCGGGCAATGCGCGGCAGGCCCGGACCTCGTGGGAGAAGGCGGCGGCGGCCGAGGCCGGTCGCGCGCGCCGCGGCGCCGGGTCGCGCGGTGTCGGCACCGCGGAGATCCAGCGCTGCTACCAGGCGCGCGCGATGGACAGGCTCGGCCGATCCGCAGAGGCGAAGGCCATCTACCAGTCGCTCGTCGACGCCGCGGCCGATTCGCTGCGACAGGCGCCGAAAGTCGACGTCTTCGCCTCGTTCGGCGATCAGCAGTCGCAGCGCGCGCGCATCGCCGACGCCCACTACGTCGCCGCGTTCGGCCGCCTCGGGCTCGGCGATGGGGAAGCCGCCCGGCAGACGCTCGCCGCGGCGCTGAACGTCAGTCCCGGGCACCTCGGGGCGAGGACGATGCTGGCGATGCTGGAAGGAGGCACTCGCTAACGATTGACGTCTGGCGACGTCCTTTTGCATCGAGGAGAAGCGATGCGGAAGATCGTCCGAGCAACGTCGGCCCTCGCGATTGCGGGAGCCGTTGCCATCCAGTTCGTCCGCCCCGCGCGGACCAACCCAGTGACCAATCCCGGCCGCACGCTCGCCGCGCACGTACCTGTCACGAGCGAGGCGGCGGCCGTCCTCGATCGCGCCTGCCGCGATTGCCACTCCAACGACACGCGCTGGCCGTGGTACAGCCACGTCGCACCGATCTCCTGGTTCGTGATCGACCACGTCAACCACGGCCGGCGCCACGTCAACTTCTCCGACTGGGGGCAGTACTCGCCGGAGGATGCGGAGCGGATCCTGAAGAACGCGTGCGCCTTTGCGCGCAGGGAGACGATGCCGTTGCCGTCGTATCGCTGGGTGCACCGGGACGCGCGGCTGACCGACGTGGACGTCGCGGCGCTGTGCGAGTGGACCGAGGGCGCCGTGCGGGTCGCGAAGAAGTTCTGAGGCAGCCCTGAAGCTGCTGGGACTGCCGGAGCGCAGGCCTCAGGCCTGCCGCGTTGATCGCCACACGTTTGTCCTCAAGCTTCCGGAGTAGAATCTGCGGATGCTCCACCCCGCGGTTGTCGCGTGTGTCGTCGGCGCCGCGTTCTGGATCACCATGCAGAGCAAACAGATCGTCAGCAGCGGGCCGCCGCCGGTGGGTCCCTACAGCCCCGCGGTCGAGGCGGGGGGCCTCATCTACCTCTCGGGAACGCTCGCCCAGGACGATTCCGGCGCGCTCATCGGCGCCGGGGATGTCGCGGCGCAGACGCAGCGCGTGATCGATCGGATGCGCGCCCTGCTGACTGCCGCCGGCTCCGCGCTGGACCAGGTGGTCGCCGTCACCGTGTACCTCAAGAACGCCGGCGACTTTCAGCGGATGAACGAGGTCTACCGCACGTTCTGGGCGAAGGACCCGCCCACGCGGACGACGGTGCTCGCCGAGTTCGTGGTGCCGGGCGCGCTTGTCGAGATCTCGATGATCGCGGTACCGGCCGGAGCCGAGCGCCTCGTGATCCACCCGGGCTCGTGGATGGAGTCCCCGAACCCGTACAGCTACGCGATCAAGACCGGCGATACGCTGTTTCTGTCCGGTCTGGTGTCGCGCAACGGCCGGGACAACAGCGTGGTCAGGGGCGACGTCGCCACCCAGACGAAAGTCGTGCTCGACAACGCGGGCGAGCTGCTCGCAGCCGCGGGCATGACGCACGACAACGTCGTCAGCGCCCGTGTCTACCTGCCCGAGGTCACGCATTTCCAGGAGATGAACGGCGCGTACCGCAAGTTCTTCCCGTCGGCGCCGCCGGCGCGTGCGACGGTGCAGGCCGGGCTCGCCGGGTCTGACTACGCGGTCGAGATCACGCTGGTCGCGTCGAGCGCGAAGAAGGAGGTGATCAGCGACGGGCGGCCGGCGAACCCGAACCTCAGCGCGGCGATCCGGGCCGGCAGCCGCGTGTATCTCGCCGGGATGCTGGGCAACAGCCCGGAGACGAAGGCTGACGCAGCCGGCCAGACGCGCGCTACCCTCTCGCGCATTCGCAGTCTGCTGACCGCTGCCGGTCTCACGCCCGCCGACGTGGTCGACGGCGTCGTCTACCTGACCGACGTCGGCAGCTTCGGCATGATGAACGAGGAGTACCGCGGCTTCTTCGGCCGCGAGTTCCCGGCCCGCACCACTGTCGGCGCCGGCCTCGTCGTCCCTGACGGGCTCGTTGAGATCATGATGACCGCGACAATCCCCAATCGCTGATCCCTGATCCTGATCCCTGATCCTGATCCCTGATCGTGAATCCCCGATCGTGAATCCCGGATCGAGCGCGCTGAGGCGTGCGTGGGTCTCCGCGCTGCGGTCTGCAGATCAGGGCTCACGATTCAGGATTCACGATTCAGGATTCGGATGCGGGATGCAGGATCAAGGATCAGGATCAGCGATTCAGGATGGTTCAGGATGAGCGCTCAGCGACTGGGGATAGTCCGGCTTGCCCTCTCTTCGTGCCTCCTCGGCGAGCGCGTCCGTTACGACGGCGAGCACAAGCGCGCGTCGTGGCTCGAGGCGATGGCACCGCAGGTCGAGTGGGTGCCGGTTTGCCCCGAGGTCGAGCTCGGTATGGGCGTGCCGCGCGAGCCGGTGCGGCTCGAGCGCAGCAGTCGCGGTACGCGCATGGTGACGGTCCGGACGCGCGTCGACTACACCGCTGCCATGCGGGCTTGGGCGGCGCCGCGCATCGAGGCCCTCGTGCGCGCGGGAATCTGCGGTTACGTGCTGAAAAAGGATTCTCCGAGCTGCGGCCTCGGCAGCGCGAAGGTGTTCGAGGGTGACATGACCCTCCGCGCGGACGGACGGGGGCTGTTCGCCGAGGCGCTCGTGACGACGCTTCCCGGGTTGCCGGTCGTCGAGGAGGACGCCCTCGATGACGAGGGGGCGCGCGCGGAATTCCTCGCCCGTTGCGTGGCCTACCGCGACAGGGCGAGCCGGCGCAGTCCGCTCAGGCGCGTGCACGTCGTGCGGGTCAGCGGCGGCCGCGCGCGTGAAGACGAAGACGTAGCGGCGACCGAAGAACCGCTGGAGATCCGGCTGCACGGGAAGCCATTCGTCGTCATCATGCGCACGCCCGGGCACGACCGCGAGCTGGCGGCAGGGTTCCTTTTGTCTGAAGGCGTCATCCGCAGCGCCGCCGATCTCGGCGCGGTCGAGCACTGCCGGCATCCCGATCACCCCGAGGCGTACAACATCGTCGACGTCTTCCTGCTGGGAGACGCCGCGGCCCGCCTCGACGCGCGCCTGGCGGACCGGCGGCAGGTGTTGACGACGGCGTCCTGCGGCGTGTGCGGGCGCACGAGCATCGAGGCGCTGCTCGTGCGGGCGGACGTGCTGCCGGCCGGCGAGCCGATCGCCCGCGAGATCGCGGCGGGCCTTCCGGCGAAGCTGCGCGCGCACCAGAGCGTCTTCGATGCGACGGGCGGCCTGCACGCCGCCGCGCTGTTCTCGTCGGCCGGCGCGTGCGAGGCGGCGGCCGAGGATATCGGCCGCCACAACGCCGTCGACAAGGTGGTCGGCGCGATGCTGCTGCAGGATCGGCTGCCGCTGGTCTCGCGCACGCTCGCGGTCAGCGGCCGCGCCTCGTACGAGATCGTGCAGAAGGCGTGGCTCGCCGGGGTCGGGCTGGTCTGCGCCGTGTCCGCCCCGTCGACCCTGGCGATCGATCTGGCGGACGAGGCCGGGATCACGCTGCTTGGCTTCGCTCGCGACGGCGGGTTCAACATCTACACGCACCCCGAGCGCATCCGCGCACGCTGAGGCGCCGCCTCCACCGAGTGTGTCATCGCCTACACACTCCGAGCCCACGCGCGGCGATCCGGCACGCCAGCAGCGCTCCGCTGGCTCTGCAGTGGCTGGCACCGGCGTTGCTCGACGACCTTGCAGGAGGCGGCGAGTGCGGCGTGCATGCGTGTTGATCGTCGTGGTCGTCGTCAGCGCGGGCGCGTGGCTCGGCGTGATTCGCGCCGTTGCGGCGCTGCACGCGCTCGTCGCCGAGGTGGACCGGGCCGCGGCCGTCGCCGAGCTCCAGCCGCGTCCGCAGGCCACTCTTGTCTACGATCGCCACGGCCACCCGGCGTTCTCGTTCTTCGTCGAGCAGCGTATCGACGTGCCGCTCGCCTCGGTCTCGCCGCACGTGATCCACGCGCTCGTAGCGATCGAGGATCGCCGTTTCTTCAGTCACCACGGCATCGACCCGATTCGCGTCGTCGGCGCCGCCTGGCGGAACCTGCAGGCCGGCCACATCGTCCAGGGCGGCAGCACGATTACGCAGCAGCTCGCGCGCGCGTCGCTGCTCACGCCGGAGCGGACGTGGACGCGCAAGCTCCGCGAAGCGCTGATCGCCGCGTCCCTCGAGCATCGCTATTCGAAGCAGGAAATCCTCGAACGCTACCTGAACACGGTGTACTTCGGCGAAGGGCTGTACGGCATCGAGGCGGCGGCACGGGGGTTCTTCGGGAAGCCGGCATCCGATCTGGAGCTGCACGAAGCGGCACTGCTCGCGGCACTCGTCCGCTCACCATCGATGGACTCGCCCTCGCATGCGCCGGAACGCGCCCGGCAGCGGCGGGACCTGGTGCTGCGGCGGATGCAGGCGCAGGGCCGGATCGACGCGGCGCGGCTCGCAGCCGCCGTCCGCGAACCGCTCCCCGTTCGATCGCACGCCCGCCACTCGTCGGGGTTGCCGCTGGCAGGCCTCGGCTCCGGTCTGTATTTCCAGGAAGAGATTCGACGCCAGCTGGTGTCGGTGTTCGGCGAGGAGCGCGTGCTGCGCGGCGGCCTGCGCGTGTACTCGACGTTCGATCCGGCGCTCCAGGGCGCGGCGGAAGAGGTGATCGGCGCGCGCGTCCGCTCGATCGTGCGCGCGCGTCCGGCCGCCGGCGATCTACAGGGCAGCCTCGTCGCGATCGACGCGGCGACCGGTGATGTGCTGGCGCTGGTCGGCGGCCGGAGCTTCGCCGAGAGCAGGTTCAACCGTGCGACGCAGGCTCGGCGCCAGCCCGGGTCGGCGTTCAAGCCGATCGTGTTCGCGGCGGCGCTCGAACGCGGCTACGGCCCGGGCAGCCTGCTCCGCGGCCTCGACACCCCGATCGACGCGTACGGCGGGGCGTGGCTGCCATCCGGCGAGCACGAACGCGAGGAGTACACGCTGCGGCGGGCGCTGCGCGTGTCGAGCAACCGCGCGTCGGCGCAGCTGCTGCAACAGGTGGGGGTTGGCACGGCCATCTATTACGCGCAGCGGCTCGGCATCGAATCGCGACTGCCCGTGGTGCCTTCGCTCGCGCTGGGCACCGGGGAGGTCACGCTGCTCGAACTCACCGCCGCCTATACGGCGTTCGCCAACCACGGCGTGGTGGCGACGCCGCGCCTCTTCACGCACGTGACCGACGGCGGCGGCGCGGTGCTGTGGGAAGCCCCGCCAGGTAAACGCCAGGCGCTCAGCCCGGCGACCGCGTACCTGATGTCGAGCATGCTGGCGGAGGTGGTGGCGCGCGGCACCGGGTCCGGGGCGCGTGCCGCCGGCTTCCGTCTTCCGGCGGCGGGGAAGACGGGCACGTCGGACGACTTCATGGATGCGTGGTTCATCGGCTACACGCCGCACCTGGTCGCCGGCGTGTGGTTCGGGTTCGATCGGCCTGCGCCGATCATGCGCGAAGGATTTGCCGGCCGCGTGGCCGCGCCGGCCTGGGGCGCGTTCATGCGCGCGGCCACCGCCGGCGCGCGCCCCGAATGGTACGAGAAGCCGGGCGACGTGGAGAAGGTGGCCATCTGCCGGCTGAGCGGCGCGCGGGCTACGGAGGCGTGCCGCCACGCCGCCGCCGCGCCGGAGCCGCTCGAGTTCGGCATGCACCCGGCGTCGCTGGCGTCGGGTGCTGCCGCCGCGACGGCTGCGGAACAGCTATCGCCACGCCCGCCCGGGCCTGCCGAGCCGGCCGTCTACGAAGACATGTTTCCCATCGGCGCCGTACCGATCGAGACGTGCTGGGTGCATACGTCCGCGTCGCCGTCACTTCCGAATCCGGCGGCAGCCAGCGAGCGCCTGCAGACGCCGCTGGTGGATGAAGCGCTGAGGCCGCACGCGAGCCAGGCAGCACCGGCGCCACGCGGCACCCTGCCATCGAGGGAGGTCGTGGAGACGAGCAGCGGGACGAAGATCGTCGTGCAGCGCGTCGTCGGCGCCGATGGGATCACGAGAACGGTCATCAGACAGCTGCAGTAGTCGTACTGCCGCGCTCGGCCGTGGGGCCCGGGGACCTTCAATCGGCGCTCGCGCCCTGGCACGTCGGACACCAGTAGGTCAGCCTCGCATTCTCACCGGTCTTGCGCACGGCGATCGCCGTGCCGCAGCGGCGGCAGGGCTTCCTCCCGCGCCCGTACACCCACAGCCGCTGCGCAGGATCGTCGCTCCTCGCGGTGCGCCGGTATCCGGCGTAAGTCGTCATCGGCGCCAGACGTCCGGTGACGTTCGCGCGGAGGAACTTGCGCGCCGTCGCGATCAGGCACGCGAGCTGCTCGTCCCGCAGCGCACCGACCGCGGCAAACGGATCGACGCGGCAGGCGAAGAGCACCTCGGACTTGTACACGTTGCCGACGCCGGCCACGACGCGCTGATCGAGCAGCGCGTCCGCGATGGTGACGCCCGAACGCTCGCGCAGCCGGTGCAGCGCTCGGGCGCCGTCGAAGTCGTCGGCCAGGAGGTCCGGCCCGATCGCCCGCAGCTGCCGGTGCCGTTCGAGCGTGCGGGTGGCCACCAGCTCCGCGACCGGAACGTTGAAAGCGACCGCCTCGAACACGTCGGTCGCGACGACCACCCGCATGTCGCGGCGCGGCCGGCGCCACCGTTCCCCGGGCCGGTAGACGTGCCAGCTGCCGTTCATCCGCATGTGCGTCCGCAGCGTGAGCCCGCCGGAGAGCTGCAGGAACAGGTGCTTGCCGATCGAGTAGACGCGCTCGACGCTGCGCCCGGCAATCGGCGAGTCATCGTTCATGCGCGACAGCGCGGGGAGCACGGTCTCGAATCGCGTGACTACCCGGCCGCCGAGCGCGCGATTCAGCGTCTGCGCCGCGCGGAAGATGGTGTCGCCTTCAGGCATGCCGCCGGATCTGGAACCCCATCGCGGACGGATGGAACCCGGCCTGGAGGAGGAACGGCGCCAGCGGATGCTGGTCCGCCGGCATCCCGTTGATCTCCCCGACGAGCACGCTGCCGAGATCCGCCAGCCGCCGCGCGAGGGACCGGCCGACGGTCGACCGCGCCGGTTCGTCCTCGGGCAGGAAGACCGTGAGCTGGCGCGATCCGCGGCTGATGTACGCGGCGAGCGCCCCGTTGACGAGGATGACGAGCGCACCCACCGATCGCGTGGGGCGCATCGACGCCACCTCGGGCATCGGCAGCATCGTCCCGTAGGGGCTCGCGGGATCCGTCGCCGACAGCAACACGGCCTCCGCCTCCTCCGGGGCGTCGCGAAGGGAGCGCAGGAGCTCGAGGGCAGGTGCCAGCGCGAACTGCGTGGCCGCGACCGCCGACACGAAGTACCCCCGGCGCACGCGGCCGGCGTCCTCCATCGCCTTCAGGACGTCGTAGACGGCGCTGAAGCCGCCGAAGATCCCCTCGGCGGCGGCGACCTCGCGCGTGATGACGCCGTAGCGCGCGAGCAGTTGCTGCGCCGTGGCGGCCGCCCACTCCGTCGGCGAAACCGGCGCCGCCGTCCGTTGTTCCACCAGCGACCATCGTCCTTCTGCCGAAGGCGGTGCCACGCGCCGGGTGTGGAAGCTGCGGCCGCTGGGGGGCCGGCGCTGCCGGCGCTCGGGGGGCCGGGTGAACGCGCGCAGCGCGTGGAACGTGTCGTTGGTCACCAGCCCGCGCCAGACCAGATCCCAGACTGCGTCCACCGTCTCGCCGGGGTAGCCGCCGCCGGCCGCCTGGTGGATCGCCGTGAAGAACGACGCACCCTGCGCGCGCAGGTGATCGAGAATTGCCTGCTCGCGGCCGGCGATCTCGTCGGTGCGCGGCGCCCGCCGCAGGCGCGGCAGGTGGTCGGTCAGGTAGAGCGCGATCCGCCCGTCACGATCGCCGAGCGGCTCGAGGCCGCACCACACCACTTCGCCGGCGGCCGCAAGCGCGTCGAGGTCGGCGGCGTGGTAGTCCTCGACGCGCGCGGCGAGGATCTCCGACTCGAAGATCGAACCGGCGAGCGGGGCGGCCTGCAGGTTCTCGACCGCGTCGAGGAGCGCGTCGAGTCCCGAACGACGGCGCACCGCGCCCTGCCAGGTCGTCACCAGACGGCCGAGCACTGCCGGTTCCACCGGCTCGACCTGCTTGCGCAGCCTGGCGAGCGACCGGCGCCGGATGGTCTGGAGGTTCTCGGGATCGCACCACTCCCGGCCCGTGCCCCCCGGCCGGAACTCTCCCTCGAGCAGCCGCCCGCTCTTGGCGAGCTCCTGCAGCATGCGGTCCGCGACCGACCGTCCGAGCGCGTAGCGCTGCGCGAACTCCGGCGTCGTGAAGGGTCCGTGCGTCCGCGCGTAGCGCCGCGCGAGATCGTGCGCCGCGTGGTCCGCGGGCTCGAGCAGCGACGCGGGCAGGCCCGGCGGAAGCGGGACGCCGAGCGCGTCGCGGTAGCGGGCCGCGTATTCGACCGGGACGAGCCGTTGGTCGCCGGCCATCGGGATCGCGACGGCGCGCCGCTCGCGCACCAGCTGGTC
Organism: Vicinamibacterales bacterium; assembly: GCA_048594975.1. GTDB lineage: Bacteria > Acidobacteriota > Vicinamibacteria > Vicinamibacterales > 2-12-FULL-66-21 > JBMDXB01. The sequence goes on along the minus strand of JBMDXQ010000019.1, from coordinate 57,234 downwards.
GCGCGCCGCCTCCGCATCGGTCCGGCTGCGCGCGGCGATCTCGGCGACGGTCAGCTCGCCCAGGCGGAGCAGCAGGTCGTGCACCGCGTCGACCGAGCGTGCGTGGTACGCGGGATCGAGCTGCTGCAGCTGCCGCTCCACGTCGGCCAGCGCATCGGCGTCGAGCAGTTCGCGCAGCTCGGCTTCGCCGAGCAGCTCGCGGAGCTGCGCCTCGTCGATCGCCAGCGCCTGCGCGCGGCGCTCGGCGAGCGGCGCGTCGCCGTCGTAGATGTAGTTGGCGACGTACGAGAACAGCAGCGCCGCCGCGAACGGCGAGGGCATCGACGAATCCACCGTTGCCGCCCTGATCTCGCGCGTCTCCACCCGGCGGAGCGTGTCCACCAGCGCAGGAATGTCGAAGACGTCGCGCAAGCACTCGCGGTAGGCCTCGAGGATCATCGGGAACGATCCGTAGCGCGCCGCCACGGCGAGCAGGTCGGCGGCGCGCTTGCGCTGCTGCCAGAGCGGGCTGCGGCCGCCGGGCCTGCGCCGCGGCAGCAGCAGGGCGCGCGCCGCCGCCTCGCGGAACTTCGCGGCGAACATCGCCGTCGCGCCGAGCTGGCGGACGACGAGCGCCTCGACTTCGTCGGACGCAGGCAGCATCAGGCGCGTGTCCGGCGGTTCGTCGGTCTCGGGAAACCGCACGACGAAGCCGTCATCGGACCACATGGTTTCGATGTCCAGCCCGCGCTCGGCGCGTACGCGTTCGGCAACCGCCATCGCCCACGGCGCGTGGATGCGGCCGCCGAACGGCGTCAGCACGCAGATTCGCCAGTCGCCCAGCTCGTCGCGGCAGCGCTCGATCAGGATCGTGCGATCGTCGGGAACGACACGCGCGGCGGCATGCTGGTCGGCCAGGTAGCGCACGAGATTCTCGGCGGCCTGAGCGTCGAGATCATGGTGCCGCACCAGACGCTCGACCGCCGCCGCGGGCGGCATCTGCCGGAGCGATCGCACAAGCGCGCCGATTTCGCGTCCGAGTTCCAACGGGCGGCCCGGCGCGTCCGCCTTCCAGAACGGCATCTTCCCGGGCTCGCCCGGCGCCGGTGACACGAGCACGCGGTCGTGCGTGATCTGCTCGATCCGCCAGCTGGAGGCTCCGAGCAGGAACGTCTCGCCGACGCGGCTCTCGAACACCATCTCCTCGTCGAGCTCGCCGACGCGCGCGCCCGGCCCGCGCTCGCCGCTCAGGAAGACGCCGTACAGGCCGCGATCGGGGATCGTTCCCCCGTTGATGACGGCGACGCGCTTCGCACCCTCGCGCGCGGTGAGCGTGTGGCTCAGACGATCCCACGTGAGGCGGGGCCGCAGGTCGGCGAAGTCGTCGGACGGGTAGCGGCCGGAGAGCATGTCGAGCACGCCCTCGTAGACGCTGCGGCTCAGCTCGGCGAACGGCGCGGCACCACGGAGCGCCGCGTAGAGCGCGTCGGCGTTCCAGTCGTCCATCGACACCGCCGCCACGATCTGCTGCGCCAGCACGTCCAGCGGATTGCGCGGATAACGGCTCGACTCGATCTTCGCCTCGTGCATGGCGCGGGTGACGGCCGCGCACGCGACCAGGTCGCCGCGGAACTTGGGGAAGATGATCCCGCGGCTCGCCTCCCCGATGGTGTGGCCGGCGCGGCCGATGCGCTGCATGCCGCTGGCGACCGACGGCGGCGCCTCGATCTGGACGACGAGATCGATCGCGCCCATGTCGATCCCGAGCTCGAGCGAGGAGGTGGCCACCAGCCCGCGGATCAGCCCCGCCTTCAGCCGGTCCTCGACCTCGATGCGCTGCGGCCGCGCCAGCGACCCGTGGTGCGAGCGGAGCAGCGGCTCGCCGGCGAGCTCGTTCAGCGCCGCCGCGAGGCGCTCGGCGATGCGTCGGCTGTTCACGAAGATGAGCGTCGAGCGGTGCGCCTGGACGAGCGCCAGCAGCCGCGGGTGGATGGCCGTCCAGATGGACTGCCGCGCTGCGCCCTGCGAGGCGGGCCCGCTGGGGATGTCGTCGGGCCCTCCGAGCTTCGTCTCTCGTGCGTGCGCCGGATGGTCGCCGCCCTGGCCGAGCGCCGCCATGTCCTCGACCGGCACTTCGATCCGCAGCTCGAGCCGCTTCTTCTCCGAGGTGTCGACGATCGTCACCGGACGGAAAGAGGCGGCACGCGCCTCCGCCTGGACGAACTCGTCGTGGATGGCGGTTTCGGCCAGCGCCCGCTCCGCTGGAACGTTGCGCCGCAGGGCTTTCTTCCTTCGCCCCCCGGACCCCGCTCCCTGAGTCCCGGCGCTGGATACTCCTGCCAGAAACCTCGCCACTTCGTCGAGCGGCCGCTGCGTGGCCGAGAGGCCGATCCGCTGAAGGGCCTTCGCGCCGTCGCCTCGCAGGTGCTCGAGCCGCTCGAGCGACAGCGCCAGGTGCGCGCCGCGCTTGGTGGGCACGAGGGCGTGAATCTCGTCGACGATCACCGTGTCGATCGAGCGCAGGGACTCGCGCGCGCCCGACGTCAGCAGCAGGTAGAGCGACTCGGGGGTGGTGATGAGGATGTCGGCCGGCTCGCGCCGGAAGCGTGCCCGTTCGGCCGCAGGCGTGTCGCCGGTGCGGACGAGGATCGCGGGCGCGTGCTGGTCGTCGTTCCGGGCCGCCGCGCGGTGCGCGATGCCCGCGAGCGGCGACCGCAGGTTGCGCTCGATGTCCACGGCCAGCGCCTTGAGCGGCGAGATGTAGAGCACGCGACAGCGCCGCGCCGGCGCCGGCGGCGGCTCGAACATGAGGCGATTGATGCACCAGAGGAAGGCGGTGAGTGTCTTGCCGCTGCCGGTGGGCGCGAGGATCAACGTCGATTCGCCGCGCGCGATCGCCGGCCAGCCGCCGGTCTGCGGTGCCGTCGGCGACGGGAACGACGCACGGAACCATTCCGCGACCGCGGGGTGGAAGAGCTCGAGCACGTCGGCGCGCCTGCCCACGCCGCTATTTTAGGCTGCCCCGCATTCGGCATTGCCGCGCCGCCGCCGCATCGGGCACAATTGGCACAATTGAACGTCGACCGATCGCGGCTCCTCGCGGCCGGCGACATCCACGGCACATTTTGCGATCGTTATCATTCTATGGGTGATTCTGGAGAAGGACTCGTCGACGCGGACGCGAAGATCCAGGAACGCATGGAAGAGCGCGAGGCCGAGCGCCGGCGTCGGGCCGGCGCCGCCGCGCCCGCCGACCCGGAGCGGCTGCGCGAGTTGCAGTCGCTCAGGCTGGCCCGCGCGAACCTGGAACGGCAGGCGGCGGCCGTCGAGCATCCGGTCAGGCGGCAGCAGATTCAGCTGGCCATCGCCGAGATCGACAAGCGCCTCGCCACGCCCTAGCGGCGGCGCCGGCCCGCGCCTCGCCGGTCAGATCGCGGCGGCGGCGAGCAGCAAATGCGCGAGCGCCTGCGCCGAGGCGGGTCGGCGATCCGGTTCGGGCTCTAGCGCGGCGTGTACGGCGCGCGCCAGCGCCGCCGGCGCGGCGCCGGTTCGCGCCGCGCCGCGCGAGTGCGCCAGCACGAGGTCGGCCAGCGACCCGCGCCCGAACGGGAGCTCTCCCGTCAGCATTTCGTAGGCGAGCACCCCGAGGCTGAAGACGTCGGTGCGCGTGTCGACGGTTCCGCCGCGCAGCTGCTCCGGCGCCATGTAGGCTGGCGTTCCTACCACGGCCCCCGCCCCGGCCGCGGACGTTGGGCCGTTCGCCGCCGGTACGCGGTCGCCGAACACCCTCGCGAACCCGAAATCCAGCACCTTCGCCTCGACGCCCTCACCCGGCAGCAGGATGTTCTCCGGCTTCAGGTCGCCGTGCAGCACCTGTTCGCGATGCGCCGCTTCCACCGCCCCGCAGACCGTCGCCAGGATGGACAAGGCCCGCCGCGCCTCGAGGCGTCCCTCGCTGACCAGCACGTGGCGCAGGTCGGGCCCGGCGACGAGCTCCATCGCCAGGTAGGCGCCGCGATCGCCGAACGTGCCGAAGTCCCGGACCGTGACGATCGCCGGGTGGCGGAGCCGCGCGACGATGCGCGCCTCGCGCACGAACCGCGCCCCGGCATCAGGATCGCCGAGCAGCTCGGGGTGAATCAGCTTGAGGGCTAGGGGTTCCTCTCCGCGCAGGTCGCGGGCGCGGTAGACCGTGCCCATACCGCCGCGGCCGAGCAGCTGCTCGAGCACGTAGCGGCCGGCAATGGTGCGCGGCGCCTGGGGGGACCACGACATCGCGTCGTATTCTAACGAGGCGAGTGCGCGATCGAGAATGGGAAGATGGAAAGGCACGCGGCAGCGCCTGATTGGAAGCGCGTTGCCTCGAACAGCGCGTCGATTGGTGGGCGATCCGGCGAACCGCTCCGGCCGCGCGGCCGGACCCGCGTCAGCAGGCGCCCGCGTTCGCCAGCAGCGTCTTGATTTCGTCCGCTTCGAGCGACTCCTGCTCGAGCAGCGCCCCGGCGAGCGCGCGCACGGGCTCGCGGTTGCGCTCGACGATCCCCTTCGCGCACTCGTAGCCGTCCATCACGATCCGGCGGATCTCCTCGTCCACGCGCTGCGCGGTGGCCTCGCTCACCACGTGCGCGCGGTCCTGCTCGAACGCGCTGCCCGGCTTGCGGAAGGCCAGCGGCCCGAGCGCCGACATGCCGAACTCGCAGACCATGTGCTGCGCGATATCGGTCGCCCGCTCGATGTCGTTGGAGGCGCCGCTGGTCATGTGATTCATGAACAGCTCCTCGGCGACGCGGCCGCCCATCAGCACCGCCACTTGCGTCTCCAGGTATCCCTTCGTGTAGGTATGCCGATCCGCCTCCGGCAGCTGCATCGTGACGCCCATCGCGCGCCCGCGCGGGATGATGGTCACCTTGTGCAGCGGGTCGGCGTGGGGCAGCAGCGCGGCGACGACCGCGTGGCCCGCTTCGTGGTAGGCACAGTTGACGCGGTCCATCTCGGAGAGCGCGATGGAGCGGCGCTCAACGCCCATCAGCACCTTGTCCCGCGCCTCCTGCAGGTCCCTGTCCGTCACCGTTGCATGCCCGCCGCGGGCGGCGAGCAGCGCCGCCTCGTTGACCAGGTTCGCCAGGTCGGCGCCGGAGAAGCCGGGGGTCCCGCGCGCGATCGAGCGCAGATCCACGCTCTCGTCCATCACGATCTTGCGGGTGTGTACACGGAGGATGGCCTCGCGCCCCTTCAGGTCGGGGTTGCCGACCATGACCTGCCGATCGAAGCGGCCGGGGCGGAGCAGCGCCGGGTCGAGGATGTCCTGGCGGTTGGTCGCGGCGATGACCACGATCCCGTTGTGCCCCTCGAACCCGTCCATCTCGACGAGCAGCTGGTTCAGCGTCTGCTCGCGTTCCTCGTGGCTGAGCGAGCTGCCGCCGCGGCTGCGGCCGACGGCGTCGAGCTCGTCGATGAAGACGATGCACGACGGGTGGCGGCGTGCATCGCGGAACAGGCGGCGGACGCGGGACGCGCCCACGCCGGCATACATCTCGACGAAGTCGGAACCGCTGGCGAACAGGAAGGGCACGCCCGCTTCGCCGGCGATCGAGCGCGCGAGCAGGGTCTTGCCGGTGCCCGGCGGGCCCACCAGCAGCACGCCGCGCGGAATGCGCCCGCCAATCGCTTCGAAACGCGACGGGTCGCGCAGGAAATCGACGATCTCGCGGACCTCGTCCTTCGCCTCGTCCACGCCCGCCACGTCCTGGAACGTCACCACCTGTTCGCCCCGCTCGGCGACCCGGGTGCGCCCGGTAAACGACGGGATGCGTCCCGCCGTCGTCCGGTACACCGTGAAACAGAGCAGGCCGAAGAACGCGATGGCGGTCGCGATCGCGCCGTAGTTCAGCGCGGCGGGATCGGGCGGCGGGATCACCTCGACACGCACCTGCCGCTTCACGAGATCGGTCAGGAAGCCGGCGTTCGAGCGGAGGAACTCGGCCGGCGCGACGGTCGTCTCGGTCGCGCCCGTACGCAGCGTCACCTGCATGTCGCGCTCGCCAATGACCACCTGGGCAACGGCGCCCGACTCCACCTGCCGGATGAACTCCGAGAAGGGAATCGACGGATGGGGAGCGGGCCGGCGCGCGTAGAACACCGCGGCCGGTATCGCCGCCAGCGCCAGGATGCCCGCGGTCAGCACGAGGACGCGCGGCCGGAGGAAGCGAGGTGATGCCACAAACGGTTCCGTTTCGCGTCTCTGCCGCAGCCGGCACGCCGACAGTCGGGCCGCGGACGCCAATCCCCGGCGCGCCCAGAACTTTCCGCCCGACCGGCTAAGAGGGGCAGAGACTAGTAGTTGAAGAAAAAGAACACTCCGCTGGGGTGAGGAATGTGTTCAGATTTTAGCATCTTCCAAGGAACGAAGTAAACGACCGGATAATGCAGAACATACGGTTGAGCCATGTATTCGCCTGGTCGGTTCATGCGTATACGGCACTCGGCGCCGTCATGGCGCTCGCCGGAACTCTCGCGGTCGCCGAGGGACGCTACCGGGACGCCTTCCTCTGGATGATCGCGGCGACGATCGTCGATGGGACTGACGGCGTGCTGGCACGGCTGGCCCGCGTCAAGGACCTGATCCCGGCGTTCGACGGCGCGCGCCTCGACGATATCGTCGATTACCTGACCTTCGTCTTCCTGCCCGTACTCCTTCTCTATCACGCCGGGCACCTGCCGCCGGGCTGGGGTCTCGCCGTGGCCGCGGCCGTCCTCATCAGCAGCGCGTACGGCTTTGCCTCAGCCGACGCGAAGACGGCCGACCATTTCTTTACGGGCTTTCCGTCCTACTGGAACATCGTGGCCCTGTATCTGCACGCATCCGGTCTGACGCCGCCGGTGAACGCGGGGATCCTCCTGCTGTTCGTGGCGCTGATCTTCGTGCGCGTGGGCTACGTCTACCCGACACGGACTCCGGTGCTCCGCAGCCTGACGCTGACGCTTTGCCTGGTCTGGGCCTTGATGGTTCTCGGGATCGTTGTGATGCTGCCTGATGTCCCCACGCCGCTGCTGATCGGGTCGCTCTGCTTCCCGGTCTACTACACCGTGCTTTCGCTCGTCCTGCACGCGCGCCGATGATGCGCATCAGCCGCACCGCGCGCGACCGCATCGCGGCCGTCCTCTTCGTGTCGCTCGCGGTCGTGACCGCCGTCGGGCTCACGTGGCTCTTCCGTCAGGCCTGGGGCGTATACCAGCTTCGCCGCGGCGTGGGTGACACCTGGTTCCTGTCCGCCGACGGCCGCCGCTGGTTTCGTATGGACGAGCACCGGCAGGACGTGCCGATTGCGGAGATCTCTCCCCACCTGCAGCACGCGTTCATTGCCGTCGAGGACCACCGTTTCTATCGCCATCCCGGCGTCGACCCGATCGCGATCGGGCGCGCCATCGTCCGGAACATCCGGTCGCCGGGGACGGTCGAGGGGGGCAGCACGCTGACCCAGCAGCTCGCCCGCACCCTCTTCCTCTCGAACCATCACAGCTACGGCCGCAAGGCACGCGAGGCGGTACTGGCGGTGATGATCGAGGCCGGGCTCACCAAACAGCAGGTGCTCGAGCTCTACCTGAACCGGATCTACCTCAGCGCCGGGATCTATGGCGTCGAGACGATGTCGAGGAGCCTCTTCGGGAAACCCGCCAGGCAGCTCACGCTCCCGGAAAGCGCGCTCATTGCGGGGCTGGCGCGCGCGCCGTCAGCGCTGTCGCCGTGGTCGAACCTGGAAGGCGCGGTCGAGCGCAGCCACGTCGTGCTGGCACGGATGCGCGAGGAAGGATTCATCACCGCGGAACAGGAGCGGCAGGCGAAGGCCGCGCGCTTCACCATTCGGTCCTACCCCGGCACGCTCAACCCGCGCGCCGGCTACCCCAAGGAGTACCTGCGGCAGCTCTTTCGCGATCGCTTCGGCGGCGATCACCCGCCCGACTGGCAGGTGCGCACCACGTTCGTGCCCGAGCTGCAGGATCTCGCCGAACGCGCGGTCGGCGACGGGCTCCGCCGCTTCAACCGGCCCGGGCTCCAGGCCGCCCTGGTGGCGCTGGATCCGCACACTGGCGACCTCCTCGCGCTGGTGGGCGGCCGCGACTTCCGGCTTTCGCAGTTCAACCGTGCGGTCCGCAGCCGGCGCCAGCCGGGCTCCGCCTTCAAGCCGTTCCTCTTTGCGGTGGCGCTCGAGCGCGGCTACTCGCCCGTGTCGGTGCTCGAAGGGCTGGCGAACATCCAGCCGCAGGGGCAGGACGAGTGGGCGCCGCGCAACGCCAGCGGCCGGACGCCGGACGCCCTCACGCTGCGCGCGGCGCTCATCGAGTCGAACAACCGCGCCGCGACGTTCCTGCAGCAGAAGATCGGATCGCGGCCGGTCCTGCGGCTGGCATCCGACGTCGGCATGCACGACCTGCCGGACGTCCCCTCGCTGTCGCTCGGGACGGGACTGGTCACGCCGCTCGACCTCACCGCGGCGTTTGCCGCCTTCCCCAACGGCGGCCTCGCGGTGCGGCCGCGGGCCATCGTCCGCGTCCTCGACGCCGACGGCAGCCCGGTCCTGGACACCGCCGTCCAGACGCGCCGCGCCATTTCACCGGAGGTCGCGTACCAGATGGTGTCGATGCTCTCGGACGTGCTCGATCGCGGAACCGGCGCGGCGGCGCGCACCTGGGGCGTGCGCTTCCCGTCCGGCGGCAAGACCGGCACGACTGACGACTTCAAGGACGCCTGGTTCGTCGGCTTCTCGCCGGCGATCGTTGCCGGCGTGTGGGTGGGGTACGACCAGCCGCGCACGATTTCGGAGTCGGGATACGGGTCGAGGTACGCCCTGCCGATCTGGGCCGACTTCATGCGGCGCGCGGCGCGGCATCGTCCGCCCGGCGAGTTCGAGCAGCCCGGCGGCCTCCGGGAGGAGCTGCTGTGCGGCGTGTCCTATCTGCGGCCGGTGGAGGAGTGCCCGACCTATGTCGAGTACCTGAAGGAGGGCGACAACGCGCCCGGGCGCCTCTGCACGATCCACAAGGGCTCGATCAAGCAGCGCATGCGCCGGGCGCTCGAGGGGCTGTTTGGGAAGCTGAAAGGGATCTTCAGGTGATGCGTGTCACTGAATGCTGAATGCCGCACGTCGAATGGACCGAGTGGTCACATTCGGCATTCAGCATTCGTCATTCAGCATTGACACTATTTCAGGATCGCAGCCTCACCCCTCTTCGTCAGGATCCCGTCGATCTCCTTCTTCATGCGGTCGCGCCGCTGCAGCACGGCCCGGATCTCCTGGTTGCCGACCCATTTCCCGATGGCGGCCTTCACCGTGTCGAAATCGAGCGCGAGCATCCGGTTCCAGAGCTCCATGTCGATGTTCTCGAGCTTCTGGTGCAGCTTCTTGTCCACGCTGAAGGCGCGCGAATGATCGATGAGGAACAGGTTTCCGACGTGATCGACGAGCAGGTTGCCTTTGTTCCGGTCGCTGTTGCCGACCAGGTTGTCCCACATCTTCATGCGCACGATATTGCGGTTCCAGCTGGGAGCCTTTGGCGCGCGCAGCGCCTCCTCCCACGAGCGGACGCCCTTCAGCCAGAGGACGGCGGCGCCGATATCCCCCTTGATGCGCCGTTCGACGGTCACGGGGACCATGCCGAGGCCCAGCGTCTTGTCCAGCTCGTAGGCGGCGATTTCCGACTTGTAGCTGTCCCAGAACCCCTTGTGAATGCCCGGCGGCAGGACCTTCCACGCGAACGACTCGCACAGCCCGCCCGGCTCGACGTACGCCCGGCGCGGCTTGGTCACGCCGATCGGCACATCCTCGATCTTGACCACCGGGGCGGTTCTGAGGAACTGCTCGAATTCCGCCTCCCGGCCCTCCCAGATCTTCGCGGATACGGGCGTGTCGGCGGCTTGCGGGACGGCACCCAGCAGCAGCGAAACGAGCAGCAGCACCACCATGTCGACCCCTCCGGCTGCGGGTCTTTTATCATGTATTAGACGATGCGGCGCGGAAAAGCCCCGCACCTGCGCCCTGCACCGAAGGCCCCTGAGCACCCCGACCTGTTAAGATCGCGCCGGTGTTCACCACGGGCCAGCTCCTCGACGGGCGCTACGAGATCCTCGAGCCGCTCGCCGAGGGGGGAATGGGGTGCGTCTTCCGCGCGCGCCGCCGTCATCTCGGCGACGAGGTCGCCATCAAGATCATCCGGCCCGACAGCGTCGGCCCGGGTGCCCGGGAGCGCTTCATGCGCGAGAGCCGCGCCTGCGCTACGCTGCGGCACCCGAACATCGTCTCCATCCTGGACTTCAGCGTCGACGCCGAGGGCCGTCCGTTCCTGGTCATGGAGCTGCTGAGCGGCCCGAGCCTGCGGGACGAGATCGCCGCGCGCGGCCGGCTCGAGGTCGCGGACGTCCAGCGCATCGTTCCACCGCTGTGCGCGGCGCTGCAGCTGGCGCACCGGCGCATCATCGTCCATCGGGACATCAAGCCAGCCAACATCGTCGCCCACGACTTCGGCGACGGCGAGCGCGTGTACAAGCTGGTGGACTTCGGCCTGGCCAACGTCCGCGAGTCGACCGACGAGACGCGGCTCACCGGGCCGCACCAGTTCCTCGGCACGCTCGCGTACTCGTCGCCCGAGCAGCTGACGGGCGGCATCGTCGATCATCGGTCGGACGTCTACAGCCTGGGCGCCGTCGTCTTCGAGATGCTGACCGGGCGCGTGCCGTTCGAGGGCGACAGCCCCGCGGCCATCTTCACGGCGCACATGAATGCGCCGGTGCCGCGGCCCGGCGCGCTGCGTGCCGACCTGCCGGCGTGGGTCGACGTGGCGGTGGCGCGCGCGATGGCGAAGCGGCCCGAGGACCGCTGGCCGACGATTGCCGAGTTCGGCGGCGTGGTGGCCGCCACGGTGGAGAGCTCCTCGACCATTACGTCCGCCGCCGTGCCGGCGATGTCGTCGCTGCTCGCGACCTACGAGCTGGGCGATCGCCTGGGTTCCGGGCGCCTGGGCAGCGACATCTACCGTGGGGTGCACCGTGCGCTCGGCCTCCCGGTGGCCGTCCGCGTGATCCGCCGCGATCCCGATCGGAACTGGGAGGGTGTGCGCGCGCGGCTGCTCCGCGAAGGGCGCACGCTCCAGGTCAGCCACCCGTCGGTGATCCAGGTCCGCGACTACGGCGAGGAAGCCGACAGGGCGTGGGTCGTGACCGATCTCATCGAAGGTCAGAGCCTGCGCGAGTTTCTCGTGGCCGCCGGCGCGCTGCCGTGGGCGCGGCTGCGTCCGCTGCTCGCGCAGCTGCTCGATGCCGCGCACGCGCTGCACCGGCGGAACGGACTGCTGTGCGGGATGAGCCCGGAAATCATGCGCGTCGTTCCGGCGCGAGACGACGAACCGGAGCGGCTGATGATTTCGTCGGCCGGAATCTGGCAGGCGCAGGATCTGCTCTCCACCCTGGACGAGCAGACCGTGCGCGGCATGGCGCTGGCCGACGTCGAGCTGCGTTACGTCGCGCCCGAGTTGCTGACCGGCCAGACGGCGGACGTCCGCTCCGACATCTTCACGATCGCCGTCCTCGCCTACGAGATGGCGACCGCCACGCGCCCGTACGAAGGGACGTCCATGCCGACGCTGCTCGGGGCCATGCTGCGCGGCACGCCGGAGGATCCGCGGCGCGCCCAGCCCGAGATGCCCGAGGCCTCCGCCTCGGCGATGCTTCGGGCGCTGCGCCCGTCGCCGGCCGATCGATTCGCGTCGGCCCGCGAGTTCGGAGCCGCGATGCTGTAGCGCAGCCCTTCAGGCTGTTTCCGCCGCGCCGCAGTAGCGCAACCCTTCAGGGCTGCCCGCTCGTCGCGCGCGCATCGCGACCCCTCGTGGGTTGGCCGGTCACCGCCTCCGCAGCACCGGGTGGGTCGTAGCACCCTCGAGCTGCGCGTCGAACGCGTTCCACGCCGTCAGACCGTCGTCGGACGTCGGCTCGATCAGGTAGAAGGCGAGCCGAGCGAGCGGCTGGTCCATCGGCACCGCCCACGAGCCCTCCGCGACGATGGCCTCTGGCGCAGCCTGCCACTTGCCGTCGACGATGCGCATGTCGTGCTGCTGGAACGACTGCGTGGTGATGTTCTCGATCGTGAAGCGCTCGACGCCCTTCACCGGACGCGTCACCGCGCGCAGTTCGATGCCGTGCGCGCGCAGGAGCGCCAGGGCAGCCGAGGCACCTGCCGGGACGTAATACGCCGCGGGCACGATCTCCGTCGCGGTCGGCTCGAACGTGGTGACGTCGATCATCTGCTCGGCTTTCGACACGTCCCTGCGCCGCCGCATCATCGCCCCGCTGATCGGGTTCTTCTCGGGCTCCGTCTCGCCCATGAGCACTTCGATGAGACCGCCGCGGTGGTGGCGCGCGCGCGTCGCGAGCAGCTTCCCGATCAGGCGGTCGTGGTCGGCCGCCTGCGTGGCGGCACGGATGCGGGATGCGTTGCGCGACGCCCACGCGAGCATCTCCTCGAGGAACCAGCCGCTGGCCTCGATGCGCTCGGCGAACGGCGCATACGAGTACGCCTCGCTCAGGATCCCGAAGCGGTTCCGCAGCCCGATGTAGTTGTTGTTGAAGCGCGGCACGTGTTCGAACGTCCGCCACTCGCGGGGACCGGGCGGCGGTGCGCCCGGCGGGGCGATCGGTGCGACTGGCGTGTCGGCCGCGCCACCACGGCGTCCGCGCCCGCGCCCGCCGCCGGGGCTCGTCGCATCGCCGAAGTAGAAGAAGTCCCGGCCGTGCTTCTCCTTGACGTTCTTCGTCGAAAAGGGGAACCACTCGTTGGCGAGCAGCGCGACGATCCCTGGGCTGGTGTTGGGGTTGAGCGGCGGCGCGTACGTCAGGTGATAGGCGTGCTGCGAGCCGTTGGTCGTATGCAGGTCGATGCCGACGTGCGGATCGTACGCCTTCCACAGCTCGATCAGCGCCCGCGCCTCCGGCGAGTCGAGCTTCATGTGATCGCGATTCAGGTCGTAGCCCTGCGCGTTCGCCCGCTCGCCGACGCCGGCAATCGGGCCGTTCTGGGCGGTGCGATTGCTGGTCGACATCCTCTCGTTGCCGTCGGCGTTGTAGATGGGTGCGATCAGCAGCACCATCGAGCGCAGCCAGTCGGTGTGCCGGCCGGCGGCGAGGTCGCGCAGGAGCATCTGCGCCGACTCCTTGCCCTCGACCTCTCCGCCGTGGATATTGGCCTGGATGAAGACGCGGAGCCGGCCGGTGCCCCGGACGGCCTGCGCGGTCGCTGCAGGCGCGCCGACGACGGCGAGCGGCAGCGTGCGGTCCTCGACCGTCTTGCCGAAACCCGTGAGCCGCACCGTCGCCGGTGCTGCCTGCGCGACCGCGTTCAGGAACGCGACCACGTCCTCGTAGCGGCTGGTCTCGCGGTGGTCCGTGCGTTCGGGTCGCGTCTGCAGGTTCGGCGGGTTCGTCTGGGCCGCTGGCATCGCGAGCAGCAATGCGAGCGCGGCGATCGCCGCCATCGTCAGGGGGTCAGCTCTTGTTTCTTGCACGACTGTCCTTTTCGGAGGACTGCGCCAAGCGTCCACCGCACAGGTCGAACCCGCAAGAAACAGATCTGACCCCAGACCGGGCTGGCGCTACAAGGCATTGCCATCTACCTTGTAATGGCATATAGTGGCGCCCGTGAGCTGGGAGACGCAGCTGCGAAAAGGGGCGCTGGAGCTCGCCATCTTGAACGCGCTGAACGGCGACCGCCTGTACGGCTACGACATCGCGCGCATGCTGCGCGGCTACGACGGCCTGATGATTGGCGACGGGACCGTGTACCCGATCCTCAGCCGCCTCAAGGCAGACGGCCTGGTCCGCGCGACGATCGAGGATTCGCCGGACGGGCCGCCGCGGAAGTACTACGAGCTCACGCGCGCCGGCCGCGACGCCCTCGCCGAGATGAACCGGGCCTGGGAGGCGCTCGTCTCCAGTGTAGAGGAGCTGCGCCGCGTGGCACACAAGGCAAGTACGCGATGAAGACCTGGACGCCTGACGCATCGGAGCACCTCGAAGCGTGGCTCGGAACGGTGAAGCGGACCGTTGCCGCCGATCCGAGCCTGAACCCCGACGACATCGCGCAGGACCTGCGCGCGCACGTGCACGCGGAGCTCGAGGCCGCTCCGGAACCGGTGACGGTGGGTGCGCTCGACCAGGTGCTGGCCAGCCTCGGCAACCCCACGCAGTGGGGCGACGCCGTGAGGCCGCCGAAGGAATCCACCGCGGGCTGGTTCCAGCGGAACGTGGTGGACACGCTCACCGAGTGGCAGAAGCGGCTGGCGGGCGATGCCGGCATGCCCGTCCTGCTGCTGGTCCTCACGCTGGTGGCGATTCCGACCTTCGATCACATCGGCATCCTCCTGCTCGCCTTCACGTACTTCGTGGCCCGGGCGCAGGTGACCTACGCGCCCGGTACGCTCACCGGACGCAGGAAGTGGATGGTCTACCTGCCGCTGGCGATTGGCGGCGGTGTGCTGGCCGGCATCGTCCTCGGCTTTCCACTGATCCTGCAGGGCGACGGCATCCGGCCGTTCGAAGGCATGTGGGCGCTCGGCTGCTGGTGGGTGCTCGTCGGCATCGTGACGGCGCGCGAGCCGAAGGCGGTCCGTGCCGCCCTCAAGCCGTTCGCCGATACGTTCGATTCGTCGCACGCGCGGCTGATCTCGCTCATCGGCGCCGCGCTGCTCATCGCGTCGTCCGTGATTCTCCTCTCCTGACACTGGTGCCCGCGAGGGAGGGCGCGTGTCAATCGCCGGATACACCCTCGAATGGTGCAGTCCCGGGTGGCGTTTGCCGTACCGCTCGGGAACGTCCTGCGTCCAGTTTCCTGGAATCGCGAGACAGAAGACCAGTAGAGTCGCCACCGCCGGACGCCGCCAGCCCGGGTCGCCCGACTCTGGCGTGACGGTTACCTGCGCGCGGACAGGGGAACGCGAGGCGTGCCGCCATCGCCACTCCGACCGTGCGATGAGGACGGCGCCAACGCACGCCATCACGATGTTCAGCATCTGGCCGGTGCCGAGCGCGAGGCGGTGTGACGGATAGTCGCGAAACAGGTCCACGAACAAGCGCAGGAATGCGTACCAGAACACGAAGTGCGCCGTCTGCGCGCCGGCCATCGGACGCCGACGTCCGATCCAGATCAGCGCCGGGATGAGCGCCAGGTTCTTCACGCCGTCGTACAGGACGACGGGGTGGCGGAAGCCGTCCGCGTCGGGGAACTTGACCCCCAGCCACGCGTCGGTGACGCTGCCGACGATCTGGCCGTCGATGAAGTTGCCGATGCGGCCCATCGCCAGGAAGAAGGCGCCGGGCACCACCAGCGCGTCGGCGATCTCTCGCAGGGGCTTCCGGTTCACGCGGGAGAACGTCAAGATCGCGACTGCCGCGCCCGCCAGCAGCCCATGCGTGGCCATGCCGCCCAGCCAGAGCGCGGGGACGAGATACGGGTGCTCGCGGTAGAACGGCCACTCGTCGAACGCGACCTCGACCGCGCGACCGCCGACCAGGACGCCGATGCTGAAGAAGAGCGTCAGGCTGTAGACCTCGGTCAGGCTCAGGCCGAGCGCTCGCCGGCGCCGCCGCAGGTAGATGAACAGTTCGAGGAACCCCAGCGTGTAGCTCAGGCCGTACCACCAGAAGTACGCGCCGCCGAGATCCGCCAGGACCGGGTCGATCCGATGCGTGAAGGGGCCGGGCACGGCTCGATGCTCTCGAGCCGAGTCTAGGAGGGGCGGCGCAGCCGTGTCGTGAGCGGCCTGTGAATCAGTCTGAAGAAAACGCCAGTCTCGTGGCTCGCCCCCGCTGGCATGCCCCGCGACAACGGAGCTGGCCACGATGCGACTCGAGCGGATACTCCGCTAGAACCCGCCGCCGCCGCCGCCGCCGAAGCCGCCGCCGCTGAAGCCGCCGCCGCTGCTGAACCCGGAGCCGCCGCTGCTGCGAGGCGCCGACGCCATGACTGTCGCAGCCTGCGCCGACATCCGTCCCAGGTTGCTGGAGAACGCCGACGGGTTGAACGCGTGCATCGTCCCCGGACCCGTGTACCACTGCGGCGGTTCCGTGTAAATGCCCTCGAACGCCTTCGCCCAGTTGTCGGCGACGCCGAGCGCCATCGCGTACGGCAGGAACTTCTCGAACATCTCCGGCGTGCGGATGGTGCGATCCATCCGGTCCGCCTCGACGCGCGACAGGAACTCCTGGAAGCCGAGCACCTTCTCCAGCTCGCGCGTCCCCTGCACCGTTCTCGACGGCATGAACCAGCCGAAGAGCACGACGACGAGCCCGGAGAGGATGCCGGCGAAGATCCCGGCAATTGGCTGCATGCCGAGCCCGGACATGATCGTTCCGCCGGCCACGGCCAGCAGCGCGCCGCCGGCGATGCCGAGGACGATGTACAGCATCCGCACCCGATCGGGCCGTCCGGTGTAGAAGCCGCCGCTCACGAGGCCTCCGTACAGCTGGTTGCGCAGCCCCGGGAGGTGCTTGTAGAAACGGTTCTTCAGCGTCGACAGACTCACCGCGTCGTCGCCGCCCCTGAACATCGCGTCGAGCAGTTCCGACTCGTGCCGGCGCAGGGCCGTCCAGTCGCTGCGCGGCTTCTTCAGCGTGAACCGGTAGTCCTTGCTCGAGAACAGGCCGAGGAAGCCCTCGCTGCCGCTCTCCTCGATGTGCAGGTAGCCGCGCACCGCCAGGTCCACGATCGTGGCGGTGATGTCGCGCATGTCCGGCTTGCCGTCGACCAGCGTGCCGAGCTCGGCCGGCGTCATGTTCGGTGGCGGCTCGTAACGCGTGGCGACCGGGGCCATCTCCGGGTCCTTGCCGCGGGACCGCCAGAGCCGGAACATGCCGAGGAAGACCACGACGGGTACGAGCAGCGGCACGTTGCTGTACAGGACGCCGGCCGCCTTTTCCGCCTCGGTCGGCCTGTGCACGATGCCTGGATCCCAGCCGACGACGGCGGTCAGACCCTCGCGGAAGGCGAGGCCCTCGATCGCGCGAACGCGGACGCCGCCCGGCTCGACGATCGCCTCCGCCTGATCCGGCGAGCCGTAGGCGCCGCGGAACGCCGACGCGCGGACGCCGGTCACGTCCCCGGGCAGGCGGATGTAGGCCGATGCCGACTCGATCGGCACCTCCCATTCGTCGCCGGTGACGTTCCAGTACAGCTCGTCGTGCTGCTCGAAGAACCGCAGACCGTTGGCGACACGGTAGCGGATCCGGACCGTCCTGGTGGTGTCCTGCGCGCCTGGGATCCAGATCTTCAGCTTGCGGTAGTGGCGCTCGCGGCTGCTCTCGAACTTCAGCGGCGCACCCTCCGCGTCGGTAATCGACTGCACGTCGAGCCGCAGCGTGTAGTTGAGGCCCTGCGGCGTGCGGTACTGGATTGGGATACTGCGGAAGATGCCGTTCCACGAGCCGGTGAAGCGCGGGGCGATGATCTCTTCGACGAGGATCGAGCCGTCTCGCCGGACCTCGATCGTCGCGTCGAAGCGCGCGATGACGAAACTGCGCTGCGCCGCGGCCGGCACGGCCCAGAGCAGGCAGAGCGCGAGGCACAGGAGCCGCGCGGTCATCAGAACTTGACCTGCGGCGTCTCCCGTTGCGCGTCCGGGATCTCGAAGAACTCGCGGTTCCTGAACCCGAACATGCCGGCGATCAGGTTCGAAGGGAATTGCTGCACCTTCGTGTTGAGATCACGGACCACGGCGTTGTAGTAGCGGCGCGCGTTCTGCACCGCGTCTTCGATCTGGCCGAGGGTGGTCTGCAGCTGCTGGAAGTTCTCGGTGGCGCGCAGCTGCGGGTACGACTCGGCGAGCGCGAACAGGCCGCGCAGGGCCGTGGTCAGCGCGCCTTCCGCCTGGCCGCGCTCGGCCGGGCCCGCGGCCTGCACCGAGACCGCGCGGTTCCGAGCGTCGATGACCGCTTCGAGCGTCTGCCGCTCGTGCGCGGCGTAGCCCTTCACCGTCTCGACCACATTGGGAATGAGGTCGTGGCGTCGTTTGAGCTGCACGTCGATGTCCGACCAGGCGTTGTCCACCCGCACGTTCAGCCGCACGAGCGAGTTGTAGATGCCGACCGCTGCCAGGGCGATGACGAGGAGGACGGCGAGGACGAGGATGAGCTCCATGAGCCAGAGGCTAGCAAAAAAACAGGCCGGGGTCTAAAGTCGACCCCGGCCTGCGTCGTTCCCGCTCCGGATCCCGGACCTCGAACCCGGCCCGGACCGGCGCGTCAGAAGTAGTACTTCACCCCCAGCATGATCTTCCGGGAATTCCCGCTGAGCGGGGTGCGGTTTCGACCGAACAGACTCGAGGTCGTCACCAGCGTCGGAAATCCCCAGGCAGGGTGGTTCAGCACGTTCGTGCTGTCCGCACGGACCTCGAGGATCTGGTTCCCGACGATCCGTGTCCGCTTGGCCAACGACAGATCGAGCCTCCAGCTGCCGGGACCTCTGAAGAAGTTGCGCCCCGTATTGCTGAACTCGCCAGGAGCTGGCGTGGAGAACTTCGCTCTCTCCTCCGGCGCGAAATACCACGCGAGCCCGCCTTCCTCGTGGATGCTGCCGAAATCTGCACCGCAGCCGTTGCAGTTGGCCGGAGTCTGGACGACGTTCGACATCGTCCCGGTGCCGGCAAACACGGTCATCGGGCGCCCGCTCTGCGCGAGGAACTGGCCGGAGAGCGTCCAGCCGCCGATCAGCAGGTCGGTCGCGCGGCTCGCGTTCCCGCCGTACCGCCGTCCCTGTCCGAACGGCAGCTCCCACACGCCCTGTGCCGACATCACGTGCGTGCGGTCGAAGTCCGACGGCGCGTAGTTGAGGTCGCGGTTCCGGATGTCCCACGGCGTGTTGGCCGCCGTCTGCGTGTTGCCGGTTCCGACGACGGTGAACGCCGGGTCGTACGATCGTGTGTCCTTCGACCGCGAGAGTGTGTAGCCCACGAGGTAGCTGAAGCCGTCGGAGAAACGGCGCTCCAGCTTCACTTCCATCGCGTGGTAGCGCGAGTAGTCGTTCGAGTCGATGACGTTGAACCCGCCCAGGAACTGCGTGTACGGGAAGAAGAAGTACTCGCCGAGCCCCGAAAGCTGTCCGAGCGTCTGATTGCTCTGGATGCGCGTGCCGAGCGAGTTCGCCACGCCCGCGACGTTGTTCAGCGCGAGGTCCGCCGCGAAGAGGCGCCGGAGCATCGCCGCGCCGCTCTCGCCGGGGTTCCGCCGCGTGTCGGGCCCGAGCAGCTGGTTGAGCAGCGCGCTCTCGCCCCCGCTCTTCGCCGCGTTGAACGCGTCCACGAAGCCGTTCGAGACGACCTCCACCTGGTTCACGTTGTAGGCGCTGAACAGGTTGTTCCCCCGCCGCCCGATGTAGGCGACCTCCACGAGCGTCTGCCCGAACAGCTGTCGCTGGTAGGTGATTGCCCACCCGTGTGTGATCGGCGTCTCGAACTCCGGATCGAACACGCGCATCGTCGTCGTGGTCGGCGCCGGCGGCTGCAGGAACCCTTCGGGGCTGATCGTCGGCGCCAGGTTCGGCAGGCCCACGCGGAGGCGTCCGCCCGCCTGACCGAACGCCGTGTTCGACGCCGAGAACGTGATCCCCGGGATGCTCTGGAAGATCGCTGACGAGGCCAGGAACGTGTTGATGCGGTCGAATGCCATCCGATAGTTCCCGCGGACGACGGTCTTGCCGTCGTCCATCGGGTCCCACGCCGCGCCGATCGACGGCGCGAAGTTGTTCCAGTCGCTCTCGTAGAGCCTGCCCGTCTCCCACCGCAGCGCATTGCTGGTTCCCGCGTCCACCGCGACGCGCTGGTGCGGCCGGCTGATCAGATCGTCGGGGTTGCCGGGCGTCAGCTTCGCCTCCCAGCGGAGGCCGCCGTCGATCGTCAGGTTCGAGCGCGGTTTCCACGTGTCCTGGAGGTACACGTCGATCTCGGGATAGGACGACTCGAAGTCGAATGGCGTACCCGCCGGGCCGTACGCGTTGCCCTGCTGGACGAAGCCCTGCGTGATGCCGCCGACCCGCCCGAGCAGGAAGTTGATGCTGCTCTGGAGCGCAGGGCGATCGAACTGGGTGTTGATGTCCGACGGGATGCCGAACGTCGCCGGATCCACGGTGTTGGTCGTCGTGCTGAAGTTCACGACGGGTGTGACGTTGACGCCGCCAACCGATCCGCGCGTATCGGTGTGCACCTGGTAGCGAACGTTCAGCCCGGCCTTGATGCTGTGCGCGCCGCGCAGCCAGCTCAGATTGTCCACGACCTGAATGGTGTCGACGTTGCGCAGGTTGCCGACCTGCGTGTCCACCGGCATCGTGATGCTTCCGAAGCTGTAGGTCGGCGTCGTCGGGTCGGCGGTCGGCGTCACGAAGTTGAACTCGAAGAAGTTCTGGCCGACCACCAGTTCGTTGACCAGGTTGCCGCGCGGGTTCCAGCGCCAGTTCGCGGCCCAGTTGAGCGGCGAGCGGAACGTGTCCACGAGGCACGAGAGCCCGGGGAAGGGCGCGAGGCCGCCGTTCACGTCGTCGCAGAGCGTGTCCTGGTAGCCCTTCGAGAAGCGGAAGAACGCGCTGTTGCGCGGGCTGAACGTGTAATCGACCTTCGTGACGAAGTCGGCCTGCTCCTCCTTCTCGGGCGCGACCCATCGGAAGCCGGCCGTATTCAGGCCGTCGCCGATGTCGAAGTTGTTCGGCAGTGGCGTCTGCGCGATGAGCGCCTGGGTGGTCGGGTCAAGGCCGAGCCTCGCGGGGTCGCTCGCGACGACGTTGTAGGTGCCGAAGGGCACGACCGGGTTGCCGTTGACGTCAACGGAGGAGCCCGCCACGCCTGCCGGCTGGTTGCGACCGACCGTCGAGTAGCGCCAGATGCCCTGGCGTGCCGTGGCGGTGTACACGGTGCGGTTCACCTCGCGGGTCTGCTCCGCGCGCAGCCACTGCGTGTTCACGAAGAAGAACGCCTTGTTGCGCTGGATCGGGCCGCCGACGCTGAAGCCCGGCATGTCCTGCGTGAAGTTGCGCTTCGGCAGGTTGTCGATGTTGTTCTCCCACTCGTTGGCGTTGAACTCCGGTCGCCGTGCGAAGTAGAAGCCCGTGCCGGTGAAGCTGTTCGAGCCCGAGCGAGTGACCATGGCCACCTGGCCGCCGCTGTTCCGGCCGTACTCCGCCGTCTGGTTGCCGGTCAGGACCTTGAACTCGGCGAGCGCGTCCGGGTTGGTGCGCAGCGGGGAGAAGTTCGAGCCGCCGGCGCTCGATTCGTTGGTGTCGATGCCGTCGAGCGTGAAGTTCCAGGACCGGTCGCGCGCGCCGTGCACGTGGATGCCGCCGCCGGTGTTCGCGCCCGAGACGACGCCCGGCTGCGTCAGCACGAGGTCGAGCGGGTTGCGGCCGCGGCCGCCGAGGATCGGCAGCTGCTCGATCGTGCGCTGATCGAAGGTGCTGCCCAGGTTTCCCGACGTGCTCGTCTGGACGACGGTGCTCGCCGCGTTCACTTCGACGGTCTCGGTCAGCCCGCCGGCCTCGAGGATGGCGTTGAGGGTGGTCGGGACGCCGATGTTCACCGGCGTCGCCGTGGCGATGAACTTCTTGAACCCCTGGAGCTCGACGGTCACGGTGTAGCGGCCCACCTGCACCGCGTCGAACACGTAGACGCCGGTGTCGCCGGTGGTGGTCGTGAACGAGACGCCGGTCGCCTCGTTGGTCAGCGTGACCGTCGCCCCGGGAATGTATCCGCCGGTGGTGTCGGTCACCGTGCCGGTGACGCGCGACGTCGTGCCTTGCGCGAGCGCCGCCGCGGCGCCGCCCGCCAGTATCAGAACAGCCAGTAGCAACCGGGCCCAACGGGCGAACCGCATGGACATCCTCCTTCCGAGCAACCCGAGCACGAACCCTCGGCCGCGACATCGTGTCGCGAACCTCACGTCGCCGAACGACCCGTGGCGCACCCTCCGTCGCCAACGATCCCGTCGCGCCCCCCCGTGGCGAGCCCCGCCTCGCGACCGTCGGCTAGAGGTGAAGCGCCGCTTCACCCTGGCGGTCGAACGCGTCGCTGATGAACCGGCGGTTGCGTTCGAAGCTCCAGTGCACGTCCCGGAAGAAGGCGAAGAGCCCGTCGGCGTCGCGGGCCACGGCGAGCTTGATGATGACCCGGTGCTCGGCGACCGACTTGCGCAGCCAGTCGGCCAGCGTCTGCCGCTGGACGGGGAACGTGTAGAGCGGCCCGCGCACCAGCGTGCAGGTGTCGCGCAGCACTTCGTTGTCCAGCTTGCCGAGGAAGACGTCGTGGAACGCTCGGTTGAGGCCGCCAAACGCCTGCAGGTCGGCGCCGGCGGCGGCGTCCGTCATCAGCCGATTGTAGTGCCGGAGGTCGCGGACTTCGCCATCGGTCAGCCGCGGCGCGACCGCGCGGACCGCAGCGCCTTCGAGGATGCCCAGCGTCTCGTAGATCTGGCGGACGTCGTCGACGGTCAGGATTCGGACGTTGTAGCTGCGCCGGCTGGTGCAGACCACCACGCCTTCGATCTCGAGGCGGATCAGGGCTTCGCGGATGGGGGTGCGGCTGATGCCGAGCCGCGCGGCCAGGGTCTTCTCGTGAACCCGCTGTCCCGGCCGGAACACGCCCGAGGCGATCTCCTGCCGGAGGAGGGAGTAGACCTTATCCGCGATGGACTCGGCGCGGAGGGCGGCGGGGACCCGGGTCACGCGGTGTCTGATATATCAACGTATCACCGCCTGTCAAGGATCGGCCGCGAGCTCCTGCGCCCGCACCGCTGCCCCGAGCAGCCCCGCGTCCGGGTTCAGGATCACCGCCACCGGGATGGTGGCGACCAGGTGGGCCATCGGCTCCTTGTCGCGGAACGCGGCGAGGAACCCGCCCGCGCGCAACGCCGGCAGGATCTTGGGCGCGATGCCGCCGCCGATATACACACCAGCCGTCGCCACCGTGCGCAGCGCGATGTTCCCCGCCTCGGCGCCGTACGCCGAGATGAACAGCTCGAGCGCCTCCACGCACTGGCCGCAGCGTCCCTCCAGGGCCGACCGGGTGATCCGCTTCGGCAGCTCCTGCACGCTCGCCGGCGAGCCGACCGCCGGGCACAATCGCGCCGGCGCGATGCTGTTCGGCGTGATCATCGGCCCGGTCCCGAACGCCCCGTGCGTGAACTGGTAGAGGTTGGCGAGACCCGGCCCGGAGACGACGTGCTCCACGCCGACGCGCCCGAAGACGCGCGTCAGCTCCATCACCAGCTCCATCTCGCGCGCGGTGCGCGCCGCGAAGTCGGCGTGACCGCCCTCGGAAGCGGCGGGGATGAAGCGGCCGTCGACGTTGTGCAGCATCGCCTCGCCGAGGCCGGTGCCGGCCGCGATCACCGCGGCGTTGCCGCCCGGCAGCGCGACGCCGTGCTGCAGCACCGCGAGCTCGCTCGAGTTGAGCACCGGCACGCCGTAGGCCAGCGCCTCCAGGTCGTTGATGATCCGGCAGCGCCGCAACCGCAGCGTCTCGCTGATCGTCGCTCCCGAGACCAGCCACGGGACGTTGGTCAGCCGCGCCACCTGCTCGGTCACCGCGCCGGCAACACCCAGGCACGCCGCCTCGACCTGCCGCGGGTCGACGGCGCGCGCGCGCAGGAACTCGCGGATCATCGGCTCGACGCCGTCGTAGTCGATGGTGGCGAACTCGCCGAGCTCGACCACCGTCGGTCGATCCGACGCCGCCGAGAACAATCCGAGCAGGGTCTTCGTCCCGCCGACGTCTCCCGCGAGCAGCATCAGACGCAAGCGTAAAGCGGAACGGCTGGGCGGTAAAGGCCTTTACTCGACGCCCGCGCGTCTCTTACTCTTGCACCCGTGGCGTCGTCACCGTCCTCGGACAGCGGATCCCACGGCGTTCGCGACATCCGCCACCTGTATCCCTCGGTCACCGACAAGCACCTGCGCTACCTGGAGAAATGGGGGCTCGTGCGCCGCGCCGGCGCGCGCGGCTACACGTTCACCGACGTGCTGACGATTCGCCATGTCGCCGGCGAGCTGGCCAAAGGCACGCCGGTGCGCGTCGTTCTCCGGGCGCTGCTCGCCGAGCGGCAGGGGCAGCTCGAGCTCGACTTCCATGCCGGCCAGGCGAGTGGCGACGCACCGCGCGCCAAGGTCGTGGCGCTGCAGGCGCGCCGTCCGCAGCGCCACATGCCGTCCCGGGCGGCACCGCTGACGTCCGTTGCGCAGGACACCGTCACGCCGCTGCCGTCCGCCGACCCGCAGGCGGCGCTCGCCGCGCGGTACTTCCTCGAAGGCTCGCGGCTCGACGACGGTGACGAGCGCAAGATGGAAGACGCGGCCGCGACCTATCGGAAGGCGCTGGTCATCGATCCCGACCTCGTGCCGGCGCTGGTCAACCTGGCGAACATCCACTACGCGCGCGACGAGCTCATCGAGGCGCAGGCGCTGTACGAGCGCGCCATCGTCCTCGATCCCGATTGCTTCGAGGCGCACTTCAACCTCGGCAACATCCTGCACGATCTGGGGCGCTACGAGGGTGCGCTCGGCTGCTACCGCGACGCGGTGGCGCTCAACACCGGATATCCGGACGCGCACTTCTACCTGGCGGTCACGCTCGAAAAAATCGGCCACTCACCCGACGCCAAGCCGCACTGGAAGGCGTACCTGGACCTGGCGCCGGATGGGGAGTGGGCGGATCTGGCGAAGGAGTTCTTGGAGTAGGCGGGTCAATGCCGAATGCAGAATGTTCGCGCATTCAGCATTCGGCATCGACGATGGTCAGTACGCGTTGTAATCGCGTTTCTTGGGTGTCCGGCGCAGCTTGTAGAAGCCGCAGTCGAGGCACCACGACTCCGCGTTGAAGCCTTCCTTTCCTGCAAATGGCAGCACGTCGCGGTGCGTGCAGAACGCGCCCTGATCGGGCGTCGCCCGCCACCGGCACGACTTGAACCTCGCCTCGGCGGGCGAGACGACCGGCTCGGGGGGCGGCGCCGGCGCGGTGTCCGAGGTGGCGCCGGCGTCCGGAAGGGCCACGGCGGGTGCAAACGGTTTGGTATCGTCCATCATCCCTGCATCTCTATGCCGAAGGAGCGCTGCAGCGCGTGGAGCGCCCGCGTCTCTTCCGGCGATACGAGCGTGAGCGCGGTGCCGGTCATTTCCGCGCGGCCGGTGCGCCCGACGCGGTGCACGTAGGTCTCGCGGTTGGCCGGTACCTCGTAGTTCACGACGTGCGTGATTCCGTCGATGTCGAGGCCGCGGGCGGCCACGTCGGTCGCGACCAGGACCCGGTAGCGGCCGCTGCGGAAGCCTTCGATGGCCTGCGTACGCTGCGCCTGGGTCCGGTCGGCGTGCAGCGCCGCCGCTTTGAGCCCCATCGACGCGAGCCGGCGCCCGAGGCGCTCGGCCCCGGACTTGGTCCGCACGAACACGAGCACGGGACCGTCGGTGCGGCGCAGGAAGCGCGCCAGCCACTCGGCCTTCTGCGAGGCCGCCACGTTTTCGACGGTATGCGTGATGCTCTTCGCCGGCCCGCCCGCCAATCCGATTTGCACGTACTTGGCGTCGCACACCACCTCGTCGGCCATGCGCATCACGTCGTCCGGCATCGTCGCCGAGAAGAGCAACGTCTGCCGCGCCGCCGCGTCGGGCAGGGCCGCGACGATGCGCCGCACGTCCGGCCAGAAGCCCATGTCCATCATGCGGTCCGCCTCGTCGAGCACGAGCGTGTCGAGCTTGTCGAACGACACGTGCCGGCTGCGCATGTGATCCATCAACCGGCCCGGCGTGGCGACGACGATGTCGACGCCGGACTTGAGCGCGCGCTCCTGCGGCCCCATGTCGACGCCGCCGTAGACCGCGACGCTGGTGATGTCGGTGTGATAGGTGAACCCCTGGACGTCGTCCTCGATCTGCCCGGCCAGCTCGCGCGTCGGCGCGAGGATCAGCACGCGGGTGAAGCCGCGCTCGTCGGGCGCCGCGGCGCGCGCCTTCAGCATGCGGTTCAGGATGGGCAGCAGGTACGCGGCAGTCTTGCCGGTGCCGGTCTCGGCGCAGCCGATCAGATCGTCGCCGGCCATCACGATCGGGATTACGGCGCTCTGGATCGGCGTCGTCTGCGAGAAGCCGCGGATGCGGACGCCCTCGATGAGCGACGGCTCGAGGCCGAGCGTGTCGAACGTGACCGGCCGCGGGTCGTAGGCCGCCTGCGCGCGGGCCGCCGGCGCGGGCCGCGCGTGCTGCGGCGAACGGCGCGCCTCGGCGCGGGCCTCGCCCGCGCGCGGACGCCGTCCGCCCCGTCGTCTCCGCGGTGCGTGATTTTGTGTTGTATGGGAGTTCAAAGCGTTTCTTCTAGCGAGCGCGGAAGGTGATGATGCCGCGCACCGGATCGTAAGGGGAGACGCCGACGGTCACCCGATCACCTGGGACGACCTTGATCCGGAACCGGCGCATCCGACCGCTCAACTGGGCGAGCACCTCGTGGCCCTGGTCGCACTGGACCCGATACAGCCCTCCGCTGTGAACCGCCACGACGGTGCCCTGCACGTCAATCAGATCATCCTTGCTCAATTGCCGTCCTTTCGATCAAAGATTGTGCCACATCGCTCGAGCACGATCAAACTCAGCCGTGCGTCCAATCAGAGCTGTCGCACTGCTTCCTCCACCTGACCGGCGAGCGCAGCGTAGTCGTTTCCCTTCAATAATATAGGAGGCCCGAACGCGACCCGTGCGCTGCCGCGCGCGGGAAACTTCCAACGCTGGTGGAGCACCTTCTCAAGCCCTTCCAGGCGCACCGGCACGACCGGCACACCGAGACGCGCCGCTATCATCCCTACCCCCGGCAGGAACCGGTTGATCTCGCCGCGATCGGTCCGCTTTCCTTCGGGATAGATCAGGATGGAGTGCCCGGTGTCGATCAACTCGCCAATGTAGCGCAGCGTCTGCCGCGTTCCTGCCTCGCGCTGCGGCAGGGGGAACGCGTTGAAGAACGCCGCCGCAAGGTAGTAGTTCAGGCTGTTGGTGAACCACCGTCCGCGGGTGTGCTGCTCCGGGTAGAAGTGCGCCTTGAAGAACTC
Source organism: Vicinamibacterales bacterium (assembly GCA_048594975.1). Taxonomy (GTDB): domain Bacteria; phylum Acidobacteriota; class Vicinamibacteria; order Vicinamibacterales; family 2-12-FULL-66-21; genus JBMDXB01. The sequence goes on along the minus strand of JBMDXQ010000019.1, from coordinate 30,158 downwards.
CTTCGCCATCGCTGTCGCGACGCGGTAGCGCCAGCGCGCCGGCAGCACATCGAGGATGACCGGCGTGTCGAGATGACTCTGGTGGTTGGCCGCGAAGATGACGGGCCCCTGCAGGTCGCGCAGGTGCTCGAGCCCAGAGACCTCGAGAATCACCCAGATGCGCCCGAGCGGCAGGATCCAGGTGGGCAAGCTCGCGCGGCGCAGCGCGCGCACGGGCAGCAATCGGTTCCAGGAGGGGAACGCGATCCGTTCCGGCGCAGATACAACGGCCGCTCCGTCGGCGCCCGCGAGCGGCGCCGCCAGCCTCTCGAGATCGCCGACGGTGGTGGCGGCCGCGAACCTGGTCTCGTCGATCGTGATCTGCAGGGCCTCCTCGAGCGCCATCATCAGCTCGACGCGCTCGAGCGAGCTGAGTCCCAGCTCGTCTATCGTGGTCTCGGGCCCGATGGTGCGTCCGGGGGCGAAGCGCTCGAGCACGGCCGCGGCCGAGCGCTCGTCCCGATGCGATGGCGTGTGCGGCTGGCTTCCACCCGCCGAGAGGATCCACTGCCGCAGATCGCGCCGCCTGAGCTTGCGTGTGCCTTCCGTCCTGGGAAGCTCGCCCAGGGACCAGACGGCTGCCGCCCGGACCTTCTGATGATCGGCGAGCCTCACGTTCGCCCGGCGGACGACGTCGTCGGCCTCGCTGCCCGGCTCGAGGACGAGGATGGCCTGCACGCGTTCCGCTGTCGAACCTGCGACGGGTGCACCGACGACCGCTGACTCCCTGACCCCCGGGATTTCGTTCAGCACCCGTTCCACGTCCTCGGGAAACACGTTCAGTCCTTCGGGCGTCACGATCATTTCCTTCTTGCGGCCGCGGATGTGCAGCTGGCCCTTGTCATCGAACTCGCCGACGTCGCCGGTATGGAACCACCCGCCGCGAAAGGCCTCGCGCGTCTCCTCGGGAGCGTTGTAATAGCCACGCGTGACGTTCTCGCCGCGCACGAGGATCTCGCCGTCCTCCGCGATCTTCACCTCGACGCCGGGGATGGGCTTGCCGACAGCGCCGTGCGCCGCCTGCATCGGGTGGTTCAGCGTCACAATCGGCGCCGTTTCGGTCAGGCCGTAGCCCTGCACGACGAGAAACCCCAGGCGTCCCCAGAACGCCTCGAGCTCCGGGTCGAGCGGCGCCGCACCGACCACCATCGCCCAGAACTTGAACCCGAACATGCGGTGGATGCGGCGGAACATCCACCATCGCCGCAACCAGTGGATCCTCGCCACCGGCGCGGCGGCGGCCTCGGGCGCGACCCGCAAGAGGTAGTCCCGCAGCACCTCGAGCATCTTCGGAACACACACGAGCACCGAGATGCGCCGCTCGCGGATCTGACAGACGATGTCGTCGGGCGCGTAGCTGCGCATGAAAACGACGGTGCCGGGCAGCATCGGCGGGATGAACGTCGCCATGGCCTGGCCGAACATGTGGCTGAGCGGCAAGAGGTTCAGGAGGCGAATGGGCAGGAACGGCCGTGCGTACTTCTTGTACTTGGCCACTTCCCGCTCGATGGGGACGATGTTCGCGAGGATGTTGCGGTGGGTGATGACGACGCCCTTCGGTTCGGCGGTGGCGCCGGAGGTGAAGATGATCTCGGCGGTATCGTCGGCGGTGATTTCGGTTCGAGACGTTGTACCTTCCGCCGTGAGGCGGGAGGAATCCGCGTCAGTCGTGCGCAACTCAGCCACCGGCCAGACCGGCGCGGCGCCATGCAGCGCCTCCCGATCGACGGTCTCTCCGACCAGGATCGCCCGGGCGTCGACGATGGCGGCAACGCGCGCGAGGAAGTCGGCGGAGGCGCGGTAGTCGACCGGCACGAGCACCACGCCCTCGAGCAGGCAGCCCCAGAGCGCCACGATCCACTCGGCGCGGTTCTCCGACCAGAGGGCCATCGCCTGGCCCTTGCCAATCCCGGCCGCGCGCAGCCGCGCGGCGAAGCCCTGCGCCGCCGCCGCGATGCCGGGGTAACTGTACGACCAGGTGCGGTAGCCGTCGTCGAACGCGATGAACTCGCCTTCGAGTGCCGGCAGATCGGCGAAGAAGTCGAGCAGCGTGCGCCGCGCCATCCGCTGAATTATGATGGAAAACCCGATGTCGGTCCCGCCGGTTTTCGCTGCGAGCGCGCTCTACGACCACCTGCTGCAGGCGGCGCTGCGCCAGTTCTACAGCCGCGCGACCTTCGAGGTCGAGCCGACTCCCTCGCTCTCGTCCGACGGTCGGCTCGCGATCGAGCCGACCGGCGATCCGTCGGTCCTGAGCATCCGCTGGTTCGGCACGCGGCACGTCCTGCACGTGCCGGCGCGGCGGCCGTTCACCGAGCACGAGGTGCGCCTGGCGCGCGCGATCGGCGCGGTGCTCGCCGCGCGCTATCGCGCGATCTTCGATCCCTCGCAGATGCTCGAGCGCGGCGACCTGTTCCGCGGCGCGATCGAGGACCGCTACATCGGCGCCTTCCTCGACCCCAGGGCGTACGCCGAATCGAAGGCCCAGGGCGCGTCCTCGCAGGCGCGGGCCGACCTGGTCGCCACGATCATCGAGACGCTGCGCGTGGCGGCGATGTCGAGCTACGAGAACCGCGCGATCTCCTCCGGCGTCCTGCTCCTCGAGGGCGACGACGACGGGCGGCGCGAGCGGCGGGCGGCGCCCGAGGATACCTACCACTACTCGCAGGCGCTGACCGCGATCAAGAGCTTCTACCGGCTGTGCGATGGCCTGCAGACCCTGTTCCTGGTGAACCGGTCGGGCGCGGTGCTGGACATCCTCGAGATCGCGCGCTACGCCGAGCCGCGGCCGCTGCGTGTGCCCTGCCCGACGCCGTATCGGGCGCATGCGCAGGCCAGCGCCGGCGACGGCTCCATCTGTGTCGTTCTCAGTCCGTCGCACGAGATCAAGATCTTCGCCGAGGGCCTCCAGGTGTTCAGCTTCCGCAACGCGCGCTGGCACCTGCTCGATCTCGAGGCCAAGTACCGGATGTGGGCAGGCGCGGTCGGCAATGGCCAGCTCGCCGAACGGCTGTTCCAGACGGCGCTCGATCTCGCCGATGCGCGGCAGGGTGCCCTGTTCGTGGTGTTGCGCGACCCCGCGGTCTCCCTGTCGGTGCTGGTGGCGCCGGGCGATCAGCTCGACGTCAGCCGCAGTGGCGGCCCGGTGGCGCCGTCGCGGACGCAGTTGATGCACATGCTGCGCAGCCGAATGGCGACCGACCTCGATCCCGCGGTCCTCGCCGGCCTGGCGCGGACCGACGGTGCGACCGTCGTGGACCGCAGCGGCCGGTTGCTCGCCATCGGGGCGATCCTCCTGCACACCGAGCCGCCCGCGCCGCACTCGAACCTGGTCGTCGAGGGCGCGCGGACCACCGCCGCAATGGCGGCGGGCCGCCACGGCGCGGTGCTGAAGGTCAGCGAGGACGGCCTGATGACCTTTTACGACCAGCAGGAACGGATCTGGGATATCTGATCGGGAACGCGCCGGACCCGGCCCCGGGGCCGGGGGGCTTCGGGTGGTGAGCAGATGCGAATGTTCCTGACGGGCGGCACCGGGTACCTCGGCACGGCGATCCTCGACGCCTTCGTCCGCGCCGGCCACCAGGTCGATGCGCTCGTCCGGCACAGCGAGGGAGCCGCCGCCGTGACCGCGCGGGGTGCGCACCCCGTCCTTGGCGACCTCGGCGAACCTGCCTCGTACTCCGCTGCCGCCGCCGCTGCCGCCGTCCTCATCCACACCGCCATCGACTACTCGCCGCGCGGGCCGCACCTGGACGCGACCGCCGTCGACACCCTGCTCGAGGCCGGCAGCCGCGCTCGCGTGTTCGTTTACACGTCCGGCGCGTGGATCCTCGGGCCCTCGCCGCACGGGGCAGACGAGCACGCGCCGATCAACCCGGCCGGGATCACCGCCTGGCGGGCACCGCACGAACAGCGCGTGCTCGAGGCGCCGATGCGGACGATCGTCGTCCGTCCGGGCATCGTCTACGGCGGTGCGCGCGGCATCGTCTCCGACCTGTTTCGCGACGCGGCGAACGGGTTGGTCCGCGTGATCGGGAGCGGCGACAACCACTGGCCGCTCGTCTACGACCGCGATCTCGGCGACGCCTACCTGCGGCTGGTGCAGAGCGAGGAGGCCTCCGGCATCTTCCACGTGAACGACGAGGGGGACGAGCGGGTCAACGACGTGGTCACCGCCATCGCGGACCACGTGAAGATCCGGCCGAGCATCCGCCACGTACCGATCGAGGAGGCCCGCCACAAGATGGGGCCGTACGCCGACGCGCTCGCGCTCGACCAGATCATGCGCAGCCCGCGTGTGCGGGCGCTGGGATGGCAGCCGGCGCTGCGGTCGGTGGCGGGCAATGCGCCGCGGCTGTTCGAGGAGTGGCGGCGCGGACGCGAGGCTGCCTAGATCTCGCTACTTGAACGCGACGCCGGCGTTCAACGTCAACACCGTCGCGCGGCGCAGCGTCGGGCGCGTGGCGGTGCCGGTCTGCGGCCGGATCGCGTAGAACCGCAGGTCCAGACTGAGCGCCAGGTGCTTCTTCATGAACCACCGCGCGCCGCCGCCGTAGTTGATCGTGCTCGATCGCGCCGTGGGATCCGTGGCGGTCGGCGCCACGGGTGCCGGGGGTGTTGTCGGCGGCGTGGCGGGCGGCGCTGCCACCCGCTCGACCTCGGCCCTGAGCCTGGTCCAGCCGATGCCGCCGCTCAGATAGCTCCAGCCGTCGCGGCCGCCGAAGTTCAGCGAGACCTGCGGCGACACCGCGGAGAGCCGCTCCTTCACGGTCGGACCTTCGAGGGCCGGCGCGTCCTCCTCGTCCTCCTCCGGCTGCAGCGTCCTGCTGCCGCGGCTGAACATCAGTTCGCCGCCGAACCCGACGGCGACGTAGCGCCCGAGGTGCAGCGGGTAGACGTGCGCGCCGAACACGATGCCGCGCCCGCGGGCGGGCAGGTTCTCGTCCGCCACGTCGAGGAACTCCGCGAGGCCGGGGTCTTCCTCGTAATTGGCGAACACGCCGCGTGCGTCGGCGGCGAACCATCCGATCGGTCGGTGGTCGGGATCCCGCCCCTGTGCCGCGGCGACGGTGGAAAAGGCGCACACGAGCAGCGCGAGGCAGCCGGGGAGACGGGAGAACGACGGGAGCATCACGCGAGATTCTACCTGCCGAGCAGCTGTCTCGCGAACGCGATCCCCTCGTCGACCGACGTGACCGTGCCATCGAGCTGGCGCTCGTAGATCTGGCGCAGGATCTCGCCGACGCGCGGGCCGGGCTCGAGCCCGAGCGCCAGCAGGTGCCGTCCCTTGACGAGCGGCTCCGGCGGCGCGTGCTGCACGCCGAGCTCGCGCGCGCGCTGCAGGAACCAGTCGATGCCGGAGCAGTCGAACGCGCCGGTTCGGCCGCGGCAGTCCGAGAGCGCCAGCCGCCCGAGCAGCTCCAGGTCGACTTTCTGCGCGAGCCGACGGAAGGCGCCGTCGCCGGCGCGCGGTTCCGCCTTGTGGAACGACAGCGGCTTCAGGTGGTGCGCCACCATTCCCAGGACGTGCCGGCGGACGTCGAACCCGCCGATGGTGTGCATGTTGAGCCGATCGAGCAGCGCGGTCGCCGGCGCCAGCCCCGCCCGCTCGTGCTCCATCGATCGGATACGCCCGTCGATCGCGGCGGTCGTGGCCGGCTTGCCGAGGTCGTGGCAGAGCGCGCCCAGCATCAGCGCCACCTTGCCCGCATGATCCAGATCCTCGATACCCTGCCTCGCCTCGTCGACCACCATCAGCGTGTGGACCCAGACGTCGCCTTCGGGGTGCCACTCCGGTTCCTGGGCACAGCCGACCGTTGCCGCCAGCTCCGGGAACAACCGGTCAATGACCCCGAGGTCGAGCGCGAGGGTGAGGCCGATCGACGGACGCGGCGCCTGCAGCAGCAGCTTCTCGATCTCTCCCCAGATCCGCTCGGGCGGGAGGTCGTCGAGCGGGATCGCCCTGCAGATCGCGCGCGTCTGCGGCTCCAGCTCGAACCCGAAGCGCGCGGCGAACTGGACGGCACGGAGTACGCGCAGGCTGTCCTCGGCAAAGGTCCTGGGATCGACGGCGCGGAGGATCCGCGCCTCGATGTCGCTGCGCCCGTCGGCCGGGTCCACGTACTCGCCGGTCAGCGGATCCCAGGCAATCGCGTTGATCGTGAAATCACGGCGTCGCGCCGCCTCCTCCGCCGTCATGGTCGGATCGCCGGTGACCTCGAAACCGCGATGTCCGCGCGCGATCTTCGACTCGCGGCGCGGCAGCGCGACGTCGACGCCCGCCACCTTGTAGACGGTGAAGCTTTCACCGACGGTGTTCACCGGCCCGAACGTCTTCAGGAGCTCGTGCAGCTCGTATGCGGGAATGCCGTAGACCTCGATGTCGACGTCCTTGGACGGGCGGTCCATGAGGCGGTCGCGGACCCAGCCGCCCACGACCAGCGCGCGCCCGCCCGCCGCCCGCACGCGATCCGCGATCGCGGCGGCGATCATCGGGTGTCGCGGCGCCGGCCGAACCGGCCGACGAAGCGGTCGGTGAACGCCGGCGCGACCTGGCTGAGGATGCCCAGGAGCCTCGCGCGGCGGTACGGGTAGACCTCGGGTCGGGGGCGCTCGAGGCAGTCGGCGATGCGCCGTGCGACGTGTTCGGCGCCCTGCTGCGGTCCCACGCCGGCGACCGAGTACCCGTAGTCGCGCTCCATCGCCTCGCGGAACTCGCTGACCGTCGAGATCGGGAAGACGACGCTGACGTGGATGCCGGTGCCGGCGAACTCCGCGCGCAGCGACTCGGCAAACCCTGCCTGTGCCGCCTTGGTCGCGCTGTAGCCGCTCATCGCCGAGATCCCGCGGCGCGCCACGACCGACGACACGAACACCAGGTGCCCCCGTCCCTGCGCGCGGAACACCGGCAGCGCCGCGCGCGCGCCGTAGTAGCTGCCCATGAAGTTGACGTCCATCATGCGCCGCATGACCTCCGGCGGCGTCTGCTCGACGGTACCGTAGAAGCCGAATCCGGCGTTGCAGATCATGATGTCGAGGCCGCCAAACGCCTCCCGCGCCACCATCGCCAGCAGGTCGACTTCCCCGGTCACGTCCGCGGCGATGCTCTCCGCGCGGCCGCCGGCAGCGCGAATCTCGCGCACCGCCTGGCCGAGCCGGTCTTCCCGGCGCGCGCCGAGGACGACCGCGACACCCCGCCGGGCGAGCTCCTGCGCGCACGCCAGGCCGATCCCTGACGACGCGCCGGTGATCGCGGCCACGCGTCCCGTGAGCGTCACGGGCGCATGATACTGTAACGGGGGCACTCGACCTTTCGTTGTCTGCCGACAGTAGCGGCGCCCGGACCCGTCCTCCTGTCGCAGATCGTCGAGCGTCGCCGCTGCGATGGATCCCTGCATCCGCCTTCTCCGCGAGCTGGTCGCCATCGATTCGGTGAATCCCTCGCTCGTACCTGGCGCCGCTGGGGAGGCCCAGATCGCCGCCGCGATCGCGCAGCACCTGCGCGCGCTCGGTCTCGACGTTCACCTGGACGACGCCGCGCCCGGCCGCCCCAACGTCGTCGGCGTTCTCGACGGTACGGAACCGGGCCGGTCGGTGATGCTGTGCGGGCACGTCGACACCGTCGGCGTCGAGGGCATGCCCGCGCCCTTCGACCCGGTGGAGAAAGAGGGGCGCCTCTACGGACGCGGGGCGCAGGATATGAAGGGCGGAGTCGCCGCGATGATCGACGCCGCGCGGATGCTGATCGGGCGCCGCTGGCGGCGCGGCCGCGTCATCGTCGCCGCGGTCGTCGATGAGGAGTATGCGAGCCTGGGCGCCGACGCGCTGGTCAGGACGTGGACAGCCGACGCCGCGGTCGTGACCGAGCCGACGGACCTGCAGATCGGCATCGGCCATCGTGGCTTCGCGTGGTTCGAGATCGAGACGCACGGCCGCGCCGCCCACGGCAGTCGTCCGAAGGAAGGGATCGACGCCATCGTCCGCATGGGACGCGTGCTGCAGGCGCTTGAAGGGCTCGACCGTGATCTCCAGTCGCGCCCCGAGCATCCGGTCATGGGAACGCCGTCGCTGCACGCCTCGATCATCGACGGCGGGCGCGAGTTGAGCAGCTACCCCGATCGCTGCCGGCTGCAGCTCGAACGCCGCACCGTCGCCGGCGAGAGCGACGCCACCACGGCCGCGGAGCTGCGCGCGATCCTCGACCCCCTCTCCCGCGAAGACCCGACCTTCCGCGCGAGCTGTCGCCTGGTGTTCTCGCGGCCTGCCTACAATCTGCCCGACGACGGGCACGCGCTGCCCGAGACCTTGCACGCGGCGGCCACGTCTGCCGGCTGCCGCAGCGCAACCACCGGCATGAGCTTCTGGACCGATGCCGCGGTGCTCGGGGCAGCAGGGATTCCGTCCGTGCTCTTCGGCCCGGGCGGTGCCGGGCTGCACAGTACAGAGGAGTATGTGAACGTCGCCGACGTCATCACCTGCCGCGACGCGCTCGTGCGGCTCGCCGAACTCTGGGTCTAGCTGACGCGTACGGGATCCGGAACCGGATGAGGGGATGGGACGCCGGCGGCGTCCCATCCGCGAGGAGTGGTCTATGCGGACTTGCGCAGCACGAGGCGCTGCGGGGCGACCAGGTGACGGCGGGCATCTCCCTCGAAGCGGCGGCGTGGGCCGCGTCCGCTGATTTCCCAGCCGGGCGTATCGTGGCCGCACGAGGTGCACCGCATCATGACGCGGTTCCCCTGGAAATGAAGCACCGAGTCGTGTCCCCGCAGGCCGCACAGGAGCTGCCCGAGGCGTCCCATGACGCGCGTGACGAGTCCTTCTGAAACGTCGTTGCCGGCCTCCGTTGCCGCCGTGAGTCGCTGGGGATAATTGGTCACCATGGGCTTCTCCCTGGTATCTCCACCTAGGACGCCGAGTCTTGCTCGGCCGTTCCCCTCCGTCCCGGACTCAGGAATATCAAGAGGTATGCCACGGCCGTAAGTTCCTGACAGAACTCCAGCTGGACCAGTGGGTTAGCGGGACCGTTCGGTTCTGGCGGCCGAACAGGCGTCGGGCCTGTGTGTAGTGGTTCGGATCGCGCAACGGAAGCTGGATGCGCAATGCATACACTTCGCGGGCCCTCCTGGCGCGAGTTGCGGCCCGCGGCGCAGATTGTTATCGCTCTCCGAGGATTCCCCGAATTACGAATCCGATATTCGCGGGCCGTTCGCCGAGCCGCCGCATGAAGTAAGGGAACCATTCGCGGCCGAATGGTACGTAGACGCGCATCCGGTAGCCCTCGGCGATCAATCCTACCTGCACGTCCCGGCGAATGCCGTACAACATCTGGAACTCGTAGCGGTCGGCGGCGATCCCGCGCTGCCGTGCGAATGTCTTGGTGCCCTCGATGATCGCTACGTCGTGGGTCGCAATCGCCGGGTAGGTGCCGGCGCAGAGCAGCTCGCGCATGATCGCGACGAACGCGGCGTCCACGTCCGCCTTCTTCTGGTAGGCGACGGTGCGCGGTTCCTTGTAGGCCCCTTTCACCAGGCGCACGCGCGCGCCGAGGGCGTTCAGCCGCCGCGCGTCCTCGAGGCTGCGGCGCAGGCAGGACTGCAGCACGGTGCCGACGTTGCGGTAGCCCTGCTGCCACATCGTCTCGAAGATGTCGAGCGTGACCTGGGTGAACGGCGAGTCCTCCATGTCGATGCGCACGAAGCAGTCGTGCGTCGATGCCGCGTCCAGGATCCGGCGCAGGTTGTCGACGCAGGTGGCGCGGTCGATCGTCAGCCCGAGCTGCGTGAGCTTCAGCGAGAGGTTGCGGCCGATCCCCGCGGACACCATCCGGTCGACGATGGCCAGGTAGGAGCGGGTGGCGGCGTCGGCCTCGGCCATCGTGGCGACGCTCTCGCCGAGATGGTCGAGGGTGATGTGCATGCCCGATGCTTCGATCGCGCGGACCGCGGTGACGGCCTCGTCGATGCTCTCGCCGGCGATGAACCGCCGCGCGAAGCTGCCCGGCTTCCGCATGCCGTATCGCGACGCCAGTTGTTTCAGGACCGAGCTGCCGGCGAGGAGGTGAAAAAAGGCCTTGGATGCCTGGTCGATCATCAGTGAGTGCGCGGCGGCGTGCGGCGGCTGCCGGCGAGGAGGTGCTGGATGGTGCGCGCGTAGTAGCGCAGCACGGTGCGCTCGCGCACGCGGTAGCGTCCGCCACGTTCGATGTGGATGATGCCGCGCGCCGCGAGCGGCTCGGCGCCGAGCTCGAGCGCCGCCCGACCCGAATCGACCCCGAGGTTCGCCCTCGCACTCCGCAGCCCCTCGACGATCGCGTCCGCCCGCGCCTCGAGCTCGCGGTGGGTGAGCGACGGCCGCATCGCCGCGGCAATCACCGCCGTCGGCAGCACTTTGTACAGCCGGCCGATCGTCTCGTGCGTAAGGTGCGCCAGGTCCATGATCTGGCGCCGCGAATCCGCGTCGTGCCCGCTCAGCGGGATCGGTTCGCCGAAGGTGACGAAGGCGCGCGACTGGTAGCCGACGGCATAGCGCACCATCTCCGCCACCTCGCGCGCGAACGGCCGCTGCCGCCGCTTCGCTCCCTGGTGGGCGAGGATGTGGTCCTCGAGCACCACGTCGTAGGCCACCGCCATCGGCACGATGACCGAGTCGGTGCGACGCGCCTGCATCGCGGCGTGCAGCAGCCCGGTCTTCGCCGGCTTGAGCTCGCCCGAGTAACTGCGCCCGCCCTCGATGTAGAAGAGCAGGTCGTGGCGGTGGAGCAACTCGGCGACGTACGCCTTGAGCGTGACGAGATACGCCGGGTCTTTGGCATTGCGGCGGATGGGGATGGCGCCGGTGACGTGGCGATGCAGGAGCCCGAGCGGTCCTCCGAACAGGTTGATGCCGGCGGCAATGACCGGCGGCCGTACGCCGTTGTCGTCGAGCACCAGCGGCTCGACGAGGTAATCGAGGTGGCTCTTGTGGTTCGAAATGTAGATGACCCGCCCGAGGCGCGTGGCCTGCTGCGCGATCTCCACGTGCTCGTCGATGCGGTCGATCTTGCGCAGGATCGGATACAGGGGATGCTTGAGGGCTCGGTAGATCGAGTAGCGCTGCGTGGTGCGAAGCTCGTCGAGGTAGGCGTAAATGCGCTCGCGCGCGTCCAGCTCCGACTCGCCGGATCCGCCGCGCAGGTAGCGGGCGACCTCTTCCCGCGCCAGCACCGCCTGCGTGATGTCGTCGAGCATGGGAGAGCCGCACTATACCAGATCAGCTGGACTTCTCGACCTCCCGGCAGATCGCATCGGTGAACTCCGTCGTCGAGGCGGTACCGCCCAGGTCGCGGGTGCGGACCCGCCCGGCGGTGAGCACCTCCGTCAGCGCCGCGCGGATCCGCTCGGACCGCTCCCGCTCGCCGAGGTGGTCGAGCATCATCAGCGCCGAGAGCAGCAGCGCCGTGGGGTTGGCCAGGTTCTTGTCGGCGATGTCGGGGGCGCTGCCGTGCACCGCCTCGAACACCGAGCACTCCTCGCCGATGTTGGCGCCGGGCACGACGCCCAGGCCGCCGACCAGGCCGGCGCACAGGTCGGAGACGATGTCACCGTACAGGTTGGGCAGCAGCAGCACGTCGAACTTCTCCGGCCGCATCACCAGCTGCATCGACACCGCGTCGACGATGCGCTCGTCGTAGGCGACGTCGGTGTAGTCGCGCGCGACGGCGCGGGTGCTCTCGAGGAACAGCCCGTCGCCGAGCTTCATGATGTTGGCCTTGTGGATGGCCGTGACGCGGTGCCGCCCGTGCGCGCGCGCGTACTCGAAGGCGAACGTGGCGATCCGGGTCGACGCCCGTGCGGTGATGATCTTCAGGCTCTCGACCACGCCGGGGACGACCTCGTGCTCCAGCCCCGAATAGAGGTCCTCGGTGTTCTCGCGCACGATGATCAGGTCGACGCCGGAAAAGCGACTCTCCACGCCCGCCAGGTTGCGGACCGGCCGGAGGTTCGCGTAGAGGTCGAGCGCCTTGCGCAGGCCGACGTTGACGCTGCGGAATCCCTCGGCGATCGGGGTGGTCACCGGGCCCTTCAGCGCGACCCTGTTGCGGTGCACCGAGGCGAGCAGGTCCGCGGGCAGCGACTGGTTGTACTTCTGGAACGCCGCCATCCCCGCGTCGTGGCGGTCCCACTCGACCGGCACCGCCGCGGCCCTGAAGGTTCGCACGACCGACTCGGTGATCTCGGGGCCGATGCCGTCCCCCGGGATCAACGTGATGACGCGGGCCATGGCTACCGATCGTTGCCCGCGCCGAGCCGCGGGGCGAGCATCGCCGCCGTCCTCTCCAGCAGCGCGCGGTCGGCCGGGCCGAACGCTGCCGGCAGATCGCTGTCGACGTCGATCTCTCCGAGCACGTCGCCGCCTTCCATGATCGGGACGACGATCTCCGATCGCGTGTCCACGCTGCAGGCCAGGTAGCGCGGGTCGGCGTTGACGTCGTCGACGATGATCGTCGCGCGTTCAGCCGCCGCCGCGCCGCAGATCCCGCGGCCCATCGGGATGCGGGTGTGCGGCGACGGCCTGCCCGCGTACGGCCCGAGCACCAGCTCGTTGCCGTGGAGCAGGTAGACGCCCACCCACGTGTAGGACGGCAGGCTCTCCTTCAGCACGCGCACCGTGCCCTGCAGCGCGGCGGTCCCGTCGTCCGCGCGCGAGATCTCGGTGCGCAGCCGCTCGAGAATGGCATCGTAGTTCTGCACGGGAATCTCCGCGGTGGGCCGCTCAGTCCCTGAGCTCCCACCAGATGAGCGCGAGGCTGCCGAGCACCGGGACGAGCAGCAGCGCGGTGGAGGTGGCGTGCAGCCGGCCGAACTCGGCGCGGCGCGCGTCGGACTCCGGAAGGTTCGACGGGGCGGTGCCGATCTCGCCCTGCAGCGTCCGGATGCGGCCGCTGACCGCGGTGCCGGAATACGCGGTAGCGCCGAGCATCACCGCGGCGAGCGCGACGCGGATACCGGCCCGCCGCGGCCGCGGGCCGAGGATACGGCGCGCCACCAGGCTCAGGAGCCCGGCGGCGCCGCAGAGGTACGCCACGCGGTGAAACCGGCGCAGCGCCTCGCCGACCATGGCGCCGGCGAGCAGCCGTCCGTCAGCAGCCTGCCGTGCCGCGGCGACGTCGAATGCGGCGGGCGCCGCCACCGTGCCGAGCACCACGAGCCCGCCGCACCACACGACGAGCGCCAGCAGCGCGGCGTACCGCAATGCGAGCATCCCATCATTATAATCACCGCCGCATGGCTCCCCCGCGCCTCGTGCCGCGCGAGGTCGCATGGCTGCCGTGGAGCCCCGCCGCGTTCGCCCGTGCCCGCGCGGAGCGCAAGCCGGTGCTCCTCTGCATCACGACCTCGTGGTCCGAGTCCTGTCGCGAGATGGATCGGACGAGCTATGCCGATCCGGCAGTCGCCGCGCACATCAACGACGGCTTCGTTCCCGTGCGCGTCGACGCCGATCGGCGCCCGGACATCAGCGAGCGCTACGCGCTCGGCGGCTGGCCGACTACGGCGTTTCTCACGCCGGACGGGGAGCTGCTCGGCGGCGGTACCTACGTCGAACGCTCGCGCATGCTTGCGGTCCTCGACGACGTCCGCGCAGCGTTCGTGCGCGGCACTCCGGCCGGAGCCGCCGCCCCCCCCGTGCATGTCGGCGAGGTCGCCGCGGGCGACGTGGATTGCGACGCGCTCACCGCGCGCGTGCTTGCGGAGTACGACGAGCAGCATGGCGGGTTCGGCACGGCCGGGAAGTTCCCGCACGTGGCGCCGCTGCACCTCGCGCTCGCGCGCTACCGTCGCACCGACGATCCGCGGCTTGCCGAGATCGTCATCACCACCCTCGACGCGATGGGGTGGGGCGGGCTGTACGACGAGGTGGATGGTGGGTTCTTCCGCTACGCGGCGGCCCGCGACTGGCGCGAGCCGCACCCCGAGAAGACGCTCGAGGTCAACGCGCAGCTGCTCCGTCTGTACGTGGACGCCGCCCGGGTGTTCGAGACTTCCCGCTTCGCCGACCGCGCCGCCGGCGTCGTCCGCTACGTGCAGCGTTTCCTGTCCGACACCGATGACGGCGGTTGGTACGGGTCGCAGCGCGTGAGCGACGGCCAGGTTGACAGGACGCTGTACGCCGACGGGAACGCGCTGATGGCGTCGGCGATGCTGCCGGCTGCGGCGTTGTTCGGCGACGACTCGCTGCGCGACTTCGCCCTGCGTTCGCTCGAGCGGATGCTCCTCGCCTGCTACCGGCCGGGACGGGGCGTGGCCCACTATCTCGACGGCGGCCCGCGCGTGCGCGGACTGCTCGGGGACCAGGTGAGGATGGCTGCGGCGCTCCTTGACGCCTACGCTGCCACCAGCGACGAGGTCTACGAGATGATGGCGGAGGAGCTGATGCACCAGGCGGTGCGCGCCCTGTGGGACGACGAGGGCGGCGGTTTGTTCGATCGCTCGCCGATTGCGGAGGCGGATGTCGGGCTGCTGCGCGTGCGGCTGAAGCCGTTCGTGCACAACTGCGACGCGGCGCGCGTCCTCGGACGGCTCGCGGTCTCCTCGGGCGACAGCGCCTTCGCGCAGCTCGCCGACGCGGCGCTCGCCGCCGTGGCCGCCGCCGCCGCCCGCCACGGCCCGCTCGCGGCCCACTACGTGCTCGCCCGCGAACAGGCAGAGTAAGATACCGATCCATGTCCACACCGCTGATGCGCGCCGCCGAAGGGCAGGATCGGCGCAACGCGCAGCTCCTGAAAGACACGCCGCTGGTGGGCGAGCGCATCCGCTCGAACGTCCTGCCGCTCACGCTCGACCTGAAACAGCAGCGCCTGGCGCCGGAGGCTGACCTCGCGCTTTCCGCTCTGGAGAAGACCGCCGCCGCCGTCGCCGTCGAATCGCTGGCCTCGCTCGCGAAGGTGAATGACATCGATCATCTCGGAGGCGGGCTCGAGCTGATTGGGCCGCTCCTCATGACGCTGACCGCCGTGGACTACGACGCGCGGCAATACGCGATCGAGCACGGCCACGCCAGCATCGGGTATTACGGAGCCTTGTCGGCGCTCGGCTTTCTGCCGAAGGATCGTGTGATCGAGAAGTTCCGGCGCAGCCTCGACATCGCCGGTCACGTCTCGTGGATCGCCGGCGGGACGCCGCTCGGGTCCGGCCGGCTCGGCGTCACCATCCCGGTCGCCACCGGCCTGGCGCTCGGGCTGAAGGCGCGGCACCGCGAGCCGCTCGTCCTGTGCCACTGCGGCGACGCCGGCTGGATCTCGGGCCAGGCGCTCAACGGGTTCAACGCCGCGGCGATCCACTCCGCTCCCATCGTCTTCGTGATGCATCGCAACGGCATCCAGCTCTCGGGCACCACGGCGAAGATCATGGACCGCGACCCGCGCCCGATCGTCTCCAGCTTCGGCGTGCGGATCCTCGAAGTACGGTCGCTGCACGATCGCACCGCCCTGTTCGAGGCCTACCGTGAGGCGTTCGCGCTGGCGCAGGAGGGAAAGCCGTCGCTCATCTACCCGGTCGGCTACCGGTCCGCGAAGCATGCCCCGGTCACCGTCGAGACGTTCGCCGAGAGCCACGGCATCGGCGCCGAGGCAGCGGCGTTCGCGGAAAGGCACCGCGTGCCCCTGGACACGCCGGTCTGGGTCCCGGGCTCGCTCATGAGTTATCGCGACCCGCACGCGATGCTCGAGTGCGTGTTCTACGTGAACAATCTGCCCGGCGGCGAGGGGCATCACGACGGCGGCATGAAAGGGCGCGACGCGCAGAAGACGCTCGCGAACCCGATGCTGCAGCTGACCGGCGACGAGGCGACTGCGCTGCAGCGGTTGCGCGACGCCGCGCCGCGAACGGTCAACACGACGGCACGACCGCCGAAAGGAGCGCCGAACCTGCGGCTCGATCCCGGCGACCTCGAGGAATTGCAGCTGCCCGGCCCCGAGAAGTGGGTGAGCCCGCGCCTCGGCTCGGAGGCGGCGTACGTCGCGATCGCGAAGAAGCACGCGCGGCACTGCTTCTTCGTGTCGTGCGACCTCAACCCCTCGACGCGGCTCGGCAAGGCGGCGGCGCTGCTGCCGCCCGGGCACCAGTTCGAGATGAGCATCGAGGAGCAGGCGGCGTCGCTGATGACCGACGGGCTGTCGTTCGCGTCGCCGGGGCCGCAGCTGAACGTCTTTGCGACCTTCGGCGCATTCCTGGAGGGCATCGCCCGCGAAGGCTTCGAGTACTGGCGCTACCAGCGCAATCTGAACGGGATCAACGAAGGCCTCAACGTCCTCATGCATTTCTCGCACGTGGGCGCGTGCACCGGCCGCGATCATTTCTCCGGCTGGAGCCTCGACTGGGTGAGCCTCGCGCTCGGCTACCTGCCGTTCCTCCGCCGCTTCTACGCGCCCGCCGACGCGCGCGCCGCGTTCCTCGCCGTCACGGACGCGGCGGCCGGTCTCGGCGGCCACATCATCGGCATTCCGCGCGACAACCTCCCCATCCTCACGCGCCAGGGCACGTCCGAGCCGCTCTGGAACGCCGGCGACGAGTGGACCGCCGTCACCGCGCTGCGTCAGCATGCCGGCGCTCGCACCGCGATCCTCGCGCTCGGCGCTCCCGCGTACGTCGCCGCCTCGGCCAGTGACGAGGCGACGGCCGCCGGCACCGCGTCCGACGTGTACATCATCAACGGCTTCCCGGGCGCCGACGACTTCGTCCGCGGTCTGCCCGGGCGCTACGATCGCGTGCTGACCATCGAGGACGGCCTTATCGGAACGCCCTCCTCCGGCGTGCGCGGCTTTGCCGCATACGTCGCCGGGCAGCTGACCGGGAGGGCCGTCGCGCTGGAGCACTTCGGACTCGCCGACCCGCACGTCGCCCCGTCGGAATCCCACCTCGAGGTCTGGGCGCATTACGGTCTGACCGACGAAAGGCTGGCCGCCGCGCTCCTCGGCCGCGCGTGAGCGTCGCGCGTGCTGCCCGCGCTGGCCGCCCTCCTCTTCGGCCTGAACGGCGCTGGCAGGACGCGCGGCTAGCGGCATTCGGGACGCGGCCGTGGGCTCCCGACCGCCGCGGCAGGACCCCGCGGCGCGCGGCGACCGGTTCCAAAGACGCACGGGCGGGGTGAAGTACGGCTACGCTGTGGCTGTCGTCGTCGACACGGCGGCGGGCGAGGTGCAGGGCGGCGCTGCGCCGCGGCGCTCGCATGCCGCGGCGGCGCCCGGAAACTCGCGGTTACCCGCGTCAACACTTCATCTCCACTCCCAGTTGCCAAGGGCCGGTGTCCGCGTGTCTGGGGATTGGCCGGTGGTCCGTGGGAGTTGTCCGCGACGGCTGTCTCCTCCAGCTAAATCCTCACCGTGTCGGCCTCGATCCGGAATATTCCCGCGAACAGCTGCCGGAGCAGTTCCGGGCTGGAGCCGAGGGCGTCGAGCAGCAGGTCCTGCTGGATGCGCAGCGCGACGCCGCTGCGCAGCACGTCGGCGGCGCGGCCGAGCGGCCGTCCGGCCATGGTCGCCAGCGCGCCGATGACATCGCCGCCACGGGCAACCGTCTGCCCGCCGCGCACCGTCTGCTCGAGCGACACCTCGCCGGAGAGCAGCAGCCAGAGTGCCGCCGGCGCCGACGCGGGGAAGAGCGCCGAGCCGGCCTTCAGCGGCACGGTCTCGGCGATGGCGGCCAGGCGCGGCATCTCGTCGGCGGAGACGCGCGCGAACAGCGGCACGCGTTGCAGCGCGAGGATCTTGTCGACCAAAGCGACGCCGCGGTCGGCCAGCGGTTCGAGCTCGCCGGCGGCGCCGGTCGGTGTCACCACGACGGCGTCCGGATCGACGCGGTCGGCGAGGGTAGCGAACAGGCCGCTGACCAGATCGGCGTTGTCCGCCATCAGCATGCGCAGCTCCTCCCCGGTCAGCGCGAGCGTCACGGCCACGTCCGTGGTGCGGACGGTCTCGCGCTGCGTGATCCCCTGCAGGATCTCCACGAACCCCAGCGCCGCCGGCGCGTCGATGGTCTGCGCCGGCGTGTCGCGTCCGGCGGCGCGCACCCGGCCGTCGAGCAGCAGGTGCGTCAGCTCGGGGACCGCGCCCTCCTGCAGCAGGATCGTGCCGCTCTCGTGCCGAACCTGTCGCGCGGTGCCGGCGATGCGAAACAGCGCGTCGACCGAGACCTGGGCGAAGAGTGGCAGCCGCCGGAGCATGCCGGCGAGCTGCGCCGCCGGCAGCGGCTCGAGCCAGAGCTCGCGGCGGCGATCGGCGGCCACTCGCATTTCCGCCAGCGTCCACGACGCCGATTCGAAGACGTACCAGTCCCGCACGTCGCGGTGCGCGAGCACGTGCTCGATGTCGCCCGCCAGGCTCCACGTCTTGAGCTCGCGCACCATGTCGATCGCGGCCGCGGCGATGACCTGGTCGTCGTCGTTGATGAGCTGCAGCAGCGTTTCCTCGACGTCGCGCGGGCGCGTGCGCTGCAGCACGTTGGCGCGGCGGACCTTCTCCTCGAGCGGCAGCTCCTCGAGAATCGGCAAGATCCGCCTGCGCAGCTGGCCGGTGAGCAGATTGTCCAGGTACTCCGAAGCGCTCGCGCGGCGGCGGGCGTCGCCCTGTTCGAGCGTCCAGCGCGCCGCCGACACGTCCTGCCAGGGGTAGATCAGGCCGAGCAGCCGATAGACGCGGTCCTTGGTGCGGCGCATCTTCTCGTCCAGCGCCTGGGCAAGCAGCGCGTCGGCGGGCAGGCGGCCGCGCACGAACAGGTTGTAGTGCAGCGAGAGCGCGTCGAAGTACCGGCGGCCTTCGCGCACGGCCAGCGCCTCGATCGGCTCGCGGCTGAACGCCAGATCCTCGCGCGCGCGGCACAGCCGTTCGAGCGCGGCGATCGCCTTGTAGCGCAGGAAGCCGTCCGGCGCCTGCAGGGCGGCGATGAGCACGTCAACGGTCTTCTGCGAGGGGATCCGCGCCAGCGTCGCCGGGATGTGCCGGCGGACCCAGACGTCCTCCTCCTCGTCACCCATGAAGTGCGCGAGGACGTCGACCGCCGGCTCGCCGTAGCCGACCAGTACGTCGCGCGCCGCCGCCTTGAGCTGCCGGTGGCGCAGCAGCGAGACGAGCGTCGGCACGAAGATGAAGTCCGACGT
This sequence comes from Vicinamibacterales bacterium, assembly GCA_048594975.1. GTDB lineage: Bacteria > Acidobacteriota > Vicinamibacteria > Vicinamibacterales > 2-12-FULL-66-21 > JBMDXB01. The sequence continues at coordinate 10,985 of JBMDXQ010000019.1, read as the reverse complement.
CCCCGCGGCACGGACGCTCTCCATCGCGGCTTCCGCGACCTCCGGCGCCGGATCGTAGAGCAGCGGGATCAGCAGCCGGCGGAAGCGCGGGTCGGCGATCTGGCGGATTGCCGTCGCCACGTCCCGGCGCGCCCCGCGCGTGGCGTCCCGCGAATCGCGCGACAGCTCCAGCAGCCGCGCCTCGGCGGCGGCGACGTCGGCGGGGTCGGCGCTGCCCGCCAGCGCCACGGCCGCCGTCGCACAGATGCGCGGGTCGGCGTCGGTCAGCAGCGGCCGCGCCACTGACGCGGCATCCTCGCGGTTGATCGCGCTCAGCGCGGAGAGCGCGGCGGCGCGGACCGCGGCGTCCGGATCGCCGAGCAGCCGGCGGATCTGCGGGGTCCACTGCTGCGCGATGTCGCTGCGCACCGCCCCCAGCGCGCCGAGCGCGCGCACGCGCACCAGCGGCGCCTCGTGGTAGAGCAGCAGCGGGGTCACCAGGTTCCGCTTGTCGAGCGACTCGAGCACGTCGATCGCGTAGACGACGCGCGCCGGGTCGGGGTGGGACAGCTGCTCGACGAGCGTTTCGACGGTGGACAGGTCGGCCGCCGCGAGCCGCACGTCGGAGGCGACTACCGCGCGCTGCTCCAGGCCCTGGCGGAACGCCCTGACGTAGCCGCGCTTGGCCACGAACGTCATCGCGACCCACAGACCGACGATCGCCAGGCTCGCGTAGCTGATCTGCTGCCAGTCGAGATTCAGCCCCCAGGGCTGCACGAGCACGAGCAGAAGCAGGGCGCTGACGCCCTTGGCGACACGATCGACGGTCACGTCGACGAACGGCTTGGCCCGCTGCTTGACGTCGCCGGGCAGCGGCAGGAACAGGATCTCGCGGCTCGTCTTGTCGACCGTGTAGCGCAGCGACTGGTCGAGCACGCGGGCGAGCGCCGGCGCCCACAGCACCGCGTTGAGCAGCATCACCGTGGCGGTGATGCCGAAGCCGATCGGCAGCACCAGCAACGCGAAGCCGATGCCGAGATACCGGTGGATCCGGCTGGTCAGCCACACCTGGACGAAGAAGGCGATCCCCGACATCCAGGCGGCGACCAGGCCGAGAAACGACGTCAGCGCGTCGACGTCGGTGCGTCCCTTGAACGCCTCGGTCGCCATGTTCAGCTGCTGCTCGATGATGTTGGCGCCGATGGCCGCGAAGCTGATGACCATGGCGATCACTTGCAGGTGCTTCGAGGAGCGCAGCAGCCGGATGGCCTCGCCGAAGCCCACCCCCTGCTCCTCCTCGGCGCTGAGCGCCGCCGCCGGCTTCTCGCGCGCGAGAATGAACGAGACGACGGCGGCCGCGATCGCCAGCAGGCCGGCGCTGTACAGCAGCAGGTTGAACGTCCCGAAGAAGTTCGCCTGGTACGCCATGTAGGCGCCCGCGAGCCCGCCGAGGGGTGCGCCGCCGCCGATGAACCCGAACAGGCGCTTCGCCTGCCGCGGATCGTAGGTGATGTTGGCGAGCGTCCAGAACTGGCTGGTGAGCAGTACGCCGAGGATGAGGCCCCACAGGTAGAACGCCGCGGCGACGACCGTCGCCTCCGTCCGGAAGAGGAACCAGAACGCCACCATGACCGCGACCATGCCGGCCTGGATCAACGGCAGCCCCCACCGCTGCGGCAGCCGTGCGACCAGCCAGGTATAGCCGGCCATGAACGCGGCGATGACGAAGCTGGCGACGAGCGGCATCCACGGGATGTTGTCGGCGCCCAGCTGCTTGATGAACGCAGAGCGGGTGATCGGCTTGATGATGTTGTACGACCACATCAGCAGGAAGGTGTAGGCGAACATCATCAGCGCGGTCGCCGCCTCCTCGTCGCGCAGCTCGACGACCGGCGAAAGCAGCTTTCGGATGCGGGACATGCGGCACAGCCTAAGCCAAGCGGAAGTTGAAGTAAACTCGGCGCTTCATGATTCCCAGGGTTCGGCGGTTGCTGGATGTCCGGCCGGGCGAAGGCCTGCCCGTGCTCCTGACGTTCTTCTACGTTGCCGCCGTGATGGCCTCGTTCCTGCTGGCCAAGCCGATCAGGCAGGGCATCTTCCTCGCGGAATACGGGTCCGATGCGCTCCCCTACGCGTACGCCGCCGTCCCCGTCGTCCTGACGCTCTTCGTCCCGGCCTACTCGAGGGTGGTGGCGCGCTTCGGATCCCGGACCACCGCGGTCGGGACGCTTCTCTTCTTCAGCGCGAACGTCGTGCTGTTCTGGTACGCGTTCCGCGCCCACCCGTTCCGGTTGCTCCCCGGCGTCTTCTACGTGTGGGTGAACTGCTACGGCGCCGTCGCCGCCGTGCAGGCGTGGAGCTTCGCCAACTCGCTGTTCGACACCCGCCAGGCCAAACGGCTCTTCGGGATCATCGGATCGGGCGCCTCCCTCGGCGCGATTGCCGGAGGCCTACTGGCGCGGCAGCTGGTCGGGCCCGTCGGCGGAACCGTCAACCTGATGCTGGTGCTCGCCGCGCTCATTCTGGGCGCTGCCGGTATCCTCGTCTTCGCCAGCGCGCGAACCCGTCGCTCCGCCACCCGCACGGGGCGGCCGCCGCGCCAGCCCTTCTCGCAGACGCTCGCCGCCATCCGCGCCAGCCCCTACCTGCGGCTCATGGCGGCGCTGGTGTTCCTCGTCGCGGTGGGCACGCAGTGGCTCGGCTTCCAGCGTGAAACGGTGGTCAACCTGCGCTTCCAGGGAAACGAGGACGCGCTGACGCACTTCTACGGCACGTTCAACTTCACGCTCGGGATCGTCGGCCTGTCGGTGCAGCTGCTGCTCACCGGCCGCCTCCTGCGGCGCTGGGGCGTCGCGTTTACCATCCTCGCGCTGCCGCTCGTGCTCGGCCTGGGCGAGCTCGCGATCTTCCTCGTTCCCGTGGCGTGGTCGTTCTGGCCGGTGCTCCTCACCAGCGCGAGCGACCAGGCGCTCCGCTTTTCCGTCGACAAGGCCACCTACGAGCTGCTCTACCTGCCGATTCCCGGAGGCCAGCGCCAGCCTCTGAAGCAGGCCATCGACATCGTGGTGAGCCGGTTCGCCGATGCGGTCGGCGGCGTGCTGCTCGGCGTGGCGACCACCGGCTTCCTCAACCTGCGCGGGCTCGGGCTCGGACTCCAGGGGACCGCGGCCATTACGGTCGGGGTGGTCGTCGCCTGGACATGGGTGGCGTGGCGGCTGCGGCAGGAGTACGTGCGGACGATCCGCGACAGCATCCACCGCCATCGGCTCGATACCGAGCGCACGACCGCTGCGGTGCTCGAGCGGTCCGCCGCCGAGGCGCTCGCCGCCAAGCTGGCGTCGAGCGACGCGGGTGAGGTCCGGTTCGCGCTGGCGGTGCTGGAGGCGCAGCAGGCCCCGTCGGCGCTGTCGTCGCTGCGGCCGTTGCTGGCGCATCCCGAGGCCGAGATCCGCCGCCGTGCCCTGGCGATCCTGGCGGCCGCCGGGGATCGCGATTCGCTCGACCGGGCTGCACAGCTGCTGCGCGACCACGACCTCGGCGTCCGCACGCAGGCGCTGCTCTATCTCGCCCGGACGCGGCGCGTCGATCCGCTGCACCATCTGCAGGAGCTCGAGGAGGTCGAGGAATGGTCCGTCCGATCGGCGATGGCCGAGTTCCTGACCGGCCCCGGGCAGGCGCGCAACCTCGACGCCGCCCGCCTCGTGCTCGAGGGCATGGCCCGCGCCCTCGGGCCCCAGGGCGCGCGCGACCGCGCTGAAGCCGCGCGGCTGGCCGGGCTGCTGCCGCGCGAATTCGGCGACCTGCTGCGCGACCTCATCGGCGACGAGGACGCCGTCGTCGCACGCCAGGCGATCCGGTCGGCACGGAGCGTCGGCGGCCCGGCGCTCGTCGCGCCGCTCATCGAGGCGCTCGGCCGCCCCGAGCTGGCCGACGATGCCGCCGCGTCGCTCGCCGAATACGGGGACACGATCCTCCCGGAGCTGGACGCGCAGCTGCGCGACGACACCGCCTCGGCGGAGGTTCGGCGCGAGCTCCCCCCGGTGCTGCTCCGCATCGGCACGCCCGAGGCGCAGCAGGTCCTCATCCAGGGGCTGCTCGCCGCCGATGTCACGCTGCGCCACCGCGTCGTCGCGTCGCTCAACAAGTTCCGCGACCTGCATCCGGAGGTGGCGATCGATCCGAGCGTCGTCGAGCTGCTCCTGGCGGCGGAAATCGCGGGCCACTACCGCTCGTACCAGGTGCTCGGGCCGCTGCGCGCGCAGCTGAAGGACGACGACCCGGTGCTCGAGGCACTGCGCCACTCGATGGAGCAGGAGATCGAGCGCATCTTCCGGATCATGGCGCTGCTGCTGCCGCAGGCGGGACTGCACGACGCCTACGTCGGGCTCCGCTCGTCGAACCCGCTCATCCGCGCCAACGCCGTCGAGTTCCTCGACAACGTGCTGAAGCCGGAACTGCGGCAGGTACTGGTGCCGCTGCTCGACAGCCAGGTGACGACCGAGGAGCGGATCGCGCTGGCCAACAAGTTCGTCGGGGCGCCGCTCGATTCGGTCGAGCGGGCGATCGCGACACTGCTGGCCAGCGAGGACGGCTGGCTGCGCTCGTGCGCGGTCTACGCCGTCGGCGCGCTGCAGCTGCGCAGCCTGGCGCCGCAGCTCCGTCGCTTCGAGGATTCGGAGGACCCGGTGCTACGCCAATCCCTGGTCACCGCGCGGCGGCGGCTTGCCGGCGAGACCGTCCCGGCGATCCAGCAGCCGGCGCCGCCCGACATGGATCTGGGCGTGGGAGCAGGATAGCGTTCCGGCTACGGGAGATCGGGCGTGCGAGCAAGGGCGCGCTTGTGCCGGCTGGCGCGTTCGAGCCGCTCGATGTGTACCGCGAGCGTCGATGCCACCCCGTCCGGCCCCTTCGTCAGGTAGTTCTCGAGCTCCGCGTAGGTGAATCCCATTTCCCCTTCGTCGGTCTGGCCGACCCACAGGCCGGCGCTCGGTGGTTTCTCGACGATCGAATCCGGCACGTCCAGTTCCCGCGCCATCGCACGCACCTCGCTCTTGAGCAGCCGTCCGAGCGGCAGCAGGTCGACGCCGCCGTCGCCGTGCTTGGTGAAGTAGCCGATCGTCAGCTCGCAGCGGTTGCCGGTTCCCACCACCAGGTAGTTCAGGACGTTCGCGACGAAGTAAAGCGCCGTCATGCGCAGGCGCGGCTTCACGTTCGCGATCGGCACACGCGCCTTGATGTCGGCCGGCGGCGAGGCGTCGTTGGCCGGCTGCTCGCCCGGCAGCTGCGCCATCGCGCCCTGGAGATCGACCACGAGCCGATCGTAGGCGGGCCCGAGGTCGATGCGCACGGCGGGGATGCCGAAGTGCGACGCGATCAGCCGCGCATCGGTTTCGTCGCGCGGGTCGCCGTGGCAGGGCATGATGACGCCGACGACGCCCCGTGGAGTGGCCATCTGGCAGAGGCGAGCGGTCACCGCGGAATCGATGCCCCCGCTCAGGCCGAGCACCAGCCCACGCGCGCCTGCCGCCGTGACGTGCTGTCGTAGCCACGCGGCGATGTCGTTCGCACGCGTCATACGCGCCTGCATCTTAGCATCGCGGCTCGCGCGCCATGGCCGCAGCCTGCGCGCTGTCGCCCGATCGGATCTCGAAGAGCACCGCATTGCCGAGCGCGAGGGCCGGGGCGTTCCTGCCCGCCGCGCGCGAGGGCGTTCCGGCGCAGGGCTGCACCGTTCAGCGGAACGTCCCGGGGTCGGCGTTGGCGATCGCTTCCGCAGCAGGCGACTCCGGCCAGACCAGCGGCGGTGCCGCGGTGTAGCCCGCGTGGGCCAGCGCACCCTGGAAGTAGGAGGTCTGCGACGCGTAGAACACGAGCTTCAGGTAGTGCCTCACCACGATGTAAAGCTGTCCGATCGCGAGCACGAGCCACGCGGCTACGCCCGCACGCGGCGCGCCGGGCACGAGAGCGGCGTAGAGCAGTACCGCCAGCACGAACGCTGCGCCGTTGAGCAGGTACAGCGCCAGGGCGGGACCGGCGCGGCGGCGCACGAACCTGCCCGAGGCGGCCAGCGCCCCGATTGCGCTGCGCCGGTCCTCCACGACGATGCGGATGCGGGCATAGTCGAACACGAGACTGGCCAGCACGAGCACCAGCCCGAAGACCAGGTAGCCGGCCAGCCGCACCAGGAACGCCGCGCGCTCCGCGGTCAGGTCGCGTGTCACCCAGCCGTACAAGTCATCGAAGAGCAGCGGGTGCACGTACGCGAACAGCAGGTAGTACACGGCGCCGGCGAGCACGCCGAGCCGTGCGAGGCGCCAGAAGTACGCTCCGCAGGCCCCGAAGAAGGCGGGCGCGCGCGTCGGCCGGGCACGCGCCAGGCGATCGAGCACGCCGCCGCTGAGGAACGACCACACCACCATCCAGGCCGCCGTGGCGCCGGCAATCGTGGAGGCGAGCGGCAGGTTGTCGAGCAGCCCGGCGAGGTTGTCGAGCACCGCGCCGAACCCGATGATCGACGGCACGAACGTGGTGCCGAGGCCCGAGGCCTGGGCGGAGAACTCCTGCCACCAGTCGTAGGGCACGCCGTCGGCCGCCGCCTCGCCGTAGAGGCTGTCGCCGAGGTGCGTCTCGATCATGCCGCGGAGCGCCATCGAGAGGGGCAGCGCGACGAGCAGCGTCACCGCGACCATCCCGGCCAGCACCGCCGGCGCGCCCTTGACCCGCCGGACGCCTTCCCGGAACGCCTGCCAAACGGTCATCTCAGATGAAGAACCCGTACGTGAGCAGGTGGTCCTGCAGCCAGATCAGCCAGGCGAGCGACCATTTGCGCGCCGCGCGGCGTCCCTGCGGCGCGAGGGTCGCCGAGTTGTTCGTGTAATCGACATCGAGCAGCAGCACGCGATCCGGATCGACCTGGGCGGAGACGCCGCGCCACCGGCGCTCCACCTCGAACTTCGTCCACCGCGCCCCGCCGTCCCAGCGCCACCGGATCTCCTCGCGGTTCTCGAGCGTGAGCTTCACGTCCACCGGGAAGATCGCCTCGCCGTAGCGGCGCACGACGACGACCGTCCGGTAGGCGTCACCGGAGGCGGCGGGCGTCGAGAACACGCGCCGCCCGTCGTCGCCGAAGAAGCCGCGGCCCGACGCCGGCTCGCTGCGCAGCAGCTCGATGCCGTAGTCGAAGACGTTCGAGCTGCGGTGCACCTGGTCGAAGAACCAGGTGAGATCGCGCCCGCTCACCTCGTAGGCGACGGCGAAGAAGTCCTGGGGCTTGGGATGCCGGAACGCGAACCGCGAGTAGTACGTCGACAGGATGCGCTGAAGCGTCTCCCATCCCACCAGCCGCTCGAGCGTGTGCAGCCACAGCGCCGTCTTGTTGTAGGTGATCGCGCTCGCCGTGCCCGGCCAGTACTGCCACGTCGGGGTGGACTGGTCGTCGGATTCCGCGACGGGGCGGTAGCCGGCCAGCCGGTTGCCGTCGGTGGCGCGCGCCATCGGCAGATCGCGGAACACCCACGGCACGAACCCCCCGAAGTAGCGCTTCGCGAAGTGGTTCGGCTGGTAGGCCTGCTCGATGGTCCGCGCCGTCGAAAAAGAGTTCAGCCCCTCGTCGAGCCACGCGTGCTCGAACTCGTTGTTGGCGACGACCCCGTACCAGAACTGGTGGCCGGCCTCGTGAATCGTCACGCTCTCCGGCTGCGTGACACCGCGCGGCGCCAGCCAGCGCGTTCCCGCGGTGAAGAGCGTCGGGTACTCCATTCCGCCCGCGCCGCTCTGCCAGGCCGGGTCGACGATCGTGACGTGGCCGTAGGGGTAGGCACCGAACCATTCGCCGTAGTACTTCAGGGCCGCTTCGGTCGCACGGAAATGCCGGGCGGCCTGGCCGGCGTGCTCCGGCTGCAGCAGCAGGCGCATGTCGACGGGCGGCAGCGACGGGTGCTCGAACCGCGCCCGCCGCTCGACGTAGTCCGGGCTCGTCGTCCAGGCGAAATCGTGGACGTCTTCCTGGTAGTAGTGGTGCGTGGTCGTGCCGTCGGCGCCCTCGCGGCGCCCGCGCTCCCGGCCCGTGGCGCCGACCACCCATCCGCTCGGAACGGTCAGCCGCACGTCGTAGGTGCCGAAGTCCGAGAAGAACTCGGTGGCGGCGTGGAACTGGTGGCAGTTCCACCCGGTGTCCTCGAGGACGCCTATCTTCGGGAACCACTGGGCCAGGAAGTAGTAGTTGCCGATCGCGCCGGTGCGCGCGAAGGTGCGGGGCACGCGTGATGACCAGGCGATCTGGACGTTCAGCGTCTCGCCCGGCGCCACCGGGGCGTCGAGCGGCGCTTCCAGCACCGTCCGATCGTCGGCGTTGCCGTCGTCGGGGGAGACGAACCGCAGCACCGCCGTGAGGTCGACCGGGCCACCGCCGGCGCGAATCACGCGCAGGCTGGTGACGTCGATCCAGCCCCAATCGGCTTCCGGCCGGAGCCCGAGGGCGTCGCCGGCGAGGAGGCGCTCGCGCATCCAGCTGGAGCGGGTGTTCCGCCAGGCGTTGTAATAAAGGTGAAACCTGAGCGCGCCGGCGGCGATCTTCGAGGCGTTGCGCCAGGTGAGAAGCTGCTCGCCGGTCAACGTCCGCGTCGAAGGATCGAGCCGCGCCGAGATGGCGTAGCTGGCGACCCGATCGGCGAGCGGCAAGCTGCCCGGCGCGGGGGCCTGCGGCGGCGGAGCCGGCTGTCCCGCCGGCGCGCCGCCCGCAAGCACGGCGGCAACGGTCGCGGCGAGGAGAGCGCGAGCACGCGCGGACACGCCGCCGATCGTATACCACATCGACGCGGCCACTCGCGCACGCGCCGCGCTGGCGCGCTATAATTCCGCGTTTGTCCGCATCGTCAGGAGCATCGCGATGGCAACCACATCACGACCAATCAAGGTCGCGCACTTCGGTCTGGGTCCGATAGGCGCCGCCGTGGTGCGGCAGGTGGCGGAGCGCCCGGGGTTCCGGATCGTGGCCGGCATCGACATCGACCCGGCCAAGGCTGGGCGCGATCTCGGGGAGGTGGCGGGCCTCGGCCGTCCGCTCCGGGTGAAGGTTTCCGCCGACGCAAAGAAGGCAATCAAGAGCGGCAGACCGGACGTCGTCGTCCTCTGCACGAGCTCCTCCATCAAGTCGATCCTGCCGCAGCTCGACCAGATCCTGCGGCTCAGGGTTCCGATCGTGTCGACCACCGAGGAGCTCGCCTACCCGACGAAGGCCCACTTGAGGTACGCGCGCGTGATCCACCAGCTGGCGAAGAAGGCCAGAGTGGCGGTGCTCGCGACCGGCGTGAACCCGGGGTTCGTCATGGACGCGCTGCCGATCATGCTCACGGGCGTCTGCCAGCGCGTGGACGCGATCCGCGTCGAGCGCGTCCAGGATGCGCGCATCCGACGGCTGCCCTTCCAGCAGAAGATCGGCGCCGGCCTGACGCGCGAGCAGTTCCAGCGGAAGGTGGACGACGGCAGCGTGCGCCACGTCGGGCTCACCGAGTCGATCGCCATGATCGCCGACGCTCTGGGCTGGAAGCTGGATCGCTTCACCGAGGAGATTCAGCCGAAGATCGCCGCCGAGACCGTCGCCAGCGAGTTCCTCGCCGTCGATCCCGGGTACGTCTGCGGCATCGTGCAGGACGGAGCTGGCTACCGCGAGGGCCGGGCGGTCATCGCGCTGCACCTGGAGGCCTACCTGGGAGCGCCAGAGGCGTACGATGCGGTCGAAATCACGGGGTCGCCGGCGCTGACGCTGCGCATCGTGGGCGGCGTGCACGGCGACATCGCCACCGCGGCGATTGTCGTCAACTCGCTGCCGAGGATTCTGGAGGTGGCGCCCGGCCTGCACACCATGCGCGACATGCCGCTGCCGTCGTTCTTCGCGGGCGTACGGTGACGGGACGGCAATTCCCCCGTTCTTCTTTCTTCGTAGTTCCTCAGTTCTTACTTACTTCGTGGTTTCCTATGATGCCTGCTGCTGGTCGAGGTTCCAGCGGCGGCGCTTGAGGAAGAGTCCCTTGCGCGAGATGCCGAGCAACTTCGCCGCCTCCTCGACGCGGCCGCGCGAGCGCTGCAGCGCGCTGCGGATCATGGCCTGCTCGAGCAGCTCGACGGCGCGCGGCATCGGCTGATCGAGGCGCAGGCACAGTTCCGGCTGGCCGGCGGCCGCCGCGGCGGCCGGGATGGTGCGGCGCGAGGCCTGGATCTCGGGCGACAGCTGCGCGGGCGTCAGCACCGAGTCGGGCTCGGCGAGCGCCACCATGCGGCGGACTTCGTTGGCGAGCTGGCGGACGTTGCCCGGCCAGGAGAACAGCAGCAGGTACTCGAGGGTCTCGTCGGCGAGGGTGAGCTCACCCTTCTTCTGCTCGTCGCCGAACTTGCGCAGGTAGTGGTGGACGAGGGCGGGGATCTCCTCGCGGCGCTCGCGCAGCGGCGGCAGCTTGAGGCGGACGACGTTGAGCCGGTAGAAGAGGTCGTCGCGGAAGCGGCCGTCGGCGACGAGCCGCTCGAGGTCGGCGTTGGTGGCGGCGACGATGCGGACGTCGACCTTGACCGGCTGGGGCTCGCCGAGCGGGTGGATCTCGTGGGTCTCGAGGAAGCGGAGCAGTTTCGGCTGGAGCTCGACCGGGACGTCGGCGATCTCGTCGAGGAAGAGCGTGCCGCCGGCGGCGGAGCGGATGACGCCGGGGAAGGAGGCGTCGGCGCCGGTGAAGGCGCCCTTGCGGTAGCCGAAGAGCTGGCTTTCGAGCATGTCGCGGGGCACGGCGGTGCAGTTGAAGGGGAGGAAGAGGTGGTCGCCGCGGCCGGAGGCGCGATGGATGTCGCGGGCGAGGATTTCCTTGCCGGTGCCGGTCTCGCCGGTGAGCAGGACGGTGATGGGCGTCGGCGCAATCCGCCGCGCGACGGCGAGGACCTCAGACATCTGTTCGGACACCCAGACGCTCTCCGAGTCCCCCAACGTTTCAGCCGGCCAGAGAGCCGCTCTCTGTTTCTCG
>JBMDXQ010000018.1:0-71395 GCA_048594975.1 Vicinamibacterales bacterium | reverse complement strand
AACGAACGCGATACGAAGATGCTGGCGATCGATCGCAACGTGCCGGAAGCGTTGCGCCTCGCGGCCCGCAAGCTGATCGTCAAGTCGCTCAAGTAGTCCGCGGACGCCTACCAGCCGTCCCGAACTCTTTCCGCATCTCGGCCAGGCCCTCCATGTAGACGTGCGCGCGGCCGCGATCCGCCTCCGACGCCATCGACTTCAGCAGGTCGATCGCGCGGCCGAAGTCGCGCTCGATGGTCGCGGCCGTGGTCCTGAAGTACAGCTGCCGGATTTGCTCGAGCGGATCCACGCGATCAGCTGCGGTTGCGCCGCAGGGCGGCGCGGAATGCGTCGAGCGGCAGCGTGTTGAGGAGGTCCCCGGGCTCGAGCCACCCGCGACGGGCCACCATCACGCCCCAGCGCAGGTTGCCCAGCGCTGCCGGCGAATGCGCGTCGGAATCCACCAGCAGCCGGACGCCGCGATCCCGCGCGACGCGCGCGCGCGCCTCGTCGAGATCGAGCCGATCGATCTGGCTGTTGATCTCCAGCGCCACCCCGGCCTCGGCAGCGGCGGCGATGATCCGGTTGAAGTTCGCGTGGTACCCCTCGCGCTTCAGGATCAGCCGGCCGGTCGGGTGGCCGATCGCGTCGACCCAGGGACAGGCGATGGCGCGGAGGATCCGCTCCGTCATCTGCTGCTCGCCCTGGGTGAAGGCGGAGTGGATCGAGGCCACGACGAAATCCAGCTGCGCGAGGCACTCGTCGGCGAGGTCGAGCGAGCCGTCCGGCCGGATGTCACACTCGGCGCCGGCGAGCACGGTGATGCCCTCGAGGCGCCGGTTCAGCGCGCGGATCGCCTGCGCCTGTTGCAGCACGGCAGCTTCGTCCAGTCCGTTCGCCATGGCGAGCGACCGGGTGTGATCCGTGATCGCGATGTACTGCAGGCCGGCGACGCGGGCCGCGTGCGCCATCGTTTCGGCGTCGGCGCGGCCGTCGGTGGCGGTCGTGTGCACGTGCAGGTCGCCGCGCAGGTCCTGGAGCTGAACCAGCCGCGGCAGCCGTCGCGCCGCCGCCGCCGCGAATTCTCCTCGGTTCTCACGCAGTTCCGGGGGCACGAACGCCAGGCCGAGCGCTTCGTAGATGCCCTCCTCGCTCTCGCCGGCCAGCCTCGCGTCGTCTTCGGCCCGGAACAGCCCGTACTCGTTCAGCTTCATGCCGCGCTGGATCGCACGATCGCGAAGCGCGATGTTGTGCGCTTTCGAGCCGGTGAAGTACTGCAGGGCCGCGCCGAGGCTCTCGCGCGGCACGAGGCGGAGGTCCGCCTGGAAGCCGCCCCACAGCCGCACGCTCGATTTCGTGCTGCCGTGCGCCAGCACCCGTTCCACGAGCCGGTAGCCGGTGAACGCCGCCATCAGGTCCGGCGGCGCGCCGGCGGCCAGGATGTCGAGATCGCCGCAGGTTTCGCAGCCGCGCCGCAGGCTGCCGACGAGCGAGATGTTGGCGCCCGGCGCGCGCTCCCGCAGGTCCGCGACGAGCGCCGCCGCCGTGTCGTACGCCTCGGCGGTCAGGCGGCGGCCGGTGAACCGCTGCCGTTCCTCGAGCGACTTGAGGAGCAGCGCCTCCCTTCTTGCCCCCATCCCCTTGAGCGCCCGGATGCGTCCGTCGCGCGCCGCGCGCTCGAGGTCGTCGAGCGTGCGGACGTCGAGCTGCCGGTAGAGCCGTGCCACCGTCTTGGGCCCGATGCCCTGCAGATTGAGGAGGTCGAGCACCGTGGGCGGGACCTCCTGGAGCAAATCCTGGTGGTATTTGATCGACCCGGTTTCGAGCAGTTCGCCGATCTTCCCGGCCAGGTCCTTGCCGACGCCAGGGAGGCCCAGCCGTTCGCCCGGGGTCAGTTCGGCGATGCGGCTGCCGAGGTGCGCGATGGTCTCGGCGGCGTTGCGATACGCGCGGATCTTGAAGGGATTCTCGTTCTTGATCTCGAGGAGGTCGCCGATCTCCCCGAGGATCCGCGCGATCGCGAGGTTGTCCACGGCCGTGGCGGCACACAGCGGCTGTACGCCGCTACTTGATGCGTCCGAGCGCCGTGAGCGCCAGCTGCTGCGCGTCCTTCAGTCTCTCGGAGCCGAGATTCAGGTCGTCCACGAAGGTGGTCACGAACTGGACGTAGCGCGTGCTTTTCTGGACGATCAGAAAGTTGACGTGCTCCTCGCGGGCCAGCACGGCGGCGGAGTCGCCCACGCCCGGAACTTCGTGCACGGTGGTGTCGGCCGGATGCGACCCGAACTGGTCCTTCGCCGGCCCCTTGCCCGCGAACGCCCGGACGATAAAGAGGCCCATCGTCTCGCCCGGCTTGGAGAACGGACACCCGAGCGGCGAGTCCTCCTGGTGCCGTACCGCTTCACCGACCAGTCGGGTCGCCTCCTCGTCGGTAACGAGCGTGCAGTTGTCCACGCTGAGCGACTCGGCTTCCCCCGTGTCCCCCGCCGATTCCGTGGAGCGTCCGCCGCAGCCCCATGCCCCCACCTGCAGAAGAACGAGGATGGCGGCACCAACGATGGAATCGTGCAGGCACTTCATGCTGTGCTCCTTTCACGGAGAAGGCGGGGGGCGCTGACGCCATGCTGATGTCACCCGAAGCCCGTCCACCCGGATGCGCACCGGCGGAGATTATGTCATGGGGATCGGGCGATCGCGATCGCCCGATCCCTCCTCTCTCCCAGCACTCGCTATAATTCGATCATCCATGTCGTTGCGCGACGTCCGCCGCCACGCCGGACAACTGTGCATCGCCGGCTTTGCCGGCTGCTCGCTCCCGACCGAGTTGACGGCGCTCGCCCGCGAGTTCGATCTCGGGGGCGTGATCCTGTTCGCGCGCAACGTCGACAGTCCCGAGCAGGTGGCGGAACTGGCGCGCGAGGCGCAGGCGCTCGCCGACGAGCTTCCGCTCTGGGTCAGCGTCGACCAGGAGGGCGGCCGTGTCGCGCGCCTCAAGGCGCCGTTCACCGTCTGGCCGCCGATGCTGGCGCTCGGCCGGAGCGGAGACGAGCAGCTGGCCGCGCGGTTCGCGAAGGCCCTGGCCGCCGAGCTCACCGCCGTCGGAATCTCGCTGGACTACACTCCCGTGCTCGACGTGCTCACGAACCCGAGGAACCCCGCCATCGGTGACCGCGCGCTGGCGGAGCGCGCGGAGGACGTGGCGCGGCTCGGGACCGTGGTCATCGATACGTTGCAGCAGGAGGGCATTGCCGCGTGCGGCAAGCATTTTCCAGGACACGGGGACACGGCAACGGATTCGCACTTCGATCTGCCGCTCGTAGAGCACCCGCCTGACCGGCTCGAGGCGGTGGAGTTCGTGCCCTTCCGCGCGGCCATCCAGGCGCGCGTGGCGGCAATCATGACGGCGCACATCCTCGTGCCGTGCTTCGACGGGCAGCGCCCCGCGACGTTGTCTCGGCGCGTTGTCGACGAGGTGCTCAAGCAGCAGCTCGGCTACGAGGGCCTGGTGCTCAGCGACGACCTGGAGATGAAGGCAATCAGCGCGCGCTACGGCCTCGGCCAGGCGGCGGCCGGCGCGATTGCCGCCGGCTGCGACGTGGTTCTCCTGTGCGGATCCGCCCAGGAGCCGCAGGTCCTGGCGCTCGAGGCCATCATCCACGCGGTGGAGGAGGGATCGCTTCCGCTGCAGCGGGTCGAAGACGCGCTCGCACGACAACGGCGCGCGAAGGAACGGTTCCTCGGACGAGGTCGGCCGGCGCCACTGTCGGGCAGGTCGCTGCGCGCCGTGCTCGGGCGCGATGAGCACCAGGCGGTGGCCGCCGACATGGCGAGGTTCGCGTAGTGCGCAAGCCGCGCGCGCTCATGCCCGGCGATCGCGTCACCATCGTGGCGCCGGCGAGTCCGTTCGGTCGCAGCGAGTTCGAGGCGGGCGCCGCCGAACTGCGCGCGCTCGGCTTCGCCCCGTTCTTCGAGGAGAGCGTCTTCGACCGGTGCGGCTATGTTGCCGGCACCGCCGAAGCCCGGGCGGCGGCATTCCGGCGCGCCTGGAACGATCCTGCGTCGAAGGCGATTGTCGCCGTACGCGGCGGCTTCGGCAGCGTGCAGCTGCTGCCGATCCTCGATCGCGCGCCGCTTGACGGCGCGGCCAAGGCGTTCGTGGGATACAGCGACAACACCTCGCTGCTGTCCTGGCTGACGCTCGGCCGCGGCGTCGTCAGCTTCCACGGGCCGATGCTGGAAGGGCGCCTGGCGCGCGGCGCGTCCGCGTACGACCGGGACAGCTTTCTGCGTTGCCTGAGCCACCCGGCGCCGCTCGGCGAGGTGCCGGTGAACGGGCTCGAGCTGCTCCGGCGGGGCGAGGGGAGCGGCCCGCTCGTCGGCGGCACGTTGACGCAACTGGCGGCATCGCTCGGCACCCCATACGGGTTCCGGCCGCCCGACGGCTGCGTTCTCTTTCTCGAGGACGTGAACGAGCGGCCGTATCGCATCGAGCGGCTGCTGACACAGCTGCTGTTCGCCGGCGTGTTCCGGTGCGCTGCCGCCGTGGTGTTCGGCGAGATGCGCGGCTGCGTGGAGCCCGACGGCTCGACCGACGTGCGCGTGGCGATCAGGGACGTGCTGGGAGATTTTCCGGGTCCGCTCCTGTTCGGGTTTCCTTCCGGGCACACGACGGGTCCGACCTACACGCTGCCGTTTGGCGTGCGCGCGCGCGCAATCGCCGGGGATCGTGTTGCGCTGGTGATCGAAGAGGCGGCGGTCGAGTAGATCGCGGCGACCGGGAGGTCATCGGCGCCTGGAACGTGGGCGCCTGAAACGCGGACGCCACGCGTCGGCGAGGCCGCGAAGGGACGCGAACGGAGCGGAGAGAGCCGGGCGGGGTGCAGGGCCCCGCCATTCAGACCTGGCGGGGTGCAGGGGGCTCCGCCATTCAACCGATGACTCGCATCCATCTGATCGGCGTCTGCGGAACCGCGATGGCCACGCTGGCGGCGATGCTCAAGGCCAGGGGCCACGACGTCCGCGGCTCGGACCAGAACGTCTACCCGCCGATGAGCGATTTCCTGGTGCAGCAGCGCATCACGCTGCTCGAGGGATATCGCGCCGAACACATCACGCCCGAGATCGACCTGGTCGTCGTTGGCAACGCGATCTCCCGTGGGAATCCCGAGCTCGAAGAGGTCCTCGACCGCAAGATAAGGTACTGCTCGCTGCCCGAGGCGATCCGCGACCACTTCCTCTGGGGCGCACGTTCCATCGTCGTCGCCGGCACGCACGGCAAGACCACCATCACGTCGCTCATCGGGTGGCTGCTGACCCACGGCGGCAAGGATCCCAGCGTCCTGGTCGGCGGCATCGTGGAGAACTTCGAAGGGAGCTACCGGCTCGGCGGCGGCCGCGAGTTCGTCATCGAGGGCGATGAATACGACAGCGCGTTCTTCGACAAGACCGCCAAGTTCCTGAAGTACCTTCCCGACATCGCGGTGGTCAACAACATCGAGTTCGACCACGCCGACGTGTATCCCGACCTCGCTACGATCCGGCTGGCCTTCGAGCGCTTCGTCAACCTGATCCCGCGGCGCGGCCTGCTGCTGCTCGGCGCGGACAACGCCGAGGCGCTGGCGCTCGGCGGAAAGGCGCGCTGCCGCGTCGAGACGTTCGGCCTCGCCCACGGCACCGACTGGCAGGGGCACGACCTGAAGACCTCCGAAACGTCGACGACCTTCAGCGTGCGGCGCCGCGGCA
This sequence comes from Vicinamibacterales bacterium, assembly GCA_048594975.1. Classification (GTDB taxonomy): domain Bacteria; phylum Acidobacteriota; class Vicinamibacteria; order Vicinamibacterales; family 2-12-FULL-66-21; genus JBMDXB01. The sequence continues at coordinate 65,674 of JBMDXQ010000018.1, read as the reverse complement.
GCCCGGTGGGCACGTTCGAGCTGCCGCTGATGGGGGCCTACAACGTGCGCAACGCCCTGGCGGCGATTGCTGCCGGCGCGGCGGTCGGCCTGGACGCGGACGTGATGACGGCGGGGCTGCGGCGCTTCAAGGGCGTGCGCCGGCGGATGCAGCTGCGCGGAACGGTCGGCGAGGTGTCGGTCTACGACGACTTCGCGCATCACCCCACGGCCATCGAAGAGACGCTGGCCGGGGTGCGTTCGGCTTACCCGGGCCGCAGGGTGTGGGCGATCTTCGAGCCGCGCTCGGCGACTTCGTGCCGTCGCGTCTTTCAAGCCGACTTCGTGCGCGCGCTCGCCAAGGCCGACCGGGTCGTGCTCTCCGCCGTCTTCCGCTCGACGCTGCCCGACGACGTGCGCCTGTCACCACAGCAGATCGTGGACGAACTGGGTGCCCGCGGAGTCGACGCCCGCTACATCCCCGCCGTGGACGACATCGTGCACGCCGTCGCGCGCGACAGCCGGCCGGGGGACCTGGTCGTGATGATGTCGAACGGCGGTTTCGACGACATCCATCAGAAGGTCTTGGCCGCGCTCGAGGCGCGCCGGGCGCGCTGAGGCGGTGGACACTCCCGCATGAACGACGTCCGGATCGCGCCGGCCGGGGACGGTGCGCTGCTCGTCGAGCTGCCCGCGCGCATCGATCCCGCTGTCAGCGCCCGCGTGCTCGCGCTCGCGGGGACCGTGGAACGGCGGTACGGGTCGAGCGTGCGCGACCTGGTCGTCGGCTACTGCTCGCTCACCGTCTACTTCGACCCGCGCCTCGTCGACGCCGCGTGGCTCGAGGCGGAGCTCCGCACGGCGGCCCTGGATGTCGGGGACGCACCGGCGGCCGACGGCGGACTCATCGCCGTGCCGGTCTGCTACGGCGGGGACTTCGGTCCGGACCTGCCGGAGGTCGCGCGCGCCGCGAGCTGCTCCGAGGAAGAGGTCGTCGCGCTGCACACGGCTCCCACCTATCGCGTCTATGTCGTGGGGTTCGTGCCTGGCTTTCCTTACATGGCGAGCGTCGATCCGAAGCTGGCGTTGCCGCGCCGTTCGACGCCACGCCCGAACGTCGCCGCCGGATCTGTTGCGATCGCGGCGGGGCAGACCGGGATCTATCCGACGGAAACTCCCGGGGGCTGGCACCTGATCGGCCGCACGCCGGTGAAGGCGTTCGACGCGCTCCGCCGGCAGCCGTTCCTGTTCAAGGTCGGCGATCGGGTGCGCTTCCACGCGATCGATCTCGCCGCGTTCCACCAATGGCCGCGTTAACTGTCGTCCGGCCGGGCATGCTGACGACCGTCCAGGATTTGGGCCGCTGGGGGTACCAAGGCGGCGGCGTCCCAGTCGCAGGTCCGATGGACGAGTACGCGCACAGGCTGGCCAACGGTCTCGTTGGAAATCCTGACAGCGCGGCCGCTCTCGAGCTGACCCTGCTCGGTCCCGAACTGCAGCCGGACGCGGAGGTCCTCTGCGCCGTTGCCGGTGCGAGCTTCGAACTCGCGGTCAACGGGGTTGCGGTGCCGATGAACGCCGCGTTTTCGATCCCCGCGGGCGGACGGCTGCGATTCGGCAATCGCCTTGCAGGAGCGCGCGCGATGCTCGCGGTGCGCGGCGGGTTCGAGGTGCCGTCGACGTTCGGCAGCCGTGCGACGAGCCTGGTGAGCCGGCTGGGCCCGTTCGGCGGCCGCGCGCTGCGGGCCGGCGACGTGTTGCCAATTGGCGCCGATCCGGGTACTGCCCCCGGCGCGTCGGGCCTGCCGATGCCGCTGCCGGCCGGCGGCGCGCGCGTCCGGGTGATGATAGGCCCGCACGACGGCCTGTTCACCGCCGCCGCGCGGGAGACGCTTTTGAGCGCACGGTTCGTGATCACGACGCAGTCCAACCGCATGGGATACCGCCTCGAGGGACCGCCGCTTGCGCACGCCGGCAGCGCCGACATCCTCTCGGACGCCACCCCGATGGGATCGCTCCAGGTGCCCGCATCGGGTCAGCCGATCCTGCTGATGGCCGATCGCCAGACGACCGGGGGCTACCCGAAAATCGCCACGGTGATCACGGCGGACCTGCCGATCGCCGGACAGCTCGCCCCGGGCGACTGGATCGAGTTCGGCGCCGTCAGCCGCGCGGCGGCACTCGGGGCGTTGACGGAGCGGGAGGCGCGTCTTTCCGGCGGCAGGCGATGACCGACTTCAGCGCGCGCCTGCAGGAGGCGTTCGGCGATCGGGCGCGGCGCGCCGTGCCGCTCGCGCCGCTGACCACCTTCAAGGTCGGCGGCCCGGCGGACTGGCTGGTCGATCTGCAGGCGGGACACGAGCTGCGCGCGGCGGCCGCGCTCGCGCGCGAGGCGGGCGTGCCGTTGACCGTTCTCGGTGGTGGATCGAACGTGCTCGTCGCCGACGCAGGGGTGCGCGGCCTGGTCGTGCGCGTTCGCGGCGGGGACATCGCGCGGGTCGATCCGGGCACCGTCCGCGCCGACGCCGGCGTCACGATCAACGGGCTGGTGCGCTGGACCCTCATTCGCAGCCTCGGCGGCCTCGAGGCCTGGGCGGGCACGCCGGGAACGGTCGGCGGCGCCATCTTCGGCAACGCGCACTTCCAGGGCAGGTTGATCTCGGAGCTGGTGACACGGGTGACCCTCGTCACCCGCGATGGCGCGATCGCGGAAACTCCGGCGGACGAGATGGAATTCGGCTACGACTACAGCCGTCTGCACCGGACGCGCGAGGTGGTGATCTCCGCCGACGTCCGGGTTCACGATGGCGACCCGTCGGTGCTGCGGCGCGTGGCGCGCGAGTCGCTCGCATACCGCAAGCGCACCCAGCCGCTCGAGTCGGCGAGCGCCGGCTGCATCTTCCAGAATCCTGATCGTACGCGCGACCACGTGCCGGCGGGACTCCCCACCTCCGCCGGGGCGCTGGTCGATCGCGCCGGGCTGAAGGGGGCGCGGCACGGCGCGGCGCGCGTCTCCACCACGCACGCGAACTTCATCGTCAACGAGGGCGGCGCCACGGCGCGGGACATCCGCGCGTTGATCGACCGGTGCAAGCGCGACGTCCGCGAGCGGTTCGGCGTCGATCTTCGCGAGGAGATCGTCTGCCTGGGGTTCGACGAGGCGGGACGCGGGGAAGCAGGAGCATATGGCCACGCTGCGGATTGAAGGCGGCCACCGGCTGTCCGGGAGGCTCTCCGTCGAGGGCAACAAGAACTCCGCGCTGCCATTGATGGCTGCCTGCCTGCTCACCGACCGTGAGTGCGTGCTCACGAACGTCCCCCGGATTCGCGACGTTGCGGTTCTGGCCGAGTTGATGTCCGGGCTCGGCGCCACCGTCGAGGGTGTGGGCACGCCGACGCTGAGAATCCGGTGCACGAGGATCACGACGGATCGGCCGGACCCGGCGCTGGTCGGCCGATTGCGCGGGTCGATGCTGCTGCTCGGCCCGCTGCTCGCGAGGCGCGGCTCGGCGCGGCTGGCGCCCCCGGGGGGCGATTTCCCGGCCCGGCGGATGATCACGACGCATGTGCAGGCCCTCGTCACGCTCGGCGCCGTCGCGCTCGAGGAGCCGGGCCACGCGCTGGACGCGCCGAACGGCCTCACCGGCGCGTCGCTGTACCTCGACGAAGCGTCGGTCACCGGCACCGAGACGGCGCTGCTCGCCGCCGCCGCAGCCACCGGCCCGACCGAGATCCGGCATGCGGCCATGGAGCCGCACGTCGCCGAGCTGTGCCGCTTCCTGCGCGCGATGGGCGTCGGCATCGAGGGGGAGGGCACGACCACCATCCGCGTCCACCCACCCGTTCGTATCGGCGGCGCGGAGCACCGGCTGGACGGCGACTACATCGAGGCGGGCAGCTGGGGCGTCGTCGCTGCGATCACCGGCGGCGCCATCGAGGTCACCGGCGCCAAGGCGCGCGACCTCGAGGTGGTCGCGGCGCCGCTCAAGAAGATGGGACTCGTGTGCGAGTACGACGACGGCCGGTTCGTCGTCCAGGAGCCGTCGCGTCTGGTCGCGACCCGGCGCATCACCACCGGCTTGTGGCCGGGATTTCCCAGCGACATGGTGAGCCTCGTGACGGTGCTCGCCACCCACGCGGAGGGACGCACGCTCGTCCACGACTGGCTGTACGAGCTGCGCCTGTTCGCACTGGAACAGCTCAGCGCGATGCGCGCGGACCTGTTCCTCTGCGATCCGCACCGCATCATCGTCAGCGGGCCGACCAGACTGCGCGGGCGATCGCTCGACAGCCGCGACCTGCGATCCGGGATGGCGCTCATCGCGGCGGCGCTGGCGGCAGAAGGGGAAAGCAGCGTGGCGCCACTGGAGACGGTGGAGCGCGGTTATGCGTCGCTGGTGGAGCGGCTGCGATCGCTCGGCGCGGTGGTCGAACGCGACGAAGACCGGCGGCGGCCGACGGCCGGACAGCCCTGAAGGGCTCCCCAGGAGAGCGGTGCGCTGAGCGGGCGCCTGAAGGGCTGGCCTACGGCCGCAGGCCTCCACCACCGCGGCCACCGCCGGGTTTCTTCGTCGTCGGCGGCGTGACCGGCGTGCCCGGCAGCGTGCCGAGCGGCTGCGTTCCCGGACCGGGGATCGGCTGCGGCAGCGGCTGGACCGTCTCGGCGGGCTTCGGATCGCGGGGCGGCGCAGTCGGTAGCGGCAGGATCTGATCGTCGCCGCCCCTGCCCGGCAGCGGAACGGGGGCCGGGTCGCCGCCACCGACCCCGGTCGTGCTCGTGTCACGGCTCATCCTGAAGGGCCGGAGATCCTCCTCCGTCAAATCCAGAATGCGCACGATGTGCGGCGTCAGCGTCATGATGATGTCCGTCTGCTGCGTGTCCTTCGTGTTGCGCGCGAACAGACGGCCGATGAGCGGCAGGTCGCTGAGGCCCGGCACGCCTGACAGAACGGTGCGCTCGTCGTCGCGGATGAGTCCCGCAAGCATGTTCGTCTCGCCGTCCCGCAGCCGGAGCGTCGTATTGACCTCCCGGTTCGCGAAGGCGGGCAGGTCGCCGAACCCCGTTCCCACCTCGCGGTTGACCGACAGCTTCAGTGCCAGCGTCACTTCGTCGTCGTGATGGGTGCGTGGCGTGATGTCGATGTTGACGCCGATGTTCTGGTAGGTGAACGCCGTAATCGGCTGCTGGTTGACCCCGCCGGTGGCAATCGGCGCGAACGTCACGCTCGGAATGGGCACCTGCTGCCCGAAGCGCGCCTGCGCCGTCAGACCCTCGGAAATGCGCAGCTGAGGGCTTGCCAGCGTCCGCGTGTTGGTGTCGGACTTCAGCAGCCGGTAGTAGAGGCCCGGCAGCCCCGCCAGGAACACGTCCGACGCGGTGAGCGTCCGGAGGTCCTGCAGCGTCATGCCTTCGCGATTGATGTCGACGCTCCCGGAAATGCCGGGGCTGCCCGGCGAGGCGATCTGCAGGCCGTACTCCTGCAGGCGCGTCCGGTCGACCTCGAGCAGCTCCACGTCGATGACCACTTCGGGACGCGCCTTGTCGATCGCCGCGATCAGCCTGCCCGCCGCGGCGATCCGCTCCGGGGTGTCCTTGAGCGCGATGGCGTTGGTCGCGGTGATGGGAGAGATCTGCCGCACGTCGATGACCACGCGCAGCATGTCGATGACTTCCTTGATGTCCGCGTTGCTGAGATAGAACGTGTGAACGACCGATTCCTCGTACTCGCGACGCTTGGCCAGCGTGTCCGGGATGATCGTGATTGTGCGCGGTGCGGTGAGGCGGTAGAACGTACGCGTGCTCGTCGTCACGGCGTCGAGCGCGTCGGCGAGCGAGAGCCTCCGCAGATCCGCGCTGACGATCGTGTCCCGGAAGGCCGGATCGAAGACGATGTTCATGTCGCTGAACCGCGCGATCGCGCTCAGCACCATCCGGCTGCTGGCCTCGCGAAAGACGAGCGAGTCGGGCAGCGTGACGTCGGCGGGGAGCTCGACGCCGGAGGGGGACAGTGCACGCGAGCGCTCGACGAGCGACTGCAGCTCGGTCTTCGTGCCGCGCGACAGCGCGAGTTTCGTCTTCAGGCGCTTCCGCGTGTCGCGAAGCGCCTGGTCGACGACCGAGTCGGTCGGGTTCAGCTCGGACGCAATCTGGAACTCGACGAGCGCTTCTTCGTACCGCTCGGCCTGCAGCAGCCGCCGGCCGCGGAAATAGTGCTCTTGCGCCGCCCTCAGCGTCGCGCGGCCGAGGGCCGCGCGCGCGGCGCGATCCTCCGGGTTCGCCCGGACCGCCTTCGTGTACTCGACGACGGCGCGGTCGTAGTCCTCCGCCTTTTCGGCTTTTTGGCCGGCCCGCAGCGGCCCGCTGCTCGCGCAGCCGATCGCCAGCCACGCGAGGGCCAGTCCGGCGGCGAGCCGGGCATCAACGCGACGCGCCCGAGTGAATGACATCGGCTCCACGCGGCGGCTTGAACTCGAAAATCTTATCGGCCAGACCGACGTTTTCCTTGAAATTGGAGAACCGGAAGGTCGATCGGCCGCCCTGGACGTCAGCCGCTGCCAGCGTCCGAATCCGCATCGTTGGCCGCTCCACGACGACCTGCAGCCAATCGTAGTCCCGTTCGGGCAGCTTCGGCTGGAGTTTCAGCGCGTAGGTGTCCGGGCCACCGCCCTCGGCGAAGGAGACGGCGAAATCCCTTGTCAGGCTGCCCTTGCCGGCCAGGAACAGCACGGCGGTGGTCGCCTCGTCGGCGTCCGGAACGGAACTGACGACCACCTGTCGGTCGGCCGGAATGTAGAGGTACATCTTCGTGCCGTCCGACACGAACAGCTTCCGCTCGGGCACGGTGTACTCCCACCGCATCTTTCCCGGCTTCTTCACCTGTACCGCTCCGCGCTCCGTCGTCTTCTTGCGCAGGATGCCGCCTTCGGCCTCGTGGACGAAGTCGGCGGTGAAGTCACGAACGCTGTCGTACTTCTTCTGGAGGCCGGCGGCGACCTCGGCGGCGGACGGCGCGGCGGGCTGTGCGGCAGAGACGACGGCGCCGCCCAGCGCCGCGACGGCCAGTAAATTCAACGTACGCATGGGTATAGTCACGAAGGGCTGGTTCAACGATTCTACCACCCCGCTGCCGGCGCGCCGCGCCGGACTCGCGGCCAGACCTCGTCAGGATTGCCGCTTTGCCGCGACGAAGGCGCGAACCTCCGCCAGGGGCCGGGTGTTCAGCACGTGCCGGGGTTCGACCCAGCCCCGCCGGGCCGTGCCGATCGCCAGCTGCATCTGGCGCCGGAGTGCCCGCGCCCGATGGCAGTCGCTGTCGACCGTCAGGGTAACGCCCGCTGCCACTGCCACCCGCGCCCGTTCGCCGTCCAGGTCCAGGTGGGCGGGTCCGCCGTCGATTTCCAGCGCCGTCCCCGTCTCGGCCGCCGCCGCGTAAACCTCGTCGAAATCCAGGGCGTAGCCGGCGGTGCGGCCGGGAACTCGATTGACGGGATGCGCGATAACGTTCACGAGCGGGTGCCTGATCGCCTTGACGCACCGCCGTGTCAGTGTCCGTGGATCCTGTCCGCCCGATTCGTGCATCGAGGCGATGACGATGTCGAATTGCTCGAGCACACTGTCCGGGAAGTCGAGGGATCCGTCGAGCATGACGTCCACCTCGACGCCGTGCAGAATTGACATGCTTCGATGCCGTTCCCGCAGGCGATCGATCTCTTCTCGTTGCCGCGGCACGTCGTTCATCGAGAGCGTCCGGGCGGCTGCGGCCCGCTCGGAGTGGTCGGCGATCGCGATGTACTCGTAGCCGAGCCAGGCGCATGCAGCCACCATGTCCGCGAGCGTGTCGCGCCCATCGCTGTAGGTGGTGTGCATGTGCAGGTCACCGCGCACGTCCGCGCTATCGAGGAGCGCCGGAAGCGTCCCCTGCGCGGCCGCCTCGATCTCACCGGCTGCCTGGCGGAGCTCCGCCGGGATGAACGCCAGCCCTGCCTGCAGGTACACCTCTTCCTCGCGCGGCCGCAGGGACGGACGCCCGCGCCGGGCGCCGACCGCGGCGACGTGCTCCCGCGAGCCCGTCGCAAGGAACAGCGCCGTCCCGTGCTCGTCCGGCGCGGCCACACGGAGATCGACTTCCGTTTGCCTGAAGTGCACCACGGTCCGGCGGGCGCTGCGATGCAGCACGTCGAAGACGGCCGGAGCCTGAAAGACCGCGTCGAGTGCCGAGGGCGGATCGGGTGCGGTGCCCACGACGACAATCTCCCTGACCAGTGGCTCGTACCTGCGCGCGTCGCCTGCGGGCTGCAGTCGGGTCCAGCCCGCGAAGCGGGCGGTCAGCTCGATCATCAGCTCTTCGACGATGGCGAGGGCGCGGCCGAGCGGAGTACCAGGTACCTCCATCCGCAGAGCGACCGCGGCGGCCGCGAGCCGGTCCGCCTCGGCGCGTGAGAGCACCTGCGCGATCCGCCCGTCATCGAGCGCCATCTCGAGGTCTGCGAGCGTCACGACCCCGAGCTGCCGGACCAGCAGCGCGGCGCTTGCCGTCGACAGGGCCGGCAACTCCACAAGGCGGCGGATCAGCCACGGGACGCCGGCGCGCGCCGCCCGAAGGGTGTCGTCGGCGCCTCCGAGCGCGATCTCCCGCAGCTTCCAGCGCATTGCCGGGCCGAGGTCGGCCTCCCCGAGGCGATCGCGGCGGGCGCGGCGCAGCAGCCGTCTCTGCTCCGACGGGCCCAGTGCAGTTATCGCCGCCACTGCGCGGCGCAGATCGGCGGCCGGTGCGCCTGGGCCGCGGATTTCGGCGAGGTCGGCGAGCTGTTGGAGGATGCTGGCGAGGTCCGGCGCGGGCGTCACGCTTTCGTGGCGCCGGCCGTGGCGGCGGGTTGCGGCGCGGGCTTGCTCACCGTCGGCAGCTTGGCCGTGACCCAGTCGCCGATGCCGCCCCGGAGAGCGAAGGCGCGATATCCGAGACGCATCAGCTCAGCGGCAACGCGTTCCGCGACGAGCTCGTCCGGGTCCGAGTCATAGAGAACGATGTCGCGGTCGCGGGGCAGGCGCGCGGTGTCCAGCGCTCCGGGCGGCATTCTGACGGCTCCTGGCAGCGTGACGGTGCTGTGCTCGTACGGGTACTTCAGACGAACGTCGATGACCGCAGGAACGCTTTCGGCAGGGCCCTCGAGCCGTTGCTTCAGTTCTTCCTTGGTTATCCGGGGCACTGCCATGGCTGGTATTGTCATCACCAGCCATTGGTAGTGTCAAGTTTCAGACACGACCTGGCAGGTGCGAGTGGCCGCTGTTGTCGTGGACGGTCCATCCTTGCGAGCGCCTGCCGCACTGAAGACAACGCAGGAACATGGCTCCCGCGTCGCAGCACACCGAATACTCATGACCGGTCACGTAACAGCGAATCCAGCTCCACATACAAACCACCCGGTAGGAACAGCGCGCAGCGTTTGATCCCGCACGGGGCAAGCGCGATGCCACACGCGCCTTCATACGCGCGCGACGAAATCAGGCGTGATTCGTGCTTGGGTGCGTTCGGACGGTTGTCGAGCATGTGAGGGCGTCGGCCCGAAAACGTCCCCTGCTTTACGTTTCTGAAATCACCTGGTGAATTCCACGCTGACGGCGATTGGCGCGCCGGCCGTCACGCGGGTGGGGACCTTGCGCTCGCCGAACTCGGGGTGCTTGAAGGTGATCTCACGGGTCCCGAGCGGCAGCCTGTAGTTGGCGATCGGCGTGTCACCGACCTTCTTGCCGTCGATCCAGACCTCCGCCCAGGGGACGGCGTTCAGGCTGAGGGTGCCCGTCGGCTCCACGTTCAGCGAGCGGACCTCGCCAGGCTGGATCTCGACGGTGTGTTCCTCGCTGTAGCCGAACTCCGGGTTGGCGAGCGTGAGCGTGTGGCGTCCGGGCGGAAGCAGCAGCCGGCCCTGATCCGTCGTGCCGATCGTCCGACCCTGCTCGGACACGGTGAGGACCACCGGCGCGAAGATCGCTACCCAGCCCGAGAAGACCGGAATGTCCAGCGTCACAGTCTTGTTCGCCTCGACCTTCACGGTCCGCCTCACCGTCGCGGTGGGTGTCACGAACGTGAGCACGTGCCGGCCAGGACCGACGTCGACGATGCGAAGTGGCGTTTCGCCCGCCGGACTGCCGTCGAGCAGAACGCGCGCGCCTTCCGGCTGCGTCTGGGCGACGATCGTACCGGTCGTCACTGGCGGGGGAGCGCTGACGGTTGCTGGGCCGCCGTCGTTCTTCACCTCGGCATTCAGCGGCGGATCGTGCAGGAGGTACACGCGGGCTGCAGCGGCAACGGTCGCAATGATGATGGCGGCGGCGGCCGCGAACTTCCAGGACGGACGCCGTCCGGCTGCGCTCGCGGCGGCGGCGCGCGGAATGGTGTAGCGCCTGGCGAGGTTGCCCGAGTCGTACGGCGCAGGACGTGGTGTCGGTGTACCAGGCTCACTGGTCTTCAACCTGATCGGGGCGGGCCGCGACGGCGCGGCGGCGACCGGCACCGGGGGCGGCGGCGGCGCGACAGGAACCGGGTCGATGGGCCGCGTGGACTCCCACAGGCGCTCGGTGACGGGGGCCGCCAGCGGGGCGAACACCGGCTGACGCGGGATCGGCTCGGACACAATCGGCACCGACACGACCGCCGGTCCAGGAGCGGCCGCAAGGATGACTGCCTGGGGCACAACGGGCTCCGACGCGACCGGCCGCAGTAGCGGCGGCTCGGGAACGGCAGGGAACGGGGTACCCGTGGTTCGAGGGAAGGCGGGCGCTCCTGCGAAGGACGCGGGCTCCACGGCCGGCGCGAACGCCGGCGGCATGGGTTCGTTCGTCTGGCCGAAAGCGGGCGGTAGGGAGGCCGGCGCGTCGGATGGAGCGTCGCGTGTCACCGCCGATCGTAGCGCATCGACCCAGCGCGCCTTCGATCGCGAGCGGCGGCGGCGAGCGACCGCAGCGGGATCGAGGGGGTCCAACACCTTCCCGGCCGGCCCCGGTGACTCGGGGACGGTTACATCGGGCGCAGCGGGCGCTGTCCGTCCGATCGCTGCCATGGCGGCTTCAGGAGCCGCGCCGTCGGGCTCCGGTGGCGCGGCGTCGGCCAGGGGCGGCGGTGCGGCAGGAACTGCCTCGAGCGCTGGCTCCTGGATCGGTTCCGCATCCGCCGGTTCGAATGCCGGGAAGGAACGAGGTTCTGGTACCGGCGCGGCAGCGGTCCCCTCGTAGAACGACTCGAAGCCCGGCTTCGGGACGCCGCGATCGCGCGCCGGCTCCTCCAGCACTGCGACGATCGGCGCTTCGACGATGAGGGGCGGCGCGGTCCGGGGCTGAGGGGCGATATACGGCGTCCGAGGTACGGGCGCCGTAACCGGCGAACCCGAACCGGTGTCCCGTCCTGGCGCCGCGCGACGCACGCAGTCGGCGATGGCTGTCCGGCACTGATCGATACCGATCGCGTCGGCGACGGGCCGGAGGTCGTGGAGCGCCGAGTCCAGCGTGACGTACGGGCGCCGCCCGGGCAGCGGAAGCGCGCGATGCAGGAACCGCTGGAAGTTGACCGCGAAACTCACGTTGCCACGGAGTTGCGCGATCTCGATGGCGTCGGCCATCCACTCCGGGAGCACGTCCACGATGTCCTCGTCGCACGGCGGCCGGCCGAGCACCAGCATCACCGCCGCGATCGCCGCCTGGGAGATGTCGTCCGTCTCGTCGAAGCGCACGCGATCGGCGCCCGGCGGCATCGCCACACGGAAATCGCGCCAGAGGCTGCGCCGTCCCGGGTTGAGACGCTCCAGCACCGGGGCGAACCCGCACTCGGTGAGGACTACGCGCCCGTTCGGGGTGAACACGCACCGCGCCGGGGCGATGACACCGTGTGACAGTCCCGTCGCGGCGCGCAGGGCGGCGAGCGTCGGCAGGACCTGGAGCAGGAAGCCGAGCGCGACGTCGATGCCCGCGACTGCGTCGCCCGTGCGGGCGCGTTCGGCGGCGTCGTCGAGGAGATCGGCCAACCGCTCACCGGCGACAAACGGGGATACCGCGACGAGGCCGCCGGTCGCCGGGTCGCGTTCGATCGCCAGCGGTGCGACGATCCGGCCGCCGGCGCTCGCGCCGGCGCTGGCGCCGATTCGCGATGCCGCGTCACGCAGCGCACGCTCGTAGATCGTGAAGGCCGGTCGGAGGTGCAGCCGTTCGAGCATCGCCCCGTCATCGGGCGCGATGGTCAGGCGGCGGCGGCCGAATCCATCCTCGAACCCGGACGCGGACGTCGTCGCCTCAGCGCCGAGGAGCGGTGCAGACATTGCAGGTGCTGGTGCGAATTGCAACCCGCGCACCAGCCAGACAGGCGCGGCGCTGCCGAGAAACACGGGTGAAATCCGGCGCTTTCGCCGTCAGACCGCCGCGGGCGTGTGCCTTTCCTGTCCCCCCGCTGACCAGAACGTAAGGCACGGTTCCGATCCTGTAATTGGGGTAGATTGGGACCGCATGACCGACCCGAGCGAGATCGCTGCGCTGAAAGCGTCGTTCCGGGGCGCCCTGAGCACCGGCGATTCGCTGGCCGCCTTGACGGAGCGGATAGAGTCGCTCGACGCGAGCCGAGAGATAGCAGTGGACGATCTCGAGGAGATCGCGCGCGTTGCTGCCGCTCACGCGACCGCCACCGCGGCGTTGCGCGGCCTGATCAACACGATGCGCGTGCGCCGTGGCGGGGGCGCCGCGTAGTCTCAGGCGCGCCCGTCCTGCGTGACCGGCCCGAACCAGCCGTCGCGCACGAACGAGGCGTGGAGCTCGAGCCAGCGTTCGTGCACCTGGGCGGAGGTCGCCGGCCGCTCAATGCGTTGGGCGCCGTCGCGTGCGACGAAGCAGATCTCGTAGCCGCCGCCGTCGACGGCGGTCCGCACCTCACAGCGCATGAAGTCGGCGTCCCGTTGGCAGAAGTAGAACATTCCGGTGGATGGCTCGAGTGTGCGCTCCCTTGACGGTGGAGGCAGCCGGCTACGTTGCGCGTCGCGAAGACCGCATGGTAGGATCACTGTTCGTGCCTACGCCCGGCGAGCCTGCCGGGTGCACCTCGCACGACATCCATCGGCCAGAGGGCGCGTAGCTCAGCTGGGAGAGCGCCGCGTTCGCAATGCGGAGGTCGCGAGTTCGATCCTCGCCGCGTCCACCAGCCTTCGCCGATGTATCCAGGCGAAGGCTGCCCGCCGGAGCCTCGCCGAAGGACCGCCGCTGTCGTTGCGGGCTACGGCTGGCGCTCGTCTGTCACGCACGAGGGTGTCTGCTGGCTCAGGCTTTGCGATCACCACCGGCGGAGGCTCCCCATGGCTGATCCGAAGCGCGCCTCAGGCCCCGTCGAATCCTCATCGTCGCAGGCGCCCGACACCCAGGACGCGGCGCAGAAGCGCCGCGAGCACGACTACCGCGCCATCCCCGGCGGCGATCCCGCGCGGGCGACGAAAGCGCTCGGGATGGAGTCGCTCGACCGCGCCGTCACGCCGTCGACGGACCTCGGTCAGACCCGATTCGAAGAGATGCGCGAGGAGCAAGCGCCGCCCTCGCGCCGAGGACAGCACTGAGGCCGCTGCTATACTCGGCCGATGTCTGACACGCCGAGCGGCGCCACCACCAGCAAACGTATCGGCGTCCTCACCGGCGGCGGCGACGCGCCGGGCCTCAACGCCGTGATCCGCGCCGTCGTCAAATCCGCGGCCAACGGCGGCTGCGAGACGATCGGCCTCGAGGACAGCTTCGACGGCCTGATCGAGCCGAATCGCTGGCGGCCGCTGCGGCCGAGCGACGTCACAGGGATCCTTCGTGTGGGCGGTACCATCCTGGGCACAACCAACCGCGGTAATCCGTTCGCGTACCCGGTCGAGACGAGCGGCGGGACGCGCGACTACTCGGCGCGCTGCGTCGAGATGTTCCACGAGCTGAAGCTCGACGCGCTCGTCGTCATCGGCGGCGACGGCACGCTTACCATCGCGCACGAGTTCCACGAGCGCGGCCTGCCGCTCGTCGGCGTGCCCAAGACCATCGACCACGACATCGTCGAGACCACGATCACGTTCGGGTTCGACTCGGCGGTGAGCTTCGCCACCGACGCCATCGACCGGCTCCACACGACCGCCCAGTCGCACCATCGCGTCATGGTCGTCGAGGTGATGGGGCGCTACGCCGGCTGGATCGCGCTGTACGCCGGCATCGCCGGTGGCGCCGACGTGATCCTGATCCCCGAGATCCCGTTCGACCTGGAGAAGGTCACCGCGCGGATTCGGGAACGCGACAGCTTCGGCGCGCGATTCAGCATCGTCGTCGTGGCCGAGGGGGCGAGGCCGGTCGGAGGGACGCGCACCGTTCTCAAGCCCGGCGACGCCGCCACCGCGGAGCGTCTCGGCGGTGTCGGCGCGCGCGTGGCGGAGCAGCTCGAGAAACTCACCGGCAAGGAAGCACGCCACGTGGTGCTCGGCCACCTGCAGCGCGGCGGCGCCCCCACGAGCTACGACCGCGTGCTGGCGACCCGCTTCGGCGCGCGGGCGGTGGAGCTCATCCTGGAAGGCCGGTTCGGACAGATGGTCGCCTACCATCCCCCCGACATCGTGGCCGTTCCGCTGGCGAGCATCGTGGGCCGGACCCGCGACGTCCCGCTGGACTCCGACATTGTCAGGACGGCGAGGGCGGTGGGCATATCGCTGGGTGATTGAGCGTCAATGCTGAAGGCTGAATGCTGAATGCCGAATGCGTGCTGCGCATTCAGCAGTGGTCATTCAGCATTCGGCATTGACAAGCTTCACCCCAACAGGTCCAGGTACTTGAGCGCTCCTCCGGTGTTGAACACGACGACGGTGTCGTCGGGGGTGATTCGTCCGTCGGCCCGGAGCACTTTGACGGCGTGAAAGGCGGCGCCGCCCTCCGGCGCGGCGCTGATCCCCTCGCACGCACCCATTTCACGCATCGCGGCGATCATGTCCGCGTCGGACACCGCGAGGGCGGTGCCGCCGCTCTCGCGGATCGCGCGCAGCACCAGGAAATCCCCGATCGCCTTGGGCACGCGCAGCCCGTCGGCGACGGTGCGCGCGTGCGGCCAGGGGTCCGAGCGGTCCGCCCCCTGCTCGAAGGCGCGTACGATGGGTGCGCACTGCTCGGCCTGGACGGAGACCATCTTCGGACGCCGGCCCGGTGTCTTCCAGCCGATCTGCTCGAGTTCGTCGAACGCCTTCCACATGCCCACCATGCCGGTACCGCCGCCGGTCGGGTAGACGATCCAGTCAGGAAACTCCCAGCCGAGCTGTTCCCCGAGCTCGTAGCCCATGGTCTTCTTGCCCTCGATGCGGTACGGCTCCTTGAGCGTGGACACGTCGTACCATCCCAGCGGCCGGCCTTGCTCGGCCGCGAGCCGCCCGGCGTCCGTGATCAGGCCGTCTACCAGCGTGACGTTCGCCCCATAGAGCTCGCACTCGCGGATGAACGGCACCTTGACGTCCCTCGGCATGAACACGCGGGCCTCGAGGCCGGCGAGCGCGGCGTACGCGGCCATCGCGTTGGCCGCGTTCCCCGCTGATGGAATCGAGAGCACCGCGGCGCCAAGCCCCGCCGCCCTGGTCACCGCCGCAGAGAGGCCGCGCGCCTTGAACGAGTTGGTCGGGTTCAGCGATTCATCCTTGACGAACAGCCGCTCGAGGCCGAGCGCGCGGCCAAGCCGCCGCGCGTGGAGCAGGGGCGTCCACCCCTCGCCGAGCGACAGCGGTTCCTCGCCGTCGAAGAGGGGCAGGAGCTCGCGATAGCGCCACATGTCCGGCCGGCGTGCTGCCAGCGAGTCGGGCCGCCACGCGCGCGCCGCGGCGAGGTCGTAGCGGGCGAGCAGGGGAGCACCGCAGGTGCAGAGATGCTGTTCCTGTCTCGGGTCGAACGCTCCGGCGCCGCACGGGACGGAGCATTCGAGGTGAGTCAAGTACGCCATTGCGGATTGTGGAGTGTGGATTGAGGATTGGCGATTCGCCGACATCAACCGCCAATCAGCAAATCGCTCATCATCCGCAATCGGCTCTGACGCCTATTTACTGAGCAGCTCAGTGTCCTTCTTCTTCTGCAGATCGTCGATGAGGACGATGTGCTGGTCGGTGATCTTCTGCACGTCGTCCAGACCGCGGCGCTCGTCGTCTTCCGAGATCTTGTGGTCCTTGAGCAGCTTCTTCAGCCGCTCGTTGGCCTCGCGCCGGACCTGGCGGACGCCGTTGCGCGCCTCCTCGGCATACTTGTGCACGAGCTTGGACAGCTCCTTGCGCCGCTCCTCGGTGAGCGGCGGGATCGGGACGCGCACGACCTTGCCGTCGTTGGTCGGGTTGAGCCCGAGGTTGGCGCTGCGGATCGCCTTCTCCACCGCCGCCATCAGCGACGGGTCGAACGGCTGTGCGACGATCAGCGTCGGTTCGGGCACCGAGAGCGAGGCCACCTGGTTGATCGGCATGTGCGATCCGTACGCGTCGACGTGCACGCTGTCGAGGATCGCGACCGAAGCCCGGCCGGTGCGCACGCCGCCCAGCTCGCGGCGCAAGTGATCGATGTGTCCGTCCATCCGCTTCTTGGCTTCGGCGAACAGCCCTTTCAGGTCGGTGACGTCCATAGAAGGTCGCTCCTCGATTCAACGCACGCCGCCGGCGCCGCCCCTCAGGCTCGCACCGTCGTGCCCACCGGCTCGCCCATGATGACGCGCCGCAAGTTGCCGGGCGTGGTGAGGTTGAACACGACGATCGGCAGCTTGTTGTCCATGCACAGCGAGATGGCGGTGGCGTCCATCACCTTCAGGCCCTGCTCGAGGACCTTCAGGTAGGAGATCTCCTCGTACTTGGTCGCGTGCGGGTCGACGAGCGGGTCGGCCGTGTAGATGCCGTCCACGCGCGTGCCCTTGAGGATGACGTCCGCCTTCATCTCCATGGCGCGCAGCGCGGCCGCCGTGTCGGTGGTGAAATAGGGGTTGCCGGTGCCGGCGGCGAACACGACCACCCGCCCCTTCTCCATGTGGCGGACGGCGCGGCGGCGGATGAAGGGCTCGGCCACGGCGCGCATCTCGATCGCGGTCGCGACGCGCGTCGGCACCGAGGCGTGCTCGAGCGCGTCCTGCAGCGCCAGCGCGTTGATGACCGTCGCGAGCATCCCCATGTAGTCGGCGGTCGCACGGTCCATGCCGCGCGCGCTCGCCGCCAGACCGCGGAACAGGTTGCCTCCGCCGATCACCACCGCGGTCTGCACCCCGAGCTGGTGAATCTCGTGGATTTCGCGCGCCAGCTGTGTCGTCACGGCGGGGTCGATTCCGAAGTTCTGCTCGCCCATGAGGGCTTCACCCGAGAGCTTGAGCAGGACTCGACGGAAGACGGGCGACGACATCGGACCCGATTATATCGGTCAACTCGCAACGACCAAAAGGGCAACGTCCAGCTGCGTGAACGCCCACCGTCTTTGGTCTCTGGGCGTTGGCCGTTGAATGTGGAGGAGGTCAGTTCCCTGAAGGCTCGCCCAGCTTGAACCGCACGAACCGCGCAATCGTGATGTTCTCACCCAGCGTGGCGATCGCGGCCTGCACCGTCTGGCCGATCGTCACCTTGGGATCGCGGATCGAAGGCTGATCGAGCAGGCAGACCTGTTCGAAGAAGCTATTCAGCTTGCCCTCGACGATCTTGTCGATCACCTGCGGCGGCTTCTTCTGGTCCTCCATCTGGCCGCGGTAGATGGCGCGCTCGCGCTCGAGCACGTCGCCGGGCACGTCTTCGCGGCGGACGTACTGGGGGTTCTGGGCGGCGATGTGCATCGCGATCTCGCGCGCCAGGCTCTGGAAGTGCTCGGTGCGGGCGACGAAGTCCGACTCGCAGTTCACCTCCACGAGCACGCCGATCTTGCCGCCCATGTGGAGGTAGCTGCCGATCAGTCCCTCGTTCGTCGATCGGCCGGCCTTCTTGGTCGCCTGTGCGAGCCCACGCTTGCGCAGGATCGTCGTGGCCTCTTCCATGTTCCCCTTCGCCTCGGTGAGCGCGGCCTTGCACTCCATCATCCCGGCCCCGGTCGCATCGCGAAGCCGCTTCACCATCGCTGCCGTGATTTCCATTACCTTCTCCATCGTGCCTCTTTCATCACGCCGGGTCTGGAGACCCGGTCTTCTCTGGTGGGTCCGCTCCGCGCCGTGCAGGGCCCGCGGTGCGCGGTCGCGGCTCGAGCGGCCGCCGCCGGCGAACAGCGGGCCGGCCGTACATGACAACGCCGGCCAGTGACCCGGCCGGCGAGATCACGCGCCCGTCCGACCGCCTACACCGACGCCGGCGTGGTCGCCTGTTCCGGGCGCGACTGGCGGGCCGGCCGCGCGCGGCGGCTGCGCTCGTCGCCTTCGGCCTCACCCGTGTCTTCCGCCTGCGCGGACTCGCGGATGGCGCGCCCGCCGAGGATCGCGTCGGCGATCTTCGACGCGAACAGGCGGATGGCGCGCAGCGCGTCGTCGTTGCCGGGGATGACGTAGTCCACTTCGTCCGGATCGCAGTTGGTATCGACCACGCCGATGACCGGGATCTTCAGCTTGCGCGCCTCGTCGACCGCGATCTTCTCCTTGCGCGTGTCGACCACGAACAGCGCGTCCGGCAGGCGGCTCATGTTGCGGATGCCTTCCAGGTTCTTCTGCAGCTTGCGCTTTTCCTTCTCGAGCTGCGCGATCTCCTTCTTCGAGAGCGTCTCGTAACGGCCGTCGGTCTCCATCGCCTCCAGGTCGCGCAGCCGCGCCAGGCTGCGCTGGATCGTGGTGAAGTTGGTCAGCAGGCCCCCGAGCCACCGCTGGTTCACGAAGAACATGCCCGCCCGCTGCGCCTCCTCGGCGACCGCGTCCTGCGCCTGCCGCTTCGTGCCGACGAAGAGGACGGTGCGCCCCACCGCCGCCAGGTTGCTGACGAACTCCTCCGCCGCGCGGTAGAGGCGCGCGGTCTTCGCCAGGTCGATGATGTAGATCCCGTTCCGCTCCCCGAAGATGTATGGCTTCATCTTCGGGTTCCAGCGCTTCGTCTGGTGGCCGAAGTGGACGCCGGCCTCGAGCAGGTCCTTCAACGCAATGCCGCCGGTCAAGCTCCCTCCATAAACCGAGTCTGCTGTTACCGCTTGCTGAACTGGAAGCGCTTGCGCGCCCCCTTCTGCCCGTATTTCTTGCGTTCCTTGATGCGCGCGTCGCGCGTCAGGAAGCCCGCCTTCTTCAGCCGTTGCCGCAGCTCGACGTTGTACACCACGAGCGCACGCGCGATCCCGAGCCGCAGCGCGCCGGCCTGGCCGGCCGTGCCGCCGCCGGCGAGGGTGGCGAGCACGTCGAACTTATCGGCCGTTTCGGTGACGAGCAACGGTTGCTTGATCTGGGTCCGGAGGGCTTCGGTGGGGAAGGCCCGCTCGAGCGGCCTGCGGTTGACGGTCATGCTGCCGGTGCCCGGCCTGAGGAAGACGCGGGCGGTCGATGTCTTGCGGCGCCCGGTGCCATAGTACTGGATTCCTGCTGCCACGTTATGCGACCTCACGCGTGCGACGCGGCTTCTGCGCCGCGTGCGGGTGATCCGGCCCCGCGTACACTTTCAACTTGCGCCACATGGCCTCGCCCAGCCGCGTCTTCGGGAGCATGCCGCGCACCGCCTCTTCCACCATGCGGACCGGGTTCTTCTTCCGCAGGTCCTTCGCGCGCTCCTCGCGCAACCCGCCCTCGTATCCGCTGTGATACCGGTACAGCTTGTGCTCTTCCTTGCGACCCGTGAGCCGCACCCTGGCCGCGTTGACGACGACGACGTGGTCGCCGGTGTCGAGGTGCGGCGTGTACACCGGCTTGTGCTTGCCCTGCAGCAGGCGCACGGCCTCGGTGGCCACGCGGCCGAGCGCCTGACCGTCGGCGTCGATGACGTGCCACCGCCTTTCCACACTGCCGGCAGTGGGAACGAACGAGCCCATGTAGTCCCTTTCGGCCTTCACTGAAGCGGCCGCTGGCCCGCAGGCGCTGCTCGGCAAAGCCAGCGCAGGCGGTTGGCCGCGCTCAAAGGACGGCAAACCAAGAGGATACAGGTGACAGGAGGGACTGTCAAGACACGTCGGGCGCTCTTTCCGCGCCGGCTCCCGGCTCGTGACCGCAACAGTCAATCCGCACGTCAAAGGTGTTGCAGAAACCGCGATCACGAATCGGTTAGTGCATCACCATTCTGTCGATCCGACCCCGGTGCGCGTCCCGCCGACCCTACCAGTTTTGCGCGTTTCTCCCGAATTTGTTCACGGTCGCGCTTGTGGCACTCAGCTTGCGGCTGGGGTGGAACCGTAACTCATGCACCGACACAATCGCCGGGTGTGCGCTGGCTGCGGTCGTTCCGCGGGAACGCCGTGAACCGCCCGTCCGCCAATACGTTGCGTTCGCGTGCGGGACGGGGGAGATAGCGGTGTTTCGGAGAGCGAAATCGCTCGTCGGCCTGGACATCGGCTCGAGCGCCATCAAGGCGATCGAGCTCAAGCCCGCCGGCAAGGCCTACCGCGTGACCGCCTTCGGCAGTGAGCCGGTGCCGCCCGACAGCATTGTCGACGGCGCGATCATCGACGGCGCCGCGGTCGCCGACGCGATCCGCCGCCTGTTCGACGGGCGCGGGATCAGGACACGGGAGGTCGCCGCGTCGCTGTCGGGCAATGCCGTCATCGTCAAGAAGATCACGCTTCCGGTGATGACCGAGGCCGAGCTCGCCGAGTCGATCTACTGGGAGGCCGAGCAGTACATCCCCTTCGACATCCAGGACGTCAACCTCGATTACCAGATTCTCGACGTTCCTGACGCAGGCGGTGGCAAAGGGACCATGGACGTCCTGCTCGTCGCCGCGAAGAAGGAAAAGATCGCCGATTACACCGGCGTCATCGCGCAGGCCGGCCGCACCGCGGTGGTGGTCGATGTGGACGCCTTCGCGCTGCAGAACGCCTACGAGGTCAATTACGGGATCGACCCCTCGGCGGTGGTCGTGCTGCTGAACGCCGGGGCGAGCGCGACCAACATCAACATCATGAGCGGCGATCGGTCGGTCTTCACGCGCGACATCTCCATCGGCGGCAACGCCTACACGGAAGCGCTGCAGAAGGAGCTGAACCTGCCCTACGAGCCGGCCGACCAGCTCAAACGCGGCGCGCCGATCGAGGAGGTGAGCTTCGAAGACGCGCGCCCGGTGCTGCGCGCCGTCAGCGAGAACGTCATGCTCGAGATCCAGAAGACCTTTGACTTCTTCAAGGCGACGGCCGCCTCGGATCGCATCGACCGCATCATGGTCAGCGGCGGCGCGTCGCGGGCCGAGGGCTTCACCGAGATGCTCACCGAGCGCTTCGAGGCGCCGGTGGAGGCGTTCGATCCGTTCAAGCGGGTGCTGTTCGACGTGAAGCGCTTCAGCGCCGATCCCGCCGAGGTGGCGCCGACCGTGGCCGTCGCCGTCGGCCTCGGGCTGCGCTGGGTGAGCGAGCGATGATTCGCATCAACCTGCTGGCCGTCGAGCGCGAGCGCACCAAGCGGCGGGCGCTGATCCCGGCGGCGCACCGCGTCACCATCGCCGCCAGCCTCATCCTGCTGGCAGCGGCCCTCGGCATCGGCTGGTGGTTCTTGTGGCTGCGCCGCGCGTCGGCTGCGGTCGACGAGGAGATCGCCCGCGCGGAGGGCGAGCGCCGTCAGCTGCAGGCGGTGATGGCGCAGGTGAAGAAGTTCGAGGCCAGCAAGGCGGCGCTGCAGCAGCGGGTCACGCTGATCGAGCAGCTCCGCCGCGGACAGTCGGGCGCCGTCCACGTGGTCGACGAGTTGAGCCGCGCGGTCCCGGAGTTCCTCTGGCTGACAGAGGTGACGCAGAAGGGCGACGAGTTCACGGTCAGTGGCATGACCACGTCGCTGACCGGCGTATCGGACTTCATCGCCAACCTGGGCGCGAGCGCCTGGTTCAAACCACCGATCGAGCTGGTGGACAGCCAGATCGACGCCACGCAGAAGGCGAGCGAGCCGATCATCAAGTTCTCGGTCAAGGCGAAGTTCAACAACCCGGAGGCGCCGTCGCCGCCGGCCGCGGCGCCGGCCGCCGCCGGGCGCGGTGCGCCGCCGGCGCGGCCCGGAGGCGGGAGGGCCGGCGCGTAGCCGCGACGCGCAGAGCAGCAGGGCATCATGGAGCTGTCGCTGAACAAGCTGCCGTGGTACGCGCAGATCGGCGCGTTCGTCGTCGTGTCGGCGCTGGCGGTATTCGGGTTCTGGTGGTTCTACGTGTCGGCCGCGCAGGCTGACATCGATTCCCGTCGGGCGCGCCTGAACAAGCTCCGCGCCGAGATTGCCAACGGTATGAAGCTGGCCCGGCAGCTCCCCGAGTTCCAGTCGCAGGTGACGGAGCTGGAGCGCCGCCTCCACGGCCTGCGCGCGATCCTGCCGGAGCAGAAGGACGTGGCCGACATCCTGCGCCGCGTCCAGGGGCTGGCCACCGAATCGAGCCTCTCGATCCAGCGCTTCACGCCGCAGCCGCCGCAGCAGCAGCCGCTCTACCAGGAGCTGCCGTTCAAGATCGTCGTCGAGGGGCGCTACCACGACCTCGGGGCGTTCTTCGATCGCGTCAGCAAGTTTCCGAGAATCATCAACGTGACCGAGATGGCGATCGACGCCAAGGCGAAGGCGGAGCCGAACGGCCCGACGATCGTTGCCGAGTGCACCGCCACCACCTTCGTGTTCCAGGAGGCGCCGCCGCCCCCGCCGGCCGCCAAGCCGGCCCCGAGGGCTGCGCCGGCACTGGCCAAATGACCACCATCAACCTTCGCGCGCTCGTGATGCTCGCCACGGCCCTGGCCGTGCCGGCGCTCGCGCGCGCGCAACAGCCGCCCGCGGCGCCGCCGACTGCCCCGCAGAGCGCTCAACCGGCACCTCCCCCGCCGGCGGCGCAGCAGCCGCCAGCGTCGCCGGGCGGCTACTCGTACAAGCCCGAGGGGCGGCGGGATCCGTTCCTCAGCCTGCTCGGGCGAAGCAGCGACGCGCGGTCGACGGTGAACCGGCCAGCCGGCCTGGCAGGGCTCCTGATCAACGAAGTCAGCGTCACGGGCATCCTCCGCGGCGGCCGCGGCTACGTCGCGACGCTGCGCGGACCTGACAACAAGACGTACATCGTCCGCTCCGGCGAGCGGCTGATGGACGGCACTGTGAAGTCGATCTCCGAGAGGCAGGTCGTCTTCTCGCAGGATGTCAACGATCCGCTGTCGCTCATCAAGCAGCGGGAAGTCCCCAAGTCCGTGAGGCCGGGCGGGGAGAGCAGGGAATGAGCCACATGAATGCCGATGGCCGATTGAGGGTTGCCGACTGGCAGAGGCAGGCGGCACGCCGGCAGCTGTGGGCGGCCGCCGCGGCGCTGGCGTGCGCCGGGACCATCGCCGTCGCCGCCGGCCCGGCGCCGGTGCGCCTGCTCGGCGTGTCGGCGCAGGGCCACGCGGTCCTGATCGAGGCCAGCCACCCGGTCGCCTACGTCGTCAGCCGGCCGGATCCGATGACCGTCGTCGTCGAGCTGCGCGAGACCGCCGTGGGCAACGCCGCCAATCGCGTCGCGTCCCGCGACTACGTCGCCGCGGTGACGATGGAGGACGGCATGGCTGTGGACGGTACGGCAGTGGCGCGCGTGCGCGTGGCACTGGCCAGGCCGGCCGAGTCGAAGGTGCGCAGTGTCCGCAACACCATCCGCCTCGAGCTGTCGCCCCTGGCGGCACCCGCCGCCCGGGAGCCGCTCGTCGCGCCTCCCGAGCGCGGCCAGACCAGCGCGATGCTGCCGCCGGTAGAGCGCACCGACGCGGCGCCGGACGGGGCGCCGGCCGCGCCGCGGGTCGCAACCGCCATCGGCGCCGTCCGCTCCAACGTTGTCGGCGGGACGACGGTCGTGACGCTGACCGGCAACGGACGGCTCGTGCCGACCTCCGTGACCGAGACGCAGGAGCAGCCGCGGCGACTCGTCTTCGATTTTGCCGGCGTCTCGCCGAAAGCCCCCGCGCAGACTGCCGTCGACAGTCCGCTGGTGAAGCGCGTGCGCGTCGCCCTGCACAGCAGCACACCGCTCGTGACCCGTGTGGTCATGGAAATCGCCGACGGCGCGACCTACCACCTCGAACGCTCGGATCCCGAACTGGCGGTGGTGTTCGACGGCGCGCCGTCCCCGGGAACGGTGAAAGTCGGGCAACCCGACGCGTCGGCGGAGGTCACCCCGGACGTCATTCCGCTGCAGCAGGCGCTGGCCAACGGCGCCGCGCTGGCGCCGAAATCCGAACCCGTTGGCGTCGATCCGCTCGCGGCGCTGAAGGCCATCGGCCAGGTGCCGCCGCCGAGGCAGGCCGGACCGCCCGCGGCGGCGATCGGTCCGCAAGCCCCCGGTCCGGCGCCTGCGCCGGCCGCGGCGACCGCTGCCGCGGCGGAGCCGCGCAAAGCGTCGACGACCCCGACGGCGCACCAGATCGGTCCCGACACGCAGAAGAAATACGTGGGGACGCCGATCACGCTGGACTTCTCCGGCGCCGACCTGCGCACGGTGCTGCGGGTGTTCGCCGACCACTCCGGGCTGAACATCCTCATCGACCCGGCCGTTCCCTCCACGCCTCAGGATTTCCTGCTCAAGGAGATCCCGTGGGACCAGGCGATGGAGATCGTGCTGCGCGCGAACCAGCTTGGCTACGAGGTCGACGGGACCGTGATCCGCGTCGCGCCGCTCAAGATCCTCGAGGACGAGCAGAAGCAGCGCCAGGCCCTCGCGACTGCCCAGGCTGACGCCGGGTCGCTGCTCGTCCGCACGTTCTCGCTGAGTTACGCGAAGGCGGACGCGCTCTCGCCGCTCCTCGTGAAGTCGACGCTGTCCCGCCGCGGACAGATCCAGGTGGACACGCGGACGAACACGCTCATCATCACGGACCTGCAGGAGCGGCTGCAGACGACGGCAGACCTGATTGCGACGCTCGATCGCCCCGAGCCGCAGGTCGAAGTCGAAGCGCGGATCGTGCAGACGACGCGCGACTTCGCCCGGGCGATCGGGATCCAGTGGGGCCTCAACGGCCGGATGACGCCGGAGATCGGGAACACGACCAACCTGACGTTCCCGAACCGCGGCACCCTCGGTGGCCGAGCCGGCCAGCAGGGGGCGGAGGGCACCGATCCGCGGGCCAATCCCGTCGACCAGACGGGGACGGCCGTCGACCTGCGCGTCCCGGGGGCCAACTCCGCGATCGGCTTGGCCCTCGGCGCGGTCAACGGTGCGTTCAACCTCGACATCGCGCTGACGGCGCTCGAACGCTCGGGCAAGGGACGCGTGCTGTCCACGCCGAGGCTCACCACCCAGAACAACGTGCTCGCCGAGATCGCGCAGGGCATCGAGATCCCGATTCAGACCGTGTCGAACAACACCGTGACGGTGTCGTTCAAGGACGCGACGCTGAAGCTGCTGGTCACGCCGCAGATCACCGCGGCGAACACCGTCATCATGCAGGTCGAGATCCACAACGCGACGCCCGATTTCAGCCGCGAGGTCAACGGCATCCCGCCGATCGACACGCAGCGCGCGCTGACCCGGGTGCAGGTCGACGACGGTGCTACGACGGTCATCGGCGGCATCTTCGTCAGCCGGGAGCAGTCGGCCAGCGACCGCACGCCGCTGCTGCACCGCATCCCGCTGCTCGGGTACCTGTTCCGGCGCGAGGCGATCTCCGACGAGAGCCGCGAACTGCTGATCTTCCTGACGCCGCGGATCATCAGGGGTTGAGGGTTATGACCAAAGTCGTGTGGACCATCACCGCGTGTTCCGCGGTCCTCGCCGTGGCCTTCGGCACGGCCTCGTGTACTGGCGACCTGACACGCCAGGGACAGGCCTCCTCGTATCTGATCGTCAACGAGCTGGCCGCCGCCTCGGGTGCCGAGCCCGACGAGTTCGGCGGCACGCTGTTCTCGGACGTGCTGACCATGGTCGAGCAGGACGACGTGAAGGTCCCGACGGTGTTCGCGGACAACGGCCGCGTGACCTTCACGCTCGGCCTGAAGGACCCGGGTGCGCCGGGCTCGCCGACCGTGCCGTCGCCCAACAACTTCATCACCGTCACGCGTTACCGCGTCCGCTACACCCGCGCGGACGGCCGGAACACCCCCGGGGTGGACGTCCCGTACCCGTTCGACGGCGCCATGACCTTCACCGTCGGAACGGGCGAGGCGTCGGGCACGTTCGAGATCGTCCGCCACATCGCCAAGCAGGAGCCGCCGCTGTCAGGGCTGGTGAATAACGCGGTGATCATCGCCACGATCGCGGAAGTCACCTTCTACGGGCGCGACCAGACCGGCCGCGAGGTCAGCGCGGCGGCGACCATCCTGGTGCAGTTCGGGAACTTCGGGGACCCGGAGTAACGGGCCGAGACAGCAGGACGCCGACACGATCGGCGGGGACATATGCGACGAGCACATCTCATACTGGCGGCGGTTGCGCTGGCAGCGGCCGTACTGACGGCCTGCACCATGGAGAAGCAGGAGGCGCCGGACCTGACCGGCCCGTCCGAGTTCGGGAAGTCGATTTCGGTCCGCGTCGAGCCCGACGTCCTCACCCAGGACGGCGTCTCGCAGTCGTCGATCATCATTACCGTTCGCGACGCCAACGGCCAACCGCTGCGTGACGAGCGTCTTCGCGTCGACACGGGCGTGAACGGCTTGCTCGTGGATTTCGGAACGCTCTCCTCACGGACCGCCGTGACCGGCGCGGATGGGCAGGCGAGAATCACGTACACCGCGCCGCCCACCAGCCTGAGCGCAACCGAGCAACTCGTCGACATCGTCGTGACACCGATCGGCAGTGATTTCAACAGCACCGTCGCCCGGACCGTGCGCCTGCGCCTGGTGCCCCAGGGCGTCGTCCTGCCGCCGGCCGGGCTCACGCCGATGTTCACGTTCTCGCCGCAGGCGCCGGTCGAGGACACGACCGTGTTCTTCGACGGCAGCCGGAGCACGGCCAACGCGGTGATCACGAGCTACACGTGGAACTTCGGCAACGGCCGCACCGCGTCGGGCATTACCGCGACCACCTCGTTCGAGGATCCCGGCAGCTACTTCGTGACGCTGACAATCCGGGACGAGTTCGGCCGGAGCGCCTCGACGACCAGCACGCTGACGGTCGCGGAGGGCACGAAGCCGTCAGCCGCGTTCACGTTCTCGCCGACCAACCCGGAGGTCGGCCAGGCCGTATACTTCAATGCCGCCCCGTCGACGGTTCCCTCGGGTCGAACCATCGTCGACTATGAATGGGACTTCGGCGACGGCGGCGACGGTTCGGGGCAGACGCCGAACCACACGTACAATCAAGCGAGGACCTACACCGTGGTCCTGACCGTGAGGGACAATACCGGCCAGACGGCCACGACGAGTCAGACCGTTCCCGTCGCAGCCCAGGGTGGCGGCGGACGGTAGACAGAACACGCAACCCATGGCGGACAGCCCGCGCATCGAAGAGCTCAAACGCCGGGTCCAGTCGGACCCGGCGTCGATCGCCTTCGCCGCGCTCGCCGAGGAGTACCGGCGCAGCGGCCGTTTCGACGAGGCGATCAACGTGTGCCGCACGGGGCTGGCGCGCCATCCCTCGTACATCTCCGCGCACGTGACCCTCGGGCGCGCGCTGCTCGAGATCGGCCGCTATGACGAGGCCAGGCACGAGCTCGAGCACGTCCTGAAGGTTGCCCCGGAGAACCTCGCCGCGATCCGCGGCCTGGCGGAGATCCACGATCGCCAGGGACAGAAATCGGAGGGCGGCGACCTGTCGTCGAGCGCGATCGCGGAGATGGCAACGGCGCTCGCGCCGCTGCAGCAGCCTGCGCAGCCGTCCGGCGCTCCGGCGCAGCCGCCGGCGCTGCCGGCGACGAGCGCGCCCCCGGTCGCGGGGCCTCACGTCAGCAGGCTCGCCAGAATCATCGGGCAGCCGGGAGCGGAGCAGCCACCGCAGGCCGCCGGGCCGGCGGACATGGTGCGGGCCGAGATCGCCGGGCCTGCCGAACCCGCGAAGGTGGAAATCTCCAAACGCACCCAGGCCTCCGCGCCCGTCGGAGCGACGAGGCTGCCGGACGCCGGTGTGACGCCGGAGCTCACCAGGCCAGTCGAGGCGCCCAGGGTGTCCCCGGCCGGCGCGCTCCCGGTGCGGCCCGCGAGGACGTCCGAGGCCCTCCCTGGGTCCAGTGATGACACCCCGGCGCTTCCGCGGCCGATCGGGCTCGCGGCGCCAGGTGTCGCGAAAGCGCCGGATGCACCGATGTCTCCGGTGCCGGCCGGCGAATTCGCATTGCTCGACGGCGACTGGGACGCGGCCGGCGCGCTGCCTTGGGAGACACTGCAGGGGCCCGCGGCGCAGCAGCCGCGGGCGGCGGAACCGGCACTGCCCTCTGGGTCTTCCACGGATACGTCGCTTGCGTCCGCCGTCCCGGAGTCGGCCGCCCCACCCGAGAACCCGGTCCTGGTTCGGCTGGAGGCACTCCTGCTGGCCATCGAGAAGGCCCGCGCCGGAGCCGGCGACCTGCACGTCTTCTGATCGACTTCGGCCCCGATGTCCGCCTGCGACTTCCGTGAGCGCCTTGCGCGCGTGCGGCAGCACGTTACCCGCGGGCGCCTGGATGCGCTCGTCGTATCGCACCTCCCGAATGTCAGGTACCTGACGGGGTTTGCCGGAAGCGCGGGCACCCTCGTGCTCACCGCTGCGCACGCCAGGTTGTTCGTCGACGCGCGCTATACCGCGGCGGCCGAGGAGCAGGCTGCCCGAGGCGGGTCAGGCTTCGACATTACGGTCGTTCGCGGCAACGTGGACCGCGCGGTTGCCGGCGTGCTGAGAGAGTTCGGCTGCCGGCGCACCGGCGTGGAGGCGGCAGTCCTGCCGGTGGCCCGGTACTCGCTGATCTCGGCGGAGCTCGCGGCGGTCGGGTCGCCGACCGAAGGCGCGCTCGTGGCAGCCTCCTCCCTGGTCGGCACCGAGGGGCTCGTCGAACGCATCCGCATGGTGAAAGATGCCGGCGAGATCGCCACGCTGCGCGAGGCGGCCCGCCGGCTGTCGGCCGTTGCGCGCGAAGTCGGTCGCCTCGTCACACCCGGCCGGTCCGAGCAGGAGATCGCGGCCCACGTCGACTTCGCCGTCCGCTGCGCCGGCTTCGAGCGCGCGGCCTTCGAGACCATCGTGGCGTCGGGGCCGAACAGCGCGCTCCCGCACGCGCGCCCGAGCGGCCGGTTGGTGGGACCGAACGAGCCGGTGGTGCTGGACTTCGGAGGGGTCTACGACGGATACTGCGTGGATCTTACCCGCACGCTGCACGCGGGCGCGAGCCCGGAGCCGCTTCGCCGCATGTTCGCCGCGGTTCTCGAGGCGCACGCGGCGGCCGTGGGGGCGGTCCGGCCGGGCGTGAGAGCGAGCGAGGTCGATGCCGCGGCTCGCCGGGCCCTCGACCGCTGCGGACTGGGGGAGGCCTTCGTCCACGGAACGGGACACGGCCTCGGCCTCGAGGTTCACGAGGAGCCCCGGCTGACGAGACCAGGCAGTGGCCATCCGGATGCGATCCTGGAAGCGGGCATGGTGTTCACTATCGAACCAGGCGCCTATGTGCCGGGCGTCGGTGGCGTCCGCATCGAAGACGACGTACTGGTGGTCGAGCGGGGCGCGGAGATCCTGACCGACGTGCCGATAGAACTATAGGAGGCGGGCGGCTCGTTCCGGAGGCCGATTGGAATTCGACGACATCGAACGAATCCTGGACCTCGTCAAGGCGCACGACCTCGCGGAGTTCGAACTCGAACGCGACGGGCTGAAGCTGCGCATCCGCAAGGCCCCGCCGGCCGAGGCGGTCTCCGCCGTGGTCCACGCGCTGTCTGCGCCCGGTGTCGCGCCGCTTGCTGCCCCCAACCCGGGTCCGGCGCCGGCCTCCACGCCGCTCACCCCCGGCCTGCCGGTCGACGAGCCCGTCGAACTCGCCGTCGTGAAGTCCCCCATCGTGGGCACGTTCTACCGCTCCCCGGAGCCGGGGGCGCCGCCGTTCGTCGATATCGGGCAACGCATCCGTAAGGACCAGGTGCTGTGCATCATCGAGGCGATGAAGCTGATGAACGAGATCACGTCTGAGTACGACGGGGAGATTGTGAGCGTCTACGTCGAGAACGGGACGCCGGTGCAATACGGCGAGCGGTTATTCGCGATCAGGACCGTGTGACCACTGTAGATTGCGGGTTAAGGATGCAGGGAGTGTGGATTGACGATTGTGGATTAAGGCGGCGCAGTGAGGACGCGGCCGGACTGCGGCCGTCGATCGCCGATCAGCAAACCACAATCCTCTTCACACTCCGCAACCCACGATCAGCAATGACATATGTTCAAGAAGATCCTCATTGCCAACCGCGGCGAGATAGCCCTGCGCGTGATCTGCGCCTGCCGTGAGCTGGGCATCCGGACGGTCGCTGTCTACTCGGAGGCGGACGAGAACTCGCTGCACGTGCGCTTCGCCGACGAGGACGTGTGCATCGGGCCGGCGCGGAGCGCCGACAGCTACCTGAGCGTGCCCGCGGTGCTGAGCGCCGCCGAGATCACCGGCGCTGACGCGATCCATCCCGGCTACGGCTTCCTCGCCGAGAGCGCCTACCTCGCCGAGGTGTGCGAGGCGTGCCACATCAAGTTCATCGGGCCCGCCCCGAACGTCATCCGGCTGCTCGGCGACAAGGCGCGGGCGCGCCGCGCGATGAAGAAGGCGGGGGTGCCGATCCTGCCGGGCAGCGACGGCCCGGTCGACGGCGAGGAGCAGGCGCAGAAGATCGCCCGCGACCTCGGATACCCGGTCATCATCAAGGCGGTGGCCGGCGGCGGCGGACGGGGCATGCGCGTCATTCGCTCGCCGCAGGAGCTGGGCAAGGCGCTGCGGATGGCGCAGCGCGAGGCGGAAGCGGCGTTCGGGGTCGGCGACGTCTATCTCGAGAAGTACGTCGAGAGCCCGCGCCACATCGAGTTCCAGATCCTCGGCGATCACCACGGGGCCGTCGTGCACCTCGGCGAGCGCGAGTGCTCGATTCAGCGGCGCCACCAGAAGCTGATCGAGGAAGGGCCGTCGGTGGCGGTGACCGAGAAGATGCGCCGCAAGCTCGGGAGCACCGTCGTCGACGCCGCCCGCGCCGTGCAGTACACCAACGCCGGCACCTTCGAGTTCCTGATGGACGAGAGGGCGAATTTCTACTTCCTGGAGGTGAACACCCGCATCCAGGTGGAGCACCCGGTCACGGAGTTCATTACCGGCATTGACATCGTCAAGGAGCAAATCCGGATCGCGGCGGGGGAGCGGCTGTCGTTCAAGCAGGGCGACGTCACCTTCAACGGGCACGCGATCGAGTGCCGGATCAACGCCGAGGACCCGGACACGTTCGCGCCCTCGCCGGGCGTGATTCGCGCCTTCAGCGTGCCCGGCGGCCCGGGCGTGCGCGTCGACACGTTTGCGCACGCGGAATGCACGGTCCCGCCGTACTACGACTCGCTCGTCGCGAAGATCATCGTGCACGGCCGGGATCGGCAGGAGGCCATCGCACGCATGCGCCGGACCCTCGAGATGACCGTCATCGAGGGTATCCAGACGACGATCCCCATGCACCTCCGGCTGATCAACGATGCCGACTTCATTGCCGGGCGCCTCAGCACCTCGTTCATGGACCGGTACACGCCCCAGAAGCGCGGCAACGGGACGCTCGCCGAGGCGGTCTGACGCGATCGAGCGGAACGCATCGTCCGCGACGGCTGGTTCGCCACCGCTGGTTCGCGACGTTCGTCCTAGCCGAGGGCCCGCACGTACTCCCGGACCCGCCCCTCCGGATCGTCGGTTGCCAGCAGGTCGGAGATGACCGCGAGGCCGTCGAGGCCGGCGGCCACCAGCTCCGGGACGCGCGCGAGGGTGATCCCGCCGATCCCCACGACCGGCTTGCCGCGTCGCGACGCGTATCGCGCCAGCGCCAGCCCGCGTTCGCCGTATCCCGTGTCTTTTGTCGCGGTCGCGTAGATCGGCCCGACGGCCACGTACGTCGCCGGGCCGGTCAGCCCGGCGTCCACCTGCTCGCGGTCGTGTGTCGAGAGCCCGACGACCGCGTCCGCGCCGGCGACGCGGCGCACCTCGTCGACGCTCAGATCGTCCTGGCCGACGTGCACACCGGCGGCGTCGGAGAGAGCGGCGATGTCGGCCCGGTCGTTGACGATGAAGCACGCGCCCGCTCGCCGCGCCGCTGCGGCGACGCGTTGCGCGACGTCGAGGAACGCCGCGCTGCCGCCTGCCTTGTGACGAAGCTGGATCGTCCGCGCGCCGCCGCGCAGGCAGGCTTCGGCGAACTGTACCGGGTCGAGGTGCCGCGCCCGGCAGATGCCGGTATCGACGATCGGATACAAGGACGGCCGGGTAAACATGTGCGGCAGGTGCCGGCGCCGGCGGTCGCGTGCGCTGCGGCCGATTGTAATGCCGTATAATCCCGGGCGCGCTTGCCCTCCAGCAGGGAGGTCCGGGCTTCCTTCGAGCCGCGCCGGCCGAGCGTTGATTGCCAGGCGTCGGGCGGACGCGGCACCCGGGTGCTTATGACCGTGACATCAGAACAGCGAGGACGTCGAGTGGCCGGAACCCTGTTCCGAACGAAATCGATTGACATCCTTCTCGCGGACGCCCGGCAGACCGGCGAGGGCACGTTGAAGCGCACGCTGGGCCCGATGGCCCTCGTCGCCCTCGGCATCGGCGCAATCATCGGTGCCGGCCTCTTCGTCCGGACCGCGGCGGCCATCGCGGATCGCGCCGGCCCGTCGGTGACGCTGGCCTTTGTCGTCGCCGGCATCGGCTGCGCCTTCGCCGGCCTCTGCTATGCGGAGTTCGCGTCGATGATCCCGGTGGCGGGCAGCGCCTACACCTACTCCTACGCGACGATGGGGGAGTTCGTCGCCTGGATCATCGGGTGGGACCTGGTCCTGGAGTACGCGGTCGGCGCCGCCACCGTGGCGATTGCCTGGAGCGAGTACCTCAATCGAGTGCTGGAATGGTTCGGGCTGCGCATCCCCTACCAATGGTCCCACTCCCCGTTCGAATCGATGGCGGGGGAGACGGGGCTCATCAACATCCCCGCCATCGTGATCCTCGGCCTCCTCTCGGCGCTGCTCATTCGCGGTACCAAGGAGTCGGCGTTCGTCAACGGCCTGATCGTCATCCTCAAGGTCGCGATCGTGCTGCTGGTGATCGGCATCGGCTGGGGCTTCATCGATCCCGCCAACCACAATCCGTTCGTTCCGGCACCGACCACCTACGTGACGCCGCAGGGTATCACCCACGCGTACGGTGGTCTCATGGGAATACTCGGCGCGGCAGGCGTCGTCTTCTTCGCATACATCGGTTTCGACGCGGTCTCCACCGCGGCGCAGGAGGCGCGAAACCCCAAACGTGACATGCCGATCGGCATCCTCGGGTCGCTCGTTATCTGCACGGTGCTGTACGTGTTGTTCGCCTACGTGCTGAGTGGCGTCGCGACGGTCGAGGATTTCCGCTCGACCGGCCGCGAGGCGTCGGTTGCCTTCGCGATCTCGAAGTACATGACGGGCTACGAGTGGCTGTCGCGCGCCGTCACCGTCGCCATCCTGGCCGGCTTCTCGTCGGTCATCCTCGTCATGCTGCTCGGGCAGTCGCGGGTCTTCTACTCGATGAGCCACGACGGGCTCGTGCCGAAGGTGTTCTCGGAGATCCACCACCGGTTCCGGACGCCCTACAAGTCGAACGTGCTCTTCTTCCTCTTCACGTCCCTGTTCGCCGCGTTCGTGCCGGTTGACATCGTCGGCGAGATGACGAGCATCGGGACGCTGTTCGCCTTCATTCTGGTCTGCGCGGGCGTGTGGATCATGCGGCACAAGCGCCCGGACATTGAGCGGGGCTTCAGGGTGCCGGCAGTGCCCGTGGTGTCGATCCTCGGGATCTTCGTATGCGGCGCGATGATCTACGGGCTGGGCTGGACGAACTGGATGCGGCTGCTCGGCTGGCTGGCGATCGGGCTGGTGATCTACGCCGTCTACGGCCGCCGACACAGCCGGCTGCAGGCGGCCTGAGACCGGGTGGTCCGGTCGCCTGCCCGGCGGTCGAGACGGGACCGCCGGCGGATCCAATCCGCCGGCGGTGACGACGCCAGGAGCTACTTCGCCTGGGCGGCGCCGATGCTCATCGCATAGAACGAGCGCCAGACGAACACCAGCGAAACGGCGAAGAACGCGGCGGCCAGGCCCCAGCTCAGTTGCTGTCCCACGTCGGCGCTCAGCTTGACGCCGAGTTCGACCGCGAGCAGGCCGAACAGCGTGGTGAACTTGATGACCGGGTTCAACGCCACCGACGACGTGTCCTTGAACGGATCCCCGACGGTGTCGCCCACCACCGTGGCAGCGTGGAGGGGCGTGCCCTTCTCCTTCAACTCGACCTCGACGATCTTCTTCGCGTTGTCCCAGGCGCCGCCGCCGTTGGCCATGAAGATCGCCTGGAACAGGCCGAACAGCGCGATCGAGATCAGGTAGCCGATGAAGAAGTAGGGCTCGAGGAAGGCAAACGCCAGCGTCGAGAAGAACACGGTCAGGAAGATGTTGAACATGCCGCGCTGCGCGTAGCGGGTGCAGATCTCGACCACGCGCTTGCTGTCGGCGACCGACGCGCGTTCGGTCCCCTCCAGCCGGATGTTCGCCTTGATGAACTCCACCGCTCGATACGCGCCGGTCGTCACCGCCTGCGTCGACGCCCCGGTGAACCAGTAGATCACCGCGCCGCCGGTGATGAGCCCGAGCAGGAAGGGGGCGTGCAGGATTGACAGCTTGTCGACGTTCTGCGTCAGGCCGGCGGTGAGCGCCACGATGATCGAGAAGATCATCGTGGTCGCGCCCACCACCGCCGTGCCGATGAGGACCGGCTTGGCGGTGGCCTTGAACGTGTTGCCGGCGCCGTCGTTCTCCTCGAGCATGTTCTTCGCGTGCTTGAAGTCCACGTCGAGGCCGTGATCGCGCTTCAGCTCCTGCTCGATCCCGGGAATGCCCTCGATCATCGACAGCTCGAACACCGACTGCGCGTTGTCGGTCACCGGGCCGTACGAGTCCACCGCGATCGTCACCGGTCCCATGCCGAGGAAGCCGAAGGCGACGAGGCCGAAGGCGAACACCGCCGCCGCCGGCATCAGCTCGCCGAGCCCCAGCAGGCTGACCTCGTAGGCGATGGCCATCAGCGTGACGATGCTCAGGCCCAGCCAGTAGGCGCTGAAGTTGCCGGCCACGAACCCGGAGAGGATGTTGAGCGAGGCGCCGCCCTCCCTGGACGAGGTCACGATCTCGCGTACGTGCTGCGACTCGGTCGAGGTGAAGATCTTCACCAGCTCGGGGATAACGGCGCCCGCCAGCGTGCCGCAGCTGATGATGCTGGACAGCTTCCACCAGAGCGTGCCGTCGCCCAAATCGGGGATCAGGATATAGGAGAGCACGTAGGTCAGGACGATGGAGACGATCGAGGTCACCCACACCAGGCTGGTGAGCGGTGCCTCGAAGTTCATCGATGTCGCGTGCCCGTAGCGGGCGCGCACGACCAGGGCGTTCCCCAGGTAGGAAAGGCCGCTGGCGAGGATCATCATCACCCGCATCATGAAGATCCACACGAGCAGCTGCACCTGGACGACAGTCGACGGCACGGCGAGGACGATAAAGGAGATCAGCGCGACCCCGGTGACGCCGTAGGTCTCGAACCCGTCGGCGCTGGGGCCGACCGAATCGCCGGCGTTGTCGCCGGTGCAGTCCGCGATGACCCCCGGGTTGCGCGCGTCGTCTTCCTTGATGTTGAAGACGATCTTCATGAGGTCGGCGCCGATGTCGGCGATCTTGGTGAAGATGCCGCCGGCGATGCGCAGCGCCGCCGCCCCCAGCGACTCGCCGATGGCAAAGCCGATGAAGCACGGTCCCGCGTAGTCGCGCGGGATGAACAGCAGGATGCACAGCATCAGTAGCAGCTCGACGCTGATGAGGAGCATCCCGATGCTCATGCCCGCCTGCAGCGGAATCTCGTGAATCGGGAACGGCCGGCCGCGCAGGCTGGCGAACGCCGTGCGCGAGTTGGCGAAGGTGTTGATGCGGATGCCGAACCAGGCGACGCCGTAGCTGCCGCCAATGCCGATCAGGCTGAAGAGCAGGATGATGATCAGCTTCACCGGCTCGAAGTGGAGCAGTGCGCCGAAGTACAGCGCGATGATCGTGCCGATGAACAGCTCAAGGACGAGGATGAACTTGCCCTGGGTGATCAGGTAGGTTTTGCACGTCTCGTAGATCATCTCGGAGACGTCGAGCATCGAGCGGTGGACGGGCAGCCGGCGGACGTGGGTGTAGATGTACAGGCCGAAGAGCAGGCCGAGCACGCACACGCCGATGCCGGCGGTCAGCAGCGTCCGCGCGTTGATGCCCCGGAAGTCCACCTGCCCGAGGTCCGGCAGCACCAGCGCCGCCTCGCCGCCAGCCTGGTGCGTGGCCTGCGCGGCGGGCTGCGGGGGCTGCGGCGCATGCACCGAGGCGGACACGGCGGCCGCGCCGGCGAGCGCGACGGCAAAGGCGAGGATGAGAGTACGGAGAAAGACGGACCGGGTACGACACACGGAATCCAGAACGCTCATGGCACCTCGTTACCCATCATGGCGGAAACAAAACACATGATTATACGTGGAAATCGCCGGCGCTTGCGGCGCGCGGGCGCGCGCTCGCGGCAGGTGTATACTCCGAACGCCTTCATGCCCGCTGTCCTCGTCAGATCCGCCTCCCACCTCGCTCAAGCCCACGGCGAGTGCCTCGCGTAAGATGCGGGCGCGTTCCCGGTGAACCAGGATTCGTGCCGAAGCGAATGCCAGTGACCGGTCACGTCGAGCGCGGCGGCGCGGTGTGGCGCTCACCCGGCAGATGTTCGTCGGCAGGAGACGCCCTCGGGCGAGGCGGGTGCTAATGAAAGGACCACTATGAGGGTCAGTCAGGGCCCGGCGGCGCAAGCGGCGACCGGACGGGCGCCGGGGTACTACCGCTGGATCGTCTGCGCACTGCTCTTCCTCGCGGCGACGGTCAACTACATCGACCGACAGGTCATCGGCATCCTCAAGCCCACGCTGCAGGGGGAGTTCGGGTGGTCGGAGATCGACTACGCCGACATCGTGTTCTCCTTCCAGCTGGCCTACGCGATCGGCCTCGTCGTGTCGGGGCGCGTGATGGATCGCTTGGGCGTGAAGCTCGGGTTCGCCATCGCGATCACGGTCTGGAGCGTCGCGGCGATGCTCCATGCCGAAGCTACCCTGATCGGCGTGCCGGTGATGGCGATTCTCGAGGTCTTCGGGCTGTCCTACGCGGCGTCGGTCGCCGGGTTCATGGCCGCGCGCTTCCTGCTCGGCCTCGGGGAATCGGGCAACTTCCCGGCCTCCATCAAGGCGGTGGCGGAGTGGTTTCCCAAGCGCGAGCGCGCGTTCGCGACCGGCCTGTTCAACTCGGGCACCAACGTCGGCGCGCTGCTGACGCCGCTGATCGTCCCGTGGATCACGCTGACCTGGGGCTGGTACTGGGCGTTCGTGGTCACCGGAGCGATTGGCTTCGGGTGGCTGGCGCTGTGGTGGTTCATGTACGACCGCCCGGAGCGGCACGGAAGCGTGAGTCAGGTGGAACTCGCTTACATCCGCAGCGATCCCGAAGAACCCTCCACCCCGCTGCCGTGGCGCACGCTCCTCGGGTATCGCCAGACCTGGGCCTTCGCGATCGGCAAGTTCATGACCGATCCGATCTGGTGGCTCTACCTGTTCTGGATTCCCGACTTCCTCAACCGCAACCACGGCATCAACCTGACGACGATGGGCCCGCCGCTGGTGGCGATCTATCTCGTCGCCGACGGCGGCAGCATTGGCGGCGGCTGGCTGTCCTCGGCGCTGATCAAGCGCGGCTGGAGCGTGAACGCCGGGCGCAAGACCGCGATGCTGGTGTGCGCGCTGGCGGTCGTGCCGATGGTGTTCGCCTCTGGGGCCAAGAGCATGTGGGTGGCGGTCTCGCTCATCAGCCTTGCCGCCGCTGCCCACCAGGGCTGGTCAGCGAACATCTTCACGACCGCCTCCGACATGTTCCCGCGCCACGCCGTCGGGTCGGTCGTCGGCATCGGCGGCATGGCGGGCGCGGTCGGCGGTATGCTGATCGCCAAGCTCACTGGATACATCCTCGAGGCGACCGGCAGCTATCTGCCGGTGTTCCTGATCGCGGCGTTCACCTACCTGGCGGCGCTGGCGATCGTGCACCTGCTCGTGCCGCGGCTGGAACCGGCGAGGCTCTGAGCGCAGGCGCCGGAGGCAGACGCCAGGGCGCAGGCCGGCAATCCGTGACTGTGATCGGCTGCAGCGGTGGCGACTGCCCTGCGCGCGGGTGCTCAGTTTCGCCGTTCGGCCATAATCGCGCCAGCGTCTCGAGGAGTGCGGCGAGCGAAAGGCGCGGCCCTGCTCACGTCGGGTAGCGTGCTGCGGCACGGTATAATTCAGCGCGTCGTTACACGCGCGCATGGGGGTTGAACC
Source organism: Vicinamibacterales bacterium (assembly GCA_048594975.1). GTDB lineage: Bacteria > Acidobacteriota > Vicinamibacteria > Vicinamibacterales > 2-12-FULL-66-21 > JBMDXB01. The sequence goes on along the minus strand of JBMDXQ010000018.1, from coordinate 27,099 downwards.
GTCGCACGTCCGGCCCGTTTTTCTCGGCAGCCCCTCCGCCTGGCGGGGTGGACGGTGACCGTGGTGACGGCATTCGACGCCGTGTTCGGCATCGCGCCCGCTCCGGCCAGTACGCGTCACGTGCTCGACACCGCCGCCGCGGTGCCGGCCGCCGCCACGTCTTCCCGATGATCACACGATGAGCGCCCGCCTGCTGGATGGCCGGGCCGTTGCCGCCGCCATCCGCGAATCGATCCGCCCGCAGGTCGAGGCGTTTCGCGCCCGCGCCGGACGGCCGCCGGGACTGGGCATCGTGTTGGTCGGCGACGATCCGGCATCCGAGATCTACGTGCGCAACAAAACCAGGGCGGGCACCGACTCGGGCCTGTGGGTGGACCTGCAGCGCCTGCCCGCCACGGCGTCGCTCGACGAGGTCCTGGCGCTGGTGCGGCGGCTGAACGCAAGCGATCGTCACGACGCGATCCTGGTCCAGTCGCCGCTGCCGCCCGACCTCGGCAAGATCGCAACCCAGCAGGTGTTCGACGCGATCGATCCCGCCAAGGACGTCGACGGATTCCATCCGGTGAACGTCGGCCGGTTGGTGCAGGGGCGAGCGCAGCTGGTGCCGTGCACGCCGTCCGGGGTGATCGAGATGCTCGACCGCAGCGGCATCCGGATCGCCGGCGCCCACGCCGTCGTCATCGGCCGCAGCGAGATCGTCGGAAAGCCGATGGCGCTGCTGCTGCTGCACCGGGACGCGACGGTGACGATCTGCCATTCGAAGACGCCGGAGCTCGCGGCGGTGGCGGCGCGCGCCGACATCCTGGTCGCGGCGATCGGCCGCGCCGGGTTCGTGACGCCGGCATTCGTGAAGGCGGGCGCCGCGGTGATCGACGTCGGCATCAACCGCGTGTCGGACCCGGCGCTGGCGGCGTCGCTCTTTCCCGAGGGCTCGAAGCGGCTGGCGGACTTCGCAGTCCGCGGCTCGGTGCTCGTCGGCGACGTGCACCCGGCGGTCGCCGAGGTCGCCGGCGCGCTCACGCCGGTGCCCGGCGGCGTCGGACCGCTCACCATCGCCATGCTGCTGAAGAACACGCTGACCGCCGCCGCCGCGCGTCTGGCTGCGCGCTGATCGCATGGTCCGCGCCGCGCTAACCGGCGGGATCGCGACCGGCAAGTCCTTCTGCCTCGCGAGGCTCGCCGCGCTCGGGGCGGCGACGGTCGACGCGGACGTGCTCGCCCGCGAAGCGGTGGCGCCGGGTACGCGCGGGCTGGCGGAGGTGGCGGCGCAGTTCGGGGCCGGCATGGTGCGGCCGGACGGCTCGCTCGACCGCGCCGCCCTGGCCGACCTCGTCTTCCGCGACGCCACCGCGCGCGCCCGCCTCGAGGCCATCGTCCATCCCGAGGTCTACCGGCGCATCACGGCATGGTTTGCCGACCTGCCCGCCGGCACCCGCCTCGCGGTCGCGGACATTCCCCTGCTGTTCGAGACCGGCCACGAGCACGAGGTCGAGCGGGTGATCGTTGTCGCGTGCGAGCCCGACGAGCAGATCCGCCGCGTGATGGCGCGCAACCGGTTCAGCCACGCCGAGGCGCGGGCGCGCATCGCCGCGCAGTTGCCAATCGAGGAGAAGGTGCGCCGCGCCGATTACGTCATCAGGACCGACGGCACCTTCGCCGACACCGAGGCGCAGGTCAGAACGACGTACGAATCCCTCATCGCTGATCGCTGATCGCGGATCCTCATCGCAGATCGCGAATCCGGGATCGGGGATTGACGATCAGCGATCAGGGGTCATCAGGGATGAGGGATTCGCTAGCTGGTCAGCGACGCTTCGGTGTCCTTGGCGGGGGCGATGCGTTCCTCCACGAACGTGTTCCAGTCGTGGCAGTGCGGGCATTGCCAGAGCAGCTCGGTGCTGCGGTAGCGGCAGCGCGTGCATATGTGCGGGTCGTGGTAGAAGACGGCGCTGCGGGCCAGGTCGGTGTAGCGGCCGACCAGGGCGCGGGGGAAGTCGAGCGCGGACAGCGTCTGCCAGATCACCTGGTGGACGGTGAGCGCGTGCGGGTTGTTGGTGAGCGCGTCGAACAGCGGCTCGAGCGCCTCCTCGGTGCGCCGTTGTGCGGTGAGGTGGCGGCCGAGCGCCAGGCGGGCGCGCCAGTCCTGCGGATTGGCGGCGAAGAGCCGGCGGCACAACTCGGGGAACCGCGTGGTGTCGCCGAGGGTATGGTACGCGGATTCCAGCCGCCGGAAGGCGAGATACGCGCGCTCGGGCGAAGTCTCGATCAGCCGCTCCCACGACGCGCACGCCGCGGCGGGATCGCCCTGCAGGAATTGCACGTCGCCGAGATTCAGGTACGCCGGCGCGTTGCCGGCATCGAGCTCGATCGCCGCGCGGAACCGCCGCGCCGCCTCCGCGTAGTCCATGCGCTTGAGCGCTTCCATCCCGATCTCATTGTCGAGGAAGGCGAGGATCTGCTGATGGTACGGCTGCGAGGCGGCGTTGCCCAGCGCGGCGAGCTTCTGGCGCGTGACGTAGGCCTCGGTCCACTGGTGCTGCTCCTCGTACAGCTTCTCGAGGTTCGCCAGCGCGTACTCGTTGTCCGGGTCCAGCCGCAGCACTTCGGTGAACGCTTCGAGCGCGCGGTCGACGAAGCCGCCGTGCTTGTAGTCGAGGCCGAGGCAGAGGAGCACGTTGGCGTGTTCCAGCTTGCGCAGGCTGGGGCGCTGCAGCAGCGCCTGATGCTCCTGGATGGCGCGCCCGACCTGGCCTTTTTCCCGATACAGGTTGCCGAGGATCAGCCGGATCTCGAGCGGGTCGCCGGCGACGTCGGCAGCCCGGCCCAGCTCGTTGATGGCCGGATCGATCTGGTTGGCGACGAGGAAGTTGAGCCCGAGCATGTAGTGCGGAGACTCGCGCGCGCGGCGGCGATCGATCCAGCGGCCGTCCTGCAGCTTGTAGCGCTCCCACGCCTTGCCGGCGGCGAGCCCGATGAGCAGCGTGACGAGCACCGCGAGCGTGATGTAGGTTTCCACGTCAGATTTCGTGCGCCGGCGGCTCTTCTCCGGCCGCTGCGAAGCGAGCGACCACGGCGTTCCAGCGCCCCTGCGCCCGCAGGATCATCTCGACCAGCTCCCGGACCGCGCCGCGCCCGGCAGGCGCGCGGCTCACCCAGTGTGCCCGAGCCGTCACTTCGGCGGCCGCGTCGGCGGGCGCCGCCGCGAGGCCCGCACGGCCGAGCACCGGCAGGTCGACGAGATCGTCGCCCATGAACGCGACCGACTCGTCGCCGACCCCCGCGGCCGTGAGAATCTGATTGTACGTCGCGAGCTTGCTGGCCACGCCCTGGTGGACGAGGCGGATGGCGAGCTGGGCCGCGCGCTGGGCGGTCGCACCCGAGGTGCGCGCCGACAGCAGGCCCACGGTCAGGCCGGCGCGCTGCGCCCAGACGAGCGCGGCGCCGTCGCGGATGCTGAACGCCTTCGACTCGGAGCCGTCGGCGTGGACGATGACCGTGCCGTCGGTCAGTACGCCGTCCACGTCGAGCAGCAGCAGGCGCACGCGGCGTGCCCTCTCCTCGGGCGTCATCAGAACAACTGCGTCCGCCAGAGGTCGTGGATCTGCACCACGCCCTCGACGGTGCGCTGCTCGTCGACGACCACGACCGAGGTGATCTTGTGCGTCTCCATCACCTTGAGCGCTTCGACCGCGAGCACGCCGCGTGCGATGGTGATCGGGTTGGGGGTCATGACCTCGCCGGCGGTCAGCCCGACCACCTCCGATGTGCGGCTCATCAGGCGGCGCAGGTCGCCGTCAGTGATCACCCCGGCGAGCCGCCCCGCCGCGTCGGCGACGCACGTCATGCCCAGCCGCTTGCTCGACATCTCGTGGATGACATCCGGCATCTTTGTCGTCGTCCGGACGAGCGGCATGCTCTCGCCGGAGTGCATCACGTGCTCGACGCGCATCAGCCGGCGGCCGATCTTGCCGCCCGGATGGAACGACGCGAACTGCTCCTCGCCGAACCCCTTGCGGACGAGCAGCGTCATCGCCAGGGCGTCGCCCATGGCGAGCGCGGCGGTCGTGCTCGCGGTGGGTACGAGGTTCAGCGGGCAGGCTTCCTGGGCGATGCCGCAGTCGAGCGCCACGTCGGCGGCACGCGCCAGCGTCGAGTGCGGGTCGCCGGTGAGGGCGATCAGGCAGGCGCCGATGCGACGGATCGACTCGAGCAGCCGCAGGATCTCGTCCGTCTCGCCGCTGTGCGACAGCGCCAGCACGACGTCGTCGTCGCGGATCGCGCCCAGGTCGCCGTGGATCGCTTCGGCGGGGTGCAGAAAGAACGCGGAGGTGCCGGTGCTGGAGAGCGTCGCCGCGATCTTCCGGCAGATGATCCCGGACTTGCCCATGCCGGTGACGATGACCCGGCCGCGGCACTCGAACAGCAGCTGCACGGCACGCTCGAACTCGCCGTCGATGCGATCCACCAGGCCAAGGATCGCTGCGGCTTCCGTGCGCAGGACCCGGCGGGCGAGCTCGAGTGCGGCCAGCGTGTCGCTCACCGGGCGGCCTCCGAGGCGATGGCGTGGAGCCGGACGAGCTTGCGGAGCAGCGGCTCGAGTCTATCGAGCCTCAGCGCGTTCTGCGCGTCGCTGCGTGCCTGGCGCGGGTCCTGGTGCACCTCGAGGAACACGCCGTCGACGCCGGCGGCGACGCCCGCAGATGCCATCGGCTCGATGAACTGGGCCTGCCCGGCGGTCACCCCGTCACCGCCGCCGGGCAGCTGCAGGCTGTGGGTGACGTCGTACACGACCGGGTGGCCGAACGAGCGGAGGATCGGGAACGCGCGCATGTCCACCACCAGGTTGTTATACCCGAAGCTGAACCCGCGCTCGGTCACGATCACCCGCGGGTTGCCGGCCGCCGTCACCTTCTCGATGGCGTGGCGCATGTCCGCAGGCGACAAGAACTGTCCCTTCTTGATGTTCACCACCCGTCCGGTGCGCGCCGCGGCTACGAGGAGGTCGGTCTGGCGCGACAGGAACGCCGGGATTTGCAGGACATCCGCGACCTCCGCAGCCGCGGCGGCGTGCGCCGGCTCGTGGATGTCCGTGAGGATCGGCAGCCCGGTCGCTTCGCGCACACGCCCCAGCACCCGAAGGCCTTGTGTCAGGCCGGGTCCCCGGAACGACCGCGCGGAGGTGCGATTGGCCTTGTCGTAGGAGGCCTTGAACACCAGTGGCACGGCCGCGCGCTGCGCGATGTCGCGGAGCACGAACGCGGTCTCGAGGGCGTGTTCCTCGCTTTCGATGACGCATGGCCCGGCGATGAGCAGGAGCGGCGCGCCGCCCCCGACCGTGAGCCCGGCGAACTGGATGGATGGCACTGCGGCCCAGTCTACAAGGACTCTCGACGTGTTCCCTTACCCCACCGCCGCCGCCGCCTGCTGCCGGAGCGCCACCTTGCGCTGATGGCTGGCGTGGACGAAGCCCGCGAACAGCGGGTGTGGCCTGAGCGGCTTCGACGTGAACTCCGGGTGGAACTGCACGGCGACGAACCAGGGATGCGACGGCAGTTCGATGATCTCGACAAACTTGCCGTCGAGCGAGCGGCCGACGATCTCGAGCCCGTGCTCGGTGAGGGCCCGTTCGTACAGGCAGTTGAACTCGTAGCGGTGGCGGTGCCGTTCGTGGATGACCGACTCGGCGTACAACCGGTGCGCGCGCGAGCCGCGCTTCAGCTCGCACGCATAGGATCCGAGCCGCATCGTCCCGCCGAGATCGTCGATGCCGAGCAGGTCGCGGAGCTTGTAGATGACGTTCTGCGGCGTGTCCGGCGTGCACTCGGTGGAGTCCGCCTCGGTCAGCCCGCACACGTGGCGCGCGAACTCGACCGCTGCCCACTGGAATCCGTAGCAGATCCCGAAATACGGAATGCCGCGCTCGCGCGCGATCTCAGCGGCCCGCATCATCCCGCGCGTCCCGCGATCGCCGAACCCGCCCGGCACGAGGATGCCGTTGGCGCCGTCGAGCAGCTGTTCACCGCCCGGCTGCTCCAGCGCCTCCGCCTCGACCCAGCGGATGTTCACCCGCAGCCGGTGCTTGAAGCCGCCATGGTACAGCGCCTCGTTCAGGCTCTTGTACGAGTCCTCGTACCCGACGTACTTGCCCACCACGTGGATCGTGATGTCGTCGTCCGGATGCTTGATGCGATCGATGAGGTCGATCCAGGCGTCCATCTGCGCCTCGGTGCGCGGCAGGTTCAACCGCTGCAGCAGGATGCGGTCGAGGCCCTCGGCCGCGAGCACGAGCGGCACCTCGTAGATGCTCGACACGTCCTTCGCGGTGATGACCGCCTCCTCGTCCACGTCGCAGAACAGCGCGATCTTGCGCTTGATGTCCTGGTCGAGGAACCGATCGGTGCGGCAGAGGAGGATGTCGGGCTGGATGCCGATGGCGCGCAGGTCGCGGACGCTGTGCTGGGTGGGCTTGGTCTTCAGCTCGCCGGCGGCGCCGATGAAGGGGACGAGCGTCAGGTGGATGTACAGCGTGTTCTCGCGCCCCACGTCCTGCCGCAGCTGGCGGATCGCCTCGAGGAACGGCAGGCTCTCGATGTCGCCTACCGTGCCGCCGATTTCGACGAGGACGATGTCCACGTCCTTGGCGATGGAGCGCACCGCGTCCTTGATCTCGTTGGTGATGTGCGGAATCACCTGGACCGTGCGGCCCAGGTAGTCGCCGCGGCGCTCCTTCTGGATGACCGACAGGTAGATCTTCCCGGTCGTCCAGTTGTTGCTGCGCGTCGTCACCTGGCTGGTGAAGCGCTCGTAGTGGCCGAGATCGAGGTCGGTTTCGGCGCCGTCGTCGGTGACGTAGACCTCGCCGTGCTGGTACGGGCTCATCGTTCCCGGATCGACGTTGATGTACGGGTCGAACTTCTGCAGGGCGACCTTGTAGCCGTGGCCCTCCAGGAGCGCGCCGATCGACGCGGCGGCGAGGCCCTTGCCGAGCGACGACACCACGCCGCCGGTGACCAGGATGTACTTGACGGGGCGTTCAGTCTGCATGGGGCGGCGGTGTACTCCTATGTGGGAACGGCGGAGGTGAAAAGACGGCGCACGCGCTCGAGGTCCTCCGGCGTGTCGACGCCAATCGAATCGAACGCGGTCTCGATCGCCATGATGCGGATGCCGTGCTCGAGGGCGCGCAGTTGCTCGAGCGCTTCCGAACGTTCGAGCACCGTCGGGGAGAGGCTGGCGAGGCGCAGCAGGCAGGACCGCCGGTAGGCGTACAGGCCGACGTGGCGCCAGGCCGGCGCGGGCGGCGCCCCGTCGCGGACGAACGGGATCGGCGCCCGTGAAAAGTACAGCGCATAGCCGCCGCCGTCGACGACCACTTTGGTGACGTTGGGATTCGCAAGCTCCGCCCGATCCTCGATCCGGCGGCGCAGGGTGCTCATCTGCAGCCCGGGTTCGGTCGCGAACGGCGCGACCGCGTCGTCGATCATCTGCGGCTCGATCAGCGGCTCGTCCCCCTGCACGTTGACGACGACGTCGCACTCGAGTCCGGCGGCCACCTCCGCAAGCCGATCGGTGCCGCTCGCGTGTGCCGGTGAGGTCATCCGGACGGCGCCGCCGAAGTGCTCCACGGCTCGCGCGATCCGCTCGTCGTCGGTGGCGACGAGGACCGAGGCGATGGAGCGCGCGGCCGCGGCGCGGCGATAGACCAGCTCGATCATCGGATGGCCGCCGATGTCGGCCAGCGCTTTGCCGGGAAGCCGGGTCGACTGGAATCTCGCGGGGATGATGGCGACGGCGATGACGGACGGAGGAACTGTGCTGGGCCCGGGCGTCGAAGCAGGGGGCACGGCGAATCTTACCACGATTTCACGCGGCTTCGCGTCGCGGCAGCGCGTCGCGCTTCACCACCTGGCCGTTCGGTAGTACCATGTGCCGGACGATCCTCATGACACCACAACGTGCTGCGGCGTGGACGCTCGTCGCGGCGCTCGCTGCGGCCTGGTTCGCTTCAGCCGCCGGCGTGATCGGGCAGCCACCGCGACGCCCGCGTGCGGTCACGCGTGCCGCGGCGGCGGCGCAGTCCGACGACGTGTCGTTCGACGTCGAGGCGCAGGCGCAGCGTCTGCGCAAGCGCCTCGCCGCCGCACCGGCGCCACGGCCGGTGCGAAACCCGTTCGACTTCGCGCCGCGGGAGCCGCTCGCGCGCCGGGCGGTGCGGGCGACGGCGCCGCTTCCGCCTGCTCCGGTCGAACCGCCCGACCGCGAGCCGCCGCTGGAGCTCATTGGCATCGCGGAGAACGGCGCCGGCGACGCGCTCGTCCGCACGGCGATGATCGCCAGCGGCGACGACCTGCTGATGGTTCGTCTGGGGCAGGCGGTGGGTCGCTACACGGTCGCGGCGATTGGCGCCGATGCCGTGGAGCTGAAGGACGCCGTCACCGGGAACGTCCGCCGGCTCGGCCTGCGGTAGGATCGGCGGAATCGGTCCGCTCTGATTGGCCCGTTCCTGAACCCCCGGCCCGGCAAACCCACGGGGTTCTTCGCGTTCCACCGCGTTCCACGAAGAGACTGCAAGACACGACGCCCACGAACGGAATCCGGAGAAGGCCTCGTTGGTCTTCGCGTCTTGATCTCCATCGGGGGGCCGCAGCCGCCCCCGGAGTGCGTACGCCCGCATTCGCCGACGCAGCGGCGGCGCGTCAGACGCGCACGACCTTCACGTCGCGGATCGGCCGCACCCGGCGCAGCTCGTCGATCGCCTGACCCAGCCGCGCGTCCTGGGCGTCAGCATCCACGTTGACGACGCCGACGGCGCCGCCCGCGCGGCGGCCGAGCGCGAAGTTGGCGATATTGACTCCGTGGCGGCCGAGGATCGTGCCCACCTCGCCAATCACGCCCGGCTGGTCGTCGTTGGTGATGAGCACGAGCGTGTGCTCGAGCGGCGCCTCGACGTCTACGCCGTCGACCAGCAGCAGCCGCGGCCGGTCCGGCGCGAACACCGTCCCCTCCACCCAGCGCTCGCCGTCGGTCGTGTGCAGCTTCACCGACAGGAGGTTGACGAAGTCGCGCGGACGCGAGCTGCGCGTCTCGATGATTTCGATGCCCCGTTCACCCGCCAGCGCTCGGGCATTGACCACCGTCACGGTACCCGAGAGCATGGGTCGCAGCACGCCGGCGACGACCGAGCTCGCCAGCAGCTCGGTGTTGGTGCCGACGAGCGGTCCGTAGTAGCGGATGCCGACCGCGTGCGTGCGGCCGGTCGCGAGCTGCGACACGAGGGCGCCGAGCCGGTCGGCAAGTGCCATGAAGGGCCGGATCGCGGCGAACGCCTCACCGGGAACGGTTGGGAAATTGACGGCGTTGGTGATCACGCCGTCCTGCAGGAAGCTGCGCAGCGCGACGGCCGTCTCGATCCCGACCTGCTCCTGGGCTTCCACGGTCGAGGCGGCGATGTGCGGCGTCGCCACCACCTGCGGCAGCCTGGTCAGCCGTCCGTCGGCTGGCGGTTCCACTTCGAACACGTCGAGGCCGGCACCTGCGACGCGCCCGGTCTCGATCGCGTCGGCCAGAGCCGCCTCGTCGATCAGCTCTCCGCGCGCGGTGTTCACGATCCGGACACCGGGCCGGCATCGCGCCAGCCGATCTCTATTGAAAAGGTGCCGGGTGTCCGACGTCGCCGGGACGTGAAGCGAGATGTAGTCCGCACGGACGCACAGCTCGTCGAGTTGCAGGAGCTCGATCCCCAGCCCGGCGGCGACCTGCTCGGAGATGAACGGATCGTGCGCGACCAATTCCATGCCGAAAGCGCGCGCCCGGGCGGCGACCTCCTGGCCGATGCGCCCGAGGCCGACGATGCCGAGCGTCTTGCCGCGCAACTCGGCGCCGGTCAGCCGTTTCTTGTCCCAGACACTGCGCTTCATCGCGGCATCGGCGGCGGGAATGGCGCGCGACAGCGCGAGCATCAGCCCGATGGCATGCTCGGCGACGCTCACGCTGTTGGCGCCCGGCGCGTTCATGACGACGATGCCCCGCGCCGTGGCGGCGGGGACGTCGACGTTGTCGACGCCGGTCCCGGCGCGGGCGATCGCCCGAAGGCGCGGCGCCGTGGCAATGAGCGCGGCGTCGACGATCGTGGCGCTGCGCACGACCAGCGCGTCGGCGTCGGCGAGATCGCGGCTCAACTCCACGTGCGGGCGGCCGGCGCGCGCATCGACCGTCCAGCCGGGAATGCTGCGCAGGATCTCGATGGCGGACGCGGGCAGAGGATCGGCGATGACGATGTGCATGGCGCGACAGCCCCTAAGTATAATGTCCGCATTCACCGCGCCTTTGGTCGCCGTCGCCCGGCTCGCACCACGATGGTGCAAACCGCAGGAAAGTCCCGGATGTGTTCGCGCGAGGCGCCGATCGACGGGTGATTTCCACAAACTTTTCCACAGTTCCTGTGAAGATCCGTTAAACACGAACGTGCGTGTGACCTAATTCTCCTATGCCTACATTTACACTCCTCAAGCCTCCGTCCACCGGCACCGCAATCACCCGCAGAAACGGGCGGCTCGTCGTCCCCGACGAGCCGATCGTCCCGTTCATCGTCGGCGACGGGACGGGGCCGGACATCTGGCGGGCGAGCGTCCGCATTTTTGATGCCGCCGTCGCAAAGGCGTTCGCGGGCAAGAAGCGCATCGTGTGGTTCGAGGTGCCGGCCGGTGAAAAGGCGAAGGAGCAGCACGGCGAGTGGCTCCCGAACGACACCCTCGAAGCGGTGCGCACCTACAAGATTGCGATCAAGGGGCCGCTCACGACGCCGGTCGGGGGCGGCATCCGCAGCCTGAACGTGACGCTCCGGCAGGTGCTGGATCTCTACGCGTGCGTGAGGCCGGTGCGCTATTTCTCGGGAACGCCGTCGCCGGTCACGCACCCGGAGCGCATGAACGTCATCATCTTCCGCGAGAACACGGAGGACGTGTACGCCGGCATCGAATGGGCGCGCGGAACACCGCAGGCGGAGCGCCTCATCGAGTTCATCGAGCGCGAGATGGGCAGGCGGATCCGCATCGACTCCGGCATCGGGATCAAGCCGATTTCCGAGACCGGCACGAAGCGCCTCGTTCGGATGGCCATCCAGTACGCCATCGACAACGGTCGGCGCAGCGTGACGCTCGTCCACAAGGGGAACATCATGAAGTTCACCGAGGGGGCATTCCGCGACTGGGGCTACGAAGTGGCGAAGGCCGAGTTCCGCGACCGGATCGTCACGGAAGACGAGGTGACCGCCGGCGCCGCGCGCGCGGGCAAGGTCCTGATCAACGACCGCATTGCCGACAGCGTGTTCCAGCAGGTGCTGACGCGGACTGCCGAGTACGACGTGTTCGCGACCCCGAACCTGAACGGCGACTACCTGTCCGACGCCTGCGCCGCGCAGGTGGGTGGCCTCGGCATGGCGCCGGGGGCGAACATCGGCGACGAGATCGGCTTCTTCGAGGCCACGCACGGCACGGCGCCGAAGTACGCCGGCAAGGACGTCATCAACCCCAGCTCCGTCGTGCTGTCGGGCGTGATGATGTTCCGCTACCTCGGCTGGGGCGCCGCCGCGGACCTGATCGAAGCGGGGCTCGAGAAGACGATCCAGCAGAAGAAGGTCACCTACGACCTGGCGCGCCAGATGACCGGCGCGTCCGAGCTGAAGACGTCGCAATTTGCCGATGCGGTCATCGAGAACATGTGACGACGCCCATCGACCGACTGCCAACGCCCGAATTGGCGAATTCCCACGTCTGATGCTCAATCCGGACGGGAGCGGTCAGGCGTTGGGAGGTGGGGCCGGCTCGGAGTTGGGAGTTGGACGCAGGGAAACGGAGGGTGACCGAGTTGGACGCTGGCAGTTGGAAGGTTGGGAGTCGATCGAGAGGCAGGCACTCATATGAACCGTAAAGTCACAGTAGTAGGCGGCGCCGGCAACGTCGGCGCGACGGTGGCCCGCGCGGTCGCCGACAAGGAGCTGGCCGATGTCGTCATCGTCGACATCGCCGACCAGAAAGCGGCCGGCGTCGGCCTCGACATGCTCGAGGCCTGCCCGATCGAGGGGTCGGACGCGCGCCTCGTCGGCTACGGTGCCACCGAGGAGGGCTGGGCGGCGACCGCCGACTCCGACGTCGTCGTCATCACCTCGGGCGTGCCGCGCAAGCCGGGCATGAGCCGCGACGATCTGCTCAACGTGAACTTCGGGATCATGAAATCGGTCACCGAGCAGATCGTGCACCACTCGCCGAAGGCGATCATCGTCCCGGTTGCCAACCCGCTGGACGCGATGTGCCAGGCGGTGTACCGGCTGAGCGGCTTCCCGCGCGAGCGCGTGATCGGCATGGCCGGCATTCTCGACTCCGCGCGCATGCGCACGTTCATTGCGATGGAGACCGGTGTCTCGGTTGAGAACATCCACGCGTTCGTGCTCGGCGGGCATGGCGACACGATGGTTCCGCTGGCGCGCTACTCGACCATCGCCGGGATCCCGCTGCCCGAGTACCCGGGGATGACGCCGGAGAAGATCGCGGCGATCGCCAAGCGCACGGCCGATGGCGGCGCCGAGATCACGAAGTTGGTGGGCACGAGCGCGTGGTACGCGCCCGGGTCGGCGGCCGCCGAGATGGTCGAGATCATCCTGAAGGACAAGAAGAAGATCGTGCCCTGCTCGGTATTTCTGCAGGGCGAGTACGGCATCGACGGGCTGTTCGTCGGCGTGCCGGTGAAGCTCGGCGCCCGCGGCGTCGAGGAAATCATCCAGATCAAACTGACTCCGGAAGAGGATGCGGCGCTGAAGAAATCGGCTGCCGCGGTGAAAGAACTAGTCACCGTCATCAACGTCTAGTCGAAGCCTCATCCGGATCTTGCGGATCGCTCTCCTGCGAGGCCGATGCGCCGCGGACGCGCGGGCATCGGCCGCTGTCCCCGCGCCTGGTCGCGCGACCGAGCCGGCAAGAACTTCACACCACGCGAACTGTCTTCACGGTGTCCCGCGACCTCACCTGGGATATATCGACGGTTTTTGCCAATCACCACGCGCGGTTCGCCCGATGACGCGGCAGCGAGTTGGGCATACCCACCAGGTGCGCCAAGGCGGGCGTTCGGACGTCGCAACCGTGTCCGCCGTGGGACCGGGGGGAAGGGTACGCGGTCGCGGTCAGTCCCGCGACACCAGCATCGCCCGGAAGTAATCGCGGTTCATCCGGGCGATGTTGGTGATTGGGATCTCCTTCGGGCAGACGGCCTCGCATTCCCCCTCGTTCGAGCAGCTTCCGAATCCCTCGGCGTCGTGCCGCTCCACCATGCGGACGGCGCGGGTGTAGCGCTCCGGCTGTCCCTGCGGCAGGAGCGCGAAGTGGCTGATTTTCGCCGCGGTGAAGAGCGCGGCCGACGCGTTCTTGCATGCCGCGACGCAGGCGCCGCACCCGATGCAGGCCGCCGAGTCCATCGCCTGCTCGGCGAGCGGCCGCGCCACGAGCACCGCGTTGCCATCCGGCGCGCCGCCCACGTTCACCGAGGTGTAGCCGCCGGCCTGGATGATCCGGTCGAGCGCCGTCCGGTCCACGACCAGGTCCTTGATCAGGGGGAATGCTTTCGCGCGCCACGGCTCGAGCACGAGCCTGTCCCCGTCGCGGAAGCGGCGCATGTGCAGCTGGCACACGGTCGTCCCCGGATCCGGCCCGTGAGGGATGCCGTTGACGAGGAAGCCGCACGTGCCGCAGATCCCTTCCCGGCAATCCGAGTCGAACGCGATCGGGTCCTCGCCGCGCAGGATGAGCGTCTCGTTGACGACGTCGAGCATCTCCAGGAAGGACATGTCAGGCAACACGCCTTCGGCAACGTAATCGACGAGCCTCCCCTCCGCCTTCGGCGACGCCTGCCGCCACACTCTGAGGTGAATGCGCATAACGTGTCGACTCATGTCAATGCTGAATGCCGAATGCCGAATGCCGAAGGACGGCCCCGTTCGACCATTCAGCATTCAGCATTCGACATTCAGCATTCATTTGTAGCTCCTCTGGGTTGGCACGACGTACTCAAAGGTCAGCGGCTCGGTGTGCAGCACCGGCGGCTGGCCGACTCCCTGAAACTCCCAGGCCGCCACGTAGCTGAAGCGCTCGTCGTCGCGGCGCGCCTCGCCGTCCGGCGTCTGGCTCTCCTCGCGGAAATGGCCGCCGCACGATTCCGCGCGGTGGAGCGCGTCGAGCGCGAGCAGCTCGGCGAACTCCAGGTAATCGGCGACGCGACCGGCGTACTCGAGGTTCTTGTTCAGATTGTCCTTCGGGCCCGGCACCGACACGTTCTGCCAGAACTCCTCACGCAGCTGCGGAATGCGCGCCAGCGCCTTGCGCAGGCCGGCGTCGTTGCGCGACATCCCGACGTCGTCCCACAGCAGCGCGCCCAGCTCGCGGTGCAGCTGGCGCGGCGTTTTCGAACCCCTGGCTGCGAGCAGCCGGTCGATCCGCGCCTGCACGCTCGACTCCGCTTCCCGGAAGGCATCGTGATCCGTGGTGACCGGTGGGAAGGCGGAGCCCGCGAGGTAATGAGCGAGCGTGTACGGGATGACGAAGTAGCCGTCGGCCAGGCCCTGCATCAGCGCGCTGGCGCCGAGGCGGTTGGCGCCGTGATCGGAGAAGTTGGCCTCCCCGAGGACGTGGAGGCCGGGAATCGCGCTCATCAGGTTGTAGTCGACCCAGAGCCCGCCCATGGTGTAGTGGATCGCCGGGTAGATCCGCATCGGCGTCCTGTACGGATCCTCGTCGGTGATCTTCTGGTACATGTCGAAGAGGTTACCGTAGCGGCTCCTGATGACGTCGGCGCCGAGGCGCTGAATGGCCTCGCTGAAATCCAGGTACACGGCCAGACCGCTCTCGCCGACGCCGCGCCCCTCGTCGCAGACCGCCTTGGCGTTGCGCGAGGCGACGTCGCGCGGCACCAGGTTGCCGAAGCTCGGATAGCGCCGCTCGAGGTAGTAGTCCCGCTCGGCCTCGGGGATCTGCTCGGGGGGACGCCGGTCGCCGGCCGCCTTTGGCACCCAGACCCGGCCGTCGTTGCGCAGACTCTCGCTCATCAGGGTGAGCTTGGACTGGTGCTCCCCGGACACGGGAATGCAGGTGGGATGAATCTGCGTGTAGCACGGGTTGGCGAAGAACGCGCCGCGCTTGTGCGCCCGCCACGCCGCCGTCACGTTGGAATTGACCGCGTTGGTCGAGAGGTAATAGGCGGTGCCGTAGCCGCCGGTGCAGAGCAGTACGGCGTGCGCCGTGTAGCGCTCGATCTCACCGGTATTGAGGTTCCGGCACACGATGCCGCGGGCCTGGCCGTTGACGACGACCAGGTCCAGCATCTCGCGGTTCGGAAAGGCGTGCACCGTGCCGGCATCGACCTGCCGCATCATCGACTGGTAGGCGCCGAGCAGCAGCTGCTGCCCGGTCTGGCCGCGAGCGTAGAACGTGCGGGACACCTGCGCGCCGCCGAACGAGCGATTGTCGAGCAGGCCGCCGTACTCGCGTGCGAAGGGCACGCCCTGCGCCACGCACTGGTCGATGATGTTCACCGAGAGCTGCGCCAGCCGGAACACGTTCGCTTCGCGGGCACGATAGTCGCCGCCCTTCACCGTGTCGTAGAACAGGCGCTGAATGCTGTCGCCGTCGTTCTGGTAGTTCTTCGCGGCGTTGATGCCGCCCTGCGCAGCGATGCTGTGCGCGCGCCGCGGGCTGTCCTGGATGCAGAAGCTGAGGACGCTGTAACCAAGCTCGCCGAGCGACGCCGCCGCAGAGGCGCCGGCGAGTCCGGTGCCGACGATGATGACGGTGTACTTGCGCCGGTTCGCCGGGTTGACGAGCTTCGACTCGAACCGATGGCGGTCCCATTTCTCCGCGAGCGGACCGCCGGGCACTTTGGAATCGAGTGGCATATGGCTCTTTCGGACCGGGCGCGCTGCACGTCCGGCCCTGTCTCGGTGCGCGCTCAGTGCACCACGTAGACCCAGATCGGGATGATCGCCAGGCCGCCGGCGATCACGATCGCTCCCACCAGCGCCCAGGCCGTCAGCCGGCGCGTGTACAGCGGGTGGTCGAGCCCGAGCGACTGGAACGCGCTGGCGATCCCGTGCCGCAGGTGCAGCCCCACCAGCACCATGCAGATTACGTACGCCGCGACCCACAACGGCGACTGGAAGACCTCCACCTCGAGGCGGTTCAGGTCGCGCACACCCGGTGCTCCGACGACTTCGTACCAGGTTCCGTACTTGAACTGCTTCACGTGAATCACGACGAACAGCAGCGTGACCAGTCCCGACACGATCATCGTCGACGAGGCCAGCCCCTTCCGGCTGGTGTGTCCCGCCAGCTCTTTCTTCACATACGCGACCGGCCGCGCCGTCCGGTTCGCCAGCCAGTTCGTCACCGTCTTGTAGACATGCACGAGGAAGATGGCGGCCAGGCCGATCTCCACCGGGACGACGAGCGGATTCGAGATCAGGGCGTGCGAGTAGGCGTTGAAGACTTCCGGACCCGCGAAGATGAGAGCGTTGCCGACGAGATGCAGGATCAGGTACGCGAACAGCGCGAGCCCCGTCAGGCCGATCAGCAGCTTCGTGCCGACCGACGAGGACATCACGCGACGGAAGTTGGACATCACGCGCTCCACCGATCGGGGATTCTACTACGCTTGATCGCACGGCTGCGCATGGCACATGATGAACGTTGACCCATGAAGATCCACGAGTACCAGGCGAAGGCGATCCTCGCGCGGCACGGCGTCCCGGTGCCGCGCGGCGAAGTGGTGCACGACGCGGTGGAGGCCGCGGCGGCGGCGCGCCGGCTCGGCGGCGGCGCCGTCGTCGTCAAGGCGCAGATTCACGCGGGTGGCCGCGGCAAGGGCGGGGGCGTCAAGGTAGTCAAGAGCGCCGAAGAAGCGGAGGACGCAACCAGGCGCATGATTGGGATGCGCCTGGTGACGCACCAGACTGGCCCCGACGGCCAGGTGGTGCACCGCGTGCTCATCGAGGAGGGCCTGCACATCAAGCGTGAGCTGTACCTCGGCGCCGTCATCGACCGCTCGACCGAGCGGCCGGTCGTGATGGTGAGCCCCGATGGCGGCGTCGAGATCGAGAAGGTCGCGGCGGAGACGCCGGAACGGATCTTCAAGGAGCACATCCACCCGACGGCCGGGCTCAGCGCCTTCCAGGCGCGCAAGCTGGCGTTCGCCCTCGACCTCGAGGGCGGGCAGATCGCCCAGGCCGGCAGGCTGATGACCGCCGTCTACGGCGCCTTCACCGCCAGTGACGCGTCGCTCGTCGAGATCAACCCGCTCGTCGTGACCGAGGAGGGCACCCTGCTCGCGCTCGACGCCAAGATGAACTTCGACGACAACGCGCTCTACCGCCGCCCCGATATCAAGGAGTTGCGCGACCTGAACGAGGAGGCGCCGCTCGAGGTCGAGGCCTCGAAGTACTCGCTGAACTACATCAAGCTCGATGGCACCATCGGCTGCATGGTCAACGGCGCCGGCCTGGCGATGGCGACGATGGACATCATCAAGCTGGCGGGGGGCGAGCCGGCCAATTTCCTCGACGTCGGCGGCGGGGCAAACGTCGAACAGATTCGCAACGCCTTCAAGATCCTGATGTCCGACCGGAGCGTGAAGGCGGTCCTCATCAACATCTTCGGCGGCATCCTGCGCTGCGACGTGCTCGCCGAGGGCGTCATCGCCGCCGTGCAGGAGCTCCACGTGCCCGTGCCCATCGTCATCCGCATGGAAGGCACCAACGTGGAGCGCGGCAAGCAGATGCTGCGCGAGAGCGGCCTGAACTTCACGACGGCGGACACGATGGGCGAAGCTGCCGAAAAGGTAGTGAAGCTGGCGGGCTGATGGGCCGTCGAGCGAAGCGAGACGGCAAGCCCCAAGGGGCGCATTGAGTCATCCTGGCGGGCTGCCCGGATCAGCACGGCGTTGCATCTTATGTCCATCCTCATCGACCGCAAGACCCGTCTTCTCGTCCAGGGGCTCACCGGCCGCGAAGGTACGTTCCACGCGAAGCAGGCCGCCGCCTATGGGACCAATATCGTCGCGGGCGTCACCCCCTTGAAGGGGGGGACGACGCATGAGGGATGGCCGATTTTCAACACCGTCGCCGAGGCCGCCCGCACCACCGGCGCGAACGCGTCGGTCGTCTTCGTGCCGCCGCAATTCGCCGCCGACTCGATCATGGAGGCGGCCGACGCCGGTCTCGATCTGGCCGTCTGCATTACCGAGGGCATCCCGACGCTCGACATGATGCGCGCCCTGTCGGTCATCCGGACCGGGAGAACGCGTCTAATCGGGCCGAACTGTCCCGGGATCATCACCGCCGGGCAGGCGAAGGCCGGGATCATCCCCGGCCACATCTGCAGGGAAGGACGGGTCGGGGTGGTCTCCAGGAGCGGGACGTTGACCTACGAGGCGATCCACCAGCTGACGCTGCTCGGCCTCGGCCAGACCACCTGTATCGGCATCGGTGGAGACCCGCTGATCGGCACGAACTTCATCGACGCGCTCGGGCTTTTCGAGGCCGACCCGCAGACCGAGGCGATCGTCATGATCGGCGAGATCGGCGGCGCGGCCGAGGAAGAGGCGGCCGCCTTCATCAAGGGCAGCGTCAAGAAGCCCGTCGTCGCGTTCGTTGCGGGCCAGACGGCGCCGCCGGGGCGACGGATGGGCCACGCCGGCGCCATCATCGCCGGCGGCAAGGGGACGGCGGCCGAAAAAATGGCCGCGTTGCGCGCGGCCGGCGTCGAAGTGGTCCGGAGCCCGGCGGATATGGGCAGTGCGGCCCGTGAGGCCCTGCGGGCCTGATGGGCCGCCACGGGCGCAACTCCCAATGGCCAGCTGACGAGAGCCAACCTGAAGAATTCTCCAGAGCGCATCCTCCACTCGCGATCTTGGGCGTTTGCCCCGTCGGCTGTTCGGCGTTGGTATAATCTTTCTCAGAGTCTCCCGGCACTTTCACCACAGGAACCGTCGCGGAAGGAAGTACATGTCTCCGAGTGACCTCGCGGTCCAAGAGACCGCTGCCGGACCCGGTACCCGCCGCATCGTCAACGACTTCAGCATCCAGGTGGCCACGGTCAACGGCTCGGGCAGCCAGACGGCGAATCTCGTCCTGTTGCGCTCGATCTTCCAGATGGGCGTGCCGGTCTCCGGCAAGAACATGTTCCCGTCGAACATCGCCGGCCTGCCGACCTGGTACACCATCCGCGCGAACAAGGACGGCTACATCGGGCGGAAGAAGGAAATCGATTTCCTGGTCGCCATGAACCCGGAGACCGCAAAGGAGGACGTGCTCTCGCTGGAGCCGGGCGCGGCGGTGCTCTACGACGAGCCGCTGAAGCTAAGGGGGCTGCGTACCGACCTCGTCTTCTATCCGGTGCCGTTCGACCGCATCGTCGCGGAGGTCTGCAAGGACGCCAGACTGCGCCGGCTCGTGAAGAACATGATCTACGACGGCGTGCTCTCCGCGCTGCTCGGCGTGGAGATGGCGACGATGGAGCACGCGCTCCGCAAGCAGTTCGGCAAGAAGACGAAGGCGATCGAGCTGAACCTCGGTGCGTTGAGGGCCGGATCGGAGTTCGCCGGGCGCCACCTGACCAAGCAGGATCCGTACTGGATCGAGCGGATGGACAAGACGGCCGGCATGATCCTCGTCGAGGGCAATGCGGCGGCGGCGCTCGGCAGCATGATGGCCGGCGTCACGGTGGTGGCGTGGTACCCGATCACGCCGTCGTCGTCGCTCCCCGAGACGCTGATCGGGTACATGAAGAAGTACCGGCACGACAAGGACGGGAAGGCGACCTACGCGATCGTGCAGGCGGAAGACGAGATCGCGTCGATCGGCATGGTCATCGGCGCCGGCTGGGCGGGCGCCCGGGCGATGACCTCGACCGCCGGTCCCGGTATCTCCCTGATGAGCGAATTCGCCGGCCTGGCGTACTACGCCGAGGTGCCCGGCGTGATCTTCAACATCCAGCGCGTCGGCCCGTCCACCGGGCTGCCGACGCGCACGGCGCAGGGCGACATCCTCACCACGGCCCTGCTCTCGCACGGCGACACGAAGCAGATCATGCTCATCCCGAGCTCGGTCGAGGAGTGCTACTCGATGGCCATGGAGGCGTTCGACCTGGCCGAGCGCTTCCAGACGATCGTGTTCGTGATGAGCGATCTCGATCTCGGGATGAACACCTGGATGTCGCCCGCCTTCCAGTACCCCGACAAGCCGCTCGACCGCGGCAAGCTGCTCGACGCCGAGACGCTGACGCGGCTGGGGCAGTGGGGCCGCTACGCCGACGTGGACGGCGACGGGATCGCGTATCGCACGGTGCCGGGCGACGGCATGCCGGCGTATTTCACGCGCGGGTCCGGCCACAACGCGAAGGGGCAGTACAGCGAGCGGCCGGACGATTACGTCGAGAACATGGACCGGCTCGGGCGCAAGTTCGAGACGGCGCGCCGGCACGTGCCGCCGCCCGAGGTCGAGGATTCGCCGGGGGCGAAGATCGCGCTGATCGGCTACGGCACCAGCCACTGGGCGATCGACGAGAGCCGCGACCAGCTGGCGCGGGAGCGCGGGATCGGCACCTCGTACCTGCGCATCAAGGCGTACCCCTTCAACGACGATCTCGGCGAGTTCATCGACCGCCACGAGCGGGTCTACGTCGTCGAGCAGAACCGGGACGCGCAGATGCTGGCGCTGATGCGGCTCGAGCTGTCGCCGGAGCGGATCGGGAAGCTGCGCAGCGTGCTCCACTACAACGGCCTGCCGATCGACGCGCGGTCGGTCAGCGACGAGGTTCTCGTGCAAGAAGGCTTGAAGCGCCGCGACGAGATCAAGAAGACGGTCGTGCCGGCCGGTGCCGCCGGCGCGGGGGAATAGTCCAATGGCGATCACCACACCCGAGCCCGGGAAGAAGGCCAACCGTATCGGCCTGGAGCTGCAGCCCTACCGCGGCGGCAAGACCACGCTCTGTGCCGGCTGCGGGCACAACGCGATCTCGGAACGGATCATCGACGCGTTCTTCGAAATGGGCGTCGATCCGAGCAGGGTGGTGAAGCTGTCGGGCATCGGCTGTTCCAGCAAGAGCCCGGCTTATTTCCTCGGCGCCGCGCATGGCTTCAACGCCGTGCACGGCCGGATGCCATCGGTCGGCACCGGCGCAATGCTGGCGAACCGCAAGCTGATCGCGATTGGCATCAGCGGCGACGGGGATACCGGCGCCATCGGGATTGGCCAGTTCGTGCACCTGATGCGGCGCAACCTGCCGATCGTCTACATCATCGAGGACAACGGCTGCTACGGGCTGACCAAGGGCCAGTTCTCGCCGACCGCCGACCTGGGGTCGACCGCCAAGTCGGGCGCGCCCAACGATCTGCAGCCGATCGACACCTGCGCGCTCGCCATCGCGCTCGGCGCCTCGTTCGTGGCGCGATCCTTCTCCGGCGACAAGAAGCAGCTGCTCGCCATCCTGAAGGCCTCGCTCAGCCACAAGGGCACGTGCATGATCGACGTGCTCTCGCCGTGCGTGACGTTCAACGATCACGAAGGGTCGACCAAGAGCTATGCCTACGTGAAAGACCACGACGAGCCGCTCGGCGACATCAGCTTCGTCCCCTACTTCGACGACATCACGGTGGAGTACGAGCCGGGCTCGACCACCGCCGTCCGGATGCACGACGGCTCGAAGCTGTATCTCAAGAAAGTGGCCGAGGACTACGACCCGACCGACAAGCTCGCGGCGACGCGGCTGCTGCACGAGACCTCGCGCCGCGGCGAGTTGGCCACCGGCGTCCTCTACATCGAGCCGGACAAGGATGATTTCCTGACGCTGCTGAACCTGGCCGACGATCCGCTGGCGTCGCTGCCTCTCGAGCGCGTGCGGCCCAGCCGCGAAGCACTCGAAGAAATCATGGAGAGTTTCCGGTAAGGGAAGGGATAGCGGTACCCCTTAGCCCTTCCCGATCACCCCTGCGTTTGATCCTCGTTCGCCCCGATGACGTCCTCGCAGATCTTCACCGGGTCGTCGGGCAAGCCGTTCTCGTCGAGCCCGTTCGCGTTCGGGTTGCCGTGCTGCGGCTGATCGTTCGCGCGATCACCCTCGATCGCCCCGAGATGCTCGTCGCTGTCGTGCGACATATAATCCTCACTCATGGAACGGACGCTCGCCATCATCAAGCCGGACGCCGTCGCGGCGCGCCACACCGGCCGCATCATCCAGCGCATCGAGGAAGCCGGATTCCAGATTCGTGCCATGCGCATGCTGCACCTGTCGAAGCAGGATGCCGAGGGATTCTACGCGGTCCATCGGGGGCGTCCCTTCTTTCCCAGCCTGACGACGTTCATGTCGTCAGGGCCGGCGATCGTTTTGGCCCTCGAGGGCGACGACGCGATCGCGCGCTGGCGGGCGCTCATGGGCGCGACCGATCCGGCCAGGGCGGACGCCGGCACCCTGCGGAAAGAGTTCGGGCGCTCGATTGAGAACAACGCGACGCACGGCTCCGACGCGGCGGAGACCGCGGCCTTCGAGGTGAGCTATTTCTTCCCGGGCGTCGAGTTCGCCCGCTCCGCCTGACGTCGCTTGATGGGCAAGCTGCTGCTGTTCGTCGGCCTGGTGATTGCGGCTATCGGCCTGCTGATCATGGCGGGTCTCCCGATCGGCCGCCTGCCGGGCGATTTGTCCTTCCGCCGCGGCAACACCGCCATCTATTTTCCGCTGACGACCTCGATCCTGCTGAGTATCATCCTGACGCTGCTGTTCACTTTCCTGCGACGCTGAGCGCGCCGTCTCATCCGAGGACGTTCCTGATGGCAATCAAGTCGGACCGGTGGATCAAGAAGATGGCGCTCGAGCACCGCATGATCGAGCCGTTCGAGGACCGGCAGGTGCGCGCCGGCGTGGTGTCCTACGGACTCTCGTCGTACGGCTATGACATCCGCGTCGCCGACGAATTCAAGGTATTCACCAACGTGAACAACGCGCTCATCGACCCGAAGAACTTCGATCCGCGCTCGTTCGTCGACATCACGGCCGACACCTGCATCGTCCCGCCGAACTCGTTTGCGCTGGCGCGCACCGTCGAGTACTTCCGCATTCCCCGCGACGTGCTGACGGTGTGCCTGGGCAAATCCACGTACGCGCGCTGCGGGATCATCGTCAACGTGACGCCGTTCGAGCCGGAATGGGAGGGCACCGCCACGCTCGAGATCTCGAACACGACGCCGCTCCCCGCGAAGGTGTACGCCAACGAGGGGATCGCGCAGGTGTTGTTCTTCCAGAGCGACGAGGTGTGCGAGGTCTCGTACGGGGACAAGAAGGGCAAGTACCTCAAGCAGCTCGAGGTGACGCTGCCGAAGATCTGACGCTCGCCCCGCTCCGCGCGCGTGCGGGCTGCATCAGCGGCCCCTGATTAACCTGTCGATTGCCGGGAGCGCGATCTCGGCGCCCTGCGCGACGGCGACGTCCACGAATTCCGACGCCTCGGTTGCCTCGGGATTGATCTCCATTGTGACCGCGCCACGCCGCCTGGCGTCGAACAGCAGCCCGGCGGCGGGGTAAACGATCGACGACGTGCCGACCGACAGAAAAAGGTCGCAGTCGAGGGCGGCGTGGCAGCGGCGCAGGACGTCCGGGTCGATCGGCTCGCCGAACCAGATGACGTTCGGCCGGGCGAGGTCGCCGCAGTGGGGACAGACCGGAGGGAGCGCGGCGAGCGGGGTGGTGCGATCCTCCCACACCCGCGGTTCGCCGCCGCAGTCGCCCGCACACGTCAGTTCCCAGATCGACCCGTGAAAGCGCACGACGCCGCGCGTGCCGGCGAGCTCGTGCAGCCCGTCGACGTTCTGGGTGATGCAGGTGAAGCCGCCGGAGCGCCGGCTCCAGGCCGCCAGCACCTCGTGCGCGGCGTTCGGCCGGCAGCCGGCGATGAGCGTGCGACGCCAGTCGTACCACTCCCAGACGAGCTGGGGAGCACGGCGGAATGCGGCCGGTGTCGCGAGGTCTTCCGCCCGATACGTCCGCCAGAGCCCGCCGCTGCCGCGGAAAGTCGGGACGCCGCTGGCCGCGGAGACGCCGGCGCCGGTCAGGACGGTGATTCGCCTCGCCTGTCCGATGAGCCCGGCGGCGCGCCGCACCGTGTCCACGGATTTCATTAGACACCCAATGATGGTCCGGCCGCCCGCCGCGGGGCACGGTACAATCCGGGGCCATGGAGGATCCGCTGCTGCGCCGCATCCCGGTCGTCGGTGGCCTCGGCTATTGGGAGCGCCTCCTGGGTCTGCCGTCGACGTTCATCGTGACCCTGGTGCCGGAGCCGGAGAACAGCTATCTGCCGAACGCGATCGCGGTGCTGGCGGACCACCAGAAGGTAGGCTACGTCGCCCCCGAGGTGGCGCGGCGCTACTTCGAGCCGCTGCGGGCCCAATGGACGGAGCGGGCGATCAGCTGTGCCGCCCGCCGGGCGTCGCGATCGGACCACGAGACGTCGGGGGTCGAGCTGCTCCTGGACTTCACGAACCTGCCGATCAGACCCGTCGACGACTGAAGCGCGACCGTTATCTGGTAGGCCGCTCAGACTGTGCAACGAGAAATGCTGCGCTGTTTGACCGCGTCGTGACCGGGTGTTACACTCTAGTAGTTCAGACGCGGGGTGGAGCAGTCCGGTAGCTCGTTGGGCTCATAACCCAAAGGTCGCGGGTTCAAATCCCGCCCCCGCAACCAGCTTTATTTGGACCAGGAGGTCGCCGCTATCTGGCGACCTCTTGCTGTCTTTGGCCGCGCTCAGCATTCCCGCCAGGTCACCCTTTAACGTGATCTTCAGCTTGTCGCCGTCGGGCTCGAGCAGGATCGTCTCGATCAGCGCACGAATGGCTTCTACGGCCCCTGTGCGGCTCTCCTCGTTCTCTAACGCGGAACAAAGGCTCCCGACCTTCTCGCGATAAACGTCGGCCATGCGCGGGTGCAGCAGCTCCGGCATCTCCGGAGCGTTGAGCCGCGATTGCAGTTCGGCTTGCCTGGCCTCAAGGGACAGGAGCTCGTCTTTGATCGACAGCGCGGCGACGCCGTCCTTGATCGCCTGAACGAGCTTGCGGATATCCCTTTCGACGGTGGCGAGCTCGGTGCGAGCGCTCGAGATTCCCGCGCGATGCTCCATTCGCAGCCGATTCAGCTCGCGCACATACTCGCGGCAGAAGTCCTCGAAGAGGTCACGGCGCATCAGCTTGTCGCGAAGCGCGACGAGAACTCGTTCCTCCACCTCCTGGCGGCTGATGGTCAGGCGGTTCGTGCATGTGCCGCGCGACCGCGCGCTGAAGCAGGCCAGCCGGTCGCGCCAATACATGACGTAACCGCCGCCGCATTCGGCGCACTTCGTGAGACCGGAGAACAAGTACTTCGGACGCCGCGCTCGGTTGAATCGCCTTGGATCTCCGCTCGACGTTGCGCGACGCATCTCTGCCTGGCGGGACTTAACCTCGTTCCACAGCTCGTCGTCCACGATTCGCAGTTCCGGAACGGCGGTCGTCACCCACTCGGACGGCGGGTTTGGTCGCGACACACGCTTGCCGGTATCCGGGTCCTTGATGTATCGCAGGCGATTCCACACGAGTCGCCCGATGTAGAGCTCGTTGTTCAGGATTCCGGTGCCACGGGCAGGATTGCCGTGAATCGTGCTTGGATTCCAGGGAGCGCCACCGGGCCCGGGGCAGCGTTCTGCGTTCAATCGCTTCGCGAGGGCCTTCGGCGACTGGCCGGCCGCGTAGTCGCGGAAGAGGCGGCGGATCACTTCCGCGTCGGCCCGCACGATCTCGCGGTCGCCTGTCGCCGCTGCACCACCGCTCGTCGCGCGCGATACCGCGTAGCCGTAGCAGAGGCCGCCTCCCGACTTCCCAAGCTCCACGCGGCCGCGCAGTCCTCGCCGAGTCTTGTCGGCAAGATCTTTCAAGAAGAGCGCGTTCATCGTACCCTTCAGCCCGACGTGCAGGTGCGTGATATCGCCCTCGGCAAGCGTGACGATGTTGACGCTGGCGAACGTGAGACGCTTGAAGAGTCCTGCGGTGTCCTCCTGGTCGCGGCTGAATCGATCGAGCGCTTCGGCGAGAACGACATCGAAGCGTCCGCTCAACGCGTCTCACATCAGCGCCTGGAATCCGGAGCGCAGTAGCGTTGCGCCGGAGATCGCGTGATCCGTGAACTCCTGAACGACCGTCCAGCCCTGGCGAACCGCGAACTCGCGGCACACCCGGACTTGATCCGCGATTGAGGCGTCCCTCTGGTTGTCCGACGAATACCGAGCGTAAATGGCAACCTTCACTGCACAGTCACCTCGGGTGGTGTCTCTCGTTCCGCCGCGATTTCCCGCTCGAACCGTTCACGCGCAGCCTGGCGGGCGAGGACACGAACCAGCACGCGCAGTGGTTCATCGCAACGATCGCGCACAGTGCCTCCTCGCCTTCTCTGGCGAGGCCGCAACCTGCGCTTGTCTCGAGTCCGGATCATAACGCCGCCGCTCCCTCCGCGTGATCGATCTGCATCTCGGGCTGAGCACGCCGGCAGCTCGACGACGGCCATCACGTAATTGCCTGACTTCCGGCGGAGCCGAGGCGCGGTCAAGCCCGCGAGCCCGCCAGGGACGGAGCGAAGCGGAGTGGCTTGACCGCGGCTCGGACGCCGGACAATCTCGCATCGTGATGGCCGTTCTTGTGGCCACAGCGATACTCAGCGAGAGAAACCGAACAACAAGTGAGACGCGCAGGTTGGGAAAACAGCCAGGAGGCGACGGCCGTGGGCCATCTCACGCGTTGGATTCAGAGCGAGTGCGCGTTCACCTATATGAACGCAGGTTTCCGGAAAAACCTGTCAGGCGTCATGGCTGTCGACGCAAGCGGCGCGCGACACGGCGGCCTACTCGACGCTGGCGCTTCGACAGAGCGGGGTCGGCCGGACGACAGTGACATGCATCTGGGGCGTGAGCGACCCCCGAGAAAATGGGCGCGGGACCGTGCTCGGGGGGTGGCAGAGGGGGTCGCTCACGCCCCCGATGCCTCCTCACAGC
>JBMDXQ010000017.1:0-148094 GCA_048594975.1 Vicinamibacterales bacterium | reverse complement strand
GCGCGGCTGAAGCAGTACGGCTTCAAGGACATGCACCAGTTCCGCAACTGGCGCTGGTACAAGGGTCTCGGCGGCGGGCCGATCGTGGACCTCGGCTCGCACCAGATCGACATCTACACCTGGTTCCTCGGCGCGAACCCGTCGGGTGTCATGGCGAGCGGCGGCCTGCTCTACCACGACCCGAAGACGCACGAGTGGTACGACACCGTGATGGCGATCTACGACTACGACACGCCGCTCGGCCCGCTGAAGGCCTACTACCAGACGCAGACCACCAACGGCAGCCAGGGCTACTTCGAGAACTTCATGGGCGACCAGGGCACGCTGCTCATCTCGGAAAGCGAGGTGAACTACGGCGGCGTGCTCTACCGAGATACCAACGCGCCGGCCTGGGACACCTGGGTCCAGAAGGGCTACGTCACGGCTCCGAAGCTCCAGGAAGCCAAGGGGGAGGAAGAAGCCGGCGCAGTGGTGGACGTCCGCGAATCGGTCTCGCCTGACGAGCACCGGGTGCCGGTGATGCTGCGCGACCCGTACCACCAGCCGCACCTGCAGAATTTCTTCGACGCGGTGCGCGGCAAGGCGAAGCTGAACTGCCCGGCGGAGGTGGGCTACGAGAGCGCGGTCAGCGTGCTCAAGGTCAATGAGGCGATCGGGGCGAAGAGCCGGCTGGCGTTCAAGCCCGAGGACTTCAAGGCCTAGAGGAAGGTGGACATGGAAATCGGGAAGCTTTCCCGCTCGGCAATGATCGCAATCACCCTTCTGCGAGTGTTCGTGGGATGGCACTTTCTCTACGAGGGGATCGCGAAGCTGACCTCGCCCTCCTGGTCGGCGGCGGGGTACTTGAAGCAGGCGCGCGGGCCGTTCGCGGGCCTGTTCCGATCGATCGCGGCGCAGCCCAACATGCTGGAGAACGCGAATCTCCTCACGATGTGGGGGCTCACGATCGTGGGCCTCCTGCTGATGCTGGGGCTGTTCACGCGGCTGGCGAGCCTGGGCGGGATTGCCTTCATCCTCCTCTTCTATCTGGCCACGCCGCCGTTTGTCGGCTACTTCTACGCGATTCCCAGCGAGGGCAGCTACCTGATCGTGAACAAGAACCTGGTCGAGCTGTGTGCGCTGATGGTCATCTTCGCCACCGGCAGCGGCAGGTTCGCCGGGCTCGACCGCATCGTGCACGCGCTCGTCGCCAGGCGGTCAAGCATCGTGCCGCAGAACGGCGTGCAGCCGGCCTGATCGACCGGGCTGTTCCGTCCGGAGAGACACCGTCACGGAAACCGGGAACAGAGCGTCGGAAACCCGGCACTGGCGCGAGGTCGGATCTCGCCATTCCCGCGAGACGCCGGGCCGTACGCGTGACAGAGCCGCGATTGCCCGGGGCCCAGCCTTTGCAATAAGATACGGTCACTTCGAGCGGCGCGGGCGCACGCGTCGGGCGGGAGCGAGACGGCCCGTTGTGCTGAAGCGGGGCCGGCCCGTCCGGCTGGAAGCCGGGCGGCGTCTTCCGGCTGAAGCCGGAAGCCCCAGGCCGGCGTAGTACCGGCCGGACCGACTGGTGGCTTCCGCCGTCAGGCGGAGGTCGGAATACGCAACAAGGAGAGCCCAGAATGGACGAGCAGAAGAAAGATCCGATGGTCATCTCGCGCCGCGGTTTCATGGGCGGCGTCGCCGCGGCGACGGGCCTCCTGATCGTGCCGCGGCACGTGCTCGGCGGCACCGGCTACCAGGCGCCGAGCGACACGGTCAACATCGCGACGGTCGGGTACATCCAGGGGATGGGGGCGAGCAACACTCGCGCCGTCCGCACCGAGAACGTCGTGGCGCTGTGCGACGTGGACGAGAGCGAGGCGGCGATTGCCCGCATGAAGCGGTCGAAGGAACCGATCTGGGACCTGTTCCCGAAGGCCGCCCGCTACAAGGATTTCCGCGTGATGCTCGAGAAGCAGAAGGACATCGACGGGGTGATCGTCGCCACTCCCGATCACACCCACGCGGTCGTGGCGATGGCCGCGATGCAGCTCGGCAAGCACGTCTACGTGCAGAAGCCGCTCACGCGCACCATCTCCGAGGCGCGCGCGCTCACCGTGGCCGCGCGGAACAACCCGAAGATCGTCACGCACATGGGAAACCAGGGGCACTCCGGTGAAGGCGTGCGCCTGATCCAGGAGTGGATCGAAGACGGCGCGATCGGCAAGATCCGCGAGGTGCACTGCTGGACGAACCGGCCGATCTGGCCGCAGGGCATGGCGGCTCCGGCCGATGGGATGCCGGTGCCGGCCGGTCTCGACTGGGATCTCTGGATCGGTCCGGGGAGGATGCGGCCGTTCCATCGTCTCTACCATCCGTTCAGCTGGCGGTCGTGGATCGATTACGGCGGCGGCGCGCTCGCCGATATGGCGTGCCACGTCATGGACCCCGCGTACACGGTGCTGCGCCTCGGGTACCCGACGGCCGTGCAGGCAACCGTCGCCAGGCCGGTCGTCGAGATCACCGGCGACGACGGCAACGTCCGCGTCCGGCCGGTGCAGTTCACCGACAGCTACCCGCAGTCGAGCCTCGTGCATTACGACTTCCCGGAGCGCAAGGTCGACGGGAAGAAGTACCCGGCGATGAAGCTGCACTGGTACGACGGCGGCCTGTTGCCGGAGCGGCCGGCGGAGCTCGAGCCGGAGCGGCGGTTGCCCGAGAGCGGTACGATCTTCGTGGGCGAGAAGGGCAAGTTGATGTGCGAGACCTACGGCGAGGGCCCACGCCTCATCCCCGAGACGCGGATGAAGGGGTACAAGCGCCCGAAGCCCAAGCTGACGCGGATCCAGAACGGCTCGCAGGGGCACGAGATGGCGTGGGTCGCCGCCATCAAGGGCGCGATCCCGCCGCCTGACGACTTCAACTACGCCGGGCCGTTCACCGAGACCGTGCTGCTCGGCAACGTCGCCGTGCAGTTCCCCGGGACCCGCCTGACCTGGGACGGCCCGAGCCTGAAGTTCACGAACCACGAAGAGGCGAACAAGTGGGTGCACCACCAGTATCGCGAAGGGTGGTCGCTCGGCACGACGAAATACACGCTGTAATCGCTGACTCCGGGGCAGCCATCGACCGGCTGCCCCTCCGCAACCCGAAAACCGCGCGGCAGCCGTCAGGCTGCTCGATTCTCGAACGAGGAGACCGTGACCAAGCAGACAATCGCATACACGCTCGCGGCCGGCATGCTGCTGACCGCCGCTGCCGCCGGCCAGGAGGCCGGCAAGGAAGAACTGAAGCTGAAGCTGCCGAAGCCGATGTTCATCGGCACGCCGACCAACATCAAGAGCCCCAACCTCGAGGTGATCACGGGCAAATCGCGCGGCCCGTTCTACGTGCCGCAGGGGACGAAGATCCTGTCGCTCAAGAAGCCGGTCCGCGCGAGCGACATGCAGCCGGTGATCGGCGAACTGGACATGGTGAACGACGGTGAGAAGTCGGGCGGCGACGGCTACTTCATCGAGCTCGGGCCCGGGCCGCAGTGGGTGCAGATCGACCTCGGCTCCAGCCACGCGCTGCACGCAATCCTGGCGTGGCACTACCACAGCCAGGCGCGCGTCTACCGCGACGTCATCGTGCAGGTGTCCGACGACAAGGATTTCAAGAAGGGCATT
Source organism: Vicinamibacterales bacterium (assembly GCA_048594975.1). Lineage (GTDB taxonomy): Bacteria > Acidobacteriota > Vicinamibacteria > Vicinamibacterales > 2-12-FULL-66-21 > JBMDXB01. The sequence goes on along the minus strand of JBMDXQ010000017.1, from coordinate 144,459 downwards.
GCAACCGTCTTCAACAACGACCACGACAACTCGTCGAAGCTCGGGGCGGGGAAGGACAAGGAGTACATCGAGGTCGCCGAGGGCCGGCTGTTCGATCCGAAGGGCGCGAGGGGCCGCTTCGTGCGCCTCTACTCCAACGGCAACACCGCCAACGATCTGAACCACTACGTCGAGGTGGAGGTCTACGGCACGCCCGTGAAATGAGCAGTGCCGTCTTCTGGAGCGTGTTCGGCGCCGCGCTGGCGCTCGCGCTGGCGTTCCGCCTCGCGGATCCGGCCGTGCGGCCGATGCATCACGACGAGGCGAACCAGGCGGTGCGGTTCGGCGTGCTCCTCGAGACCGGCGAGTACCGCTACGATCGCCACGACCATCACGGTCCCACGCTCTACTACCTGACGCTGCCCTTCGCCTGGGTGCGGGGGCAGCGCACGCTCGCCGCGCTGGACGAGCGCACGCTCCGCCTCGTCCCGGCGGTCTTCGGCGCGGCCCTGCTGCTGTTGTTCCTGCCGCTGGCGGGCCACGAGGGCCCGCCCGGCCGCTCCGGGATCGGCCGCACGGCCGTCGCCTCCGCCGCGGCGCTGGCGGCCATCTCACCCGTCCTCACCTACTACAGCCGTTTCTACATCCAGGAATCGATCTTCGTCTTCTTCGCGCTCGCGTTCCTGCTCGCGCTCGGGCGCTACGGGTTACGCCCGCGGCTCCGCACGGCTGCCTGGGCCGGCGTCTTTGCCGGGCTCGCGTACGCCACGAAGGAGACCTCGCTCGTCGTGCTCCCCGTCGCGATGGCGGCCTGCGCCGTGGCCGTTGTCGTGGCGCGCGACCGGGAGGACGCGCACGGCCTGGATCTGCCGCGTGCGGGTCCACGTGCGCTCGTCGGTCACGCCTTCGCGGCGATCGTCGCCGCGCTCGTCCCCTCGCTCCTCCTCTACTCGGCGTTCTTCAGCCACCCGTCCGGGCTGCTCGATTCCTTCAGCGCGTTCTCGATCTACCTCTGGCGCGGGCTCGAGCCGGAGCGGCACGCGCACCCGTGGTTCTTCTACCTGCAGACGCTCGCGTGGACCTCCTCGGGCGGCCTCGTCTGGACGGAGGCGCTCGTCCTCGTGCTCGCGCTCGTCGGCATGGTGCACGCCGTGGCCGCGCGCCGGACGGCGTTCTGGCCGCTCTACATCCTCACCTACGCGATCGCGACGGCGGTGATCTTCTCCGCGATCCGCTACAAGACGCCGTGGAACCTGATGCCCTTCTACGTCGGGTTCGTCCTGCTGGCCGGCGTGGGTGTCGCCGTCCTGCTGGCACGGGCGCGGCACCGCGTCGCGCGCGCGGCCGTCCTGGTCCTGCTGGTGGCGGCCGGCTGGCAGCTCGCCGTCCAGAGCGTCCGCGGGAGCTTCCGCTACGGCGCCGACCCGCGGAACCCGTACGTGTACGCACATACGACCACCGACTTCCTGCGGCTCTCCGCGCGCGTGCACGACGTGGCGGCGGTGCATCCGGAGGGCCGCGACATGCTCGTGAAGGTGGTCGCCGGTCCCTACGAGCAGTGGCCGTTTCCCTGGTACGCACGGGATCTGCCGCACGTGGGCTACTGGACGCAGGCGAGCGCGGCCGGTGCGCTGGACGATGCGGCGGTGATCGTGGCGTCGCAGGAGCACGTCGACGCGGTGGACGCCGCGCTCGGCGACCGCTACGTCGCGGAGTTCTACGGCCTCCGCCCCGGCGTGCTGCTTGCGCTCTACGTCGAGGGCGGCCTCTGGGAACGGTTCCTGGAGTCGCGCCGGTGAGCGCGCCGCGCGTCGCCATGGTCGTCCCGTGCTATCGCGAGGCCGAGCGGCTGGCGCCGGCGGCGTTCCTCGACTTCCTGCCGCCGCGTCCCTGGCTGGCATTCTTCTTCGTGGACGACGGAAGCGACGACGGCACGCCGGAGGTACTCGTGTCGATCCGGTCCGCGTGCCCGGCCCAGGTGCGGGTGCACCGGCTCGCGGCGCACGCGGGGAAGGACGAAGCGGTACGCGCGGGAGTGCTCGAGGCGGCACGTTCGCAGCCGGACTACATCGGCTTCTGGGACGCCGACCTGGCGGCGCCGCTCGCGGCGATCGACGACTTCGTGGCGCTCGCGCGTCGCCGCCCGGACGTCGACCTGCTGATCGGGTCGCGCGTGAACCTGATGGGGCGGCACATCGTCCGCCGGCCGTCGCGACACTACGTCAGCCGCGTGTTCGCGACCGCAGCATCGGTCGCGCTCGACCTGCCCGTCTACGATACGCAGTGCGGCGCGAAGCTGTTTCGCGCGTCGCGCGACGTCCTGGCGGTCTTCGCCGAGCGTTTTCGCAGCCGCTGGATTTTCGACGTCGAGATCCTGCAGCGCTACCTCGCGCTCCCAGTGCACGACGGCGGGCCGCCGCGGCGCGCCCGCATTTACGAGGTGGTGCTGTCGGAGTGGCGGGAGGTGGCAGGCTCGAAGCTGCGGCTGAGGGATTTCCTGTGGTCGTTCGTGGAGGTGGTCCGCATCTGGTGGCGCCGGGTGACAGCCGGGCCGGGAGCCCAGGTCACCACAGAAAAGGAACAGGCGAGGGGCAAAAGGGGAGAAGATACGGACGTCAACGGCCGGCTGCCGCTCCTCTGACCGTGCGTGGAGCCCGAGGTGACGGTGACACCGTTCCCGGGCCTCCGGCGGCGCGAGGACGCGGCGACGCGCAGAATACGAAGGGTGAGCGGCAGCCGGTTCGTTCCGTGCGGGCAGGTGGTCGGCCGGTTGGAGAAGTGTAAGAGAATCGTGGAGCGACGAATCAGAGGGTGACTGTTATCCGTGTGAGGCACTCATAAGGGAAGGAGACATACCGTGGCTCAAGATCAAGAACCAACGTGGAAGCGGCGGGAATTCTGCAAGACCGCGGCGGCGGCGTCGGTGGCGGCGGTAATGCCCGGCAGCCTCGGGGTCTTCGCCCAGGGCAGCGACGCCATCAAGGTCGGCATCATCGGCTGCGGCGGGCGCGGCACGGGCGCCGCGCTCGACTGCCTGACCGCCGATCCGTCGGTCGAGATCGTGGCGATGGGTGACCTGGTGCCCGACCGCATTGCCAGCTCGCTCAAGCGGCTGACCGACAAGTTCCCAGACCGGGTCAAGGTACCGGCGAACCGCCAGTTCACCGGCTTCGACAATTACAAGGGCGTTCTGTCCGTGCCGGAGGTGAACCTCGTCGTCACCGCGGCGCCCCCAGGGTTCCGCCCGATTCACCTGAAGGCGATCGTCGAGGCGGGCAAGCACGTGTTCATGGAGAAGCCGGTGGCCGTCGATCCGGTCGGCGTGCGCTCGATCATCGCCTCGTCCGAGCTCGCCGCGCAGAAGAATCTGGCCATCGTCGCCGGCACGCAGCGCCGCCACCAGACCAGCTACATCGAAATGATGAAGCGCGTCCACGACGGGCAGATCGGCGAGATCGTGGCGGTTCAGGTGTACTGGAACCAGGGCGAGCTGTGGGTGCGCAAGCGCGAGCCGAACGTGAGCGAGATGGAGTGGCAGTGCCGCAACTGGCTGTACTTCAGCTGGCTGTCCGGCGACCACATCGTCGAGCAGCACGTCCACAACATCGACGTCGGCAACTGGGCGATGGGCGCGTTGCCGCGCAACGTGATCGGCATGGGCGGGCGGCAGGCGCGCGTGGCTCCGGAGTTCGGCAACATCTATGACCACTTCGCCGTGGAGTTCGAGTACCCCAACGGCGTGCGCGTCGCCAGCTACTGCCGCCAGACGAAGGGTGCCGCCCAGCGGGTCGAAGAGCGCATCGTCGGCACGAAGGGTGTGGCGTTGAGCGCCGGGACGCAGAACAACCGCGAGATCCGGGGGGAGAAGCCCTGGATCGCCGATGGAAAGGAGGCAAACCCCTACGTGCTCGAGCACGTCGACCTGATCAAGTCGATCCGTGCGGGCAAGCCGCTCAACGAGGGACGGCAGATCGCCGAGAGCACGCTGTGCGCGATCATGGGCCGGATGAGCGCCTACACCGGCCGCGCAATGTCGTGGGAGTGGGCGCTGAACTCCTCGAAGCTGGACCTGTCGCCGGCCAAGTACGAGTTCGGCCCGAATCCTGTCCACCCGGTGGCGATTCCGGGCACCACCGAACTGACCTAAACGCTTGATACGTGTCAATGCTGAATGCTGAATGCTGAATGCTGAATGCTGAATAATTCCGCATTCGGCATTCAGCATTCGGCGTTCGGCATTCCGATAAGCCCGTCCATTCCCACGCCGGCATTCCGCTTGCTCAACATTCGGCGCGCTCGTCTCGTCCATCACGAGACACGCAGACGTATCCCCAAAACGTTGCGGGTGTAATCCACCGTTCCGAAGTCGGGATCCGGAATGGCGAAGCCTCAGGGGGACCGGATGAGTCCGTGCGGTCGGAGACGTCCGCACGCGGGGCGTGTTCGGCTTCAGCAAGGGAGGAGCGCTGTGATGAAGCATCGGTTGTTGGCAGGCGTGCTCACGCTCGCCGTGCTGCTGGCGGGGGCCGCCGCGGCGGCGGCGCAGCAGGGCACGACGGAGGTCCGCGGCCGCGTGCTCGACGCGCAGGGCGCGATCGTTCCGGGCGTGACGGTCACCATCCGCAACCAGGACACGGGCATGTTCCGCGAAACGGTGAGCAACACGGACGGCACCTACTTCGTGAGCGGCATCGTTCCTGGTGTCTACGAGATCACCGCCGAGCTGACCGGGTTCAAGAAGTACTCGCGGCGTGACGTGCGGCTGGAGATCGGGAAGACGGCAAGCGTGGACGTGCAGCTCGAGGTCGGATCGATCGAGGAAACGATGACCGTCTCGGCCGAATCGCCGATCGTCGACATCACCTCGAAAGAGGTCGGCGGCAGCGTCACCTCGCGCGAACTCGTCGAGCTCCCATCGATCAACCGCAACTTCGTCGGCTTCGTCGGGCTGCTGCCCGGCATCATCCCGACGATCAGCACCGAGTCGTTCGGCAGCGACTCGATCACCGTCAACGGGCAGGACCCGCGCAACAACAACTACCTGCTCGACGGCGCGAACAACAACGACGACGTCATCGGCCAGCGCGCCGGCACACAGGCGCGGACGCCGATCGAGGCGGTGCAGGAGTTCCAGGTCATCACCAACCAGTTCGACGCCGAGTTCGGCCGCACCACCGGCGCGATCATCAATGCCGTCACCAAGCAGGGTACGAACCTGTTCCACGGCAGCGGGTTCGGCTTCTTCCAGGACGCGAGCCTGACGAGCAAGGACTACTTCGCGCGCAAGGGCGGCCTGGCCAAGCCGGACACCTCGCAGCAGCAGTTCGGCGGCACCATCGGCGGCCCGATCATGCGCGACAAGGCGCACTTCTTTGTCAGCCTGGAGCGCGTGCGCATCGACGAGGGCGTGACGGTCAACATTCCGGCGCGGCCGGAGCTGAACGCGACCACCACCGAGGAGACGCGCGTGTGGAACACCGTCGCACGCTTCGATCACCAGGTCAACGGCAGCCACACCTGGGGCGTGCGCTGGCTGCGCGAGTACTCGCCGCAGTTCAACCAGATCATCGGCGCCGTGACGCTGGAGGCGTCGCGCGAGGAGGACGACCTGGACCAGACCGTCGTCGCCTCGCTCAACTCGGTGCTCGGCAACACGCGCGTGAACACGTTCCGGGTGGCCTGGACGCAGGAGGACGTCTCGTTCGCCAACCCGTGCTTCAACGGCAACGGGCGCAACCAGGCAGGCTGCCTGCCGACGCTGGCGTTCCAGACCTACACGACCCAGCAGAGCGCGGTCGCCCAGGCGCGCGTCAACGACGCGGTGCAGGTGGAGGACACCTTCTCCTGGTTCATGCCCGACCGGTTGGGCGATCACGATGTCAAGGCGGGCTTCCAGGCGCAGTACTCGCAGTCCCGGAACGACGCGCAGGACAACCTCAACGGGACGTTCTCGTTCGGCCGCAGCAACGGGCCGTTCGACGCCGCCGACCCGACCACGTATGCCGACCGGTTCTCGATCCGTGTGGGCGGGCCCAGCCGCAGCCTCAACAAATCGCGCTACTTCGCCGCATTCGTGCAGGACAAGTGGAAGCTGGCCGACCGGCTCACGCTCAGCTTGGGCCTCCGCTACGATCTCGAGGTGTTCCCCATTCCCGAGGTCGACAACCCGATGTTCGCAAGCGCGGATGACTACCCGGTCGACAAGAACAACGTGCAGCCGCGCGTCGGCTTCGCCTACGACATGGCCGACGGCCGCAGCGTCGTGCGCGGCGGCTACGGACGCTTCTTCGACAAGACGCACTACGAGCTGATCGGCGGGATCTTCACCAACCGCGTGTTCGCCACCTCGTTCGTCCAGCAGTTTCCGCTGAACAACTTCGATCCCAACCCGCGGCAGGGGCTGTTCCCGACCGACCCGATGCTGGTCGGCGGCCCGACGCTCACCGACGAGAAGCGGGCGCTGCTGGAGGAGCAGTACGGCGGCGGCGCGTCCCTCCGCAATACCGGCGCGACCTGGGACAGCCCGGCGCGCAAGGTGCCCTACACCGACCAGGTGACGGTGGGATACGAGCGCCAGCTCTGGCGCAACGTGTCGGCGAGCGTCGACTACGTGCGCGCATTCGCCCGCGACCTGCTCATGTCCCGCCAGCTCAACCCGACGTTGCGCGCGACGACGGCCGTCACCTCGCCGAACGTACGCCAGGGCAGCGCGCTGCTCTCACAGGCGACCGCGGCGCTGCGCGAAACCTACGGCCCGGGCTTCGCCAATTTCACCGGCAGCGTGACGATCCCGGACAACGTCGGCAGGACCGACTACGACGCGCTGATGGTCGCGCTGGAAAAGCGCTACAGCAACAACTTCGCGGCCCGCGTCTCCTACACGCTCGCCTATTCCCGCGGCAACACGCCGGGCGCAGGCGTGCCGGCCAGCGGCTTTCAGGTGCTCGACGACCTGAACCTCGATCTGAACGAGGGGCCGACCGGCCTCGACCAGCGGCACCACCTGGTGGTCAGCGGTTCGGCGCTCGTACCGCGCACCGGCGGGCTGCAGGTCAGCTGGGTGGCCCGCGCGATCAGCGGCTCGCCGTTCACGATCGTGAACGGCGACGTCGATCCCGATCGCAACGGCACCATCGCGGAGCCGCTGCCTTCCGGCACCTACTCGGGAACCGGCGAGGATGCCTACACGGTGGAGTTCGAGAGCGAGCGCAACGGGGCGTACGGCCCGGGCTTCTTCAAGCTCGACCTGCGGCTCGGCTACCAGTTCCGCCTCGCCGGTTCGCGCCGCCTCGAGTTGTTCGGCGAGATCTTCAACGTCACCGATCGCGTGAACTTCAGCAGCCCGTCGGGCAACCAGGCGAGCACCGACTTCCTGCGCCTGACCGGCTACTCGACGAGCACGACGCCGCGCACCGGGCAGCTCGGCGTGCGATTCTCGTTCTGACCAGGGCGCTGCAACCGGACGACCCGGTCGGCAGCGTCGTTCGATCCGCGCCCGGCGGAGGATGCCGGGCGCGGCCGTCCCGCCCGCGTGCGAGGTGCCCACTCTCGAGCGTGCTCGCGGCGAACAGGCAGACCGGCCGGTTCGACCCCCGCGAGGCGTCAATGCGCACGAACCGCCCTTGGGCGCCGCATCGCTTGTCCGAATCCTGCCGCTCGGGGGAGAATCAGCAGCGTCAGGAGGACTCGATGACCTCGCGCCGATCTTTCTTGCAGTCCCTCGGAGCTGGCCTGATCACACCGTTCGCGCTGCAGACGGCCGCGCCGCCGCCGGGCGCCGGCGCAGCCGGAAAGGCTGTCAAGGTGTTCAGCCAGTTCGGCGGGGCGCTCGGCCTCCAGCTCTATAGCCTCCGCAAGCAGCTCGAAAAAAACGTCCCGGGTACGCTGAAGATCGTCAAGGACTGGGGGCTGTCAGAGGTGGAGACCGCGGGGTACTACGGCCTGACGGCCGCCGCCTTCGCACAGGAGTTGAAGCGCGCCGGGCTAACGGCGCAGAGCATGCACGCGGGCTACGAGCTGCTCCGCGACAACGTGAAGCAGGTGGTCGACGACGCCAGGGCGCTGGGCGTGACCTACGTGACGGTCGCGTGGATCCCGCACGACAGGCCGTTTACCGCCGACCATGCGGACCGCGCCGCCGCGCACTTCACCGAGTGGGGGAAGGCGCTGAACAACGACGGGCTGCGCTTCATGTACCACCTGCACGGGTACGAGTTCGCCAAAGGGCCTCGCGGTACGCTGCTCGACGGCATCCTGCAGGCGACACCCCCCGATTCCGTCTGGTACCAGATGGACGTGTTCTGGGCGGTGCGGGGCGGTGGCGATCCGGTCGCGCTGCTCAAGCGTGAGAAGGGGCGGTTCGCTGCGCTGCACCTGAAGGGCATGGCCAAGGGTACGCCCACCGGCGATGTCACCGGCCAGGCGCCGGACAGCGCCAACGTGCCCATCGGCACCGGCATGATCGACTATCCGGCCGTGCTGCGGGCCGCGCGCGACACGGGAGCGAAGCTGTTCTACATCGAGGACGAGAGCGAGCGGGTCATCGAGCAGGTGCCGCGGTCGCTGGAATACCTGGGCGGCGTGTCGCTGTGAGGCGGCTGCGCGGCTGCACGGACACGGCATGCGCGGTTGACGGAACCGGCGGCTGCCGATAGGATTCGGCACGCTCGCAGTGGAAAGGAGCTTCGCGTGCAGGCGCGGCCGCTCGTCCTGCTCGTAGATGACGATCACCGTACTCGCGGAGGGTACGCCGAGCTGCTCGAAAGCCGGGGGTTCCGCATTATGGTGGCGGCCAACGCCACCGACGCGATCGCCCGGTGCCGCGAGCGCACGCCCGACGTGGTCGTCACCGATATCGCGCTGCCGGATCAGGACGGGTTCGAGCTGGCCACCTCTCTGCGGCTCCAGCCCGGGGCGGCGGCCGTGCCCATCCTCGGGGTGACCGGGTTCTGGGAGAGCGACGTGCACGAACGCGCCGCGCGCGCCGGGATCACGACCATCCTCGCCAAGCCGTGTCAGCCGGAACACCTGGTCGCGGAGCTCGAGCGCGTGCTGCGACGGGCCCCGGCGGTCCGTCCCGCGTAAGGCCGCCCTAGGCCGACACCTTCGCCGTCGTCGGCTGCCATCCCTGCGCACGCCAGGCCGCCAGTATCTCGTGCTCGCGGCGCAGCAGGTCGGGAAGTTCGCGGAAGCCCTCCACGTGCGTCCCGGCACTGTCGCCGAGGATCAGCTCGTAGCCCTCGCCATCGCCGGCCAGCCGCGTTTCACAGACTCGCCGCTCCTGGCCGAGCACATAGACCCAGATCACAGATCACACACTTTCAGGGAGCACAGCATCTTAGCACCATCCTGCTCGCCGTGATCAAGGCCTGGCCAGCCAATGCGCGCGCCGCGGCCTCGGCGGACGTTCGATTGTAGTCGTGGATGAAATCATAGTGTGCGCGAATGCCAACCGGGGCGTCCGCTTGGCGCCCTTACGAAGCCGGTAAGCAGGCTTACGCCGGTTGAAAACATGGAGGGCCGGCGCATGCGTTTCGACCGATTGTCGCGCGATGGAGGGCGCGTCCGCGCGGCACCGCGCTTGCTCGATGGTTGGGGTTTGCCACGCCGAGGACGCGCGTGCGGTGGGCGGGAGGTGTCAACCTGCCCGACGGCAGCTGCCGCGACGCTCTCTGCACCTGCGCACGATCCCGTGGGACGCGAAGCACTCGAGCCTCGCGGGTTCGCCGCGCGAATGAGTAGCGTGACAGTAGGGCGACGCCGCACGTCATCCGACCGATATGAGGAGTGCATCGTGAGCCGATCGACGGGAACCGCATCGACGTTGCTGTCAGCCCTGGCCATCCTGGTCCTGGCGGTTGCGCCGGCCCGCGCCCAGACGCCCGAGACACCAGCCGCGCCTGCGGCGCCGGCGGAGGCTCCGGTCCAGGACGAGGTCGACGAGGACAGGGTGTTGAACCCGGCGCAGCCGGAGTACACCATCGTCAACCTGCCGACGACGCTGCGCCTGCCGAGGAACGGGTTCGCGTTCCGCGTCACGCACCGCTTCGGGCGCGACCTCGGCGCCGGCGATTTCGGCGATCTGCTCGAGGACTTCTTCGGCTTCGACAGCGGCGCGCAGATCGGCCTCGAGCTGCGCTACGGGCTGATGCGCGGATGGCAGATCGGCATCTACCGGACAAGTGATCGCACCATCCAGCTCTTCACGCAGTACAACATCCTGCGCCAGGCCGGACGGAGCCCGCTGAACGTGGATGCGCTGGCGACGCTGGAAGGGACCAACAACCTCCAGGACGACGATCCCGCCCAGGTCACCGGCAAGGGTGTGAGGTCGCCGGCGCTCGGCGCGGTGGTGTCCCGCCTGTTCGGGCGGACGGCATCCCTCTCGCTGACCGCCGCGTGGGTCAACAACACGAACCCGTTGCCGTCCGACCTCGTCGAGGACAACGACACGGTCATCGTCGGCGTGGGCGGCCGGCTGCGTATCCGCCCGACCGTCTACCTGGTAGGCGAGGTGGTCCCGCGCGTCGCCGGCAACAGCCCGGGCGTGACGCTCGGGTCGTTCGGCATCGAGAAACGGGTGGGTGGACACGCGTTTCAGGTGAACTTCTCGAACGGTCTGGGCTCGACCCTCGCGCAGGTCGCCCGCGGCGGAGCCGCCTCCGATCGCTGGTTCATCGGGTTCAACATCAACCGGAAGTTCTACTGACGCGCCGGCACCTCGAATCGCCGCGTCACGACCTCGCCGGCGCCGCCGAGCGGCCCCTGGTCCTGCCCGCGAATGCGCAACCGCACCGCCCCCGCGTCGCCGGCGCGAATGACGATTGTTTTCTGCGCCGCGACCGGCACGCGGGTGTTGGCGGCAAGCTGCCGCTCGAGGATGGTCTTGCCATCGGCCACGACCCGTACCCAGACCGGACGGGTTGTGGTCAGCTCCGAGCCCGCGACGGATGGCGCGGCGAGTGCCGCGACGGGCGTCGCTGCGGCGGGAACACGTGTCGGCGGGGTGGCGCCGCCCGCCGTATCCCCTGCCGGCGCCCGTGCGCGGAGCCACCAGATCACCAGCGCGCCGACGACCAGCAGCAGGATCGTGCCACCGATCGCAATGCCGGTGCCGAGCTTCGCCCGCCGATCCACGTGCGGCGGCGCGGTCTGGATCGCGGCGTTCGATCGCGCCGGCGCCTGGACATCGTCGAGCCCGCCGAGGCGCGGTCGCTGCCGGGCTGATCGATCCGGAGGCGGTGCCGGTGCCGGTGCCTTCCTGAACGATCCGACGAAGCGATCGAACTCGTCGCCTACCGCGCGCCGTCGCGCGCGGCACCGTTCCACCTGCTCCCGGAGACGTTCCAGCTCTTCCAGCGTCGCCCGTTCGTCCATGTGCAGTAGTTGACCGTCCCCGCCGCCTCGCGTCAAGCGGTAGCTCCGGCGATCGTGTAGCTTCCGGCTGGAGCCGGAACATCACGCGGGCGAACTCGCGAAGGGCAGACGACCACGACGGGTGGCCGTCCGCCTCTTGCGTATTCGCGGTTTCACGGGCCGCGGGCAACCGGCCCGCGGCCTCGATCACGTCTCCGTCAGAAGTCGAACCGCACGAGCAGCTGCAGGACACGCGGCGGCCTGACGGACGTCACTGCGCCGAAGCAGTTGGTCCGCACGATGCCCGGCGAGTGACCGCCCGCCGGACGTGGGATAGGATGTGGGCGGCATTTCACCTCGCCTGTTCGAGGCACGGGCGGCACGACACGCACGAGGACGGCCGATGATCGCGACGATGTGGCAATTCGACGTGAAGCAGGGAAAAGAAGAGGAGTTCGAACAGTTTTACGGCGCGGACGGCGAGTGGACTGCCCTCAATCGGCACACGCGGTCGTACCTCGGCACGTCCTTCCTGCGCGACCAGAACCGCCCGTCGCGCTACATCGTGATCGAGTACTGGAGCGAGATGATTGTGTCCGAGCGGCGGCCGCCGCGTTCCAGTGCGTTCGCCTCGCTCGAGGAGCGCCGGACGACGCTCGTCGAATCGGTCGAGCCGCTCGGCGTCTTCACCGCGCTCGACGTCCCCGAGCGTGCCGGCCCCACCTGGTCGCAGCGATCCTGATCAGACGCGCGAATGCTGAATGCATTCGGTGGTGGAGTTCCGAGGCAGAAGCGCCTGCTGGTGCGGCAGGGAATTGCCGTCGCGGCGGCCGCGGAGTAAGCCGACCGGCTGCCGTCGGGTGGGCTCTGTTCATTGCGCCCGCAGCACCGTCGCCGGGTCCAGTCGCAGGGTCCGTCGTGCCGGCAGGTAGGCGGCGCCGAAGGAGACGATCGCGAGCACGAGGGCGACCGCTGCGAACGGCGCCGGTTCGAGGGCGATGATCCCGTAGAACGCCGACGACATCAGGCGGCCCAGCACCGCCGCGGAGGCCAGGCCGATGACCAGGCCGAGCGCGGTCAGGACGCCGGCCTGCCTGAGCGAGAGGCGGACGATGTCCTGCGCCGTCGCGCCGATCGCCAGGCGCACGCCGAACTCGTGCGCGCGCTGCGACACCGCGTAGGCCATCATGCTGTACACGCCGATCGACGAGAGCAGCAGCGCGAGCGCGCCGCAGATCCCCATCAGCGATCCGAGGAAGGTCAGGCCGAAGGTGCTCTCGCGGATCGCCTGCTCCATCGTGCGCGGGCGGTGCACCGCCAGGAGCGGATCCACGAACCCGACCGCGGCACGGACCGCGCTCGTGACCGCGGCGGGATCGCCGTGTGTCCTCACCGCCGCGCTCAGCGCGCCGGGCGGCGCCTGGCGCAACGGGACGTAGACGGCGGCATGGTCGACGCCGTCCCACCAGTTGTACATCGCGACGTCGCCCGCGACGCCGACGACCGTGGCCCAGGTACCGGGCGCATCCCCGATGCGCAGGCGGCGTCCGAGCGGATCGCGGCCTGGCCAGAGCCGCGCGCTCAACGTCGCGCTGACGATTACCACGGGCTGGGCATCCTCGCGGTCCGCGCTCGAGAAGGCGCGCCCGCTGCGCAGCGGTACACGCAGCGCGCTGAAGTACTGGGGCGCCACCGCCCGGAGCCCCGCCTGCCGCCGCCGCGCCGGATCCGGATCCGGATCCTCCTCGGTCACGATCGGCGTCGTCGGACTCCAGCCGGCGGCCGGCAGGATGTTCGCGAGCGCCGCGTCGCGGACGCCGGGGATCTCCTGCATCCGCGCGATCAGATTGTCGGCCAGCGCGCGGCGGAGGCGATCGTCCGTGTACCTGGCCTCCGGCAGCGGGATCTCGAAAGTGAGGAGGCGCTGCGCGTCGAATCCCCCGGGCTGGCTGGCCATCCGCGCCGCCGCCCCGAACGAAAGGCCCGCGGTGACCAGGAGCACGAGCGCCAGCGCGATTTCGCCGACGACGAGCGCCTGCCGGATCCGTTGCCGGTTGCGGCCGACGCCCGCGCCGGCGTACCCGTCCTTCAGCGCGGCGGTCAGCGGCGTGCGCCGGCCGGCGGTCGCCGGGATCAGGCCGACGAGCAGCCCCAGCCCGATCGCGAGGAGCGGCACCGCGATGAAGAGGCGGTGGTCCAGGCGGATGTTGTTCCAGCCTTCGATGTGCTGCGCCATGTCGGCCGGAATGGCGGAGCGGAGCGCGTCGAGCCCGATGCGCGCGAGGATGAGCGCCAGGCCGGATGCGACCAGTCCAAGCAGCACCGTCTCGGTGACCAGCTGCCGGGCGATGCGCATGCGGCCGGCGCCGAGCGCGGTCCGCACCGCCACCTCGCGCCGGCGATCGTTCGCCCGGGCGAGGAGGAGCCCGGCGAGATTGGCGCACGCGATGAGCAGGACGAGGCCGGCGCCGAGCTGGAGGATGCCGACGAACGCCCCGCTGTTGTCCTCCCTGAAGGCGTTCGAGAGCGTGCGCACGGACACGCGGCGGTCGCGGTTCGTGTCCGGGAACTGCTGCGCGAGGCGGCGGCAGACGATGTCCATCTCCGCCTGCGCGTCCGCGAGCGACCGGCCCGGCGCCAAGCGGCCGAGCACGGTCAGCGTGCGGCCGAGGCGATCGGTCGCGCGCGTCGGGGTGAAGGCGAGCGGCGCCCAGAGCTCGGCGGCGACGGGGAAATCGAAGCCTGGAGGGGCGATGCCGACGACGGTGTACGGCTCACCGTCCAGCAGGATCTCACTGCCGACCACGCGGGGATCGCCGCCGAACCGGCGCTTCCACAGACCATCGCCCAGGACGACGGTATGGTCCCGCCCCGGTTGCTCCTCGCTCGCGGTGAACGCTCGTCCGGTGGCGGGCGGGACGCCGACCACCTCGAAGTACCCGGGGGACACACGGAACGCCTGAACGCGTTCGGTGTCGGCGCGGCCGCCGAGCGTGGCTCCCCAGCCTTCCCACGCGACAAGGTCCTGTACCGTGCTCGCCTGCCGACGCCACTCCAGGTAGTTGGCCGGCGCCACGGACTGCCGCTCGGCGGTTCCGGAAGGCGCTTCCCAGAGAACGATGAGACGCTCGTACCCGGGGAACTGGAACGGGCGCAGCAGCAGCGCGTCCACCATGCCCAGAACGGTCGCGTTCACGCCCAAGCCGAGGGCGAGGGTGAGCGCCACTGCGAGGGAGAAGCCAGGCTGCCGCGAGAGCATGCGCGCGGCGTACTTCAGGTCAGCCATCGTGCTGCCCACGGCGGCGCGCAGCGCGCCGGCGCGGTTATCGTCCGTGTGCCCCGCCATGCTCGTTGCCCGCATAGTGGACCAGACGGACGGCGCGCCGCTCGTGTTCCGCAGGAAGGCGCGGCGACAAACGGGGTTGCGGTCGAAGCCGCCGCCGCCCGCCTCAGAAGCGAATCGAGCAGAGCACGCCGCGCCGCTCGCGCTGCACGAGCGGCGCGATGGTGAAGCCGGTCTTCGCCCGCGTTGGCGTCTGCAGCTTCATGACCGTCACGTCGCCCTTGATGAGCGCGTCGACCCCTACACCGGCCGCGGCCGCGATCCCGGTCCACACCGCGATCCCGAGGGCACAGTCGCCGCAGCCGTACTCCGCAGCCAAGAAGGCCGACGGGATCAGGACCACCGCCGCGCCAATGACCGCTCCGTTCCAGAGCGGGCCCGACCGGCGTGCCTTGACCTCGACGATGTCGGCCCCCGGCAGCGTTCGATCCTGCTCGTCCACGCGCACGGTGAGGTCCGTGTCGGTGAGCTTGAGCAGCTTGCCCCTGGTCGCCTGCCCGCCGCGGTCGGTCACCTTCACGGTCTCGCCGAGCAGCACGCGCCCTTGGAGCTCCTGAAAGTCGCGCGCCACGCCCTGCGCGCGCGCGCTCGCCGGCAGGAGACCGACGAGCGGCAGCACGAGCGCGACGAAGTATCCCCGGAGTGACATGGTCGTCCTCCTCGCGGCGCGCCCTGCGCCGCGTATCCGCTGAGGAATGCGCAAACGACGGACGAAACGGCTTACCGGCCTTCCCGCGCGGCGTGTACCCGGAACAGGTTCCGGAACTCGCGTTTCTGTCGCGACCACCGGGACCGCGGATCGGCGAGGGTCGCCTCCCAGTCCGCCTCGGTCAGCTCCTCCATGCGCGACGCGTAGTGGTCCACCCACGCCCGCACGCGCGGGTCGAGGATGATGTCCTCGGCGTGTGGATGACCTTGCGGCACGATGTGCTCGCGGACCACCCGGCGCAGCACTTCGGGGTTGTCGACGATCATGCAGGGCCGCTTCAGGTTGCCGCTGGTGTTGTAGGGAAACTCCCGGCGGATGGCGCGAAAGAACGCCGAGTTGGCCGCCTCGAGCAGCGTTGTCTCGCGGATGTTGTCGACGCCGAAATGCGCGTACACGCACGGCTCCACCCGGCCGGAGTTCAGCACGTGGAGGTAGCGCCGCCCGGCAGCCATGCAGCCTCCAATGGCCGCCCCATCGTTCCAGAAGTCGGCGAGGAACACCGGGTGACGCTCCCGCAGGCCGCGAATCCTCGCCCCGCAGGTCACCCGCTGTTCCGGCGTGGGCACGAGGTCGAGCCGGGGATCCTTGCCTACCGGCATGAACATGAAATACCAGCCGAACACCGCGCCCCGCTCGCTGAAGGAGCCGACGAACTCGTCGCGCGTGACCAGCTCCACGTTCTCACGCGTGTAGGTCACGCTGATCCCGAACATGACCCGGCGGGCACGGAGACGGTCCATGGCGTCCAGCACCTTCGCGTACACGCCGCGGCCGCGGCGCGCGTCGGTGTCGGCCTCGTACCCCTCCACGCTGATGGCCGGGGCGACGTTGCCCAGCCGTGCGAGCTCGTCCGCCATCCGATCGTCGAGTAACACGCCGTTGGTGAACACCAGGAAGAACATGTCCTGGTGCTTGCGAACGAGCCCGAGCAGCGCGTCCTTCAGCAGCAGCGGCTCGCCGCCGGACAGCACGACGAAGTGCGCACCGAACGACCTGCACTCGGCGAGGAGCCGGTCGATCTCCGTTGTCGAGAGCTCACCGTCCCGCGAGTACAGGCCCGCGTAGCACCCCGTGCATTTCAGGTTGCAGCGCATCGTCGGGCTGATGACGACGAAGAACGGCGCCCACGTGCCGCTCGCGCGCAGCGCCGTCCGGATCCGGCCGCCTTCCATCACCCAGTTGAAGAACAGGTTCTCAATCAGCTTCCGCTTGGCGCGGGCGTTGACGTGGCGCCCGACGTGCAGCAGTATCCGGGCCAGGCCCGAGCCTTCATCGAGATCGCGGGCCAGCCGCGCCACGAACGCTGCCAGAGTCGGATTGGGGATGGGCACGCGCGCGAGCGCGAGCAGCAGCTTCAGATCGCGTGGCCGGCCGGTGAGACAACGGGCCATGCCCCGGGCTGCCAGCCGACGGACGAAGCGCTGCTGCAGCGTCATGCGCGCTCCTGTATGATGCGCCCGTCGGGCGGAGGCAGGCCGCGGCGACTGTCGCGTGTCCCTTCATTGTCCGACTGTCCCGCTCCCTCAGCAAGCGCCAACTGGCACTCCTGGATTCGCGGGCCGAATCGATGCGACACCCCGCGCGGTACCTCCCGGCGGCGCGGCACCGCGAGCTCCAGGACATCGCGGCAGCCATTCGCGCGCAGGTCCTCGAGGTCCTGACCGCGATTGGCCACGAGCACCGCGGCCATCCCGGTGGCACCCTCTCCATCGTCGACATCGTGACCGCGGTGTATTTCGAGGTCATGCGGGTCGATCCGCCGCGGCCCCGATGGCCGGATCGCGACCGTTTCATCCTGTCGAAGGGGCACGGCTGCCTCGCCGCCTACGTCGCCATGGCCCGCCGCGGCTTCTTCGATGCATCCCTCCTCTCGACGTTCCGCTCCATCGGCAGCCTCCTCCAGGGACATCCGGACATGGGCCGCACGCCCGGCGTGGACATGACCTCCGGTTCGCTCGGCCACGGCCTGTCGGCGGGGGTCGGCGTCGCGCTGGATCTGCGCGCCCGTCGCTCGCCGGCGCACGTCTACGTCCTGCTCGGCGACGGCGAACTGCAGGAGGGGCTCGTCTGGGAAGGCGCCATGGCCGCGGCGAAATATCGCCTCGACAACGTCACCGCGATCGTCGACTGCAACGGCCTGCAGGGAAGCGGACCGGTCGCAGAGACCATGCCCCTCGAACGGCTGGACGCACGGTGGAGGGCATTCGGATGGCGCGTCCTGGAAATCGATGGCCACGACATCGCCGCGATCGTCGCCGCGATGATGCGCTCGCGCCCCGGCAGCCGTCCGACCGTGATCCTCGCGAAGACCGTGAAGGGACGGGGCGTACCCTGGATGGAGGGCGACAACCGCTGGCACCAGGCGTGCCCGGCCGGTGGCCGAACCCTGCTCCCGGCGGGGTCGCGGCTGGCCGATGCGGGATCCGCCTCGACGCGCGCGGCGTTCGGCGACGCGCTGCTGGCCCTGTTCCGCGAGCGCGACGACATGATGGTCGTCTCGGCGGATACGCGCTCGTCGCTGCATCTCGAGGCCGTGGCCCGCGAGTTTCCCGAGCGGTTCGTCGAGGTCGGCATCGCCGAGCAGAACCTCGTTACCGTGGCGGCGGGGCTGGCAGCGTCCGGCCGGCCGGTGTTTGCCGCCACCTATTCCGTGTTCGCGAGCATGCGGGCGCTCGAACAGCTCCGCACCTTCGTCGCCTACCCGCGCCTGCCGGTCGTGATCGTCGGCGCGCTTGGCGGGATCTCGGGCGGGATCGAGGGCGTGACGCACATCGCGCAGGAGGACCTCGGGATCCTGCGGTGCATTCCGGGGTTGGCCGTCATATCGCCCGCCGACCCGGTGGCGACGCGCATGGCGGTCCGCGCGGCGGCGGACTACGCCGCACCCGTGTACATCCGGCTCGGGCGCGACACCGAACCGATGCTGTTCGACGAGCGCTACCGCTTCGTCATCGGCAAGGGCGCCATTCTCAGAGAAAACGGATTCGATGCGGTGCTGTTCACCGCCGGTCCGATCACGGGCGCCGTGCTCGACGCGGCGTCGGCGTTGGCGCAGTCAGGTATCGGATGCACGGTGATCGAGCTCCCCACGCTCAAGCCGCTGGACCGCGAGCTGGTCATGTGGGCGCGCGAGAACGGACGCTCCTTCTTCACCGTCGAGGAGCACAGCGTCATCGGCGGCCTGGGCAGCGCGGTCATGGAGCTGTTGTCGGAGTCCGCGCCAGCCGTCGTGAACAGGATCGGCATCCCGGACCGGTTCCTGGAGTCGGCCAGCCCATCGGAGCTTCGCCAGGCGCTCGGCCTGACCGCGCGTCACATCGCGGCGCGTGTACGCGAGGTCTGCGATCCTCGCGCGGCGGCACGGCTTCCCGGGCGCAACCCGAGCAGGACGTAGGACAGGCCGATGACGAGCGTGGCCATCGCAATCGCGCGCGTCATCCAGAACGGCTGAATCGAAAGGAGGACCAGCACCAGCGGGGACGCGCCCCTCAGCTTTCCCAGCTTCGGGAAGCGGACGGGAGCGTTCATGAGCGCTGAGAAGGCCAGGAGCATCGCGACGAACACCGGCATACCCGACGGAAGGGCGGCCGGGCTGACGCCGAGAAACACCGCGGTCACGGGGACGAAGGCATAAAAGACGGTGCCGAGACCCGGGAGGTCGGGCACGTTCGACCCCGCGGCAGAGAGGATCCCGCCGTTTCTGGCATACCTGATGGCCGCGGTCGCGAGCGGAAGGGCCAGCGCAGCCTCGAGCGCGGGTCCGGCCCCTCCAACCAGCAGCCGCGACAGCATCCACGGCGCCATCACGTAGCACACGTAGTCGGAGAAGTAGTCGAACCAGATGCCGAAGGGCGTGCCGCCGCCGAGCCAGCGGGCGGCCGCGCCGTCGAGCCCGTCGGTGACGGCGCCGAGCGTGATCAGCGTTGCCGCCAGGTACGCGTTCCCGCGCGACGCGGCCACGACCGCCGCGGCGCCAAACGCGATACGCGAGCCGGTGAGCGCCTGCGGAACGCCAACGCGAACGAGATCGCCGAAGGGCATCGGCACGCTCCGGGCTGGAAGGGTGCCGTATTATGGCATGCGCAGAGACGTGAGCGACCAGATCCGCTGGGGGATGATCGGCTGCGGCGACGTCGCGGAAGTCAAAAGTGGACCGGCGCTCCAGAAGGCGGAGGGGTCCGCGCTCGTCGCCGTTACGCGGCGCGACCGGGCGAAGGCGGAGGACTTCGCGCGGCGGCACGGCGTCGAGCACGTGCCCGCCGACGCCGCATCCCTGATCGCCGATCCGCGCGTCGACGCGGTCTACGTCGCGACCCCGCCCGCGAGCCATGTCGAACTGGCGCTGAAGGTTGCCGCCGCCGGCAAGCCGTGCCTGGTCGAAAAACCGATGGCGACGACGCACGAGGGATGCGCGCGTCTCAACGAGGCGTTCGGCGGCCGCGGGACGCCGTTGTTCGTCGCCTACTATCGCCGGGCGCTGCCGCGCTACCTGCAGGTGCGGGACCTTCTCTCGAACGGGGCGATCGGCCGCGTCACCTCCGTGCACGCGCACGTACAGCAACCGCTGGCAACCGGCGCGGCGGCGCGCGCCTGGCGGTTCGAGCCCGAGGTCGCCGGCGCCGGGCTCTTCCTCGACCTGGCCTCTCACTGTGTGGACCTGCTCGACTTCCTCGTCGGGCGCATTGCGCACGTCTCGGGGTTCGCGATCAACACCGGCGGCGCTTACGCGGCCGAGGACGTCACCACGGCGGCGTTCGAGTTCGAGAACAACGTCGTCGGCACCGGCGTCTGGAATTTCAACGCCCCGTCCTCGAGCGACGTCATGGTCTTCACGGGGAGCAGCGGCGAGCTGCGCGTTCCGGTGTTCACCGACGGGGATGTCGTGCTCGCGACCGGCGGCGAGGAACGGGTCATCCCGTTTCGCAACCCGCCCCACGTGCACCAGCCGCTCGTCCAATCGATCGTCGACGAGCTCCGCGGCCGGGGCCGCTGCGAGTCCACCGGCGAGAGCGGCGCCCGCGCGTCATGGGTGATGGATCAGTGCCTCGCCCGCTGGCGCCTCCGGGCAGCTGAAGGAGGACGGCCGGCGAAGCGCTAGCCCCGCCTGCCGATCATCAGTCCCGCCCCTGCCGTGCAACCTCGCTCCTGGGCGCCTCGAGCACGCCCGCGGCGCCGCGCGCCGCGCAGCACTCGACGCCTTCCGGCTTCTGCTCCTCGCAGACGAAGACGTGATACGGGACGAGCTGCATGAATCCCCCGTGCCGCGAATCCGTTGATTATGAAGCCGCTGCTACCCGGCGAACCGGCCGTCGTTGAGCAGCTGATGCGCTCCTGATACGCTGGCGACTGCCGGATGCGGTTGTACCTACTCTCCGCCCTCGCCGCCTTCGCGCTGCTGCCGCCCGCATCGCGCCCGCAGGTCGCGACGGGTGTGCCCGAAGACGTAGACCGCGCCGCCCTGGACGCCGCACGCGACGTCCTCGCCGCCCGGCGCACGAAGAACTTCCTCGTTCTCCACCGCGGCCGCGTCGTCTACGAGTGGTACGCGGGCGACAGCGGGCCGCGCACGCGCCACTACACCGCGTCGCTGGCCAAGGCGATCGTCGGCGGAACGTCGCTGCTCATTGCTCTCCAGGACGGTCGTCTCGCCGCCGATGACATGGCGGCGAAGTACATTCCGGCATGGAGACACGACCCGCTCAAGTCGCGGATCACCATCCGGCACCTCGCGACGCACTCGTCGGGCATCGAAGACGCTGAGCAGGACCACATTCCTCACGACAAGCTGCCTGGCTGGAAGGGCGCGTTCTGGATGCGGCAGCCGGACCCGTTCACGATCGCGCTGCGAGACGCACCGGTCGTGTTCGAGCCGGGGAGCCGCTACGCCTACAGCAATCCGGGCATGGCCGCGCTGGCCTACGTCGTCACCGCCAGCCTGCGTGGCGCGTGGCAGCACGAGATACGCAGCCTGCTGAAGGAACGAATCCTCGACCCGATTGGCGTGGAGGAAGACGAGTGGTCGATTGGATACGGACAGCGCTACGACGTGGAGGGACTGACGCTGTATGCGAACTGGGGCGGGGGAGCGTTCACCGCGCCGGCGCTCGCGCGGATCGGCCTGCTGATGCTCCAGCGCGGCCAGTGGGACGGACACCAGCTTCTTGACCCGCGCCGCGTTGTCGAAGTCACCTCGTATGCCGGGACGCCGCGCCCCGTGCGGGTGCCGGACGATCCGGCGCCGGGTTCCGGCCTGGCGTGGTGGACCAACGACGACGGCGTGTGGCGGTCGCTTCCGCGCGACGCGTATGCCGGCGCGGGCGCGGGCCACCAGGTCCTGCTCGTCGTCCCCAGCCTCGAGCTCGTCGTCGTCCGCAACGGCGGCCTGCTGCGCGAGCCGGGCGAACCCGAGCACTTCTGGTGGGCCATCGAACGGTTTGTGTTCAACCCCGTCGTGAAGGCGGTCAAAGGCTCGGGCATCGTCGACGCGGGCGATGGAGCTCCTTATCCGCCGAGCACGGTTCTGCCGCAGATCCACTGGGCGCCGGCGGAGCGGATCGTGCGCCGGGCCGAAGGGAGCGACAACTGGCCGATCACGTGGGCGGCTGACGACGAACTCTATACCGCATTCGGCGACGGATGGGGCTTCGAGCCCAGGACCGAAAAGAAACTGAGTCTCGGCTTCGCACGGGTGAGCGGCGGCGCCGACGACCCCGACGGCGCGAACATCCGATCGCCCACCGGCGAGCGGTTCGGCGACGGTCAGGCGGGCGAGAAGGCCAGCGGGATGCTGAGCGTCGGCGGCACGCTCTACATGCTGGTGCGGAACGCGCGCAATGCCAGGCTGGCGTGGTCGACGGATCGCCTGCGGAGCTGGGCGTCGGCCGACTGGAGGTTCACGGCGAGCTTCGGCCACCCCGCGTTCCTCAACTTCGGACGGGAGTACGCCGGCGCCCGTGACGGCTACGTGTACCTCTACTCGCCGGACCGCGACAGCGCGTACGAGCCGGCGGACCGCCTGGTGCTGGCGCGCGTCCCGGTCGATCGCATCCGCGATCGGGCGGCCTATGAATTCTTTCAAAGCGTGGGCGGGGACGGACGTCCGCGCTGGACGCGCAACGTCGCGCGGCGTGGTCCGGCGTTCTCACACGGTGGGCACTGCTACCGATCCCAGGTCTCCTATCACCCTGGCGTGAAGCGCTACCTGCTGTGCCAGGTGCTCCCGCGCGGCGACGCGCGTTTCGAGGGCGGCTTCGGTGTTTATGACGCGCCGGAGCCCTGGGGCCCGTGGACGACGGTGTACTTCACGCGTCGGTGGGACGTCGGTCCCGGCGAGAGCTGTTCGTTCCCGACGAAGTGGATGGATGCCGGCGGCGCGTATCTCGTGTTCTCGGGGAACGACAGCTTCTCGGTTCGACGGGCGGTGTTCGTCCGCCCGTTGCGGTCGGGCAACTGAGCTGTTCCGACCTCGATCGCCGCCGAGCCGTGCTGGTCGCGCTGGCGTACCGGGCGACCCGGCGGGAATGATCCGGTGATCGGGCGCCCGGGCGATCGGCGACTCGACGAGGGCGACGCCTGCGCCCCACCGGGGTCGCCCTCCGGCGTCGAACAAACGCACGGCTCCGCCGGCCCGTCTAAAGCACCATGACGCACCTCGCGAGCGACCTTCGCCTTGCCCTGCGCCGCCTGCGCCAGCGGCCGGCCTTCACGATCGTGGCAATCACGACGCTGGCGCTGGGGCTCGGCGCGAACTTCGCGATCTTCACGCTGGTCCACGCGCTGATGCTTCGCTCGCTGCCGGTCGAGGACCCTCAGGCCCTCTACCGGCTGGGCGACGACAACAACTGCTGCGTGAACAGCGGACTGCAGCGCAACTACTCGTTGTTCTCCCATCCGCTGTACCTGCACCTGCGGGAGCACGCGCCGGAGTTCAGTGAGCTGGCGGCGTTCCAGGCCACCACGCTGCCCATCGGGCTGCGACGCAGCGGCGCGCCCTACGGCGAGTCCTTTCCCGGCCAGTTCGTGTCCGGGAACTACTTCACGATGTTCGGCGTGGGCGCGGCAGCGGGCCGCCTGCTGACTACCGCAGACGATCGCCCCGATGCGGCGCCGGTGTTCGTCATGAGCCATCGTACCTGGACGGCGCGCTACGGTGGGGCTCGATCGCTGGTCGGCAGTGCGTTCCTGGTCAACGGGACGTCCATGACGCTTGTCGGCGTCGCTGCCGCGGAGTTCTTCGGCGACACGGTCCGGCCGAATCCGCCGGCGATCTGGATACCGATTGGCCGGGAACCAATGGTGCGCGGTGCCGCGTCGGTGCTGGCGCGCGCCGAGAGCGACTGGCTCTACGCCATCGGCCGGCTGCGCCACGGCGCCTCACCGACGCAGGTCGAGGCCCGGCTGACCACGGCGCTGCGGCAGTGGCTGTCCGCGCAGGCCTTCGTGCCCGAGGCCAACCGCGGCGAGATCGCGCTGCAGAGAATCCCGGTGGTCCCGGCCGGCGGTGGCGTCGGCCTGATGCGCATCGCCTTCGCGCAATCCCTCTCGGTGCTGCTCGCGACCTCGGCGCTCGTTCTCCTCATCGCGGCGGCGAACCTGGCGAACCTGCTGCTGGCGCGCGCCGATCCCGGCGACGCGGCGATTCGTGCGGCGCTCGGTGCGTCGGCGTCCCGGCTGATGCGCCAGTCGCTGACCGAGGGCGTGCTGCTCGCGCTCTGTGGCGGCCTCGCCGGGTTGATGGTCGCCGCGATGGGGGCGCGGTCGCTCGTCGCCATCGCGTTCCAGGGCGCGGACTTCGTCCCCATCGACGTCGTACCGACGCCGGCCGTGTTGCTGTTCGCGCTCGTCCTGTCTGCCGCCACCGGCGCGGTCTTCTCGGCGGCGCCCGCGTGGGCGATGGCGCGCACGCCGCCGCTCGCGGGGCTCTCCGGCGGGGGACGGGCGACCCGCTCGCGATCGTTCGTGCCGCGGCGATCGCTCGTGATCGTCCAGGTCGCCGTGTCGGTCGTGCTGCTCACCGGGGCCGGGCTGCTCGCCCGGAGCCTCGCGAACCTGCAACGGCAGCCGATGGGGTTCACTGCCGACAACCGCCTGGTGGTCCGCATCGATCCCCCTGCGCTAACGGACGAGCCGGAGCGGCTGCTTGCGTTCTACACGCGGTTGCGGGAGGTGCTGCTGCGCGTTCCCGGCGTCGAAGCCACCGCCTTTGCGCTCTACAGCCCGATGGAGGGCAACAACTGGTCCTCGCGGATCAGCATCGCGGGCCGCCCGTCGGATCCGGCTCGGCCCGACGGGTCTTCCTGGAACCGCATCTGGCCAGGGTATTTCGAGGTCGTCGGTACGCGCGTGCTGCGCGGTCGCGCCATCGACGGGCGCGACGTGCCGTCGTCGCCGCGCGTCGCCGTGGTCAACGCCGCGTTCGTGCGGCGTTTCTTCGAAACGGCCGACCCGCTCGGACACCGGCTCGGCATCGGAGACGAGCGGCACGCCGGCGACTTCGAGATCGTCGGCATCGTGGAGGACGTGAAGTATACGGGCGCGACACAGCCCGTGCGGCCGATGATCTTCCTCCCGGCCCTGCAGCACGCGTCCTACGACACGGCCGCCGAGCGCAGCGTCCAGGCGCGGTCGAACCTGTTGCGCGCCGTGATCCTGCGGACGAGCCTCGGCGCCGGCACGCTCGAGCACGAGATCCGCCGTGCCGTCGCCGACGCGCACCGCGACGCGACCGTCGTGCGCATCGTGCCGCTGGCCGAGCAGGTCAGCGCGAATTTCCGCACCAACCGCCTGCTCGCCCGGCTGACATCCGCCTACGGCGTGCTCGCGCTGGTGCTGGCGTCGATCGGACTCTACGGTGTGACCTCGTACGGCGTCTCCAGCCGGACCCGGGAGATCGGCGTCCGCGTGGCGCTCGGCGCAGGACGCGCGCGCATCGTGCGGACGATGCTCGCCGGGCCGCTGCTGCAGACGATCACCGGCCTGGCGATCGGCGCGCCGCTGGCGCTGGGGGCGGTCCGCGCCATCGCGTCGCAGTTGTACGGAGTGGAACCGCGTAACCCGCTAATCGTGGGCGGGGCCATGGCCGTGCTGGCGGCGAGCGCCGTGCTCGCAGCCGTGCTGCCAGCCTGGCGCGCCGCTTCGCTCGATCCGACGCGGGCGCTCCGGGCCGAGTGAGCGGTCGAACGCGAACGATCCGTCGCGAACGATCGCGTCGCGAACGAACCCGGCCTACATCTCGATCTGTTCCCCGAGCTCGACCACCCGGTCGGGCGGGATGCCGAAGAACGCCGTCGCGGTCGTGGCATTGCGCGCGATGATCGCGAACAGCTTCTCGCGCCAGACCGCCATGCCGGGGCGCGAAGTGGCGATGATCGTCTCGCGGCCGAGGAAGTACGTTGTGTCCTCCGGCGCGATCGGCGGCAGTCCCGCCGCAATGGCCGCGCGGAGCGCGTCGGGAATGTCGGGATCCTGCATGAAGCCGTAATACACCCGTACGCGGTACACGCCTCTGCCGAAGTCTTCCACCTCCACCCGCCGACGATCGGGCACGTACGGCACCTGCTGCGTCTTGACCGTGACGAAGACCACGACTTGGTGCAGGACCTTGTTGTGCGCCAGGTTGTGTCGCAGCGCCGCCGGGGTGCGCGACGCGGTGCCGTTCATGAAGATGGCGGTCCCCGGCACTCGCATCACGCCCTGCTGCAGGACCTCGCGCAGGAATTCCTCGAGCGGTCGCGCCTCCGCCTGGATGCGCTCGGCGAGCACGCGGCGGCCGCGCTTCCAGGTGGTCATCAGCGTGTAGGCGATCGCCGCGATGAGCAGCGGCAGCCAGCCGCCGTGGGTGACCTTCACGATGTTGGCGCCGAAGAACGCCAGGTCGATCGTCAGAAAGATGGCAGCCAGCCCGCCGGCCGCCGCGCCGTTCCAGCCCCAGCGTTCCCGCGCGACCACGTAAAGCAGCAGCGTGGTGATCACCATCGTGGAGGTCACTGCGACGCCGTACGCGGCCGCCAGATTGCTCGATGTCCGGAAGCCGAGCACGATGAGAATGCAGCCGAGCATCAGCGCCCAATTGATTCCCGAGATGTAGATCTGGCCGAACTCACGCGTCGACGTGTGCTCGATCTTGACCCGCGGGCTGAACCCGAGCTGCACCGCCTGCATCGTGAGCGAGTAGGCGCCCGAGATGACCGCCTGCGAGGCGATGACCGCCGCCGCCACCGCGAGGACGATCATCGGGTAGATCGCCCACGACGGCGCCAGAGCGAAGAACGGGTTGGCCGCTGCCTCCGGCGACGCGAGCAGCAGCGCGCCCTGGCCGAAGTAGTTGAGCAGCAGCGCCGGCAGCACGATCGCGAACCAGTCGAGGCGGATGGGCCGCGTGCCGAAGTGTCCCATGTCCGCGTACAGCGCCTCGCCGCCGGTGACGACAAGGAACACCGACCCGAGCACCAGGTAGCCGTGCCAGCCCGTGTCGAGAAAGAACCGGATCCCGTGAACGGGATTGACGGCGGCCACGACCCATGGATAGCGCACGACCTGGATCGCGCCGAGCACCGCGAGCACGGCGAACCAGCACAGCATCACCGGCCCGAACATCCGGCCGACGCCCGCCGTGCCGCGCTGCTGGAGCGCGAACAGGGCGATGACCGTGGCCACCGTGATCGGCACGACGTAGGGCTGCAGGACCGGTGTCGCCACGCTCAGCCCTTCCACCGCGCCGAGAATGGAGATGGCGGGCGTGATGATACCGTCGCCGTAGAGCAGTGCCGCGCCGAAGATGCCGATCAGGACCAGCGCCGGCCGTTCGCTACGCCCGGAGGGCTTGATCGGCGTCGCCAGCGCGGTGAGCGCCAGGATCCCGCCTTCGCCCTGGTTGTCGGCGCGCAGCACGAACACCAGGTATTTGATCGAGATGACCACGACCAGGGCCCAGAAGATCAGCGAGAGGACCCCGAGCACGTGCGCCTGCGTCGGCGCGACGCCGTGCGGGCCATGGAAGCACTCGCGCATCGCGTAGAGCGGGCTGGTGCCGATGTCCCCGTAGACGACGCCGAGCGCGACGAGACTGATCGTCGCGAGATACCTGCCCTGCGCCTGGGGTGGGGACACGGACGCGGCGGACATGGGCCGGCCTCCGGAGAAGTCGCTCCTCCCGGTCCGGCCCTAAACACAAAGGCCACAGCGCGCGTCTGTGGCCTTGCAATGCCAGGAGGTGCGCTTCCGTCAACGCCGACGGGGTTAGCTGACGGGCTCGGACTCGGAAGTGTCCTATGGCGACGGCCGCCAATTCGCCCCTGAAGGTGAAACCCTCTGTGGGTCCCCCGCTCCTCGCGGCTGGCGCGAGGACTAGGCAACTTCCAATCTACGCTCCGTCCGGATCGCTGTCAACGCCGCAGCGCGGCCGCGCCCGCGTGCTCGCCGCCCATCAGCGGCTGTAGACTTTGACGTAGTCGATCAGGAACCGCGCAGGCAACGCGGCATCGTCGATCCCCTGCTGGCCGCCCCAACTGCCGCCGATCGCCAGGTTCAGCATCAGGTACTGCGGCTTGTCGAACGGCCACACCGCCTCGCCGCCCGGCTCCTTCGCGAACGTGAAGTAGCGCTGGCCGTCGATGCGCATCTCGATCTGCGTGGGTGTCCAGACCGACTCGTAGACGTGAAACGTCTCGTCGGGCATCGGGACGACGATGCTGTTCCCCTTGTTCGTGCGCTGCACGTGGTTGTAGGCCTGCGTGTGGATGTTGGCGTGAATGCGGCCGGGGTCGAAGCCGACGTGCTCCATGATGTCGATCTCGCCGCAGCGAGGCCACCCGACGTCGCGGATGTTCGTACCGAGCGTCCAGATCGCGGGCCACGTGCCGCGTCCCTTCGGCAGTTGCGCGCGCACCTCGATGCGGCCATAGGTCCAGCTCGCCCGGCTGGTCAGGCTCGCCGACGTGAAGTCCGCCGCTTCGAACGCTTCCCTGTGCGCTTCGATGACGAGCAGCCCGTCTTCGACGCGCGCGTTCTTCTGGCGGGCGCGCGTGTAGTACTGCCGCTCGTTGTTGCGGACCAGCCCGACCTCGTAGTCCCAGCGGGAGGGGTCCGGCAGTCCGGGGCGATCGAACTGGTCCTCCCAGACCAGGGTCTCGGCGCCCGCAGGCTTCGGCGTTTGTGGTGAGAGGGGCTCCTCGCACGCCAGCAGGCAGGCGAGCGCGAGCAGCGACGTGAGAATTGTCTTCTGGAGCATGACTGTGCATCCCGGTAAGAGGCGCGCTCCGTCATACCAGGGCCGCCGCCCGATCGGGCAGGTGCGTTCGACCCGCACGTAAGAATACGATGAGCGGACGGTAGCGGCCGGCATCGCGTCAGCGACGTCGCGCGCCGAGGTCGAACTCATCTTTTTGGAGTCGCTGGAGCGGGTCACCGGGCGCCGCGATTATATCGAGCCGGCGCGGGTGGTGCGCTCGATCGATTCAGGCGTATAGTGCGCGCTGAGCGTGCGCCGCGGCAGCCGCGCGCGCGCCACTCGACCTGGAGACCAGCCATGGACCGCCGCACCTTTCTGACCAGCGCCTCTGCCGCCACGCTTGCCGCCTGCTTCCCCGCGTCGCTCGCCGGCATCCAGCGCACGCGCGGCGCCGGCCGCCTCGAGCGCCGCTCGCTCGGACGAACGGGCGAATCGCTCTCCATCATCGGCTTCGGCGGCATCGTCGTCATGGACGCGACGCCGTCGGAGGCGTCCGCCCGCGTGGCGCACGCGATCGAGCGGGGCGTGAACTACTTCGACGTGGCACCGAGCTACGGCAACGCCGAGGAGCGGCTGGGCCCGGCGCTCGCTCCCTACCGGAAGGACGTGTTCCTCGCCTGCAAGACGCAGAAGCGCGATCGCGCCGGCGCGACGGCGGAGCTCGAGACGTCGTTGCGCCGCATGCAGACCGACCATTTCGATCTCTATCAGCTGCACGCGGTAACGAGCCGCGAGGACGTCGACGGCATCTTCGCGAAGGACGGCGCGATCGAGGCGTTCGAGGCGGCGCGCAAGGCGGGGAAGGCGCGGTTTCTCGGCTTCTCGGCGCACTCGGTGGATGCGGCGCTCTCGCTGATGGAGCGGTTCGCCTTCGACACCATCCTCTTCCCGATCAACTTCGCGACGTGGCACGCGGGCAACTTCGGGCCGCAGGTGCTCGAGACGGCGCGGCGGAAGCAGATGGGCATCCTGGCGCTGAAGGCCATGGCGCGGCGGCCGTGGCCCCCGGGCGCGGCGCGTAGCCACCGGAAGTGCTGGTACGAGCCGTTGGCCGACGCCGCCGATGCGCGCGAGGGCCTGCGCTTCACGCTGTCCCACCCCGTGACGGCGGCAATCCCGCCCGGCGACGAGACGCTCTTCAGCTTGGCGCTCGACCTCGCGGCCGATTTCACGCCGCTCGCGGCCGGCGAGGCGGAGGCGATCAAGAAGAAGGCGTTCGCGACGACGCCGCTGTTCAAGGCGTAACGCCGGGCAGCGCGGCCGGCGTTGGCGACGGGTGGTTCGCAACGGATGGTTCGCGGCTGAGCGGCGTTGGCGACTGCGCTCCGTATAATGGCCCGTCATGGCGTTCCGATTCACCCCCGTCCGGCTCCTGCTCCTCCTGATCGTCCTGCTCGCCGGCGTTCCCGGCTTCGCCGGGTTCTACACCGACTGGCTGTGGTTCAAGGAGGTCGGATTCGAGCAGGTCTTCCTGCGGGCGCTGACGGTGCAGTCGGTGACGACGGTCGTGTCGATCGCCGTCGTCTTCGCGATTCTCGCGCCCAACCTGCTGCTCGCCGTGCGTGCGCTCCGGCCGCGGCGGATCACGATCGTCACGCAGGAAGGCCCACAGCCCGTGCTGATCGATCCGGCGCGCATCCGGCCGCTCGCGCTGATCGCCGTGGCGCTGCTGTCGGTGCTGATCGGGTATTACTCGGGCGCGCGGTGGGAAACCTGGCTGTACTTCTGGTACGGGGTGCCGTTCGGCAGGACGGACCCGATCCTGGGCCGCGACATCGCGTTCTACGTGTTCACCCTGCCGCTGCTGGAGCTGGTGCAGGGCGTGCTGCTGCTCACGGTCGGCCTCGGTGCCGCCATCGCTGTCGCCGCGTACGTGCTCGGCGGACAACTGGACGTCTCGCACGGGCTCCAGGGCTCGCCGGCGGCCGTGCGTCACCTCGGCCTGCTCGCCGCGGCGTTGCTGCTCCTGCTCGCCTTCGGCGCGTGGCTCCGGATCGCGCAGCTGCTGACCGATTCGGCCGGCGTGGTGTTCGGCGCTTCGTACGTGGACGTGCACGCCCGCATGCCGGCGCTGTGGCTGCTCGTCGCGGTGGCGCTCGTCGGGGCGGCGCTGGCGATCTGGCAGGCGATCGCGGCGCGCCGCTTCCGCCACGTGTTCCTCGCCGCCGGGCTCTACGTCGCCGTCTCCCTCGCCGGCGCCGGCTACGCCGCCATCGTCCAACGCTTCGTCGTCGCCCCCAACGAGCAGGTGCGGGAGACGCCGTTCATCGTCCACAACATCGCGGCGACCCGCGCCGCGTTCGGTCTCGATCGCGTGGTGGAGCGGAGCCTCTCGGGCGAGGCGCGGCTCACACGCGCCGACCTGGATCGGAACGGGACGACGATCGACAACGTGCCCCTGTGGAACGATCGACCCCTGCTCGACACCTTCAGCCAGATCCAGGAGATCCGCACGTACTATGACTTCGTCGCCGTCGACAACGACCGTTACACCATCGATGGCGCCTACCGGCAGATCATGCTGTCGGCGCGCGAGCTGAACTCGCAGAGCCTGCCAAGCCGCACCTGGATCAACGAGCGGCTGACCTTCACGCATGGCTACGGCCTCACGCTCGGGCCGGTCAACGAGGTGACGCGGGAGGGGCTGCCGGTGCTCTTCGTCCGCGACCTGCCGCCGGTCTCGACCGGCGACCTCAAGATCACCCAGCCGGCGATCTACTTCGGCGAGCTGGCCAGCGACCACGTCTTCGTCAAGACCGGCACCGAGGAGTTCGACTACCCGCGCGGTGACGACAACGTGTTCACGACCTACGCCGGCGAGGGCGGGGTCGCGCTCTCGGGCCTCTTCCGCCGGTTGATGTTCGCCATCCGCTTCCGTTCGACCGACACCTTCTTCTCGCCCAACCTCACGAGCGAGAGCCGGGTGATGCTCTACCGCCGCATCGCCGACCGCGTGCAGCGCATCGCGCCGTTCCTCACCTACGATCCGGACCCCTACATGGCCATCTCGGACGGCCGCCTGGTGTGGATCCAGGACGTGTACACGACCACGCGGCACTACCCCTACTCGTCGCCGGCGGCGGGCGTGAACTACATCCGCAACGCCGTGAAGGTCACGATCGACGCCTACCACGGCAAGACCGTCTTCCACCTGCTCGATCCGACCGACCCGATCGCGGCGACGATCGGGCGAATGTTCCCGGGGCTGTTCCAGCCGATCGACACCATGCCGGAGGACCTGCGGACCCGGCTGCGCTACCCGCAGCAGATCTTCGCGCTGCAGGCGGCGATGTTCGCCACCTACCACATGCTCAACCCGGCGGTGTTCTACAACCGCGAGGACCAGTGGGAGATCCCGGCCTTCGAGGTGGAAGGGCAGCCGCGCCCGATGGAGCCGTACTACACGATCATGAAGCTGCCCGGCGAGGCGAACGCCGAGTACATCCAGATGCTGCCGTTCACGCCGCGGCAGAAGGACAACCTCGCCGCCTGGATGGTGGCGCGCAGCGACGGCGCCGCCTACGGACACCTGTCGGTGTTCCAGTTCCCCAAGCAGACCGTCGTCTTCGGGCCGCGACAGATCGCGGCGCGCATCAACCAGGACCAGGTGATCGCGCCGCAGATCACGCTGTGGAACCAGCAGGGCTCGGAGGTGATCCAGGGCACGCTGCTGGTCATCCCGATCGAGGAGTCGCTGATCTACATCCGTCCTCTCTACCTGCGCGCCGCCGGCGGATCGATCCCGGAGCTGAAACGGGTCATCGTCGCCCACCAGAACCAGATCGTGATGGAGGAGACGCTCGACGCGGCGCTCGAACGGCTGTTCCCGGGCGGCGCAGCGCCGAAGCCGGTTCCAGCCGCCGAGCCGATCGCGGCGGGGGAGGAGGCGCCGAAGGCGGCGGGGGCGGCCGACGACCTCGCGGCGCTGGCCGCGCAGGCGCACGCCCACTTCCAGCGCGCGATCGAGGCACAGCGCGCGGGCAACTGGGCGCTCTACGGCGAGGAGATTAAGCGGCTGGGCGAGGTGCTGGAGAAGATGGGACGGAAGTAACCACGGGGCTGATCCTGCTTTGGCACGAGTGACCGTTTGAGAGGACGCAAGCGAACGGCCATCGCCGTCCTGCAGAGAGGCCATTCCTGCACGAAACAGGATCTGAGCCCGGTCTTACTCCTTGCGATCTGCGGTCTGATCACCGCGTGCGGCGGTGACCGGCCGTCGCCGACCGCTCCCACCCCACCGGCCACCCCCGCGCCGATCCCGGGTACGGCCGTCGAGCCGCTGCGCGACGCCGCGGGCGTATCGGGCCGGCTCGTCGGCGCGGCGGTCCAGTCGTCGCTGCTCGCCGACGGCCGCTACTCGAGCGTGCTCGCGCACCACTTCAACTACCTGACCGCCGAGTACGAGATGAAATGGGATGCGATCGAGCGCGTCCAGGGCAGCCGGTCCTTCGCCGGCGGGGATGCAATCGTCGCCTTCGCGGCCGGCAATGGCATGCAGGTGAAGGGGTACACGCTCATCTGGCACGGCTCCGTCCCGGGGTGGCTGAACGCGCTGCCGCCGGCCGATTTCCGCGCCGCGTTCGAGAATCACATCCGCTCGACCGCTGAACACTACCGCGGCCGCGTGCACGCATGGGACGTCGTCAACGAGGCGATTGCCGACGACGGGCCGCTGCGCAATACCGTGTTCCGGCAGAAGCTGGGCGACGGCTACATCGCCGAGGCGTTCCGCCTGGCACGACAGGCGGACCCTCAGGCGCTGCTCTTCTACAACGACTACGGCGGCGAAGGCCTGAACCCCAAGTCGAACCGCATCTACGATCTCGTCCAGGACCTGCGCGCGCAGGGTGTGCCGATCGACGGCGTCGGCCTGCAGATGCACATCTCGGCGGCGGGCCCGCCCGGCGCCGGCGACGTCGCCGCCAACATGCGGCGGCTGGCCGCGCTCGGCCTCCTCGTCCACGTCAGCGAGATGGACGTCCGCATCCGCGACGTCGGCGGGACGGGCCAGCAGCGGCTGGAGGTCCAGAAGTCGGTGTACCGTGCGATCGTCGGCGCGTGCGTCGGCGAGCCGCGCTGCGAGGCCGTCTCCTTCTGGGGTTTCACCGACGCCCACTCGTGGATCCACGCGCAGTTCGGCGCCGACGCGCCGCTGCTGTTCGACGCGCAGTACGCGGCAAAGCCCGCATACTACGGCGTGTTCGACGCGCTGGCAGGACGATGGAACGGGTCGTTCGTGACGGGTGGTCGAAACGGAACGTTCGCGACGGGTCGTTCGCGACGGATCGGCCAACGGATCATTCGCGGCGCGTGCGACTCACTCCTGGCGCAGCGCGCGGAGCGGGTCGAGGCGCACGGCGCGGCGCGCCGGTAACCAGATCGACAGCGCCGCCACCGATCCGATCACGACCACCGTCCCGCCCAGCGTGACCCAGTCCGCCGGCGTGATGCCGAACAGCAGTCCAGACATCGTCTGCCCGAAGCCGAACGCGATCGCCAAGCCGATCGCCAGCCCGGCGCCGACCAGGCGCGCGCCCTGGCCGGCGACGAGGTGGAGGACGCGGCCGCTCGTCGCGCCGAGCGCCATGCGGACGCCGATCTCGCGGGTGCGCTGCGCGACCACCCAGGTGAGCACGCCGTGCACGCCGACTCCCGCGAGGACAACGGCGAGCGCGCCGAACAGGCCGAGCAGCAGCATCAGGAAGCGCTGCTCGCTGATCGAACTCGCCAGCGTCTCGCGCAGCGGCTCGAGGCCGAAGACTGCCAGTTCCGGGTCGATCTCGCGGATCGCGGCGCGCACCGCCATCCCCGTGTCCGCCGGATCGCCCGCGGTCCGCACGATCATCGCGAGCGCGGTGAAGCGCGTCTGCGACAGCGGCGCGTAGGCGGCCGGCGGCGGCGCCTTCGCCACGCCGTGGAACCGCTCGTTGCCGACCACGCCGACGACGGTCCAGTTCGCGCCCCAGAAACGGATCTGCCGGCCCACGGGATCCTGGTTCGTGAAGAACCGCTCTGCCATCGCCTCGTTGACGAGGACAACGGGCATCGACTCGGACGTATCGGACTCGCTCAGCAGCCGGCCGCGCACGAGCGGCACGCGCAGCGTCCGGAAGTAGCCGGGCGTCACGTGTCGCACCGGCAGCTCGGGCCAGCTGGCTGCCTCGGCCTCGCGGCCGACAACGGCGAACGACTGCGTGTAGCCGGTATCAAGCGGATGGAAGGCCGTGAGCGCCGCCGATTGCACGCCCGGCAGCCTGCCGACGCGTTCCAGGAGCGCGCTCGTGAAACGGTTGTAGGCGGTAAAATGCGGCGCCGCCGTCGCATTCCGCTGGTACTTCAGCGGCGATGCCTGGAACTCCGCCTTGAGCACGCCCGCGGCGTCGAATCCGGGATCGGTCCGTGCGAGCGTCCAGAAGCTCCGAATCAGCAGCCCGGCGCCGAAGACGAGCGCGACCGCCAGCGCCACCTCGGCGACCACCAGCGCGGAGCGCG
Source organism: Vicinamibacterales bacterium (assembly GCA_048594975.1). GTDB lineage: Bacteria > Acidobacteriota > Vicinamibacteria > Vicinamibacterales > 2-12-FULL-66-21 > JBMDXB01. The sequence continues at coordinate 109,353 of JBMDXQ010000017.1, read as the reverse complement.
CGAAGCGCCCGTCCCGCCTGCTCGCCACGTCGCGGCCGCCGCCGGCCTTGAGCGCCGTCTGCACGTCGGTTCGCGCCGCCTGGGCAACCGGCACCAAGCCGAGCACGATGCCGATGGCGATCGACAGCACCACCGCCGCGAGCAGGACGCGCGTGTCGAGGCTGACCGTCGCCAGGCGCGGGATGTTGGCCGGGCCGGCGGCGACGAGGGCGCGCAGCACCGCCGAGGCGAGCGCGACCCCGAGCGCCGCACCACCGAGCGCCAGGACCACGTTCTCGACCGCGAGCTGCCGCGCCAGGCGCGACAGCCGGGCGCCGAGGGCGGTACGCACGGCCATTTCGTGCGCGCGCATGGTCGCGCGTGCGATGAGCAGGTTGGCGACGTTCACGCAGGCGATGAGCAGTACGAGCGACACCGCCGCGAGCAGAATGCCGAGCGCCGGGCGCGTGCGGCCGAATATGACGGCGTCGAGCGGCTCGACGAACGCGCCGCGGCCGGCATTGTCCTGGGGGTAGGCGCGCTCGAGGTCCGCCGCGATCGCCGCCATCTCGTCGTGCGCGGAGGCGACGCTCGCATCGGCAGTGAGCCGGCCGATCATGATGAACGAGTGGTTGCCGCCGCGCGGCGCGGTCGCCGGATCCGCCTGCAGCGGCGTCCAGATGTCCACCCGCGCCCGCGGGTCGCGGTCGGCAAAGCCGCGCGCGTACGCTGCCGATGAGAGGATCTGCAGCACGCCGAAATCGGCGGTCTGCGGCACGATCCCGACAATGGTGGCGGGAACGCCGTTGAGGCGGATGGCGGCGCCGATGGCGGAGGGGTCGCGCCCGTACAGCTGCTGCCAGAGCGCGTCGCTGATCATCACGACGCGCGGACGGCGCGGCCGGTCCTCGTCAGCCGTGAACGCGCGGCCGGCGATGGCCTGCACCCCGAGCAGCTGCAGCAGCTCCGGCGAGGCGGCGAGCGCCGCGAGGCGGCGCGGCTCGCCGCGGTCGGACGCCAGGTTGAGGTCGACGGACACGAAGGCGCCGACGGTGTCCACCTGCCGGCTGCGCTGGCGGTAGTCCACGAAGTCCGGGATCGACGCCGGCTCACGCGTCGTCCCGGAGTTGCGGTCCGTCTCCCACATCACCACGAGGCGATCCGGGTCGGGGAACGGCACCGGCCGCAGCAGCACCGCCTGGACGACGCTGAAGATGGCCGTGGTCATGCCGATGCCAAGCGCGAGGGTGAGCAGGGCGGCGGCGGTGAAGCCTGCTGTCCGGCGCAGCATCCGGATCGCGTAGAGCACGTCCCTGGAGAGATCGGCGACGAGGCTGGCGCGGTCCGAGGGCGGCGGCTCGGGGCGGGCGCGACGCACGCGGTCGGCGCGGCGGATGGCGCGGGCGACCTCCGCGCCGTCGCGCAGCTCGCCCGCCGCGCGCGCACGCGCCTCCTCCTCGCCGGCGCCGGCGTTCCGCAGCTCGTCGAACCGGGCCGCCAGGTGCTGCGCCAGCTCGTCGACGATGTCCGCGTCGCGCGCGGGGTTGCCGGTGATGTGGCGAAGCTCGCGCCGTACGAAGCCGCGCCAGTCCATCGCTGCCTCACGCGTGCCTGATGCACGCGATCTTGTCGAGTGCCCGCACGAAGTCCTTCCAGAAGCTGCGTTGCCGCTTGAGCACCTCGCGCCCGGCGTCGGTGAGACGGTAGAAACGCCGGCGGCGCTCGCCGGCCTTCTCCACCCAGCGCCCCTCGATGACCCCGCGGCGCTCGAGGCGGTAGAGGATCGGATAGAGCGACGCCGCCTGGAAGACGATGGCGCCGCCGGAGCGCGTCTCGATCAGCTTGGCGATCTCGTAGCCGTGGCGCTGCCGGTCCTCGAGCAGCGCCAGGATGAGCATCTCGGCACTGCCTTTCTTCACCTCGCGGTCGAGCAGTCTCTCCGACATATGTTGCCGCAATATATGTATGGGGGAGATTGCTGTCAAGACAGACCGACGCGCCTCCGTGCCTTCCGGCATGTGCCACGGTGCGTGGGGCCGACGCGCCTGTACGCTCGCTTCGCCCGCCGGACGCCGGTGGCCGGCGTCCGCCGGACGGGCGATTCAGGCACCAGACCGCGTCACGCGACGGTCCGATCGCTCGAATCAGTGCCCACGGTGCTCGGCCTGGCCGCGGATCTCGCCGCCGGGAAAGTCGCCCGGCCCGGTGTTCGCCGGCGCCACGCCGTCGTTGGTGTGGACGTTCACGTAGCCGTTGCCGCTGGTCAGCAGCTCGACCAGGGTGGACAGCGGCTGCCCGGCGAGCGGACCGATCAGGTTGGCGGCGGTGATGGTCCCCTCGGCAATCACGCCGTCGATGCGCCCGGCGCCGAGCGGCCCCGGCCCCGGCGTCGTCGACGGATACAGCCACACGACGACCGGACCGTTCTCACCCGCAGGCCCCTGGTGAATGTGCGCCATGAACACGTTCTCGATGTTGGCCACGATGAGGCGGTAGGTCAGCTTGGTCCCGTCGGCGTTGAGCTGGAAGACGGCGCTGCCGCGGGCAATGGAGTCGTTGACCACCCCGGCCGGCATCACCTCTTCGGCCGACGACAGCGCCGTGCCGAAATTCCCGCCGTTGGCGTTGTCGGATCCGCCCGGCGCGTGCATCGACTGGCTGATCACCGGCACGGAAATGGGCGCGGTGGGCTGTGGCGTTTCCGACGAGCAGCCGGCCAGCAGCGTCCCCGCGATCACAAGGTAAACGGCCTTCGACATGGGTCCTCCTCCAGTTGTCGTGAACGGGAGCGGTTGTTGCGCGGCGGGCCCGTCCCGCCGGGGGCTGCGTATGCGCAAGCGCCGTGCCGGTGCCTTCGGGCCGCGCCGCACCCGAGAGGGCTGGAATGCTGCGAACGGGCGAGGGATGGCGGTTTCCGCCCGGTCGACGGCCGCCGGCTCACATCTGAGGCTTACGCCCGGAGAAAACGTGCTTTCCAGAAACGAAAGCCCATCACCGGCTCTTCAGGACGTTTCACGGTTCGCTGAGGACATCGAGACGGCGGACCGTCGAGCATGGATGCATGAGAATTCTCCTCGTCGCTCCGGCCTCCGGACGCTGGCGCGGGCTCGGGCGGACGCGCCTCTTCAACGGGAAGACGTTCCGCTTCTCGATGCTCTCGCTGCTCAGCGTGGCCGCCCTCACCCCACGAGAGCACGCGATCACGCTCGTGGACGAGCAGATCGACGACATCCCGGCAGACGTGCCGTTCGATCTCGCGGGGATCACCGTGATGACCGCGACCGCACCGCGCGCCTACGAGATCTGCCGACTGCTGAGGGCACGTGGTATCCGAACGGTGCTGGGCGGCTTCCATCCGACATTCAACGTCACCGAAGGGCTGCGCCACGCCGACGCAGTGGTGGTTGGACCGGCCGGTGGCGCGTGGCCCGCGCTGCTGGCCGACGCGGCGGCCGGCGCTCTCCGGCCGGTATACCACGGCGACCCGCACGCCGCGATCCCTTTCGCGCTGCCGCGCCATCTGTTGCAGCGATCGCGCTACGTTTCGATTCAGGCGTGCGCCGCGACGCTCGGCTGCCGGAACCGCTGCTCGTTCTGTTCGATCACCGCGTTCTACAGCGGCATGCGTCACCAGCGCCCCATCGAAGAGATCGTGACGCACCTGCGCAGTTTCGACGAGACCTTTTTCATGTTCGTCGACGACAACCTGACGCAGGACCGCGCCTACGCGCTGCGGCTGTTCGACGCGATCGCGCCGCTGCACAAGAAGTGGGCGACGCAGGCGTCCGTCGAGATCGCCGACGACCTCGAGCTGCTGGAATCGATGCACCGCGCCGGCTGCGTCGGCGTGTTCGTGGGCCTGGAGAGCTTCTCCGAGCGCGCCCTGTGCTCGCAGCAGAAGGTGCTCAAGTCACCGCGCCTGTACAGCGCAGCGGTGCGCGCCTTCCACCGCCACGGCATGGTCGTCGAAGCGGGACTGATATTCGGGTTCGACACCGACGGCCCGGAGGTGTTCGAGACGACGCTCGCACTGCTCGACGAGATCGGGGTCGACGCGATGCAGGCGTCGATCCTCACGCCGCTGCCCGGCACGCCGCTCTTCGAGGAGATGCGCGGCCGTATCGTCGACTTCGACTGGGAGCACTACGACTACAAATGGCCGGTGTTCGCGCCGGCGCGAATGAGCCGGGACGATCTGAAGGCCGGGCTGGAGTGGATCAACAAGCGCTTCTACTCGCCGTGGCGCATCGCCCGGCGCGCGGGCCGGTGGCTCACGATGCCCTCGGGGCTCGCGAATTTCCACATCCCGCTATGGCTGAACGTCGCCTACTGGGGGCGGCAGTTCCGATTCCACGTCAGGGGCTACAACCCCGCGCTCACGGCGGGACGATCTCGAACGACGCCACGATGTGCTCCACCACGGCTCGCACGTCATCGCGCGGCCAGCTCCGAACGCTCAGCATGACGAGCTCGTCGCCGGACTCGGCAAAGACGAGCGTCAAGGCCATCGGTTCCGCCGCGCTGTCGCCACGCGTCGTGCCATCGAGACGCTGCGCGCGGCGGCTGCCCCGGACGGTGACGTTCACCGGCTCGATCGGTTCGCAAAACAATTCGCGGCGCCGGCGGATCGCATCGGCTCGCCGTCCGGCGGCGAGCGGAGTGACGTTGACCGCGACCACGGTGTGGGCGTCGTAACACAGGTACCCAGCCCACGTCTCCACGAAGCGCGACTCCTCGGGGATGTCGCGCGCGCCGGAACCGCTCAGAGTCTCCGGCACCATGAGCCGATAGCGTCCAGCGCCGGCCGCGTGAAAGGTGAACGGGCAGGCCCGTGCTGCCGCGACCTCATCAGCGGTGGGACGGCTGCGCGGCCGCGTCAGCCACCACTCCTCGAGTGCCTGCTGTGCCTCGCCTTCGAGGTGGGGCGCGCGCCCGCCAAGCGCCAGCGTTTCCAGGAACTGCGTGACGACCGCTTCCTGCTCGGGCGTGAGGGTCGCGAGTCTCGGCGGGTAGCGATCGGGTGGCCGCAGCGATCGCACGAGCGCCTCGGCCACCATCGCGGGGTCTTCGGGGTGGGAGAGCGCGTACTCGATGAGGCGCGGCACGTAGTGCCGCCACGACCGGCCGTCGAGGTAGCCGAGTCCCCAGAACGTGAACCGCTCGAGGTACTCGTCGGTTGGCGCGTCCTCGACCACGTCGTACCGCTCCGGCCGGTGGTAGCTGTCGATCTCGCACCCGCCGCGGAGCGTCAGTGGCGGTGGCGTCGCGGCATTGTCGCGAAAGGCTCCGAACGCGCGGCGGACCAGGTCTGTTGGCGTCATGACGCGGGCAGCGGACCATACTACGGCGTCTCGCGCTGGGCGGGATCGGAGGGTGGCCCGTCGCGGCGGCGGCCTCTGCTAGAGTAGTGGCGGGCGCACGGGGCGCCTCCAGTCCGCGGAAAGGGCACAGCCCGCCCGGCCATCGGAAGATCAGACGGCAAGCACTTCCTCGCCTGCTGCTGCGGACCACAGGCCGAAGCCCGCCACGTGCGGGCGAGGAGGTCGCGATGCCGACACATCCGCTGCCGAGTAGTCCCTCTTTCGAACGCCTGCGGAAGCAGGCCAAGGAACTGCGCAACGCGGTTCGTGCGGGTGACGTGCACGCGCGCGCGGTCGTGCGGCAGTTCCACCCCCGCGCCGATCGTGCGCTCGCGCGTTTCCTGCTCGCCGACGCGCAACTGGTGACCGCACGCTCGTACGGCTTCGCCAGCTGGGCCAGGCTCAAACGCCATCTCTTCGACATCGAGCCGGTCATCTGGAATCCACCGCCGGCTCCGGATCCGCAGTCGCATGCCGACGTCTTCCTCCACCTCGCGTGCCTGACCTATCTCGACTGGCGTCCTTCGAACGTGGAGCAGGCGCGCCGCATGCTTGGCGAGCGGGCGGAGCTCGCCGCGGCGAACATCTACACCGCTGCCGCCGTCGGCGACGTCCAGACGGTGCGTCGGATGATCGAGGCTGACCCCACACTCGGACGCGCGAAGGGCGGGCCGCTCCGGTGGGAGCCGCTGCTGTATGCGTGCTACTCGCGATTCGAGGAAGACGGCGGTGGTTCGCTGGCGGTGGCGCGCCTCCTGCTGTCGCGTGGTGCCGACCCCAATGCCGGATTCCTGTTCGATGCCCACTACGCCTTCACCGCGCTCACCGGCGCGTTCGGGCGCGGCGAGGACTGGCACAACCAGCCGCCGCACCCGGCGTGCGACGCGCTGGCGCGGGCGCTGCTCGAGGCAGGTGCCGATCCGAACGACTCGCAGGCGCTGTACAACCGGCATTTTCACGATGACGATGCCCACCTGGAACTGCTCTTCGCGTACGGGCTCGGAACGGACAAAGGCGGCCCGTGGCTCACGCGCCTCACCGGCGAGAACGCAAGCCCCTCGACCATGCTGGTTCAGCAACTGTCCTGGGCCGCGGCGCACGGGTTCCGCCAAAGGGTCGTGTTGCTGCTCGATCACGGCGTCGACGTCGACGGGCGCAGCCCCCGCACCAATCGGACCGCGTACGAAGAGGCCCTGCGCGCAGGACACGCGTCGGTCGCCGAGTACCTCCTGGAGCGCGGCGCCGCGAAGGTAGAGCTCGACCCGCTCGAGACGTTTGCCCTCGCCTGCATCGAGGGCCGGCGCGCGGAGGTGCTGGAGCGGCTCGCGCGAGATTCCACGCTGCTGGAGCGGCTCGGGCATCATGGCCGCGTCGACATGCTGCACCGCGCTGCCGACGGCAGGCGCTACGACGGTATCCGCCTGATGGTGGACTTGGGTGTCGACATCAACGGGATGGTGCCCGGCACGGGGCTCGACCGAAGCGTGCTGCACAACGCGGCAGGATGGGGAGGCCTCGAGCTGGTCCGGATCCTGGTGGACCTTGGCGCCGACCCGAACCTGCGCGATCCGACCTTCCACGCCAAGGCGATCGGCTGGGCGCTGCACAACAACCAGCACGAGGTCGCCGAGTACCTGCGTTCGCGTACGGCCGCCGATCCCGACAAGCCGGGCGCGTGACGCTTCGCTATACTCGCGCCATGACGCTCACACGACGCGCGTTCGTCACGTCGCTCGCGGGTGCCGCTGCCGCGCCGGTGTCGGCGCGCGCCCAGCGCGGCGACGCGCAGCCGGCGCAGCTTGGTGCCGCCGGATCGCTCACCGACGTGCCGGGGCTGCGTGTCGGTCACTGGACCCACACGCGGCGGCCCACCGGCTGCACCGCCATCCTCTTCGATCCGGAAGCGAGCGCCGGCGTCGACTACAACGGTTCGGCGCCGGGCGAGACCGGCATCGTGCTGCTGCAGCCGGTGAGTCCCGTCGAGACGATTCACGGGCTCTTCCTCGGCGGCGGCGGCATGTTCGGCCTTGCCGCGCACGCCGGCGTCATTCGCTACCTCGAAGATCAGAAACGGGGATTCGACTGGGGCGGGACGGTGCGCGTGCCGATCGTTCCAGGCTCGATCATCGACGACCTCTCGGTCGGCGACTCGACGATCCGTCCCGACCCGCAGGCGGCGTACCGCGCATGCGAGGCCGCCTCTACCGGTCCGGTAACCGAGGGGAACGTCGGCGCCGGTGCAGGCGCGACGGTCGGACGCATGCTGCGCCGGTACTCGGCAGGCGGCATGAAGGGCGGGCTCGGAACGGCCAGCCTCCGCGCCGGCGATATCGTCATCGGCGCGCTCGCCGTCGTCAACGCCGCCGGCGACGTGCTCGACTGGCGCACCGGCCGCATCGTCGCCGGCGCGCGGCGCGCGGACGGCCCCGGCTTCGCGGACATCGTCGAGGTCCTGAAGCGGACGACGGGCGGCGCGCCGGCGGGCAACGACGTCGTTCACGATCCGCCGCTGCGCAGCACGACGCTCATCGTCGTCGCCACCAATCTGACGATGACGAAGACACAGCTCACCAAGGTCGCCATGATGGCCAACTGCGGGGCGGCCCGCGCGATCCGGCCGTATCACACCACCGGCGACGGCGATCAGCTCTTCGCCGTCTCGACGCGCAGGACCACGCGCGGCGACGTCAACGTGACGGCGGTCGGCTCGCTGGCGGCCGAAGTCGTCGCCGAGGCCGTCCTGCGAGGCGTCCTGGCGGCCACTTCGGTGGAGGGTTGGCCCGCCGCGAAAGACGTGTGACCCGGTCGGGCGGGAGCGGATGAGCCCTTCGCGCTGCGATGTGCGCCTTCGAGGGCATGAGGAAGCCTGTCAGCATTGCAGGATCGCTGCTTGCGTTCACGCTCGCGGCTGCGCCCGCCTCGGCACAGGAGCCGCGCGCGCTGGTGTTCGGCCAGTTCGGCGTCGCCTCGATCGGGCACGCCGACTCCGAGCAGGGAACGGCGTCGATCTTCGGCGGCGGGGTGAGCTTCAATGTGACGCCGCACCTCGTCGTCGAAGGCGACATCCACACGGGTCGCGTGTCACACGTCTTCGGCCGTGAGGATCACGAATTCAGCCAGATGACGGTCACGGCCAGCGTGCTGTATCGAACGCCGGGCGGCGGCAGTGTGCATTTCCTTGCGGGCGGAGGACTCGGCGTCCAGCGCGCGCACGTCGAGTTCGAGATTCCGAGCATTCCTCCGGTCGATCGCGTCGAGACGCTGCGGCTGCTGCACGCACGCGCGGGCGTCGAGTGGGACGTTTCCCAACGCGTGGTGGTTCGTCCGGAGGCCGTGCTCTGGATGGGCGGCGGGCTCGACTGGGTGGCGGGCGGACGCGTCGCGGTCGGCTACCGCTTCTGACCGCTCTTGTCCTTTTCGTCTTCGTCGCGGCGATCGTCCTTCCGTTCGTTCTCGCGATCGTCCCTGCGGTCGTCCTTTCGCCCGCCGATCCCGAACAGGCGCGACCAGAAGCCGCGCTTCTTCTTCGCCGGCGCCTCTTCGACGGCGGCAGGCGCGGCGGCCGCGGCAGGGCCAGCAGCCCCGGGGGCGGGCGGCGGCACGGCCCGGGCGGGCTCCTTGGTCGCGACGACCGGCGGCGCCCCCGGGAATCGCAGGCTGTCGGCCGTGAACCCGCGGAATACCGGGTCGCGGTGCATCAGGCAGGTGTCGATGGGCTGCGTGCCGCGCACGAAATACTCGCTGCGGGTGGGACCGCTGCTGCGGCACGAATCGGTGGCGAGCCGCCCGCTCAACGGGCAGACGTCCGCGACCGTGACCGTCGACGGCACACGGAACCATCCCGGCTTGTCGTTGCGCGTGGCCGCGATCATGAACCGCGCCCAGAGCGGGACGGCGAGCTCGGCGGCGTAGCCGCCGTTCACGATCGTGCGCGGCTGGTCGTATCCGATCCACACGCCGGTGACCAGGCTCGGCGTGTAGCCGACGAACCAGGCGTCGCGGTACTCGTTGGTCGTGCCCGTCTTGCCCGCGGCCGGCAGGCGGAACCCGATCTGCCGCGCCTGCCAGGCGGTGCCGGCGTTCACGACGTCCTGGAGCATGGACGAGATCAGGAACGCGGTTGCCGCGCTGACGGCGTTCTTCGCCTCCACGCGCGACTGGAAGAGGACCTGCCCCTCGCCGGTCGTCACCCTGCGGACGAACGTGGGCGTGGCGAGCTTCCCCTCGTTGGCGAACGCGCCGAACGCGGAGGTCATCGAGAGCAGCGTCACCTCGCCGGATCCGAGCGCGAGCGAGGGCACGTGCGGCATCGTCCCGACGCCGAGCTGCTGCGCATACTGCACCGCCGCGGGGATGCCGACGGTCTTCAGCATGCGGACGGCCGCGCGGTTGCTCGACGTGCGCAGCGCCGCGCGCATGGTGATCGCGTCGGATTCCAGGTGCTCGTCCTCGGGGAGCCACGCGCCGGACGGGGTCATCACCGGTTCGCTCAGGCCGGTGATGAGCGTCGCCGGCGAGTAGCCGCGCTCGAGCGCCGCCGCGTAGACGAACGGCTTGAACGCCGACCCGGGCTGACGGCGCGACTGGGTCGCGCGGTTGAACGGGCTCCGCTCGAACGCGCGGCCGCCCACCATGGCACGGACGTGCCCGGTGCGCGGGTCGATCGCGACGAGCGCAGCCTGCAGCATCTCGCCTTTCGGGACGACGCGCCGCCGCAGCTGCCGTTCCTCGATCTCCGAGAGTGCGCGCGCGATCTCCCCTTCGGCCGCCTTCTGCAGGTCGAGATCGATCGTCGTCTCGACCCGCAGGCCGCCGTGGTAGACGCGGTCCCAGCCGTAGGCCTGGACCAGCCACTTGCGTACTTCTTCCTTGAAGTACTGGCCGAAGCCCTCCTCGCGCCGCAGCGTGTCGTTGAGGCGCAGCGGGCTCTTGACGGCGGACTGGTACGTCGCCTCGTCGATCGCACCGGTGTCGCGCATCGCCTGCAGCACGAGATTGCGGCGCCCGAGGGCGCGCTGGGGGCTCACCGTCGGCGCGTATGTCGAGGGTGATTTCACCAGGCCGGCGATCAGGGCGGCCTCCGCGGCGCCGACGTCCGACGCGTGCTTACCGAAGTACCCGAGCGACGCCGCTTCGACGCCGTAGAGCCCGTCGCCGAAGTACGCCTTGTTGAGGTAAAGCCCGAGGATCTCGTCCTTCGAGAAGATGCGTTCGAGGCGGGTTGCCAGGATCGCCTCGCGCAGCTTGCGCCGCAGTGTCTTGTCCGGCGTCAGGAGCGTCAGACGCGCGAGCTGCTGCGTGATGGTGCTCCCGCCCTGCTCCCGGTCCATCTCGACGACGTTGTTGAGCGCGGCGCCGATGATGCGGATCGGGTCGATTCCGTGATGGTCGTAGAACCTCCGATCCTCGATTGCGAGAATGGCATTGATGAGCTGCGGCGACACGCTCGACAGCGGCACGTGCAGTCGCCGTTCCTCGAAGATCGTGAACGCGTGCTGGCCCCTCGCATCCGCCAGCGTCGTCGCCCGCGGCATCGCACCCGCGCCGCGGACCGCAGCCTGGTCGGGTAGTCCGGACAAGGTGCCGTGGAGATACCAGACCGACGCGCCCACGCCGCTCCACGTGCCGAGGGAGACGACCAGCACAGCCGTAATGAGCGCGGCACGCGACGATCGAATGATCGTGACGAAGGCGGTGGCGGATCTCCTCGTCGCGGAACGGAGGAACGAGCGTCCGGAGCGCAGAAGGGCGGCGAGCGGAGCGACGTCTGGAAGTCGCATGGGAGCGGTACAAACTCAGCAATGGTCGTGCCAGTGAACGACCGAGAAGATGCCCGGTATTTCAGCAGTGCTGGCCGTACCGCACGTCAGCCTGATTGTAGGGGTGTAATACCTTCGAACGATGAGCGTGTGCGGTGCAGCCCTGAAGGGCTGCGGCGCGAGCAGCCTCGATAGCTGCTTTACATGTCAGGCACCTTAAGGGTCCGCTCATCCGTCAAGGCATGCCGCCGTCACGCCTGACGAGAGCACCCAGTGGTCAGCGCAGTTCGTAGACGACCGCCGTGCCGACCGTGTCGTTGAAGCGCCCCAGCATCGCCAGGTCCGGACGCGCCTCGAGCGCGAGCATGAGCTTGATCGTCTTTGCCGATTCCTCGTCGGGCAGATGGTAGACGACGTACTTCACGCCGCTGCGGCGGAGCGCGTACAGCGAGTCCTCGTCGGGAAACCCCTGCACCTCTCGCAGCCGATGCACGTAAGTGGGCGGATAGTACCCGCTGTAGCCGTTCACGATCGGCTTCCAGTGGAACGTCGACATGTAGGTGTAGCGCGGGTCGGGCCCCGGCAGCGCCTCGAGCCGCGGCATCGGGAACTCCGCCACCACGCCCGGCGGGAGGCGGGCGACGAACACGTACACCTGCGGCGGCGAGTTGTCGTACGCGACGAGCCGCAGCGGAAAGACGCAGTACTCGAGCAGCAGGACGCACGGCAGCAGGACCGAGAGCGCCCGCCGCGCCGCGGCCGGAACCGCCTCGTGCAGCGCCGCGACACCGTACCCGGCGAGTATTGCGAGGAACATGATGACGAAGATGCCGAGACGGGCGGGAGCGCGGAGTCCTGAGAACACCGGCACGTGCTCGTACAGGAAGCTGAACGTATACCCGCGGACACCGAGCGACATCTCGAAGGACAGCACGAGCGCCACGAGGTAGGCGACGGTGCGACGCGTGGGCGGCCGCAGGACGAGGCCGACGACCGCGAGCAGCGGCGCGAGGACGCCCGGTGAGAGCCGCCGCTCGGAGCGGCTGAGGAACAGGCCGCCGTAGATACGGTTGTCCGGGGTGGCAATCAGGTACTCGTACGGCCGTGCGCTGAACCTGGCGATCTCCTCCGGCGATCGCCGGCCTACCCGCTCGCTCGCCGCCAGGTAGGGCAGCGCGTAGACCGTGCAGAGCGTCAGTGCCACGACCCCACCGAGCACGAGGGACCGCGCCGCGCAGAGCAGTTGCCGGCCGCGCATCGCCAGGAGCATCAGTCCCCCCGCGACGGGCAGCACGGTCGCCAGGAAGACGCCGTAGTACACGCTCGACAGCATCTGCAGCGCGACGAACAACCCGGTCTGCAGCCCGTGCGTCCAGCGGCCTGACTCGAGCGTCCGGTGCAGTGCCCAGAACGCCCACGGCATCCAGACGGTCCACTGCAGCTCCAGGTGCATGTAGTGCTCGAACCGGTAGGGCGGGAACGCGAACACGAGGCCGGAGAAGATCGCCGCCGCGCGGTTGCTGGTGAGGCGATCGACGAGCACGCATATCCCCAGAGCCGATGCGACGATCGCCCCGAGCAGCAGCAGGTTGTGGACCAGCACGGGAGGTACGCCCGCCCAGAGCAGCGGCGCGGCCACCACCCCTTCGACGATCATCGCATCGGAGAACGCCAGCGATCGTGGTTCCGGGTGGAAGATGTTGCCGTCGAAAAGGCTGGCGGGGGCGGCGACGAGCGCGTACGCAACCCACCGGAGCCGCCACAGGTTGAAGTACACATCCTGGTGTTGGGGCGCGTGCGTCGCGAGCACGCGCGCCTGCGGCCAGGTCATGACCGCCGTGACCGCGACGAAGGTGGCGAGCGCTGCGACCGGGAACGAGATGGAACTCGCGAGCCCCGGGATGCGGGTCGAACGCGTGCTCAGAAGAGTGGTCGCCATGTAAAGAAAAGCGCCGCCAGCAACCCCTGCAGGATGCCGAATGCCAGCAGCCACGCCGGCAGGTGTTGTGGGCGGATGGACCCAGCGATCGCGAAGAACAGCGGGAACAACGTGGACGTGAACCGCCCGACGGACATCAGCCCACCGGAGACGACGGCCGGCACGAGGTTCACGAGCACCAACACCGCGTACGCCGCTCCGGCCCGCCGTGTCACCGGCCACAGCAGCACCAGCGCCAGCGTCGCCGCCAGTCCGTTGAGGACCGTGACGGGCGCGGCCTCCATGTAAGCTACCGCGCCCTCTCTGGCGATCTCGCCGAGCGCCACGCTGAGCCAGGAGGTCACGTCGTAAGTCCGGCCCCACGCGACTTGCGCGTCGGTCCATACGAGCCAGCGGCCGGTCACCTGCTGCAGATACAGCGTGTGCAGGAGAAGTGCCACGGCAGGGGCGGCCAGCGGCAGCCACGCGGCCGGGGTTGCGAGCGCACGTGCCGCGCCGGGTCGGCGGCGCTGCGCCGCGATGATCGCGAGGGGAATCGACAGCAGCACGCCGTTGGGGCGCACGAGGCCGACGAGGAATCCCCAGCCCGCGCTGCGGTACCAGTCGCCGCGTTCGTAGTGTACGAACGCGGCAGCCGTGCCGAGCAGGAACAGCGCTTCCGTGTACGGGGCACTGAAGAACACGCTGAACGGGTAGGCCGCCAGAAGCATGACGGTGGCCTTCGCGACCTCCGGCCCGGCACGAGCGTCCGCCCACCGGTAAACATAGACAAGCGCGTACCAGAACGCGGCGAGCGCGATCACCCACCCCGCGATCACCAGTCGCTGCTGAGTGACGAGCGCCGGGACGGCGGGGCTGTAGGCGCCGAGCAAGGCACCCCCGGTACCCATCGCAACCGGGAACGCGGGAAAAAAGGCGACGTTCTGTTGACGATCGGGGATGTCGCGCCACATGTACCCGTGCAGCGCGATGTCCACGTACCATCCCGCGTCCCACCGTGCAGGCAGGTTGGCAAACGCATTCTCGAAGAAGCGGAACGGCGGAGTCCGGGGGAATCCGACGACGAGCACGGCCAGGTAACCCGCGAGGATCACGCTGCCGCGACTGCACGCCCACGCGGCCGCGGTCGCCGACCAGTCGTCCGGCAGGCGCCGCGGACCGATTCGTACCAGCCGCGCGGGCAGCGACGGGCGGCGGTGAACCGCGTGCCGGACGACGGCAATCGCTGCGGCCAGAAGCGCGAGCCTCAGCGACGACGTGATTGACAGCCTGACGCCGGCGAGCGAGGTGCGCATGCCGCCGGTGACGGCCACCCATGCGGCGGCGCACGCGAGGACGAGGGTGGCCGAATCCACTGCGCGGACCCACGGCGCGAGCGCCGGTGCGTCCGTGCGGCCGGATGGCGCGGGCGTCAGCCCTGCCGGCTCTCCACTCGTGCCCATCGATCGAACGCGCCGGCCATCAGGCCGGCTGCACGCCCCTCGGTACCACGTCGATCTGCAGTGCCGCATCAGCGGCCGGTACGTACGTGGCGGGCAGGCCGAGCTCGCGGCGGACGATGTTGCAGCCCTGCGCGATCGCGCTCGCCTTGTAGAACGCGATCTCGCGGTTGCAGCCCTGACGGCCGAACCCGCAGTCGCTCGAGACGATCAGCTGCTCGGGGGCGATGTGCTTCAGCGCTTTGCGGATTTCGCCGGCCACGTCCTCCGGCCGGTCCGCCTGCAGCGAGCGGTGGCTCACGGCGCCGATGCAGATCTTCTTCGTCAGCGCGCCCTTGAACGGCGCGAAGAGCTCGAGGTCGCGCTGGTCGCGATCCTTCATCTCGACCGTCCACACGTCCCCTTTGCACCGGTCGAGGTACAGCTCCACGGACCTGGCGTAGCTCGTGTCCTCCATCACGCGCTGCATGTTCGGGTTGCCCCAGCACGTGTGGATCCACAGCTCCACGTCGTCGAGCCCCTGTACCTCCCGGTTGTAGGCGTCGATCATGAACCGCACCTGCTCGTGGTCCCTGCCGAAGGTGTTGGCCATGAAGTGCAGCGTCGGTTCCTCCACCTGGATGCAGCGGCAGCCGGCGTCGCGGAGGGCGAGCAGCTCCTTGTTCATCGCCTCGGCCATGTCCCAGACGACCTGCCGCTTGTCCTTGTATTTAGGCGTGTGGATGTCAAGGAAAAGTGCCATCACCTGCGAGCAGCAGGTGCCGAAGCGCAGCGGCTTGCGGGTCTTTGCCTGGGCGATGCGCCAGATCTTCTCGTAGTCCAGCGGGCGATGCTCGATGGTGTCGACAACGTGCGGCCAGCGCCAGGCGGTGTAGATCTCGTTGAGGAGCGTGCCGGGCGGGTAATGCAGCCACGGCGCGCGCGTCTCCTCCGGCTGCAGGTAATCGCCCTCGAACCCGGCCCAGCGCTGGAGGGGGTAGTGGTGCCAGGCACGGCCCGCCATGTCTTCGTCGACGTGGAAATCGCCGTGCGTGACGAGGTCGAGCCCGGCGCGCTCCTGGTCGCTGACGACCACGGCCAGCGCGTCCTGAAATTTCTCGCGGAAGCGGACGTCCATCATGCAGGTGTCGAGCGGGCGGCCCCACATGCTGACGTCGAACCAGCGCGGCCGCGGCCAGGAGCCGGTGACGGTGGACGGGAGGATGAGATCGGCGGTCGCGGTGAACATACGTGCCCTTCCCCGGGTCAGCCGAGCGCGTGTGACGGCCGGCCGATGCGCCCGATGATAGCCGCGCGGCGATCCGGCGACGCGTCCTTGGCGAACACGTAGTAGGAGAGGCGCGCGGGCGTGTGCTGCTTCATGTAGTCGTCGTACTTGCGGTGCAGGGCGCGCTCGATCTGCATCTCGCGCCGGAAGCCGCGCGCCTCGAACCGTTCCACCCACCAGCGCGACTCCGCCCAGGTCAGGTGCCCGTGAATCGGGTAACCCTCGTCGTCCACGTGCAGCAGCGTGAACGGGCGGTTGGCGGCGGCATCCCGCTGCCAGGCCGGCACGTAGAGCGGGAACACCGTCCCGAAGACCGGGTCGTCGCCGAACGCGGGAATGTTGCAGAAGAGGTATCCGTCCGTGCGCGTGAGATCGGACAGGCGCTGCAGGTACAGGTCCAGGCGGTTGGGGTTCAGGTGTTCGTAGATGTCGAGCCCATAGATCAGGTCGTAGCGTGGCGCCAGGTCGAGCGACAGCAGGTCACCCTGGTGGATGCGGCCGCGTACGGCTTCGGGCGCCCTCTCGATCGCCATCGAGCTGATCTCGACGCCCTCGGCGGCGACCCCCTGGTCGTGCAGGCACTGCAGCACGGCGCCGGCGGCACAGCCGAGCTCGAGCGGCCGCTCGGGCGCGAAAGCCGACACGATCTCGGCAATCACCCGTTTGTCGCGATCGATGTCGAGCGTCCAGACGCCCGGTTTCTCGTAATAATGGTCTGCGAGGATCTGCGACTCCAGCCAGTCGAAATCAGCCGCCGACCGGACCTCGAACAGCGTGATGGTGTCGCCGCAGGTCACGTCGACCGCCTGCCGGTACTGTTCAGGTCGGAGGAGGCGCAGGCCCGACAGCCGCGTCGCGTGCCTCACCAGGCGGTTCGTGTACTCCTCGGAGCGCGTCAACGAGAGCAGGACGGCCGTGCGATCCGAGCCGTCGCGGAGCACGCGCCGGTAGTAGCGCAAGCCCTCGGGATCGACCTCGCGGCGCAGGATCGCCCGGTAGGCCGCCGCGATGAACGCCGTGTCGGACTGGAGCACGGGACCGAGGCGGGAAGCGAGCCGCCGGAACAAGCGTCGCATCGGGGGTCGAGTATATCGGCTGCGCGCCGCACGCGGCGAGCGCCGCCGTTCTCCCGCGCGCCGGCTCGCAGTAACATGTGACGCCTGGCGACTCCCGCGACCGTCCCCGACCGCTACCGACGCGAGCGATGGCTCGTTGCCTCGGCCGCGATCCTCCTCCTGCTGTTCCGTTCCGCCCCGTTCCTGGTCTGGGAACAGGTGCTGTTCGAGTCCGACGAAGCGGTGTTCGGCCTGATGGCCCGCCACATCGCGCAGGGACGGGCGTTCCCGCTGTCATGTACGGGCAGACGTACCTGCTCGCCGTGGAGAGCTGGCTGGCGGCGCCGGTCTTCCTCGTGGTCGGGTCGTCGGTCCTCGCGCTGCGGATCCCGACCTTCGCGGTCAACGTCGCGATCACGTTGCTGCTGCTGCGGTGCCTCGAACGGGACGCGCGGCTGCGGCCGGCCCTCGCGCTCGTCCCGGCCTCGTTCTTCATCCTCGCCCCGCCGGTCGCGGCCGGTCACCTGCTGCAGGCCCACGGAGGATCGCTCGGGCCCTTGCTGTGGGTGCCGCTCCTCTGGGCGGTGCGGATGCGCCCGAGCCTGGCCGGCACCGTCCTGGCGATCGGGGTCCTCCACCGCGAGTTCACGGTAGTCGGCGTCGCCGCCCTGCTGGCGATCGAGGCCGTACAGGGGACGCTCTTCACCCGTGCGGGCGTGCAGCGCTGGGTCGCGATGTTTCGGGCGGCCGCCTTCGTCTGGCTGCTGGCGCAGTGGCTGAAGACGCTCGCCCCGGCGATGGGACCGGACACCAGGTTCGAGTGGCGGCTGGCCGGACACTCCAGCCCCTTCGAACTCGCGGGGCGCTTCTGCTTCCATGCCGATGCGGTGTCGTACGGGCTCTGGCGCCTGGTGACCGATCACTGGCCGACGATTTTCGGCGTGCGCGTGGAGTCGCTCGAGGACTACGGCTTCGGGACTGCTGTCGGACAGGGCCTGCCGGGCGCCTGGACGCTGTTGGCCGGATCCATGCTGCTCGCCGTTATCGCGATTGCCGTCCGCCTGGCCCGGGAGCGGCGGTGGCGCCCTGAGTACAGCTTCTGCGCGTACCTGGCCCTGGCGGGCGCGCTGTCGGTGGCCGCCTACATCTTCGGCACGTGCGGGGCGCTGAACCGGATGCGGTACGAAATGCTGTCGCTTGTCGGCGCCACCGGGCTTGCCGGGTGGTTTCTCGTCGCCGTACCGCGACCGGCGGTCCGGTGGCCCTGGCTGGCTCTCACCCTGGCGGCCTTGCTGGTCGCGGCCCTCGGCACGGCGCGGCTGCTCGCCGACTACGCCAAGTCCCCGCCGCCGGCCGAGAAGCACCTCATCGCGAAAGAACTCGAGGCGCGCGGCGTCAGGTACGCGATGGCCGACTACTGGCTGGCCTACGCGCTGACGTTCCTGACCCGGGAGCGGGTCATCGTGGCCTCCGAGGACCTGGTGCGCATCGAGGAGTATCAACGGGTCGTGGCGGCCCACCGCGCCGAGTCCGTGCGGGTATCCCGGCACGGGTGCGACCGCGACCGTGGTCGGCCAATCCGCGGCGGCGTGTTCCTATGCCAGTAGCCAGTTTCACCTCCGAGCTCCTGATTGACACTTTGAAATTCTTACCGCAGCGGGATCAGACGCAGCACGTGTCGCGGCGATCGTCGACGTGCAGTTCCCGAACGTTCGCGCGGGTGCCGGAACGGAACCGTTGTTGCACGGCGGCCCGCAAATCATGCTGAAGCTGTGGCTCATCGCGGCTGGCGCGTTTGCGCTCGCCGCGGCGGCCCTTGCCCGCCGCGCGCACCGCAGGGCCTCCGACCTCTCGGTGCAATCGGTGAGCGACGAGTGGTTGTCGGATCTCCGCGGTCAGCGGCACGAGGGACCGTGACGGGGCGGCGGGCATTCGGGCTCGCGCTGCGCCAGCAGCGCGAAAAACGCGGGATTTCGCTCGAGGCGATCGCTGCCGCGACCAAGGTCAGCCCGTCGCTGCTGGCCGGCCTGGAACGCGGCGATTGCTCGCGATGGCCCGGTGGCATCTACTCGCGTGCGTGCGTGCGCGAGTACGCCAAGGCTGTCGGCCTCGACCCCTCCGAAGTCGCGGCGCGCTTCGCAGAACACTTCTCCGAGACCGCCCATCCCGCCGGTATTCCGGAGGACGTGCCGGTGACGCGCCGGATTTCCGGCCCGGGGCAGGAGCCGCTGCGCCTCACGATTGCGACCGACGCGGCGGATCGGGCGGACGCGCTCCTCCACCGCACCCGACTGGTCGCGCTCGACCTCGTGCTCGTCCTTGCCGTGGCCACTGGCGTCAGCACGGCGCTCGGCCGTGGCTTCCTGATCGCGCTCGCAGCCGCGAGCCTTGCCTGCTACGTGATTGCGCTCGTCCGCGGAGCCCCGCCGGCGGCGTCGCTGGTGGCGGCACCGTTCCGGAGCTCGACCGTTCCCGAGCCGCAGGAAGGCGAGCCGCACACCGAGTCGGTCGCCGCCGAGGCCACGTAAGCGGGCGCGCTCAGCCCGTTGACGCGGACCGCGCCGGTCCAGAGCGCCGCCCGTGATCGGCGCCCCCCAGCCCCCCACTCATCCAGGGCCCCGGTCCGTCGCGCCGTGAGGGCCTCGCACCCCGTCGGCGTAGCGGCGCGCGACGAGCAGGGTGCCAGCCCGGAATATTCATGATTCCTTCGGTCAAGCCGGCCCGGTCGCGCAGAAAACTCTGGAAATAGGCCGCGCAAACGTCAGTCCACCGAACGTCGCGGAGGCGCCAGAAATCCAGAGGTGTCTGGGACCCCACGCTGCCGCCGACAAGTCGGGGCCCCCGGCGCGCGTTCTGAGCGCGCTGGGGTGGAAGTCGCCGCAGCGACGTTTTGACGGCCTACACAAGTGGGTTTTGGGAGCGAATGGGCCGAGTTGACCTTCACGTTCATGAATATTCCTGGTTAGGTCGAACGCCCGCGCGCCTCCCCTGCGGAGGGACGGGCTCGTGCGCCGACGCATCCGTGGCCAGAATGAACGGTCCCGGTGCGCGGTCGGGTGTGCCTTCGTGACGCGTCAGCCGGTACCTGGTTCATTCCCCCGAACGAGCGGGAATTCGGTGATGCGGATGTTCGTGCATCCGTAGGGAATCAAGGTGATGTCCTCGACGGGCTGGTCGGTCACCGGCCTGCCCGGATCTGCCCACGCGGCGTCGGGCGGCGAGATCTCGCCCGCCCACCCTCTCACGATCTTCCAGCCCGGAATCTGACGCCCGCGCGCCCGCACCACCACCCCCGCGCCCTCCGGTGAGAACGGGACCTCGCCAACGGGCCGCTCCTCGAACCGGACGCTCTTCTCCGGCTGCTGCGGATCGACGACGAGGCCGTAGTTCCACGGCGTGGTCGGCCGCACCTCGAAGTCGCCGTGCGGCAGCTCGCGGTGTGGCTTGTCGGCGTTCACCCGCGTCCACGCCTCGCCGATCTGGAGCGAGTAAACGAGCGGCCCGCGTTCGACAGCGACCGCCTCGTTGTACCGCGTCGAAACCACCGGGCGCATGGGGAACCGCAGTGTCAACCTCGTCGTGCCGTTCCAGTCGCGCTCCAGGCGGTGCAGCGTGCCGCGCGACATCCGCTGTTCCGGCCCGGCTCCGACTCGGACCGTCGCGCCTTCGGCCCAGGCCGGCACGCGCAGGAGCAACGGGAAGCGCACCGGCCCGCCTGCCGTCACGGCGACCTCGATCGCCTCGCGGAACGGGTAATCGGTGTCCACGGCGAGGTCCACCTCGACGCCGCGGAGCCGCGTCTGCACTCGGCATGGCGCCCACGCCGCGGCGACGAGCCCCTCGTCCGGTGTCCGCATCCAGAGATGGGCGGTGAACTTCGGCCAGCCCTGGTGCATGTTCGACGTACAGCAGCCGTAGTTCGGTTCGAGCCCGTACAGGTTCGACTCCGGTCCGTTGGACGACCAGCCGTGCTCGTGGTTGATCGTGCACTGCACCTGGTTGACCTGCTGGTCGTACTGGTGCGACCACATGTCGGGCGCGAACGTCGCCGGCAGCGCGTTGAACGCGATCCGCTCGAGCCGATCGGCAAAGAACGGATCGCCGATGACCGAGAACAGCAGCTCGAGCGAGTACATGAACTCCACGACCGCGCACAGCTCGGTACCCTGCAGCGGGTTCTTCCCGGCGAGGCACTCGTCGCCGCTGAACATGCCGGTCACCTGCCCGTGGTGGCGGTCCAGCGTCTCGATCATCGTCTTCGCAAACGCGCGGTCCTCCGCCCGGCGATCGAGCTGCCAGGCGAGCGCGAATGCCTTCGGTGCCATCGCGGTGTTGACGACGTGCTTGGTCCACTTCCACAGGCCGCGGCGCGGGGTCGGCACGGTTACGTCGTCGGTCCGGAACAGCGTCGCGTAGTCGACGCCCTGGTTGCGCAGCTTGCGCGCGAGGTCGAGGAGCCACGGCTCGCCCGTGCGTTCGTAGGCGTGGAAGATCGAGACCAGCCCCTCGTACCAGCGGAACTTGCCCCAGGCGTAGAGCGGGGTGCGGTCGAGCCCCGCTTGTAGCGCGCGGAGGCTCTTCATCACGGCGTCGAGCACGCGCGCGTCGCCGGTCGCCTCGTGGTACTGTGCGAGCGCCTTGTTGGCGAGCAGGATGGCCCAGAGGTCGTACCGGCTCGTGACTGCGTCGAGTGGATACGGACTGTACCAGCCATCGTCGCGCTGGTGCGTGACGATGTCGTCGATGTAGCGCGCGACGCGGGCCTTGAGCGGCGCATCGTCGAGGAGCCACGCGAGCGGGATGACGCCATCGAGCCAGTACGGCGCGCGCTCCCAGCCTTCGGCGGTGCCCCCGAACCACTTGCTCTGCGCGACGTCGGGCCAGAACTGGTCCAGGTGCCCGCTCAACCCGCGGGCCTGTCCCTGCAGTTGCCGCACAAGCCAGCCCGCCGGCCGTATCGACCCGAGCGGCAGCGGACGAAAGGCTGGGTCGGCAAGTCCGTCACTCGCAGCCGCCTGCCGAGGCGAGGTCACGCCGACGGGTACGACGGCCGAGGTCACGCCAGCTGCAACGCTGGCCAGGAAGTCGCGGCGGTCCATCACACCCTCCTGCTCTCTCTGGAGGCCACGGGCGCGCTTCAGGATACCGGAGCACGGAAGAAGGTTCATCCCGCTGACGGTTTTCCGTCACCCTGCTGCGGCGGTGGCTCGGCGGCGGCGTCCCGCCTGCGCAAAACCTCCAGAAAGACGCCGGATCGAGAGCATTCGTGAAGGTTCTGCTCGGGCGGCCCCGGTATTTGCACGTCCGGCCCGAGTTACTGAAATTCAGGGCCGCTCCCATCAGAGGTCGTTCATGGACACGAGCCACACCGCCATCGTCACCGATCTCCTGCGTACGTTGCCGCCGGGCGGCTCGCCGCGCGCCGCGGCACTGCAGCGCCTGACTGACTTCTATGCCACCGGCGAGGCTCGCGCCGCGCTTCGCGCGGCCGCGGCGTCGCTGCGCGGCACGACGGGTCCGCTTGCCGAGGCGCTGAGCGCAGCGAACGCGGCATGGCGCACGGGGACGGGGGGCGACACGGACGTCCTGTACGGTCCGGCAGACGAGCAGCTCGGGCGAGCGATCGGTTCCGAGGCGTTCCTCGCGCTCATACCCGGGTTGATCGCGGACCTGCGCGAGATCTCCGCGGCCCGGCCGGGCACCGGCGCGTGCACTGTAGCATCCGCCATGCAGCTCTGGCTGTGGACGGTCAACCACTTTCGCAAGGCGCCCGAGCGGGCCGAGACGGCTCTTGCGGAGCTGGCCGGCGCGTTCATCCCACTGCTGGCGGCGCGCTGTCGCATCCTCCAGATCGCGAACGGTAGCGCCGGCAGCGACAACGGCACCATCGCGTTCGCGACCGACCTCTGTCATGCGCACGCCGCGCGAGCGGCGGTCGCGGCCGGCGGGGTGTGCGCGGAGCTGGTGTACGGCTACCGGCGTCACCTGGCTTGGGATGCTGAGGGCTGCTCGACGTGCTACGGCGCGGAGGCGCTCGACGAGCTCGAAGGGCTGATCCCGGGAATCGCGAGCGCGGCGCGCGGCAGCGCCGACGTCGTTGAGGCGGACGGCTCTCACCCGGCGAAGGCCGGCCCGTGCGCGCGGTTCGACGGCGTCGAGCCGTTCACGCGGCTGCGCGCCCGGCTGGATGGCTGCCTCACCGGAGCGCGGCTCGCCAGGGATCGCGCGGCCGCGGAGCTGGCGCGCGTGGTGACCGGCAGCCCGGTACCGGCGACCCACTGAGGAGGATTCGCAAATGCCGCTGGCACGGCTGGACGCCGGAGACCTCGAGCTCATCGTCGCGACGCTGAAGGAGTTCACGGGCCGCGAGACGCCGCTCGAGCAGCGGCTGCGGTGGGACGGGAGCGACACCTGCCCCGTCGACGCGGTGCGCGCGATGCTCAGTCCCGAGGTCGGGCTGCACCTCGTCTTCCTGCCCGAGGAGTACGGCGGGATGGGCGGCGGCGCCTACGACATCTACCGGCTGTCCTGCGAGTTCGCGCGGATCGATCTCGGGCTGGCCACCGCGATGCTCGCCGTCGCGCTCGGAACCGATCCGATCCGCGTCGGCTGCACGCCGGCGCAGAAGCGGCGGTGGCTGCCGCGGATCGCCAACGAGGGACTGATCGTTGCCTACGCCGTCACCGAGCCGGAGGCGGGCTCGAACGTGCAGAACGTGAAGACCGAGGCGGAGCCGGTCACCGACGCGGACGGCCGGGTCACGCATTACCGCCTCACCGGCGTAAAGCAGTTCATCTCCAACGGTTCGATCGCCGATCTCTATACCGTCCTCGCGAAGGCGCCGGGCGGCCCGAGCTTCTTCCTCGTCGAGCGCGGCACGCCGGGCCTCAAGCCGGGCAAGCACGAAGTGAAGCACGGCATCCGGCTGTCGGACACGGCGCAGGTCCTGCTGCAGGACGTCCTCGTCGCCGCCGATCAGCTCGTCGGCGAGAAGGAAGGCGACGGCCTCAAACAGGCGAACGAGGTGTTCGGCTTCACGCGCCTGATGGTCGCCGGCTTCGGCCTCGGCGCCGGCCTTTCGGCCCTCGACAAGGCGATTGCCTACTCGAAGCAGCGCCGCCAGGCGGGGACGCTGCTCTGCGAGAAGCAGGGGTTCACGCACAAGCTCCTCGTCCCGAACAGCCTCCGGCTCGCCGCCGCCCGCGCGTATATCGAGTACGTGGCCGACCTGCTCGATTCCGGCACCGGGGACCGCCAGGTCGAAGGCGCGGTCGCGAAGCTGTTTGCCACGGAGGTGGGGAACGTCGCGGCCGACGATGCCGTGCAGGCGCTCGGCGGCTACGGTTACTGCGTGGACTTCGAGGTGGAGAAGATCCGGCGCGACGCGCGCATCCTGCGCATCTACGAGGGCACCTCGGAGATCATGCAGAACATCATCGGCGTGTTCCGCATGCGGCAGAGCGTGAAGAGCCGGGGCCGGTTCTACCCCGAACTGGCCGGCGAGGTCGAGGGGTTCGTCGAATCCGGCGGCCCGGCCGTCGGCTCGGCGGCGCGGTTCCTGTCGACGGCGATCGACCTCTCGTACCGCGAGAAGCTGATCAGGCAGCAGCACGCCCTGTTCGAGATCGCCACGTCGATGGCGGAGGTCGAAACCGCGGTCGCCCTGGTGCGCGCGGCCGCCTCGCGTAACGACGCACTGCTGAAGGCGCAGGCGCGCGTGTGGGCGAGCGACGTCGCGCTCGCCGTGTCCACACGGCTGCTGAAGCTGTTCAGGGCGTCCGCCATCCTGGCGCCGGACGCACTGGCCGAGATCGCCGCCGCCGCCGATCTCGACGGCGTCTTCGCGCTCCAGTCGGGGCGGCTGGCCGACATGAATTTCATCGCCCGATCCATCACCGCAGCGGTCAACTGATCGCCGTTCTCCGCCGACCGTCGCCGGCCGCGAGCACGCCGGACCCGTCTTCGTGTACGATCCCTGCGATTCCGCGATTACCCTGACCAGGAGCGCATCATGATTCTGCGTACATCATCGGCACTGCTGATCGCGGCCGCGCTGGGCGCGGCCAACGTGCTGGCACAGGGGGGACAGACCGCCCCGGCCGCCGGCGCGGCGAACCTGAAGAACCCGGCGGCCCTCGGCGATACCGCGCCGCCGAAGTTCAACGCCAGGTTCGACACCTCGGTCGGCACCTTCGTCGTGACCGTGCACCGCGACTGGGCGCCACACGGCGCCGACCGCTTCTATAACCTCGTGAAGAACGGCTTCTTCGACGACGTCCGCTTCTTCCGCGTCATCGAGGGCTTCATGGTGCAGTTCGGCATCCACGGCGATCCGGCCGTCGCCGCGGCGTGGCGGAACGCCAGGATTCCCGTCGACCCGGTGAAGCAGAGCAACAAGCGCGGCTACATCACCTACGCGATGGGCGGGGCGCCCACCACGCGCACGACCCAGGTGTTCATCAACTTCGGGGACAACGCGAACCTGGACGGTCAGGGGTTCGCGCCGTTCGGCCAGGTGACGTCGGGAATGAACGTGGTCGACAAGATCTACAACGGCTACGGCGAAGGCGCGCCGAGCGGCCGCGGCCCGGAGCAGGGTCGCATCCAGGCGGAAGGCAATGCCTACCTGATGAAGTCGTTCCCGAAGCTGGATTACGTCAAGAAGGCGACCATCGAGCCGGCGAAGTAGCCGGCACGGCGCTGGGCAAAGCGGGGTGCGCGTTGGTGCGCGGCACCCCGCGTCACTGTTTCCGGCGGCCGATTGCGAAGAGGGTCGAGGCGCCGCGCACGTACATGACCCCGTCCGAGAGCGCCGGGGTCGCCATCAGCGTTTCTCCCACCGAGTTGGTGGCCACCGTCTCCAGCTTCGGGCCGGCCGCGGCCACCATGATTTCGCCGTCCTCGCTCGAGACGTAGATCTTGCCGTCGGCGGCCACGGGTGACGCGCTGAAGCCGAGGCCGAGGTGCGGCACGCGCGTCCGGTAGACCTCGTCACCGCTCTTCAGGTCGTAGGCGTCGAACGCGCCGTTGTTGTTCAGGACGTAGAGCGTGCCGCGGTAGGCCAGGGGGGTCGGCATGTACGATCCGCGGCCGGTGCGGCTCCAGGCGACCGCCTGGCTGCTCGTCGCGCCGGCGGGCAGGGTGATGTCGCCGCTCGCGGTGGGCCGGACGGCGAAGATCGGTCGTTCCGGCGCGCGGCCGCTGGCGATCACGATCAGGCCGTCGGCAAGGAACGGCGTGGGCGCGGTGATCTTCGAGCTGCCGCCGAGACGCCACAGCTCCTTGCCGGTGCGCGGATCGTAGGCGCGGATGTAGTTCGACGCGTTGGTCAGGAGCTGCGGACCGGCCGGCGTCTCGACGACCGTCGGCGTTCCCCACGACGGGACCTCCTCGCGGTCGACCTTCCACGCCACGCTGCCGTCGGCGGCCCTGAGCGCGACCAGGAAATCGTCGGCGTCGGTATCGCACTGCAGGAACACCAGGTCCTGCCAGATGATCGGCGAGCTGGCCGTGCCCCATTCGAGCACCGGCATGTTGTAGGCGCCGAGATCGAGGTGGCCGAGATCCACCTTCCAGCGGAACGTCCCGTCCATGTTGTAGGCGTACACGCCCTGCGAGCCGAACCACGCCACCACGATGCGGCCGTCGGTGGCCGGCGAGGAACTGCCGTAGGTGGACTTCGTGTGCCGCTTCTCGACGGGCGTGCCCTCGTACGCCAGCTGCTCCCACGCGATCCGGCCGGTGCGCCGATCGAGCGCGTACACCATCCAGCGGTGCTTGGATCGATCGTCCGCCGCATCGCCGGCGCCGTAGAGGCCCGGCTTGAACGAGGCGTCCGGCTGGCTGCTGATCGCGCTCGTGACGAACACGCGGTCGCCCCACACGATCGGGCTCGAGTGGGCGAGGCCGGGAATAACCGTGCTCCACAGGATGTTCTCCTTCGTGGTCACGTTCCAAGTGTCGGGCAGGTTCATGCCGTCGGCGACGCCGATCGCGCCGGGGCCGCGGAACGACGGCCACGTGCCCCTCGCTACCGGCGGGCGGCCGAGCGGCGGCAGCCGGTCGGCGGCGGTGCGGATGATCTTCCGCTCGAGCGGCGGCGGCTGCTGCTGCGCGGGAAGCGCGCCCGCGAGCGTGGCGAAAGCCGCCGCGAGGCACGCGAGGAGGCGGGAAGGCGAGTGCATGGCGGCGGATTGTAGCAGGGTACAATCACCGCGGTCGCGACGTTCGCGAAGGAGGAGCACATGCCGAACTGGGTCGTGGCCGGGGCCACAGGCCGTGTCGGATCCGTTGTGGCGCGCGAGCTGCTCGCGTTCGGCGCGACGCCGTGCGTGATCGTCCGACGGGAGGCGGCGGCGCGCGAGTGGGGGCAGCGCGGTGCCGAGGCCGCCGTGGGCGCGCTCGACGATCCGGCGTTCCTGTCGGGCGTGTTGCGCGGCGCCGAGGGGGTCTTCACGCTGCTGCCGGAGAGCGTGCCGCCGGAGGACTTCCACGGCGCCCGCCGGCGCATGGCAGACGCGGTGGCCGGTGCGGTGAGCGCGAGCGGCGTGCCGCGCGTCGTCATGCTGTCGGCAATCGCGGCGGCGCTGCCCGACGGCAACGGCCCGGCAAAGGACCTGCATTATTGCGAGAAGCTGCTGCGCGCGACCGCCTCGCGGGTCGCCGTTCTGCGGGCCTGCTACTTCCAGGATAACGTCGCCAGCGTGCTGCCGGTCGCCGCGCGGAGCGGCATCTACCCGAACCTCCTGGGCGACGCCGACGTGGCGTTCCCGATGGTGGCGACGCGCGACGTCGGCCGTGTGGCGGCGGA
Organism: Vicinamibacterales bacterium; assembly: GCA_048594975.1. Lineage (GTDB taxonomy): Bacteria > Acidobacteriota > Vicinamibacteria > Vicinamibacterales > 2-12-FULL-66-21 > JBMDXB01. The sequence goes on along the minus strand of JBMDXQ010000017.1, from coordinate 81,745 downwards.
GACGCTCGCTGCGGCATCGCCGGCCGACGGCACCATCGACCTGCTCGGCCCGCGCTATTCGATCCGGCAGGTTGCAGCGCTGCTCGGTGCCGCGCTCGGACGGCCCGTGCAGGTCGTGGACATTCCGCCGGCCGCACACGTGCCGTCGCTCGTCCGCGCGGGCGTACCCGAGCCGCTCGCTGCGATCCTGGCGGAGATGTTCGCCGCGTTTGCTGCAGGGAAGATCGCGCCCTGCGCCGAGCGGCAGGTGATGGCGACCACGCCGATCGAGCAGGTGATCCGGGAATGCGTCGAGCGCCTGGGGACGAAATCCTCGACCTAGTCGAATCCAGTTCGAACGGCGCGTGCACGTGTATGGTTCAGATGGCGTTGCGCGGAACCAGGAGGCGTGTCGCGGCTGGTGGCGGCAAAGGAGAGTGCCGGAACGTCCGCGGCGCCGCGGCGACCATGCGACGGCGCCATCGGGTGTCGGCCTAGTTGACCGGCTCCTCGGGCTCGAGGTCCCAGCGCAGCTGCAGGCCGACACCGGGCGCGGCATGCAACGCGCCGACGTCGATGTGCACGCGCAGCGGCTTGCGATCGCGCGGCTGGAGCAGGCCGTCGCGGTTGATGATCACGCCCTCGCTCGCGCGCATCAGCTCGGCGATCAGCTTCGGACGATCCTCGACGAAGAAGGTCGGCAGGCTGCGCCCGATCGCGCCGCGCCGCGACATGTTCAGCAGCTTCGCGGCGCTGTCGGTGAGATCGAGAATGTGCCCCACGCCGTCGGTGATCACCCACGCCGTTCCGGTGCGCTCCACGCCGGTCTTCAACCGGCCGCTCACGAAGCCCTCGACCATCCGCACCAGGCGTTCGGGTTCGATCGGTTCGAGCAGGAACGCGTCGGCACCAACGGCGAATGCGTCGCGGCGCGCCTGCGCCGTCCGGTACACCGAGGTCACCATCACGACCGGCAGGTTCGGGTAGACCGCCTTCACCTTCTCGCAGACGGTGAAACCGTCGCCGTCGGGCAGCCGGATGTCGAGCAGCATCAACGACGCCGTCGCCGCGCGCTCGAGCGCCTGCGCCGCGTTGTCCACTTCGTCGACGCCGAAGCCGGCGCGCTGCAGGATCCGCGTCCGGAGGTATCGGGCCGGTGCGTGATCTTCAACGTTGAGGATGGTCTTGAGAGCGGCTGCCATGGCTAACCTGCTGGTCTGTGGTAGGCCGTCGGGCGGCGGCCCGAACGACTCATTCTACCTCGACCATCGAAGGTATTCGCAGCGATTTGCTTCGAGCGAAGTCCCTGGCGCACGGGGTGTGCGATTCGCTGCTGCTGCCGGCCGTCGAACGCTGCGCGGGGCAGCCGTAGCTCGCTCCTGCTTGTTCGCGATCGGAGGCTGGCGCGCCCGACAGGGCTCGAACCTGTAACCTTCGGCTCCGGAGGCTAGGATACTTCGGGTTGGGCTCTGTCGGGCGCGGTTTTTCGGCGCGAAATTGCGACACGCTATCGCTATCTGACATCATCGAACATCGCTGGACGTGAAATCGTTGCACGCCCGTTGCACACCGGCTCGTCGTCGCCGTGCGTCAGAATGCCATTGACGCCGAGACTTGACCTGATCCCATGATCATCCTGTCGCCTCTCAGCGGGGCGGCCGTCACGCCTACGCACAGGCCCCTCCTGGCGCTTCATTGAGGCGCCTGCGACCCGTCAACGCGACCCGTTGAGGAAGCGGGAGGGACCCTCCAGACGCGCTGTTCTGGGGGCTTCCTGTGCCTTCTACGACCCTCTCTCGCAAGCACATCGATCCCGACACCTGGTACTCCTCCGCCGAGGCGGCCGAGATTCTCTCCACGCACCTGCGCACGATCCAACGCGAACGACTGCGCGGCCGGCTCCGAGGCGCCCGCATCAACTCAAGAGGTGATCTCAGATTCTGCGGCTCCTGGCTGCTGGCCTGGCTGGAGGCTCGTGCCGTCCATGAGCCGGAGCCACGAGACGAGGTCGCGTGAATTCGCGTTGAGGCGAACGTGCCCGGCTGTTGCTACCAGCCGGGCGAATGCGGATTGGGAAGGGAGTTACCTCCTTGAAAAAGGATCGTACACCCAAGCGCGCGCGCCGGCAATCGGGTAGCGCTGCCAGGCTGAAGTCGCGGAAGACGACCAAAGCCGCTCCGAAGAAGAAGGAGACGACGCGCGATCCGGCCGAGTGGCCGACGCCGGTCGACGGGGCAGCGCTGCTGAACGAGATGATGGAGATGGTGGACAGACACATCGTGTTGCCGCCGGGTGCTGCACCCACGATTGCACTCTGGGCTCTGTTCACCTATTGCCTCGATGCGGTCTCCATCTCGCCGATGCTCGCCATCGAGAGCCCGGTCCTGCGCTGCGGGAAGACGCAACTGCTTCGGCTCATCCGCCGGCTGGTCTGCCGTCCGGTGCTCGCCTCGAATCTCACCGCTGCGGTCATCTTCCGCGTTGTTGAGCGCGACCAGCCGACGCTGCTCATCGACGAGGGCGACACGCTGCTGAAGGACAACGAGGCGCTGCGAGGAATTCTCAATTCCGGCCACACCCGTGACGCTGCCTACGTGTATCGCAACGTCGCTGTCGGCCGTGATTGGGAGCCGGTGAAGTTCTCCACGTGGTGTCCGAAGGCGATTGCCCTGATTCGTGAGCTGCCTCATACGCTCCAGGACCGGTCGCTCGTCGTGCGGATGCGAAGGCGGAAACAGAGCGAGTCGGTGCAGCTGCTTGACCTCGCGCATCTTGATCGGCTCAGGCCGACCTTCGACCGGCTCCGCAAACAGTGTCGGCGCTGGGTGAGTGACCATCTGGAGCAACTACGGAAGGCGGAGCCGGACGCCCCCGAGGGGCTCCACGATCGTGCGCGGGACAACTGGTCCCCGCTGCTGGCGATTGCGGATCTGGCCGGCGGCGGCTGGCCGGTGCGCTGTCGAAAGGCGGCCAGACGCCTGACCTCGACCATCGACGATGAGGACTTCGGCGTCGAGCTGCTGCGGGACATCCGCGCCGTTATCGGCAATGGAGCGATGGTGCGCACGAAGGAACTGCTGGACCGGTTGAGGAACCTTGACGACCGCCCGTGGCGAACGTGGAAGGGCTCCGGCCTCGACGCGCATCAACTCGCCCGACTGTTGAAACCCTTCGGGATTCATCCCGCAGGGACCATGAGGCTCGGCGGGCTCACGTTCAAAGGGTATCGGGCGGCCAGTTTCGAGGATGCCTTCGAGCGCTACGTCCCGGCGGCGGAGGGGTCTGGCAGCGTCACAGCGTAACAGACCCAATGAATACGGGCCTGACTGCGCGTTCCTGATCCGTCACACCCGGCGCGATGTGACGGAAGGAAAGTGGAGTTGAGGGCCGGATTTATTGGCGTTGTGACGGTGTGACGGTTCCACAGGGTGTAGCGCAGGGGGAGGACCATGGCGCCGACGACCTGGGCAATCGAGTCGACCGGAGGGGCGGTGAAGTCAGAACAACGCTGCAATCTCCTCGGGGATGCACGTCGCCATCGTGGCGAACACCAGCCACCACAGGCCTATGACCTCAAGGTACAGCCCGCCGACGGCCAGATTGTCCAATCGCTCGGTGATCTCGGCGTGAGCGTCTTTCCGGTGCTGCGTTTCCGTCGAGAGGGTCGCTCGCAGGTCCTCGAACCGACGCTCGACCTTTCGCTCGCGTTCGTCGGCCTGTTTCCGGATGTCGTCAATCTCCCACTCCAACCCGTCGAGCCGCTGTTCAATCGTGCCACCCACACGACTGTACGCGATGGCCGCGGAGCTCCCGACCGCAATGCCTTCGCTCGGCACAACTATCGCGAGATGGCGAGGTCGAACACTCCGCACGATGGCGACGACGCGTGCCCACATCGCGGCGAACACGCCGGGACGGTCGAACTTTCGCCGCAGATCCCGAAGGCCCAGGCCCACGAGGACAATGCCCGCCAACTGCAACACCGTGCCGAAGTATCGGACCCGGTCCGCACTGTCGGCGGTCAGCATCACGGCCAGCATCCACGAGGCCACAAACCCGAGGAGAAAGATGAGGAACGGCCACGTCTGACGGACTTCCGCCCACACTCGAAGGACCGTGTTCCTGAGAGTCGCCCATGCCATCGGCGCTTCACCCTTGAGAGCCGGAGCTATCCGGACCAGTGATCGATAACCCAGGCCACCATGAAGATCAGGACAATGAGCGCGCAAAAGCCGGCAAACACGATGTTTCGCAGTTCCCAGATCGACATGTGTTCGTTGGCCTGTCGTTTTCGACGATCCGAGACGGCAAGCGACGTGAAGAAGCCGGTGAGCCCCAGCCCGCGAAGGACCATCCAACCGTCTCCCTCACGATCTGCCGCAAGGAGGAAGACGAGCAGGGAGATGAGGGCACCGACCCATGGTCGAAACCGAAGCCTCTCCGGTCCAACCGGCTGCGCCGGATAGCGATACCTGTCATGAAGATCGTCGCCGCTCATCGCTTTTTGCGAAGTCTAGCACCGGCACCACGATCTCCCACACGATCCTCGAACGCCGACTCCGCAGGTTGGCGGTGAGTAATCGGCGCTATGAGAGTGTTAGTTGGGAATGCAAAGAGAACCAGCGGCGACACGGGAGGCCGATGCTCCATCGCTGCGCATCTGGCCGTGGTCGGAGGAGCGGAATGGGGGCGTGGTCCCCGGCCTACGAAGCCGATGGTCGATGAGAGATTAGGGCAATGAAAATGGGCCTGAATCGACGGCCGCGTGCAACGAAACGACGGCGAGTGCAACGTGGTGTGCAACGTTCTGCGCGGGATCGTGTCGTGGAGCATGAGGGCAGCGGTCCCCGTTCCGAGGGCTCTGCGCAGGGGTCCGAAGAGGGTGCGTTGCACACGGATTCGAGGCGCGATCCACCGATGCAGGAACTCGCGCCGACTGGTCCCGAGACGGCGCGCAATCCCGGTTGGTTCGAGCGCGACAACACGCGGTCGCTGAAACACGGGCGCTACTCGAAACGAGTTGCCCGCGCGGAGTTGCCGGAGCAGGCGGAGGTGCGCGCGCTGCTCGCGGAGCGGGAGGCCGCCATCATCGCAGACACACAAGCCGAGAGCACGATTCAGCGTGACTTCGTTCGCACGTATCAGACGCTGTGGATCATCGAGACGCACCTGACGGAGCGCATCCGTGCCGAGGGCGCGATCACCGGGAAGGGCAAGACCCGCGCGCTCGTCTCGACACTGCTGACCGTCATCGACCGCAAGACTCGCATCGCCGCCCTGCTCGGCATCGCGCGCAAACCGAAAGACGCGAATCAGTCGCTCGAAGACTGGCTGCGCGGGAGTGGTGACGACGGCGACGAGGACGAGCACGACGCATCGACAGACCACGGAGAAGAGCATGAGCAAGACCACGACGACCCAGCGACCGGCGGCGACAGCGACACCGGCGGCGATTGACGTAGCGACCAAGGCCGAAGGCTTCGACCGCTACCTCGATTTCCTCCGCTACCAGCGCGAGCACCGGCGCATCACCGCGCAGGATGCCAGCCGCACGATCAGTTTCCGGTCCGAGGAGACGTTGCGTCTCCGGGGGTTGGAGGCGCGGGCGCGGGAGATTCCCGACCGCATCCTCGACGAGGAGGAGCGCGTCGAGCGTGAGCGCATCGAAGCGGAACGGAAAGCGGCCGAGGAGGAGCGGCAGCGGCAGGCCGAGCAGCGCGCGGCGGCCGGGGAGTAGGACGTACCGAAGGTACACCCTACGACCTTCCGCGGCACACCGGCAGCGGCGATCCGGACGGCAACTCGGGCGGCGACGCGAGCACCGACTGGAGGCGCTTTATGGCCACGTTCGAAGACACCCTCGCCGCGCTGGACGAGTTGTTCCGCGTCGAGCGAGAGCGGATTGCGGAGAGACGGAGGTTGAGTCATGACACCCGAGAGACTGGCGGAGATCGTCGCGAACGCCGAGGGCAAGGGGAACATCCTGCGCACCGTAGACGAGGGGGTCCGCGAGCAGGCCGCGCACGATCCCAAGGCCGAGGCCAAGGCCGAGACCGACGAGTACATCGGCACGATCCACGGCAAGAGAGCGGGCGCCCCTGAACTGCGGCGCATCGCAGCCGAGATCCTGCACGAGCACGAGGCCCGCCACCGAGCCGACATGGAGCGGGCGTTGGGGCTGCTCGACCACGCGCACTCGCAGGAGTTGCCGGTGCTGGAGGCGCTCGTGCTCGAATGTCAGGCCCCCGAGACGGCGGCTGAACGCCACGCCCGCCTCGTGAACCGCGGGTCACCCGACACGAACCTGATTCTCGAACTGGTCGAGGGGGTCAGCCGCAACGCCATCAGGCGGGAGTTGGGTCCGCTGCCTCCGAGCGCGGTGCTCCCGCTCTACCGGCAGGCGCTCTCGGCCAACGGGACGAACCATCACCGCATCGTCCGCGATAGCGTGCTGATCGAGGAAGTCGAGCGCCGTGGGGAATGGCACTACGACCCCAAGGGACCGGACGGCGCGAAGGAACATGCCGCATCGCTCGAACTCGCGAAGTTGATCGCTGAGACGAAGGCATCGCGGGTGCCGCCGCAGTTGCGGGCGGTCCTGGAACAGGCCCGCGAGGCACGGCGCTTTGCCGACCGCCTGCGATTCACTCTCAAGTTGCGCGCGATGACCCCGGCGGAACTCTTCGGCGACGAGGGTGTAGACAAGCGGTACGAGACGCACCCCGCGATCCAGCGCGCCATGAAGCGCAGGGGCGAGGGGGCGTGACATGGGCCGCCCGTCCTCCCGCCCCGTGCCCCCGCACCTGGCCCCGCGCTGCCGCCGCTGCGGCCGGCCCGGCGCCCACCGCCCGCCCTCGCGCTGGGCCGGCTATCACCTGTCCTGCGCCCTCTCCGGGCGGGCGCCGCGAGCCCGGCGGTCTGGGCGAGAGCGGCGGGCATGACCCGGCGCCCGACCGCCGATCCGCTGCTGCGCGTGTGGCGCGAGCTGCTGCCCGAGCCGAGCTGGCACGCCTGGGAACTGTGCGCTAGGACGCTGTTCGGCCACACCGCCGGCCTGTCCGCGTCGGATGCCGCCTTCGTCCGCGCCCGCATCGGCAATCGTCCGCTCCCCACGTCTCAGGCGTCTGAGACCTACGTCATCAAAGGCCGCCGGGCCGGCGGCACACGGTTCGAGTCTCTGCTCGCCGTCTACTTCGCGTGCTTCCGCGACTATCGGTCCATCCTCGCGCCCGGCGAGCGCGGCACTATCCCGTTGATCTTTCCTGACCGCCGCCAGTCGCGCACGGCGATGAACTACATCCTCGGGTTCATCGAGTCCCGACCGGCGCTTGCCCGGATGGTGCAGCACAAGACGAAGGATGCGATCCATCTGGCCAACCGGATCACCATCGAGACGCACACGGCGAGTTTCAGATCGGTGAGAGGCTACACGGTGGTGTTCGCAGTCGTCGATGAGGCGTGCTTTCTCCCGACCGATCCCGACGGCGCAGTCCCTGACGTCGAGATCCTGAACGCGCTTCGCCCCGCCATGGCCACCGTCCCGAACGCGCTGCTGCTCGTCGTCAGTTCGCCGTATGCCAAGCGCGGCGCGGTCTACGACGCGCACAAGCAGTGGTTCGGGCGCGACGGCGGGCCGCTGATTTGGACGGCGGACACCCGCACGATGAATCCGACCGTGCCCGCCTCCGTCATCAAGCGCGCGTTTGCTGACGATGCGACCGTCGCCATGAGCGAGTACGGGAAGGACGGGGAGATCGCCTTCCGGCCGGACATCGAATCGTTCGTCAGCCGCGAGACGGTGGAGGGCTGCGTTGTCCCCCACCGCCGCGAACTGCCCCCGCTGCCCGGCATCCAGTACCGCTGTGGCGTGGACGTGGCCGGGGGCAGCGGCGCGGATTCGTTCGTCTGGGTCGTCGCCCACGAGGAGCCCGGCGCCTGCGTCGTCGATCTGCTTCGGGAAGTGGCGCCGCCGTTCTCGCCCGAGAACACGGCCGCCGACTGCGCCGGGGACTGCGCCCGCTACGGCATCACGACCGTGTCGGGTGACAAGTTCGGCGGCGAGTGGCCGGCGCAGGTGTTCAGCCGCTACGGCATCAGCTACCGCGCCAGCGACAAGACGAGCAGTCAGTTGTTCTCGGAACTGTTGCCCATCCTGAACAGCGGGCGCATCCAGTTGCTCGATCATCCTCGCGCGATCAATCAACTCGCGTCGCTCGAACGGCGCACCAGTACCCGCGGCGGGCTCATCGCCGCCCCGCCCGGGGGCCACGACGATATCGCCGTGGGCATCGCCACGGCAGCGGCGGCGACGAAAGTCGGCCTGGGTCCGCCGCGATTGCCGTCCTTCGAGTGTCTGAAGCAGGCGGCCCAGCCGGACTACTTCTCGCACGCCTCGTGTTTCCTCTTCGGCGGCGTCTACTTCCCGTCCGACCCGATCTGTCACGAGTGCGTCGGTCTGACGACGGTGGAACGGCTGCACTGGCAGCACCTGGCCCGCGGGGGCGACCCGATGCACCTGCGGGAGTTCGTCGCTCAGCACGTGCGGCTGTCGGAGGGGATGGCGTGGGCCGCGCTGTATCGCCGGTTACGCGAGAACGAGGAGGCGGCAGGGCGCGCGTTCGACGAGTGGGAGGCGCAGCAGCGGTCGCGCTGGTACGGGAACCCGTGGCGGGACCGCGGGGGGCCGGAGTGACGCCATGCCGACCCGCTCCTCGTCCACCGCTCCCGCCGCCGACCACCGCATCCGCCCGGAACAGGGGCTGGCGATGGCGGTGCTGCGCTTCGCCCTGGCGGACAGTCGCTCCGTCGACCCGCGCCGCCGGGCTGATGCCGTTAGCGTTCCTGCAGGACGAGGACGGCGCCTTGTCCTTCTGGGTGCAGGTGCTCGGCGTGCCGCTCGACCACGTGCGGACGCTGATCGGGCGGGCGCTGAATGGGCACGGGAACAGCCACGGCCGGGGGCCGAAATGTGCCAAAAACCCCTTGATTCTATTGGCTGAATCGTGGCTGAGGCGTGGTACAATCGGAGTCGGCCCGATGGTGTGAGTATCGGGACCGACCCCTAAACCGTCAGCAGGTGCAACTGCCAGACGGCCTGCCGCCATTGTAGCAACCACTGCAGACCGCTCGGTCTCAACGTCGGAGGCCCCGTAACGTGGATCAATCAACGCAGAAAGGGGAAGACGATGAACTCACCATCTTCGTGGTTTGCTGACCGGCTTCCGTTCATCCAGTTCTTGGTTGAAGACCGCAGGATCGTTCTCGACCGGATGCAGCAAGGGACATTTAGTGCGCTGGAGCACTACCACCAACTCATGCTGCTCGAAGCGGGGATCATCGGCGTCGTCATACCAATCCTCCACGCCCAAGGACCGGCCTTCATCAATCCGTGGTTTCTGAATCGCGCCGTGATCTACCTCGGTGTCTCGATGATGATTGGCATCTTGATCGCCGCGGTGAGTCGGTGGACGCTCGTTTACCTTAGCTTTCTGGTGCACAAGCACTACGGGGCGCAGAACGACCTGCTTGCAGCAGCACAGGACGAAGCCGGCGCTCGAAATGCAATGTCCGCATCAGAGGCTGCCTTCACCCCGAAGGCCGAGCGCCTGAGAAAGGTCCTCATCGCGGGCGCAATCGGAGACGTGCTGTTCTATGGTGGCTTCCTTCGTGGCGTTGCCTACGTGATCGAAGGATTCGTTCTCTAAGAAGCGGAGGTCCGACATGCAGAGTCGAACGCTCACCGATGGACAACGGGTGTTTGTTCATCAGAACAACGGCCTGCGGAAACGCTGCGGCTGCCCGCGCCGCGGGTGGGCCAAGTGTCCGCACCCGTGGCACTTCAGTTTCAAGTGGCGCGGCGTCCATCACCGGTTCCAGTTGGACAAGTACGCGGCCGACCCGATCACGGACAAGGACAAGGCGCGCACCGAAGCGGACCGGCTCCGCGCTGCCATCCGCGCCGGTACCTTTCCTCCCCCGACGCCCTCGGCTCCGGCGACTCCGGCAGACATCACGTTCGCCGAGAGCGGCCGGTTGTGGCTGGAGCGGGGCCGGGCCGACGTGAGCGAGACGCAGCGAGCGAACGACCGATCCAAGCTGGCGGTGCTGTCGGCGCTCTCCGTCGGCGACGAGTCCCTTGGGGATCGCCGACTGGGGCGGGTGACACTCGATGACCTGGAGGTGGCCTTCCTCCAGTTGTCCGCGCGGGCCGGAAGCACGCAGAACAAATACCGGCAAGTGGTGCTGCACCTGCAGGCGTGGCTCGTGGAGCACGGGTATCTGCCCCGGCCGTGGATCGTCGGCAAGAAGGCCATCAAGCGGCAGAAGGGCGCGAAGCGGGACCGGCGGCTCGTCCCTGACACGGTGGACGACGAGGGCCGCGTCGTCGAGCCGGGCGAGGAACGGCGGCTGCTGTCGGTCGCCTCGGCGTGGTTCTGCAACCTGATCATCGCGGCCCTGGAGACGTGCTGCCGTCGCGGCGAGCTGTTGACCCTGCAGTGGCGAGACGTGCTTCCGGCCGTCATCCGCATTCGCGCCGAGAAGGCCAAGACCGGCGAGGCGCGAGACATCCCGATCTCGTCTCGTCTCCGCGCCGTGCTGGACATGGTCCGGCTTGACCCCGCAGGCCGACCGCACGGATCCGACGCGTACGTGTTCGGCGACCGCATCGGTCGCAAGGTGGCGGACCCGAAGAAGCAGTGGGAAGGGGTAGTCCTTCGGGCGTTCGGCCACACGCCGACTTGGACGCACGGGAAGTTGTCGGCGGAGTCCCGCGCCCAGTACCGGGCCTGCGACCTGCGGTTCCACGATCTCCGCCACGAGGGGGCCTCCCGGTGGCTGGAGGCCGGCTGGCCGCTCCAACACGTGCAACGGCTGCTCGGACATGCCGACGCGAAGACCACCAGCATCTACCTGAACGTCACCACGCAGCAGTTGCTGGACACGATGAAGCGGTTCCCCGGTCCCGAACGTCCGGCGTTGCACAAGGTTGCACATCCGGCGCCGGTGACCCACGGCCTCGTGGGCAACGGCGAACTTCTTACGGCTGGTAAATCGTTGGTGAACTAAGGGATTAGGCTGGCGCGCCCGACAGGGCTCGAACCTGTAACCTTCGGCTCCGGAGGCCGACGCTCTATCCAGTTGAGCTACGGGCGCGACGAACGACGAGCGATTCTGACGAGCGACTCGCGACTACGACTAGCGACACTGACTCTGACTTTGACTCTGACTTACGACTCTCGACTTGCGACTGACGAATGGCGCGCCCGGAGGGATTTGAACCCCCGACCTACGGGTTCGAAGCCCGGCGCTCTATCCAACTGAGCTACGGGCGCAATGGCCGTCAGCGCTGGTTTGGGAAAGTCATCGGCCCGCCGTCGCAGTGCCCGGCGAGCAGGCCCAAGACCCTCCATCATACCAGTGGATTCCGCGCAAAGCACAGGTCGTGAACGACTCGTCCCCCGATGAGGTGTTCCTGGATGATGCGCTCGGCATTCTCCGGCGTGACGTCCCGATACCACGTCCCTTCCGGATACACCACGCAGATCGGCCCATCGGTGCAGATGCGCAGGCACTGGCATTTCGTCCTGTAGAAAGGCCCGTCGGGGCCCGCGATGTTGAGTTCCTTCATCCGGTTCTTGAGGTACGTCCACGTTTGCTCGCCGCGCTCGGGGTCGGTGCAATCCGGACCGAGGCAGATGAAGAGGTGGCGCGTCAGCTTGCCGACACCGAACGACGCGGCAGCCTGCTCCGGGGTCTGGTCCTTCTTCCTTCCCATCGTGAGAGTGCGAGCCCGACCAGCGATCATATCGCAGCCGTGGCACCCGCTTTGCTGCCTTCCCGGCGCGAAGCGACGGAAAGGAGAGCTCATGGCGATCAGGCAGAACGAGCTGGAGTGGGCGGCTCAGCCGCGCGACAATCGCGGCAGCTCGATGGACGATCGCGATCGTCCGGTCCGCGAGGAGGAGGAGATTCGCGGCGTCGGCGACAGCGGCGAGAGCGACGATGAGTTCGAAGACGCCGAGGACATGGAGGAAGAGGAGGAGGAAGAGGAGCAGGACGGCTTCTAGGCTGCCTTCACGCGCGTGCGAGGAGTTCCCATGTCGCGTCCCGAAGTCGTCGTCGTCACGGGCGCCTCCGCCGGGGTCGGTCGGGCCGCCGCGCGGAGGTTCGCCAGAGAAGGGGCACACATCGGCCTCCTCGCGCGCGGCCGCGACGGTCTCGAGGCGGCGCGCCGCGAGGTAGAGGCGCTGGGCGGCCGCGCGATGGTGTTGCCCGCAGACGTCGCCAATTGGAACGAAGTCGACGCCGCCGCCGCGCGCGTGGAAGAGACCTTCGGGCCGATCGACATCTGGATCAACAACGCGATGGCCTCGGTGTTCTCGCCCGTCGCCGAGATGCGGCCCGACGAGTACCGCCGGGTGAACGAGGTCACCTACCTCGGGACGGTCCACGGGACGCTTGCCGCGCTGCACCGCATGCGCCCGCGCGATCGCGGCACGATCGTGCAGGTCGGTTCTGCCCTGGCCTATCGCGGCATCCCGCTGCAGTCGGCCTACTGTGCGGCGAAGCACGCCGTGCAGGGCTTCATGGACTCGCTGCGCTGCGAGCTGCTGCACGACGGCAGCCACGTGATCGCGACGATGGTGCACCTCCCCGCGCTGAACACGCCGCAGTTCCGGTGGGCGAAGAGCCGGATGCCGCGCAAGGCGCAGCCGGTCCCGCCGATCTACCAGCCGGAGGTCGCCGCCGACGCGATCTTCTGGGCCGCCCATCACGATCGGCGCGAGCTCTGGGTCGGCGCGCCCACCGTGGCCGCCATCGTCGGCAATCGCGCCGTGCCCGCGATTGCGGAGCGTTACCTCGCCGCGACCGGGTACGAGTCGCAGCAAACCTCTGAACCGGAGGATCCGCACCGGCCGGACAACCTGTGGCACCCGGTGGCGGGCGATCACGGCGCGCACGGCGTGTTCGACGATCGCGCCTCCTGGAGCAGCCCGCTGTTCTGGGCCGCGACGCATCGGGCGCTCACCGTGGCCGCGGTTGCGAGCGCCGGCGCGGTGCTGGCGCTCGGCCTCATGGCGATCGGCGGGAACGGCAGCCTCGATACCGAGCAGGCCCACCGCCCCAACCCCGGACCGGGTCCTGAGGCACGCGAGGAACTGCGCGCGCTGCTGGAGCGATAGGGCCGGACTGTTCGGACGTGGGAACCGGCGCCCCGCAACCGGTCGCCACCGTCGGCTCCCGCCAGCCTCATCGCCAGGCTATCACCACAGGGGCCAGCGACTTAGGCGGAAGGGGACGCGCGGCACGGAAATCGCCACGCCGCCGTCGAGGCTAACCGCATGCTGTTCGACCTGCGCCTGGGCGTCCGGCTGTTCGCTCGTCGTCCCGCACTCACCGCCGCCGCCGTGTGCTCGCTCGCGCTCGGCATCGGCGCCAACACCGCGATCTTCTCCGTGCTCCACGCGGTCGTGCTCAGGCCGCTTCCGTTCCCCGACGCCGATCGGCTGGTGGCGGTCTGGGAGACGTCGCCGGACAACCCGGCGCGCTGGGTGGCGCCGGCCAACTACCTGGACTGGCGCGACGCCTCGCGGTCCTTCGCGTCGCTTGCCGCCTACGACAGCTTCGCGGCGAACCTCACGGGCCGAGGCGAGGCGGAACGGCTGCGTGCCGGCGGAGCATCGGGCGACTTCTTCGCAACGCTGGGGGTTCGCACCGCGCTCGGCCGCACGCTCCTCCCGTCTGACGATGCGGCTGGTGCGCAGGCGGTCGCGGTCCTGAGCGACGGCCTCTGGCACCGTCTCTTCGGCGGCGCCGCCGACGCCGTCGGCCAGACGCTGAGCCTCGATGGACGCTCGCACCTCATCGTCGGCGTGCTCCGCGAAGAATTCCGCATGCCGACGATGGCGGACGTCGAGATCTGGATCAACGGCGATCGCGGCGTCCCCCGCAGCTTCCCGTTTCCCGGCGACATCACGAAGGTCCGCGACTCGCACCTCCTCTACGTCGTCGGCCGCCTTGCCGATGGGGTGTCGCCGGAGGCGGCGCGTGCCGACCTGTCGGGGATCATGGCGCGGCTCGCCGACCGGTATCCCGACACGAACGCCGGTCTGGGCGCCGACGTGGTGGCGCTGCACGAGCAGGTCGTCGGTGCCGTTCGTCCGCTCGTGGTGATGCTGCAGCTGGCGGTCGCGGCGATGCTGCTGATCGCGTGTGCCAACGTCACCAGCCTGCTGCTCGCGCAGGCCGCGGCACGGCAGGGCGAGCTCGGCACGCGGCTGGCGCTCGGCGCCGACCGCTGGCGGCTGACGCGACAGCTGCTGCTCGAGACGTCCGTGCTGGCGATTCCTTCGGGGGCCTGCGCGCTGCTGCTGGCGGCATGGGGGCTGGATGCGCTGATCGCGTTCGCGCCTGCGGCGCTTCCGCGGGTGCAGGAGATCGCGATCGATCGCACCGTGCTGGCCTTCACGGCGGCGGTGACGTTCACGGCCGTATTCCTCTTCGGCCTAGTGCCGGCGGTGCGCGCCTCCCGCGCCGCGTCGAGCCCGCCGGGGGAGGCGATGAACCGGATGACCGGCGGCCGTGGCGTCCGCCGCTGGCATCGTGCGCTCGCGGTCAGCGAGCTGGCGCTCGCGCACGTGCTGCTCACGGGCGCGGGGCTGCTGCTGGCGAGCCTGGTCGCGGCGCAGCGCGTCGAGCTGGGGTTCGTACCCGAGGGCCGCATTGCCGCGGAGCTGTCGCTCGCCGCCGACCGCTACCTGCGTCCCGCCGCGCGGACCGGCGGCAACGAATTCCGGATCGACCCGGCAGCGAAACGGCAGCTGGTGGACGGCGTGCTCGAGCGGCTCCGCGCCGAACCGGGCGTCCGGGCCGCCGCGGCATCGTTCACGGCGCCGCTGACCGGCGCGCCCAACCGCGGCATCCGGATCGAGGGCGAGCCGGATCGCGGCGTCGCGTTGTCGCCGACCGCAGACTTCCAGGTGGTCACGCCCGACTATTTCCGCACGCTGGGTGTGACCGTGATCCGCGGCCGCGGCTTCACGGGGGCGGACCGGGACGGCGCGCCTCCCGTGGCGATCGTCAACGAGTCGTTCGCCGCCCACTATCTCGGCACCGGGGATCCGCTCGGCCGCGCCGTGCTGTTCGGCGGGAACGCGCGGCACGAGATCGTGGGGATCGTCAACGACGCGCGCTACCGCGACGTCGAACGCCCAGCCGATCCGACCCTCTACGTGCCGCTCGCGCAGAACGACGAGCGATGGCCGTTCCTCACGTTCACCGCCTGGAGCGACCGCGATCCGGCGGCGCTCGGTCCCGTGGTGCGGGCGGCGGTGCGGGCTATCGACCCGCTGCAGCCGGTGGCGCGCATCCGCACCTGCGACGACATCGTGCGGACTGCGCTCGCGCCGCGCCGGTTCATTGCGTGGCTGGGGGGCGTGTTCGCGGTGCTCGCGCTGCTGCTGGCGGCGGTTGGCGCCTACGGGGTGCTGGCCCATGCGGTCTCGGCACGGACTCGCGAAATCGGCATCCGGGCGGCGTTCGGCGCCGGTCCGGGGCAACTCATGCGGCTGGTCATGCGTGAAGGCCTGTTGATGACCGCCGTCTCCCTCGCCCTGGGCATGGGCGGCGCGCTCGCCGTCGCGACCGTGCTGCGCGGCATGCTCTTCGCGGTCGGGCCGGGCGATCCGGCCGTGCTGGGCGCGGTCGCAGCGATGCTGAGCGTGGTGGCGCTGGTCGCGACATGGTTGCCGGCGCGCCGCGCGACGCGGATCGATCCGGTCGGTGCGCTGCGGTCGGAATAGGAGCTTCTGAGTTTGTCTTCTTGGTCCTTCAGCAGCCCGGTCGTCGCCAGCGGACTCACCGAGACCACCGTCGACCGTCAGCCGGGTCTCGAGTACTTCCGGAAGACCGCCTCGAGGTCTGCGGGCCTGACCGTACGCAGGCGCGCCCAGAGGTCGCCGACCGCGTCGAAGCGCGCGGGCGCCGTCGCGATGGTGAACGCGCGCGGGTCGAGGGCCCGGTCCACTTCCTTCCAGTCGAGCGGCGTGGACACGCCGGCGTGGTCGCTGGCACGGGCGCTGTAGGCGGTCGCCAGCGTCTTGCCCGCGATGTTCTGGAGGTAATCGAGGTACACGGTGCCGCGGCGGCGGGCACGGACCGCGCGCTCGACGGTGGCCAGCTTCGGGTGCCGGGCGGCTATGACCGTCGCGACGATCTGGCAGAAGAGCATGCCCGACTCGTAGGAGGTTCCGGGCGCGAGCGGAATGTAGATGTGCAGGCCGCGAGAGCCCGAAGTCTTCGGGACGGACGTGACCTTCAGCGACTCGAGCTCGTCGTGCACCCATCGGGCCACGTCGATGACCCGATCGAACGTCGTCCCGTCGCCCGGATCCAGGTCGATGGCGACGTAGTCGGCGTCGAGCGGCGACTGCACGCGCGAGAACCACGGGTCCTGCGAGATCGCCGCGATCTGGGTCATGTAGAGCAGCGTGATCAGCGAGCCGCCGACGAACCGCCTCGCACCCGGATCGGAAATCGGGTCCGCGTCCTCGGGCAGCACCTCGATGCGCACGCCGGGCGGCGGCTTCTCCTTCTCCGAGCGCTGCTGGTAGAACGCGCTGCCCTCGATGCCGTTGGGAAAGCGTTTCATCACCAGCGGCCTGTCGGCCACGGCCGGCAGGAGCACGTGCGCAACGCGCGCGTAATAGCGAAGCAGGTCTCCTTTGGTGTAGCGCTGGCGCGGCCAGAAGACCTTCGCGAGATTGGTGACACCGAGCCGCGAGCCGTCCGGCAGCTCGATCGTCCCATCGCGGCGCGTGTTCTCCAGGGCCTGCAGTTGGGAGATCACGTGCTCGAGCGCACTCGCGGAGCTACTCCGGGCGTGTCGCGTGCGGCCGCCATCTTTCGATGCGCGTGGTGCCCCACGTGTTCTAGGCGCCGGGGCCCCACCCCCGGCGCTGCCACGTCGCGCGGTCGCGCGCCGCGGCGGTTGAAGGCTCTCACGCGCTTCTATGCTCGCTTCGCTCGCGGGCGCGCTTCGCGTTTGCCGGCTCGCTTCGCTCGCCGGGCTCTCGCGCACGACCGAGCTGGCAACCTTGTCGTCACGCAGTCCCAGGTACACCGGGTGGCGCAGCTTGCCGTCAGCCGTCCACTCGGTGAAGCGCACCTGCACGACGAGCTGCGGCCGCACCCAGTGCGCAGGCTCGTTGGTCTTGATGCGCTCGGCGAACGGCGACCGATCGATTTCGAGCGGTTTGAGGGTCTTCCACACGCGTTCGAGCTCCGCGCCGTTGAAGCCGGTTCCGGTGTGACCGACGTGCTTCAGCCGCCCGTCGTCGAGGACCCCGAGCAGCAGCGCGCCGAAGAATTGGCGCGTCTGCCGCGGCTCGGTCCAGCCGCCGACGATGAACTCCTGCTGCTGGAGGACCTTGAGTTTCCGCCAGGCAGGGCTGCGGCGGCCTGATTGATACGGCGCGCGCGCCTCTTTTGCGATGAGTCCTTCCCAGCCTTCGTCGACCGCGCGGCCGTGCAGTCCACGGCCGTCGCCGGCGGCCTGCTCGCTGAGGCGCAGCACGGTTGCCTGCGCTTCCGGGGTGCCTTCCGTTCCGCGGCCGCCCTTGCCGAGGACCGATCCCAGGAGCCGTTCGAGCCGGGCACGGCGTTCGCTGAGCGGCAGGCCGCGGACGTCCTCGTCGCCGTCGCGCAGGAGGTCGAAGGCGACGAACGCCACCGGTTGCTGCCGCTCGATGCGCTCGACGTCCCGGGCGCCGGTCAGATGAATGCGGCCCTGCAGCCGCTGAAAGCCGGCGGGCCGGCCCTGCTCGTCGAGCGCGACGATTTCGCCGTCCACGAGGAGCGGCCGCCTGACCGCGCCGCTCCAGGCGCGCAGCGCCTGGACGATGGACGGGAACTGCGACGTCTTGTCGTTGCCGAGGCGTGACCAGAGGCGCACCTCGGCACCGTCCAGGTGTGCCAGCGCGCGGATGCCGTCGAACTTCGGCTCGTAGACGAGCCCGGGTTGCACCAGCGGCGGCTCGGAGAGCGTCGCCAGCATCGGGCGGATCGAGGCGGGGTCGTCTCGCCAGCGCATGTCGTCTGATTATGTGCGCCCGGCTGGTGAGACGCGCGGGCAAGACCTGTCGTGGTCTATCTTGGAGGCCACGGAACGCCGTGCATGGAGGTTCGCGGCGCTCGTGCGCCGACGCGCGTCGCCGCCGTTCGCTCCAGCGCACGCTCCCGGTCCCGCATGCCTCCGTGCCGTTTGAGTTCAGAATTCCGTGGCCTGCGTGTGCTCTTCAGTTCAACAAGCCACCGTGGCTGCCCGACCGCGACGCCTCTCCGCCCTCCCCTCAGAACTTCGCCGACAGCGTCGCCAGCACGGAGGCGCCGGGCGCGAGCACGGTGCGCACGTCGGGGCTCACCAGGTAGGGCTGGTCGAGCACGTTGCGGCCCAGCACGCGGAGATCGAGCCCCTCCCGGAAGGACCACCCGCCGCCGAGATCGACGACCGCATACCCCGGGATGATCTGCTCGGTCGGGCCGGGGCGCGGGTCCCGTGCGTAGGCCGCCCCGCGGGCCTGCACGAAGCCGCGCGGTCCGAGCTGTCTGCGCAGCTGCAGCGAGATCGACTCCTGGGGGATCGCATCGAGTGGGCTGCCGCCGTCACCGTCGCCGCGGGTCACCTGGCCGGCGACCTCGAGCGTCGTGCCGCTCCCGAGATCCACCTGCGCCTCGATCTCCACGCCGCGCACGCGCGCGCGCCCGCGGTTGCGGAAGAAGAAGACGTCCGGGGCGGCTTCGAGCCGCTCGATGAGATCCGTGATGCGGTAGTGGAACACGAACAGCGCGGCGCGGTACCGCTCGTGGGTGAAGCGCGCGGCCGTGTCGAACTGCAGGCTCTGTTCCGGCTCGAGGTCGGGGTTGCCGGTGATGAAGCCGCGCCCCGAGGGGCCGCGGAAATACCGGTCCGACAGCATCGGATCGCGAAAGCCGCGCGCCGCCTGCGCGGTGAACGAGAAGCCGCGAAACGACCCCAGGGTCGCCGAGACGTACCCGGAGGCGGCGCCCTGCGCGGTCGAGCGATCGCCGAAATACCCGCCGTCGTTGTCGGTGGTCACGCGGTCGCCGCGGACGCCGACGGCGAGCAGGACGCGCGCGACCAGCGGCACCTGGACGCTGCCGAAGAACCCGGCGTCGGTCCGCCGGGCGGAGTCCACCGACACGTTCGTCAGGGTGGCGACGGTCGCGCCGGAGGCGTCGAACACCACCCGCTCGTCCAGCGCGTGCAGATCGAAGCGGCCGTTGAGGTCGGTGCCGAACTCGACGTGTGCGGTGCCTACGGTCCGCTCGGCGAGGACGCGCACGTGGAAGTCCTCGGCCGACACGTCCGACCGCTCGATGCTGCGCGGGCTCGTGGGCGTCGGGAACCGATCCTGGTCGGTGACGAGCGCGCTCGTCCCGAAGAAACCGGTGAAGGAGAGTCGCTCGAACCCGCGGTACTTGTGCAGCTCGTAGCCCGTCGTCAGGCGGTGCGAGTCCTCGATCGGGTAATAGAACCGGACCGTGCCCGAGTTGTTGCGCGGCCGTTCGATGTCGCGGGCGAAGTCGCTCTGCCAGCCGACGGAAACGGTGCCGGGGCCGAGCGCGTGCTCGAACCGGGTAAGGACGCCCTGGTCCCGCGAGCCGGAATTGAAGACGTCGCCCTCGGGACTGCGGTAGTCGTCGAAGCCCCGGGCGTGCGCCTGAAACAGCATGCCTCCCCGCGAGAGCCCCTTGGACACCTCGAACGCGCCGCGCACCTCCGGGACGCCCGCGCCGAACGTGCCCAGTGCGCGAAACGCCAGTGGCGATCCCGCGGCCACGCGCCGCGTGCGCGCGGAGATCACGCCGCCGAAGGCGTCCGATCCGTACGCGACCGATCCCGGGCCGCGTGACACCTCGACGCTGTCCAGCGAGAAGGGATCGAGAAACGTCGCGCTCGGCCCGACCCGCCGTTCGCTGGTCACGCGTGCGCCGTCGACGAGGATCAAAGTGCGGCCGCCGGCAAAGCCGCGCACCACCGGGACTGCGGCCTGTCCCTCCGACACCGTCGACACGCCGGCGACGTTCTCGAGCGCCTGCGAGATGTTGGCCGGGGCGCGCGCCGCGATTTCGCCGCCGGTGAGCAGCGTGGTGCCGCTGGCCGGCGTGGCCTCGATGCTCGGCGCCGCGCCGGCGGCGACGGTCACTGACTCGTTGACCAGGCCCTCCACCTGTAGTTCGAGCGGCCCGTCCGTGGACAAGCGCTCGACCAGGATCGGCTTGGTGAAGCGGCCGCCCGGCAGGATGACGAGCACTTCGAAGGGCGGCGGCGGCGCCGGCTGCCACGTGAACCGCCCCTCGGCATCGGTGAACCGCTCGCCGGGATGACCGAGGATCGTGACCTCCGCGCCCGCGAGCGGCCGGCCGGTCGCCCTGTCCACGACGCGTGCCTCGAGCTGCGGCGGCGGCGCGGCCGCCCCCCCGAGGCTGATGACGAGGAGCCAGACGACTGTGACGAACCCGTGTCTTCTCAAGGACATACCGCCAAAGGAGGCGCTGGGCGCGTCCAGTCTACTATCAACGCCCCGTGCTCCCAGGTCTGGTGCCATAGTGTGCAGGGGGTGCGAACGGCCTCGATGCAGCCGATAATCTCAGGCTGGCAGCCCCGGCGGCTGCGACTTCAAGGAGACGAGCGATGGCGGCGCGTCCGACGTGGAAGGGGTTTCTGAAGATCAGCCTGGTGAACATCCCGGTTCGCGTGTTTCCCGCGACCGACTCGGCGGCGACGATCGGCTTCAACCAACTGCACGCCGAGTGCCAGACGCGCATCCAGCAGAAGCGCTGGTGCCCGACCTGCGAGCGCGAAGTGCCGCACTCGGAGGTGGCCAAGGGCTACGAGTTCGAGAAGGGGCGCTACGTCGTGATGTCCGAGGAGGACATCGCGAAGGTGCGGCCGGAATCGACGCGGGTCATCGACCTGGTGCAGTTCACCGACGCCGCGGCGATCGATCCGATCTACATCGAGCGGCCGTACTATCTCGCGCCGGACGGCGGCATGGCGACGCAGGCCTTCGCGGTCATGCGCGAGGGGATGAAGGGCAAGGCCGGGATCGGCAAGCTGGCGCTCTACGGGAGAGAGTACCTCGTCGCCGTCCAGCCGAAGGACAACGCGCTGGTCATGTACACGATGCGTCATGCGAAAGAGATCCGCAGCATGGGCGACATCGAGGAGCTCGGCGGCGTCCCCGACAAGGTCAAGCCGGAAGAGATCAAGCTCGCGCGGCAAGTGATCGACAACTTCGAGGGCGCGCTGGACCTCGCCGACTACCGGGACGAGTACCAGGAGGAGCTGCAGCGCATCATCGACGCCAAGATCGCGGGCCAGGAAGTGGTGGCGCCCGCCGAAGAAACGCCGCCGAAGGTCGTCAACCTGATGGACGCGCTGCGCCAGAGCCTGGACCGCGTGAGCACCGGGAAGAAGAAGATTGCGAAGGTGGAGGCCGCTGCCAAGCCGGCGAAGGCGGCGGCGAAGGAGACCAAGGAGAAGAAGCGCGCGGCGCGGTGAGGCGTGGGCCGGGCACGCCGCTAGGTCTGCGCCAGATATTGCTGGAAGATCTGCTCGCGCACCCACTGCGGGGTGGTGCCAGGCCCGCACTTGATGCGGATGTGCGCGCGGCCGTGCGATCCCTCGAACTCGATCCGCCAGTGCCCCGGCTGCTCGCCGGCCGTCACCGTCGCCTGGTCGGCGGCCGCCACACCCAGTTCCTTCAGCGCCTTGTACGCGATCCGCTCGACATCCGGCTTTTCCACGGTGGCGCCATTGTGTGCCGCCCGCGCGTGCGAGTCAACGTGCGCCGCCGGCTCCCCGCTCACTGATAGCTGATTCGCGCCTCGCGTGTTCCGGCGGGGAGGTACGCCTGCCGTCCGGCCACGGGCACCGAGCGCCCGTCCGCGCTGGCGGACCTGAGGCCGGTGCCGAACGGGATGCAGCAGACGTAGCGGACGCCCGCAGCGGGCGCCCGCTGGATCGACAGCTCGACGCGCCGCCCGGCGGAATCGTGCCGAGCCTCGAAGTCGATCTGGCCGCCGAACACGGTTCGTCCGTTCTGCACGCGGATGCGGCCGCTGCCGAACCACTCGGGTGCCACGCCGGCGAGGAGGTAGAGGTGCCGGTCGGCGTCCTCGTCCGCCTCGAAGAACAGCATGTCGCGGAGCAGCAAGATGTACTCGGCGCAGCTCCAGCCGTGCGGGATGTCCCCCATGTACCACGAACCGGCGGGAACCTCCGCGAAGTCGCTGGCGATCGGATAGCAGTGCTGCTCGTTCCAGCAGCCCAGCACGACCTGCCAGGTGTCCCCGGGACCGCCCCGGCTGACGCGCGCGAACCCGGCGTTCTCGAGCGTCCACCAGAGCAGACGATGCGCGCGGCCGGAGTCGCCGACGAAGAGAAAGGCGTGCGCCAGCTGCAGCGTGAGGTACGGCCCGAAACCGTTCCACGCGGTGTCGTGGCGGAAGCCGCCGCGCACGAAGTGGCTCCAGATCGTCTCGAGCGTCTGGCGCATCGCGTAGTCGATGTCGCCGCCGAGGCGTGTGCCCATGTGCAGCCGCGACGGGTGGAAGTATGCCACCGCGCCGATCATCGTCGAATCGAGCCGGCCGACGTCGGCCGGTCCGGTCGGGATGAACGTCTCCCAGTGGCCCCGCCGGCGCTGTTCGGCGAGCACCCAGCGCATCGAGTCGCGCGTCGCGTCGCGCACCTCGTCGTAGATCCGCCACAGCTCCTGCTGCTGCGCGGCGGGCGCGCCGATGCGGCCCGCGAGCTGCGCCGCCTCCCAGAGGCCGGCGCAGGCCCAGAGATCGTCCCAGTAGTGTGGTTTGTCGCGATCACCGACGTGCTCCGCGCTCCACCCGCTGTGCAGCAGGCCGAACTCGCTGCGATTGTCGCGAATCCAGCGCGCGCCATCCAGGACGTAAGGCGTGAACATCCCCTGGCCGAAGCCGAAGTCGCGGCCCATGATCCGGTCGAACCGGCCGATCGCCCAGAGCGCCTGGCCGTTGCTGTCCCACTCGTGGTCCGCCTGCTCGTGCTCGCCGCCGAAGAACCCGTGGCGCCGGGCCGGGCCGATGAAGCCGGGCCCGCTCTGGAACACGCGGGGGTAGTGCGTCCCGAACTGCACCTCGGCCAGCGTCTCCTGTCCGACGACCGCGCACGCGATCGCCTCGACGGAGGAGTCGCGGATCCAGAACGAGTCGTAGATCGTCGGCCCCGGGTGGATGGCGCCGCCGTCGGCGAGGATCAGCAGCTGCGAGCGGCACACCGCGTCCTGGTCGGCGAACCGCTCCAGCCCCGGCGGGAGCTCGATCCGCAGGCCCCGGTCGAAGAGATCGAAGGCCCAGTTCGCGCGCAGCCAGTGCTCCAAGGTCGCCGCGGGCGTCGCCGACATCTGCCGGAGATCGTCACGCGTGATCAGGTTGTTGACCGGCAGCCGGATCCCGACGGTCGTCGTGTCCCCCGGCATCAGGACGACCGGCCAGGCGACGACGCCGTGGCAGAGGCCGGCGATGTGATCCTGGGCCTCGGCGAAGCCGTTCAGCCGCCGCCGCGAGACGAGCTCCGCCCACGGGTTGTGGCGGACGTAATGCATCGGATCGGCCGACGTCCCGTTGCCGTACATCCCGACCTCCGCCGGCGCATCGTCGAACGAGGGTCCCCACGTGGCGTTCACCTCGATGCGGCGCTCCGCGGCGAGATAGCGGAGCGTGTTCAGCCGGCGATCGGCGAGGAAGCGGCCGGCTCGATCGTGGCGCTGGAACCCCGAGGGGCCGGCGGGGTTGACGCTCGCGCACAGCCAGACATTCGCGGGACCGGGCCGCTCCGACGTGATCGAGAGGCGTACGAGCACGAACCCGCGCAGGTCGTTGACCGCGATCGGCGTGCCGAACGCCAGCGCGCGTGCACGCAGGCCCACGCCGGTGTCGTAGGTCGTCTCTACACCGGGCAGCCAGCCGTCGAGCAGCCGCTGCGTCACCGTCGATGGACGGCCGTCGGTGCCCGCGAGCTGCGGCAGGTGCACGGTGCCCGCCGACGCGTCGAACACGAAGAACGACAGTGTGTACTGGTCGTAGACCGGCTCGACCTCCCCGGCCTGGCCGACCAGGCTCTCCAGGTCGCGGTTGGGCTCGCCGACCAGGTTCCAGTAGCGGTAGTGGGCGTTCGAGGCGAACGCCGCCTCCTTCGAATCGAACAGGCCGACGTCGAAGGCGTCGGTCCAGCGGCGGAACGCCTGCCGCACCCACCACGGGAACGGATACGGCGCGCCCGCGGTATGCAGCCGCCACATCAGCTCGTAGAACATCCACTCGTGCTGCTGTGCCATGCCGCCGCCTCCTTCGAGAGAGCCCGATGATGCTCGGGAGCCGAAAGTGTAACCCGGAGGGCCGGACTGTAACGTCGGGCCCGGCTCGTGCATCATGTGAACGGGAGCCTCGAGCCATCACATGCCATTATTCGAGTTCACCTGCCACGACTGCGGGCACCGGTTCGAGCGGCTCGTCACCGCGAGCCGCCAGGCCGAGTGCCCGAAGTGCCAGTCCACCAGCCTGGAGAAGCTCTTTTCCACCTTCGCCGCGCGGGGCACGTCGCCGCGAAGCGCCGGCGGCGGCGGCGCCGCGCCGCGCTTCACGTGAGCGCCGGGAGGCAGGCCGGGAGCCTGTTGAGAAACCAAGAACTCAGAACCTTCTGAGCTTCTTGGCTCTGAGTTCTAATACTTGATCGATCGACGGTCGTGTTCAGCGGTCCGTGCGGTCTTCAGCCGGACCCGAAACAGGGCACGACGCCACTCCGCTCAGATAGAGCGGCCGTAAGCTGGCATCTATAATCGTCGCAGGCTCGAGACGTGGCTGATGACCGCCTCGCACGAGCACGAATCGTGAGAATGCGCTGGTCCTTATCCCGTTGATGGCCGTTTGGGTGGCAAACGTCACGCGTCGTGTAGTAGCAGTGTCCGCTCTTCTGCTCGGCGTTGCCGTTGCACTCGCTCCGGTGCTGATTCGCAACCGCGTTGTGGCAGGTGAATGGGTTCTCACCAGCTCGCAGTCCGGAACAAATCTGTTTATCGGAAACAACGCAAACGGTGGTAGTGTCTTGAAACTGGTGGAAAAGTAGAAGTCGCGTCTCGGTGGTTCGGAAATCGTCGGGTGTTCGGGCGGTTTTCGATTGGCTGGTCCGGCCGTCTCGGTTCAAGGCGGCCGGTTTCGTGGGCAAAGTGTCGAGTTCTTTCAAGCCGCGAGGACGGGTGCCAGGTCAGCGCGGTTCGCCGGAGGAAACCCGAGTTCCCGCAGCACGCGATTCAGGGCAGCCAACGAGAACTTGGCCGGCGCCGTGATCTCGATGCTGATTGGCTTCCCGCTAAGCGCTGCTCTCGCACGAGCTTCATATCCGAGCATTCACGCCGGGAGCGCTAACGCCCGCGGAGCGGCGGGTACATCGCCGGCGGTCTGTCGAGATGGACCTCCTCGACGTCGGCCCACTGCACGTGCTCGGGGCGCTCACGACCGTTCGCAAAGATCAACATGCCGGCATTCCCCTTGCCGAGATCGCCGGCGCGCTCCAGGTGCAGCTCCTCGCCGTTATGGAGCGTCACCCGGGCGCGCTGGGCGCCGCGCTCTTCGCGGCCAGCGGGCGCGATTGAGGCGATCAGGCCGAACGGGATGGTGTAGTCCACCCCCCGAGACGGGGCATCGAGGGTCTCGGTGGTCTCGCTTTCGTCGAGGTCGTAGACCAGCCGGCCGGTGAGACGGCGACCGGCACGGGTCGTGACGGTTCCGGTGAGCGGGCGCCCTCCCGGGAAATCGGTGTAGGCGGGCCCGCTGCCGGCGGCGCTGAAGTCGATGCGCTCGAAGGCGTCCCAGGAGACCAGCACCCGGCCGTAGCGAGGGTCGTCTACGTAGATCCCGCGGTTGCCCTCGCCAACTTCGCGGGTGCCGGAAAGGACGATCTCGCGGTCGTTCACCAGCGTCACCAGCGAGCTGTTGCTCGAGCGGCGTGCGATGGAGCGGATGGTGTCGAAACGCAGACCGAGCGGACCGTCGGCGGTGCGGCCATCAAGCTCGTCGGCCGCGACGCACGCCTGCCGGTCCCACTGGACGAAGCCGGAAAAGTCGCCCTGCCGCGTGCGCACTTTACCGTGCAGCCGGGCGGGGGCGGCGCCCAGGCGGGCGGTGGGGAGGAGCTCGATGGTGCGGATCCGCACGCGCGATGGAGGTGGTATTCCACCGGCCCAACTGGCGAGGTCGACGACGCCGCGTTTCTCATCCCACACCCGCACGCCGTCGTCGAAGTCGTTGGCAGCAAAGCGGTCAAGGTCGAACACGGTGCCGCTCTTGAGCGTCACCCGCACCTCGCGGCCGCGCGCCTCGATGCGCGCAATGTCGCCGAGGCGCGCCATGAAGGGCCGGGCGACGTCGATCTGACGCTCCCCGAGCGGAATCTCGAACCCGAAGATCGAAAACGCGCGGCGCTTCTGCGTCAGCTCGGGGACCTGCGACCGGGCGGCCCACGGGTTGTCGGGCTTGACGCCGTTGAAATAGTCTCCCCAGAACGCCTCTTCGTCGCGCCCGAAGCGCAGCCGTCCCACGTATGTGGTGCCGTCATCGGTGCTGACGCGGCCGTACAGGAAGCCCTGGTGAGCCTCCTCCATCGATGCGATCGGGGAAGCGGCCGCGGGCGAGGCCGCCCGCGCGTCGATGTCCTCCTCGACGGCCCGGTGGTTTCCGGCAAGGACGAGGACGAGCAGCGTCACGAACACGCCACCAGAGATTGTGGCTCTCTTCATGGTCGGCGCTCCGCAGAAAGACACACCCGCAATATACTCTACAATGCAAAGTTACGCAAGCCTCGTCGAGCCTCGCGAGCGCCAGGTGCCTGCCCTGACCGTGACTCTTCGGGTAGCAGGAGAATCGCGTCGCCGCTTCTTGCCGCAGGGCCCGTCGACCGTCCGGATCGAGATCGACAATCAGCGGCCTTCATCAACACGACTTCGTCGCCCGTCTCCTCGCAGACGTATTCGTGCGAAGGGTCAGTGAACCAGACCGTCAACGTTTGACCCTCACGGTCATGGAATACCTTCACTTCGGCCATACTCGAACGCCTTCCTTGATTGCGTCAGTCGGATATGCGGTGATCAGGAATCCCGGTAGAAGAGAGCACCTGGGCGTCGGTCCGGCTCTGACGGATCGCGTCCGGGGCTTCCAACGCCGCTTTCACGGCGTTTTCGCGTCCGGCCATGACCGGTGCTTGGCAGTCGCGATCAATTCCCAGCGCTGCCGTGTGAAGCGGACTGGAAGGCTGACCGGTGTGAGCGCTTCGAAGAGAACGTCGTCGGGATTCGGCGGCGCATTCTCCATCGGTGCTGTTTAGACGACCGCGGCTCGAGTCAGATCGTGCGGGCGATTCTCATCGAGGAGAACGCGCACCGCTCAGCAGGCGCTCTCGCGCGAGTTCGAGCGCGGCGATGGCCTGCTCGCAAGTCACGGATGCACACTGGCGCAGAAACGTCCAGCGTGTCGCCGCCTTCGAGATAGTCGACGAGCGACTGAACCGGAACGCGCGTGCCGACGAACACGAGCGTTCCACTCAGGATCTCTGGATCGCTGTGCACGACTGCAGGCTTGGCGACCAATGGCCGCGTCTCGCTACACGTCGAGTGTAGCGCGTACGGCCGCAAACTCTGCAGTGAGTCACGTTTCAATGCGTAGACATCGTTCGAACCCGCGACATGTCTCAAGAATCCTTCAAGAGGCGATCGACAGCATCTTGTTGGCGTAGTCCTTACCCGAGGTAGGCGGCGGCAGCGGCGTGCCGTCCTTTGCGTACAGCTCGATCGTTTCTTCGACCAACTCGCACAGCTCAGCGAATACGGCTTTCTCGTCGTCGCCATGGCAGCCGCCGTAGAACAGACCGGGACAGCTTCCAACGAAGCAGCCATCTTCATCGGACCATTCGACGATCTTGACGTAGCGAGCACCCGCCGTCATTTCCTGGACTCCTCGATGGCCGCCCGCACGGCTTTCTCTTGATAGCGTTTGGCGTCGTCGCCAGCATTACCGGAAAGTGTTATCGGCTTGGCAACCTTCGGATGCGTGAAATTCCTATGGCCGCCCTTTCCGCCGCGGTTCACGAATCCTGCGGCTTCCAGTTCGCTGATCAGTTCCCTGATCTTCGGCGGCATGACGTTCGAACACGGTGGTCAACGTCTCGCCGTCCGCTCACGTCGTGTCCGGGCCGGTCCAACGCCATTATCGAAGTGTAGCACCTGGTCGCAACGACGCGAGTTCGGCCGGCGTATTCCACGTCAAGGGGAATGTCCAGAACATCGGTACGTCGGTTCCTCAATGGACGTTACGGTGTTGGCGGGCTGTACGGGCGCGGCGACCGCTTCTGCCGGCTTTCCGTCGCCCGCCTCGCTCCCCTCTTTCTCCGGGGCGGCGACCCTCCGGCTATCAACAGGTTTGGGGTACGGCATGTCAAGTCCCGGAGATTTGCTCTCACGCCACAAGGGGATCATTGTGACTGCCCGGCTGCGTCGGTGGCGGCGTAACCCGTTGCTGGCGGTGCATCACATTGCGACGATCCCCAGACGGCAAACGCGGTGATTGTGCGGGCCGGCGCGTCGGCGTCCACCATCGCCGAGCGGGCCCGAGAGCTGCTACGCCGCATGCCTGTCCGCGTGGAAATGTCCTCCGCGACGACGCTTCAGGCCGGCTGGGAGGCGACCGCGACTCGAGCGAGCGCGGATGGCCGGGATGGTCCTGCTGGCGATCATCGGTCTCGTCCTGGGCGCCCTGCTTGCATTCCGGGTATCGTCATCGGCGTACCGCTCGCGCTCGCGGCGGTTCGGCTGACGACCGCGTTCCTCTTCGGAGTAAACCCACGCGCCGGCGCCGTGTTCGCGGCGGTCCCGACGCTGGTGCTCGCCGTGGCGCTCCTCGCGAGCTACCTACCCGCCCGTGCGACGACGAAGATCGACCCCGTGGATGCGCTGCGGGCAGAGTGACCGAACAGGGTACGCTCGCGGGCTGTCAGCGAATCTCCGATACTCGGCCAGAAGCCCGCCGGACGTCAGGTCTGACATTCGTGTCGCCACTGATCGTTGCGCTGGGAATTGGCCCCAACGCAGCCGTGGTCAGGTTCAAGGGACGCCCCGGAGAACTCCGAAAACGACGCCAACCTGTTTGAAGACCTGAAGAAGCAAGTTGGGGTGGATGACGGGGTTCGAACCCGCGACTTCCGGAGCCACAGTCCGGCGCTCTACCGCTGAGCTACACCCACCACACGCAGTGCGGATCGTCGATTGACGAACGCGGATTTCAATCGGCGATTGGCGATTGCGGAGTGTCCTGGCCAGATGCCGGTTCGCAGCATCGTGGAACCGGCGATTGCCGAATCGGACGGCCGACGCCGATTGGCGACTCTGACCCTGACCTTCGACTCTGACTCTGACCCTGACTGTCGACCGTCGACTGTCGACTCGAGCCCCCAAGTGTAACACTGGCCTGGGAAACCGGGCAATCAGACGTGGCCGGCGGACTTCCGGCTGTGCATGCGGTCGAACTCCGCGATGGTGTCGACGAGCTCGCCGCTCTCGACCCGGACCGCCGCGGTGTACACCCGCGCGGCGTGCTGGCCTTTTGCGTCGTACATCAACTTGTCGGCGCGCTGGATCAGTTCCGCCGCGAGCTTCCGCGCCACTCCGCGGCGCTCGGCCACCGGGCCGAGCCGCAGGCAGACAATGCCGACGTCGACGCGGACCGGCCGCGCGAGCAGTCGGCGGTCGTCCCGTTCCCAGTCGTACTTCTCGACCGCCGCCTTGAAGCGGTTCGCGACCTCCGCCGCCTGGCTGCACCCAGGCAGGTCCGGGATCAGGAAACAGAACTCGTCGCCGCCGAACCGCGCGTGCAGATCGCGCGCTTCACCGGCGCGCTCGAGGGCGAGGAAGTCCTCGGATCGGATCTGGTCGGCGAGGATGCACGCGACCCGCTCGATGATCCGGTCGCCGGCCGCGTGCCCGAGGGTGTCGTTGTACCACTTGAAGCTGTTGATATCGACCACCCCGATGCCGCACCACCGCACGCGCTGCTCGACGGCGAGGAACGACTCGACGCGCTCCATGAACCAGTCGAAGTTCAGCAGCTTGGTCTTGGGATCGCGGTGCGACTTCTCGGTCAGCTCCGCGACCACCTCCTCGAAGTAGCGCGCGATGTTGCTGACGGTGACGTCCTTGTCGGTCAGTTGCTTCTGCAGCCGCTCCATCTTGGCGGCGAAGCCTTCCGACAGGGCGCGGATCGCGTCGCGCTTCGACTCCTCGATGAGCTGCCGCTGGCTGAGGAGCACGGCATCGATGTTGTCGAGCAGCCGGACGACGAGGTCCTCGGGCAGCCGGAGTTCCTCGCGGATCCAGCGGCGGAGATCCGCGGTCGTTCGCGGCGTATCCGGATGCACCTCGGCCATGGTGTGGGCCTGAACTGAATCAAGTCGTGTGCCGCCTCGTCGAGACCCCTGATCGGCGTTGCCAGGGGAAGCTGACACTGAACGGATTTGCTACATTGTGGCTCATCTCACGCATGAACCGTTACGAAATCGTACGCGGTGGCTCGAAACCGTTGCCGGATCTGAGGGTTCCGGCCCCAGCACCCTCACCGAGGCTGCCGTTCGCGCGCCACGATCACCGTCACGTCGTCCCGCCGCCGTGCGAAATCGCGATACAGGACGCCGGCGATCAGGCTCGGGTGCCGGGTCGCGAGCCCCCGGTAGTTTGCCAGGTTCCAGTGGCTGCCGAGGCCGTCCGAGTGCAGCACGAGGGTGGATCGCGGCGGCACAGCGTAGGAGTACTCCTGGAACCGGGAGGCCGCGTGTCCGGCGATGCCGTTCTGCGACACGAAGGTCCGGTGCGAACCATCGGCCCGCACCACCGCCGCCCCGATGTTGCCCAACCCGGCGTACCGTGCCACGCCGCGCTCGAGATCGACGACCAGGCACGCCGCCGCGGCGCCGCGGGTCGGCCGGAGCGCCGCGTGCAGGCGCTCAATCATGTCGCGCGGAGCCCTTTCGGGGTCCTCGTCGAACGTCCTTATGGCCTGGCGCGCCGCATCGTGCGCGCCCAGCCCGTGCCCGAGGCCGTCGGCAATCACGACGGCGAGCCGTTCGGGTCGAAGGCGCCAGCCCCACTGGTCGCCGCACACCTCCTCCCCAGGCTTGCAGACGCACACCGCGCCGATGTCGAGCGGCAGGTGCTCCGGGACGCGCGCCGGTTCCCGGCCGACCCGCGCGGCGATGACGGTGCCCGACGGCTGCGTGTAGATCCAGCACTCGTCGCTCTGGCGCTGGATGGCGCCCAGCCCGTGGCCGAGCGAACCGGCGGTGGAGTAGCCGTCGCGCCGCGAGAGCGCCACGTCCGGGATGCCTGGTCCGGAGTCCACTGCCAGGACCTCGACGCCCGGGCGTTCCGAGGGACTGTCGAGGGCGCGGAGCAGGACCTCCCCGCCGCGCGCGTGCCTCGCGAGGTTGGTGGCCAGCTCGGTGACGACGAGCGCGAGCTGCGCGGCGCGCGTCTCGCCGAATTCCATGCGCTGCGCGAGCCACTGCGCGACCCGGCGCGCCTCGCCCGCGCCGGCTGCATCTGCCACGGCGATCGCGGCGCTGGCGTTCACCGCCATCGGGTGATCACGACGCGGGTGCCTTCGCCGGGTTTCGAGTCGATCTGGAAGTCGTTGGAGAGCCGGCGCGCGCCCGACAGGCCCAGCCCGAGGCCGGTGCCCGTGGTGAAGCCGTCCTTCAGCGCCAGCTGCACGTCGGCGATGCCGGGGCCTTGGTCTTCGAAGGTGAGGCGCAGCCCGCGCCGCCCGATCTGCTCGAGGCTGTCGATGATCACGACGCCGCCGCCGCCGTGCTGCAGGGTGTTGCGGGCGAGCTCGCTCGCAGCGGTGACGATCTTGGTCTGATCGACGAGATTGAAGCCGAGCTCGATCGCGCGCTGGCGCACCACCTGGCGCACCGCGACGACGTCCTCGGCGGCCTGGATGGTTCGCTGCTCGCTATTCAGGACCGCCATGACCCCGCCCCCGTCCCTCGATGCCCGAGCGCAGGAACTCCATTCCGCGCTCCACGTTCAGGGCGGTGCGGACGCCGGTCAGCGAGAGGCCGAGTTCCACCAGGGTGATCGCGACGGCGGGGCGCATGCCGACGACCACGGTGTCGGCATCGAGCACGCGGGACACCGCGGCGATGTCGCCGATCATGCGTCCCATGAACGAGTCGACCATCTCGAGTGCGGAGATGTCGATGAGCACGCCCCTGGCCCGCGACGCGACGATCTTCTCCGTCAGGTCGTCCTGCAGCGCCATCGCCAGGCGGTCGTGCATGTCGACCTGGATGGTGACCAGCAGGTAGTCACCCATCTTGAGGATGGGGATGCGTTCCACGGCTAGCTCGCCTGGCGGCGCGCCACCGCGAGCCCGAGCCGCTGCAGCGCGATCGAGAACGCGTCCGCCAGCGTCGCCTTGGTCACCACGCTCCCCAGCTCGACGCCGAGGTGCACGATCGTCTGCGCGATCTGCGGCCGGATGCCGCTGATGATGCAGTCGGCGCCCATCAGCCGCGCCGCCGCCACCGTCTTCAGCAGGTGCTGCGCGGTCAGGGTGTCGACGGTGGGGACGCCGGTGATGTCGATGATCGCGATCGGCGCGCCGGTGTCGACGATGCGCTGCAGCAGGTTCTCCATCACCACCTGCGTACGCGCGCTGTCGAGCGTGCCGATGAGCGGCAGGGCGAGCACGCCCTCCCACAACGTCACGACCGGCGTCGAGAGCTCGAGCAGTTCCTGCTGCTGGCGGATGATCACCTGCTCGCGCCCGCGCTGGTAGATCTCGGTCGTGAACAGGCCGAGCCGATCGAGGAGCAGGCTGGCGTGCAGCGTCGCGGCGGCGAGCACGTCCGGCTTCGACGCGAACCGCGAGAGGAAACGATCGTAGAGGACCTGCTTCAGCGAGAAGACGAACGTCGCCGTCTCCGATGCCGAGAAGCCCTGCTGCCCGCGCGCCGCCGACACCTCGGTGAGGAAGTCGCGCACGGGCTGCCAGGTGCGCGCCTTGACGTCCGCCTCGCCGCCGGCAACCGCCTCACGCAGCGCCGCCAGGAAGCGCCGCGATTGGTCGGACAGTTCCGTGCGGTTCAGGCGCTCGGCGCGAAAGCCCGACGTCGACACCTGATGGTCGATCCAAGCCTGGAGGATTGCGGCCTCGTCCTGCTGCAGGATGTCGTTCAGCGCCGCGCTCCCGGTGTCGTGTGCCATCGGTTGTAGCAGTCCTTTCGGTGATCCAGGAGAAGGGCGGTCGATGTCGAATGACGAATGCCGAATGCCGAAGGGGAGAACGCTTGCGCCCGACGTTCAGCATTTGGCGTCCGGGATTGACGCCTCGCCGATTATATCGGTGTTCGCCTGGCCGGTTGATGCGCGATCGCGTCACGGACCGTTTCGCCGAGCGCCTGGCGGGAGAGCGCGCCCTTCGACAGCACCTGCTGCGCGTGGCGCAACAGCTCGTCACGCTCGACGGCGTCGAGCGTCGAGGAGGTGACGATTACGACGGGGATGTCGCGCGTCGTAGCGTCCGCCGACAGTTGCCGCAGGATCTGACGCCCGTTCATACCCGACATGATCAGGTCGAGCAGGATCACGTCCGGATGGTCGGTGCGTGCGGACGCCAGGCCTTCCGGACCGGTGCTCGCCTCCAGCACCTCGAACGCCGGCGTCGGCAGGCACTGCCGGATCAGGTAGCGGGCCACCTCCTCGTCGTCGATCGTGAGCACGCGGATCGGCCGCTGCCCGCGCGCGTGCAGGCCGGTGAGCGTGTCGACCAGCGTGCGCCGGTCGATCGGCTTGGTCAGGTAGGCGTCGGCGCCGAGCGCGAGGCCGCGTTCCCGCTCCGGCAGCGCGCTGACGACCACCAGCGGGATGTCTTTCGTCGCCGGATCGCGCTTCAGTGCCCCGATCGTGTCCCACTTGTGCTCCCCTTCGAGCACGATGTCGAACACGATGGCCGCCGGGCGCACCTCGCGGAGCGCCGCCTCCATCTCGGACACCGAGCGGGCAGGATACGGCTGGAACGCGGAGCTCTTGAGGATCTTGTCGTAGAAGTACTGCGCGTCCGCCTCGTCTTCGACGATGAGCAGCGGCAGCTTGCCCGGCTCGGCCACCCAGGTGAAGGCGACGTCAGCCGCGCTGATCGGCCGCAGCGCGACCGGCAGCGTAACGAAGAACGTCGAGCCGACGCCCTCCTCGCTGCTCAGCGACAGCGATCCGCCGAGCAGTTCGGCGAGCTTGCGCGACAGCGGGAGCCCGAGCCCCGTGCCGCGTACCCGTCGCTGCAGCCGGTGCTCGACCTGGGTGAACTCCTCGAAGATGCGCGACCGATCTCCCGGAGCGATCCCGATGCCGGTGTCGGCGACGGCGAACGCGATCCGGTCTCCCGACTCGTCGAGGCGCGCGGACACCCGCACCTCGCCGCGTTCGGTGTACTTCAGCGCGTTCGAGATCAGATTGCGCAGGATCTGCGAGACCTTGCCCTCGTCGGTGTGGAGCGGCGGCAGGTCGGCGACGTCCTCGAAGACCAGCGTCACCGACTGGTTCAGCAGGAGCGGGCGCAGCATGCCGCGCAGCGCGCCGAAAAGCTTCTGCACGTCGAACACGGTCGGCCGCACGACCGTCTTGCCCGCCTCCACCTTGGCGAGATCCAGCAGGTCGTTCACCAGCTCGGACAGTTGCTCGGCCGCCTTCCGGATGTACACGATCTCCGGTTCCACGGGCCGTCCTTCGCGCTCGCGGTCCTCCTGGATCAGGTTCGTCAGCCCGGTGATCGAGTTCACCGGCGTGCGGAACTCGTGGGTCATGTTCGAGAGGAAGCGCGACTTCAGCTCGTCGGCGCGGCGCAGATGGTCGGCCTTCTCGTCGAGCTCCGCGTAGAGCGCGACGACGCCGCGGTTGGTGTCCTCGAGCTCGCGGTTCAGGCGCACGAGCTCCTGCTGCTTGCGCTGCAGCTCGTCGAGCGCACGCATCAGCTCCTGGTTGCGCTGCAGCAGCTCCTCGACGAGGCCGCGCGGCTTCCGCCGGCGGACCTCCTCGGCGATCTGGCGCGCCCCCTCCGCGGTGATGATGCCGCTGCGCGCCGGCAGGAACTTCTCGAGCAGCACCGACGTTCCGGCCGGCGTCGACTCCATCGAGAAGCCGTCCATCAGGCGCTGCGCGCCGACGAGGCCAATGCCCATGCCGGTGGACGACCGGTGGCGACCAGCGAGCACGTCGGTCAGCTGCGAGATGCCCGGGCCCTGGTCCTCGACGCGGACCGTGAAACGCTGCGGGCGCGACTCGCTGTCCACCGTGTAGGTGACGGTGCCGCCGCCGGCGTAGCGGAAGGCGTTGCGGACGATCTCCGAGACCGCGGTGGCGATGCGCGTCTGCTCGGAGCCGTCGAACCCGAGGATCGACGCGATTTCCGCAGCGTGCTGCCGGGCGGTGACGACGTCCTGATCGTGATGGATGTGGAAGGTGAGCAGCTGCGGCATCGCCCTGCTGGCGAGGTTATCACGGCGCAAGTTTGCGAGCGGCGCGTTCGGCCGAGCTCGCACGTTGGCGTGCCGCCGCGACCGCCTTCCCCGCGGCCATGACCGCACGATCGGCTTCCTTCTTCCGTCGGCCGGCCTCAGTCGACTCGGTCTCCGCGCGCTCGAGCCGCTGCCGCGCCGCCTCCAGACTCGCCCGCGCTTCGGCGAGCTCCTCGCCCGCCTTCGTCGCGGCACGCGCGGCGCGGGCCGCCTCGAACTCCGTGCGCCGCGCCTCCTGCTCCGCTTCCCGCAGCGCGCGAGCCGCGGCCGCCGCTTCCTCGCGCGCCTGTGCGAGGCGGCGATCCTCGGCCGGCGCCTTCTTCGGCGCAGTCGTGGGCGGCGGGGCCGGCTTCGTGGCTCGGGCGCCCGCGCCGCCCCCCATGACCGCGATTCCGGCGAGCATCTCGAAGCCGCCGGGGGCCAGCGCGCGCGAAAGGCGTCCCGGTGGATCGTCGGCCGGCAACGTGCGCAGCGTCTGCGCGATGACGTGCCGCGTCGCATCGGTGACCGGGTGGCCGCCGTCGGCGAGGAGCCGGAGCGTCACCTTCAACGCCCTCTCGACCGCGTCCTCGTGGTCTCGGCCGACGAACCGCAGGTCGCCACGCTTGCCCGACAGCACCCCGCGGTGCGCGGTCCGGAGCGCTTCGGCAGCCTCGACGAGGGTCTCGTAGGTGTTCCGGTCCTTCCAGTACAGCTGGTTCACCGCCCAGGCGGCGACCGGCGGCTTTGCGAGCTTCTTGATCCCGCCGCCCCGGTCGCCGGCGCGCCGCGCCAGCTCGTTGCGCGCGGCAGTGAACTCGTTCAGCGGAAGCTGGTACAGGCGGTCGATCTCGTCGTCGAGGGACATGCGCCGCATTATGCCGCGGGAGGGATGTCGGCGAGGCCCCCTGACGGCGGGCTGACGCCTGGCACGAAGACGCGAAGGAACGCAGGCTCGGAGGAAATGTCGGGATGCTACTCAATCCGTCCGTTCCACCCCGTGTGCGAGGCGGCTGCCAGCCGAGGACGTGGCCTCACATCGCAGGCCTCGTGATCGGCGTCACAGTGACTTTCCGGTACCACACCTTGCCGTGATCGCCCTGCAGCATGATGGGTCCGGGTTCGGTCTCGTTGGCGTCGAGCGCGCCGCCGGTAATCGCCTCGACCGTCGCGTTGTCGTGCACGGTCTGCCCGTTCAACACCACCGTCACCTTGTTGGCGACGAGCGTCGCCTCCATCGTCTGCCACTCGCCCGGCGCCCTGCTCGCGTTCACCGACGGCGACGTCCACCCGTAGATCGACATGTGGCTGTTCTTGTTGGCCGGCTTGCCGACGTCGTCCAGCACCTGCAGCTCGTAGCGGCCACGGAGGTAGATGCCGCTGTTGCTGTCCTTGTCGAGCTTGTACTCCGCCGCAATCCGGAAGTCCTTGAACTTCTCCTTCGAGATCAAGTTGTTGGCTCCGGGCGGCTCGTTGGTCATGGCGCCGTCGGCAACGGTCCACCTGATCGGCCGGGTCTTGTGCTGGATGTCCCAGGCGTCGAGCGACTTGGCGTCGAGGAGCTCGACCGGCGTGCCGAACGCGTGCTTGCCGTTCGCGTTGGCGGGCGGCCACTTCACGGGGCGGACGCCGACGAAGGTCCGCACCCCCTGTGGCATCTGCACCGAGCCGGTGAGCTTATCGCCCTCCGCTTTCGCCCGGAATTCCGGGCCGGGCGTCTTCTCGTCGCGTCCGCGCGGACGGAAGATCAACTCGCCGTTTTCGATCGTGATCGACACGAGCGGGAACGGGCTGCTGGTGCGGTTCAGGAACGTGCCCGACAGCTGGCCGCCGTTCTCCTTCACCTCGAGCCAGTACACGCTGCCGGCGTTCTCGCCGGTCCCGATGAGATTCCAGCGACCGAGGAAGGGGTTCTGCTGCGCGCCGAGGGGAGCGAGCCAGGCGGCCGCAAGCGCGATCGCGCCAAGCGTTGCGAGCGTACGCAATCGAGTCATCATGATGAGGTCCTCTCAGACTGCCAGGCGCGGACCGCCGGGCAGGTGAATGGTAAATGGTACACGGTAAATAGCAAATGGCCGTTGCGCCGGGAGCCATTTGCCATGTGCTCCTTCCCCCACCCTTACTTGGCCCTTACTCCTTACCCCTTTTCCATTGATACAATCCCGCCGACATGCTGCAGGTTCTTCGCAGTCGCAGGGTCTTCGACGTCTGCGTCGTCGGGTCGGGCGCCGGCGGCGGCATGGCGGCGAAAGTGCTCACCGGGGCGGGCGCCGACGTCGTGATGCTCGAGGCCGGGCCGATGTGGGATCCGGTGAAGGATTCCTACATGTTCGACTGGCCCTATGACTCGCCCCGGCGCGGCGCTGCGACCGCGAAGCAGCAGTTCGGCGAGTTCGACGCCGCGTTCGGCGGCTGGACGCTGGAGGGCGAGCCGTACACGACCGGCGAGGGCAGCGAGTTCAACTGGTTCCGCTCGCGCATGCTCGGCGGGCGCACCAATCACTGGGGCCGCATCTCGCTGCGCTTCGGCCCGTACGACTTCCGTCGCAAGTCGATCGACGGCCTGGGCGACGACTGGCCGATCACCTACGACGACCTGAAGCCCTATTACGACGCCATCGATCGCTTGATCGGGGTGTTCGGGAGCGTCGAGAACCTGCCGAACGATCCGGACGGGATCTTCCTGCCGCCGCCGGCCCCCCGCTGCTACGAGCTGCTGATCAAAGAGGCCTCGACGAAGTTGGGCATTCCCTGCGTCCCGAGCCGGCTCTCGATCCTGACGCAGCCGCTCAACGGGCGTGCGAAGTGCCACTTCTGCGGCCAGTGCAACCGCGGCTGCGCGACGCACTCCAATTTCTCCTCCCCGTCGGTCCTGATCCCGCCGGCGCTCGCGACGAAGCGGCTGACGATCATCGCCAACGCGATGGCGCGCGAGGTGACGGTGGACGGCTCCGGGCTTGCCTCCGGCGTCGCGTACATCGACAAGGCCAGCAACCGCGAGAACCACGTGCGCGCCCGTGCCGTCGTCCTGGCGGCGAGCGCGTGCGAGTCGGCGCGGATTCTCCTGAACTCCAGGTCGTCGAAGTTCCCGCAGGGCCTGGGCAACTCGAGCGGGACGGTCGGGAAGTACCTGACCGACACGGTCGGTGCGGCCGTCACCGGCTTCGTGCCGCGCATGATGAACGGCGTGGCGCACAACTGCGACGGCGTCGGCGGCATGCACCTGTACATGCCCTGGTGGCTCGACAACCGGAAGCTCGACTTCCCGCGCGGCTATCACATCGAGATCGGCGGCGGGCGGCACATGCCGACGGCGGGCTTCATGGGTGCGATCCAGAACTACCACAACTACACCAGCACCGATCCGGCGAGCCTGCCGCCGGCCGGCGCCGGCTACGGCAAGCAGCTGAAGGACGACTATCGACGGTTCTACGGGTCGACGGTGAACCTCTCCGGGCGCGGCGAGATGATCCCGAACGAGCACTGCTACATGGACATCGACCCCACCGTCGTCGATCGCTGGGGCATCCCGGTGCCGCGCTTCCACTTCACCTGGAGCGACCACGAGATCAACCAGGTGCGGCACATGCAGGAGACCTTCCGCGCGCTCGTCCAGGAGCTGGGCGGCACGCCGACGTCCCCGATGCCGCCACGCGAGCGCGGCTACGGCATCGCGGCGGGGGGCCGCATCATCCACGAGGTCGGGGTCACGCGGATGGGGAACGATCCCTCGACGTCGGTGCTGAACGGCCACTGCCAGGCGCACGACGTGAAGAACCTGTTCGTCGCCGACGGCGGGCCGTTCGTGACCAACCCGGACAAGAACTGCACGTGGACCATCCTGGCGCTGGCGATGCGGACGAGCGAGTACATCGCGGCGCAGCGGAAGGCAGGAGCGATCTGATGGATGCAGGCCGCCGGACGGCACTCAAGGTGATGTCCTCGGCGCCGCTCGCCGCGGTGTTCGCGCTGACCGACGCCGAGGCGCAGCAGGCGCACCACCAGGCGCAGGCGGCGCGGCAGGCGGCGCGCCAGGCGCGCACCGCCTTCAAGCCGAGGTTCTTCACACCCCACGAGTACGCGACCGTGCGCCTGCTCGTCGACCTGATCATCCCGGAGGACGAGCGGTCGGGCAGCGCCACCGACGCGGGCGTGCCGGAGTTCATGGACTTCACGATGACCGACCAGACGGCGAGGCAGACGGCGATGCGCGGCGGGCTCGCCTGGCTCGACGCCGAGGCGAACCGGCGCTTCGGCACGACCTTCCTGGCGAGCAGCGACGCCGGGCGGCGGGCGATCCTCGACGACATCTCCGGGCATGGCCGGCCGGAGCGGCTCACCCAGGGCGTTGCCTTCTTCCGCGCGTTCCGCGACCTGACCGCCAGCGGATTCTGGACGAGCAAGATGGGCATCGAGGACCTCGGGTACATCGGGAACACGTTCGTGGCGGAGTGGAACGGCTGCCCGGCCGACGCGCTCAAGCAACTCGGCGTGTCGCGGGCCGCGGAATGACCTTTCTCGCGTCGTTCCTGGTCCTCTTCCTCGAGGTCGCGTTGATCCGCTGGATGCCGGCGTACATCCGGCTCCTCTCGTACTTCTCCAACTTCATCCTGCTGGCGAGCTTCCTCGGCATCGGGATCGGCTGCCTGCTCGCGCCGGCGCGATCGCGCCTGTTCCGCTGGTTCCCGGTCCTCCAGGCGGTCGTCGTCGCGGCGGTGTACTTCCTGCGGCTCGAGGTCGGCGTCGCGGCGCCGGGCAGCATCTACTTCAGCAGCGGCACGGACGAACGGGTCGTGCTCGTGGAGAGCACCATGCTGCTGCCCCTCCTCTTCATCATCGTCGCGATCCTGTTCGTGACGATGGCGCAGCGCATGGCGCGGGAGATGGCGAAGCTGCCGCCGCTGCGTGGCTACACACTCAATCTGCTGGGCAGCCTCGCCGGCGTCGCCGCCTTCGCGGTGATGTCGTGGCTCGAGCTGTCGCCGGCGTGGTGGTTCGGCGTGGCGGCAGCCGCGGCCGTGCCGCTGATCCTGAGGCCGGAGCCGGCGCCCGCTGGCGCGCCTCAACGGCCGCCTGGTGTCGGACGCCAACTTCCGCCTCGAGGCGGACGCTACAGCGTCCTGTTTCCCGTCATCAACATCCTGGTCCTCGTGGCCACCGTGGCCGTCGTCCACGTCATGGCCCGCGGGGCGCTCTGGTCGCCCTACTACAAGATCACGGTCGGCCAGGAGGGCGCGGACACCGTCGTCGAAGTGAACAACATCTTTCACCAGTCGATGGCGCCGGTCGATCAGAAGGAGTACTTCTACCAGTGGCCGTACGCGGTGTTCGGTGACATCTTCGAGGAGGTGCTGATCCTCGGCGCGGGGTCGGGCACGGACGTCGCCGCCGCTCTCAAGCACGGGGCCCGGCGGGTGGACGCGGTCGAGATCGACCCGATGATCAGCCGTCTTGGACGCGAGCGGCACCCCGATCGGCCCTACTCGGATCCGCGGGTGACCATCGTCAACGACGACGCCCGCCACTTTCTCCGGACGACGGCACGTCAGTACGACCTGGTCGTGTTCGCGCTGATCGATTCGCTGACGCTGCAGTCGAGCTTCTCGGGCGTGCGCCTCGAGAGCTACATGTTCACCGAGGAGTCGTTCCGCGCCGTCCGCGAGCGGTTGAAGCCGGACGGCCTGCTCGTCATCTACAACTACTTCCGCGAGCGCTGGCTCGTCGACCGGCTGGCCAATACCGCGGCGGCGGCCTTCGGCGAAGAGCCGCGGGTCCACGTGCACGAGGCGCGCGCCTACCTCGGCGTGCTGCTGGCGGGGCCGCGGCTCGCGCAGCTCACCTCCGAGCCGCAGGTGCCCGATCGGGTCACGGCCTTCGGCCAGTCGCAGGCACCCAGCCCGGCCCGGCTCCACCGCCGCGACGCATCGGTGGAGCCGGCCACCGACGACTGGCCTTTCCTCTACCTGAGGGACCGTCACCTGCCGGTGCATTACGGGATCGCGTTGCTCGTGATCCTGACCGTGTCCACGCTGTCGGTGTGGGCCGTCGATCGCCGGCTGCACGTCCACGCCACCGCCCCGGCCGGCTGGTCCTGGCACTTCTTCCTGCTCGGCGCCGGGTTCATGCTGCTGGAGACCAAGTCGATCATCCAGTTCGCGCTGCTGTGGGGCTCGACCTGGGTCGTCGCGTCGCTGGCAATCGCGTCGGTGCTGACCATGGCGCTCGCGGCCAACTACGTGGTCTCGCGGGTGGAGATCCGGCACCCGTGGGTGGTGGGCGGCGTGCTGCTCGCGCTGCTCGCGGCCAACTACCTGGTCCCCATCGGGCGCATCGCGTTCGAGAGCCGCGCGCTGGAGTCGCTGTTCTACGCCG
Source organism: Vicinamibacterales bacterium (assembly GCA_048594975.1). Classification (GTDB taxonomy): domain Bacteria; phylum Acidobacteriota; class Vicinamibacteria; order Vicinamibacterales; family 2-12-FULL-66-21; genus JBMDXB01. The sequence continues at coordinate 39,741 of JBMDXQ010000017.1, read as the reverse complement.
TGCTCGTGTTCAGCCCGATCCTGTGCGCCGGCCTGCTGTTCGGCTCGGCGATCAAGCACTCGACGTCGCTGCCCCGCGACTACGGCACCAACCTCCTCGGGGCGATGGTCGGCGGCGTCGGTGAGTACCTGTCGCTGATGACCGGATTCCGGGTGCTGCTGCTGCTCATCGCGCTCTGCTACGTCGGGGCGCTCGTCGCGCGGCGCGCGCGTCTTGTGCCAGAATACGCGGATGTTTCGAGGACCTGATCGACTCACCATGGCTGGCCTCGCGCTCGCCGGCTGTCTCGCGGCCGCGGTCGCGATGAGCGCGCAGACGAAGCCGAAGACGGACGCGGCGCAGCAGCCGGCGAAAAAGTCGGCCGCGGCGCTGAAGGCCGAGGAGAACTACAAGGCCACCTGCCTGGCGTGCCATCTCGCCGACGGCAAGGGGCTGACGCCGGACATGAGCTTCACCGACGGGCATTGGAAGCACGGCGCGACCACGCAGGCGATCGCCAAGACCATCCGCGAGGGCGTTGCCGGCACGCTGATGCTGCCGTTCAAGGACAAGTTCTCCGAGCAGGAAATCCTGGAGCTCGCCAAGCTCGTCAAGACGTTCGACCCGAAGACCCCGCCAGCCAAGACGAAGAAATGACGCAGGTCAACGTTGCCCTGATCGGCTATGCCTTCATGGGCCGGGCGCACAGCAACGCGTACCGGCAGGTGACGCCGTTCTTCAAGCCGCGGCTCACGCCGCGGCTCAAGGTCATCTGCGGGCGCACGCGCGACAAGGTCGAAGCGGCGGCGCGCGACCTGGGCTGGGAAGAGGCGGCGACCGACTGGGAAGCGGTCGTCGCGCGCGAGGACATCGACATCGTCGACGTCAGCACGCCCGGGGACATGCACGCCCCCATCGCCATCGCCGCCGCGCGCGCCGGCAAGGTGGTGCTGTGCGAGAAGCCGCTCGCCAACACCGTCGCCGAGGCGGAGCGGATGCTCGCAGCGGTCGAAAAGGCCGGCGTGCCGCACATGATCTGCCACAACTACCGGCGCGCCCCTGCGGTCATGCTGGCGAAGCAGCTGATCGAGGAAGGGGAGCTCGGCGACCTCCGGCACTACCGCGGTACGTATCTGCAGGACTGGCCGGCCGATCCGAACTTCCCGATGGTGTGGCGGCTGGACAGGACGAAGGCGGGATCGGGGGCGCTCGGCGATCTCGCCGCCCATACGATCGACCTCGCGCGCTTCCTCGTCGGCGAGTTCAGCGAGGTGACCGGCGACCTCAAGACCTTCGTCACGGAACGGCCGCTGGCGCCCAACTCGCGCAAGAAGGGGACCGTGACGGTCGACGACGCGTCGATCGCGCTGGCGCGCTTCGAGAACGGGGCGATCGGCACGATCGAGGCGACGCGGATGGCGCTCGGCCGCAAGAACTACAACCGGTTCGAGATCAACGGCAGCCTGGGCAGCGTCGCCTTCGATCTCGAGCGGATGAACGAGCTCGAGTTGTACCTGCAGTCCGACCCGCAGGCGCAGCGCGGGTTCCGGCGCATTCTTGCGACCGATCCGGTCCATCCGTACTTCAAGGCGTGGTGGCCGGCCGGCCATATCATCGGCTACGAGCACACGTTCATTCACACCGTGTACGAGCTGCTCGAGGCGATGGCGGACGAGCGCCAGCCTTGGCCGAGCTTCGTCGACGGCGTGAAGAACCAGCGCGTGCTGGCGGCCATCGAGAAGTCGGCGCAGTCGCGGCGGTGGGTCAGATGCTGATGGAGTTCTGAGGGGGTGCTGACGGGTGCTAATGGGTGCTTAGGTGCTGGGTGCACTTCGAGCACCCTTCAGCACCCTTCAGCACTCCCTCAGCACCCGTCAGCCCCCGTCAGCCCCCCAGCTCCTGGCAGCACCCAAGAATCGCGGAGGCAACATGACGACACGCGTACGCGGCACCGGGCGGCTGGTTCACCTCGCCCCGGCGTTCTTCCTCGTGCTCCTGTCGGTCCCGCTCATCGCGCAGCAGGCGGCGCTTCCCGTGCCGGCCTCGGCGCAGAAGGCAGCGGGGACGTGGGCCGACGACATCCTCGAGCAGGAGACCTATGCCACGCCTCCTCCCGAGCTGGCCGAGGCGGTGATCGCGCCGCGCTACAAGAACGTCACGCTGTCGAACCTCAGCCCCGACCGCAGATGGTTCGTCGACGAGATCGGCGACGGGCCGGTGCCGATGAAGACGTTCGCGAAAGCGTTCCACGAGCTCGGCGGCGTGTTCGTCGACTTCCGGGCCAACCGCGCGCGGGCGCTGACGATCCGCAACAACGCCGGCCTGCAGATCATCGCCGCCGCCGACGGGTCGACGCGGCCGATCCCGGTGCCGGCCGGCGCGCGGGTGTCGAACCCGACCTGGTCGCCCGACAGCCGCGCCGTCGCGTACCTGGCGCACACCGAGGACGCCACCCACATCTTCGTCGCCGACGTCGTGACCGGCCAGTCGCGGCAGCTGACGAAGACGCCGCTGCTCGCCACGCTGGTCTCGAGCTTCGAGTACACCGCCGACGGACGGCACATTGCCGTCGTCCTGGGGCCCGACGGGCGCGCGGCGATGCCGCAGGCCCCGGCGGCGCCGACCGGACCGACGGTGAAGATCGCCGACGCAGATCGAAACCGGCTGCGTACGTTTCCGAGCCTGCTGTCGTCGGTCTACGAAAAAGCGCTCCTGGAGTGGCACGCCACCGGGCAGCTCGCGCTCGTCGACGTCGGCACGCGCGCCGTGAAGAAGATCGGCCAGCCGGCGATGATCCGCGCGATCGACGCGTCGCCCGACGGACGCTATGTGTGCGTCACCCGTATCGTGAAGCCCTTCTCGTACGACGTCCCGGTGAGCAGCTTCGGTACGGTCGAGGAAGTCTGGCATGCGGCCGACGGCCGGGTGCTCGCGGAACTGAACGTCCGGCCGACCAACCTGGGCGTGCAGGACGACACGCCGCCGCCGGACCCGGCGCAGCCGCCGACCGGTGGCGGCCGCGGCGCACAGCAGACGGGCAAGCGGGAGATCGCGTGGCGCAGCGACAACCAGGGGCTGACCTTCCTGGAGCAGGATCCCCCGCCGCCGGACAGCGACGACCAAGACCGCGCCGGGCGCGGCCGCGGCGCCGGCAATGAGCCGGCGACCCCGGGCCGTGGGCGCGGCACGCAGGCGCAGCGGCCGGATCGCGTCTACCAGTGGCTGCCGCCGTTCTCTCCGGACACGAAGAAGGTCGTCTACGAGAACGGATCGCGCATCAGCGGCCACCGCTACTCGCCGGACATGCAGGTGCTGTTCTTCACCGAGCGGCAGGGACCGACCACGATCGAGACGGCCGTCCACCTGGCGGAGGCGGCCCAGAAGTACACGCTCGCGCGCTATCGCACCGAGGACGTCTATGCGAACCCGGGCTCGATCGTCGCGGCGCGCGGCATCGTCAACAGCGGCGGCCGGGGTCGGGGCGGCGGCGGCCGAGGCGGGACGCCCGCCGAAGCCAGCGGCCCGGTGATGCTGTCGGCCGACGGCACGAGCGTGTTCTTCCAGGGCACGCTCAACGACCGTTACCCGACCGAGGTCGGGCCGAAGACGTTCGTCGATCGGGTGGCGATCAGGAGCGGCGAGAAGTCGCGCATCTTCGAAAGCGACAACAGCAACGTCTTCGAGCGTGTGACGGCGATTCTCGATGCCGACGCGCGGCGGTTCGTCGTCAGCCGCGAGGGGCCGAAGGACGTCCCGCAGCAGTACCTGCTGGAGAACGGCCAGCGGCGGCAGCTCACGCGGAACGTGGACGTGACGCCCGACCTGACGAAGATGCGCATCGAGCGCCTCACGGTGACACGCGCCGACGGCTTCACCTTCCGCACGACGGTGAACCTGCCGGCCAGCTACGATCCGGCCTCGCCCCCGCCGGCGCTCTTCTGGTTCTACCCGCGCGAGTTCACCGACCAGGAGGCGTACGACCGCCCCGACCGCAGTTTCAACAAGAACAGCTTCCAGGCGTTCGGGACGCGGTCGATGGAGTTCTTCGTGCGGCTCGGCTATGCGGTGATCGAGCCGGACGCGCCGATTGTCGGCCCGCAGGGCGCGATGAACAACAACTACGTCCACGACCTGCGGAACAACCTCGCGGCGGTGGTCGACGAACTCGACCGCCGCCGGCTCGCGGATCGGCAGCGGCTCGCGATCGGCGGCCACAGTTACGGCGCGTTCTCGGCGGTGAACGCGATGGTGCACACGCCGTTCTTCAGGGCGGGCATCGCCGGCGACGGCGCCTACAACCGGACGCTGACGCCGCTCGGCTTCCAGAACGAGCGCCGCGACCTGTGGGAGGCGCCGCACGTGTACCTCAACATGTCGCCGTTCCTGTACGCGCACAACCTGACCGGCGCGCTGCTGATGTACCACGGCCTTGCCGACCAGAACGTCGGCACGGACCCGGCCAACTCCATCCGGCTGTACCACGCGCTCAACGGGCTCGGCAAGACCACGGCGCTGTACCTCTATCCGCTGGAGGACCACGGTCCGGCGAGCCGTGAGACGCTGCTCGATCTGTGGGCGCGATGGGCGGCCTGGCTGGAGAAGTACGTGAAGAACCCGCAGCGGCCGGAGAAGAAGCCGACGACCACGACGAGCGCGGCGTCGGCCGGCCGGTAGGCGGTTCTCTGCTCGAGCATCGTGCACTGTCGCGCTGCGACGCAGCAACGGTCTCGGGCGCGAAGGTACGAAGGGGCGCAGCCCGAAGAACGCCTGTTCTGCGGCCGTGTTCGCGCGGCACGAACGCCGTCACGCCGTTCGTCCCGGTTCGATGAGCTTTGCCCGCTCGCCACCGATCGCGCCATAATCGGTATCCATCGTTCGGGTCATCACCGTTCATCCGGCCAGCACAGGACGTTTCCATGAGGACAGGGCGTTTCGCTACGACGATGTTCCTGATCGGTTCGCTGTTCGTTCCCGGCGCGTTGGCGCAGCAGGGCGCGCAGCCGCCGGCGCCGACGAAGGTCCCCCGCACGACGACCATCCACGGCTACACGCTGGTGGACGACTACTTCTGGATGCGCGAGAAGGGCAACCCCGAGGTGATCACGCACCTCGAGGCGGAGAACGCCTACACCGAGCAGGTGATGGCGCACACGAAAGGACTGCAGGAGACGCTTTACAGGGAGATCCTCGGCCGCATCAAGCAGACCGACTTGAGCGTGCCGAGCCGTATCGGCGAGTACTTCTACTACTCGCGCACCGAGGAAGGAAAACAGTACCCCTACATGTGCCGCCGCAAGGGAAGCATGGAGGCGCCGGAAGAGGTTTTGCTCGACCTCAACGCGCTGGCCGAGGGCCACAAGTATCTCGGGCTCGGCGCCTACAGCGCCAGCGATGACGGCAACTGGCTGGCGTACTCGACCGACACGACCGGCTACCGCCAGTACCTGCTGCAGGTGAAGGACCTGCGCACCGGCGCGCTGTCGTCCGAGCGCATCGAGCGGGCCGGCAACGTGGTCTGGGCGAACGACAACAAGACCATCTTCTACACGACCGAAGATCCGGTGTCGAAGCGCAGCGACAAGTTCTTCCGCCACGTCGTCGGCAGCCCGACGAGCGACCTGCTCTACGAGGAGAGGGACGAGATCTACGACGTCGGCGTGAGCCGATCGCTGGACCGGAAAGTCGTGCTCCTCACGTCGTTCGCCAAGACGATGCGGGAAGTGCGGTGGTTGCCGGCATCGGATCCGGCGGCGCCGCTGAAGGTGGTGCTGCCGCGCGAAGCGGGGCACGAGTACAGCGTCGCGCACTACCAGGGCGAGTTCTACATCACCACCAACAAGGGCGCGAAGAACTTCCGGGTCGTGACCGCGCCGATGACCGATGCCTCCGAGAAGAACTGGAAGCCGTTCATCGACCACAACCCGGCGGTGCGGATCGGCGGCCTGACCTTCTTCGCGAACCACCTGGCCCTGTCCGAGCGGGAAGGCGGCCTGCCCCGCGTGCGCATCATCGACATGAAGACGCGGCAGTCGCACCGCGTCGCCACCGACGAGGCGGATTCCATCATCACGCTGAGCGGCAACCCCGAGTTCGACACCGCGACCGTTCGTCTCGCCTACCAGTCGATGGTGACGCCGCAGACGATCCTCGACTACGAGATGAACACGAAGCAGAAAAGGATCCTCAAGCGCCAGGAGGTGCTGGGCGGGTACGATCCGGCGCGCTACGAGACGAAGCGGGTCTGGGCCGAGGCGCGCGACGGGACCAGGGTGCCGATCTCGCTCGTCTACAGGAAAGGCGTGCAGTTCGACGGCAAGGCGCCGCTGCTGCTGTACGGCTACGGCTCGTACGGCGCGTCACAGGCGCCGGCCTTCTCGTCGACGCGGCTGAGCCTGCTCGACCGTGGCGCGATCTATGCGCTCGCCTACATCCGCGGCGGTGGGGAGATGGGCGAGACCTGGCGCGAGCAGGGGCGCATGATGCAGAAGCTGAACACGTTCCACGACTTCATCGACTGCGCCGAGTACCTCGTGAAGAACCGCTACACGTCGTCCGACCGCCTCGTCATCCAGGGCGGGAGCGCGGGCGGGCTGCTCGTCGGCGCGGTGATCAACCTGCGCCCCGACCTGTTCAAGGCGGCGGTCGCGCAGGTGCCGTTCGTGGACGTGATCAACACGATGCTCGACGCTTCGCTGCCGCTGACCACCAGCGAGTACCTCGAGTGGGGCGACCCGACCAAGAAGCCCGAGTTCGAGTACATCATGAAATACTCCCCCTACGACAACGTGCAGAAGCAGCCGTACCCGTCGCTGCTGGTGCAGGTCTCGCTCAACGACAGCCAGGTGCCGTACTGGGAGGGCGCCAAGTTCGCCGCGAAGATCCGTGACCTGAAGACGGACGGGAACCCGGTCCTCGTCAAGGCCAACCTCGGCGCCGGGCACGGCGGCTCGTCGGGACGGTACGACGCGATCCGCGAGACCGCGTTCACCTACGGCTTCATCCTGTGGCAGATGGGCTTGGTGAAGGGGGACTCCTGAGAGTAAAGGGGTAAAGGGTAAGGGTAAGGATAAGTGGTGAGTAGCAAAGCCGCGTTCCAGGTGCTCGCCGGTGCGGGGTTCATCGCGCTAGCGGTCACGGTGCTGATCGGCTTCGAACAGGCAAACGGCGTCATGCTGCTGGCGTCGGCGTGGCTCCTCATCGCTGCGCCGGCGGCCGTGCTCGCCGGTTTAGTGCGCTCGCCGCAGCTCAACCGCGAGCAGAAGCGGCAATGGTTGAAAGCGCTCACCGGCCGGCGCGCGCTGCAGGCGTGGTCTGCGTACCTCGCGTCCTCCGACCATCGCGCCGCGCTGCGGCGCCTCGCGCGCCCCGCGCGTGACGGAGCCTGACGTGGACCCCACCCCGATCGTCTGGGCGGGCGCGATCGTCCTCGTCATCGTCGCGTTCATGGCGCGGCGGCGAAGTCGCTCGCGCGTCGGGCCGGGCGCGGCCGGCACCGTCTACGACTGGCTGAACGAGGACAAGCGGAACGCGATCGAGATCATCGTCGAGGAGCGCGCCGAGGCGCGCGATCCGGAACACAAGGACGGCAACCTGCCCGAGCTCGAGAAGCCGCGGTAACCCGAGCAGCCCCCACCCATCAGCAGCGGAGGCCGGTCCCTGGCCTCCGCGGTTCACCGGACGTCGGAGCTGCCTGCGGCCCGCTCGTCGCGCGGATAAGGCCGGTTCCGATCGGCGCGTGTATACCGACGAGCTTTCCGCCCGGCAATGACGCGCTCCCTCATAGCTTCCTCAGACTCCGCAAATGACACCCGGCCGACCGCCATCGTCAAACGGGGTCGCACGCAGCCGGCACGGTTCCAGGGCCGCCAGGATGTGACGGCCGGCCGCTCGGGGGACGGCGCGGCGTGAGAACGCAGTCGAGGCGGGAGCGTGGGCCATGAACGACAACTTCCGGTGGGACAATCTGCTGGATTACATCGAGGACGGCAAGGTGGTGCCCGTCGTCGGCCACGAGCTGGTCCACGCCGAGTACCAGGGCCGTCGCGTGTCCCTCCAGCGCGTGCTGGCGGAGCGGCTTGCCGAACGCGAGCGGCTTTCGGTTGAGTGGTCGCGCCACTCCGAACTGAACGACGCCGTCTGTGCCTACCTGGCCACCCCCCAGGCCAGGCTTGCCGGGCTCTACGATCGCGTCGCGGGCTTTCTCCGATCGCTGTCCCCTCCGTTTCCCATCCCCACCGGCCTGAGTCGACTCGCCGACATTCGGCCGCTCGACCTGTTCGTCAGCGTGACCTTCGACTCGCTGATGGCCCGCGCTCTCGACCACGTCCGGTTCGGCGGCAGCCCGGTGACCAGGGAAATTGACTTCTCGATCAACCAGTCCACCGCCGCGCACGCCGAGGCGCTGCGCGTGCGCCCCGGCGAGGCCCCGGTGGTGTTCAACCTCTTCGGCCGCGCCACGGGACGCTCGGACTTCGCGATTCACGACGAAGATGCGCTCGAATTCATCCACCGGTTCGTCAGCGGCGACGTCGCGCCGCCCGAGTGGCTGCTGTCGGAACTGCGCAACCGCCACCTGCTGATCGTCGGGGTGCACCTGGCGGACTGGCTCGAACGCTTCCTCCTGCGATCGGCGACGCGCGACCGGCTCCGGCTCGCGCAGAAGGCCTACTTCATCGCCGGAGAGAACGTCTCGTCGGCCACGCTGACGCAGTTCCTCCATCGCTTCGGCCGGGAAACGAGCATCGACACCTTCGAAGGCACCGCCGACGAGTTCGTCGAGGACCTGAGCCGCCGCTGGACGGAGCGACATCCGGACGCGGCGGAACCGACCGAGCGGAGCCGCCCGGCGGACCCACGCGGCAGCATCTTCATCAGCTACGGGCGTGAGAACCAGGGTGCAGTCGAGCGGCTCCAGGGCGCCATCGCGTCGCTCGGCGGAGACGTGTGGTTCGACCGTACCGAGCTCTCTGCGGGGGACCAGTGGGAGAACAAGATCCTGCCGCAGATCCGCCGCGACGTTCGCCTCTTCGTCCCGGTGATCTCCGAGGGCACGGCGCAGCGGCGCGAGGGATACGTGTTCCGGGAGTGGCGTGAGGCGGTCGAACGTTCGAAGAAGATCGTCGGGCGCCGGTTCATCGTTCCCGTCGTCGTAGACAGCGACTACCAGGGTGACCTGCGTCGCTACGAGACTCTGATCGACGAATTCCCCGCGTTCGAGCAGCTGCACGTCGGCCGCGCCCCTGGCGGCGAGCCCGACGCGGACCTGCGGCAGACGCTCATCGCCGAAATCCGCGCGATGCGTCGCGAGGAGGTCCAATGATCGCATTCCTGCCAGCGCCGAGCGCCGTCAGCGAAGGGCAGCTGGATCGCGATAATCCGTGGCCGGGCCTCGCGTCCTATGACGAGACGTCGCAGCTCTTCTTCAGCGGCCGCACCGCGGAGGCCGACGAACTGCTTCGTCGAATCCTCGATGAGCCGCTGACCGTGCTCTTCGGAAAATCCGGGCTCGGCAAGACGTCGCTGCTGCACGCCGGCCTGTTTCCGCGGTTGCGGGCCCTGGATCTGCTGCCCGTCCTCGTGCGCCTGCACGTCCGGCAGACGTCGGAGCCGTTCGCGGATCAGGTGCGCGTCCGGCTGATCGACGAGCTGCGCGACCACGGAATCGAGCACGCCGGTACCACGGCCGACGAGACGCTGTGGGAGTACCTGCACGGAGCCGGACAGGAGTTCTGGAGTCGCCAGAACCGGCTGGTGCGACCGGTCTTCGTCTTCGATCAGTTCGAGGAGCTCTTCACGCTCGGCCGCGCGGTGCCGGCACGGGTCGAGGCGTTCCGCGAGGACCTCGCGGATCTGGCCGAGAACCGTATTCCGGCTGCGCTCGTCCGCCGGCACGAGAGCGACGGCACCAGCGGGACCACCCTGAACACGCGGGCGATGCCGTACAAGATCGTCATCGCGCTCAGAGAGGACTTCCTCGCCGATCTCGAAGGCTGGCGGGCGGTGATGCCGTCGCTCAGGCGCAACCGGATGCGCCTCCTGCCGATGCGGTCGGACCAGGCGCTCGAGGCAGTCTGCAACGAGCGCACCCGCCATCTCGTCTCCGAGCCGCTCGCCCGCACGATCGTCGCGTTTCTGTCGGCGTGCGGATCGTCGGACCCGAGCGAGAGCGAGTCCGCCGGCGCCACGTCGGCCGTCGAACCGGCGTTGCTCAGCCTGTTCTGCCGCGGCATCAACGAGCAGCGCACGCGCGATCGCAAGGCAGCCTTCGACGCCGAGCTCCTCGAGGGCGCCAAGGGAACGCTCGTCAAGGACTTCTACACGACGAGCCTGGCCGATCAGCCCGAACGCGTCCGCCGGTTCATCGAAGAGGACCTCGTCACCGAGTCCGGCTACCGCAACAGCTACTCGCTCGGCGACGCCGTGTCGCGCGGCCTGATCAGGGCCTCCGAGGTGGACGTCCTGGTCAACCGTCATCTGCTCAGGCGCGAGCACCACCTCGGTGCCGACCGCGTGGAGCTCACGCACGATCTGCTGACGCAGGCGATCGTCGAAGCGCGCGACGAACGGCGCCGATGCGAGCAGGTGAACCGCGACCGCTGGCAGCGGCTGAAGTTCGGCAGCCTGGCGGCGGTGTGTGCGCTCGTCGCCATCGTGTTTGCCGCCCTGGCGGCGCGCGCCTCGTCGGCGCGTCGCGCCTCGGACTCGGCACACCGCGCCTCGGAACATGCGCGCGCCGAAGCGGAGCAGCAGCGGCAGGTGGTCGCCATCGAGCGAGACAATGCCCGCCACGCGCGCGATGAGGCTGAGCGTGCGCGTATTGACGCCACCAACGCGCTCGTCCTCCAGGAGCGGGCACTGGCGGAAGCTCAGACCCAGGCGGAGATTGCCCGAGACGCGCGGGACGACGCGGATGCGGAAAGCCGGCGTTCGCGCTCGCGAGCACTTGCGGCGCACGCCGAAGCCATCATGCAGACGGATCCGGAACTGGCAATCGCTCTCGGACTCGAGGGCATGGAACAGGCCCGTACGGCCGAAGCGAGGTCGGTGCTCATCGATGCTGCCCGCTACGCATGGCCCTATGCCGATCTCCACCAGACTGACCTCGGGGGCGTGCCGAGGGCGCTGGCGCTCAACGCGGACGGCACGCGCCTCGTGGTCCTTGCCGGCAGCGGCGCCATCTCCTTGTGGGACGTGACGCGCCGCAGACCGGCGAAGATCTGGCTCGCCGGCACTCCCGGTTCCGCCGGGGACGCACCGCGGGACCCGGCGGCGGCCGTGGTATTCAGCCCGGATCAGCGGCTCATCGCGGTCGGACGGCGCAACTCCGTCGGGTTGATCGATGCCGAATGCAGCGGACTCGAAACGCCGCTCGACCAGTTCTCGGGAGACACCGTTGCGGACCGGCTCCTCGTCTTCAGTCCCGACGGTCGATGGCTGGGTTCGTCGCAGGCCGATGCCCGCGTCGTACGACTCGTGGACCTCAGGAACCGGCACGTTCCGCCGGCGGTGATCAGGGCGAACCACAACATCGGAGCGTTCGCCGTCCTTCGTGACGGAAAGGCGATCGTGACGGTCGGGTCGGTCCGTGGCAAGCCGTTGAGCGCGCTCAAGCTGACCGAGCGGGAGGGCGCGTGGGTCGAGACCGAGTTTCCCCTGTCGTCATGCGTCCGGCCGGTGTCCGTCTCACCCGGCGCGGCGTACGTGTCGGCCACCTGGATCACGAGCGCCTGCATCTTCACGCTCGACGGGCAAACGGTCGCGGCCGCAAAGACCGCCGATCGGATCACCAACGACATCGTCTGGAGCACCGGCGGCGGCGCGTTCGTGGAACTGCTCGCCGCGCCGCGAGGCGTGTTCGACGTCGTCGTGGGCAGGAGGGACCGCACCAGCCGATTCGAGAGCCGCATCAAAGGCGCCCATCCGATGGGAGAGGTCCCGGAGAAGTCTCGGCTGGTCTCAGTCAGCGAGCGAGGCACGCGCGTGGCGCTCATCGATAGGGACGAGCACAAGCTGGTGCGCGTCTACTCGGTCGCCGGGTACAAACCCTTCATGTCCAGGTTCGAGAACGCCTTCGCGGTTTCGCCGGACGGCGCCTGGATCGCTCTCGCCAGACCGGAAGTCGAAGGCCGGACGACGGCGATCGACGTCATCCCGCTCGAACAGGCGTTTACGCCGGACCAGCTGTCGAGCGTCAGCGCGCGGATATCGATTAACCAGCTGCCTCACGCGCTCTACGCGACCGCTCGCTCGGTGGTGGCGGTGCTTCCGCGGCCGCCGTTGACCGCCGTGTTCGATGCGGAAACGGCCGAGCCGCAATTCGCACCCGTGGCCGGGATCGGCGAGCCGGCCGGTGCGGCGGGCGAACTGTTGCTGTTCCAGCCCCTGGGCGGCCAACCGGCGCGCGTCCTGAGGACGAGCGACGGATCGCCGCTCGCCAGCTGGGAGCCCGCGTCGGCCGCCGAGGACGTTGCCGTGCGGCTCTCGAACGCGAGGCGAGCAGTCGCGGTGTTCCGCCGGAGCCGATCGGTCACCGGTTCGATGAGCGCGACCCTCTATTCGCTTCGCGGCGAGAAGCTCGTCCTCGCCGGGCAGGTGACCAACCTGCCAGGCGCTCTGCGCGACGAACTGCGGGTCGCCGACAACGCGCGCAGCGTGAGTTACGGCGGTATGGAGTGGCGGATCGCGACGGACGGGGCCGTGACGCAGGCCGCCACGACGGCCGGCAGGCGCACCGTCCCGCTCAGCAGCCCCCAGGGCGGTTTCGTGGTCCATCCGGACGTGAACGCCCGCGGTGATGTTTCCGGGTCCCGAATCGTCAGGCGCACCGATGGCTCGGTCATCACCGTGGCCCGGAACTTCCAGTTCAGCGACGACGATCGCTGGCTGGCCGTCTGGGACGACGCACTCCAGGTGTTCGACCTGTCACGAGGCGAGCCCATCTTCCGCTTCGCAGAGCGCGTTCAGGAAGTCAGCTTCGCGGGGCAGAAGGTCCTGCACGTCCGCCTGGCAGACAGGACCACGACGCTCATCCCGCTGGAGTGGCCCCTGATGGAACGCTTTCTCCGCTGGCTGACATCGCGCTCGCTCACGCCTCGCGAGGAGTGCGTCTACGGTCTGCGCGAGAAGGCGTGCTGGAACGACCTGTCCGTGCGAACCCACAAGGCGACGCATTGAGCATGGCGCGGCCGGCCGAAGTCGCGGCGGGTGAGCGCGACCCAGCCGCGCGGACGCAGACCTCGGCGAGCAGCGGAACGTTTGATGACAGCGGATCGAGGTATGGTTGATCCGCGCATCAGGGCGATTCGCGGCGCCGCTGTCTCAGGACCGCTCGCCGCCGATCGGATTGCGCGTGGCTCGCAGCGGTAACCGACTATGCCACAAGCCACGAAGCCCTTCCCGCCCCGCGTGCTCGCCGCCATCCGCGACGACAAGTTCCTCGCCATCCGCGCCGGCGACGAGCACCGTTTCATCCGCATCTGGGCGGTGGTGGTCGACGGCCGGGTGTTCGTCCGCTCGTGGACCATCCGGCCTGACGGCTGGTATCGCACGTTCCTGAAGGACCCGGCCGGCGCCATCCTCGTGGGCGCCCGCGCGATCCGCGTGCGCGCCCGGCCGGCTCGCGGCGAGCGGATCAACGATGCGATCGACCGCGCCTACCGGGAGAAGTTCCCCTCGAAGGGCTGGAAGACGTACGCCGTCGGGCTCGCGAAGCCCGCACGGCGCGCCACCACGACCGAGCTGATTCCATCTACTCCACCGGCTCGCGGCACTCGCGGCGTCGCGAGGTAGCGCAGCCCTTGGGGCGATGCGCCGTGCGGCCCGGCCTGAAGGCCTGCGTTACGATCGCACGACCTCGCTCGCTGGCCCGAGCCCTCAAGCTCGAGCGCAGCGCCGGGCAGCGGCTGCCGGCCGCGTTGAGAAGTTCGACGTTGAGCCGCTGATCTTCCGGCGCTACACTGTGCGCGTGAGAGGGCGCCGTCTCCCCGCAGCCCTGGCGCTCACGGCCATCACCGCGCTCGCTGCGGCTGATACCGGTGCGCAGCCGCCGTTCCGTCGCGGTGGCCGGGTCCGCTACGAGCTCCGCACCCCGACCGCCGCCAGCTTCGACGGATCCTTCAACTTCTGCCGCGCCTGGGTGCAGACCAACCGATACGGAGACGGCGGCGGTTGGCTGGTGGACTATCCCCGCGCCGACATCAATCTCTCGACTCGAATGGCCGAGCTCACCAAGACGCGTATCAGTCGTACCCATGCCGGTGAGCCGAATCACTTGGTCGTCCGGCTGACGGACGACGAGTTGTTCCAGTGCCCGTTCGTCATGATGACCGAGGTCGGCTCCGTGTTCTTCGGCGACGACGAGGCAGCGCGGCTGCGCGAGTACCTGACGAAGGGCGGCTTCCTCTGGGCGGATGACTTCTGGGGCACCTACGCCTGGGAGGCGTGGGAGCAGGAGTTCCGCAAAGTGCTTCCGGCCGCCGAGTTCCCGATCGTCGATCTGCCGCTCTCGCACCCGATGTTCCGCTCGCTGTTCGACGTGAAGCGAATCCCGCAGATCCCGTCGATCAATCACTGGGCGTGGTCGGGCAGTACCTCCGAGCGCGGCGCCGACAGCGCCGTGCCGCACGCGCGCGCCATCGTCGACGGCAAGGGCCAACTGATGGTGCTGATGACGCACAACACCGACATCGGCGATTCCTGGGAACGCGAAGGCGACGATCCGGCCTACTTCTACAACTTCTCGGTGGACGGCTACGCGTTCGGAATCAACGTGCTCGTGTACGCGATGACCCATTGACGGCATCGCACGGGGGCCGCGCGGCGGGAGGAGAGGCGCGGCCCTCGACGTGAACGAGCAGCAACCCGGGACGGTACATCGTGCGACTCACGCCCCTCGCCATCATGGTCTCCACGGCATCGCTCGCCGCGCAGCCGGCGCCGGCGCAGCAGGAACAGGCGCCGCGCCCGCCGACCATCCGGACGGGCACGAACCTCGTACGGGTCGACGTGACGGTGCTCGATCGCCACGGCGAGCCGGTGAAGGATCTCACCGCCGCGGACTTCCAGATCGAGGAGGACGGCGACCCGCAGCCCGTTCAGTCGTTCCAGCTCGTACAGGCAAGCGGGTTTCCCGACGCGGGCGACGAACTGTCGCTGCCGATCCGGTCGCCCGAGCACGCCCGCGCGGAGGCGGCGCGCGAGGACGTGCGCGTGTTCCTCATTTTCTGGGACGACTACCACCTGCATCCCTTTGCCAGCAGCGGCGCCGCGCGGGCGGCGCTCACCGAGCTGGTGCTGAAGGCCTTCGGCCCGCGGGATCTGGTCGCGCTCATGGACCCGCTGACGCCCACCTCGGCCATCCGCTTCACCCGCGACCGGCGCGCGCTGGCCGACGCGATTCACCGGCTCCCGGGCCGGCGCGGCGTCTACATGCCGGCGCGCAGCGTCATGGAGGAGGAGCTGCTGCGCCGCCCGCGCGACATCGAGCGCGTACGCTACGAGGTGACGATGACGGCGCTCAAGGCGGCGGCCGTCTTCCTGGGGACGCTGCGCGAGGGGCGGAAGACGATCCTCTTCGTGAGCGAGGGAGTGGGGCGCGGCGCGTCCGGGACGCCGCTGCACCGCGATGTCGTCCGCGCCGCCAACGAGCACAACGCCGCCGTCTACACCATGGACCCGCGCGGCCTTGGCCCGCGGCCGACCGACATGTTGATCGATCTCGCCACCAGCACCGGCGGGCAGGCGTTCGTGAACACCAACGCTCCGGAGCGGCTGCTGCCGCACATCGTGAAACACGCCAGCGCCTACTACCTGCTCGGCTACGCCGCGCAGAACAGCCCGGCCGACGGCAAGTTCCACCGCATCAGCGTGCGGGTGAAGCGGCCGAACGTCGACGTGCGCTCCCGCTCGGGCTACTGGGCGCCGAGCGCGGGCGAGCTCGCGCGGACGAAGGCAGCGGCGAGCCCGGCGAGCCAGCCGCCGCTCCAGGCCGAAGCACGGTCGGCGATCTGGGCGGGCAATACGCGCCGAGCCATCGACCTGTGGGTGGGCTCCTCGCGCGGAAAGGATGGCCTGACCAGCGTCACGCTGGCGTGGGCGCCGTACGCGCACGCGCGCGACGCGGCGTCGGCCGCCGAGCGCCTCGGCGTCAGCGCCACCGGCGCCGACGGCCGCACCTGGTTCGAGGGACAGCTGCCGGCGGGCAAGGCGTCGTTCGCCGCGCCGCCCGGCCTGCTGAAGCTCAAGCTGGTGGTCCTCGACGGCGACGGGCTCGTGCTCGAACGCGACGAGCGGCGTGTCAGCGTGCCGAACTTCGCGGCGGCGCACCTAGCGGTGAGCTCGCCGGTCCTGCTGCGGGCGCGTACCGCCGTCGAACTGAAGGAGCTGCTGAACGATCCCGATGCCTCGCCGTTCATCGGCCGGGATTTCCGGCGGAGCGAGCGGCTGCTCGTCCGCTTCGAGGTCTACGGCGCGGCCGCCGAGGACGCCCGCGTGACCGCCAGGCTGCTGACCCGTGCGGGCGGGATCCTCACGGCGCTCCCGGTTGCGCCCATGGCCGCGCGGCCCGGCCGCTACCAGATCGATCTGCCGCTTTCGGCAGCGGCGCGCGGCGACTTCATGATCGCCATCGAGGCATCCGGCGCCGGCGAGCAGGTCCAGTCCATCGTGCCGCTGAAGATCGTCGGCTGAACGGCGGCTCAGCGCGCGACCGTCCGCGCCGCCGGCTCGACGGTCGGCCGGAACAGCAGCGCGAACACGACGAGCACCGCACCCGCGGCGAGTGCCGGTACCATCCAGATCGACCGCCAGTCGTTCACCGTCTCGCTCACGCGATAGATGTCCACGATGCGGCCGGAAGCGAGTGAGCCGACGAACATGCCTACCCCGAGCGTGACGAAGGCGATGAAGCCCTGCGCCGCCGCACGCAGGTCCCCCGGTGCCTTCTGGTCCGTGTAGATCTGCCCGGTCACGAAGAAAAAGTCGTAACAGATGCCGTGCAGCAGGATGCCGATGTACAGCATCCAGACCAGAGAGCCGGCATCGCCGTACGAGAACAGCAGGTAGCGCGTCGTCCAGGCGGCCATGCCGGTGATCAGCATCCACTTGACACCGAGCCGCACAAAGAACCACGGCATGATGACCATGAACCCGATTTCCGACCACTGGCCCAGAGTCATCTTGCTCGTCGGGTTCGACACGCCAATCTGGCTGAGAAAGGGATTCGCAAACGCGTAGTAGAAGCTCAGCGGGATGCAAATCAGGAAGGAGGCGACGACGAAAATCAGAAACGACCGCTCTTTCATCAGCTTGAGTGCGTCGAGCCCGAGCACGTCGCGGGCCGTCATGGCGTGTCCGAGTTTCGCCGGCGGCGTGTGCGGCAGCACGAGGCAGAACAGGCCGAGGACGATCGACGCGGCGGCCGCGGTCTGGAACATGCCGGCGCTCTTGCCGAACCCGAGAAGATCGATCACATACCCGGCGACGATCCAGCCGATGGTGCCGAGCACACGGACGCCGGGGAACTCAGCCGCCGGATCCTTCATGTTGTGGAACGAAATCGAGTTAGTCAGCGCCAGCGTCGGCATGTAACACAGCGTGTAGATGATCAGCATGGGGTAGAACAGACGGAACTCGCCGAGCGTGGACACATAGAACAACAGGAGTCCGCCGATGACGTGGAGCGCCGCCAGCATCCGCTCCGTGGCAAAGAAACGGTCGGCCACCATGCCAACGAAGAACGGCGAGATCATCGCTGCGATCGCCGTGGAGCCATATGCGAGGCCGACCTGTTGCCCGTTGAAGCGCAGCGTTTCTCCGAGGTACGTGCCCATCGCGACGTACCACGCCCCCCAGACGAAATACTGGAGAAACATCATCACCGACAGACGGACGCGTGTGCTCATTGGGCTCCTTCGCTCATGGTTCCACGGGTTCCCAGGTCCCCGGTTCCGGGGTTCCGTTTCCGGGTCTCCCGCGGTTCCGCGGTTCCCGGGTTCAGTGGTTCCGATTGCTGAACTAATGAAGTCTATGTCAGTCGGAACCTGGGAACCCCGGAACCAGGGAACCTGGGAACCCGGAGACCTGGAACCCATGCAAGCCGCTAACGCTCTACCCGCAGGGGCACGAACCGGCGCGCTTCGCCTGATATCAGCTCCAGGACGTAATCGGCGGGGGAGAGCGGCGCCAGCCTGAACGTTGCCACTGCCCAGCGGCTCGGGCCCTGCTCTCTGACCGACGCCTCGACGGGTACGGGCAGCGGGTTGCCCGCCTGATCGAGGAGGCGTGCGCCCGGCGCCGGCGCGCCGGGAGCCAGCGGCGCCTCGACCCTCACCTGCTCCGAGCGCCACCACAGGGACGTCGTGACCGGCTGCGCTCGCGGTGAGCGGAACGCGATCGCGTCGCCGATCGCCATCCCCGACCGACTCGCGCGGAGCGTCTCGAGCAGCGACGCCGATCCGGCGACCGCCTTCAGCCGGATGCCGACATCGCCACCGCGGCGGCCGCGACGAGGACGCCGATCGGGTGTCTGTTCACGCTGTTGCGCCGCGAGCGCCGGGCACCGAGCGCCGGATCGTGCACTAGGTCAGCTTCCAGCCGGCGCGGTAGTCGCGCTTCAGGAACTGGTTGGGATCGACGACCTTCCCGCCCGCGCCGTTGATCATGTTGGTCACGCGCATGTGCTCGCCGTCGTAGTGAATCCTGCCGCCGGCACGCAGCGCGACGATGCCGAGCAGCATGACCTCGGTGAGCGGCCCCGCGTACTCGAAGGGGGACGAGATCTCGGCGTTGCCCCTGATGGCCTCGATCCAGTTCATCTCGTGCTCCGTCTCGCCGTGCGCGATGCGCGGCAGCAGCTGCTTCGGGTCGCCAGCCGAGTCGTTCAACGACTGCGGGAGGAGCCGCGGGTTGTGCCCGTAGGTCTCCTGCATCATCTTGCCCTTGCTGCCGATGTACAGGATTCCGCCTTCGCCGTTGAGCACCTCGTCGCCGATTTCCTCCGGCTTCGGCGGCGTGAGGCCGCCGTCGTACCACGTCAGCTTCACCGGCCGCATGGAGCCGCGCGCCGGGAACTCGTAATAGGTCGTGGTCGCGTGCGGGAAGCTGACGCCGTTGAACGGCGTCGAGACCGTCTCGACGGTCGTCGGGTAGCCGAGGTCGAGCGCCCAGAACGGGTGATCGACGAGGTGCGCGCCCATGTCGCCGAGCGCACCCTGGCCCCAGTCCACCCAGCCGCGCCAGTGATGCGGATGGTAGAGCGGGTGGTACTCCACGAACTGCGACACGCCGAGGAAGAGGTCCCACGACAGCGTCGGCGGCACCGTCGGTTTCTCATAGAGCGCGGCGGCGAGCTTGGCGTTGACCACCGAGGCGCTCCACGGCTGCGTGCGCGTCGTGTCGATCGTGACCGCGACCGGCTCCGGCCGCGGGATCCCCTGCGGCCAGAAGCCGAGCGGGCGGTTGGTCCAGACCTGCACCTCGGCCACCTCGCCGATGGCGCCGGCACGAATCAGCTCGTAGCCGGTCCGCGCGCCGTCGCTCGAGTGCCCCTGGTTGCCCATCTGCGTGACGACCTTCTTGTTGTCGCGCGCTTTCGTCGCGAGCACACGCGCCTCTTCGACCGACCAGCACAGCGGCTTCTGCACGTAGACGTGCTTGCCGAGGTCCATGGCCGCGGTCGCGATCGCGGCGTGCATGTGATCGGGCGTCGCGACCACCACCGCGTCGAGATCCTTCTGCTTTTCGAGCATCTCGCGGTAGTCGCGGTACCGCCGGAGCCGCGGCAACTGTTCCGCGACGAACCGCTTCAGCGAGGCCTGCCGCTCGATCCGGGGCCGCCGTTCGTTGGCGGCCAGCTGCGCCCTCGACGGCGGGCGCCGGCCGGGGCGCACCGGCATCGGCCGAGGAGGCGCCGCCGGCGCCTTGGCCGCGTCCGCCTGGATCCGCTTCAGCGTGTTCTCGAGCAGCGCGTCGTCCACGTCGCAGAACGCGACGATGTTCTGGGACATCACGGCGATCGTGTTGCTGCGGCCCATGCCGCCGACACCCACGGTGGCGATGTTCACCGTGTCGCTGGGCGCCTGGACGCCGCGCCCGAGCACGTGCCGCGGCACGATGGTGAGCCCGGCCCCGGCGGCGGCCGCCGTGGCCACGAACCTCCGCCTGCTGATGTGAGTCATGGAAGCCCCCTTCCGGGGCGCATCTTACACGCTGTTGAACGGGGGATCCACGGCAACGCCCAGGACCGACGGCCGCCGTCCGGCTGCCGGAACCCGCACCTGGGAATCCCAGTTGCGGCGTTGGTAGTCGGCTCTTGGGAGTTGACACGCGCGTCATGTATAATGTGTCCACATATGGGCATGAATGCGCTGGCGCGAGAGCTGAAGCGTGGCAGCACCGAGCTGCTGATCCTGGCGCTGCTCGAGGAGCGCGACCGCCACGGCTACGATCTCGCCCGGCTCATCGACCAGCGGTCGCGCGGCGAGATCTCGTTCCACGCCGCCTCGCTCTATCCCACGCTGTACAGGATGGAAGACAAGGGGCTGATCGACGGGCGCTGGGTCGAGAAGGCGGGGCAACGGCGGCGGCGATACTACCGGCTGACCGCTGCCGGTCGCAAGGTGCTCGCGGCGCAGCGCAGCGTCTGGGACAACTTCTTCGCCGCCCTCAACCGCGTGGCGCGGATCCGTCACGCCTAGGTGGCGGGTCGTCGCTCGCGTTCAGGACGCCGAATGGCGCGATTCATGGATTGGACCTCACGCATCCGCAGCGCGCTGGCGGCCGTCGAGCCCGGACCGGACGACGACGTGATCGAGGAGCTGACGCAGCACGCGCGCGCGATGTACGACGCGGCACGCGCCGAGGGCTGCACGCCCGGCGAAGCGGAGCTCCGGGTGGCGGCGCAGATCGACCGCTGGCGTCTGGACGCCGCCTCGCTGCGGCGGCGGCCGCGGCGCCCGCCGGTCGTGCAGGTGCCTCCGGCGGAGTCTTCGCGCCTCGCCGGGCTCGCGCACGACGTCACGTACTCGCTGCGCGTACTCCGCTGCCAGCCGCGCTTCGCCCTGCTCGTGGTCCTGACGATGGCGCTCGGGATCGCGGCGGCGACGGCGCTGTTCAGCGTCACTTGGGGCGTGGTGCTGAAGCCGCTGCCCTGGCCCAGTGGCGACCGCCTCGTGCTGCTCGAGGAAACGCGCGGAGGGGCGCCGCCGCGGTTCGGCTCGATGACTAACGCGGCATTCCTCGCCTGGCGCGAGCAGGCGAGGACGGTCGAGGGCCTGGCCGCGTGGTCGTGGCACACGATGACCCTGACCGGCGCCGGTGAGCCCGAGCGGCTTCGCGTCACCGCCGCGACCGCCAGCCTGTTTGCGGTGCTCGGCATCCGGCCGCTCGTCGGGTCGATCTTCGGCCCGCAACACGAGCGCGCCGACGGCTCGGACGTCGTCGTGCTCTCCGAGGGCCTGTGGCGGCAGCGCCTCGGGGGCGACCCGGCCATCGTCGGACGCGCCGTGCTGCTCGACGGGCGGCCGCACACCGTGCTCGGCGTGCTTCCTGGCGCCGCGGGCTTTCCCGACCGGCGGGCGCAGGCGTGGGTCCCGTTTCACGTGCGGCCGACCGCAGGCAACTCCCTCTCGTTGTTCGAGGCGGTCGCGTGCCTCCGCCCCGGTGTGACGCCCGCCCAGGCTGCCGCCGAGGGGACCGGGCGCGGCCGGTTCGCGGCCGACACCGGGCTGACGACCACCGCCATCTTCGGTCGGGCCGGTCCCATCGAAATCACCGCGACGTCGATGCGCCACGCGCTCACCGCCGACGTGCGCGGGCCGCTGGCCGCGCTGCTCGCCGCGGTTCTGCTCCTGCTCCTTGCCGCCACGGGCAACGTCGCCAGTCTGCAGCTCGCCCGTGCCACCACGCGGCGGCGCGAGCTCGCCATCCGTGCCGCGCTCGGCGCCGGCAGCCTGCGCGTGACGCGGCAGCTCCTCGTCGAGAGCGTCCTGCTCGCGCTCGGCGGCGGCCTCGCCGGCCTTGCGCTCGCCGGCGTGATCCACCGTGCCCTCCCCTCGCTCCTTCCCGCCGACTTTCCCCGCGCCGACTCGCTCGCCCTCGACGCCGCCGTCGTGCTGTTCGCGCTCGCCGCCTCGATAGCCACCGGGATCCTCTTCGGCGTGCTGCCCGCTCTTCGCGTGCGACGGTTGAACCTCGTCGAGTCGCTCGCCGACGACGGCGCCGCGGCCGTTGCTGGCGGACGCTCGCGTACCGCCCGGGTGCGGCTGATCATCATGGGTGGCCAGATGGCGATCGCCTGCGTGCTCCTGGTCGGCGCCTCGCTCCTCGCTCGCAGCTTCATGGCGATGGTGACCGCGGAGCGCGGCTACAATCCCGCCGGCGTTCTCTCCTCGCGCCTGTCGCTCTCGTTGCCGGGCTACTCGCCCGAGCGACGGCTCGCCGCCGTCGAGCGAATTCTCGAGCGTCTCGGCGGTACGCCCGGGGCGGCCGCGGTCGCGTTCACCTCGGAGCTGCCGCTCACGCCGGGTGGATCGACGAGCGGTTTCACCATCCCCTCGCGCCGCGGCGACGGTGCGACCATCGAAGTGCAGGCCTCGCCGCGCATCGTCAGCCCCCAGGTCTTCGCTGCGCTCGGGATGCGCATCGTCGAGGGGCGAGGCTTCACGGAGCAGGACAACGAGGCGGCGATGCCGGTCGTGGTCGTGAACCAGGCCTTCGCGCGTCGCTATCTCGGCGACGACCCGCTCGGCGCGGCACTCCCGGTTGCCGCCTACACACCGCAAAACGGCCGGCAGCGCGAGGCCACGGTGATTGGCGTCGTCGCGGACGTGCGCTACGTGACCGCGCGCGATGCGTCGCAGCCGGAGATCTACCACCCGCACAGGCAGATGCAGGGCCGGCTTCCCGTGACCACGGTCACGCTGCTGGTGCGGACGCTGGACGACCCGCGGCGGCTCGCCTCGGCGCTGCGCTCCGCGGTCCGCGAGGCAGACGACCGCCTCGTCGCGGAAGCCGTGCTCCCGCTCGAGGAACGGCTGCTCGCGACGCTCGCCCGTCCGCGCCTCTACGCGATCGTGCTGGGCGGGTTCGCCGTCTTCGCGCTCGGGATTGCCGCCGTCGGTCTCTTCGGCGTCCTGTCCTACAGCGTCGCCCAGCGGTCGCGGGAAATCGCGGTGCGATCCGCCCTCGGCGCCACCCGCCGCGACATCGTCCGGCTGATCGTCGGGCAGGGGCTCGCCGTGACGTCCGCCGGCCTTGCCGCGGGGCTGCTGGCATCGTGGTGGTTGACGGGCGCGCTTGCGACCCAGCTGTACGGGGTAACGACCGGGGACGTGGTGACCTACTTCTCCGTTCCGCTCGTGCTCGTCGTCGTCGCCACGGCGGCGTGCGTCGTCCCGGCGCGGCGCGCGGCCACCGTGGATCCGGCGTACGTTCTGCGCGGGAACTGACCCCGAATCCGACTGCCGACCGCCGGACCCGGGTCACTGGTATCGTCGACAGCGAGCGGCCGTCGAGCGACGCGATGACGCGTCAGCCGGCCGGCGGTTCCCCGGATCCTCGCGTGAGGACATTGTGCGGGATCCACTCAGCAGGTCAATCGTGCAGAAACGAGATCTGACCCCTAGCGCCGGGCGCGTCTCCACGCGACGAAATAGATCGCAGCGTTGATCAACAGCGTGGCCGCGCCGAGCGCGATCTGCAGCTCGCGGGTCAGGCCCTCAGGGTAGATGAAGCCGGCCAGGTACCGCGCGATGAAGTCGCCGCGGTAGGTCGCCTCACCCGCGAGCTCGCGGAGCCTGTTCTCCAGCGGCGTGAGCGGGCAGATCCAGCCGCCGAACTCAATCGCCGTCCCCCACGCCGCCGCCGGCAGGTGCAGCCACGCGGCGCGCGGCCATTTCAGCACCAGCAGTCCCCCCAGCGCGACGAACAGCACGAACCCGAAATGGGCCACGAGCACCGCGTCGGCGAGGATTGCCTGGGACATCGTGCAGGCCAGTCAACGCTGGCTTAACCCTTACCCCTTGCCCTTACCCCTTGCCCTTACCCCTTACCACTTCGCTAGTCATCTGCCTCTGCTATCAGCTCCGTGATCTTCTTGACGTAATTCCGCGTTTCCTCGAAGGGCGGAACGCCTCGGTAGCGCCGCACGTTCCCCGGGCCCGCGTTGTAGCTCGCGAGCGTGAGCGGGACGTTTCCGCGGTGCGCGTCGAGCAGCTGCCGCAGATAGCGCGCGCCGGCCATGATGTTCTGCCGCGCGTCGAACGGGTCGGTGACGCCCATGTCGGCGGCGAGCGCAGGCATCAGCTGCATGAGCCCCTGCGCGCCGACCCGTGAGACGGCGTAGGGGTCGAACGCCGACTCGGTGCGCATCACGGCGCGAATGAGGTCCGGATCGAGATCGTACTTTGCGGCGGCTTCCTGGATGAGGTGCTCGTAGGCCTTCTCCGGCGGCAGCGCGCGGATGTCGTCGTTCGCCACGTGCACGCGCGGGTCCTCGGCCGGCTGCAGCCTCATCAGCCGGGCAATCGAGTGCAGCGGCCGGTGCCGGAGCTGCAGCGGCGCTGCGAGCGCGGCGGCCGCGATCAGCAGCCCGCCGAGCTGCCGGCGCCGCCGGTCGACGAAGCGTCGCCGGTCGCCGGCGGACCTCCGGCGCGAACGCCGGTCGCCCAGCCGGCGCTCTCGAGCCCTCCGCAAACCCAACCCGGGCCGTGCCGCCGCCGTGTTGTCGATGTCCATCACGTCCAGCCGCCGTGATCGTGCTGCAAGCGGGGATACCTCTACGGCTCATTGGGACGGGGGTGTGTTCGACGGCCGGTTCTGACCGGTGACTCGCGGAGGTCGGTCCGCCAGCTCGGAGACGTGGGTGTCCGGAAGCGGGTGCCGAACCGGAACAACTGGTCAGGATAGCTCGTCAGGAGAGAGCAATGACGCTCCTCTTCCAGGACCTGCGGTTTGCGTTGCGGACCTACGTGAAAGCGCCCGCCTTTACCCTGACCGCCGTGCTCGTGCTGGCGCTCGGCATCGGCGCGAACAGCGCGATCTTCACCCTCGTGAACCATCTGCTGTTCCGGCCGCTTTCGGGACGGGCGGACGAGCTGGTCGGGCTGCACAGCCGCAACCGGACCGTGCCCGATTCGTATCGCGCGTTCTCGTATCCGAATTACGTCGACATCCGGGAGCGTGGCGACGTGTTCGAGAGCCTCATGGCGCACACGTTCACGATGGTCGGGATGCCGGCTGGCGAGACCACCCGCCGGGCGTTCGTCGAGGTCGTCTCATCGAACTATTTCGAGACGCTCGGGGTGAGGCTCGCGGCCGGCCGAGTCTTCTCGGCGGCGGAGGAGCGGCCCGGCGCCCGCGTCCCCGTCGTGATCGCCTCCCACGCGAGGTGGACAGCTGACGGGCAGCGCGCCGAATTCGTCGGCAGCACGATCCGGGTGAACGCGCTCGACTTCACCGTCGTGGGCGTTGCGCCGGAGGGGTTCACCGGCACGATGGCGCTCGTCGCGCCCGAGCTGTACCTCCCGCTGGGCATGTTCGACGTGGTCGTGACCGACATCTTCAGGAACAAGGGCAGAGGGCTCGCCGACCGCGCGCAGGAGTCGCTGATCCTCGCCGGCCGTCTGCGCGACGGGCTCGACTTCGACACCGCGAACGCGCGGCTGGACACCGTGTCGGCGGAGCTGGAACGTGCATACCCTTCGGAGAACCGCAGCCAGCTCCTCTCGATCAGCCGTCTGGCGCGGCTTGCCACCAGCACATCGCCCCAGTCGAATGGTCCACTCGCCATCGTCACCGGCCTGTTCATGGCGCTCTCGGGCGTGGTGCTGCTCATCGCATCGCTGAACATCGCGAACATGCTGCTGGCGCGAGGGACGGCGCGCCGGAAGGAGATTGCCCTGCGCCTGGCGATCGGCGCCGGCCGCGGACGGATCGTCCGGCAGCTGCTGACCGAAAGCGCGGCGCTGGCGGTGGCCGGGGCGGTCGCCGGGCTGCTGATCGGCGTCTGGGCGATGAACGCGTTGACGGCTCCGCTTACCGCCCTGATGCCGATGCCCGTCAGCTTCGACCCCCGTCCCGACGTCCACGTGCTGGCCGCGACGACGCTCTTCGCGCTGGTGAGCACACTGCTGTTCGGGCTCGGGCCGGCGCTGCGGCTGTCCCGGCGCGACCTCGTGAGCGACCTGAAGGACGTCCAGGCAGCCGTCATGTCGTCGCGGCGCCTGTTCGGTGCGCGCAACCTGCTCGTCGTTGCGCAGATCGCGCTCTCACTGGCGCTTCTGACTGCGGGCGGCCTGTTCGCGCGTTCCACCATCACGGCGCGCAGCAGCAATCCGGGATACAGGTACGATCGCCTGCTGCTCGCCAGCCTCGACCCTTCGCTGCTCGGCTACGACGAGGCGCGGGTACGAGCGACGTATCGCGCCGTCCTCGAGCGCGTGCGCTCGCTGCCCGGGATCGAGGCCGCCGGCATGAACTCCACGATGCCGTTCGGCGATTTCCAGGAGGGCCGATCGGTCGAACGCGTCGGTGGCCGGACACCGGAAGACGCCAGGTTCCAGCCCACGCTCCGTATCGTCACGGCCGACTATTTCGTCACGATCGGGCTTCCGTTGCTGCGTGGCCGCGAGTTCACCAGGGCCGAGGAGGAGTTCGCGACCGCACCGGGTGTTGCGATCATCGACGAGGCGCTCGCGGCGCGGCTGTTCGGGGCTGCGGATCCGCTCGGCCAGTCGATCAGGCTGAAACCGCGCGCGGATTCCGACGAGGCGCACCTCACGGTGCCGCTGCAGATCGTCGGCATTGCCCGGCCAGTACGCGAGGACCTGATGGACCGCGTCGCGGGCCCGCACGTGTACGTGCCATCGGGCCGCTTCCACCGCGGCACCATGCACCTGCATGCGCGGGTGGCACCCGGCGCCAGCGAGCCGGCCGCGCTCGCGGACATCCGCCGCGAGCTCCGCACCGTCGACGCCCGGCTGCCCGTCCTCGCGCTGACGACCATGCAGGGGTTTCACGATCGGAGCCTGCAGCTCTGGCTCATGAACGCAGGCGGGAAGATGTTCGTCGCGCTCGGCCTGCTCGCCCTCACCCTCGCGGTCGTCGGCGTCTACGGCGTCAAGTCCTACATCGTCTCCCAGCGCACCCGCGAGATCGGCATCCGGATCGCGCTCGGGGCGGATCGCCGCGACGTCCTGCGACTGCTGCTCGCCGACGGCGCCAGGCTGGCTGCTGCCGGCATCGGCCTCGGCCTGCCGCTCGCCGCGCTCATCGCCTTCGCGCTGACCAAGGTGATGCAGGACGTGACGCCGTTCGACCCCGTCGTGTTCGCCTTCGCGCCGCTGCTACTGGGGGCCGCGGCGCTGGTCGCCAGCTTCGTGCCCGCACGGCGTGCCGCCCGGCTGGAGCCGCTGAAGGCGCTTCGGACGGAATAGCAGGGCGTTCGCGACGGATCGTTCGCGCCGGGGCGTCCGCCGCGGGTCGTTCGCGACGGTCAAGGCCAGACGGGGCCCGGTCGGCATCCTGATTCCCATGCGACGGTCCATCGGCGGCGCGTTCGGCGCTTCGTGCCCGCGCTCCGCGCCGGCCGTCCAGTCGACGTCGTCGTCCCCATCGAAACCGCTTCACCATCCGCTGACGCGAACGATCGCGAACGGCCCGTCGCGAGATCGCGAACGGTCCGTCAGCTCTTGCACACCACCAGCATGACGAGCGCCGCCCAGCCGAGCCTCACGCTGAGCAGGTGCCAGCGGTGGCCGGACGTCGTGCCGGCGCTCCGGGAAATATGCGACGGCGCGCTTCTCGCCGGAGATCCCACGGCGGGAGCGCTCCGTCGCCGGGGAACGCGTGAACGTGGAGGTCCGCGGAGAGGACGTGCCAGCCGTCCTGCGACGGCGGCCGACGGGGCGGCATTTCATCGGCCAGCGAACCGATCCCGACGGCCGCCACGAGCCTCACCCGCGCGACTCGTCGCGGCCGCGTCATCCGCGGAAAAGGACGATGATGCGCGGCCAGAGCTGGATCGCGGTAGCGACGTAGAGGGCGAGGGTGCCCAGCATCAGCCCCTGGTGAGTCGCCGCGCGGCGCATCGCTGACGTCGATCCGCGCGCAGCACGACTTCGCTGAACGCGACGACGATCCTCGCGGTGAGCGTCGCGGGCGCGATCATCGCGAACCAGGCGGCTCATCGCAGCACGCCGCCGGACGGGCCGACCGTCATCACGCCCGAGAGGATCAGCAGCCAGAGCGACCAGGCGCGTGGCCCAGGAAGAGCAGGTCGATGGCGCGCGCGAGCGCGAGGCGCGGCGGGGGTGCCGAGCGGATCAGCGCGATCGCGCCGGCGACCTGGAGGATCACCGCGATCGACCAGTAGACCGTCACGCTCGCGACGACCGGCGCGGCAATCGTGCCGGTCGCAGCGATCGTGATGGCGGCGCCCTGAATCAGCGCGACGAGCGCCGGACGGCGCAGGGCCACGAGCACGCCGCCGGGGCGCTCGCCGCACGCCAGACCGGCGTAGGTGCGCCGCGGCCAGAGCATGACGCGAAGCTCAGGTCTCAGCGCCACTCGTGCCAGGCCGAGCACGGCGGGTCGAGATGTCGCAGCCATTACCTCAATGCCCGGATCGTCCGCACGCCGAACACCGGGCCGACTTCGCCGCTGCCCGTGCCCTGGAACCGCACCGTCACTTTCTGCTTGCCGTCGATGAGCTCCGCCGGCAGCTTGTACTCGACATCGTCGAACACCGGCTCGCTGCTGGCCTCGAACGCCACCTCGGCGAGCTTCTGCCAGTCGACCAGGATGTCGAACCGGCGCGGACGCCGCGAGTCGCGACAATAAGTGACGACGAGCGACATCGGGCGCGCCGGGTCGACGGCGACCTCGTAGGAGAACCAGCCCTTGCCGCCGGCGCTGCGGCCGGCGCGGCCCTCCTGGTTCGCCGGGCGCGTGTCCTCGCCCTGCTGATGCGCGCCGCGCTCGGGCTGTGTTACGCCGGGCTGCACGTACTCCACCGTCGCGGCCTCGAGCGTCTGGCGTCGTTCCCGTTCAGCCGCGACGGCCGCGAGCCGCCTCTCGTAGTCCCCCGGCGCGAGGATGTCGAAGTAGGCGGTGTAGGCGCGGCGGTGCAGCCGGTAGAACGGCACCAGCTCGACGTCGCGGTCCTTCCCGACGCCGTCGCTGCGGAACACTCCCGGCCTGCCCTCGACGGGCTTCAGCCACTCGGTCAGCGGACGCTGCGCCGCGAGGAGTACGGGTGCCTCCACTGGTGGCGTCGGCGGCTGCGGCGGCCCGGCCTGAGTACCGCGGCCGGGGCCGCGCGCCGGCTGCGGACCGAGGTCGCCGGCGAGGACCAGCGGGCCCCACATGATCGCGGCGCGCTGCGGCATGTCCGGCGCCGGCTGGAGGTGGAGCGCCTTGGGCAGCGTCACCGCTACCGTGTCGCCGGTCTTCCACGTGCGCGCGATCTCGACGTACGACGCCGGTTTCGGCAACTTCGCGACCGCCGTGCCGTTGACCGTCACCGCGAAGGCGTCGCCGGCCCACGCCGGCCGCCGCAGTGCGAGCGTGAACGCCTTGGGCGCCTTCGCGATGATGGCGAAGGTCGCGGTGTCGCCCTCCGGAAAGTCGGTCTGCGCGTCGACGGTCACGCCCGCCGCCGCCCACTCGGCCTTCGATGGCGCGTAGAGGTTCACCCAGAGCCGGTCGCCCGACTCGTAGTAGATGCCGAGCGCGTGCAGCGCGTGGTTCTCCATGCCGGTCCCCACGCAGCAGGTGAAGCTGCCGCCGCCGCCGGCGGAGGGCAGCATCTGCGCGTACTCGCGCCCACGCTGCGACCGGCCGACCGGCACCATGTAGCAGGTGTCGCCGGTCTCGGGGTCGATGGAGCCGAGCACGTGGTTGAAGAGCGCGCGTTCGTGGAACTCGGCGTGCTGCACGTCCGGCTTCAGCGCGAACAGCGCGCGCGTGAGCTTCAGCATGTTGTAGATGTTGCACGACTCCGACGTCCGGCCGTTGACGATGCGCCCGAGCGTGTCCGGCTCGCGCCAGTGCTCGTCCTTGCCGTGCCCGCCGGTCGCGAACGTGTGATGATTGACCACGCGATCCCAGAAAAACCGCGCCGCCTTCCCGTCGTCGTCGTTGCCGACGTACGCGTAACGTGCCGCCGATCCGATCAGCTTGGGGATGGTGGTGTTGCCGTGGACGTTCGCGAGGACGTCCTGCCCCTTTTTCAAGGGATCCAGGATGCGGCGGTGCTCGAAGCGGTAGGACAGGTCCATCCATCGCTGCTCGCCGGTGTCGGCGTACAGATCCGCGAGCACCTCGGGCATCCCGCCGAATTCCGTGTCCAGCATCCGCTGCATCTGCTCGTCGCTCAGCTTCGAGACGATCGACTCGGTCCACGACGCCGCCTGCTTCAGCACGTCGAGCGCGGTCTGGTTGGCCGTGTGCCGATAGGCGTCGCGCAGGCCAGCGAACGTCTTGTGCAGGGTGTACCACGGCACCCACTGGCCGTTCAGGTCGAACGGCGCGGAGCGGATGTCGCCGCCGGCGATCTGCTTGAACGTCTCCCGGCCATTCTGGTACGCGCCGAGGTACCCGTCGCCGTGCGCGTCCTGCACGGCCTTCAGCTCGGTGACGATGTAGTCGGCCCGCTCCTTGAAGCGGGGATCGCCGGTGGCCGCATACATCAGACTCACCGCCGACAGGTAGTGCCCGCCGATGTGGCCCGTCAGGTTGCGGCCCTCCCCGTCCCATCCACCGTAGGGGTCCGCCTTCGGCTTCAGCCCGGCGCGCTGCCGGTAGAACGACAGCATGCGATCCGGTTCGAGCGTCAGCAGGTAGTTGGCGGTCAGGTCCTGCGCGCGTTTCAGCGGTCCGCCGGTCAGGCGCACCGCGGTGAGCGGGAGCGGGCGAGCGGCCGCCGGCACCGCCGGCGTGGCTTTCGTGGCTTTCTGTGCCGGCCCCGCGGCCGCCAGCAGCCAAACGGGCGCGATGACGGCGGCAGTCACTCGCACGGCGTTGAACATGTGTCGGATCCTCCACTCGGGACGGTCCGGCCGTCAAACGTTTTCGAAGCGGCGTTGCGGCGCAGGGGAATTGACGCCGCCGGACGTTGCGTCCAGTATTAAAGGGCCAGCGCACACGAGCTCAGCAGACGCATCTGCTGTCGCCGCTCGAGCCATGCCCCTGACGCTCGCCGCCCTTGCGCTCGCCCTGCTGGCCGCTGCCGCGCAGCAGCCGCCTCCCCAGCCCACGCCCACCTTTCGCACCGGGACCAACGTGATTCGCGTCGACGTCACGGTAATCGACCGACGCGGCAATCCCGTGACCGACCTCGTGCCGGAGGATTTCGAGGTCCGAGACGACGGCCAGCCGCAGCCGATCACCTCCTTCAAGCTCGTCGAGGCGCGCGGCCTTCCGACTGACGCGTTGTCGCTGCCGATTCGAGGGCCCGAGCACGCTGCCGCCGAGGCGGCACGTGACGACGTGCGTGTGTTCCTGTTCTTCTGGGACGAGTACCACATCGCCGAGCACCGCAGCACGCTCATCGCGAAGGAGGCGCTGACCCGGGTGATGCTCAACGCGTTCGGCCCGACCGATCTCGTCGCCATCATGGATCCGCTCACTCCGACCGACGCGATTCGCTTCACGCGCGACCGGCGCGAGCTCGCCAACCAGGTGCACGCCCTGAAAGGCCGGCGCGGCGTGTACTTCCCGCGGAGCCTCGTCGAGGAGGAACACCTCCGCGCGCCGAGCGGCTACGGGGGCATCGAGGTCATCCGCCAGCAGGTAACCACGTCGTCGATACGCGCTGCCGCCAACTTCCTGGGAACGCTGAAGGAGGGACGCAAGTCGCTCGTCCTCATCAGCGAGACGCTGGGCCCGACGCGCGGCACCAGCGAGTACAGCGAGGTCGTGCGCGACCTGATCCGCGCCGCCAACGACACGAACACCGCGATCTACGTGTTCGATCCGCGCGGACTGCAGGTCAGCGGCCGGATGTCGGACATGCTCGCGACCATTGCGTACGGCACCGGCGGGCAGCCGATCCTCACGAACGACTTTGCCGGGCGATTCGAGCGCGCGGTGGTCAACCCGGCCAGCGCGTTCTACCTCCTCGGGTATGCAAAGGAGGTCGCCGCCGACGGCAGGTTCCACGAGATTAAGGTGCGCGTGAAGCGGCCCGGCCTCGAGGTGCGGGCGCGCGCGGGCTACTGGGCACCGCGGCTGGCGGAGGTCACGGCGTCGCGGGCCGCGGCGGCAGCCGCCGTCCTGCCTCCGGCGTTGGAACACGCGTTTGCCGAGCTCGTGCCGGCACGATCGCCGTCGCCGGCGGAGATTCGCGCCGGTCTGTCGATCGATCCCGCCGGGCATCCACTGGTCACCGTCGCGTGGCGCCCGCGCGCGAACGGTGAACAGCCCACAGCTGCGCAGGACGTTTCGCTGCTCGCCACCGCCGGCAGCGCGACGGTGTTCACCGGAGCCATTGCCCTGGCAGGGACGTCGTTCCCAGCGCCTCCGGGGACGCTGCAGCTCGTCTTCACGATCCGCAACGGTAACGGCGAGGTGATCGACCGGGTACCGCGCACGCTCCTGGTGCCCGACCCGGCGGCGGCGACCTTGCGCCTGACCACGCCGGTGGTCGTTCGCGCGCGCAACCCGCTCGAGTGGCGGACGATGGCGGCGGCGGCCGAGCCGCCCGTGCACGCCGGACGCGATTTCGACCGCACCGATCGCGTCCTGGTCCGCTTCGCCGTCCAGGGCAGCGGCGAGGTGTCGCTGGAGGCGGCACTGCTCGACAAGCGCGGGGTGCGCCTGTCGGCGTTGCCGGTCCAAGCCGACCTCGCGCGCGGCGGCCACCAGATCGACCTGCCGCTCGCCTCCATCGCGCGCGGCGAATACGTCGTCGCGATCGGCGCCCGGCGCGGTGAACAGCGCGCCGAGGCGCACCTCGCGTTCCGCATCGTCAGGTGAAACTTCTCTTTACTCCGTCCTGAGTGCAGCCATCGGATCGATACGTGCGGCGCGGCGCGCGGGGATCAGGTTGGCCAGCGACGATGAGGCGGCGAGCAGCGCCGTGGCTGCCGCCCACGCGATCGGGTCGGCAGCGCTGATCCCGTAGAGCACGCCGCCGACGACCCGCACGACAGCGGCGGCGAGCGAGAGGCCGATCAGCAGCCCCACGGCGGTCACGGCGAACCCGTGGCGCATGACCAGTCCGACGACCTGCGAACGGCGCGCGCCGAGCGCCATCCGCGTCCCGATCTCCCGCGTGCGCCGCGCCACCGCGTACGCGATGACGCCGTACAGGCCCACCGACGCGAGCAGCAGTCCGATCGCGCCCACGACCGACACCAGCCACGCCGTCGCCCGCGCCGGGAACATCGTCAGCGCCACCTGCGCGTCCATCGTCTGGTCGTCGAGGAATACCAGGTTCGGCTCGAGCGCGAGCAGTTCGCGGCGCATCTCGGCGAGCAGCCGCGAGGCGTCGCCGCGCGTCCGGGCCAGGATCACCTGGAAGGCGTCGAACTGCTGCGTCTGCGCAAAATGCACGTACGGCTGCGGCGGCTCGCCCACTCTCGAGAGCTTGTGGTCGGCGGCGACGCCGACGATCTCGAACGCCGGCCCCGCCTCGGTACGCAGGTGCAGCCGCTTGCCGATGGCGCTCTCGCCCGGCCAGAACCGCCGTGCGAGCGTTTCGTTGACGACGACGACGAGTGGGCTTTTCGGGGTGTCGGCGCCGGTGAAGCCCCTGCCCTCGACCATCGCGACGCCGAGCGTCGCGAAGTACTCGGGCGACACGCGGGTGTTCTGGATGGCGAAGCCGCGGTCCTCCGGGCTGGGGACGCCCGGGACGTGGAACTGCTCGACGCTGAAATTGATGGAGAAGGGCAGGCGGGCGGCAAGCGCTGCCGACTCGACGCCCGGCAGCGCGCGAATCCGATCGAGCGCCCGGTCGAAAAACTGCCGCGCGTGATCGTCGTCGTACTCCGCCATGCCGAGATCGGTCGACAGCATGGCGATGCCATCGGTGTGGAAACCCACGTCGGCACGCTGCATGG
Organism: Vicinamibacterales bacterium; assembly: GCA_048594975.1. GTDB lineage: Bacteria > Acidobacteriota > Vicinamibacteria > Vicinamibacterales > 2-12-FULL-66-21 > JBMDXB01. Next base: position 5,701 of record JBMDXQ010000017.1, on the reverse strand, counting down.
CGAGCAGGCTGCGGCCGAGCAGACCTGCGGTCACGACGAGCACCGCGGTGACCGCGACTTGCGCCGCGACCATCGTGTCGCGCAGCGACCAACGGAAGCGGCCCACCCGCGTTGCCGCGCTCTCCCCCTTCATCGCGCCTGCCAGGTCGGTGCCAGATGCGCGGAGTGCGGGCATGATGCCGGCCATCACGCCGGCCAGCACGCTCGCGCCGACGCCGAAGGCCAGCACGCGACCGTCGATCTGCAGGGTGAGCGTCAAGGGCACGGGGATCGGGAGCTGCAGCGAGATCAGCGCCCGTGTGAGCGCCCACGCGATGAACAGGCCGCCGGCCGCGCCGACGAGCGCCAGCAGGACGCTCTCGGTGACGAGCTGGCGGATGAGCCGGCCCCGTGTCGCCCCGATCGCCAGCCGCACGGTGATCTCCTTCTGCCGCGAGGATGCCCGCGCGAGGAGCATGCCGGCGACGTTGGCGCATGCCACCAGCAGCACCAGGCCGACCACCGCCATGAGCCCGGCTGCGCCGATGCGGAGGGCGCGGTCCGCCTGCGGGTGCAGGCGCAGGCCGTTGGTGGGGATCATCGACGCCCGGCGATCCTTGTTGGTCTGCACGTGCGCGGTGGACAGGTTGCGCATCACGCCATCGATGTTCGCCCGCGCCTGCTCGATCGAGCCCCCCGTCTTCAGACGCGCGGTCACGAACAGCCACCGGTACCCGCGCCGCTCGAGGCGGCCGCCGGCGCCGGGGGAGGGCACTACGTCGATGATGCCAGCCGGTTCGACCTCGCCCGCGTGTGTGGTGGCGATCCACAGGTCCGGCGAGACGATCGCAAGGATTCCGGTGAAGCCGCGCGGCGCCACCCCGACGATCGTGAACACCTGTCCGCGCATCCGCAGAGAGCTGCCGATGGCGTCCTTCCGCCCGCCGAGTTCGCGGCGCCAGTAGCGGTCGGAGACCACGACCACCCGTTCGGCGCTCGGCCGGTCGTCGGCGGGCTGCAGCGTCCGTCCCAGTGCCGCCGGCACGCCGAGGACCTGGAAGTAGTTACCGGTCACGATCTCACCGAGCGTCAGTCGCGAGCGGTCGCCGTGGCTGACCGCGACAATCATCGCGCTGTGCCCGGCCATGTCCTCGAACACCGCGTTCTCCGCCCGCAGGTCCATCAGGTCCGGGTACGACGTCGTGTTCCAGGGCTCGCCGTCGCTGCCGCTGGTATAGAGCGACACGAGCCGATCCGGCGCGCGGACGGGCAACGGGCGCAGCAGCACGGCATCGACGACGGCGAACAGCGCGGTGTAGATGCCCACGGCAACGGCCAGGGAGCCAGCGGCCGTCGCTGCAAACCCGGGGCTGTGCCGGAGCCATCGGAGCGCGAACCTGAGGTCCTGGGCGAGGGTCTGCATGAGGTGTTATGTGGCCAAGTTACGCGTAAACGGCGCGTCAGGTTCAGCCGCCGATCACAGAAACGGGATCGCCCGTTTCAGCTCTGTCGTGTCGCCCCATCCCGGAGCCCGTATTTTGCGGATTTGACGCTGGCATTCGGCCTGCACACGTCCCTCGGCCATGGAACGACGGCCCCGCGTCGTTGTCGCGTCCCCCGACCCGGTGGAATCGCAGCTGCTGACCGAGTGGCTGTCGGAAGAGTACGACCTCTCGGCCGCCCGCCTGCTCGCCGGCGCGGTCCACCAGGTCCGCTTGCGGCAGCCCCAGCTGGTCGTCGCCGACGCGCGTTTCGTGCTCGGCGAGGCGCTCCTCTCCATCTGCCGCGGCCACGGCGCGGCGACCCCGCTCGTGGTCGTCGGCGATCCCAATCCTGTCGCCGAGGCCGCCGCCGAGCGCCACGGCGCGTACTACGTGCGGCGCCCCGTCGATCCTGAGACGCTGCTGTGCACAGCGGCCATGGCCTTGATGGACAGCCGCCCGGTGCGGCGATCGCCGCGCAAGCCGGTCGCACGTTTCGAGGCGCTCGCCGAGGGCCATCCGTGCTCGCTCATCGACGTGAGCAACGAGGGCATGCGGCTGGGCATTCCCCGCGGCGGCAGGAGCGCGCTGCCGCCGTACTTCACTGTCCGCGTGCCGCTGGTCGGGCTGACCCTGGTGGTGCAGCGCATCTGGCTCGGGGCGCCAGCCTCCAATGCGGCAATCACGTGGTGCGGCGGCGCGCTCGCGCAGAACGGCGTGCGCGAGGATCGGAACTGGCGGAGGTTCGTCGACCTCATCCCGGGCTCCGCGTAACCGTTCACCCTCTGTCGCGCCGTGGCCACAGGTGCTGCCGGAGCGCCAGCTCGAACGACGGCAGGCTCTCGCCGAACGCGGCGCTGAAGTTGCCCAGCCGGTCCCGCGATGCCGCGAACAGCTCGAAGTAGCGCACGACGGCCGGCAGGCCATGCCGCTCGATCAGCAGGTCGACGGCGAGGAACGCCTGGGCGTACGGCGCGATGTCGTCGCGCGCGGCCAGCGCAACGAGCTGACGGAACGTGACCATCTCGTCCAGCCGCGGCGCGTTCGCCGCGCGAGTGCCCCGCAGCTGGCGCAGCCGATCGCGGCGGAAATCCGCGGCCCTTGCCGCGCCCAGTCGATCGAGCACGCGCATCGCCACCCACTCGGCGAACCCCTCGCGCAGCCACTGGTCGGAGGTGCCGCGGCGTCCGCCGGCCAACTCGTACTGGAAGGTGTGGGTCAGCTCGTGCGCGAGCAGGCCGACGCGGGTCGGCCAGCTCATCGCGGTGAGCGCCTGTTCGTTCAGCAGCACGCCGCGATGGCCGCCGACGGCGGCCATCACCTGCGCCGTCTGGCGCGCAAACGGCGGGTCGTAGCCCACGGCCAGGAGGGCGCTCTCGAAGCTCCGGGTGTCGGGGTAGAGGCGCAGCGTGGCGGTGAAGGGGCGGAAGCCGAGATCGCGCTCGAACAGGGCCGCGATCGCGGCCGAGGCCTGGTCGTAGGACCGGATGCGCGCCGGCAGGCGCAGCTCGGGTCCGCCGTAGGCGAACCCGACGGTGCGCGGCTCGAGGGCCGCGCCGCAGCCGGCGGCGCAGAGCGCCCAGAGCACTAGCGTCCTGGCGATGCACGTCGCCCGGGTTGTGGCGCCCATGCGTCCGCTGCGATTCTATTCCTCTCTGAGAGCCACCATGGGGTCGACGCGTCCGGCGGCGCGCGCCGGGAGAGACGAGGCCGCCGTCGTCACGAGCAGGACCGTCAGGGCCACGCCGGCAAACACCGCCGGATCGGTCGGTGTCACGTCGTGTAGCATCGTGCGCAACAGGCCGGTGAGCAGCCACGCGCCGAAACCGCCGATGGCGACCCCGGCAACGCCGAGGAGCAGGCCGCGGCCGACGACGAGCCGGTGGACCGTGCGCTGGCTGGCGCCGAGCGCGAGGCGGATACCGAACTCCCGCCGCTGGCGCCTGACGTTGTAGGCCATCACGCCGTAGACGCCAACCATCGCGAGAAGCCCTGCCAGACCGCCGAACAGGCCGGTCAACGCAGAGAGCAGGCGCGGTTGCCCGACCGAATCTGCGACGACCTGCTCGAGCGTCTGCACGCGCGTGACCGGAATCGTCGGATCGATCGAGGCGACGACGGGACGGACGGCCGCCATGACCGAGATCGGGTCCGCCGCGCGCGAACGCATGACGACCGTCATCGCGCCGAATCCTGATTGCTCGATCGACCGATAGAACTCGTACGGCGCGGCGCGATCGAGGCCGAACGAGCGGATGTTGCCGATGACACCGACGACCTCGAACCACTGCGACGCGTCCCGCCCCTGGCCGAACCGCCTGCCGACTGGGTCCTTGCCCGGCCAGAACTTCCCGGCCATGGCCTCGTTCACGAGCACGGTCCGCGTACCCTGCCGATCGCGCTCGTCCAGCATCCGGCCCTTGCGCAGGGGCACGCCGAGCGTCGCAAAGTAGTCGCCGTAGAACCAGCGATTCTCGACCAGCGGCGCGTCGTTCGGCCCCCACGGGGTTCCACCCTCGATCTGATACTCGCCGTTCCATCCGAAGCTGAACATCGGCAGGTGGCTCGTCATGCCCGTGCGCTCGATGAGGTCGACCTGCGCGATCCGCGCGTGGAGCTCGCGGAAGTACGCGACGCGCTGCTCCGGCGCCCGGTAGCGCGGTCCCGACGGCGCGACCTCGAACGAGACGATGCGTTCCGTGCGCATCCCGGTGTCACGGCCCTGCAGCAGAAGGAGGTTCTTGACCAGCAGTCCGGCGCCGACGAGCAGCGTGCACGCGACCGCGATCTCGGCGACCACCAGCGCGTTGCCGATGCCCCGGCCGGTGCCGCTGGCGGTGCGCGTGTCTCCCTCCCGCACGACTGCGGCGAGCTGCCGCGTCCGCAGCAGCACGAGCGGCCACGCGCCGCTGAACACGCCGACGCCGAGGGTGACGGCCGCCGAGAATGCCAGGACGGCTCCGTCGATCGCGATCGAGTCGGCACGCGGCAGCTGGTTGGCGGCAAGTGCGACGAAGAGCCGGACCGTCCACCACGCGAGCAGCACGCCGAGCAGACCGCCGGCGGCTGCGAGCAGCACGCTCTCGGTCGTCAGCTGCAGCGCGAGGTCGCGCAGCCGCGCGCCGAGCGCGAGCCGGACCGCGAGCTCGCGCCGCCGGGCCACCCCCGCCGCGAGCAGCAGGTTCGCCACGTTCGCGCAGGCGATGAGCAGGACCAGGAACACGGCGCCGAGGAGGATCGCGAGCGGTCGGCGGACGTTGCCGACGACGACCTCGGTATAGGAGCGGACGTCGATGCCGTGGTTGTGGCCGAACTCGCGCGCGAGCGTGTGGCCTAGCTCCCGCATGTCGGCCGTCGCCTGCTCGATTGCCACGCCGTCCTTGAGCCGCGCCCAGGTCGAGAGGAAGTGGCTGCCGCGCGTCGCCGGATCGAGCCGGCGTTGCAGCGGCACGAAGACCTCCGCGCGGCGATGCGAGAAGCCAGGCGGCATCACGCCGATCACCTCATACGGCTCCCCGTCGAACAGCAACGTCCTGCCCAGGACCGCCGGTTCGGACGCCAGCCGCGAGGTCCAGAATTCGTGCGTCACCACCACCACTTTCGGGCCGCCGGCCCGATCCTCCTGCTCCGAAAACCAGCGCCCCGTGACCGGGTGCACGCCGAAAACGTCCACGAGCGACGCGGTCGTCGACGCGGCGGCGACGCGGACGGCGTCGCCGTGCCCCGTCAGCACGAAACTGCTCTGCGTGGAGCCGCCGATGGCGGAGAAGACCTGGTTGCGCGACTTCCAGTCGTGGAACTTGGGGAACGAAGCCGGGCACGTCTTGCAGGCGGGCTGCGTGTCGTAGACGGCGACGATACGGTCCCCCGCCGGGTAGGGCAGCGGTTTCAACAACACCCCGTTGAAGATGCTGAACACCGCCGTCGTCACGCCGGTGCCGAGCGCGAAGGCGGTGAGCGCGAGGATGGACACGAAGCGCGCCCGGATCAGCGCGCGGGCTGCAATCCGCAGATCCTGGGTCAGGCGTGACATGTGCTTCTCCCGCCCGGTTAGACGGGAGCCGCCGAATGCGCGTTGGCCGCCGGAGGACTCAAGGGGCGGATGAGCTCGCAGGCCCGACCTTCGGCACGCTCAGGGTCGTCCCGAGCGGAGTCGAGGGACGAAGGGGCGTCCGCGCGCGCAGCGCGTGGAAAGCGGCGCTTCACGCGCAGTGAGGAAGTGCCGGCCGAGGTGCCGCGTT
>JBMDXQ010000163.1:0-31799 GCA_048594975.1 Vicinamibacterales bacterium | reverse complement strand
TGGCGTCCCCAACGGGATTCGAACCCGTGTTTTGGCCTTGAAAGGGCCACGTCCTGGGCCTCTGGACGATGGGGACGCAGGTAGGAGTGTACGACGGACGGCACGCGGCGCCCGTAACATCCGATCATAACAGCCGCCCCGAAGATCCGCCAAACCGCGCAGCCCGGAGGAGCCGCGCCGCTGGGTGCGCCACACACCCTTCGCCCCAGGCCGCGCGCAGCCGCCGCCCAACCGGCTCGCGGGAGACGACTGAGTCGGAGAAAGACCGTGGCGACACGAGCCAGGTTCCTGTAAGCTTTCCGCCATGTCCATCGTGCTCGGCGCCCTTCCGCCGAAGGCACGCACCGTGTTCGTGGTGGTCGCCCTGGGTCAGCTGGTCGTGGCCATCCTCGTCGCGACGGCGCTCGCGATCTTCGGTTAGCAGCAGCCGGGTGCGCGAGCCCGGAGCTCACCGGGGCCATTGTCAGCCACCGCACGCTAGCGATGGCGGCGGCATCCAAGGCGAGGCAGCGCCCGTGAAGACGTCAGTCGCACCAGGCGCGTCGCGGATCGCGAGAACGATCGCGGTCGTTGCCGGCCTGTTCGCTGCGACTGCCGCGTGTCAGCTCTCCAGGGACTGGCTCCCGAGGACCCATACGGCGTCGACGTCGCCCGACGGCCGCTACACGGCGTTCGTGCGCCAGGGGCTCAGCATCGACCCGCCCGACGATCATCTCTACCTCGGGGCGACCGGCACCGCCCCTCGCCTGCTGATGAGCCTCGCGCCCGACGCCGACTGGTGCCGCACCATCGTCTGGACGGCCGACAGCCGCCGCGTCGGCTTCCTGGTGCGCGACCAGCAGCTGGCGGTGTTCGACACCGCGACCGCCGAACACGTCGCGATGCTGTCGCTGGTCAAGGCCGATGGGTACCCCGGCAGTCAGGGTGCGCGCGATATCGTGCTCGGCGCAGGCGGGCGCGTTTCGTTCGAGCGGTTCGAGCGTGCGGGGAACCGTTCGCTCGGGCGCGAAACCGCGGCCATCCCGACGGAGCGTCTCTCCCTTCGCGTCACGTGGGATGACGCCGGCACGCCTGTGAAGGATGCATGGGTGCGCGTACGGCTTGCCGACGGCAACACCGTCAGCATCCGCATCTCCCCCGCTGCCGACGGCAGCGTCCGGCTTCCGTCCATCGACGCCGGGCCTTTCCCGTCCATCGAGGTCACCGTCCCCGGCGCCGCGGGGACCGCCACCCTTCGCGACGTGCGCATCACGCGAAATCCCCTGGAGGTCGGGCTGTCCGGGCAGGGGGGATGATCCGCGGGCGCGTGAAGCCCAGGATGGCGCGTCGATAAGGGCCCTTCTTCGCGCTCCGATCTCCGCGGCTCACTGCCGTTCGATGTTCCTTCCTGTCGCGGCGCCGCCTCGCACCTGTCGTTTCTCGCGGAGGGAATGGATGCGCATATACTCGCGCCCCGAGAGCGGGAGCGCGCCGGACCTTGGGGACCTTCTCAGTCGCTTGCCGGAGCCTGCCGATCGGGCGTGCCATCGCGCTCATTCAACCGCGACGAGTCCCTGTCGCAAGGAGGACATCCATGATGCACGTGCGCCGCGCCGTCGTCACGCTGGCAATCGTCGGACTCCTGGTGGGTGTCGCAGGGTGGCTGCCGCAGGGCATCGCCACGGCCTCCCCTCCCTACTATTCCTACCCGTGCCCGTTCGTATCGGGCGGGCGCGACATGAACGGCAACGGCTTCGAAGAAGAGGCGTGGTCGTGGAATCCGCTGGACGGTCAATGGCTGTCGGGGCCGAGCTGGGGAACGTTCGGTGACATCCCCGCGCCAGCGGACTACAACGGCGACGGGCAAGCGGATCGCGCCGTCTGGAGGCCGTCCAACGGTGTCTGGTACGTCCAGTGCAGCACCACCACCAACTGCGCGGGCGGGGTGATTGCCCTCCCGTGGGGCGTCGCCGGAGACATCCCGGTTCCCTCCGACTACAACGCGGACGGCTTCGGCGACTTCGGAATCTGGCGGCCCAGCAACGGCGTCTGGTACATCCTCGCCGGCCCCTCGGGCGGGTCGGTCCTGGCGGCGACGTCCTGGGGTGAGTACGGCGACTGCCCGGTGCCCGGGCGGCTGTCGGGCGGCGGGACCGGTCCCCTCGAGCTCAACGTCTTTCGTCCCTCGACGGGCACGTGGTACTACGGGCGTACGCTGGCGGGAACCCTCGGGACCAGCTTCTCCTTCGGCACTTACGGGGACCTGCCGTTTGCGATCGACATCGACGGCGACAGTGACGGCGAGATCGTGGTCTGGCGCCCCTCCACGGGCGTGTGGTACGGCAACGCCCCTTCGTTCTTCGCCGTATGGGGCGCGCCGGGCGACATCCCATCGTTCCGGTCGGATCCCGGCTTACCGGCGGAACTCCACGTCTGGCGTCCGCGCGACCAGCGGCTCTACACGTGCAATAACCCGATGTCGGGGTGTACCTCGAACAGTTTCACGGTCGTGATCCCGCCACCGGGAAGGGTGCCGGTGAACGGACGCTACCGTTAGCTACCGGCGACCGACGCCGCGGTCAGCGGAAATCGAAGTTCCTCCCCGTCACGGCGCCGCCGCGGCAGTGCACGACCTGGCGGCGCGGCGTCAGGGTCACCGCGACGTCGGCCCTGGTGTCGGGGACAATCACGTACGCGCCGTCCGGAAGGTCCTTGAACGTATAGGCGCCGCGGCCGAAGGGCTGCTGGGCACGGAGCCGCTTGTCATTGTCCGGGCCGTACAGCGCCAGCCGAAACACCTTGGCGAGATCCGCACGCGGTCCGGTCGCAACGCCCGAAATGGAGCACGTTGCGGCCGGGCGGTCCGGCGGACCGACCGGACCGGGTGGGGGCGCGGGCGGCACCGGCCCCTTGCCGCGTCCAGGGCCGGTCCCGCCACCAGCATCCCGGGAACACGTAGCGCTCCACACGCCGTCGAACCCGGCGGCAAAGCGCCCGGCCATCTGCACCGGCCGTTCCCCCACCCGGGCGGCGATGCCCACGAACGGCTGCTCGCTCGTAGCCGAGAGGACGCGCGTGAAGCGAACCACCTCTCCGATCCAGGAACCCCTTACGGCCGTCGACAGGGGCGCCGCGCCCGCTCCGCGCGCGACCGTGATGGTCCCCTCGACCGCGGTGCCGGTCAGGTCCAGCTGCAGCGTGCCGGTGTCGCCCTGGTGCAGATCGATCTGGCAGGTCCAGCGCTCGGCCGCCGCGACCGTCGCGGCGCCCGGCGCCAGCAGCAACGCCACGGCAGCGCAGAATCTGAGTTTCATGGGGCGTCATTAAATCGGCGTCTCCTTTTTGTCAAGTCGGAACCGGGCTCCGTCGCGATCACCGCTCACCCGCGACGCCGGCGCGCGGCGCGCATCGGCAAGCCCCAGAGCCTCATCCTGCCGGCCGACTACTGGGACAAGTATCCGGGACGAGTCACCGCCGTCACCCAGGCACAGGTGCAGGCGGCCGCCCGCAAGTACCTCGACGCTCCCGCCTGCAGATCGTCGCCGTCGGCGACGCCGCGAAGATCGGGCGCTCCTGAAAGGTTTCGCCGAGGTGGAGATGTACGACACGGAAGGGAAGCGGATCACGAGCAGCACGAGCTAACCGATTGGCCGTTGCAGCCTGGCGTCCGCGCCGGGCCTGCCAGTGAACCTCGCGGAGCGTCTCCGGCACCGCACTGACGCGGCGGCCTACCTCGGCTTCCACCCGAACGCGCTCATCATCACGCGGAACAGGTCGGTGTTGGCGAGGTAGCCGCGGACGCGCTCGGCGCCCGGTCCCTGCGCGGCCACGAGCACCTCCTCGCCGGTGTGGCCGTTGTCCATGCGAACGGCGGGAATCCTGATGTCGCGGCGCTTCTCGGCGACGCGCTTCGCCTCGGCCTCCTCGAGTCCCGCGAGCAGCGGCTCGCCCGGCTGGCCGCCGCGCACGCGGATGTCGAACGAGTGATCGGCGGTGAAGAGCACCAGCGTGTCGCGCCCGGCATTCGCCGCCGTCTGCTCGATGGTCCGGTCGAAGGCCACCATCCGATCGAGGCCGCGGCGCAGCGCGTCCGTGTGCGTGTCGCACTCCACCATCAGGAAGTAGCCCTTCCGGTTCGTCGACAGCATCCGCACCGCGAGCTGCACGGCTCCGCCCAGGTCGAAGTCCGCCGAGTCGTGCAGCACGATCGCGCGCCTGGCGTCGGCGGGCACGTCCGCGAGCGACGCCAGCAGCGGCCGGCTCTGCTCCGCCGCCAGGGCGTCCAGGTCGAGCCCTGCCGCGGCAAGCGCCTTGGCGATTGCCGGCCGCCCCGCGCTGATCGCCACGTCCACGCCGTCGCCGGCGCGCGGCGCGAACAGCTGCTGGAAGATTTCCGCAGTCCGGGAGCGATCGTTCGCCTTCGCGTAGAGTGACGCCGGCGTCGCGCCGGTCACCGCGTCGTTGGTGACGATGCCCGTGGAGAGGCCGCGCTCTTCCGCGTACTCCAGGATGGTCGTGAGCGGCTCGCCGTCGCGGACGCCGCGCTCGGCCGATGCCGACTGTGCCACTACACTGTTGTTCGTCTTGTGGCCGGTGACGATCGCGGTCATGCCCGCGGCCGAATCGGTGACGAACCGTGACGCGCTGGAGGTGTCCGAGAGCGCGATGTGCGGCATGCGCTGCAGGAAGAGGCGGCGCGGCTCTCCGTAGCCGTGCAGGCTCGCCGCGTGGATGGTCGGAATGCCGCCGGCGTCTGCGAGGAAGAGGATCACGTTCTTGGCGCGGCGCTCGGCGGCGAGAACCGCGGGCACGAGGAGGATCAGGATGACGACGAGTCTGCGCATATGCGAGGACCTGTGGCTGGATGACTGTTACCGGTAGGGGCGAGCATACCGCAGATTCGCGCGCACCTGCAGCGTCCCGCGTTCCGCGCGCGGTGTCCGGGCCGAGCGTGTTGAACCCGGCGATCGCCTCGAACGAGAAGGTGGCCCGCCGCAGAATGGAAGCTTGACATGGCGTTGGCGGCCCGATGTCGAGGCGTTCGTCGACATCGCGGCTGCAATCGCCAAAGCCATTGCCGGAGTGAAGGCCGGCGAGCCCGGCAGCTGCACGCAGACCATCTCGACCACGACGACGGGGGGAAGTACCACGACGATCAAGACGGTGTGCACCGCGCCACAATGAGTGATGCCGCGGGTGGGACGGAACGGAGAGTGTCATCGTCGTTCGAGCTTGGCCAGCTTCTCCTTCGGGCTTGGACTGGGCGATTGCTGCCACTGTTCGACCGCCGCGAGCGGCACGTCGTGCACGACCGCGGGCAGCCGCACCTCGACCCGCAGAACTGCGTGCGGAGCGAGCGCCGCGGCTGCCCAGCCCTGCTGACGGAACATCCGCACCGCTTCGGCCGCCGCCTCGAACAGCGTGGCGGCCTGGATGTCCACGCTGTGGGTCATCCCCTCCACATCCTTTAGAGAAACGCGGCACGTGCGGAGGGGCATGGATGGAGGGTAGCATCTTCGTCTTTTGTTCGCCACTGACGCACTTCAGCACGGAACGTACGAATCGCTGCGTTTCGCATTACCATTTCCCATTCAGCCCCTGTTTCCTCCGGCGTCGGCGCGAGCTCCGCCTCCGGCGCCGGGATCGAGTTCCGCCGACGCTGTCCGGAGTGGAGGCCAGCGCCGATGACGAGACCCCGCTCGACGCACTGCTGCAGGGCTCCGGCCGTCTTCATCGCGGTTCGAGGTCACGGCAATGAGTGACAATCCCTTCGAGAGCATCGACAGCGCCCAGGACTACGTGCGCCTGCTCATCGCCGAGGCGGCCGAGGCGCGACACGACATCGAGGCCGACATCGCCGAAGCCGACCGCGATCGCGCGGCGCGTCGTCTCGCCGCGCTGCAGCTTGTCGATTACAAACTGAAGCAGCTCGAGCATCACCTGTCCACCTCGGCGCGAATCCTCAACGACCTTCGCATGCTTCGACGCCTGCTCGACGGCGCCCCGGAAACGCTGGCGGCCACCTCCGGCCCGTCCGGCGCGCACGTGCGCGTGAGCGCCTGAACGCGGGGCTGCTTCAGGGCGCCTGTTGTCGCGCTCCTCGCGCGTTCAGCAGAAGATCAACGTCTGCCACATAAACGACAAGACACTTTCGATCTCCAGATCGATGTGCCCGATCACCTCGAGACGGCATCGCGCGGGTAGTGCTTTCCCCACCGCCGAGCGCCGGACGGCGATCACCCTGGCCTCCCGTAAGAGCGGCAATCTGGTTCGACGCTTGCAGCTCAACCGGACGGGATCTGGAGAATCCGCCTGATCTCGCGGTAGCGCCGCCGATGTGTACGCCACGGGCTGCACATTTGTTCTGCTCGGCGGTGCCATTGTTCCGAACGCGGGCGGAAAGTCCTCGATCCGGACCACCAGGGAGGGCAGCGTGAGGACGGAGCGGCGTCGGGCATTACGGTACCGTAAGCCAGGCGGGGTGATCGCCGTTGCAGGTGTCCAGGCGCAGATGATCGACGTGAGCTCGATCGGCGTGGCGTTCGAGTCGTCGCGGCCGTTCACCCCCGGCGAGGAAGTCGCGATCGTGCTCCCGCTGTACGACGGCAACCCCGACCTGCGCGTCACCTGCGACGCCAGGATCGTCAGGGTGGAACGACGCGGCGACACCTTCACGGTGGGCGCGACCTACGAGCCTCTTCCTTCAGCGACGCCCCGGCCAATTCGCCGGACGTGAGGGACGGGCAGGTGGGAGCCGCTCCCCCTGTCGTCTCCGTCTTGCGCGCCTCGCCTTCCGGATCCTCTCTTTTCGAAGGGCTCGGACACCGCACGTCTTCCGTCACCGCCCGTCAGGGGCGCTGCAGCCGTGCGCTCTTGCGTGGACGCCGCGGCAACGTCCGCAGCGGGGACCGGAAGGGCCGCGCAAGGCGCGCGCAGCCGCGCGAGTTGGCCATCCGACCGTGTGTCGGGGTATCGAGCCATCCTATCACCGCTCGGACATGCCGGCGGATGTCGCCAGGTCGCACTCCCCCGACGCTGACTGATTGACGCAGCAGAGCTCAGGACGGAGAATCAAGCGATACCCCGGAGGTGCTTCATGCCACGCTCCCAGCGATTATTCCTCTTCGTCTGTTGCGCCTGTGTCGCGTTGGTCGCCGTGCTGTTTGTCGCGTGCAGCAAGTCCGAACCGGCCGCGCAGCAGGCGCCCGCGGGGGTACCCAACACGCCCGCGCACATGGTCGAGCACTTCACCAAGGTCCGCGACGTCGAGGAAGCCATCATCCGCGGCGATCTCGACGCCGCCAGGGCGCCGGCGCAGTGGATCGCGGATCACCAGGAGACGACCGGATTCCCCGACGGCACCGAGCGGCCGGTCGCCGAGATGAAGGCGGCGGCAAAGTCGGTGGCGAGCGCCGACAACCTCGGCAACGCCGCGGTCGCCGCCGCTCACCTGGTCGGCGCCTGCGGTACCTGCCATACCGCCGCGAAGGTGAGCCCGAAGCTCCCGCCGATCGGCGAGGATCCGGCCGGCAAGGGACGCGGCCGCCACATGCTGGAGCATCAGCACGCCGTCGATCTCATGTACCGGGGTCTCATCGTCCCCTCGAGCGGCGACTGGAGCAAAGGCGCCCAGGCCCTGACGGCGGCGCCGCTGCGCGAGAAGGAGATGTCGGACATCTCGAAGGAAGCCACCGCCGCCGAAACGCGCGTCCACGAGCTGGCGGAGCGTGCCAAGAACGCCGCGGAGAAGAGCACGCGTGTCGCCATCTACGGATCGGTCATCGGCGCCTGCGCGGATTGCCACGGCCTGCACGGCCGCGTCTGGGGACCGGGGATGCCGAAAGCGGAGCAGCAGAAGGGCAAGTGAAACAACTCCGCCGGAACGGCCGGTCGTGTTCCGAGCGCCCAAGCACCGCGCGCGATCACGAACGCGCCGGAATACCGACGAGCAGCCAGCCGACGAGGAACAGGATCGCGGTCAGGATCGCGATGGCGAGCCCGAACCGGTCCCCGGTGCGGATCGCGGCGGGCACGAGAAAGCGCAGCGTCCAGATGACGCCGCCGAGCAGCGCGATCGACAGGATCTCGATGGCCGCTGAGGGCACGGTGCGCCTCGGCCCCGATCCGCTCAGATGCCGGCGCCGCCGGCAAACTCGCTGCGCCGCGCTTCGACCTGGCTCACGCGCCCGTTGCGCGGCACGTCGTAGGTGACCCAGACGTTGCCGCCGATGATTGCGTTGGCGCCGATGGTCACGTGCCCGAGGATCGTCGCGCCGCTGTAGATGATCACGTCGTCTTCGATGATGGGGTGGCGCGGGATGCCCTTGATCGGGTGGCCGTGCGCATCCAGCGGAAAGCTCTTCGCGCCGAGCGTCACGCCCTGGTAAATCCGCACCCGGTTCCCGATCACCGCCGTCTCGCCGATGACGACGCCGGTGCCGTGGTCGATGAAGAAGTGCTCGCCGATCTTCGTTCCCGGATGGATGTCGATGCCGGTGATGCTGTGCGCGTACTCGGTCATCATCCGCGGCACCAGCCGGACGCCGAGCTCGTACAGCTCGTGTGCCAGGCGGTAGTTGGTGACGGCGAGAACGCCCGGGTAGCAGAGGATCGTCTCGGCCGGGGATCCTGCCGCGGGGTCGCCGTTGTAGGCGGCCTCGACGTCCGTGCCGAGCACCCGGCGGATCTCGGGAAGCCGCCCGAGGAAGGTCCGGGCCACGACCTCCGCTTCGGTGTGGCAGCGCGGACACCGCCACGGCTCGGGCTCCTCGCAGGCGGAACAGAGACCGCGCCGCACCTGCTCCTGCAGCTCGACGCGCACGCGGTCCAGCGTCGCGCCGACGTGGAACCGCACGCTGTCCTCGTCGAACTCGCGGTCGCCGAAGTAGCCGGGGAACAGCGCCGAGCGGAGCGCCTCGACGATCCGGATGACCGGCTCGCGCGAGGGCAGCAGGATGCGCGGATCGGACGGCGAGCGCGAGAACCGGTCGTCCTGCGCGGCGCACAGCCGATCGACCACGTCGCTGAGCCCGCCGCCGCCGTCCTCCCGCGTCATGCCGCTCCTTCGTCGAACAGCCAGGTGCTCAGGTAGCGCTCGCCGGTGTCCGGGACCACGACCACGATCAGCTTGTCGGCGCTCTCCTTCCTGCGCGCCACCTCCAGCGCGGCCCACACCGCCGCGCCCCCCGAGATGCCCGCGAGGATGCCCTCCTCCCGCGCCAGCCGCCGCGCCACCGCACCCGCATCCTCGTGATTGACGACGATCACCTCGTCGACCAGGCGCATGTCGAGCACGCGCGGGACGAAGCCGGCGCCGATGCCCTGGATCTTGTGCGGCTTCGGAGAGCCGCCGGACAGCACCGGCGAGTCAGCCGGCTCCACCGCGACGGAGTGGAACGACGGCTTGCGCGCCTTGATCACCTCGCTCACCCCGGTGATGGTGCCACCGGTGCCGACGCCGGAGACGAGGATGTCCACCGCGCCGTCGGTGTCCTCCCAGATCTCCGCCGCGGTGGTCCGCCGGTGCACGTCCGGGTTGGCGGCGTTCTCGAATTGCTGGAGTATGAGGTAGCGCGGATCGGACGCGGCCAGGTCCTGGGCCGCGCGGATGGCGCCCGGCATTCCCTCCGGGCCCGGCGTCAGCACGAGCTCGGCGCCGAACGCGCGCAGCATCTTCCGCCGCTCGACGCTCATCGTGTCCGGCATGGTGATGACCAGCTGGTACCCTTTCGCGGCGGCGACGAAGGCCAGTCCGATCCCGGTATTGCCGCTGGTCGGTTCGAGCAGGATCGTGTCGCGGGTGATGCGGCCGTCGCGTTCGGCAGCCTCGATCATGCTGAGGCCGATGCGGTCCTTCACGCTGGCGCACGGGTTGAAGCTCTCGAGCTTCGCGACCACCTGGGCGCAACAGTCCGCCGTCACCCGGTTCAACCGGAGCAGCGGCGTCCGGCCGATCAGCTCGCCCACGTTCGCGGCAATCCTGCTCATGTCCGTCCCTCGTCAGGGCGCCTCCGGACGCGGCTGCCGCACCCGCCGGCGCACGAGGAACCATGATACCGGACGGCGGTTGCCCGCCGCGAGGTTCGCGCGACTTACAGCCGCGCCTGCGCCACACGACGCCCGGGCGCTCGCCGGATCCGCCGCGCACGGCTAGCAGTCACCCTCCGCAGTCGGTATAGAATCTGTCGCTCGTTCGCCGCAGCCGCGTCGGCTGCGGATGGCAGGAAGAGGAGGATTCCATGCCCGGCGCCCGTCTGGCCGCACTCAACCAGGGTTCCGTGACCGTTCCCGACGCAGCAATCCACGAGCTTGAACAGAATCTGCGCGGCGCGCTCCTGCGCCCGGGCAGTGCCGGCTACGAAGAAGCCCGCACCATCTGGAACGCCATGGTGGATCGCCGGCCCGCGCTCATCGCTCGCTGCACGAGCGCCGCCGATGTCCAGCACGCCGTCCGCTTCGCCGCCGCGCATCGCGTGCGGCTGTCGGTGCGCGGGGGCGGCCACAACATCGCCGGCAACGCGGTGTGCGAAGGCGGGCTGATGGTCGACCTTTCGCGCATGACCGGGGTCACGGTCGATCCGGCGGCGAAACGCGCGAGGGTCGAGCCGGGCGTGACGCTCGCCGGTTTCGACGCCGCGGCGCAGGCGCACGGCCTCGCGACCCCGCTCGGCATCAACTCGACGACCGGGATTGCCGGCCTGACGCTCGGCGGCGGCTTCGGCTGGCTCTCGCGGAAGTACGGCCTCACGATCGACAACCTGCTGGCGGCCGACGTGGTCACCGCCGACGGCGAAATCCGCCACGCCAGCGCCGCCGACAACGCCGATCTGTTCTGGGGGCTGCGCGGCGGAGGCGGCAACTTCGGCGTCGTCACCGCCTTCGATTTCCGGCTGCACCCGGTGGGGCCGGACGTGTTCGCCGGCCTGGTCGTGCATCCCTTCGCGGCCACGCGGGACGTCGTGCGCCATTACCGGTCGTTCGTGGCGGCGGCGCCGGAGGAGCTGACCTGCTGGCTGGTGTTTCGTCAGGCCCCGCCACTGCCGTTCCTGCCGGCGGAGTGGCACGGCCGCGAGGTGGCGGTGATCGCGATGGTTTACGCGGGTGCCGTGGAGGAAGGCGCGCGCGTGGCCGAGCCGCTGCGGCGGTTCGGTTCGCCCGTCGGCGAGCACATCGGGCCGGTGCCGTACGCGGCGTTCCAGCAGGCGTTCGATCCGCTGCTGACGCCCGGCGCGCGCAACTACTGGAAATCGCACGACCTCCGGGAGATCGGCGACGCGGCCGTCGACTGCGTCATCGAGGCGGTGTCATCGCTGCCCTCGCCGCAGTGCGAGATCTTCATCGGGCACCTCGGCGGAGCGATCGCCGGCGTGGCGCCCGACGCGATGGCGTTCGGCCGGCGGGACGCCGAGTTCATCGTCAACGTCCACACGCGGTGGGACAGCGCGGCCGACGACCAGCAGTGCATCGCCTGGGCGCGGACCACGTTCGACGCGCTCGCGCCACACGCGCTGGGCACCGTCTACGTGAACTTCATGCCGGCTGACGAAGACGCCAGGGTGCCCGCGGCGTTCGGAGGGAACTACACGCGGCTGGCGGAGCTGAAGGCGAAGTACGATCCGGAGAACCTGTTCCGGATGAACCAGAACATCCAGCCGGCAGCAGTGTGAGAGGGGGCGGAGCGCGGCGGCCTACTTGCCCTCTCCCGCCTTCACGCGCTTCCAGCGCTCGTCGAACGTCTGGTCCCCTATCTGCCCGACGTTGTGCCAGACCTCGCCCTCCACGCTGCACTCGAACGTGACCTTCGTTCCGCGCAGCGACGAGAAGGGGTTGCCGAACCCGTGGACGATGGACTCGGTGTACTTGCCGCCGGCCGCCAGCTCGTACGGACCGCCGTGACCGTACGCCGCCAGGCCCTCAGCGTCTACCGCGACGACGAAGAAATGCGTCGGGGTGACGTGCTTGTACGCCGTGGGCTGCGAGGAGGGCCACGGCTTGCCGCCCCATTCGAACAACTGCCAGGTCCCGACGAGTGCGGGGCCGGTGCACGGCTGCCCCGCCGCGGGTTTCTGGACGGTGCCGGGTTGCTGGAGTAGCGCGAACAGCAGCAGCGCAGCGATCGAGTTCATGGCCGGCCTCCTGGGTAGGGTGATGAGCTGCGGGCGGCCCATACCTTAGCACAGGCATTTCAGGCAACCGCACTCACGGCGCCGAGCGGCGGCATGACATTGCCGCGCCGACCGCCTCGAGACGACCGCCTAGCCCGGATTGTTCATGGACCGCTGCGGTCAACTCGGCCCATTCGCTGCGAAAACCCTCGTCCGTAGGCCGACAAAACGTCGCTCCGGCGACGTGTCGGCGGCAGCGTGGGGCCCCAGACACCCCACGCGGATTTCTGGCGGCTCCGCGACGTTTTGTCGACTGACGTCTGCGCGGCCTGCGTCCAGGGTTTTCTGCGCGAACGGGCCGCCTTGACCGCAGCGGTTCATGAATACTCCGGGCTAGATCATCCGAACGCACGCTATCGAGAACCGTAAGCGTTCTCGCACATCGAAAGAACCCGCCGCGCGTCCTGTCGAAACGGACCGGAATCCGGACGCCTTCCGGGAATCGCGCTTGCACTGCCGCATCGCGACACCGCATCGCCCCGGTCCGACGTGCGGATGAACTCTGCGCCCGCGTGCGCTCATGCCCCTGCCGGCTCCGCGCGTGGCAGCGCACGCAAAACCACAGACGAGGTACAAAAATGAAGGCTCCCGTGAAGTGCGTACTCTCCCTCCTCGTTGCCGGCTTGCTGATGAGCGCTCGTCCCGCCGCCGATTCCATTCCGCTCGAGATTCTCGATCCGACCCTGGAGGTCACGACGGCACTCGACACCGGGATCTCTCAGCCCATCGGCGTCGTCTTTCTCGCCGCGAACGACTACTTCGTCCTGGAAAAGGCATCGGGCCAGGTGAAGCGGGTCACCAACGGCGCCGTCCAGGCAACGCCGGTGCTCGACCTCGCGGTGAACTCCGCATCGGAGCGCGGCTTGCTCAGCCTGGTCCTGCACCCGAACTTCCCCGCCACGCCATGGGTGTACGTCCGCTGGACCGAGAGCAGCACCGGCCAGGACACCAACGCGATCCTCGCGGTGCCGCTGCTCGGTAACCGCGTGGACCGCTACGTGTGGAATGGCTCGATGCTGACGTTCGACCGGCCCATCATCGCGCTGCGCGCGCTGCAGACCGACAACCTGATCGCCGGCGGGCACACGGGCACGAACAACCCGAACCCGGCGGGCAACCACAACGGCGGGGTGATGCGGTTCGGCCCCGACGGGAAACTCTACGTGTTCATGGGCGACCAGGGTCGGCGCGGCTGGCTGCAGAACCTGCCCAACGGCCCGTTCGAGACGGCGCCGTTCGTGGACGACACGTTCGGCGGACCCGAGCCGGACAACGCGCACCTCTCCGGCGTCATCCTCAGGCTGAACGACGACGGGACGTCGCCAGTGGACAACCCGTTCTACGACACCGGCGCTGCAATGGGCGGCGAGGTGGGCGCCAACATCCAGAAGATCTTCTCGTACGGCCATCGCAACGGCTTCGGGATGGCGTTCGATCCCTACACCGGCGATCTCTGGGAGACGGAGAACGGCGACGATGCCTTCAGCGAAATCAACCGCGCCGTGCCGGGTATGAACGGCGGCTGGATCCAGCTGATGGGGCCGCAGCACCGCTTCTTCGACTACAAGGACATCGAGGTGAACGAGTTCGGCCGCGCGCTGCAGCAGGTCCGCTTCCCGCCGACGCGGCTTGCCGACGCGCCCGGCGAGGCGAGGGAACGCCTGTTCATGCTGCCCGGCGCCGTCTACGTCGACCCGGAGCTGAGCTGGAAGTACGAATCGGGGCCGGCAGGAACGGCGTTCGTGCGCGGCACCGCGCTCGGTGCGGATAACGAGGGAACGCTCTGGATCGGATCGTCGCGCGCGTTTTCGCAAGTCGGCGGCACGGGCGGGAGCCTCTACCGGCTGCGCCTGACGCAGAACCGGAAGAAGATCGACGTCTCCGACCCGAGGCTGGCGGAACGCGTCGCCGACAACCTCACGAAGTTCGGACCTACTGAAAGCGAATCGCTGATCGTCGGCAGGGGCTTCGGCACTACGACCGACATCGTCCAGGGGCCGGACGGAAACCTGTACGTCGTATCCATCACGGACAACGCGATCTACAAGATCAGCCGCAAGCAGTAACTGGGGCGCGCGGTGGTCGCCGCCTCAGGAGCGGCGACCGCCGTCCCACCCTTCCGACGGCTATCTCGCCGTCAGCGGCACGATGCCGGCGGCGGGCCGTGCCTCGACCCATCGGCCGTCGATCTTTACGACGAACGTGCCGGTCACGTAGCCGCGATCGGCTGGCGGACGCCCGGGTGCCCGCTCGATCTGAAACCCGAAGTTCTCGCCCGACAGGACGAGCCCCCCTTTCAGCAACGCCACGAGATCTTCGGGCACCGGCTTTTGTTGTCCCGCCAGGTACGCAGTAAACACGGCAACGACGACACCCGCTGCGAGAAAGATCCGGTTGCGCATCGTCCGATCCTCCTGCGGATCAGACGTGGCGGCTCGACGGCCGGTTGACCGCCGGCAAGCGTTCGGGGACGGGGCGGCGGGACGCTGGGGGTGCCTTGAACTCCCCGGCTCTTAACCAACGCGACTCCGCCGTGCAGAAACGGAGAAGCCTTTCCATGCTCCCGTAGGACTCGACTACGAGAACTTGGATCCGTTCAACCTGGCTACCCGGCCCGCTGGACGAATCCCATTTGAGATCAAGAACTTAGCTGCTGGGACGAACCGCTGAGCCGTGGCGCAATATTTGCCACGGGGCGTCGCTTCGAGGGTTTCCCGAACTTCACGGACCCTCTTTACCCGCTTCTCTGGAGGCCCCTTCCATGACCAGAGTGATTCGCTGCTCCCTCTGGGCAACGCTGCTCGGAGTGATGCTTGCCGTCCCGCGTCCCGGGCTGGCCCAAACGGACACGGGCACGATTGACGGCCGCGTGGTCGACCAGAGCAAGGCGGCGGTGCCGGGCGCGACCATCACGGCACGGAACGCCGCAACCGGTCTGACCCGCACGACGATGTCGAGCGCCACCGGCACCTACCGGTTCGACGCGGTGCCCGCCGGGAAGTACGACCTCAGCATCGCGTTGCAGGGGTTCTCGGCCCCGACGCACACGGGCGTCGAAGTGCAGGTCGGCACGGCGACGACGGTGGACTTCACGATGCAGGTCGGCGCCGTGGCCGAGACCGTGACCGTCTCGGGCGAGACGCCGATGGTGCAGACGACGAAGTCGGACGTCGGCCAGGTGATCACGTCGCAGCTCGTCGAGAACATTCCGCTGAACGGCCGCAAGTTCCAGGACCTGTCGCTGCTCGTGCCCGGCACCCGGCAGTCGAACTACTACGACCCGACGAAGACGGAGGTCGGCGGCGTGAGCTACGGCGCGATGACCGGCCGGTCGGTGATCATCAACGTGGATGGGGGCGACAACAACGACGGGGTCGTCCGCGGGCTGCTGCAGCAGTTCAGCGCCGACGCGATCCAGGAATACAAGGTGACGACGCAGCGCTACAGCGCCGAGTTCGGCCGCTCGGTCGGCGGCGTGGTCAACGTGATCACGAAGAGCGGCACCAACCAGCTGTCGGGCAGCGGCTTCGTCTTCGCGCGTGACGACGCGCTGAACGCGAAGACGCACTTCGAGAAGGAAGAGGGCCTGGAGAAGCAGCCGTTCAGCCAGCAGCAGTTCGGCGGGTCCATCGGCGGCCCGATCCAGAGGGACCGGGCGCACTTCTTCGGCGCCTACGAGCGCAACCGCCGCGACGACTTCGCGACGATCTCCACCGGCGGCATCCTCCCTGCGGAGGAGGGGCCGGCCGAGAAGCCGTTCCGCAACCACCTCCTCGCCGGCAAGGTGAGCTTCACGCCGAACGACGGCCAGACGGTGATGGTGCGTTACGCGCGCGAGGACCAGCGGCGCGAGCACGACTTCATCGGCGGCAACACGCTGCGCTCGGCCGGCGCCACGAACACCAACGTCATCGATTCGGTCATCGGCAAGCACACCGCCGTCATCGGCGCCAACCGCCTCAACGAGGTGCTGGTGCTGTTCCAGAACTTCGAGAACAACATCCGGGCGGAGGACAACCGCAACCCCGCCATCTCGACGCCGGATTTCACGTTCGGGGCGAACGTCAACACGCCGCAGCAGACCATCCAGCGGCGCTGGCAGATCAAGGACGATTTCTCGTTCCGAAAGGAAGGCTGGGCGGGCGATCACGACTTCAAGGTCGGCGGCGAGATCATCCGGTCGCACTACGGCGGCTTCTTCGTTCCGACCCTGTACGGGTTCTTCAATTTCTCGACGCCTGTGCCAGGCAACGACATCAACGCCTACCTCAACGCGATCGCGGACACATTCACCGGCTCCGCCGGAGCGGAGGATCCGTTCGACGACAACTGGACGTACACCTCGGTGTACTTCCAGGACGACTACAAGCCGACGTCGCACTTGACGCTCAATCTCGGTGTGCGGTACGAGGTGCAGGCGGGACCGTACTCGAACAAGTTCGACACGGTAACGCTGCGGGCACTGGCAGAAGCAGGTGCGCGCACCGAGCGTACGCAGGACCTGAACAACTTCGGGCCTCGCATCGGGTTCGCGTACGACGTGCGCGGCGACGCGCGCACGGTGATTCGCGGCGGCTATGGTCTGTACTACGACGAAATCTTCTCGAACATCACGCTGTACGAGTACTGGAGCCAGGTGAGCAGCCCCACGTTCTTCGTCTCGGCCTCACCGCCGTCGTTTACGCCAGGAGAATATGCGGCCAATCGCGACGCGATCCGCGGCTCGTTCGAGGATCCCACCTTCGCGGGACAGCTGCTGCGCCTGACCGCGCCGGACCTGGTGCAGCCCTACGCCCATCATTTCAACATCGGAGGCGCGCACCAGTTCAACGCCAACTTGTCGCTCGACGTGGACTACGTGCACGTCGAGGGCAAGGAGGAGATCCACCGCTGGCGCATCAATACGGCGCAGAACGTCGACACGCGGCTCTCGCCGGCGGGCGTGTTCTCGCCGCAGTACGGCGCGATGCTGGTCGAAGGCAACCGCGGCCACTCGCAATTTGACGGGCTGTACTTCACGGGCAAGGTGCGCATGCCGCGGGCGTCGGTGATCTCGACGTACTCGCTCACCTACGGGAAGAACATCGCGAACGACTTCGGGACGCAGCCGGCGGACATCACGAACGCCGACTGGGAGCTCGACTGGGGCTGGATGCCGAACGACGTGCGGCACCGGTTCACCACCGGCGCCGTGTTCCAGCTGCCGGCCGGCTTCCAGTACTCGACGTCGCTGCAGGCCAACACCGGCAAGCCGTTCAGCGCCCTCGCCGGGCTTGGCGGACTGCGCAACGCGGTGCGCGCGATCGACCCGGCAACCGGCCAGATGTTCCCGCGGAACTCGTTCCGCGCCGGCAACTTCTTCAGCTGGGACATGCGCGTGTCGAAGCACTTCCGCTTCGACGACCGGCGGTCGCTCGAGGTGGCGTTCGACGTGTTCAACCTGACCGACCACGTGAACTTCAACCGCGACGATTACTTCTCCGACTTCACCAGCTCGAACTTCGGCCAGCCGTCGGCCATCGTGCCGAACAGCCAGCGGCAGGCGGAGTTCGGCGTGCGGTTCCGGTTCTAGCCTTGTCCGGGGGACTTCGTCCCCCGGACCCCCTTTCGCCGTCGCTCGCGGGGGCTCTAGCCCCGCTCCGCTCCGGCGGGGCGCGCCTACGGCGCGCCTCGCTTTTCCGCGCCTTCATCGCGTTCGGGCCAGTCGCGCGCGGGCGGCATCGCGCATGGCTGGCGGCGCATGCGGCGCCTCGAGAACGCGCTGCCATTCCGCGGCCGCATCGGCCGTCCGGCCCTGGCGCACCAGCGCCTCGGCCAGGTTCATCCGTGCCTCCAGCTGGTTCGGCTCCAGCTCGATCGCCCGCCGCAGCGCCCGAACCGCGTCCTCCAGCCGTCCCGTCGCCGCGTAAAGCGCGCCAACACCGGCGAGCGCCGGCGCGTAATCCGGCTGCACACGGAAAATCGCGTCGTATTCGGCCTCTGCTTCCTTCGTGCGCCCCGCCTCGGCGAGCACCTTCGCGAGATCGAGCCGCAGGATGACCTTGGCGGGGTCCGTCTCGACCGCCTTTCGCAGTTCGGCGACGGCGGCCGGGTAGTCGCCCCGCGAGGCCAGCACGCCGCCGCGCAGTACCCGCGCGTCGCTGAATCGAGGGTCGATGGCCAGCGTCCCTTCGGCTTCCCTCAGCGCCCGATCGGCATCCCCCATCCGCAGGTAGCAGATCGAAATCCAGTGGTGCGCGTACGCGCTCGTCGGCACCAGCTCGAGGTAATCGCGGTACTGAGTGATTGCCTGCGCGTAGCGGCCCTGGCCCATGTAGGCGCTTCCAAGCACCAGACGCGCAAACCCGTTGCGCGGCTCGCGCGCCAGCACCTCGTCCAGGATCCGCATGGCGTCCCCGAACCGCCGCTCGCGGACGGCGCTGTTCGCCCGCCGCAGCTGGTTGAAGACGTCGATCTTGTCCTTCGGATCGACGGCGCTCGACGGCGCGGCCGCTGCCGACGTCGAGCCGGCGCCGACATAGCCGAGCGACGCGAGCTTCTCGAGCGCCTCCCGGTCCATCGCCCCGACGCTCATCTCCCCTGCCGCCCCGCCGGTCAGGCGCTCCAGCGCGCGGCGCAGCGCCGCGACGCGCTGCGGCTCGGCGTCGTGCAGGTTCCGCAGCTCCGCCGGGTCGCGCTCCAGGTCGTACAACTCCGCACGCGGCGCCTCGATGAACTTCCAGCGCTCGTCGCGGATCGCGCGCAGCGGCGCCCAGCCCATGTAGAACTGTGGCAGCAGGGTCTCCGCGTACACCGCTGCCGGCTCCGTGGACGCGCCCTCGATCGCGGGCAGGAGCGTCCGCCCGTGCGCCACGACCAGCGGCGGAGCGCCGACCAGGTCGAGCAGCGTGGGCGCCAGGTCGGTCAGCCGCACCGGCTCGCGCACCACGCGGCCCGCGGGAAGCGTTCCCGGCCGCCACAGGATCAGCGGCACCCGCAGGTCGCCTTCGTAGACGAACATCGAGTGCGTCTCCTCGCCGTGCTCGCCCAGGCTCTCGCCGTGATCGCCGACGATGGCCACCAATGTGGTGTGCAGGAGGCCGAGGCGGCCCAGGCGATCGAGGACGGAGGCGACGATGGAGTCCGTGAAGGCCACCTCTCCGTCGTAGGGCGAGGCGGCAAAAGCGTCGCGGAACGGCGACGGCGGACGGTAGGGCTCGTGCGGTTCGTACAGGTGCAGCCAGGCGAAGAGTGGCCCACCGGGCTCAGCCGCCATCCGATCGAGCCAGGCGCCCAGCGCGAGCGCCGTGCGATCCCCGCGCCGCTCGGCCTCGAGGCTGAGCACCTGGCGCGATGTCCCTTCGAGTCTGTCGTCGTACACGTCGAAGCCCCGGCCGAGGCCGTAGCGGCGGTCGAGGATGAATGAACTGACGAACGCGGCTGTCCTGTATCCCTGCTGCTGAAGCCGGGCAGCGAGCGTGTCGAAGCGATCGGCGAGGTAGAAGTTGCCGTTGTTGCGGACGCCGTGCTCGAAGGGGTACAGCCCGGTGAACAGGGACGCGTGCGCCGGTAGGGTCAGCGGAGCGGGGCTGATCGCCTGGTCGAAGCGCACGCCTTCCGCGGCGAGCCGGTCGAGGTAGCGCGTGCGCGCGCGCGCGTAGCCGTAACTGCCGAGACGATCCGCGCGGGTCGTATCGAGCGTGACGAGCAGGATGTGGTGGCGCGCACGGGCAGGTCCGGCCGGCGCGGGCTCCCCCCGGCGTGCCAGCACCCACCACGCGGCACCGCCAGCGACTGCAATCGCCGCGATCGCGAGGGGCATTAGACGGCGTCGCCCCGGTCGGCGCGTCACGGGCGCGATCCCGTCCGGGTCGAGAGCTTCGTCACGAGGGTGCGGATCGACGGCTGCGCCGGGTCGGCCGCGAGCGATGCACGGAACGCGGCGAGCGCGCCGGCGCGATCCCCGGACTCCAGCCGTGCCGCGCCGAGGCCGTTGAGCGCGACCGGCGTCCGCAAGCCGGCGGCCACTGCGCGTTCGAAGTACGCGACCGCCTCGCGCGGCCGCCCCGTCTTCGCGAGCGCGCCGCCCAGGGCCAACAGCGCCTCGCCTTGCTGCGGATCGAGCGCGACGGCCTCGCGAAAAAGCGCGAGCGCTTCGTCGAGCCGTCCCGCGCGCGCGCGCAGGACGCCCAGCTTGACGCGCGCCTCCGTATCGACCGGATCGGCGCCGACGATCTGCTCGAAGCGCGCCGTCGCGCCGGCCAGATCGCCGCGCGCCATCGCCACCTCGCCCAGTCCACGGAGCGCCTCGGCGTGGCCGGGCGACTGCTCGAGCACCTTGCCGAAGGCGGCCGCGGCGCCGTCCAGGTCACGCTCGACGAGCGCGGTGCGGCCGCGCGCGAGCAGCGGCTCCGGGGACCCGGGATCCCGGCGCGCCGCTTCGTCCAGCGCCGCGCGCGCGCCGGCCGCGTCGCCGAGGGCGCGCCGCCACTCGGCGAGCAGCAGGTGGTCATCGCCGCTCGCCCCGCCCTCCTGGACGAGCCGCTCGATCTCCGCGACGGCGCGCACCCGGTCACCCGCGTTGGCGTACGCAACCGCAAGGTGGCGCCGCGCGAGGTGCAGGTCGGCATCGCCCGCCAGGACAGCGGAGAGCTCGCGCGCCGCCACCGCGGGTGCAGCATCGACAAGGGAGAGGCCGCGCCACATCCGGTTGACCAGACCGATGCGGTCCTTCGGATCGACCGCCTGCCCTGGCGCAGCCGGCGCCGGTGTCCCGCTCGCATACCCGAGCGCACGCAGCCGCTCCGTCGACCCCCGGTCTGCGGCAAGGCGAGCGTCCGGCGTCGCCACCTCGCGGGCGGCACGAAGCTGTCGCAGCAGCTGACGCGCGGTGTCCGCTTCGGCGGCCGCCCAGTCGCTCGTCTCGGCGGGATCTCGGTCGACCGCGTACAGCTCCGGGCGGGGAGCGTCGATCACCTTCCAGCGCGAGCTGCGCCAGGCGTAGAGCGGCGACCAGCCGAAGTGAATGCGCGCGAACAGCGACTCGGCGTAGGCTGGCTCGTCGCGGAGGGTGCCGCCGCGAGCGGCGGTGGCGAGCGACCGGCCGTCCAGCCCGCCAGGCCGATCGAGCCCGGCGAGATCGAGCAGTGTCGGCATGACGTCCACGCCGCGCGCGAGCACCTGCGTCACCGTCCCGTGCGAGACGCCTGGTCCCGCCATCACCCAGGGCACGCGGAGCGTCGCGTCGTACAGGAACACGCCGTGCGTCTCCTCGCCGTGTTCGCCCAGCGCCTCGCCGTGGTCGGCAGTCACGAGGACGATGGTGCGGTCGCCGCTGCCGGATCGATCGAGGGCATCGAGCAGCCGTCCGAGCTGCTGATCGACGAACGCGATCTCGCCGTCGTACGGGCGGCCGGGGACTCTGGAAGCGGCATCTGCCGGAGGTTCGTACGGCGCGTGCGGATCGAAATAGTGCACCCAGGCGAACCAGGCCCGGTCGCGCGCGCCCCCGACCGGCGTCGCGCCCGCTTCCTCGGCCAGCCAGCGCAGCGCGCGGTCGGTCGTCGTGTCGGCGCGGCGTTCGACGTACTCCGCGCGCCGCCGGCCGCTGCCGCGCGGCAGCCGATCGTCGTATCGTTCGAACCCGCGCGCGAAGCCGAACCGGCGGTCGAGGGGAAAGCCGGAGACGAACCCCGCGGTGCGGTAACCGGCGCGCTGGAAGACCTCCGCGACCGTCGGCAGCGGTGGGGGGAGCGCAAACCCGCCGTTGTCGCGGACGCCGTGGCGCGGCGGGATCGTGGCCGTGAGGATGGAGGCGTGGGACGGCGCCGTCAGGGGCGATTGCGCGATCGCGGTCTCGAATCGTAGGCCGCGTGCGGCAAGGGCGTCGAGCACCGGGGTCGCCGCATCCCGCGCCCCGTACGCCCCCAGCCTGTCCCACCGCAGCGTATCGATCGTGACGAGCAGCACGTTGGGTGAAAGGGCTGCCTCCTTTGCCGAAAAGGAGTCAGCCCCCTTTTCGGCGAGGGTGCGCCAGGCGACGGCACCGAGCGCGACCAGCGTGCCAGCCGCCAGGGCGATGACGACCGTCCGCATCGGCCACTTCCGAGCCGGCGCGGCCGCCTGTGGGGCCGTGCTGCGCGAGCGGCGTCTGGTCACGGAGCCCCCGGCGCCCGGGATGGTTTCAACGTGGCGAGCAACTCGCGAATCTGCGGCTGATCCGGCTTCAACGCGAGCGAGCGCTGGAACGCCTCGATCGCTTCGCGCCCGCGGCCCTGGCGGTGCTCCGCCCAGCCAAGGCCGTTGAGCAGATCCGGGCTTTCGCCGGCCGTGAGCGCGTACCGGAACTCCGCCGCCGCCTCCTGCCACCGGCCGAGCGCCGAGTAGGCGGCGCCGAGCAGGCGCGAACGCTCCGCCGACGCCGGCGCCGGCCGGAGCGTCTCAATCGCCTGCGCCACGCGCTGTCGTGCGACCTGCGCCCGCGCCAATCCGAGGCGGACGGCGACGCTGTCGGGAGCCTGCGCCAGGGCACGCTCGAACGCCGCTTCCGCGCCTGCCGGATCACGAGACGCGAGCAGCGTCTCGCCGAGCAGCGCCTGGTGGCGCGGCGAGTCCGGCGCGCGGGCGACCGCGCCGCGGACGGCAGGCAGCGCGTCGGACGCCCGCCGCGCGGCGATGAGCAGGTCCACGAGCCGCGAGAGCGCCTCGTAGGCCAGCGGATCGACGGCCAGCGCCGCACGGAAGTCGCGCTCCGCGTCACCCTCGCGCCGCTCCGCCGCGGCAATCGCGCCGGAAGCGGTCCGGCTCCAGCCGTCCACCGGGTGTTTGCTGGCGCGCACCGCGATCAGCGCCTTCGCGCGATCGATCGCCCCGGCCGTGACCGCGACGTCGACCGCTTCGAGCAGCGCCTCGCCGGCCTCCGGATCGAGCCGCAGGACGCGTTCGTAGACGCTCAACGCCTGCTGGGGACGGCCGAGATCGCGCCTCGTCTTGGCCAGCCAGAGGTGCGCGGCGACGTTGCTCGGCTGCCGCTCGACGACGGCGACGAGCTGACGCTCGGCCGCGTCCAGCCGCCCGGCGCGGTACAGCACCTCGCCCAGGTTCTGGCCGGCCAGCGACGTCGTCGTACCGGTGATGTAGCCGAGGGCCTGCAGCCGCGCTTTCGCCGCGGGATCCACCCTGGCCGCCGTCGAGCCGGTCGCCTCGCGCTTCCCCGTTTCGAAAGTTGTCACCCACTCGACGGCGCGGCCGCGGCCGTGCGCAGGCGCGGGCAGCAGCTCGTCGAGCACCCGGCCCGGCATCTCGCGGCTGACCGGGAGACCCAGCGCGTGGAGGACGGTCGGAGCGATGTCGAGCGGCGAGACCAGGCGCCCCAGAGCCGCACCGCGGAATGGATGCCTCCTGTCACGCTGGCTTGCCGGCGACGTCCCGGCGGCCAGGCGGCCGGCCTCGATCGTCGCGATGATTCCGTAGGGCCGGTGCCACGCGGTTGCGGGCCCGGAGAGATCGGAAGGGCTCTCGCGAATCCCCGCCGTCGGACGGTGAAAGCCATGATCGGAACAGACGACGACCAGCGTGTCGGGTGCGGCGGCGGCGGCAAGGCGCGCGATCAGGCGGTCGACTTCTTCGTACGCCTGCGCGATCGCAGCGGGCCCGCGCTTCGCGTCGGCGACGAACAGGTGCGACACGATGTCGATCGCCTCGAAGTACACGGCGAGCACATCGGGCTGCGCCGAGCGCAGGATGTGCTCCGCCATCGCGCCGTACGTGCGCGTGCCGGCGATAACTGCCGCCAGGTGCGCGATCGAATCCCGGTACAAGAGCGACGTGTCGGCGGTCGCCTGTCGCGCCGCGTCGAACTCGGCCTCCGTCACGGCAACGAAGCGCGCGATGTCGGCGCGCGTGATCCGATCCGGCGCGACGATCAGCGGCAGGAGGGCGGCGGCGCTGCCGGGCGGCGCGATCGATCCCTCCTCGAGTGACTCGCGCGCGCGGGTCAGTTGCGGCGCCACCCTATCGGAGACGATCGTGCCGCGCACCTGCTCGGCCGGCCACGTCGCCCACCATCCGACGACGGATGCCGAACGGCCGGCGTCCGACACCACGTTCCACAGCGCGGCCACCCGGCGGCTCGCGCGGCCGATCGGCGCCTGCTCGCCCGAGGGCAGGTCCACCATGAAGTCGAGCACGCCGTGGTCCTCGGGACGACGGCCGGTGGCAATCGTGGTCCAGAGCAGGGGCGACACGAGAGGGGGCGTTGCCCGCACGACGGCCGTATGGCCCTCGCGAGCGATCGTCGCGAAGGCAAGCAATCGCCCGGATGCGACGAGCGGATCGATGGCCTGCCAGTCTGCTGCGTCCAGGCCGACGAGCAGGACGCGCGGCGTCGCCACGGGCGGGGCGCCCGGCGTAGCGGCGGAGAGGACCGCCACGATCAGCAGCGCAACCACTGCTGGGAGACGCATTTCCGGCATGATAGCATCGTGGTCCCCGGCGCCCCGCGGTGGCACCATCAATGGGACGGGCGTGCCACGGGCCCGTGTAGCTCGCCAGCACGGCACGTCACTGCTCTTCGAGCGGGAGACAGAGGTCGGCGACGATCTCCGCCGGCGGCGCCAGCGGGTTCAGCAGGTGCTCCAGCTCGTGGGTGTTCCGGCGCCACCTGTACCTCTTACTGTCCAGCACCCAGCGCGCGAGCGCCTGCCAGCGCTTCGGCATCTGTGGCCCCAGCGGGCACGAGGTCATGGCGTACAGGCCACCCGCGAAATCCTTCAGCCCGATACCCCTCGGCGGGTGCGTCTCGGGCCCCACCGCGATCCAGAACTCGTACCCGTACTCAGCCGCGCGCCGGTGAGGGGTTGTTAAACCCGAAGACCGGGTGCGACGGATCCCCGAGGAATCCCGCAGGCCGCGCCCAGGCGTCCAGCCGGCGCCACGCCTCCTCTTCCGGATGTGCACCCACGGCGCGGACCCAGGCCACGAGCATCGGCTCGAGTCTCTCGACGCGGACCTCGAGATCGTTCATCGTTTTTGACGCAGCATTCGCTGCGAATGCCGCTCCGCAGGCCGGAAGACGATGTTCCGGCGGTACCGTCGCGGAACGCGGCGCGCCGCCAGTGAACCCCAGCGCACAGATGGCACGCTGTGGGCCCCGGGGTGAGATTCAGCCCAGCGTGCCCTGTCGTTGGCCTGCGCTGCGCTCTTCGTGTGACAAAACGTCTGCTCCGCGTCGTTTCCCCAGGCGAATGCCCCACTCGGCCCGGCGCCGCGTGAATTATCCGAACTAGGGCCTGGATCCCTGTGCCAGGTTGACGATTCTCGAGGTTGACCAGGATCGGATCGCCTTGGGGCGCGTGAGCCGCGCGATGTTCAACTGCGAGGCGAAGCTGAAGAGCCAACCCGTGGTGGCGCGGATCTTCGAAACCGATGATGCGGAACGACGCGGTCATGAACCGCTGCGAGACCGCCTCGACGAACCCGACCACGCCGCCCGGGCTGCGCATCACGTCAGCGAGCGGCCGCCCGTCGGGTCAACGCCTCGCGCGTCCGCTCCATCGTGAACGTGAGCGACTCGCGCGGGATGCTGGTGACGAAGGGGCCGACGAGCCAGCCGAACCCGAATGGAATGTCACGCGTCAGCGTGATCGATTCGCACTGGATGTAGGTGCCCGCGTCCCGTTCCAGGAACCTCCAGTAGGTGTTGAGGCGCCATAGGTAACCGCCATCCTGTCCCACCGGCTTCTCGCGCTCGCGCGCGGTGCCGGCCTCCTCGACCTCGGCGATGCGCGTGCTCCGGATCCGGCTGTGCGCGCGGTCCGGCGCCGGCTGGAAGAACTCGGCGTCGTGCTCGCTGTTGACCGTCACGGCGATGATCTTCTTCTGGTAGAAGCGCAGGAACACGCGGAAGCGGTTGCCATCGCGTTCCAGCACCTTCGATCGCTGGACCGCCGGCGTGTAGATCTCCGCGTGACGGTCGTAGTCCTGCAGCAGCTTCACTGCCTGCTCCAGCCGGACGCCCGGCAGGAAGCCGACCCCCAGCCAGTGATGCACTCGGCCGTCCGGGATACTGACCTGCCGGCCGCGCGCCGGCGCCTTGATCGCCTCGATGACGATCTCTCCGCGCCGAACCGCCGCCTCCGCGTTCCGGCGGCTCGCCTGGTCGAGGGTGTCGAGGTAGAGGAAGGTCTCGGGGCGGCGCACCTCGTCCTGGATGCGCGCTTCCGCCAGCTTCACGTAGGCGTCGAACGCCGCCACGGTCTTCGGCTTCAGCTCGGCAGCCAGGGCTGCGCCGCCAGCCGGAGCGGCGGCCGCCGACGCCGCACCGAGCACCACAATCGAGACACCCGTCCAAAGCCTGA
This sequence comes from Vicinamibacterales bacterium, assembly GCA_048594975.1. Taxonomy (GTDB): domain Bacteria; phylum Acidobacteriota; class Vicinamibacteria; order Vicinamibacterales; family 2-12-FULL-66-21; genus JBMDXB01. Next base: position 5,320 of record JBMDXQ010000163.1, on the reverse strand, counting down.
GCATCTGCCCTCCTCTTCTCAATGTGACAGATGTCGGAAAACGGGCTCGCCGTCGGGTCGGCCGTCGGGGTGGCGCGCTCGAACCGGGCGGGGCCTTCAGCCCTGGTGGCGATCGTACTGCGCCACGAGCCGCCGCGCCAGATCGAGGTCCGACCGGGACAGCTCGCGAGCGTCCGGTCCTTCCAGGCAGGCCACGAGAATCTGGTAATCGCGCTCGTCGCGGATCGTGCGCCGCCGCAGGATTGCCGTCGTCGCCCGCCAGGCCGGGAGCGGGCCGGACCAGAGATAGACCTGGTAGCTGCGCCCGTCGGTCACCAGCGGCTCACCCTGCCCCGCCACTGCGAGCTCGCGCCACGCCGCCGTCCGGTGCCCGTCCGCCGGCCGCCAGAACAGCAACCGATCCGCGAACAGGTACTCGAAGAACCGGACGACCTCGCGCGTGACGCGGCGTGCGCGCTCCGCTGCCGGCAGATGATCGTCCAGGCTGTAGAAGTCGTCGTCGAGGATGTCGCCGATGGCAATCGTAGCTCGCGGCGAATCGGCGGCCGGTCCGACGAGCTCCGCCGAGACCGACGCGTCGCCGACGGCCGGGTGCTGCGCGCGGAAGACCGCCACCGGGCCGGGCGGAAGGCCAAGGCGGATATCGCCGCCGCCGAACCGCTGGACGAGCGTTCGGACCAGCAGCTGCTGGAAGGTCATTACGTCAGCGGCCGTCCAACGCCACCGCGCTCACCGGCCCTTGCCACGACGCCGCGGCAACGCGTCGGAGGAGTCTGCCCGCCCGCAGGCACGGCGGCGGTGATTCTCGATGGAGGCGCGCAGGTCCGCCCTGGTGCGGCGGGACACCATCTCGCTGATTTCTTCGCGCAGCTTGCGGTTCGCCTCCACGAGCACACGCAGGTCGTGCACGATGGCTGGTTCGTCCGCCTGTTCGTCCGCCAAACGCACTGGAACTTTTTTCACCCCACGTGACGCCGTTTACCCGCGGTCCGGCCGCAGGCGGGACTCCGAGCAGTTCAGCACTGCACCCGCGATGCCATGTCGCCGCCGGGCACCCGGCGGATTCGGCGGTTGCGTGCGGTACACTCAGGGAGGCGCTTCGATGCCTCCGCCGACCACACCTGCCGACGTCAAGTACCGCCTGCTGCTCGAGATCTCCCAGCAGATCAGCCGGACGATCGACCTGCAGGACGTGGTCGACCACCTGCTGCGATCGGTCCGCGCCGTGGTCGACTACGACGCGGCGGGCATCTTCGTCCTGAAACGCCGCGCCCCGTTCGGCAGCGACTTCGGCGCGAGCCTGATCGCCGGCATGGCGACGATCGGTTTCGAGCACGTCGAACCCGCCAACGACCCGATGTTGCGGTCCGGCAAGGGCATCGTCGGGCAGGTCATCCAGACCGGTGAGACGGTCATCGCCCCGGACGTCAGCCGCGACCTGCACTACATCGAGGGACGGACGCAGACACGTTCGGAGATCGCCGTGCCGATCGTGAGCAACGGCGAAGTGATCGGCGCGCTCAATCTCGAAAGCGATCGGCTTCACGCCTATTCGGAGGCGGATGCCGAGCTGCTGGAAGCGTTCGCCGTCGCGGCGGCGATCTCCATTGAGAAGGCGCTGCTGCACCAGCAGATCGTGGAAAAGCAGCGAATCGATCGGCAGCTGGACATGGCGCGCGAGGTCCAGGCGAGCCTGCTGCCCTCGCACCCGCCGCCGGTTCCCGGCTACGACATCGCCGGCGTCAACCTGCCGACGTGGGCGATCGGCGGCGACTACTACGACTACTTCGCGTTGCCGGACGGCCGCCTCGGCCTGGTGATCGCGGACGTGTCCGGCAAGGGGCTGCCGGCCGCGCTGTTGATGGCAACGTTTCGCGCGGCGCTCCGCACCGAGGTGCGCAGGGGTCGGCCGATCGCGGCGGTGATCGGGGAGGTCCACCAGACGCTCGTCGAGTCGATGGACGAGACGCGGTTCGTGACCGCGGTCTACGGCATCCTCGATCCGCGCACCGCGGCCTTCACCTACGTCAACTGCGGCCACAACCCGCCGATGCTGCTGCGCGCCGGCGGCGCGTGGGAGTTGCTGCCGACCGGCGCCTGGGCGATCGGCATGTTCGGCGGCAGCCCGGTGAAGCCATCCACTATCACGCTCGGCCGCGGCGACATGCTGCTGCTCTACACCGACGGCGTCGTCGACGTGACCGACACGAACTACGACGAGTTCGGCGAGGAGCGCATGACGCGGGTGGTGACCGAGTGCGCGGCGCGCCCGGCCGTCGCGATCATCACCGCGCTGCTCGACGCGACTCGCGCCTACTCGGGACACACCCACTACGAGGACGACGTGACGCTGCTGGTGGTAAAGCGCCTGCCGACCTCGTCAGGACGGTCCAGGGCGAAGCCCGACCCGCTCGGGGGCTGACGGCCGACCACGCGTCGCTTGCCACGAAGAGAGACGAACGCCCGCGCAAGGGCAAAGGCCTGCAAAACCTCCATCTCCGGTTCAAATCCGGACGGCGCCTCCAAAATTTCCCTGGGAAACTCAGAGACTGACCTTCAGGCGGGAACCGCGATCGGGGCTCGCTGTGCCCGAACTGTGCCCGACTTCGCCGCTGCGCGGCTTCGTCGCGGCAAGCCCGTCGCGATCTTCAGACGTAGTGTCCGGCTTCAGCCGGACCTCTGATGGCGGGAGCGGCTGCAGGGTGTTCAGCTTCTGCGCGGCCTCGACGAGGTCGCATTCGCTCACGATGTTGTAGCGCTCGAACACCGAGCGCGTCTTGTGCCCGGTCATCTGCATGGCCACGCGCTCGGGAATGCCGGCGCGCACCAGGTTGCGCACGGCGGTCCGCCGCAGGTCGTGTGGAATGCGACCCGGACAGCCCGCCTTCGTACATGCGGTCCTGAATGTCTTGATAAACGTCGTGATCCGCTTGCCCTTCACCTTGCGGTTCGACCGGTTGAACACCCACGGGCAAATCACGCCCTCAGCTCTCAGCCGCTCGTGCTCTGCCCTCTGAGCCTCCAGGAGACGTTCGAGAGCGTCCGTGAAGGGGAACGTGCGGCCCTCGTCGTTCTTCGTCGTGTGCGGGTCCAGACGGACGACGGAAGCTTCGAAGTCGACATGCCGCCACTGGAGCTTCAGCACCTCGCTTGGGATGCGCCAGCCGGTGATGTACGCAAACCGCACGGCTGGACGGATGGCCGCCGGCAGGTGAGCGAGGATGCGCTCGATCTGCTCACGCTCGAAGAAGCCCGTTCGCACGTTCCGCTCCTTGAGCATCGGGACGTGCGGCACGTGCATCAACTTGCCGTTCTGTCGCGCCAAGTTGAGTATTCGCTTCAGCGTCGTCAGTTCGCGGTTGATCTCGCCGTTGGAGTACCTCCGTTCTTCGCATTCGTCGCTTTTCTCAGTGCTCGCGGGGCCCCACCCCCGCTCGCTCGCGCTCGGCGCCTCCGCGCCTCGCGCGGTCCGCGGGCGCTTGCCGACAACCATTACGTCTCTCTGCCGCTTTAGAATGAACGCGTTCACGTCGGCGGTGGTGATCGACGCCAGGCGTCTGCCGCCGAAGTACGGGAGCAGGTGCAGCCGAATCCGTCGTTCAAGCTCGTCGGCCGATCGGCGTCCGTTGACAGCGTACTCTGTCTTGAGGTCCTCCGCCGCTTCGTCGAAGCGAATTCGATTCAGTTTTGGGTTGACCGGCAGGCCGTGCGCGATGTCGCCTTCGCGGAGCTTCAGCAGATTGATCGCGTCGGATTCCTTGCCGCTGTGGCTCGACTCCCTGATTGGGCGACCGTTCCGGTAGTACTTGACCCACCAGACGGCGCCGCGTTGGTACGTCATGCCCATTCGTGGTGCCTCCTTCCGTGTTAGGGATGCATAGCGGTCGGTGCAATATCGTCCACCTCCTTCCAGCGTTCGATGAGCCGCTCCAGATCGCGCGAGTCGATCAGAATGCGTCGCATGACGCGCCCGTCGCGTGCACGAGGGCTCGGAATACGGACAGCAGGGATGTGTCCGTTGAGAACGAGGTCTCGCAACGTCCAGTAGCTGCACCCAAGGTACGCCGCGGCGGTCCGAAGGTCCATCAGTCGGCCACCTGGCGAAGTCGTTCGCTTCCGCATCGCACCTCTGTTGATGAACGGAATCCTGGTCGGCCATCACGTAAGAGCAATCCGAGCGCTCGACCGAGCGATTCGTCAAGGCCGGAGCCCGCGTTCCGCGGGTCGAGCGAAGCGAGAGCCTTGACGAGCGCGAGGCGAGCGCCAGAATCGACGACGTGATGGCCGTCGGAAACTTCGCGGTGAGCTGAGAACCGCTGCAGTGAAATTCAGAGGATGGTTCGCGCTTCGACTCGAGATCGATTGCGCGGTCCATTGCGGCGCAGTGTGTGTGAAGGAGCCCTCGCTTCCGTCGCACGCGTCAAGAAACGCTCGGAGACGGCCACGAAGATCTTCTCGGAAGATAGGCTCGCGCACGTCGCTTGTCAATCGCGAAGATCGTGCCTTTGCGCTCACGAATGAGGGGCTGCATCGTGAGTGCGGTGGCGTTTCCCGACAGAGATCGACGCATCGTTCATCGCCACGTCTCTCAATGCGAAGACGACTTGGTCCGGACGAAGTCGCACGCGCGCGTCTTCACGGCGGCGTTCATCGGTGAGTCTTGCCTAAATACGATCTGCGCTCGCCTCGGCGAGAGAGTTGAACGCCACGCGGAACGCTCTCTGATTCCGCAAGATCTGACCAGACGACGAACACAAGCACCGCGCTCGTTTTCCGGGAAGGCTGAGACCTCTCGTTATCACGCCGCGCGGTCACCTTCGTCCGGACAAGATGGGGCGTGAGCGACCCCCGTCGGAACGGGTCCGGGGCCACCTCCCGGGGGTGGCAGAGGGGGTCGCTCACGCCCCCAGCTCGCTTTCCTCCATCATCCGCGCGGCGTCTGCGGCGGCAGAGAACGCCACCGCATTTCTCGATGACTACGCGGGCGCAAGCTCTCGTACGCCAGAGGGTTGCAGTTTTCGTTTCGTCCGCGAGGCCGCACTCTGAGCATCGGCGATCGGCGGTCGAGTTCAGCGGCTTGCAGGGGGACAACTCATCCCCGAGGCGTTGTCCCCCCTTCTGTCCCCTGTGCCCCTTTTCAAGGGCTGCGATAAACTGACCTTGACGCTGACCGCAACCAGGGGCGAGCGAGATGAAGCAGACCGAGCCGGTCATTCACAGCGACCCGGAGATCATGGGCGGCACGCCCGTGTTCGTCGGCACCCGCGTGCCCCTCGCGACACTGCTCGATTACCTCGAGGCTGGGCAGCCGTTGTCCGAG
>JBMDXQ010000162.1:0-30252 GCA_048594975.1 Vicinamibacterales bacterium | reverse complement strand
TCGCCGTTGCGGATCAGCCACAGGTCCGGCGCAACAGGCGTGATGCCAGTCCTCCGTCGTGGTCTTGAGTTTAGTGTTGGTCTGGGGCTCGGTGAGACGGGAACCGCGGTGTCGTCATTGGTGCAGGCAACGCCGTCGTCGTTGCTGGCCTTCGCAAGACTGCAATTGGCCTTTAGGCGCTATCGATTGAAGAGATCACGGCCGGTCCCGGTTCCCACGGTCTTCAAAGGGACAAGGAGCTCATCAGCGGCCGTGGATGGGACTCGCCATCTCGGGCCGTGAACAACCGGATGCCAGGTGCGCCCACCACTGCGCCCACCACTTGCGAATCACCGCGAGATTTCCTGAGGTTTTTGGAGACTTTGAGAGACAGGTTGCCTGGGGCAGAATAGCAGAATACTCAATAGATATGGGCCTGAACGTGAGTTTTCCAGAAGTTCCTCGATCTTCTTGAAGCCGCCGGTCTTCTGCCGGTACTCGAGGATCCGCTTCGCGGTGGCGGCGCCGATGCCGGGCAGCGTCTCGAGCTGCGCCTGCGTGGCGGTGTTGAGGTTCACCGGCGCGGCCGGGGTGACGGCTTTCGCGGCCGCCGGCTTGTCCTGAGCCGGGGCCGCCAGCGGCGCCGCCGCACCGAGCATCAGTGCGGCGGCCACGCAGCTCACGAGTGTCCGACTGACTCGACCCATGCTGTCCTCCAGGTGAAAGGTGGTCGGTCCCGCTGCCTTGCAGGGGGTCGAAGCCGTCCAGATACGACGGCCAGGCATCACGGGACCGCTCTCGCTGGACGCAACACATGCGCCGACCTGCGCAGGACACGGGAGGTTCGCCGAAGTCGTTCTGCCGGCTGGTATTGAGCATTCGCGGCGCTCGCGCCGGCGGACACGCCTCCGTGCTCGGGGGCGTTTCGTCAACCGGCGATGCCGCGAAGCCTGTGGATCGGGTCGATCACTCGCGAAAGACTGCCCCGGCGACGGCAACCGCAGTACGTTGGTCCACGCGAGCGGCGCGTACGCAGCGGAGGCCGGACCGTATGGTCCGGCCTCCGTGAGTACACAAGTGGCGCGCCCTACTGCCGCTTCAACCAGACGTCGTAGACGTAATAGGCGCCGTCCGCGGCGCGCGCGAGTGCCCGCTGCCGGAACTCGTTGCCATATCGATCACGCCGGCCGGACAGCTTGTACTCCGTCTCGAGCCCCAGCAGCCCCGCGCTCTCGAGCGTGCGCAGTTCCCCGGGTTCGGAGAGGCCGTTGTGGTTCGCGTCGCGCCACAGGCGCAGCGTTCCGAAGCCGGAGTCCCTCGCGTCGAGGACCTGGTCGATGACCGCGCGCCCGTAACTCGGGCCTTCGAGGAACCGCAGCGCATCGAACCCGTTCTCCGCCGTCACGTCGGTGCCCGGGAACACCGGCGTGTAGTTCCCGAACAGCTCCGAGCCGTCGTCTATCCGGCCGTTGCCGTTCCGATCCATCACCAGGAACTCGTCGTCTCCGTCGGCGGCCGTCCAGGCGACGCGATCCAGCTGACCGTCGGCGTCGACGTCGAAGAGCACGCCGTCCTCAACCGAGGTGAGGCGGAACCCGGTCCGCGCGACGTCTACGATGATGGGGGAGACGATGTTCGGGTTGTACGGGTCGTTGGTGACCGGGAGCGGATCCTCAGGGTTGTAGTCTGAATCTTCCTCGGGCTTGTACTCGACCTCCACCTCGCTCGATGCCGAGCCGTTCGAGTACGTGAAGATCCCGAGCCAGCTCCGGAAATGGTTCGACTTGACCTGCCAGGTCCCGTACGACGGGACCGGCACCTGCTTCCCGGCCGAGGCGGTGAACAGATCCCAGTCCGACCTGGCGGACCCGGAGACCCCCACGACCCACGCTTCGACCCCGACGTAGATCCAGGGGCAGTAACCGTTGACGCTCCGCCTGGTTTCGGCGACGTACTCGAGCCAGTTGTAGCGGCCCACCTGCCAGCTCGAGTTCGAGTTCTTGATCTCGCCGCAATTGAGCGTGAGCTCCTGCGCGTTCGATTCGTTGACCTCTTCCCACCATTCGGCGTCCGCCGGAACGGACGCGAGCAGGACCAGCGCCGCCGCCGGGGCGGCCGTGACCAGCCTCATGTGACACCTCCAGCTTCACTGCGGTTGACGGAAAAACGGGAGGTCCTTCCTGAGGATGCTGATCGTGGTTCCCTTCTTCGTCGATTCCACCCAGGCGGTCAGCCCCGACTGCGCGGCGGGATTCAGCGCCGCGAGCAGGCGGTCCCTGGCGCGCAGCAACTGCCAGCGATACTCCAGCGCCAACTCCTGACTGAGCTCCTGGATCCGTTCCCGCGGTTCCTTGCCGTTGAGCGGGAACAGTTCGCGCTTCACACGCTCGTGGTAATCCGCCTCGCGCTGCCGCTGGGCGGCGGCCGCCTTCAACAGGAGCGCCGATTCCTGTACCGAAAAATGCGGGATCAGCTCCGCGGGGATCTCCCCCGGTCCCTTCGCCAGGACGCTCAACGCGAACTCCCATGCGCTCCATTCGGGAATCATCTCGGGGTTCTTCGCGCCATCGATGCGCACGATCTCCGTGGACGGGCGCTTCTCTGGACGCCCCTGCTCGAGTGCTGCGAGAGCCGTGCAGACGGCGAGAAGAGCAGCAAGCGTTGCGGGCATGGTGACGGTCCTTTCCTCGCGCTGACGGTGACCGCGGCGACGGGATGCGACGGCCCCGGGGCAAGGGCGTTGCCGGCCGTCGCGCGCGCGTGATGTTTCCCGAACGTGTTGTCCGCCGAATGGTTGCAGGGTTCCGCCGCTGCCGTTGGCCCGAGCGCGGCGCCATCGGCGCGGTCAACGTCAACCGCGGGACGCACCGGATGCCTGCCGCGCGAAGGACCGGCCCATCCGCGACGCCAACATCGGGGAGTCTGCGTGTGACGACGGTTGCGGCGCGTCCGACGGGCAATCGCCGTGCTGGGCATCACAGGGCGCCTGCGCGCGATTACGTGAGCAAGACAGGTACGGTCTGCCCGATTGGTAGAAGCGCGGCGGGTCGCGAGTGCCCGCGCGGGTACCATCACACGCCGTCGAGTACGAGACCAGGGTCACGGATCCCGCGGCGGACGGGACGACGGCGGCGGCGTTCCACGCATGTGTTGATCAGCCGGTTCAACGTTGAGATGGTCGTTCGCCGTGGCTGCTTACGCCGTCTCCCCGCACGTTTCTTGCAGCCCTCCTCCCGGCATGCCGACGGCGCAGGTTCGGCCCGATCTCTTGTACGCCTGGAAGGGCCCGTCGTTGCTCATCGTCAACACGCACGGCGAGTGCGCTGGCGACCGGCTCTGCGGTTTCTACTACGCCGAAGCCCGTTTCCTCGACACGCTGCGCCTCGAGGTGAACGGGCGCCGGCCGTGGCGGTGCGAAGCCGCAGCCCTCGCGCCCGACGTGCTGTCGTTCAACTTCGTGCACCCGGAAATCGCCGAGCCGGGCGGCGGCGGTTCGGGACAAGCCGGCGACGAAGAGGCAACCGACGACCGCGGCATTCCGGAACGCGCGCTGGATCTCGAGCTCGCGTATCGCACGCGCGTGCATGTCCTCGACGTGACGCTGGCCGTGACGAACCGGGCGAGGCAGTCGCTCACCGTCGAAGTCGCGTGGCATGCCGGCGCCGACTTCGCCGACATCCAGGAGACGCAGGGCTCTCGTCAGCAGGCAGGGCCCGTCGCACGAACTGCCTCGTCGCACGCGCTCGAGTTCTCCTACGGCCACCCGGCGCTGCCCTACCGGACGACGATCCGGTGGGCCAATGGCTGGCTCGTGTCGGGGGATCGGATTGCCGCAACCGTTACGCTCGGTCCGCAGGAGCGCGTGGAGCGGCACTTCCAGGTGGTGCCCGCGGGCGTCGGCGCCGCCGCCGGCGACGCCGGCGCGCCCGAGCGCGACGAGCACTGGGACGCGTGGCGGCGCAGCTTTACCCGGGTGGAAGCACGCGGCAATCGAGCGTTCGAGGCTGCCCTGGCGGCCAACATTCGCGACTTCGCGTCGTTTCCCCTGCTCACGGGCCAGCGCGACGAGTGGCTCGCGATGCAGGCGGGCGTCCCGTTGTACCCGGCGTTCTTCGGCCGCGACGCCCTCACGGCCGGCTGGCAGGCGGCCTGCGTCGACCGCGGCGCGTCGCTCGATGCGGCGCTCGTCCGACTGGAACGCCTGCAGAGCAGCCGCTTCGACGACTGGCGGGACGAGCAGCCGGGCCGCATTCCTTACCAGGTACGCACCGGACCGCTGGCGATTCTCGACCTCAACCCCTACTCCGCCTACTACGCCGACTTCGCCAGCCCGCTGATGTTCGTCATCTCGCTGGCCAATCTCTACGCGTGGACCGGCGACATCGAACGGCTGCGACGGCACGCGGGCGCGGCGCGCCGCATCCTCGACTGGGCGCGCGAGCACGGCGACGCGGACCGCGACGGCTACCTCGAGTACCGGACGCGCTCGTCGAAGGGGACGAAGAACCAGGGCTGGAAGGACAGCGGCGACGCCATCGTCTACGACGACGGCCGCCCGGTGCCGCCGCCGATCGCGACCTGCGAGCTGCAGGGCTACTGGTACGCCGCGCAGGCGCTGATGGCGGCGATGTCCGCCGTTCTCGGCGCCCGCGGCGACGCCGTCGCGTACATGAAGGAGGCCGCGCGCCTGAAGCAGCGCTTCGGCCGCGACTGGTGGATGGACGACGAACAGTGCCTGGCGCTGGCGCTCGATGCGGACAAGCAGCAGGTGCGTTCCGTCACCTCGAACGCCGGCCACTGCCTGGCCACGGGGATCGTCGACGCCGCGCGGGTGCCCGCCCTGGTCGGCCGCCTGTTCGCGCCGGACATGTTCAGCGGCTGGGGCATCCGCACGCTCTCGTCGCAGCACCGCTACTACAACCCGCTCAGCTACCACCGTGGCACGGTCTGGGCAGTCGAGCAGGCGACGATCATGTTCGGCCTGCGCCGGTACGGCTTCGATGCGCGCGCGCTCGACCTTGCCGGCGCCATGCTCGATCTGTCGCAGCTCTATCCCGAGTACCGGATTCCCGAGTGCGTGGGCGGCTACTCGCGCGCCGAGCGCGCAGTACCCGGTGCATATCCGCGCGCGAACGCCCCGCAGCTCTGGAATGCGACGGCGTTCACGCTGGCGCTGCAGACGATGCTCGGGATCGTGCCGCTCGCGCCGCTCGACACGCTGATCATCGATCCGGTGCTGCCGGCGTGGCTGCCGGAGCTGGTGTTGCGCGACCTGCGCGTCGGCGGTGCCGCGGTGAGCCTGCGGTTCTGGCGGGAGGCTGACGGCGCGTCACGGTGGGAGGTCCTCCACCAGCGCGGCACGCTACACATCGTCCGGCAGCCGCCGCCCGAATCGCTGACGGCGGGATGGACGCGGCGGGCCGCGTCGGCCATCGACACTCTCGTCACGCGGATGGCGGGTCAGAGGGAGTGATGCCCGTCCAGTCGTTGCCGATCGAAGACCAGGTGATGGTGATCCAGCCTCTGCACGAAGGCGGTGCTCCACCCGGTGGCCGCGACCACCGTGGTGAGCGGGCCGGCGGCGGGGGTCGGAGTGCCGGCCGCGCAGCGCGCGCGCGGGCGCGTCGGGCCGGTCACTCCGCGATATAGCGCCACGGATCCGCAGGACCTGGGCGGCGCCATACCGTGATGAACGGGATCGTCCGGGGCTGGCCGGCAGCGGGCGGGGCGTTCGGGCGCAGCAGCCCGAGGGTCACGCCGAGGTCGCCGCTCGACGCAACGATGACCTCGTCGGGCGCCCACGTCACCGGGCTGCCGGTTGGCGGTGCGCCCTCGCCGATCATTCTGCCGATCGCCTCGGCCCCGACGACGAACCGCGCCGCCTTCGACCCGCCCATGTTCACCGCGTCGGCGCTGCCGAACCTGGTGAACGCCGGACCCAGGCCGATCGCCTGCGCCTCGTCGGAGAACGTGCGCTCCGCGCGATCGAGGCTGTCGCGGTGGCGAGCGACGGCCGCTGCATCCGTTGCCGGCTGCACCAGCCGCGCCGGTAGCGCCGGCGGCATGGGCTCGGGCGGCCCGATCACCTCCGCTCCACGGCTCCGCTTGTATACGACCACGCGCCAGCCATCCTTCTGCTTCACCCAGTACGAGATGTACTTGAACGGGGCGCGGCTGCCGTCCGGCCGCTGCAGCGTCAGGTAGCCGAAGGTGAACCCGTGCTGGCCGTCAGAGGAAATCCCTCCTCTGACCGGCGTCCATTCCACGTGCGACTTCTCCATGTCGGGTGCGGAGCGGAGCGCCTCGAGCGCCTTCGCCCTTCCGTGTGCGAAGGCGGTCGGACTCCACACGATCACATCGTCGGCGAACATGGCCGCGATCGCTGCCGGGCCGTCCAGCTGCGTGCCGGCGGCGGAGAACCCGCGGTCGGCGGCGAGCAGCTGGTCGACGGCGTCCTGGGGCGTGGCCGCCGCCTGCGCGGCGCCCAGCGCGAGAAGCACGAACCAGGCGATCGTCATACGCGCATGTTACCCCGGGGGCGCGCTTCGCGCCGGCGTTGGCAATCGGGTAGACTCGCTGGCGGTCGGCCCCGATGGATCACCAGGCACTGCACCAGACGTTCGCACTCGCCGTCGACGAGCTCGTCGCGCAGCTCAAGCAGGACCGCGCCGTCCTCGCGGCCATTCTCTGCGGCAGCCTGTCCTACGACACGGTGTGGTCGAAGTCCGACGTCGATCTCGTCCTCGTGACGATCGATGACCGGAAGGCCGAGGGCAGCGGGCTGTCGCTCTACGCAAACGGCGTGAACGTCCACACCAACCTGATGTCGCGGACGAACTTCCGCAAGGCGGTCGAAGGGTCCCTGCGCAACTCGTTCACGCACGCGTTCCTGGCGCGGGGGCGCCTGCTCTACACCCACGATCCCTCGATCGCGGGATTGTTTGCGTCGCTCTCGGACATCGGCGAGCGTGACACGCAGCTGCAGCTGCTGCAGGCGGCCACGCACGCGCTGCCTGCGGTCTACAAGGCGCACAAGTGGCTGGTCACACGCGGCGATCTCGAGTACACGGCCCTCTGGATCCTGTACGCGGCCACGCCGCTGGCGCGAATGGAAGTGGTCGGCGCGCGGCGGATTGCCGACCGCGAGGTGATCCCGCAGGCGCTGGCGCTGAACCCCGCGTTCTTCGGCACGATCTACACCGACCTGTTGAACGAACGGAAGTCCCGCGCCCGTGTCGAGGCGGCACTGTCCGCGGTGGACGGTTACCTTGCCGAGCGCGCGCCGCGGGTGTTTGCTTCGGTCTTCGACTATCTTCGCGAGGCGGGCGAGGCGCGCTCCGCGACCGAGATCGAGACGTACTTCACACGCCAGTTCGGCATCGAGGGCGTGACCACCGCCTGCGAGTACCTCGCCGACCGGGGCCACATCGGCAAAGCGTCGATCGCCGGCCGGCTGACCAGGCGCAGCACCGCCGACGTTCAGGAACTTGCCTTTTTCGCGCTCGAGGCGCCGCTGGCATGAACGGGAAGCCGCGGACGACCCTCGCCGTCCAGGGCGCGCGCGTACACAACCTGAAAAACATCTCGCTCGAGATCCCGCGCGACCGGCTAATCGCGATCACCGGGCTGTCCGGCTCCGGCAAGTCGAGCCTCGCCTTCGACACGATCTACGCGGAGGGGCAGCGCCGCTACATGGAATCGCTCTCGAGCTACGCGAAGCGGTTCGTCGCGCAGGTCGCGAAGCCGGACGTCGATTTCGTGTTCGGGCTGTCGCCCGTCATCTCGATCGAGCAGAAGACGCTGACCAGCAACCCGCGCTCGACGGTCGGCACGATGACCGACATTGCGAGCTACCTGAACCTGCTGTACGCCACGATCGGGCACGCGCACTGCCCGCGCACCGGCGAGCCCACGCCGAGTCGCTCGGCGAGCCAGATTCTCGAGGCGATCCTGTCGCTGCCGGAAGGCGCGACGATCGAGCTGCGCGCGCCGGTGTTCAGGGTCTACGGCGAGGACCTGGAGTTCGTCCTCACCGACGTTCGCAAGAAGGGCTGCCGGACGGTGATCGTGGACGGCACCCAGGTGGACTTGTCGACGCACGTGGAGCTGGACGACGATGGCGTTCGGCACATGGATGCGGTCGTGGATCGCCTCGTGGTCGGGCGGCGGCACGAGAAAGCCATCAAGGCCGGGATCGCCAGCACCCTGCTCGTCGGCGACGGGCTGATGCAGGTCCACGTCCGGGGCGGCGCGAGCAGGGCGGAGGCGCAGCGGTTCTACGGCCGCATCTGCAGCCCGACGCACCACTTCGTCTACGGCGAAATCGGGCCGGAGTACTTCGTCTTCAACAACCCGGAGAGCGCCTGCCGTACGTGCGGCGGCCTCGGCGTGGACAAGCTTACGCACCCCGACCTGCTGATCCCCGATCCGAAGCGCAGCATCGCCGGCGGCTGCTTCGTTCGTGAGGCCTTCCGCTACAACCCCGACACGTGGGACGGGCGGATGATGTACAGCCTCGCACGCGCGCTCGGGTTCGCGCTCGACGTGCCCTGGCTGGACCTTCCGGAGCCGGCGCGCCACGCGATCCTGTACGGCATCGACACGCGCAAGATCCGGATGCTGGCACCGCCCGAGTCGAAAGTCGCGCGCGAAGATGTCGACGGCCGCGAACTCGGTTTCCACGGGATCGCGCGCCGGATCGAGCGGCACTACCGGCGCTACCGCCAGCGCGGGGAGACGAGCTCGCGGATGGAGGAATGGCTCGACAAGGTCATGGTCGAGCGCACCTGCCCCGACTGCGACGGCGCCCGGCTTCGCGCCACGCGGCTGCTGTTCACGATCACCGGCAAAAGCATCCACGACATCGGGCAGCTGCACTTCGACGAGCTGCATGCATTCCTGGGAAGCATCAAGCCGACCGGGCGCGGCGCCGACGCGGGACGACAGATCCTGAAGGAGGTCCGCACGCGCGTCGAGCTGCTGCTCGGCATCGGCCTCGACTACCTCAGCTTCAACCGGCGCTCCAGCACGCTGTCCGGCGGCGAGTCGCAGCGCATCCGCCTGTCCACCCAGATTGGATCCGGCCTGATGGGCATGCTCTACGTGCTCGACGAGCCGAGCATCGGCCTGCACCCGAAAGACAACGTCAAGATGATCGCGACGCTCAAGAGCCTGCGCGACATCGGCAACACGGTCATCGTCGTCGAGCACGACGAGGACACGATTCGGGCCGCCGATCACATCGTGGAGCTGGGTCCGGGCCCCGGCCTGCACGGCGGGCAGGTGGTCGTGCAGGGAACGATCGACGATCTGCTGCGGTGCAAGCTCTCGCCGACCGGGCAGTTCTTCTCGGGCCGACGGTCGATCGCGACGCCGGAGCGGCGCCGCTCCGGCAACCGCAAGGCACTCGTGGTGCGCGGCGCGCGCGAGAACAACTTGAAGTCGATCGACGTCCGGTTTCCGCTGGGCGTGCTGGTGGCGATCACCGGCGCGTCGGGTTCCGGCAAGAGCACGCTGGTCAACGAGATCCTCTACAAGGTGCTCTGGAAGCGCCTCGTGGACACCCGCACGCTGCCTGGCGCCCACGACCGCGTCGACGGGATCGAGCACGTGCACAAGGTCGTGAGCATCGACCAGGCGCCGATCGGAAGGAACAGCCGGTCCAACCCGGCGACCTATATCGGCTTCTACGACACCATCCGCGGCCTCTTTGCCCAGGCGCCGCTCTCGCTGGAGCGCCAGTACAGGCCGGGCCGCTTCAGCTTCAACGTCAGCGGCGGCCGCTGCGAGGAGTGCCAGGGCGAGGGCACGATCACGACGCAGCTCTACTTCATGCCGGACGTCGAGGTCACCTGCGCCGCCTGCAAGGGGGCGCGCTTCAACGGCGAGACGCTCGAGGTCACCGTCCGCGGCAAGACCATCGACGATGTGCTGAACATGCCGGTCGAGGAGGGGGTCGGGTTCTTCGCCAGCGAGCCGGCGATTTCGCGGAAGATCCAGGTGCTCGACGATCTCGGCCTCGGCTACCTGACGCTCGGCCAGTCGGCGACCACGCTCTCGGGCGGCGAGGCGCAGCGAGTCAAGATCGCCGCCGAGCTGAGCACGCTGCAGCGCTCCAAGCACACCGTCTACATCCTCGACGAGCCGACCACCGGGCTGCACCTCGCCGACATCCAGCGCCTGCTCGACGCGCTCAGCCGGCTCGTCGATGCCGGCCATACCGTGCTGCTCATCGAGCACCACCTCGACGTGATCAAGACGGCGGACCACGTCGTCGATCTCGGACCCGAGGGCGGACACGCAGGCGGAGAGGTGGTGGCGACCGGGACGCCCGAGGAGATCGCGCGGTGCAGGGCGTCGTACACGGGGCGGTTCCTGTGCCCGCACCTGAAGGCCGGGGCGGCGGCGCGGCGACTGGTAGAATCGGCGGTGTGAGCGCGGAGCCCGAAGCATTCCCCATCGCGCCGCCGGTCGAGCCGATGCTGGCGAAGCTGCTCGACGAGCTGCCCTCCGGCGACGGGTTCCTCTTCGAGCCGAAGTGGGACGGCTTCCGTGCGATCGTCTTTCGGTCCGCGTCCGACGTCTTCATCCAGAGCCGCGACCTCCGCCCGCTCGATCGCTATTTCCCCGAGCTGCACGACGCGCTGCTGCACGCCCTTCCGGAACGCTGCGTCGTCGACGGCGAGATCGTCATCGCCACGCCGCACGGGCTGGACTTCGACGCCTTGCAGCTGCGGCTGCATCCGGCGGCCTCACGCGTGGCGAAGCTCGCCAAGGCATCCCCGTCGTCGTTCGTCGCTTTCGACCTGCTCGCCGCCGACGGCCAGGACGTGCGCGAGCTGCCGCTCTCCGATCGGCGCGCCCGGCTGGAACGGCTGCTCGACGGCGCCAGGCCGCCTCTGCACCTGACGCCGGCGACGCGCAGCCGGGTCACCGCCGCCGACTGGCTGCAGCGGTTCGAGGGAGCGGGCCTCGACGGCGTCGTCGCCAAGCCCGAGCAGGCGCGCTACGAGCCGGGCAGGCGCGCGATGTTCAAGATCAAGCACGCGCGCACCGCGGACTGCGTCGTCGCCGGGTTCCGCTGGCACAAGAGCGGCCACGATGCCGTCGGATCGCTGCTCCTGGGCCTCTACGACCGCAAGGGCCGCCTCCAGCACGTCGGGGTGACCTCGTCGTTCACGATGACCCGGCGGAGGGAGCTCGTCGAGGAACTGGCGCCGCTGCGGAAGGACGCGCTCGAGGGCCATCCCTGGCGCGACTGGGCGACGGCCGGCGAGACGGCGCGGATGCCCGGCGGCCAGAGCCGATGGAGCGCCGGCAAGGACCTCTCATGGGAGCCGCTCCGGATCGAGCGCGTGTGCGAGGTCAAGTACGACCACCTGCAGGGCGATCGGTTCCGGCACGCGACCACGTTCCTGCGGTGGCGGCCGGACACGCGTCCGGACGCCTGCCGCTACGACCAGCTCGAGGTGACGACCCCGTACGAGCTGGAGAAGGTCTTCGCGGAGAACTAGCGACACTCAGCTTTTCGGCCGCAGCCTTTCGGGCACGTGCTGCAGGTTCACGCGGATGCGCGTCCAGGTGGAGAAGCGTCCGCGCATCGCATCGACCAGGATGTCCGCGGGCTGCAGGTGCGCCGCCGCCTCGGGGTGGCGCGCGCGCCACCGTTCGAGCTCCACCAGCGCGTCCTCCTTGCGATCCGCGCGCGCCACTTCAATCAGCGGGACCTTCGCCTGCCGGCGCCGTGATGGTCGCACGCGCGCCGGCTCGCTTTCCTGCTTGCGGTAGTGCGGCGGCCACGGCGCGTCGCCGAGACCCTCATGCTCGTGACGCGACGCCAGTTCCAGCAGGGCGTCGAGCGTGCCGGGGCGATCGTCCATCCCGGCGTGCCGGTGGCCTACGCCGGCAAACCGCGCCGGCATCGTCGTCAGCGTGAAGTCGCGCGGATCGCAGTCGGCGACTTCGTCCCACGACAGCGGCGCCGACACGCGCGCGTCCGGCGTCGGGCGCACCGAGTACGCGCCGGCGATCGTCCGGTCCTTCGCGTTCTGGTTGTAGTCCAGGAAGACGCCGTGGCGCTCCTCCTTCCACCACTTGCTGGTCGCGAGCGCCGGCGCGCGCCGCTCGATCTCGCGGGCGAAGGCGAGCGCGGCGCGGCGTACGCGGTCGAACGGCCAGCGCCGCTCGATGCGGACGTAGACGTGCATGCCGCGCGACCCGGACGTCTTCGGCCAGCCGACCAGTCCGAAGTCGCCGAGCGCCGCGCGCACCACTTCCGCCACCGTGCGCACCTGGTCCCAGCTCACGCCCGGCACCGGGTCGAGGTCGACGCGCAGCTCGTCGGGATGATCCAGATCGTCGGCGCGGACCGGGTGCGGGTGCAGCTCGAGGCAGGCCAGGTTCGCCATCCACGCGAGCGCCGCGGCGTCACGCGGAACGACTTCCTCCGCCGAACGGCCGGAGGGGAAACTCAGCGACACCACCTCGATCCAGTCCGGCCGCGAGCGCGGCGCGCGCTTCTGGTAGAAGAAGTCGCCGTCGATGCCGTTCGGATAGCGGACGAGCACGTTGGGGCGCCCACCCGCGGCATGGAGGGCGCCGTCGGCGACCGCCATGTAATAGCGGACGAGCTCGAGCTTCGTGTGGCCGGCCCCAGGGAACAGGACTTTCCGCGGGTTGGAGACGTTCACCTCGCGGCCGGCGACGTGTACCAGCTCGTGTTCGCTCCTCGACGGCATGCCGGGACATTACCCGATTGCGGCGCCGTGCTGCTACCGCGCCTGCAGTTGACGCGCGCTGTGGCACCGGTGCGGGCTGAAGGTGAGGATCAGATCTTCGCCGGGGCGGCGCTGAGCGAAGCGCGGTACCAGGCGATGGTCCGCCTCAGCCCCTCCTCGAACGGCACGATCGGCTCGTAGCCCAGGATCTGCCGTGCCTTGCAGATGTCGGCCTGTGAGTCGCGGACGTCGCCGGGCCTGGGATCGACGTAGTTCGGCTCCACCGTCGCGCCGATGATTCTCTTCATCTCGGCGAATAGCTCATTGAGCGAGACGCGCCCGCCGGTCGCCACGTTGATCACCTCGCCGCTCGCCCCCCGGGCCTCGCAGGCGCGCAGCACGCCGTCGACGACGTTGGCGACGTAAGTGAAGTCACGGGTCTGCCCGCCGTCCCCGTTGATGTTCGGCGGCCGGTTCTCCAGCAGCGCGGCGGCAAACAGCGAGATCACCCCCGAATAGGGAGAGCCCGGATCCTGCCGCGGCCCGAACACATTGAAGTAGCGGATCGTGACGGTCTCCAGACGGTACAGTCGCGTGAACATCCGCAAGTACTGCTCGCCGACGAGTTTCTGCAGTGCGTACGGCGACAAGGGGTTGGACGGCATCTCCTCGTCCTTCGGCAGTGCGGCGGCATCGCCGTAGACCGAGGAGGACCCGGCGAACACGACCCGGCGCACCCGGGCGTCGCGCGCCGCGACGAGCACGTTCAGCGTGGCATCCACGTTGGCGCGGTTCGAGGTGATAGGGTCCGCCACGGACCGCGGGACGGACGGAATCGCCGCCTGATGCAGGACGAAATCGCAGTCCCGCACGGCGCCGCGGGCAACCTCGAAGTCGGCCAGGTCGCCCTCGATGAACTCCACCGGTGAGACGTGCGCAAGGTTGGCGCGCTTGCCCGTGACGAGCGAGTCGACGACGCGCACCCGGTGGCCGCGGCGCACGAGCTCCTCCACGAGGTGCGATCCGATGAAGCCGGCCCCGCCGGTTACGAGATAGGTCGCCATGTCGGGCAGCTTAGCAATATCCGTGACACCCGGCCGCAAAAGGGGGCTGCCTCCTTCGCGAAAGGAGTCAGCCCCCTTTTCACTTGGGAAAGCCGTCCCGGGGCAGGCCCGGCATGATGCGCAGCGCGTTCTGGTAATAGAGCTTCTTCAGCACCGCATCCGGCAGCTGCATACCGTACAGCTTCCAGAACGCGTGGTAATCGCGGTAGTAGTCGAAGTACTCGTCCGCCGTTTCGAACACACGCCAGTAATACGGGTACTCGTCAGGCTGGAAGCTGTCCTTCCCGAACAGCAGCCGATCCTGGTATTTCACGAAGAACTCTCGGGCGAAGCGCGGCTGCCGACCCAGCTCGTACAGAATCGCGCCCACCTCCGCATACAGGTTGGGAAGCTTGTCCATCAACGCGCCGAGCCTTGCCAGATCGTTGGCGTGCCAGCCCAGATGCGCGAGCACGAACGTCGTGTTCGGATGCTTCATCAGCATTCGATCCCGTTCCGCAATCAGATCATCGAATGACGGATTCTGCGCGCGGTCGTTGTATCGCCGATCGCGGAACAACGCCATCTCGAGCCAGCGCTCGTTGTGGTAATCGAGCGGCTGGAAGAACTCCGACGGCTCGCCGATGTGGACGAAGGCGGGGACCTTGAGCCGCGCGCAGGCGGCCCACAGCGGATCGAGCTCCGGATCGTCGACGGCGAGTCGAGTTCCATCCGCCTTTCTCGTCCGCAACCCCAGGTTCTTGCCCACCTCGCCCAGCCCTACGGCACCGGCCTTCACGTCCGCCTCGAGCTGCGCCGCCGCACGGGGACCGTACCCGGCGCCAACCTCGCGAAAGCTCGCGCCCGACCAGAACGCGAATCGGCGGCCGTGCCGTGCCTGCGCGACCGTGGCGAGCTGCTGCGCGACGTTGCCGCCGCTGCCCCCTCCGCCCGGAACGACCATCATGCTCAGATTGAGCGCGTCCATCGCGGCAACGACGCGGTTCACGCCATCGACGCTGCCAAGACCGGGAGCGTGCCCGTGGACGTCGACCACGGGGAACTTCGCGCGCGCGACCGGGTGATGGGGCACGACGAGCGTCGAGCGGGGCTTGTAGTCGATGATGCTCGGCGGCGGGAACTCGGGTTCGCGGCCGCTGCCCGGACGAGAGCGCAGCTGCCCGGGCGCCTGCTGGGCGGCCAGCGCCGCCGCAAGGGCGATGACGACCGTGAGAACCGGCAGAACCGGCCTGCGCATGCGAGGACCTCCGATTTCACCCGCGCGAGACAGGGATCTTACCGCAGCCGTACGCGAAAACGGGGACGCTCGAGCTGCCGCCGGAGGTGTCCGCCTCCGGCAAGGACTCGCGCGTCCCCGATGAGGACCGTTGCAGCCGGCCGTAAGCCGAATTCTGTCCCCTCCGACTCGGCCGGCTTTCGCCGGCCTTGCTGAAGGTGACGATCATTCCTCTAGCCCCGCCATCGCTGGCGGGGTCAAGCGGCCTACCCGGAAGTGCTTCGAACGGGCCGTTCGACCGCCTGCCGCGCCCAGTGCGCGGCAGGGCGTGACTCCCCTATTTGGCCTTGCTCCGTGCGGGGTTTTGCCTGCCACCCGTGTTGCCACGGGCGCGGTGCGCTCTTACCGCACCTTTTCACCCTTACCCCTCGACCCACCCCTACGGGGTTCGCTTGGGGCACGCCCACGTCAAACGAGCCATGCCTTGAGCGAGCCGCGAAGGGGCGAGCCGAAAGGCGGTGTGTTTTCTGTGCCACTTTCCTTCGGGTTGCCCCGACCGGGCGTTACCCGGCGCACTGCCCTGCGGAGTTCGGACTTTCCTCCCTTCGACTCGCCGCGGAGCGGCGGGTCGAAGGGCGATCGTCTGGCCTGCTGCAACGGCATCTTCAATGGTACTGGGTCAGGTGCCGGTTTGCCACCCATGGCAAGCGATGCGCTGGACATGGGGCGTTCGGAATCGAAGGGTGACCAGCCTGGCCATCGGCCATGGGGCGTGGGCGCTGACGGCGTGCCACCTATCCGTCGGTCTCCTGCGTAATCCCGTATTGTTCCAGCTTCTTGTAGAGGTTGGAGCGCGGCGTGCCGATGACCTCGGCGGTCTTGGAGATGTTCCAGCTGTTCTCGCGCAGCTTGCCGACGAGGAACGCCCGCTCGGCCGACTCCTTGAACTCGCGCAGGGTGCCGGGCTCCTTGTCGTTGTCACCCGGCGCCCGGGCTTCGAGCTTCACGATGTCGCGCAGGTCGTCGACGTCCACGCTCTCTCCGGGCGACATGATGATAAGCCGCTCGACGGTGTTCTTGAGCTCGCGAACGTTGCCCTTCCAGCGCGCCTTCTGCATGTGCTCCAGCGCCGCCGGCGTGAACCGCGGCGGACGCCGGTTGTTCTCGCGGCTGAACAGGTCGACGAAGTGCCGCACGAGCGCCGGGATGTCGTCGGGGCGATCGCGCAGCGGCGGGACGCGGATGGGGATGACGCTCAACCGGAAGTAGAGGTCCTCGCGGAAGCTCCCTTTCTCGATTTCCTGCTCCAGGTCCTTGTTCGTGGCGGCGATCACGCGGACGTCGACCTTGATGGTGCGCGCCGATCCCAGCCGCTCCACCTCGCCTTCCTGCAGGACGCGGAGGACCTTGGCCTGCGTCTTTGCACTCATGTCCCCGACCTCGTCGAGGAAGATGGTACCGCGGTCGGCCTGTTCGAACTTGCCGACCTGCTTCTCGGTCGCGCCGGTGAACGATCCCTTCTCGTGCCCGAACAGCTCCGACTCGATCAGCTCCTCGGGGATGGCGGCGCAGTTCACCTGCACGAAGCGCTCGCGGCTGCGCAGGCTGTTGCGGTGGATCGAGCGGGCAACCAGCTCCTTGCCGACGCCGCTCTCGCCGAGCAGCAGCACGGTGGCATTGGTCGGCGCCGCGCGTTTGATCGCGTCCCAGACCTGGCGCAGCGCCGGGCTCTCGCCGACCATCTGGTGGCGGACCTCGACGGCGCGCTTGAGCGAGCGGTTCTCGTCGCGCAGCCGTCCCTGGTCGAGCGCGTTGCGGATGGTCACGAGCACGCGCTCGCTTGCCAGCGGCTTCTCGATGAAGTCGAACGCACCCGCCTTGGTCGCCTCGACGGCGGTGCTGACCGTGCCATGCCCGGAGATGATGACGATCGGCAGGGTCTCGCTGGCGGCGCGCATCCGCTGCAGCGCCTCGAGGCCGTCCATCCCCGGCATCTTGATGTCGAGGAACACGAGGTCCGGCGCCTCGCGCTCGGCGAAAGTCAACCCCTCGGGCCCGCTCGACGCCTCGACGACCTCGTAGCCCTCGTACTCGAGGATCATCCGCAGCGAGCGGCGGATCTCTGCTTCGTCGTCGACGATCAGGATGCGTGCCTTCATAGCTTCAGCGCCGGGTACCCGCGCGGTGAGGCGCCCGTCCGCGCAGCTCCCCGGGGTACCGGACGGGAGCACGGAAGCCATTGGAGTTCGCTCCGATGATCCCTGCTCCTGTGAATCGGTCCGTCGGCGCGGCCGGCCTATCGTCGATCGACGGTAATCGCCACCACCGCGCGCTGCTCCTGTGAGGGATCGTAATAGAACAGCGTCAGCACGTCGCCCGGCCGCGCTGCGGAGACGATCCGCTCGAAGTCGGCGGCCGACCGCACCGGCTGACGGTTGATCTCGATGATCACGAAACCGCGGCGCACCTGCGCCGCGAACGCCTCGCCGCCCGGATCCACGCGCGACACGATCACGCCCTCGACCGTGTCCGGGATGTCCAGGCGCCCGACAACGCCGCGATCGAGTTCGCGAACGGTCAGGCCGAGCGGCGTCTCGGTCGGCGGCGATGCCGGGACCTGGCGCCGGCCGTCGAGGCCGACGCGACGCTCCTCGCTGACCCGCAGCGGCCGCTCGACGAGCTTGACCGGAACCATCGACCGGCGCCCGTCACGGATGATCTCGAGCCGCACTATCGTGCCCGGCTGCCTTCCCGACACGTCGCGTATCAGCTCCTCGTTGGTCACGATGTCACGGCCGTCGAGCTGGACGATGACGTCGTAGGGGCGCAGGCCCGCGCGCTCGGCCGGGGACCCGGCAGTCACGTCCTGCACCAGTGCGCCGCGGGAGGCGCCGAGCTGCAGCGAGCGCTGCAACGCGGGTGTCACATCGGTGAGGACGACGCCCACGAAGCCGCGCGAGACGCGGCCGCGCGCCTTGAGCTGCGGCAGGATCGCCCGCGCCTGGTTGATCGGCACGGCAAACCCGATGTTGCTGGCCCGCGAGCTGATCGCCGAGTTGATGCCGATCACCTCGCCGCGCGAGTTGATCAGGGGTCCGCCGCTGTTGCCGAAGTTGATGGCGGCGTCGGTCTGGATGTAGTCGTCGAGGCTCTGATCGAACAGCTTGCGCCCGATGAAGCTCACTACGCCGACGGTGACGGAGTGCTCGTAGCCGAGCGGATTGCCGATCGCGCACACCCACTCGCCCACCCTGAGCTCGTCGGAGTTTCCGAGCGGGGCTTCGGGAAGGCCCTTGCCGCCGTCGATCCGCAGCAGCGCGACGTCGATGTCCGGATCGGTCCCCACCACCTCGGCGCGGAACGAACGGCCGTCCGCGAGGGTGACGCTGATGCGATCGGCCGCCTCGATCACGTGAAAATTCGTGAGGATGTGTCCGCTGCCGTCGATGATGAAGCCGCTGCCGGCGCCCTGCCGCGGCGTCTCGTAGTCGCGGTTCAACGGGCCGTCGAAAGGCCCGCGGGGACCGCGCCGCTCGCGCCGCGGGTCGCGCGCGGCTGCCAGGCTGGCCGCCGCCTCGATGTTCACGACCGCCGCGTTCACCCGCTCGGCGACGTCGGCGAAGCTGACCAGCGACGGCGACGCCGGCAGGTCCGCGGGACGCCGTGCCAGCGCTGCCGGCGGCTGCGGCAGCCGCTGGGCCGTCGAGACGACCGGCGCCGACGTGACGCCGCCGGCGACGATCAGGCCGACGAGGAACGCCACGACGGCGACGAGGGCGACGGTGAGGAACGTGAAGCGCCGCACGTTCCTTAGATTATAAGCTCGCGGAATTCCTGCTCGCTCAGCGTGGGTACGCCAAGCTCCCGGGCCTTGTCGAGTTTGCTGCCCGCCTCGTCGCCGACCACGAGATACGTGGTCTTGCGGCTCACCGAGCCGGAGACCTTTCCTCCCAGCCGTGCAATCGCCTCCGAGGCCTCCTCGCGGGTCATCGTCGACAGCGCGCCGGTAATGACGAACGTCTTGCCGGTCAGGCGTCCGGCCACCGCGGCGGCGGGCTCGGGCTGCTGGCTGCGCATGTTGACGCCGGCCGCCGCCAGCCGGTCGACGAGCTCGCGGTTGCGCGGCTCGTCGCAGAAGCTCCGGATCGAGGCGGCGACGACCGGCCCGACGTCGGGCACGCGCTGGAGCGCGTCGAGCGGTGCCTCGACGATGGCCTGTAGCGTCCGCAGGTGACGCGCCAGCGTCGCGGCGGCCTTCTCGCCGACGTGCCGGATGCCGAGCCCGTAGACCAGGCGCGACAGGTCGTTGTTCCTGCTTCGCTGGATCTGATCGTACACGTTGCGCCCGACCTTCCCCAGCTTGCGCGGCACCGCACGCTCCGAGCGCGGCTCGCGCGGCGCGACGACGAGATCTTCGAGCTGCGTGGCCCGCAGGTGATAGAGGTCGCTGAAGTCGCGCACCAGCCCTCGCTCGATGAGCTGATCCACCAGCGACTCCCCGAGGCCTTCGATGTTCATCGCCGTCCGCGACGCGAAGTGCTCGAGGCCGCGGCGAAGCCGTGCCGGGCAGGAGGTGTTCTCGCAGCGCCAGACGACTTCCTCTTCGTCGCGGCGGAGCCGGCTGCCGCACGCCTTGCAGCTCGAGGGCATCACCCACGGCGCTGCCCCCTGGGGACGGAGGCTCAGGATCGGCGCGACGACCCGCGGGATGACGTCGCCCGCCTTTTCGACGATGACGGTATCCCCTTCGCGCAGATCCTTGCGGGCGATGTCCTCGGCGTTGTGCAGCGTCGCCATCGACACCGTGGAGCCGGCCACGAACACCGGCTCGAGCACGGCATACGGGGTGTTCGCGCCGGTGCGGCCGACGTTGACCTCGATCTTCAGCAGCCTGGTGTGCACCTGCTGCGCCGGAAACTTGAACGCGGTGGCCCAGCGCGGGAACTTCGCCGTGGTGCCGAGCCGCTGCCGGAGCGTGAGATCGTCGACCTTGGCGACGACGCCGTCGGTCTCGAACTGCATTTCGTGGCGCCGCTCGGCCCACTCCTGGCAGAACGTGATGACCTCGCCGATCCCCTGGCAGCTCCGCCAGTGACGCTCCACCGGCAGCCCCCAGCCCGCCATGGCCTTCAGCATCGCCGCGTGGCTCGCGCCGTCGACGCCGACGACGTGGTAAGTGAACGCGCCCAGCCCGCGTCGCGCCACCAGCCCGGGGTCGAGGTTCCGCATCGTCCCCGCCGCGGCGTTCCGGGGGTTGGCGAAGAGCGGCTCGCCGGCCTCCTCGCGCTCGCGGTTGATGCGCTCGAAGGCGGTGCGCGGCAGGTACACCTCGCCGCGCACCTCGATCCGGCCCGGCGGCGCCCCACGAAGTGCGAGCGGGATGGCGCGAATCGTGCGCACGTTGGCGGTCACGTCCTCACCGCGCACCCCGTCGCCGCGGGTGGCGCCGCGCACCAGGCGCCCGTCCTCGTAGGTGAGCGCGATGCTCAGGCCGTCGATCTTCAGTTCCGCGACGTACGCGACCGCCGTGTCGCCCAGCGAAGCGCCGCGGCGGACGCGCTCGTCGAAGGCGCGCAGCTCCTCCTCGTTGTACGCGTTGTCGAGGCTGAGCATCGGCGCGAGGTGCTCGACGGTCGGAAATCCTTCTCCGGGCCTGCCGGCGACGCGCTGTGTCGGCGAGTCGGCGGTGACGAGATCCGGGTGCTCCGCCTCGAGGCGCTCGAGCTCGCGCAGCAGCCGGTCGAACTGCTCGTCGGAGATCTCGGGCGCGTCGTGGAGGTAGTAGCGTTCCTCGTGGTGGCGAATCTCGCGCCGAAGCTGGTTGATGCGGTCAAGCGGATCGGCGGACATCAGATCATCGGGTGATCGGACCATTGAACGATCGACTGCGGGATCGGACTACGCCTCGATCACTGGTCCGTGCTCACCGGGTCATCGCCGCGAGCGAGGCCGGACGTGAACTCGTCGAACGCGCGGCGGCCGAAGAGGACGAACTCGACGAGCCGCACGGGGGTCGGGGTACCTGCGTGCTCGCGCACGGCGTCTGCCATGATCCGGGCGCACTCGGCCAGCGGGAAGCCGCCCACGCCGGTGCCGAGCGCGGGGAAAGCGACGGAGGTCAGACGACACGAGGCGGCGAGGACAAGCGCCGAGGCGCTCGCGCGGCGGATCAGGGCGCCGTCCGTCTGCAGGTCCTGGCCCATCACTGCGGCGTGGATGACATGGCCGGCCGGCAGCGTGCCGGCCGAGGTCAGCACCGAGTTGCCCGGCTCGACCGGCCCTTGCGCCATGGCCTCACGTTCGATGGCGGCGCCGCCCTTCGCCTTGATCGCGCCGGCGACGCCGCCCCCCATCCAGAACGCGTTGTTGGCGGCGTTGACGATCGCATCGACCGGGCGCGCGGTGATGTCGCCCTCGACGACGGCCAGGGTGATGGGAGGAAAACGGATGATCACGGGTGTCAATGCTGAATGCTGAATGTCGCATGTCGAATGTCCTCATTCCGCGTTCAGTGTGCGTTCAGCATTCGTCATTCGGCTTTCGGCATGCGGCTTCCCGGCTGGCCCTCACCGATCACGTGCCAGCACGTAATCGGGAAGCGTCGCCAGCGCGTCGCGCTCGCGGCCGGGCGGGAACACGGCCAGACAGCTCTTCGCCCGGTTCGCGTACTCGACGGCGCGCTCGAAGGCCAGGTCGGTCGCGCGGTGCTCGTGCAGCAGCGCGAGGATCTGCCGCCACTGCTCGCCGGTGACCGCCCGATCACGGACGGCCGCTCGGATGAGACGATCCGCCTCCTCGCCGCCCCGCCGCAGCAGAAGGATGATCGGCAGCGTGACCTTGCCCTCACGGAGGTCCCCCCCGACCGGCTTCCCGAGCGCCGCCTCGTCGGCGGTGAAGTCGAGCAGGTCGTCGACCAGCTGGAACGCGACGCCGAGGTTGAACCCGTACTCGCGCAGCGCGGTCTCCCGCTCCGGCGAGACGCCGCCGAGCATCCCGCCGATCTGCGCGCAGCCGCCGAAGAGAAACGCGGTCTTGCGGCGGATGATGTCGAAGTGCTCCTCCTCGGTGATGTCGACGTCGCCGGTCTTCGTGAGCTGATAGAGCTCGCCCTCGATCATCCGCAGCGTGACGTCGCACAACACGCGGATGATCTCGAGCGAGTCCTGGGTCAGCGCCATCGCCATCGACTTGATGTACAGGTAGTCGCCGAGCAGGACGGTGATGTCGTTACCCCACCGCGAATGCGCCGCCACGCGGCCGCGGCGCATGTCGGCGCCGTCGATGATGTCGTCGTGGACCAGCGTCGCGGTGTGGATGAACTCCACCACCGAAGCGTAGAGCACGGATCGGTCGCCGCGATAGCCGCTCAGCCGCGCCGCCATCAGCAGTACCGCCGGGCGCACCCGCTTGCCGCCGCTGTTCTGCAGGTAGCGCCCCATCTCCGGGATGAGCGCAACGCGTGACTGGATGTGACGCACGAACTCGCGCTCGACCGCTTCGAGCTCGTCGCGAATCGGTTCGAAGAGTTGCGCCAGATCGGCTGTGACGGGCGTTTTCTGCGCTGTGTCGCTCAAGGAGGATCGCGGTTCGGTCGACCCACAATACTGGAGGTGCGACGACAGTGTCAACGCGCTAAGCCGTTGCAATGACGTGACTTTACGTTCCAAAGAGGGCGACAAACGTGCCCGTCGTCGCCTCCGCGACCTGCTCCCGGCGCTCGCCACGCGCCTCGGCCAGCGCCTCGACGACGCGCGCGACATAGGCCGGTTCGTTGCGCTTGCCGCGGTGCGGCACGGGCGCCAGATAAGGCGCGTCGGTCTCGCACAGCAGCCGATCGGCAGGCACCAGTCTCGCCGCCTCGCGCAGCGGCTGCGCCTTCGGAAACGTGACGATCCCGGCAAACGACAGGCAGAAGCCCTCGTCGAGCGCCGCGCGCGCCATCGCGGCATCGCCGGTGAAGCAGTGGAACACGCCGCGGATGGCGCCGAGGCCGGCCTCGCGGATGACGCGGACCGTATCGGCGGTCGCCTCGCGGGTATGGACGACGATCGGCAGGTCGAGTTCGCGGGCCAGGCGGATCTGCGCGCCGAAGATCTCCTGCTGGACGTCTCGCGGCGCGAAGTCGTAGTGGTAGTCGAGGCCGATCTCCCCGATCGCGCACGCGCCCTGGCGCGCCACCTCCGCGCGGACCAGTGCAACGGCCTCGGCGGCGCGCCCCGCAAACGACCCGGCGTGGTGCGGGTGCACGCCCACGGCAACGCGCACCGCCGGCCAGAGGGCGCGCAGGGTGGGTGCGCGCGCGGTCTCCGCCGCATCGCCAGCCGACAGCACGCAGAGCGCCGAGGTCACGTCCGCCTCGAGCGCGCGACGCACCACGTCCTCGAGATCGGAGTCGAACTCCTCCCCGGCGATATGGCAGTGGGAGTCAATCATGACAGCGTGTCAACGCAGACTCACCTCACCTTCGTGCCCGGTGCTGCGTCCTGATCGAACGTGACGAGTACCGGCCTGCCGCCGTCCGGGCTGGCCGCGAGCACCATGCCGTCGGACTCGATGCCCATCAACTTCGCCGGCTTCAGGTTGAAGACGATCACGATCGTCTTGCCGACCAGCTGCTCGGGCTCGTAGGCCTCGGCAATGCCGGCCACCAGCGTTCGCTGCTCGGTGCCGGCGTCCACCTGCATTTTCACGAGCCTGCGCGAGTTGGCCACCTTCTCGGCAGCGAGCACCTTCGCCACCCGAAGGTCCACCTTCATGAAGTCGTCGATCGAGATCCGTTCGTCGCGCGGGATGGCGGCCTGCGGCGCCGCGGCGGGCGTCGGCCCCGGACCGGGATCCGGTGCCGACGGAACGGGAACGGGGGGCTGCGTTGGTTTCTGCTCCACGAATGTGCTCCTGTCGTCCTGGGGTGGTGGTGGGGATCCCTGCCCTTCGACGGCGCTCACGGCCCCCCGCGCGGCCGTCGAGGAGTGCGGCCCGCCGGGCTCGCTTCGCTGCGCTCGCGCGGTGCCGCTCGCTCCGCTCCGTTCGCGCGCGTCCGATCGCGGCCACAGCGCGTCTGCCCTGATGATGTGCCGCTCGCCGTGGTTCCGCCACACCGCGCCGTCGAGCCGGACGCCCGCGGGATCGTCCTCGCCGACACGCCGGAGGACCTCCGCCGCCGAGCCCGGCATGATCGGCAGCAGCAGCACTGCAGCGATACGCACGGCCTCGGCGACGTCGAACAGCACGTGGCTCAGGCGGTCGGCGCTCGCCTCGTCGCGCGCGAGCACCCACGGCTCGCTGCTCGCGATGAACTCGTTGGTCGCGTCGACCACCCGGAACGCGGCGGCCACGCCGGCCTCGAGCGCGAACGCGTCCATCGCGATCCGGTATTGCTCGAGCGCCTCGGCGGCGACGTCAGCGAGACGGCCAGGACCGCCCGCCGGCGTCAGCCGGCCGCGGCGGTAACGCTCCGCCATCGCCGTCACCCGGCTCACGAGGTTGCCGAGGTTGTTCGCGAGATCCACGTTGTAGCGGTCCTCGAACCGCTCCCAGGTGAAGTCGCCGTCGTTGCCGAACGCGATTTCCTTGACCAGGTAGAGCCGCAGCGGATCGGGACCGAACCGCCGGGCGGCCTCCAGCGGGTCGACCACCGTGCCGAGCGATTTGCTCATCCGCTCGCCGCGGAAGTGCACCCAGCCGTGTCCGAAAACCTGCCGGGGCACTTCGACGCCGGCGCTCATCAGCATCGCCGGCCAGATGACCGCGTGAAACCTCGTGATGTCCTTCCCGATCACGTGCAGGTCCGCCGGCCACCAGCGCGCAAACAGCGCATCGTCGGTTCCGAAGCCGACCGCGGTCGCGTAGTTGATGAGCGCGTCGACCCAGACGTAAATCACGCTCGACGGGTCGTCGGGCATCGCGATGCCCCACGCCTGGCCGGCGCGGCTGACCGAGATGTCCTCGAGGCCGCTCTCGATGAGGCGCAGGATCTCGTTGCGCCGGATCTCCGGCACGAGGAACTCGGGGTGCGCAGCGAAGTGGCCGAGCAGCCGATCCCGGTACCTGGAGAGGCGGAAGAAGTAGTTCTTCTCGCGGATCCAGTCCGGCTTCGTGCGGTGGATCGGGCACAGTCCGTCGATGAGGTCCTTCTCCTGCTTGAAGGCCTCGCACGAGATGCAGTACCAGCCTTCGTAGTGCCCCTCGTAGATGTCGCCGGCCGCAGTCATCCGCCGCACCAGCTCCTGCACGCCCTTCCGATGGCGTGTCTCGGTGGTGCGGATGAAGTCGTCGAACGAGAGGTCCAGGCGCTTCCAGACGTCGAGGAACTCCTGTGCCATGCGATCGCAGTAGGCCAGCGGCTCCTCGCCGAGCTCGCGGGCGCGCCGGAATACGTTCTGCGAGTGCTCGTCGTTGCCCATGACGAAGTGGGTGTCGACACCCGCCAGTCGTTTGTAGCGCGCGATCACGTCGGCGGCGATCTTCTCGTAGGCCGTCCCGAGGTGGGGGCGGCTGTTGACGTAGTCGATCGCGGTGGTCAGGTAGAAACGGGACATGTACAGAGAATCGACCTGAAGGCAGCGCTCAAGGGCTGCGCTACATCTGTGAATCCAGCCATGCTTTCAGCGCGAGCGCCTGCACCTCTTTCACGGGCAAGTTCTTCTCACCGGCCAGCCGCGCGCAGTCGTCGAACTCGGGGGCGGCGTTCACGATCCGGCCGCCGCGGCTCGCGATCTTGAAACGCACCGGCCCGACCGGCGTCACCACGGTCCGCATCTCGCGCTGCAGGCATTCGCGCTGCACGTCATGATAGCGGACGCCGATGGTCGTCGTTTCGGCGAACAGGACGCCCGCGACGGCCTCCCTGCGGTCCGGCGGCGCCAGCACGGTGACGAGCACGCCGGGACGGCCCTTCTTCATCATCACCGACCCGTAGTAGACCTCGAGCGCGCCGCTGCCGTACAGCCGGTCCATCAGCGGGCCGAAGAGCTGCGGGTTCATGTCGTCGATCTCGCACTCGACTACGACGACGGCTTCGGCGGTGCCGGTCGCGGTCACCTCGCCGAGGAACACCCGCAGCACGTTCGGATGGCCTGGGAAGTCCCTGTCCCCCGCGCCGTACCCTGCTTTCTCGATCCGCATCCGCGGGAGCGAGGTGAACGACGAGGCGTAGTCGGTCACGATGAGCGCGCCGGTCGGCGTGACCAACTCGGTGGTCACGGCGCCGGCATAGACGGGCGCACCCGCGAGCAGCCGCGCGGTGGCCGGCGCCGGTACCGGCAGCACGCCGTGCGCGCACTGGACCGTCCCGCTCCCGACGTTCAACGGCGACGAGGTAACGGCGTCCGCGCCAATCCACTCGAGCGCGTACACGGCGCCGACGATGTCGACGATGGAATCGAGCGTGCCGACCTCGTGCAGATGCACCTGCTCGACCGGCAGGTCGTGCACCGCGGCTTCCGCCTCGGCCAGCCGCTCGAACAGGTGCGTGGCGCGCTGCTTGCCAGCAAGCGAGAGCGCCGAACGGTCGATGAACCCGCCGATCTCCTTCAGGCTGTGGTGGCGATCATGGTGGTGGCCGGCGGGGCCGCCGGGCGCGTCGGGAGATCGCCGGGCACCCTCCTCCTCGAGGTCGTGCTCATGATGACGATGATGGTGGTGATGGTCCGTGCTTCCCGTTTCAGCTGACGATGGCCGCTGCGCCTCGCCGGCAGGCGGGTGGACCCGGAACTTCGTGGCCGAGATGCCCGATCGGACCACGCGTCCGACCGACACGTCGCCATAGTCGATGGCCAGGCTGCCGAGCGCGGCGCGCAGGCCGTCGAGCGGGACGCCCAGGTCGAGCAGCGCGCCGACGATCATGTCGCCCGAGGCACCCGAGAAGCAGTCAAAGTGCAGCGCTCTTGCCACTCAGCAGTCCCTTCTCCCGGAGGCTGCAGTACCGCACGTCGCCGAGGATGATGTGGTCGACTACGGGAATGCCCATCACCACCCCGGCCGCCACCAGGCGGCCGGTCAGGATCTCGTCGTCCTCGCTCGGCTCGGGATCGCCGGAGGGGTGGTTGTGGAACAGCACGATCGCCGCCGCATTCACCGCCGTCGCTTCCCGGAACACCTCGCGCGGGTGGACCACGCTCGCGTCCAGCGTCCCGATGGACACGACGCGGGTGCGCAGCACGCGGTGCTTGGTGTCGAGCAGCACGACGCCGAACTGCTCCACCGGCTGCGCGCCGTAAAGCGGCAGCAGGTACTCCGCCGCCGCCTGCGGGCTGGCCAGGTGGACACGTTCACGGCCGGCGCGCGTCAGCGTTCGGCGCCCGAGCTCGATCGCTGCGGCGACCTGAGCGGCGCGCGCCGCGCCGATGCCGTGCAGGCGCGTGAGCGTCTCGCAACGCACCCGCACCAGGCCGTGCAGCCCGCCGGCTTCCGCCAGCACGGCGTTGGCGAGATCGAGCGCGCTCGCGCGCGCGCGGCCGTGGCCGAGCACGATTGCGAGCAGCTCGTTGTCACCCAGCGCGGCGGCGCCGAAGCGCGCCAGCTTCTCGCGCGGGCGATCGTGCGCGGCAACGGCCTTCATCGTACACCATCCCTGCTATACTGATGGATCGATGCGCCGCCTTTCCGGCCTGCTGTGCGCACTCGTCCTGTGCGCCGCCTGCTCCGAGCCACCGCAGAAGGAGATCGACACGGCCCAGGGCGCCATCGAGGCGGCGCGCGCCGCCGGTGCCGACCAGTACGCCGCCGATGCGTATCAGGCCGCGGTAGGGGCGCTGCAGGCCGCCAACGATGCGGTCGTGCAGGGCGATTACCGGACCGCGCTCTCGCGCGCGCTCGACGCGCGTGAACAGGCGCACGAGGCGGCGAAACAGGCCGCCGACGGCAAGGCACGGACGCGCAGCGAGAGCGAGGCGGCGATTCACACCGCGTCGTCGGCCGTGCTGCAGTTGCAGCAGCGGATCAAGCTCGCCGAAGCGGCGCGCGTTCCCGCCAGGGAGCTCGCCCCGGCGCGGACGGCCGTGCGGAACGCGCAAGCTGCCCTGCAAAAAGCTCGCGCGGCGGTCGCCGCCGGACACTACCTCGAAGTCCGTCCCGCCCTGGACGGAACGAACGAGCAAATCACCGCCGCAATCCGCACGCTCGATGAGGCGCTGACGGCGCGAAACGCGAAGCCCAGGAGCCGCCGGCGCTGAACGCGCGGCGGTGCCGTCGCAGTTCCTGCGATCCTGCCTCCTTCCCGCGTGCGCAAACGGCGCACGCCGACACGGACCGTTCGGCACTTCTCACCACGAAGTCGCCACCTGCCAGGCGGCCCGTTGCTCGTCGCGTCCACGCGTGTCGAATCTTCCGTTTCTTTGATTGTCCCGCGCAGCCGTCGAACGCGGGCGAGGAGGGACGTCCGACGTCAGAAGAGCGGCCCCAGCGCGCTCACGAGCGCCACGATCAGGGCGAAACCGGCCACGTCGAGCGCAACGCCGTACTTCATCATCGACGTGATCGGAATGAAGCCGGAGCTGTAGACGATCGCGTTCGGCGGCGTCGACACCGGCATCATGAACCCCATGCTCGCGCCGAGCGTCGCCGCGAGCGCCGGCTGGAGCGGCGGCACGCCCGCTGCCTGCGCGACGGCAATCGCAATCGGCACGATCATGTTTGCCGCGGCGGTGTTCGACGTTGCCTCCGACAGGACGATGGCCGCACCGGTGAACAGCATGGTCAACGCGACCGTGGTCTGCGACGGCAGCCAGGCCGTGATGCCTTTCCCCAGCGCTTCGGCGAGACCCGTCGAGAACGCCAGCTCGCCCATCGCGAGGCCGCCGCCGAAGAGCAGAATCACACCCCAGTCGATCTTCAGCGCCTGCTCCCACGTGAGCGTAAAGCTTCGCCCGGTCCAATTGACTGGAAGCACGAACAGGAGCAGCGCGCCGAGCATGGCGGCGATGCTTTCAGGCACGGCCTGCGCAAATCCGCGGGCAAAACCCGTGTCGTCAACACCGGCAATGGCAAGAATGCCTGGCGCCACCCACAGCAGCACGGTGATGCCAAAGGCGATGAGGACGTTCCGCTGACCGCGTGAGACGGGTCCGAGCTTTTCGAGCTCATCGCGAACGATCTGCGTGCTGGCGGCGTCCACACGCGCGTGACGCGCTCCGGCGAAGTAGAACTGCACGGCAATCAGGCCAAACATCAGGGCCATGCCGGGAACGGCCAGCAGCATCCACTGAAAAAACGTGACATCCACGCCCGCCAGCTTCTCGAGCATGCCGATCCCAATCAGGTTCGGCGGCGTCCCGACCGGGGTTGCCATGCCGCCGATGGAGGCCCCGAACGAGGTGATCAGCATCATGACCAGGGCGAACTGGCGCGCCCCCTCCATGCCGCTGCGCGCCAGGTGCGCGACGATCGACAGGCCGATCGGAAACATCATCGCCGTCGTGGCGGTGTTGCTCATCCACATCGACAGAATGGTGGTGACGGCACCGAAGGTGATGAGGATCCGCGTGGCGCTCGTTCCGACAAACCGCCACGAGAGCGCTGTGTAGGCGATCCGGCGGTCGACGCCGTGCACGAACATCGCCTCGGCAAGGATGAAGCTGCCGATGAAGACGAAGATGATCGGATCGGCGAACGCGGCAAACGCCGTGCGTACCGGGGCGACGCGAAAGAGAACGGCGAGGACGGGTCCGAGCAGCGCCGTGACGGCGAGCGGCAGCGCTTCCGTCACCCAGAAGACCACCATCATGCCGAGGATGGCTGCCACACGATGCGCCGGCGCGGCAAGCGGCAGCGGCGCGAGCAGCAGCGCGATGCAGACGATGGGACCGAGGAACAGACCGATCGTGCGGCGGCGAGTGTTGAACGCCTCCTCGGCAGGCGAATAGGTCTCGACGGCCTGGATCGCGCCGTGAAACGTCCGCATCAGTCTGCCCTGTCGCCCCCGAGCCATCGCCCTTCGAGCACGAGATCCGCCCACCCGGTCAGAAAGGCTCCGGAGTCCTGCCAGTCGACATGCTGGAGCCCGCCGGGAGCCATCACGTCGATCGAGCGCGAGGCGCCACCGTGGGCGGCAGCGGCGACGGCGGCGGCCGTCGATCCTGTTCCCGACGAGGACGTCGGCCCGACACCGCGCTCCCAAATCAGGATCCGAACCCGGTCCGGGGCATCCACCTGAGCGAATTCCACGTTGGTGCCGTTCGGAAACATCGCATGCGTGGACAGCGCCGGGCCCAGCGTGTTGAAGCGTTCCGGCGCAGGCAGCGGTCCCAGCACCACACATTGCGGATTGCCCGTGCGCAGA
>JBMDXQ010000161.1:0-34389 GCA_048594975.1 Vicinamibacterales bacterium | reverse complement strand
CGCTGCGGTGGTTAACACCCGCGTGATGCTGGCGTGAGCTCGCCGGGCGTGGGAACCGCAGCTTCCTCACAGATGTAGGACTGCAGGCGAGATTGGTGGGCGCTAGTGGATTCGAACCACTGACCCCCGCCGTGTGAAGGCGATGCTCTACCGCTGAGCCAAGCGCCCAACCTCGAGAAACCCTGAGTCTATCACCTACTTCCGCCGCTCCGGAAGCCGGCGCTCGCTCGGTCCGTCGTACACGTGGTCTTTGGGGTCGATCTGCCGCATCGGCTCCTGGCGGTTGCATTCCTCCAGCGTCTGGGCGGCGAGACCGGGCAGCCGCGAAACGATCACGAGTGCGTCGGCGACGGCCGGTGCAATGCCGAGATCCCCGCACAGCGCCGCGATCGCGCCGTCGATGTTGATCGGCAGCGGCGGCTCGTTCTCGGACCGCTGATCGGCCAGGGTCATCTCCACGGCGCGGATCATCTGGATGTGCTCCGCTTCGACCTCGAGCTCGAGCGCCATCTGGAACAGGCGGGCGGCGCGTGGATCGCGGGTGTGGTAGCGGTGGCCGAACCCGGGGACCCGCTCGCCGGCTTCCAGGTACGGCGTCACGATCCGCGTCGCCGCCTCGCGGTACGTCACGCCCTGCCGCACCTGCTCGAGCCCGTTGTGCACCAGCTGCATGCACGCCTCGATGTCGCCCCCGTGGTAGCGCCCGAACCCGAGCACGCCGGCCGCGACACAGGCGCGCAGCGGCGCGCCGGTGGTGGCGGTGTTGCGCGCCGCCAGCGTCGAGGGCGGTGTCGCCCCGTGGTCGATGAACGACACCAGCATCGCCTCGAACAAGCTGGCGATCCCCGGCGAGGGCACTTCGCCCATCAGCAGCAGATAAATCGCCTCGCCGAACGTCAGCCGGCCCATCATTTCGTCGAGTGGATACCCGCGCACCAGGATTTTGTTCGGCTCGATGCAGGTCAGCGCGGTGCGCCACTTGTCGTCGCTGGTACGCCGCTGGCTGCGCCGCTCGGCCGGCGTGTCGCTGCTCCGCGTGATCATGGCTGGCTCCTGCTGGCGGGATGACCGCCGGCCGTCAAACCGTGCCGTAGAGTCGGTCGCCGAAATCCCCCAGGCCGGGGAGGATGAACTTGTGCGCGTTGAGCCCATGGTCGACGGCCGGCGTGAAGACGTGGACGTCGGGATGGAACCGCTCGAGCAGCGCAAGGCCTTCGGGCGCCGCTACGATGCAGATCATGTGGACGCGGCGCGCCCCGGCGTGACGGAGCAGGTCGAGCGCCGCCACGGCGCTGCCGCCGGTCGCCAGCATCGGGTCGACCATGAGCACGAAGCTGCTGTCCAGACTGGCCGGCAGCTTGGAGTAGTACTGCGAGGCGACCGCCGTCAGCTCGTCGCGCTGCAGCCCGATGTGGCCGACCCGCGCCGTGGGAATGAGCGCGAGCACCGCGTCCAGCATCCCGAGCCCAGCGCGCAGCACCGGCACGACCACGACGTCGGAGGTGACGCGGCGGGCGTCGGCCGGGGCGAGCGGCGTCTGCACGATCACCGGTTCGGAGGGCACATCGCGGGTGGCTTCCGCGGCCAGCAGCAGGCTGACACGAAACGCCATGCGCCGGAAGACGTCCCGCGAGGTGGTGGCGTCGCGCAGCGCCGCCAGCGCGTCGTGCACGAGCGGGTGCTCGACCAGGTGGAGCGGCACGGGGGTTCACTATACCGCAGTCGACAGTCGAGCGTCGTAAGTCAGAGTCAGAGTCAGAGTCAGAGTCAGAGTCAGAGTCGAAGTCGCGCTCTGATAGAATTCCGCCTTCATGTTCCTTCGCAGCGCAGCGTGGCTTCTCACCGGCAGCGCCGTTGTCTTCACCCAGCCAGGCCGCACGCCCATCGATCTCGTCGTCACCGGCGGGACGGTGGTGACGATGGATGGCGGACGGGTGCTGTCGCCGGGGGCGGTGGCCATCAGCGGGCGGGACATCGTCGGAGTCGGTGCGCCATCGGCCATTGCCGCGCGGTTCGAGGCGAGGGACTCGATCGACGCCCCGGACGGCGTCATCCTGCCGGGGCTGATCAACACGCACACGCACGCGCCGATGGTCCTCTACCGCGGCCTCGCCGACGATCTCTCGCTGATGGAGTGGCTGGAGAAGTACATCTTCCCGGTGGAGGCGAAGACCGTCTCGCCGGAGTTCGTCCGCGCCGGCACACGGCTGGCGGCGCTGGAGATGATCCGTTCGGGCACGACCGCGTATGCGGACATGTATTACTTCGAGGAGGAGATTGCCGCCGCGACGAAGGAGGCGGGCCTGCGCGGCGTGCTCGGCCAGACGATCATCGAGTTTCCCGCTCCCGACGCGAGGACGCCGGCCGACGCACTCGCCCGCGCCGCACGGTTCCTCGAGCAGTTTGGCGGCGACGAGCTGATCGTGCCGGCGGTCGCGCCGCACTCGCTCTATACGCTCGATGCGGCATCGCTGAAGGCGTCGCGCGCGCTGGCCACCCGCGCAGGCGCACCGCTGCTCATCCACCTCGCGGAGACGCGCGCGGAGGTGGACATCGCGCGGGCAAAGCACCGGACCACCCCCGTGGGCTACCTGGAGTCGCTCGGATTCCTCGGACCGAGGACGCTGGCCGCGCACGGCGTCTGGCTGACCGACGCGGAGCTGCTGGTCCTGGCCCGGCACGGCGTCGGCGTCGCGCACAACCCGGAAAGCAACATGAAGCTGGCGAGCGGAACCGCCCGGGTGCCGGCGATGCGGGCGGCGTCGATCCCGGTCGGTATCGGCACCGACGGCGCCGCGAGCAACAACGATCTCGACATGTTCGAGGCCGTCCGCCAGACGGCGCTGCTCCAGAAGCTTCAGACCGGCGATCCCCGCGCGATCCCGGCGGGGGACGCGCTGGCGATGGCCACGATCGAAGGGGCGCGCGCGCTCGGCATGGATCGCGACATCGGTTCGCTCACCGTCGGCAAGCGGGCCGATCTCATCGTCGTCTCGATGGCCTCGGCGCGACAGACACCCGTATACGATCCCATCTCCCACCTCGTCTACGTCACGCGCGGCGACGACGTGAAGACGACGATCGTGAACGGACGCGTGCTGATGCGCGACGGGCAGGTGCTGACACTGGATGAAGCAGCCGTCCTGCGCGAGGCAAGAACGCTGGCGGCGCGCGTGCGCGCCGCCGTCGGACGCTGATCGACCATGCAGACCCTCCTCGATGCCGCCACCATCCAGGCCCGCATCCGCGAGCTCGCGTCGGAGATCGAAGCCGACTACGCGCCGGAGGAGGAGATCCACCTCGTCGGCGTCCTCAAGGGCGGATTCGTGTTCATGGCCGACCTGATGCGCGTGATGAGCCCGCGCGTCACCATGGACTTCATCGCCGTCTCGAGCTACGCGAAGCGCACGCACTCGTCGGGAGAGGTGCGCCTGCTCAAGGATCTCGACAGCGGCCTGGAAGGGCGCCACACGATCATCGTCGAGGACATCGTCGACACCGGGCTGACGCTGGCCTACCTGCAGGACATCATGAAGGCGCGCTGGCCGAAGTCGCTGCGGACGGCGTGCCTCCTCAGCAAGCCGTCGCGCCGGGTGGTGGACGTCAAGGTCGACTACATCGGGTTCACCATCGACGATCAGTTCGTCGTCGGGTACGGGCTCGACTACGCGGAGAAGTACCGGAACCTCGACTACATCGCGGTCCTGGACGGCGAATGAAACGGTTCGACATCATCACCGAAACGGACGCGAGGACGCTGGACGTAGGCGCCACGGTCGAGCTCTCGCCCGGCGGGCACGTGACGCCGCTCGCGCGCGATACGCTCGCCGCCCGTCGGGTGACGGTGGTGCCGGCCGGCTCGACCGACCCGGCGCTCCCGCCGGATCTGGCGCCCGTGGCCGACGTGCGCAGGGTCGCCATCGGCACCGATCACACCGGCGTGGCGTTGAAGCAGGCGCTCGTGCGGCACCTGCGCGGACGCGGCCTGGCCGTGATCGATCTGGGCACGGACACGAGCGAGCCGGTCGACTATCCCGACATTGCGCGGGCGGTGGCGCTCGCGGTCGCGCGCGGTGAGGCCGATGCCGGCATCGTCATCGACGGGGCGGGCATCGGCAGCGCGATTGCCGCGAACAAGGTGCGCGGGATTCGTGCCGCGCTGTGCAGCGACGAGACCGTCGCGCGGTACTCGCGCGAGCACAACGGCGCCAACGTCATGACGCTCGGCTCGACGCGCCTGGCCGCGGCCGGAGACGCGATCCGGATCGTCGACACCTGGTTGGCCACGCCGATGGGCGAGGCCAGGTACATCCGCCGGCTGCTGAAGATCCGGCGGATGGAAGAGCAATTCTGATTGTGGATTCTTGTGGATTTGGATTGCCGGCTGGGGATTGTGCTTGTGGATCGTTGATTGTCGATTGTGATGAGTCCTGAGGAGCTGCGTCGGCTCGTCGAGATCGTCACCGAGGAGGTGCTGGCCGCGCAGGCGCCGCGCGCCGCGGGGCGCTGCGGGTGCCACGCCGTGCTGCACGACTGCTGTCCGGACCGGCTGCGCGGCGTGCTGGACGCAGGTGCGTCACGTCTCGGCCTGCACGCCGCCGGCGGCGCGCCGGAAGGCGTGGCAGCGTTGATCGACCACACCCTGCTCAAGCCCGACGCGACGCGTGCCGACATCGAACAGCTGTGCCGCGAGGCGGCCGAGTTCCGGTTCGCCACGGTGTGTGTCAACCCGGCATGGGTGGCGCTGGCGGCGCGTCTGCTGCGCGGAAGCGGCGTCGGGGTGTGCTCGGTGGTGGCCTTTCCGCTGGGTGCAACGACCGCGGACGTCAAGCACTACGAAACCCGCCGCGCGATCTTCGATGGGGCGACCGAGATCGACATGGTCATCAACATTGGTGCGCTCAAGACGCAGGATCTGCGGACGGTCGAGCGGGACATCGACGCGGTCGTCGAGCCCTGCCGGCAGTGCGGCATCGTCAGCAAAGTGATCATCGAGGCGGCGCTGCTCACCGACGAGGAGAAGGTCACCGCCTGCACGCTCGCCAAGGCGGCGGGCGCCGAGTTCGTCAAGACCTCCACCGGCTTTGCGTCGGGCGGGGCGACGCCGGCCGATGTCGCGCTGATGCGGCGCGTGGTCGGTACCGACATGGGCGTGAAGGCAGCGGGAGGCGTCCGCGACCTGGCCGGGCTGAAGGCGATGATCGCCGCCGGCGCCACGCGCGTCGGCGCGAGCGCCGGCGTCAGGATCGCACGGGAGTCGAAGGGCGAGACGCCGGCCGCGACGGTCCCGTCCCGCTACTAGGCACTCTCGACCCGCGTCGTCACGACCCGCTGCGGGTACGGGATTTCGATCCCCTCCGAGTCGAAGGCCTTCTTGATCCGCCGCCGCAATTCCCGGCCGACCTCCCACTGCTTGAGCGGCATCGTCTTGATCCGCACCTTCAGGAGGACGGCCGACTCCCCGAACGCATCGACGCCCATGACCTCGAGCGGCTCGAGGATGAACGGGCCGAACCGCTCGTCCTGCTGCAATTCCCCCCCGATCCGGCGCAGCACCTCCGCCACGCGATCCGTGTCCTCGCCGTACGCGACCGAGACGTCGATGACGTAGTACGAGAAGTCCTTGCTGCGGTTGGCCAGCGTCGTGATCGCGCCGTTCGGGAAGATGTGCACCGTGCCCTCGATGTCGCGCAGCACGATGGTCCGCAGGTTGATTGCCTCGACCAGGCCGCCCGTGCCGTTGATCGCTGCGACGTCGCCCACGCGCACCTGGTCTTCGAGGATGAGGAAGAACCCGCTGATGATGTCGCGGACGAGCGTCTGCGCGCCGAAGCCGACGGCGAGCCCGACGATGCCGGCGCCGGCCAGCACGGGAGCAATGTCGATCCGCAACTCGCGCAGCACCATCAGTACGGCGATGGCGCTCACCACCGCCGTGGTCACGTTGCGCACCACCGACCCGAGCGTCTTCGCGCGCTTGGCGCGTTCGAGCGCCTCGAGATCCGTGCCGAGGCTCAGCTCGTGCTCGAAACGGCGGACGAGCAGGGCGGTGACGCGGATCACGCTGTAGGCGAGCAGGGCGATCAGGACGACCTTCAGTCCCGACTCGAACGTCCAGGCGGCAAGCGTCCGCAGGTGGAGCCCGAGGCGCGGGCGCAGGCCGGCCGCCTCCAGGAGAGGGAAGACCACGGTCGCGAAGACCAGGATGAAGGTGAGCGCGCCGATGAAGCGGAGCGGCCCCCTGACCAGCGGACTGGCGGTCGAGAGGGTGTCGCCGAGCAGATGGCGCAGCGCCGCCGCGACCAGCTTGCGCGTGACGCGCGCGGCCAGCCAGGCGAGCAGCGCTGCGGGCACCACCGCGAGGAAGACCGCCTGCCACTGCAGGGGCGCGTCGAACATCCGTCGCCACATGCGGTCAGCATAGCAGAGGTAGAATCGGCGCGATGCCGGGCCGCCGGTCGCGTCGCAGCTCGATCCCCCTGGTGCTCGCCCTTGCCGGGGCCGTGCTCACCGCCGTGGCGGCGTACTCCACCCGCCGGACGGCGCTGGCGCGCGACGAGCTGCTGTTCCAGAATGCCGCCGCAACCGTCGTCAACGAGATCGCACGCCGCCTGGACGCGTACATCGCGATGCTGCTCGGCGGCGCCGGGCTGTTCGCCGCCAGCGAGGAAGTGCGGCTCCC
Organism: Vicinamibacterales bacterium; assembly: GCA_048594975.1. Classification (GTDB taxonomy): domain Bacteria; phylum Acidobacteriota; class Vicinamibacteria; order Vicinamibacterales; family 2-12-FULL-66-21; genus JBMDXB01. The sequence goes on along the minus strand of JBMDXQ010000161.1, from coordinate 27,707 downwards.
GGAATTCGCCGCCTACGTCGAGCGGCTGCAGCTGCGGCAGCGGTATCCGGGCATCCAGGGCATCGGCTTCTCGCAGTTCATCCGGACGCAGGACAAGGACGCCGTGGCCGCGCGGCTCCGCGCCGCAGGCCTGAGCTTCAAGTACTGGCCGGACCAGCCCGGCCAGGACGTCCACGCCATCGTCTACCTGGAACCGCAGGATGCCCGGAATCGCATCGCCATCGGCTACGACATGTACTCGGAGAAGGAGCGGCGGCTGGCGATGGACCGCGCGCGTGACACCGGCGCACCGGCGGCGAGCGGGCGGGTACGGCTTGTCCAGGAGCTCTTCGATCCGGCGCATCCGCAGTCGGGCTTCCTGATCTACGTGCCGGTCTACACCGGCACGACGCTGCCGTCCACGATCGAGGAACGGCGCGCGAACCTCCTCGGGTTCGTTTACAGCCCGTTTCGCGCCGACGACCTGCTCCGCGAGACCGTGCCCGAGACGGCCATGCCGGTCGTGCTCTTCGAGGTCTATGACGGCGACCCCGCCGAGCGGCGCCTGCTGCATCGATCGAGCGAGCAGCTGCCGTCGGCGCCGTTCGTGGTCCGACAGGTGCGGGAGTTCGCCGGACGGCAGTGGACGCTGGTGCTGCGTCCGGGCCCGGGCTTCGAGCCGACGGCGGGATACGCGCTGTCGTCGGTGATCGTCGCCGGGATGCTGCTGTCGCTGATGGTCTACCTGATCACGCGCACGCAGGTGCGCGAGCGGCATCGGGCGGAGCGCACCGCCGAGGAGCTGCGCCGCTCGGAGGAGGCGCTGCGCGCCGCCAACCAGGCGAAGGACGACTTCATGGCGGTGATTTCGCACGAGCTGCGCACACCGCTCAACGCGATCGTCGGGTGGGCGCAGATGCTGCGCAAGGGCCAGGTCCCGCCGGACAAGCAGCTGCACGCCATCGAGGTCATCCATCGGAATGCCGTCACGCAGGCGATGCTGGTCGAAGACGTCCTCGATGTGTCGCGGGCGGCGGCGGGGCGGCTGAGCCTGACCCTCGCGCCCGTCGACGTGGCGGCCGTGCTGCGTGCCGCCGTCGAGTCGATGCGGCCGTCGGCCGAGGCCCGGCAGCTCACGCTGCGTTTCGAGGCCACGGGCCTCGGGACGATTCGCGCCGACGCCGCGCGCCTCCAGCAGATCGCGATGAACCTCCTCTCGAACGCCGTGAAGTTCACGCCGGAAGGCGGGCGGATCGAGGTTGGGGCGGCGCGCAACGGGACGACGGTCGAGATCCGGGTCAGCGACACCGGGATCGGCATCGAGCCGGAGTTCCTGCCGCAGGTGTTCGACCGCTTCCGTCAGGCCGACACGTCGACGACCCGGGCGCACGCCGGTCTGGGCTTGGGGTTGTCGATCGCGCGCCACCTGGTGGAGCTGCACGGCGGCACGATCGCGGCGGAAAGCGCCGGGCTCGGCCACGGGTCGACGTTCACGGTCCGCCTGCCGGCCGGCTAGCCTGCCGCGCGCCGCCGCGGCCGGGGCACCTACAACGCCGCGGCGGCCTTTCCGTCCCTGACCTGGGCGACCGCGTGCACCGGCAGCCGGAGCGTCGCGCGGCAGCCGCGGCGATCACTGCGGTTCTCGAGCGTCAGCGTTCCGCCGTGCGCCTCGGCGATCTGGCGGCTGAGCACCAGTCCGATTCCCGACCCGCCCGGTTTGGTGGTGAAGAACGGCACGAAGAGGTTGCTGGTGTTGGACAGGCCTGGGCCGTCGTCCTCGACCCACAGCTCCATCGACGGGCCGCCCGGCATGGCGGTGCGCTGCCAGCCGACCCGGACGCCGCCGGCGGTCTCCCGCACCGCGTCGACGGCGTTGCGAATCAGGTTGATCAGCAGCTGCTCGAGTTGATCGCGATCGCCCAGTATGGTGAGCGGCGGTCCGGGCGGGACCTGGACGTGGTGTGCCTTCTCCAACGTCGCCACCCGGTCGACGAACGCAGCGACGTCCAGCGGCGCCATTCTCGGCGGAGGCAGTTTGGCCAGCCTCGCGTAGGCGCTCATGAACCGGCTGAGCGAGTCGGACCGCGAGGCGATGACCGCGAGGCCGTGCTGCACGTCGTCGCGCCAGTCGGTCGGCGGCGGGTCACGCTCGACGATCGTCGAGAGGCTGCCGGCAATCGACTTGATGGGGGCCAGCGAGTTGTTCATCTCGTGCCCGATGACGCGAATCAGGCGCTGCCAGGCCTGCCGCTCTTCCTCACGCAGCGGCTGGCTCAGGTCCGAGAGAACGAGCAGCCCGTGCGGCCGGCCACCCTGGCGGAACGAGCTGCGGCGGATCTCCCAGCGCCCGACACCGCCGGGGAAGGCGGTGTTGATGACGCGCGGCGCCTCGCCGGCAAGGCTGTCGGCGAGGCCGATTTCGTCGGCCTTGCGCCCGAGCAGCCGTTCGACCGGCTGGTTGAGCAGACGGGCACCGGCGCGGTTGACGAACTTCAGTTCGTGGTCCTCGTCGAAGGTGAACACCGCGACGTCGATCTCGGCCATCACTTTTCTCAGCAGCGTGGTCGCCTCGAGGGCATCCAGCCGCTGGTGCCGCAGCGTCTCGACGAGCGCGTTGACCTCGATCATCACCTCGCCGAGCGCGTCGCCGCCGCGCGCGCCGCGCGCCCGGATCGAGAAGTCGCCCTCGCCGAGCGCCGCGAGGAGATTGGACAGCGTCTGCAGCGGCAGCACCACGCGCTCGCGGAGCGCGAGCGCGAAGCCGAGGCACACCGTCACGATCAGCACGGACAGGGTCCACTGGACTTTCGGAGTCCAGTCGCCGGTCCACAGGAAGATCAGACTGATCGCGGCGCCCGGCAGCGCCGAGGTCAGCGCCATCAGGAGAATCCGCCGATCGTGGCTCAGGCGGGACATCGGAACCAAGAACCAAGAAGTAAGAACTCAGAACACGGAACTGAGAACACGGAAGCGAGAGTGCAGAGCCTGAATGCCTGGCGCTGCAGCCAATTGTACGCTTTCAGGTTCCGGCGTCGCGCCCTGAGTTGCCGCTCTGTGTTCTTACTTCCTACTTCTTCGTTCTGAATCTCTTCACAGTCCGTAACGCTGGAGGCGGCGGTAGAGTGCGCTCCGGCTCAGGCCGAGCGCCTTGGCGGCCTGGCTGACGTTGCCGTCGAAGCGCGTCATCGCCTTCTTGATGAGGAAGCACTCGACGTCCTCGAGGCTCATGTCCTCGAGCCGGCCGCCGCTGTCGCGTGCCGCGCGCAGGCCGAAGTCGCTGGCGCGCACCAGCGGTCCCGGCGTCATCAGCACGCCGCGCTCGATTGCGTGATCGAGCTCGCGCACGTTGCCGGGCCAGGGATGGTCGAGCAGCGTCTGCATCGCGCCGGGCTCGAAGCCGGTCAGCCGTTTGCGGTAGCGCTGCGCGTGCTGGCGGAGGAAGTGCTGCGCGAGCAGCGCGATGTCCTCGCGGCGGTCGCGCAGCGGCGGGATCCGGATTTCGATGGTGTTCAGGCGGAAGAGCAGGTCCTGGCGGAACCGGCCGGCGGCGACCTCGTCGTTGAGGTTCGCGTTGGTCGCCGAGATGACGCGCACGTCGACGCGGTGGGTGCGCGACGATCCGAGCCGCTCGAACTCGCCGGTCTCGATGACCCGCAGCAGCTTGGCCTGCTGGCTGAGCGGCACGTTGGCGATCTCGTCGAGGAACAGCGTGCCCTGGTCGGCCACCTCGAACCGCCCGGCGCGATCGGCCTTCGCGTCGGTGAAGGCGCCGCGGACGTGCCCGAACAGCTCGCTCTCGAACACGCCCTCGGACACCCCGCCGGAGTTCACGATCACCATCGGCCGTGAGGACCGGCTCGACACGGCGTGCAGCGCCCGGGCGATGACGCCCTTGCCGGTCCCGTTCTCGCCGTAGATGAGCACGTTGGCGTCCGACGGGCCGACCCGCGAGACCACTTGCAGCACGTTGCGCATGGCCGCCGATTCGGCGACGATGGCCGGCATGCCCTCGCCGCGCAGCAGCGAGTTCTCGGCCTCGAGCCGGCGCCCGCGGCGCAGCGCGCGGCTCAACTCGATCTGCGTGCGGATGATCGCGAGCAGGCGTGCGTTGTCCCACGGCTTCTGGATGAAGTCCCGCGCCCCGCGCCGCATCGCCTCCACCGCGACCTCCACGCTGCCCCACGCCGTCATCACCACCACCGGCAGCGTCGGATCGATCGCCTGGGTGCGCGAGAGCAGGTTCAGCCCCTCTTCGCCCGACGTCGTGTCACGCGTGTAGTTCAGATCGATCAGCGCGATGTCGAACTCGCGCGCCTCGAGCGCGGCCAGCACACCCGCGGGCGACGACGCCGTCTCCAGCTGAAACCCTTCGGCCTTCAGCAGCAGGCGCAGCGCCTCGACCACGTCCGGCTGGTCGTCGGCGACGAGCACGCGTGGCTCGCCGCTGCGGGCCTGGTGGCGTGCGTGTTCCACGGTCTCCTTCTCCCTGAGGTGGTCGGCGATGAGCATGGTGCTATTCCGTTCGCAGCGCGATCAGCGGATCGATGCGGGTGGCCCGTCGCGCCGGCAGGTAGCTGGCCAGCAGAGCGACCCCTGCCAGCAGCACCGACGTCCCGGCGAAGGTCGCGGGATCGCGAGGCGGTATGGTGAGGAGCAATGCCGGAGGCACGAATGACGCCGCGGTGATTGCCAGGCCCAGCCCAAGTACGAGTCCGGCGGCCACGAGCCGGAGTCCCTGGCCGAGCACGAGCCGCAGCACCGACGAGGGTGCCGCGCCCAGCGCCATGCGTACGCCGATCTCGCGGGTGCGCTGCGCGACCGCGTAACTGGCCACACCGTAGAGCCCGATCGAGGCGAGCAGCAACGCCAGCGCGCCGAACGTCGTCAGCATGATCACGTTGAACCGCACCGGCTGCAGCGACTGCGAGACCTGCTCGTCGAGCGTGCGGACGTCGAAGACCGAGAGCGTCGGGTCGATCTCGCGCACCATCTGGCGTGCGTGCCCGGCCAGCGCCGCCGCGTTGCCGGAGGCGCGGACGAGCAGCGTGGCCGCCGGCGAGTAGTTCTGGCGCAGCGGCTGGTAGATGAACGGGATCGGATCCTCCGCCACGCCGTTGTACTTGGCGGTGCGCGCGATCCCGACGACGGTCGTGAACTCCGGCTCGCCGAAGAACTTGAAGCGCTTCGCGATCGCGTCCCGACCCGGCCAGAACCGCTCCGCCATGACCTCGTTCACGACGACCACGCGCGGCGCCCCCTCCGCGTCGCTGTTGGTGAACCCGCGCCCGCGCAGCAGCGGCGTGCCGATCGTCTCGAAGTAGCCGGGGCTGACCGAGTTCACCTGCACCAGCACGCGCTCCTGGGTGGTCGTATCCTGCCCCTCGGGGAAGACGCTCCTGAGCAGGCCGCCGGCGAGCGGCGGGTTCTGCGCGACGGCCGCGCCCTCCACGCCGGGCAGCGCTGCGGCGCGCTCGGCCACCTGCTGGTAGAACAGCTGACCGCGCGGCGCCGCGTAGCCTTCGCGGCCGAGATTGAAGGTCATCGTCAGCACGCGCTCGGTGTCGAACCCGGGATCGATCTGCTGTGCGCCACGGAGGCTGCGCAGGAACAGGCCGGCCGCCACCAGCGAGAGCAGCGACAGCGCCACCTGCGCGACCACCAGCGCCTGCCGCATCGTGAACGATGCCCCGAGGCCGCGGCGTCCGCCGGCAGCGGGTTCGTTCTTCAGCACCGGCACGACATCCGGCCGCGACGCCTGGATCGCCGGTACGAGGCCGAAGAGCACGCCGGTGAACAGCGCGAGCGCCGCCGTGAACGCGAGGACGCGGCCCTCCATCGGGATCGCGTCGTCGACCGGAATGGGCAGCGGCAGGTTCGCCCCCGAGACCGCCGCGGTCGTCCAGTAGGCGATCAGCAGACCAAGCACGCCGCCGGCGATGGCGAGCAGCAGGCTCTCGGTGAGCAGCTGGCGCACCAGGCGCGACCGTGCCGCTCCGAGCGCCAGGCGGATCGCGATCTCACGCCGCCGCCCCGAGGCGCGCGCCAGCAGCAGGTTCGCCACGTTCGCGCACGCGATGAGCAGCACGATCCCGACGACCGCCATGAGGATGGCCGCGACCTGCACGACGATCGGACCGTCCTGCCCGTTCGGGTTCAGCCGGGCGTCGAGCAGCGCCACTGCACCGGCGCTGCGCCCCTTGTTCTCGACCGGGTAGGCATGCTCGAGACGCGCAAAGATCATCTTCAGGTTGGCGTCCGCCTGCGCCAGCGTCACCCCCGGCTTGAGTCGGCCGAACGCGAACAGGAAGAGCCCGCGTCGCTCGTTGTACCAGGTGAAGTTCGGCTGCACCACGTCGTGCATCGCCGTGGGTACCCACACCTCGGGGCCGCCGCCGAGCAGCGTGCCCGTGAAGCCGCGCGCCGCCACGCCGATGATGGTGAACGGCGTGCGGTTCAGCGTGAGCGTCTTCCCGACCGCGTGCGGATCGCTCCCCAGGCGACGCTCCCAGAACCCGTGGCTGACGATGGCGACCGGCACCATCGACGTGCCCTCGTCGCGGCTGAAGGTCCGTCCCAGGGCCGGCCCGGCGCCGAGCACCGAGAAGTAGTTGGCGGTCACGACCTGCGCCAGGATCTCCTCCGACCCGCCGTCGGTGCTGTAATTCAGCTGCGCGAACGTGAAGGCGGCCATCCCGTCGAGCACCTCGTTCTGGCCGCGGAGGTCCTGGAAGTTCAGGTCGGACAGCGGCAGACGCCCGGGATTGCGCTGATCGCTCAGGAAGACGGTGACAAGCCGGTCGGCCTCGCGCACCGGGAGCGGTTCGAGCAGGGCCGCGTTGACCAGGCTGAAGATCGCCGTGTTGGCGCCGATGCCGAGCGCGAGCGACAGGACCGCGACGAGTGTGAACGCCGGGCTCCGGACGAGCGTCCGGAGCCCGTAGCGAAGGTCCTGCAGCAAGGCTCAGTGCTCGAGGTGGAAGCCGCTCTGCTCGAGTTCCTTCTCCGCCTCAGTGCGCCGGCTGCCGTCCTCCTCGACGACGCGGCCGTCGAAGAGGTGGATGGACCGGTCGGCGTGCCGGGCGTAGCGCGGATCGTGCGTGACCATGCAGATCGTCGCGCCCTCGCGGTGCAGGTCGCGGAGCAGTTCCATGACCGCCTCTCCGTTCTTCGAGTCGAGGTTCCCGGTCGGCTCGTCGGCGAGCAGGATCGACGGCGCGCCGGCAACCGCGCGCGCCACCGCGACGCGCTGCTGCTGGCCGCCCGAGAGCTGGCTCGGAAGGTGCTTGGCACGGTGCGCCATGCCGACCTTCTCGAGCGCCGCCATCACACGCTCCTTGCGCTCGGCCGACTTCATGCCGCGGTAGGTGAGGGGCAGTTCGACGTTCTCGTACACGTTCAGGTCGCCGATCAGGTTGAAGCTCTGGAAGATGAACCCGATCTCGCGGTTGCGGACGCGCGCCCGCTCCGAGAGCGGCAGATCCGCCACGGACTTGCCGTTGAGCGTGTACTTGCCCTCCGTCGGCGAATCGAGCAGGCCGAGGATCGACAGCAGGGTGGACTTCCCGCAGCCCGAGGGGCCGGCAATGGCGATGTACTCGCCGCTCTGGATCTCCAGGTGGATCCCGGCGAGCGCGTGCGTCTCGACTTCGTCGGTGTAGAAGACCTTGGTGACGCCGTCGAGATGGATCAGCGGTTGCGCGGTGGTCATCTTCGCTCCTTGTATGCTCTCTAACTCCTGCGGCGTGGCCACGCCCCGTCAGCTCAATCGAATGCGATCGAAACCATCCTGCGCGGACGTGTCCGAGAGGATGACCTGGTCACCCGGCTTGAGGCCTTCGAGCACCTGCACCTGGTTGACCGAACGTTTTCCCAGCTTCACGGTCACCCGCTCCGCCTCGGCGCCGTCCGCCGACACCTTGAACAGCGACACGGTGGAGTTCTCCTGCCCGAAGGCGGGCGCGCCCATGTAGACGACGTCGGCCAGCCGTTCGAGCTCGATCGTGCCGTCGACGCTCAGGTCGGGCCGTGCACCCCCGGGCAGGTCGCCCTCGAGGATGACGTCCACCCCGACCGTGCCGCCGGTGGCCGCCGGGTCGATGCGAGACACCTTGCCCTTGACGATGCCGTTGCGGGTGTCGACCTCGGCGTACTGGCCGATGCGGATGTCCTTCGTCTGGGTTTCGGCGATACGCAGCTCCGCCTTGAGGTTCGTCGGGTCGGCCACGCGCGCCAGGTTGGCGCCCGGGCTGATCTGGGCGCCGACCTCGACTGGCACTTGCTGCAACACGCCGTGCATTCGCGCCTTCACGCGCAAATCGTCGAGCTCGCGCAGCCGCAGCTGGTAGGCCGCCTCCCGCTGGTTGACCTCGGCTTCCTGCGGCGCGAGCTGCGACTTGATGCCGGCCCGCTGGTTCGCGAGCCGCTTCTGCGCATTGGCCAGGCGGTTCTTGAGGTCCTCGGCCGCCGAGCGGGATTGCTTGAGGGTGATGCTCGAGACGAGGCCGTCCTTGGCCAGCGATTCGTTCGCTTCCAGCTGCAGCGCCGCGTTGTTGTAGGCGGTCTCGATTGCCGCCACGTCGGACTCCTGTGCGAGCAGCTGGTTCTCGAGCTCCGCCTTGCGGTTCTCGTAGCTGGCGCGCGCCGATTCCGCGCCGAGCCGTGCCTCCACCACCGCCTGCTGCAGTAGCGGGTTGCTCAACTCGAGAATGACGCTGTCGGGACGTACCGCGGCGCCGGGTCGGAGCAGGATGCGCTCGACTCTCCCCTGCGTGGTCGCCGGAATCCACTGGATGTCCTCAGGCACCAGCGTGCCGGCACCACGGACCTGGCGCAGCATCGGCCCCCGTTTGACGGTGTCGACCCAGACCGACGCGCGATCGACGGACGGCGCCGCCGGCTTCAGCCGCGAGACGCCGACGGTGATGATCGCGATGACGAGGACGGCGAGGGTGCCGTAGATGGCGCGGCGGATTTTCTTCTTCCTGGATTGATCCGGACGTGGGATGTCGACCATTGAGCTTCCTCTGTCCTGAACCCGGGAGGAGGAGGTACACTCCCGGCTCCAGTGCAGATTACCAAACCAGGTGCCACGACGGCACGGATGGTCAAATCGCTGAGTCTACAGACGTTAAATGGACCGAGTCCATGAGGGCGCCGGGCGGCGACTGACCGCCTGCGGAACCTCCCCGTCCCAGAACCGGGCACCGGCCGACAGCACCACGGATGGCCGGAAGAGGGACGCACGATTTGACGAAAGTCGCGGCTCCGGGGTTTAGCGAAACCGAACCGAATATGGGTCAATACGCAGAGTGCACCCTGCGGTTTCAAGGAAAAACGCACGAGGGCCGGGTGTGGTTGGAATCGGCCGAGCTGCTTTTCCGCGGCCCCGAGCGCGTGGCCATCGCGTTGAAGGACATCACCGCGGTGACGGCGGAGGGCGGCCGGCTGCGGGTGACCTTCGGCGGGCAGACGGCGCAGTTCGAGATCGGACCCGCTGCCGCGAACTGGGCGGAGCGAATCGCCCACCCGCGGTCACGGTTCGACAAGCTCGGGATCAAACCGGGGATGACGGTGCTGATCCTGAGGCTCGCCGATACCGCGTTCGTCGCCGAGCTCCGCAGTCGGGGCGCGCGGATTGTCCGCTCCGCGGCGAAGCGCGGCGTCGACGCGATCTTCCTCGGCGCCGCGACTCGCGAAGGTCTCACGCGGCTCGCCGCGGCTGCGCGCGCGCTCAAACCGGACGGCGCGCTCTGGGTCGTACGTCCGAAGGGGACAGCGGCTATCACCGAGGCCGAGACCATGGCCGTGGGAAAGCGGGCGGGGCTCGTGGACGTGAAGGTGGTGAGCTTCTCGGAGACGCACACAGCCGAGAAGTTCGTCATCCCGCGGGCGCGGCGGCGGTAAGGGCGGCTGCGAACCGGCCGTCCCGTACGTCGCAGGAGCCGGCGTTCGCCACCGGGCAGTGTCACCCGAACTCCGGCCCGGCGATCGCATATACCAGCGACGGATCGCCCGCCGCGGTCAGCAGTCCTCGATACATGCGGAGGAATGGCCGCTCGACCGCGAACCCCGCCGCCCGCAGGTACGCCCTGAACCGCTGCTGATGGCGCGGCACGTCGATAAATATCGCTCGCCCCGCGACCGCCTCCAGGCCCGTATCCAGGAGCACGCGCGCGGCCGCCTCGTCGGTGGCGATCAGCGGTCCCAGATGCTCGCGCACGTGCCCATGGCGCCCGAGCAGGTAGCCGCGCGGTCCGGTAGGATCGTCGAACACCCAGGCGTATTCAGCCGCGTCCGCAGCGAGCCGCCGCAGCAGCCGCTCGCGTGACGCGCCAAACGCGCGACGGTCCACCTCGAGGGTCGCCGGCCAGTCGGACGCGTCGAACGGCCGCGCGGCGGTACTCGGGCGCAGGCTGTACCGGCCCGCGTCGAGGTACCAGCGCTCGAGGGCGTACTCGTCGGCGAACCCCAGCTTTCGGTACAGCGGTTCACCCGCGGGCGTGGCGTCGAGGCGTGGCGCGACGTCCGCCGGGATGAGCGCAAGCCCGCGCTCCAGCAGCGTGCTGCCGACGCCCTTGCCGCGCGCGTCGGGATCGACCAGCACCATCGAGATCCAGGCGAACGGACCGTAGCGCAGCGTCGCGACCGTGCCGATGACGCGACCCGCCCGCTCGGCGACGAGCGCGCCGCCCGGCGGTTCGGACAGGAAGTGACGCCAGTCGCGCTCGGTCTGGTTCCACCGCGCCGCGCGGCAGAGGCGCAACCCGGCCGCCACGTCCTCCATCCTCATTCGCCTGATGGATGTGCCTGCCGCGTGGGTCATGCCGCATCATAATAGGCGCCGATGTCTCTGCCGGACACCATTCGCGACCTCGATCATCTCGTGGATCTTCTCAGCGAGCCGACGCCGGCGGCGATAGAGGCGGTGCGCGGCGGCGGGGACATCGTGATCCTCGGCGTTGCAGGAAAGATGGGTCCGACGCTGGCGCGCATGGCCCGTCGCGCGATCGATGCCGCCGGGGTGGACGGGCGCGTCATCGGCGTGTCGCGATTCTCGTCCCCAGTCCAGCGGCGGGCGCTCGAGGCCTCCGGCATCGCCACGGTCCGCTGCGACCTGCTCGACGGGCCGGCGGTTGCCTCCCTGCCCGATGCGCCGAACGTCGTTTTCATGGCAGGGCGGAAGTTCGGATCGACCGGCGACGAAGCGCTGACGTGGGCGTTGAACACGCACCTGCCATCGCTCGTCTGCCGCCGCTACCGCGGCAGCCGGATCGTCGCGTTCTCTACCGGGAACGTGTACGGCCTCACGCCGCCCGGACGCGGCGGGTCGCGCGAGGACGACGCGCCGGCCCCCGTCGGCGAGTACGCGATGAGCTGCCTCGGGCGCGAACGGATGTTCGAGTATTTCTCGCGTACGGACGGCACGCCGGTCGCCATCCTGAGGCTCAACTACGCCACCGAGATGCGTTACGGTGTGCTCGTCGACCTTGCGGGTCGCGTCGCGCGCGGCGAGGCGGTCGATGTGACGATGGGCTACTTCAACGTGATCTGGCAGGCAGACGCGAACGCGATGGCGCTCGCCGCGCTGCCGCACGCATCGACCCCGCCGCTCGTCGTCAACGTCACCGGTCCCGAGGAGCTGAGCGTGCGAACGGTGTGTACCGAGCTCGCACGGCGGTTGAACACCGGCATGTCGTTCCGGGGTCGCGAAGCTGACGATGCCCTGTTGAGCAACGGCTCGCGCGGATGGGCGCTCCTTGGCGCGCCCCGCGCCGACGCGAGGCGCCTCATCGACTGGACGGCGGACTGGATTCGCCGCGGCGGCGAGACGCTCGCGAAGCCGACTCACTTCGAGTCGAGGGCCGGGCGGTTCTGATGAAGCCCATGCCGGCGGAGGTGCGGGCGGCGCTCCAGCATGGCAGGGTCATTCCCGCGCATCCGCTCGCGCTCAGTGCCGAGGGGAGGTTCGACGAGCGGCGCCAGCGAGCGCTGACGCGCTACTACGCCGCCGCCGGGGCCGGCGGGCTCGCGGTCGGGGTGCACACGACGCAGTTCGCCATCCGCGAGCCGCGCGTGGGGCTCCTCGAACCGGTGCTCGCAATTGCCGCCGAGGAGATGAACAGGGCGGACGCGTGGCGCGCGCGCGACCCCTTCATTCGCATCGGCGGTATCTGCGGCCGGACCGACCAGGCGATTCGCGAGGCGGAGCTGCTCGTGCGCCTCGGGTACCACGCCGGTCTGCTCAGCCTCGCGGCGTTCGCGCGCGATGACGAGTCGACTCTAATCGCGCATTGCGAGGCGCTGGGCGCCGTCATCCCGCTGGTCGGCTTCTACCTTCAGCCGTCGGTCGGCGGGCGGCTCCTGTCGTACCGCTTCTGGCGCCGCTTCGCCGAACTCCCGGCCGTCGTCGCGATCAAAATCGCCCCGTTCAACCGCTACCAGACGCTCGACGTGGTCCGCGCCGTGGCCGACGCGGGGCGCGGCGACATCGCGCTCTATACGGGCAACGACGATTCCATCGTCGTCGACCTGGTGACCACGTTCCGGTTCGACGGGAACGGATCGCGCGGTGAGCGGCGGATGGCCGGTGGACTGCTGGGGCACTGGGCGGTGTGGACCACCGGCGCCGTGCAGACGCTCGCCGACTGCCAGGCGGCGGCTGCGTCCGGCGGAATTCCGGTCGCGCTGGTCCGGCGCGGCGTCGAGATCACCGACGCGAACGCCGCGTTCTTCGACGCGGCGAACGGCTTCGCCGGCTGCATCGCGGGAATCCAGGAGGTGCTCCGGCGCCAGGGGCTCGTTGCCAGCACGCGATGCCTGGATCGGAGGGAGACGCTCAGCCCGGGGCAGGTTGCCGAGATTGATCGGGTCTGCCTCGCGTACCCGCACCTGGCCGACGACGACTTCGTCGCCTCGAATCTCGAGGAGTGGATGCGATGTTGAAGGGTGTGCTGGCAGAACCTCTCGCGGGTGCCGTTCTCATGGCGCTCGCCACTGCGACGGGCGCCGCCCTCGTTCCGCAGACTGGGCCGCCCGCGGATCTGATCCTGGTCAACGGGAAGATCCTGACCGTGGACGCGGACTTCAGCCAGGCGAGTGCGCTGGCCGTCCGCGCCGGCCGGTTCGTCGTCGTCGGAACGAACGAGGAGGCGCGCGCGCACGTCGGCGCCGGCACGCAGGTGATCGACGCGCGCGGACGCACCGTCATTCCGGGGATCATCGACACCCACGTCCACGCGCTCGGCGTCGCGGCGGGAGAGGTCGGGCAGCCGTACCGCAACCTCCGATCGGTGAGCGAGCTGCAGGCGTGGGTTCGCGCCGAGACGAAGCGAAGGCCCGCCGGCGCGTGGATCTGGCCGCCGCGCACCTATCCGCCGCGGCTGAAGGAACGCCGCTTCCCGACACGCCAGGAGCTCGACGCCGCGGCGCCGGCCCATCCGGTGGCGGTCGACGGTGCCTACGCGTTTTCCCTGAACAGCGCTGCGTTGCGCGCGGCCGGCATCACCCGCGACACGCCCGATCCGCCGGGCGGCGCCATCGTCAAGGACGCGTCGGGGGAGCCCACCGGCCTGCTCAGGAATGTCGGCGGGCTCCTTGCCCGTTTCCGATCCGCCGCCGCCTCGACCCCGCCGCTCGACGCGCTCGCGCGAGTACACGATCGGTACCTCGCGACCGGCATCACGAGCATCATCGAGCGCGGCGCCACGCTGGAAGGCCACAGGGTATACCAGACGCTGCGCCGGACCGGCCTCCTGAAGCTGCGCGCCACCGTGACGATCCGCATTCCGCGGCCGGCGGAGGCCGCCGAGGTCGAGCAGTTCGTCGCCGGCCTGCCGTTCCGGTTCGGCGAGGGGGACGAATGGCTGAAGACCGGCCCGCTGAAGATCACGGCGGACGGCGGAATCCTCATCGGCACCGCGTACATGCGCGAGCCGTACGGGCTCGGGGCGCGCGAGCTGTACTCGATCGACGATCGCGCGTACCGCGGCTTCCTCACGCTGACGCCGGAGCAGATCGCCTCGGCCATCTCCATCGCGCACCGCCGCGGCTGGCAGACGCTGGTGCACGTCACCGGCGACGCCGGTGTAGACGTGGTGCTGGACGCGTACCAGGCGGCGCAGGCGGAACATCCGGCGGCCGACCGCCGGCACACGCTGACCCACGCCTACTTCGTCCATCCGGATTCGTCGGTGCGCGCCGCGCGGCTCGGCGTGCTGGTCGACACGCAGCCCGCGTGGTACTACAAGGATGCGTCGGCGCTCGCCGCCGCCCTCGGCCGCGAGCGCCTGGAACACTTCATCGGCCTGCGGACGCTGCGCAACCACGGCGTCGAGGTGGCGATCAACACGGACCACATGCTGGGCCTCGATCGTGACGAGGCGCTGAACCCGTTCAACCCGTTCCTGACGATCTATGCGGCGACCACGCGGCGGACCGAGTCCGGCGAGGTGATCGGCGCCGGTGAGGCTGTCGCACGGGGGGACGCGCTCCGGATGATGACGAGCGCCGCCGCGCGCTTCAGCTTCGACGAGAAGGACCGCGGGTCGATCGAGCGCGGGAAGCTGGGCGACTTCGTCGTGCTCGACACGGACGTCATGACGTGTGCGCCGGAGAAGCTGCCGACGATCCGGCCCGACCTCACCGTCGTCGGCGGCCGCGTCGCGTTCGAGCGCCGGACGTCGGGGAAGACCCGCTGAACGGGAGCGTTCACTAGCCCCGTCGCGACCCGGCTAGGGGACGACCAGCCAGATCTTCCCTCGCTCCACTTCGACGGCGTACACGTTGAGCGGCTGTTCGGCCGGTCCGCAGGCGACGCGACCCGTGGAGACGTCGAACTGCGAGCCGTGCCACAGGCACTGCACCGTCTCCCCGATCAGCACGCCGCCGGCAAGAGAGCCGCCGCGATGAGTGCACCGGTCGTCGAACGCGGCGTACCCGGCGGCGGTGCGCGCCAGGACGAGGCGCTGGCCGTTGACCCGCAGCAGCTTCATCTGGTCTTCCTTCAATTCCGCAGCGTCGGCGACCTCGATGCGCTCGCCCGGGTTCGCCTCGTAGGACGCCTCCTTCCACTTTCCGGCACGGGCATATCGATGATCGACGGCGGCCATGTTCCGGATCACCAGCGTGCCGCCAAGCAGCCCGGCGTACACGAGCAGGCTGGCGCCGACGACCTCGAGCCCGATCGAGGCCGTGGCCGGCGAGCCGTCGCCGCCGCGCAGCATCCAGGCGATGAGGAAGATGAGGAGGGCAGTCACGTTCAGCACCGCGTGCCGTGTCGCGCGCCTCTTTCCTGAGCTCTTGGGCGGCACGGTATAGACGTAATCGATGGCCCCGGGGATCGCGGCCACCACGCCGGTGACCAGGCCTGCAAGGACCAGGTGCCCGGCAGTCGTCCACAGCGGCGGACTGTCAGCGACTCGGCCCGCGAGGTCGAAGAGCGGCGCCGCCGTAAGGAACGCGAAAGGAAACGGTATCAGCGCCGGATGAACCGGATGAGCTTTGATCTGGGCGCGGCTCCTCATGGTTTCATCTCCCGGATTGGGCACGGAGCGTGCGAAAATTCGAGCCCATGAGCGAGATCAGCGATCGATTGCTCAACGAGCTGGTCGAGTCCGTCAAGGAAGTGGTCAAAAAAGAGCAGTTGGAGCGGCTGCGTGACATCTACCTCATCGGTGATATCGACAAGGATGTTGCGCGCGCGATGATCGAGCGGCTCCGCGAGCTGGCGAGCTTCAGCAGGAAACCAATCACGATCTACATCAATAGCGCCGGCGGCAACGTAACCGACGGCCTCGCCATCCACGACGCCATCCACCTCGTCGTCCAGCAGGGAATCGAGGTCAGTACGGTCGTGCAGGGGATGGCCTACTCCATGGGCAGTGTGGTGCTGCAGGCCGCCAGCCCCGGGCGGCGGCTCTCGCTGCCGCACTCGTGGATCATGATTCACGAGCCGGCCAAATGGGCCGGCTGGCAGTCGACGACCGCGGCGGCGCATCACCTGGACCGTTTAAAGCAAATGCAGAGCCAGATCTACCGCATTCTCGCTGCCCGATCGGGTAAACCACTGCGGCAGATCATCCGCGACACGAAGCGCACCGACTTCTACCTGGATGCGGCAAGAGCCAAGGAATACGGCCTGATTGACGACGTGCTTGGCTCGTTGGACGCGACGGTCGCGACATCGCCCGGAGGGGCCGAGCCGGGCGGCGTCGTCCAGGGAGAGGCGGCGGCGGCCGCCGCTGAGCCACCCCGCGAATAGCCCCAATCAAGGGCTGGCGATCGGGTCTCGGGCCCGTGGCATGCCGGTTGCGAAACCGAACGTGTGGGCCTTCGATGAGTGCCGATTCCTACCCGTTTCCCCTGTGGCCCGCGCCACTGCGGTTTGCCATCGCGATTGCCGCGGTGGCCGCCGTCTTCGCCATCGACAGCACGTGGGCCGTTATCGACGACGGCAGTCACTTCATGCTGCTGGGGACGGCAGTGATGGGCAGCGCCTGGGTTGCGGGGACCGGTCCGGCGCTGGCGGCGACGATTCTCGGCGCCGTTCTCGGCGCCACTCGCAGCGATGCGCCGGCCACGCCTTCTGCCGCCATGCACCTCGCGCTGTTCGTAATGCAGGGGCTCCTGCTCACGGCGCTCGTGTCCGAGCTGCGGCGCGCGCGCCGTGTCGCGGAGCAGCAGGTGCGCGTCGCGGAGAGCGCTCGCCGTGAGGGCGAAGCGGCCAGCCGGATGAAGGACGAGTTCCTGGCGACCGTATCCCACGAGCTGCGTACGCCATTGAACGCGGTGCTGGGCTGGGTGCACCTGCTCCGCACCGGCAAGCTCGATGCGAACACATCCGCGCGCGGCCTCGAGTCCATCGATCGCAACGTCCGGCTGCAGGCGCAGCTCACGTCGGACTTGCTCGACGTCTCCAAGGCGCTGACTGGCAAGCTGCACGTCGAGTCGCGGCCGACGCTGCTCAACGACACGGTGCGCCAGGCGGTTGCGTCGGTGCAGCCCGCGGCCCGCGCCCGCGCCGTGCAGGTGCGCGCGCGGGTGCCGGACACGCCGATTGTGGTCCTCGGCGATCCGACGCGGCTGCGGCAGATCTCCTGGCAGTTCCTCTCGAACGCCATCAAGTTCACGCCGCGCGGCGGCTCGGTGGACATCACGCTGGAGGAGCGGCACGACGAAGCGCACGTCACCGTCCGGGACAGCGGCACGGGCATCGATCCCGAGTTTCTGCCGCGCGTCTTCGATCGGTTCACGCAGGCAGACGCGTCGACGACGCGTGCCACCGGCGGTCTCGGGGTCGGCCTGGCGCTCGTCCGCGAGCTCGTGGAGATCCAGGGCGGCGACGTCGAGGCGGAGAACCGGCAGGATGCGACCGGCAGCATCTTTCGCGTGCGTTTTCCGCTGCACGCGAGCGAAATCGCGGAGCTGCCCGCGCCGGTGCCGCTCACCGCGATTCCGGCCTCGGCGCCGCTCGACGGCCTCCGGGTGCTGGTGCTCGACCAGGATCGCGAGGGCCGGGAGCTGCTGCGCACGATCCTCCAGCAGCGCGGCGCGGCGGTGCGCACCGTCTCGTCGGTCGGCGAAGCCCTCGAGGCACTGGAGAGCTGGCGCCCCGACGTGCTGGTCAGCGACAGCGCGTCGCCCGAGCACGACGCCTACGCGCTCGTCGGCAAAGTCCAGTCGCTCGAGGCCGACCGGGGCGGGCGCATCCCCGCCCTCGCCCTGACCAGTGCCGCGCGCACCGATCAACACCTCAGGCGGCTGCTCGGATCGGCGCAGAGCGAGCTGCCCAAGCCGATCGAGCCGGCGGCACTCACATCGGAAATCGCCCGGCTCACCGGGCGCGAACGCCGGCGGGTCCGGCGGGAAGGGCCCGTGGCATGACGGTCGCGGCGATGCGCCGCCGCCTGTCGGCCGGCGTCGAACTCGGCGAGAACGGGGTCGGCCACGCGCGCGTCTGGGCGCCGGCGTGCCGCCGCGTCGATTTCGTCATCGAGTCGCCTGCTGGCGGGGCCGCGCGGCCGCTGCAGCGCGAGCCAGACGGCTACTTCTCCGGCGTGGTCGAGGGCGTCGCCCCGGGCATGCGCTACTGGTACCGCCTCGATGGCGAGCGGCTCAGACCCGATCCCGTCTCGCGCTTTCAGCCGGAGGGCCCGCACGGCCCGTCGGCGATCGTGGATCCGTCGCGCTTTCAGTGGACCGACGGGACGTGGCGCGGGCCCTCGAGGGACGGCCAGGTCCTCTACGAAATGCATGTCGGCACCTTCACGCGCGAAGGCACCTGGAACGCGGCCGCGGCGCAGCTCGAGGAGCTGGCGTCGCTCGGCGTGACGATCATCGAGATGATGCCGATCGCGGATTTCCCCGGCCGCTGGGGCTGGGGCTACGACGGCGTGAATCTCTACGCCCCGACGCGGTTGTACGGCACGCCCGACGATCTGCGCGCGTTCGTGGATCGCGCGCACGTCGCGGGCCTCGCCGTCATCCTCGACGTCGTCTACAACCACCTCGGACCGGACGGGAACTTCCTCCGCGAGTTCTCGCCCGACTACTTTACCGACAAGTACAAGAACGACTGGGGACAGGCGATCAACTTCGAGGGACCGCCGGCCGTCCGCGACTTGTTCATCGAGAACGCCGGCTACTGGGTAGACGAGTTCCACGTCGACGGTCTGCGCTTCGATGCCACGCAGGACGTGCACGACGCGTCGCGCGAGCACGTGCTCGCGGCCGTAGCGCGCCGCGCGCGCGAGTCGGCGGGCGCGCGGTCGGTTTACCTGGTCGCGGAGAACGAGCCGCAGCAGGTGCACCTGGTCAAGGCACCCGCCGCGGGCGGCGTCGGGCTCGATGCGCTGTGGAACGACGACTATCATCACACCGCCGTGGTGGCGTTGACCGGCCGGCGCGAGGCCTATTACCAGGACTACAAGGGCACGCCGCAGGAGCTCGTGTCGTGCCTGAAGTACGGGTACCTGTATCAGGGGCAGTGGTACGGATGGCAGGAGAAGCGCCGCGGCACTCCTGCGCTCGATCTGCCGCACGCGGCGTTCGTCCATTACCTGGAGAATCACGACCAGGTCGCGAACAGCGGGTTCGGGCGCAGGCTGCACCAGCTCGCGTCGCCCGCTGCCTGCCGGGCCGTGACCGCCCTGACGCTGCTGGGCCCCGCGACGCCGCTGCTCTTCCAGGGGCAGGAGTTCGCCTCGTCTACGCCGTTTCTCTATTTCGTCGATCACAAGCAGGAACTGCGCGAGCCCGTGCGCGACGGGCGGATCGAGTTCCTGTCGCAGTTCCCCAGCCTGCGCGATCGAGAGGCGGCGGCCGGCGTCCCCTCCCCGACCGAGGAGGCGGCGTTTCACTCGTGCAAGCTCGATTTCTCCGAGCGCGACACGCATGCAGCTGCCTACGCGCTGCACCGTGACCTCCTGGCCCTGCGTCGGGAGGACGCGGTGCTCGAGCCGGGGGGGACCGTGCGGGTGGACGGCGCGGTCCTTTCCGCGAACGCATTCGTCGTCCGCTACTTCGGCGCCGCGCGGGGCGACCGTCTGCTGGTCGTCAACCTCGGGTGCGATCTGGATCTGGCGCCCGCGCCGGAACCGCTGCTCGCGCCGCCGGCCGACAGCCGGTGGACCATTCTGTGGAGCAGCGAGGCGGTGCGCTACGGCGGCGGAGGTACGCGGGCCATGGACCCGCATGCGGAATGGACGATCCCGGGGACGTCGGCCGTGTTCCTGGGCAGCGAACCGGCGCCGGTGAACGATGATGGCGGGCACTGAGGTAAGCCGATCGATTACGACCCCGCGCGATCGGTGCGAGCTGAAGGAGCCGATGCCGCGCCGCGAGTGGCTCGTGACCAACGGCCTGGGCGGCTATGCATCCGGCACCGTCTCTGGCGTCGTCACGCGGAGGTACCACGGGCTGCTCGTCGCCGCCCTGGCTGCGCCACTGGGCCGCACCGTGATGCTCAACCACCTGCTCGAGCGCGTCCGGCTTCGCGATCGTCGCGTGCTCTGGCTCGGCGACGAAGACGAGGTTGCCGGACCCAACGCGGCCGACAGGACGGAGCACCTGGTCGAGTTCAGGCTCGAGCTCGGGCTGCCGGTCTGGTTGTACGAGCTTGGCGGCGTCACGATCGAGAAGCGCGTGGTGATGCCGCACGGCCAGAACACCGTCCACGTCACCTATCGGCTCGTCGACGGCGACGGTCCCATCCGGCTGACGCTGCGTCCTTCCGTGCAGTTCCAGTCGTACGAGGCGCCGGTGACGGCGGCTGCCGACCTGCGCTACGCGCTTACCGCCGTCGAGCATCGCTACGAGCTGTCGGCCGGCGTGGACCTGCCGCCACTGCGCCTGACGCTGTGCGGCGACCGCGGCGCCCTGACGCTCGACGAGGCAGGGTTCGCGAACGTGCCGTACCAGATGGAGATCAACCGCGGGTACGAGGGCGTCGGCGCGTTGTGGAGCCCGGGCTACTTTCGCGCCGACCTGTCCCTCGAGCGGCCGGCGACGCTGGTCGCCTCCACCGAGCCGTGGGAGACGATTCAGGCGCTCGAACCGGGAGAGGCCGAAGCCGCCGAGCAGGAACGGCGGCGCCGCATGCTGGCGCTTGCCGCACCGGTGTCCGAGTACCGGGTCGCGTCGGAGCTGGTGCTCGCCGCCGATCAGTTCATCATCACGCCCGCGGGCCCCGCCGAGGACGCGGCGCGCGCCCCCGCGGCGGGTGAACACGTCCGCACCGTCATCGCCGGCTATCACTGGTTCACCGACTGGGGCCGCGACACCATGATCAGCCTGGAGGGGTTGACGCTGTGCACGCGCCGGTATCGCGACGCCTCGTACATCCTGCGCACGTTCGCGCACTACGTGCGGGATGGGCTCATTCCCAACATGTTCCCGGACGGCGCCCGCGAAGGTCTGTACCACACGGCCGATGCGACGCTGTGGTTCTTCCACGCGGCGCAGCAGTACGTCCGGCACACCGAGGACACGGGCACGCTCGAACGGCTCCTGCCCGCCTTCGCCGAGATCGCGCGCCGGCACCTCGAGGGAACGCACTTCGGCATCGGCGTGGATACGCGGGATGGGCTGCTGCGGCAGGGACAGGAGGGCTACCAGCTGACGTGGATGGACGCGAAGGTCGACGATTGGGTGGTCACGCCGCGGCGGGGCAAGGCCGTGGAGATCAACGCGCTGTGGTACAACGCGCTGCGGTTGCTCGATGCCTGGTCGAGAGACTTGGGCCAGGAGCCCGAGGTCGATTACCGATCGCTCGCGGATCGCGTCGAGGCGTCGTTCAATCGGCGGTTCTGGTTCGAGGAGGGCGGCCATCTGTTCGACGTGGTGGACGGCGAATCCGGCGACGATCCGGCGTGCCGCCCGAACCAGGTGCTGGCGATCTCGCTCGACTATCCCGTGCTGGATCCACGGCGCTGGCAGGCGGTCATGAAGGTCGTTCGAGAGCGGCTGCTCACGCCGGTCGGCCTGCGCTCGCTCGCGCCAGGACACCCGGACTACAAGGCCAAGTACTACGGCCACCTGCGCGCCCGTGACGCCGCCTACCACCAGGGCACCGTGTGGGCCTGGCTGATCGGGCCGTTCGTCGACGCGTGGCTGAAGGTCTACCCGGAGGACCGGGACGGCGCGCGGCGCCTGCTCGAGGGCTTCGACGCGCACCTGAACGAGGCCTGCGTCGGATCGATCAGCGAGATCTTCGACGCCGAGGACCCCTACGTGCCGCGCGGCTGCGTCGCGCAGGCCTGGAGCGTGGCCGAGGTGCTGCGCGGACTGGTGAAGACGGGCGCCGGCGCCGCTCAGGAGCCGAACCGCGCCATGTCGAGCACCGCCTCGCACTGATTCAACCGCGCAAAGAAATAGGAGATGCGGCCGCGCGCGTTGCGGGGCAGGCGCAGGTCCGGTGCGCGCTCGAGCAGCAGTCGTACAATCTCCGGGTTGCACGTCCCGTCGAGCGGGCGGCCGATGTCGCTCAGCGCCCCGCCGGAGACGGCGGCGGTGAACACGCCGGGCTCCCGCGGGTCGGCGCCCGCCGCGAGCAGCTGCCGGACGATGTCGAGCTGGCCGGTGCCGACGGCCATTTCGAGCGGCGACAGGCCGGAGGGCGAGGCGCGCGCGACGTCCGCACCTGCGTCGAGCAGCGCGCGAACGGCGTTGCGCTGTCCCTTGTGGACGGCGTGCAGCAGGGGCGTCCAGCGCGTGCCTCCGCGGTCGGGCGCGTTGAGATCGGCACCCGCGGCCGCCAGGAGGCGGATGCGCGCGACGTCGCCGGTGCGGGCGGCGATGTCCAGCGGGGTCAGGTGACGGGCCGGGCCGGCGCAGGCGGCGGCGCCGGCGAGGGCGGCGAGGGCGAAGGTGAACAGGCGGTTGGGCATGCGGCACGCTCCCGGGCGTTGCCAATGGTAATTCAGAATACTCTACATTGTAAAGTAAAATGCGGCTGGAGGATCTCGGCTGGAACGACGCGCTCGCCGGCGCCTTCGCGCCGCATGCCGCCGAGGGCCTGCTCGCCGGGCGGGTCTCGCTCGAGCATACGCACATCTACCGCGTGGTGCTCGGAGACGGGGAGCGGCTCGCGCGTGTCTCGGGGCGGCTGCGCCACCGCGCGGCATCGCGTGCGGCCTTCCCGGCCGTCGGCGACTGGGTGGCAGTCGAACCGCCGAAGCACGACGGCGACGCTCGCATCCGGGCGGTGCTGCCCCGCTTCAGCCGGTTCTCACGGCGCGCCGCCGGGGACGCCACCGAGGAGCAGGTGGTGGCCGCGAACGTCGACGTCGTGTTCCTGGTCGGCGGCCTCGACCGTGACTTCAACCCCCGCCGCATCGAACGCTACCTCGTGGTCGCCTGGGAGAGTGGCGCCGCGCCCGTGATCGTGTTGAACAAGGCGGACCTCGTCGACGATCCGGCGCCCTTCGTGGAGCAGGTCCGCGGGCTCGCGCCGGCCGTCCCGGTGCAGGCCGTGTCGGCGCGCACACCGGAGACGCTGGAGGTCCTGCGCAGCTATCTGGGCCACGGCCGGACCGCTGCGCTCCTGGGATCGTCGGGGGTGGGGAAGTCCTCGATCGTCAACGGGCTCGTGGGCGAAGAGCGGCTGCGCACGCGCGACGTGCGCGAGTGGGACAGCCGCGGCCGCCACACGACGACGGCGCGGCAGCTGATTCTCCTGCCCGGCTCAGGCGTGCTCATCGACACGCCGGGGATGCGCGAGATCCAGCTGTGGGAGACCGGCGAAGCACTCGCCGGCGCGTTCCTCGACATCGAGACGATCGCCGAGGGCTGCCGGTTTCGCGACTGCCGCCACCGCGGCGAACCAGGCTGCGCCGTCGCCGCAGCCGTCGCCGAGGCCCGCCTCGCCACGGCACGGCTGGACAGCTATCACAAGCTGCAGGACGAACAGGCGTACCAGACGCGCATGCAGGACCAGCGGGCGCAGCTCGAGGAGAAGCGTCGCTGGAAGGTCCTGACCAAGGCGGCCAACAAGCGGATCAGAGAGAAGCGGGAATAGCGACAGTCGCGACGGATCGTTCGCCACGAGTCGGGCGATCAGCCGGTCCGACCACTCGACGTAGCGGGCCCACCGGCGGCGTAGTTCCGGAGCCGAGGGCGGATCGGCGCGTGCCGAGCGGAACCTCATGCACGGGCTGGCCGTTGGCCGCGTTCGCCTCGCAGACCCTCACGAGCCGATCGGGCTCCGGATTGGGCAGCGGCCGCATCGAGACACCGTAGGCGACGGAGAACATCGCCGTGCATGCGCGATTGCGAGCGCCAGGGTAGCGACAGCGGACACGCTGAACCCGCGCCTGCGGCGAAGAATCCGGCAGGCGAAGGCTAATCGAAGTGCTTCACGCCCGGCCAGACGTCGGCGACCGGTTCACGAAGGCCGCGCGCAACCCAGAGGATCTGTCCGTCTTCGTACGGCATGCAGTCCTGGCAGTCGAACCTGCCGGCGGCCTCGACGGTCGCGAACGAGCGTTCGAGGTCCTCCGCCCTGCCGCCGATGACGATCATCACGTCGCCGTCGCAGCGCCCGGGCCCCCATAGCCAATAGCTGTTGTGTCCGGAAATCACCGGCAGTCCCGGTGCGAAGTACTCGATGGCTCCCGCCTCGCCGTAGTTTTGCGCGAAGACGCACGCGTGCGCCCGATCGGGCGGCGGCAGGCGACGGTGGACCGAGGTGACAGCCTCGGCCAGCTCAGGCCAGCCGTGCATGTCGGCGAAGAACTGCGGCAGCCTGCCCAGGCGGTGACGTTCGTCCGTCGAAGGTTCGACGCCGAGCGCTGCCGCGTAGCGCACGTACCTGTCGACCGGAAGGAGCGGCTTGGCCAGGGGTGCCAGCAGGAGCCCCGAGATGCCCAGCAGACAAATCGCGGCGGGACGCAGCCAGCCGGCACGCGCCTGTGCCGCCCGCTCGACCACGAGCGATCCCGCTGCGAACAGAACCGGATAGACGGGCGCGAGGTAATACGGTTTCGAGTTCGTCGTCATCATCACCAGCACGATGACGACGTAGGCGAATCCGAGGGTGCGGTACGGCCTCCCGCGTGCGGCGAAGATCAGGTACCAGACGCCCGCCAGCCACACCGGCAGCGCGATCGGGTTCATGAGCAGGACCTGCTGGGCGACGAACCCCACCGCCGAGAACGCCACGTTCTTGATTTCGGTGGCGCGGCGCACGAACTCGGCCGTCGGCCAGCCGTTCGCGACCTGCCAGGCGACGTGGGGTGCGAAAATGACGCCGGCGACGAGCAGGCCGAGCCAGAGGCGGCGATCCCGGAGGTGTTGCCACCCGCGCGCCGCGACCAAACCGGCCGCGAGGCCGCCGCCGAGAAAGAGCACGCTCAGCTTGTTCTGCAGTCCGAGTCCCGCGAGCACGCCAAACGTCAGCCAGAGTCGCCCGTTGCCCGTGTTGAGGATCCGGACCAGCACGAAGACGAGCGCCGCCCAGACCAGGATGTCGAGGGCGTTCATCGAGAAGATCGAGAACATGCTGAGGTACACCGGTGCGAGCGCGACCGCCAGCGCTGCCAGCACCTGCGCGAAGCGCCCGCCACCCAGTTCGCGGGTGATTGCGGCGGTCAGCCACACCAGCCCGCCGGCGGCCAGCGCGGGCATGAGCCGAAGTGCCGGCAGGGACGTCCCCACCGTGTTCCGTACCAGCCATGCGACGGCCGCGATGAGGGGCGGATGGTCGACGTAGCCCCAGTCAAGGCGCTGGGAGCACGCGAGGTAGTACAGCTCGTCGCGGAAGATGCCGTAGCCACGGGCGGTGAGGAGGTGGAGGAGCGTCGTCGCGGCCGACAGGAGCAGCGTTGTTCCGTGCCGATCGCCGCCTCGCCGCGCGGCCGTTGCCTTTTCTCCCGCTTGCATCGGGATCGTGTGCCCGGACGCCGTGCGCCGACCAACCGCGCCTTTCGTCATCTGGCCGCTCACCTCGATCGCTGACTCTGCCCAGAACGAAGCCCGGCCCTGATCCGTGTCGAGCGCGGCGAACACGGCCTCTGGGGAGCGGGGATGTGTATTCGCCAGCGGATCGGTCCTGCGGGCTGTTTCTCCGTCATCGCCTGCCCCCCGGCAACGCATCTTACAACCGCCGGACGGGTGCGCGGGCGGGAGGTGTTCGACGTGCGCAGCACGCCGCCGGAGCTCGCTCGGCGCAGAGGTCGCCTCTACGTGCTTCTGACGGTACCCGAGAAGCTCGCGATCTGCGATGATCGAGAGTCGGAGGGATTCTCACTTGCACGCGGACAACCGCGCGAGGGCGCCGCGATCGATGACACGACAGCCTCCTTCGGCTCCCCGCTGGCCGTTTCGCTGCTGGGAGTTGTCAGCGTAAGATCCGAGCGTGAAAATCGCGCTTGTGCAGCAGGCCGCATCGGCCGACAAGGCGGCCAACGTGCGGCGGGGACTCGACGCGCTCGAGCGAGCCGCCCGGGACGGGGCGCACGTCGTCGCGTATGCCGAGCTTGCCTTCGAGCGCTTCTACCCGCAGCGGCCCGCGGCGCCGGGGCCCTGGCGCCTCGGTGAGCCGGTCCCTGGCCACATCACCGATCTGTTCGCCCGCGGGGCCCGTGAGTTCGGCGTGGTGGTGGTGCTCAACCTCTACGAGCGCGACGGCAACCGCGGGTTCGACTGCTCGCCGGTGATCGACGCCGATGGATCGCTGCTCGGCCGTACCCGGATGATCCACATCACGGACTATCCCTGTTTCCACGAGCAGGGTTACTACACGCCCGGCGACACCGGCGCGCAGGTGTACCGCACGCGGGCGGGCAGCATCGGCGTGGCCATCTGCTACGACCGCCACTATCCCGAGTACATGCGCGCGCTCGCGCTCGCCGGCGCGGATCTGGTCGTCGTTCCGCAGGCCGGCGCGCTGGACGAATGGCCCGAGGGGCTGTACGAAGGGGAGATGCGGGTCGCCGCCTTCCAGAACGGGTACTTCGTCGCGCTCTGCAACCGCGTGGGGCGCGAGGAATGCGTGACGTTTTCCGGCGAATCGTTCGTCTGTGCGCCGGACGGCGGCGTGGTGGCGAGAGGGCCGAGGCTGGAGGAGGCGATCGTCTACGCGGACGTCGATCTCGCGGAGGCCTCGCGATCGCATGCACGTCGGCTGTTCCTGCGGCACAGACGCCCGGAGCTTTACGGCGAGTGGATTCGGTGATGACGAACCGGCTGCAGGGGACGTGGGAGCTCGTCTCCTACGAGAGCGTAGAGCCGGATGGCACGACCCGTCGACCGTTCGGCGACGCCGTTGGCCGTATCACGTACGATGGCGCGGGGAACATGGCCGGCCAGGTCATGCGGCCCGGACGGCCTGCGGTCGATTCTCGTGAGGGGACCGCCGAGGCGCTCAAGGCGGCCTACACGGGCTACATCGCCTACTTCGGCCGATACGAAGTCCAGTCCAGAGAGATCGTCGTGCACCACGTCCAGGGTGCCCTGAACCCCGCCATGGTGGGTGGTGAGCAGGTGCGCAAGCTGCGCGTCGACGGGGAGCGGCTGGTGCTCGAGGCGGAAGTCGAGAAGACGCGCGGTATTGCGCGGCACGTGCTCACGTGGCGGCGGCTCTCCTGACGACCCGCTCCGTCGTTCTCGTGCTGCTCCTGCAGTCCCTGACCGCATGCCGCGACCTGGAGGTCGTCACGGCGTCGTATGCAAACCTGGCCGAGGCGCGGCAGGCTGGCGCAGTTGCGAAAGGGCGGCTTCCGGAAGGGCTGCCCCTGGGCACCCGGGACATGCGCGAAGCGTTCGATCCCGACACAAACGTGCGCTGGGGACTCTTCAGCTTTCCTCCCGCAGAAGCGGCGGCGCTGAAAGCAATCCTCGAGTCGTCCGAGTTTCCGCTGGCCGGCGAGCGCTGCGATCCGCCGCGCCGGATCGAGTGGTGGCCGATCCTCTTGCGCGGTCAACTGGATCCGGAGCAGATCGCTGCGACCGGATTAGCGTCATACCGATCCACGGACGGCGCGTTGCTGTTCGTCGTGAACTGGAAACAGGGGCGAGCCTATTACTGGAGCACTCAAGGGTGATCGGCGCTTGTCGACCGTCTCACGCGACCCGAGGCAGGCGTGAACGAAGGTTGGTGCCGAGGAGTGGAATCGAACCACTGACACCAGCATTTTCAGTGCTGTGCTCTACCAACTGAGCTACCTCGGCACGAGGAAATGCGTCTGGCAGGACCCTAATCATAACAGGCCGAATAACGCGGCGGCAAATTGGCC
>JBMDXQ010000160.1:0-5929 GCA_048594975.1 Vicinamibacterales bacterium | reverse complement strand
AGCAGTACCAGGCCACGAACTCGCGGATCGCGTGGTCGTAGGTGCGCTGCCCGCTGGCGGACGTCAGACTGTTCAGCACCGCCGTCTTGGCGTGTTCGAGGTCTGGGAGAGCTAGAACCCGCTTGGGCGACTTCCTCCTGCGAGATTTCGGCTTCGGCATCGGCGACGGCCTCCTGACCGTCGCCGACAGCTTCAGCGAACGCCCGTCGCTGCGGCGTTGAGCGTTATTAACGATCGGCTTCACCCGCGGCGCTTCACGACCGCATCGAGCGCCGCCGGGTGCAAGCCGATGTTAGGGCGCAGCAATCTTCCAGTCGTCCACGTTCTCGCCCGGGCGGCCCTTTCTGCCCACGATGATTCCGAGCAAGGGGGTCACTTCCTCGATCGTGTCGACGACGAAACCGCGCTCGCGAAACAGTGTTGCCAGGCTTTCTGGTCGGAGGCGAAGTTCTTGATGGTCCCGTTTGAACCGCCTGGCCGCGACGAGCTGTTCGGGCAGAAGAGCTGGTGAACTCGCGCGCTCGACCTCCTCGGGCGACCGACCCGTGGCCTGTTGGATTAGCTCATACAGTGCCTTCGTGAATCGCTCGGGTTCGGTCAAGGGATCTGCGAACACCATTCGCTCGGCTACGACGAGTCTGCCCACCGGCGCAAGGAGCGCTGACATCCGATCTAGCGCGGTACGCTTCTCCTGATCCGGAACCCACTCGAACGCCAGGGAGGACACGATGATATCGAACGAAGCGCAGAGGCCCGGGTCGACGAAACTGCCTTGGCGGAACTCGACGTTCGACGATTCGAGGGCCCTGGCCTTTGCTCGAGCGAGGTTAAGCATCTCCCCCGAGACGTCGATTCCTGTCACTGTTCTGACCAAGGGAGCGAGTGCCAGCGCAAGCCGGCCGGTCCCAGTGCCGACATCTAGAACATTGTCGCTCGGCGCGGGGTTGGCCAAGACGATAATCCTGTCGATCAACGCCTGTGGCGGCCAGTTCGGGTTTGCTTCGTCGTAGCGGCCTGCGACAGCATCGAACCGGTGGGCAATTCGTTGCTCAGACATCGGGTGTCCGCCTCTTCGGATGGATCGAGCCGCCTTAACTTGTTGTGGACCTGCGAGGCCGTGTCCTTCGCGGCCAACGTGGGCAATCAATGCGATTGTCAGCGCCAGAAGTCCCGAACACGACGAATTCTACACTTGCGGATGCGCGGCGGAACGACGCGTGTATGGACGCGCCAGGATGGATGGCCGCAACAAACGGGCAGCCAACGCCCCGCACGTGGGCCGAGAAGGAGCAGCGCAAGGCCCTCTGGATGAAGGCGGTGTGCCGATCACATGCGGGATGGTTGGAGGCGGTGTGCTGCGAGCGCTTGCGGCCAACCGCATCGAGGCGGCAACACCTCTCCACGCGAAACGCTCGGTCGCCAGGATTCCTAACCGAAAGTCGCCAAGGGACTTTCCAAACCGCGTTCCGAGTGGTCGGAAGCCCCTCCGGCGTGTATCGCGACCCAGTGGCGCAGTTGGGCTTCAAACATGAATTGACGAGCGTAACAGTCCTACTCTTGCGATGGGCCCGGGCTCGCCACGCTTCACCGACTAGTTCTACCCGTGTGCGAGATTGTGGCAGCGACGAAGTCCCACAACCGATCGAGACGCGTCCCCATTGTTACTCTTACCGCCATGTGGAGCATCAACGCGAAGGCGGCCACGATTGCCAGCGCCAACGGATACAACGCTAGTCGTATCAGTTGCACTCGCGCACCACCTGATATCGGCTCCCAGCCCGATTGGCCCAGCGCCGCCAAGAGGACGACAGCGAGCGTGGTAGAAGTGAGAAAGCAGAGGCCGAGAAAACAGCTTCCCGCGATTTGTAGAAGGGCGTATTTTCGATCATTTGGCGTGCCTAAGCTTCGATGACGCGATACCGACATGCTGCGGAAGGCTGATGTCCCGAGAAGTCGCCCACCGGCTACACACCTTCGCCGCCGGGACTGGAGTGTGGGCCGTCGCTGTTCCAGATATCCATCACCAGCTTCCACGAGCCGCCCGCTTGTTGGCGATACACGTGGACACCGTTGCCCTGGTCCCGCTGCGAGCTCCCCCCTCCGAGGAACCAAACAGTAGCGGAGTAGACAACCCGCTCAATGGCCAGCGCGCCGTCGACGCTCACCTGCGAAGACGTGAAGCGAAATTCGATACGATTGTGCCTGAACAGGTCGTCGAAATAGGCCCTCATCGCCTGATGTCCATGTACCGACGCGTGCCCTGGAGGCATCAGGGTTCCGCTCTCGTCCCAGACGGCCATCACGGCTTCGAGATCGGACGTGTTGACGGCTCGAAGCAGTGCCGACGTTGCCTCGTGGATCGCCTGCTCGCAGGTCTTCTCCATGGCGTTTCAGCATAGCCGAGACACCAGGCGCCGGCACCTCGTTTCAAACACGATAAGTCGCCCAGGGCGGATTGAACCATCCGCCCTGGCGGCGGTCCCGGTCAAGCGACATCGGGTTCGATGCCCAGCCGGTCGTTCACGGCAATCCGGAGCTTCTGCTTGCACCCGAGGTAGCGTTCGGTTGTCTGGTTGGAGACGTGGCCGAGCAGGAACTGGATCTGATCCAGTTCGCCGCCTGCGAGGTGGCAGAGACGGGCGCAGGTGCGCCGCAAGTCGTGCGGGGCCAGCTTGTCGATCCCGGCGCGACCCGCCGCGGCGCGGACCACATCCCACAGCACCTTCGGCGACATGCCGTCTCCCCAGACTCGCCCGGCCTTGTTGATCGCGCGGAACACCGGGCCGTGCGTGATGGCCGCCGCGGCTGTCCACGCGTCGACGTGGCTCTTCACCCACGTGGGGATCGGGACCGTGCGCACGTGTCCGCCCTTGCCGACCAGGTCGGCAATGACCCAGTGCTCTTCGCGTTGCTGAATCGACTCGAGGTGCAGAGCCAACAACTCACCGCGGCGCAAGCCGCAACCAATCAGCATCGCGACCATCGCCTGATCCCGCAACTCCCGCGTGGTCGCCGGCGTCGCGCTCTCGGAGGGGCCGCCGGCCCTGATCGGGTGTCAGCCAGTTCCCGAGCCGTACGCCAATCCGCCGCACCCCCTTGACCCGACGAATACCGGCCGCCAATTCGGCGCTCAGAAGGCCCGCGTCGGCTGCCTCGTACGCGATGCGCCGGACCGCGGCCAACCGAAGATTGATCGTGGCTGGCGCATATCCGCGCTGTTCGAGGTGAATCCGGTATCGAAGCACCACCGTACGGTTGAACGACGAACTCGCGAATCGCGTGCTCGTAGGTTCGCTGGCCGCTGGCAGAGGTCAGGCTGCTCAGGACGGCCGTCTTGGCGTGCTCGAGGTCGGGAAGCGCCAGAACCCGCTTCGGCGCCTTCTTCCTGCGAGATTTTGACTTGGGCATCGGCGACGGCCTCCCTCATCGTCGCCGACAGCTTCATCGAACGGCCCTTACTGCGGCGTTTTTCAGGATGCATTTGCCTAGAACTCGAATGGTCGCTGTTTCGCCAATGAGGCCCAGCAGGCACGTCGCGATTCGCGATAGCATCCCCTTTAACGCCTCGGGGGACGTTGAAGAGACTCATCGAGACTCGGTTTCCATCGCAGCCGATAAAATGCGATCCAATTGCGCCCCTGTGGCATCGTGCACCTTCCTCCAGAGGACCTCGAGAAGGGAACGTGACTGAGTGGAGCCGTTCGGGTCCCAAACCTTGGAATTCTGGATATCGAACGACAAGGTCGAGATTTCTCTGGGAACCGGCACGCGCACAACCCAATCTCCAGGCGCCGCCCCAGCCCATCGCGGAGCACCTGGGCCGGCCGCATAGGTTTGCGCAATACCCCAGCCCGCGTCGGCAAGGACTCTCTTTGCCAACGCCAGAAGCACAACACTCGTCGCGAATATCACTGAAACAAAACCAACGACAAATACCATCACGAGAACGAACAATGCATTGCCAAGACGAAACAGCCGTTCCTCGAGACTGGCGACCTCGCCAACACCCTTGTCTGCCGCGATTGCGAATATCAAAGTCACGACTAAAGGCGCAAGACCGACGACGAGCACCCAGGGGTGCAGGTACTTCAGGGCAATCCGAATGAAACGCATAAGCCGGTTTCGCGGCCACGAGTCGTCCATTCCCTTCTTGTCTTCAAGGGTCAATGGAGCGATCGATTGCCACACCAAGAAGCTGAGAAAGGTCGTCGAGAAGATCGCAATAAGCACCCAAGGCGGACGAAAGGCCGCTGAGATTACGGGTGCGATGAGTCCGGTTACCAGCGTCACCAGGAATACCGTGGAGAGTGCGATGGCCGGCCGAGAATTTCGTGCTGACTCTCGGTCCCCTTCGAGCATGGCTTCCGTCCGCGCGTACTCCTGAGGCGAGTTCGGGTCTGCAAACCTGGCAGTCCGATAGAGATCTGTTGAGGGCTTAGGCTCCATCGCAATCTGCCCGAAGTCTGTATCGAAGACGGAATCGTGCGTTTCTTCTAAAACGAATCCAACAACACGATAGTTGCTTCTGGGCAAACCAACAGATGCGCGAAACGAGTGGTCCTTGAAGACAAACTGAGGATAGTTTGCCCAGATGCCACCATCGACCACGGTGTGCAACCGTTGTGGTGACGTCGTTCTGTGCTCCCTGACGATCAATTTATGGGAAACGAAGGCACCGGGAAGCCCGCTCGAGGCCAGGACCGCAGGCACGACCTGACATTGTGGAGTCGTGTGGTGGCTGAACACTACCTGTTCTTTGCGACTGACGTTGGCCGCAACCACGAAGAGCTCGACTTTAGTTTCAACGAAAAGTTCATCGAACGTGACCCCTTTGCCATCGGATCTCTTGCACTCGGGAACCGTCTCCTCGAGCAGCCGCGTAAGCCACTGATGAAGATAGTTCGCTTCGAATGCAGCCCCCGTATCCCTGAGTCTTACCAGGAGTCGAAGG
This sequence comes from Vicinamibacterales bacterium, assembly GCA_048594975.1. Classification (GTDB taxonomy): domain Bacteria; phylum Acidobacteriota; class Vicinamibacteria; order Vicinamibacterales; family 2-12-FULL-66-21; genus JBMDXB01. Next base: position 978 of record JBMDXQ010000160.1, on the reverse strand, counting down.
AGAACCTGAAATCGGGAAACACCCGCGATGAATCCGGGTTCCGCACGAGGTGGCATCTGCGACGCGAGGTCTTGCAGGCTGTCCAGGGTTTCTTTTTGTATGCGCTCGGCGGTGAACCCGCACGCAACCAGCGTTGCTGTTATCGCACCCGCGGAGGCGCCCGCCACCGCGGAGATTCGGAGTTTGCGCTCTTCGATCGCGCGCAACGCTCCGATATATGCAACGCCTTTCGCGCCGCCACCTTCGAAAACCAGAGCAAACTGACTAGCCTCACCAGTACTCAGATTCGAGTCTCTATTCATGCAGTCGTCGGACCGAATTCTGCTCCTAACGTTGTCGGTAATGCAACTGGTCTCGATGTAAGCGCACGTTGAAATCGGTCCCGATCAGTCGCCCAGGGCGGATTGAGCGTCCGCCCTGGCGACGAGTACGGTCAAGCGGCATCAAGTTCGATTCCCAGCCGGTCGTTCACGGCAACACGGACCTTCTGTTTGTATCCGAGGTAACGCTCCGTCGTCTTGATGGACACATGGCCGAGCAGAAACTGGATCTGGTCGAGTTCGCCGCCGGCGAGGTGACAAAGACGGGCGCACGTACGCCGCAGATCGTGCGGGGCCAGCTTGTCGATCCCGGCGCGACCCGCCGCGGCGCGGACGACGTCCCAGAGCACCTTCGGCGACATGCCGTCTCCCCACACGCGCCCTGCCTTGTTAATCGCTCGGAAGATCCGGCCGTCGGTGATGTGAGCCGCCCTTGTCCATGCGTCCACGGCGTTCTTCACCCATGTTGGAATCGGCACGGTTCGCACATGTCCGCCTTTGCCGACGAGATCGGCAATCACCCAGTGCTCCTCGCGCTGCTGAATGGACTCGAGCTGCAGGGCCAACAACTCAGCGCGGCGTAAGCCGCAACCAATTAGCATCGCGACCATTGCCTGGTCCCGTAACTCGCGGGGGCTGGCGGGCGTCGTGGCCTCGA
>JBMDXQ010000016.1:0-16487 GCA_048594975.1 Vicinamibacterales bacterium | reverse complement strand
GAGTGTTTCACCCACGCACACGGTAACCGTCTGCGCGCGGGGACGCAGCGCTTTCATGCCATCAAAACCGGGTCCGGCTCGCTCGCGCCACGGTTCCTGGCTTCGAGGTCGCGTCTGAGAGAAGACGACCAAGGTTCAGAGCGCCGGCCGCGCGCGGACTCAGCGAAGTCGCGATGGGTGAGCGGCGAGCATGCAGGCGAAACTGGATCGGCGGCCGGTGGAGACGACCCGAGGAAGCTGAACTACGCGGCTTGGCGGAGGTAGATCGATCCTACAAGGAACGACCGATCGTGCCGGAAGATCGGGACAATCGGAGCGTGCGGTCGATGAGGAGCGTGGTCGTGCCGCTCGACAGACCACTCGACGGGAGACGGGGGTCTCCGGAATGTCGACGATCTGGTCGAACTGGAGGTTGCTCCAGCCCTCGCCCTTCCCGGTGTCCTTGTAGCGGCCGATCCCAAGGTATGTTCGAGAACGGCGTTCCGCCAGGCGGCCTCGCCCTGGTCGAGACGCGAAGCACGCCCAAGGGCGTCCTCATCAACACATACCGCACATACCGCACATACCGCCCGGCCGGTTCGCTCCCGCAGGGGACACTCCATCCTGACAATCCGTCCGACGCGGAGCTGGCGCGGCGGAAGAAACTGGCAGCCGAAGGCTCCGGAATCTGACGAACAAAAACATCTAACCTTCGATCGGCGGTACGCTTACATAATGCGACCCCTTCGGTATTCCATCAACGTCACACTGGACGGGTGCTGCGATCATCGTGCAATTCCCGCGGACGAAGACTTACATCGTCACGCGGTGGAAAACCTCGACCAGGCCGATGCTCTCCTCTTTGGCCGGGTGACTTACGAAATGATGGAGGCAGCGTTTCGGCCGCCGGCGCGGACGGGAGCGAGGCCTGATTGGATGGAACCCTTCGCCCGGACGATCGACGCGGCAAAGAAGTACGTCGTGTCGAGCACCCTGAACCGGGTCGATTGGAACGCGGAGCTCGTGCGCGGGGATCTGGGGAAGGCCGTTCAGCAGCTGAAGCGGGAGTCGGGTAAGGGACTGTTCGTAGGGGGCGTGAAGCTCCCGCTGGCGTTGGCGGAGCTGGGATTGATCGATGAGTACGAGTTCGTGGTGCAGCCAAGGCGGCGGGCCACGGGCCGACGTTGTTCGCCGGGCTATCGAAGCGCATCGACTTGAAGCTCGTGAGCCGGCTGGAGTTCAGCTCGGGGGCGGTGGCGATGCGGTATGAGCCTAGCAGGTAGCCATCGGGCCTGTTAGCCCGAGTCGGCCGCATCACGGAGCAACTCGAGCCAGGCCTTCCAAAGGCTCGACCAACCCCAACCGCCTGCCTCAATGGCCCGCAGGATCTGCGACGCCGCGTGCTGGATGCGATGGAGCATGACATGTGTCACCCCGTTGAGCACCGCACGCGCGTCGCGTCACGGGGCCGCGGCCGCCAGGTCGCCGCTTCTCTTCGAACAACGGCTCGATGATCGTGGACTATGACGCCGAGCTTCAGCGCCAGAACGAAGTGCTGCGTCGCACCTGTCGCATTGGTCGCACGGACCGCGTCCTCGACATCGGCTGTGGAGCTGGGCAGACGACACGAGAGGCCGCTCGAGCGGCCAGCGTTGGCACCGCCGTAGGTGTGGACATTTCCGCCGCCATGATCCAGAGGGCTCGCAGGCTCGCAAAAGCGGAAGGGTCCCGCAATGTAAAGTTCATTCAGGCAGATGCGCAGACCTATCGTTTCCCGTCAGAGATGGTCGACATCGCCATCAGTCGATTCGGAACGATGTTCTTCCACGATCCAGTTCGTGCGTTTACGAACGTCGCGCGCGCACTGCGCCCCGGTGGACGGCTGGTGATCATCGTATGGCAGAGTCGCAAGCACAATGAGTGGGAGGTGGCCATCCAGCACGCCCTCGCGCCAGGCGACTTCGAGTCGAGCGAGGCGACCGATAAGCCCGATCCTTTCTCGCTGGGCAATGCCGATTCGCTCAGGCAGATCATCGGCGCCGCCGGCTTCGTCGACGAGAAACTCGCAGACGTCGACGAACCCGTCTTCTATGGCTGCAATGTGGACGAGGCCGTCCAGTGGGTCCGGCAGTTCATTTCCACCAGGACCAGCCTGCAACAAATGGACAATCGGGCACAGGTCGCCGCGCTCCGCCGACTTCGCATGACGATGGCTGCGCATCATCGGGCAGAATGAAGGGCGGCACCGTCTTTCATCACCGGCGGCATCCAGGCAGCGCTGGACCAGGCCTTCGCTGCTGCCGCTGGACAGGACGTCCGCCTCGGCGGAGGCGTGGCCACCATTCGACAGTTTCTGCAGGCGCGACTCGTCGACGAGATGCACCTGGCCATTTGCCCGGTGCTGCTCGGCTCGGGAGAATATCTGCTGGCAGGCCTCGATCCGCCTGCGCTCGGCTATGTCTGCACCGAGCAAGCCGCCAGCGACAAGGCCACGCACGTCGTCATCACGAAGCGCGCGTAACGACTCAGGGCCCGCCGTACCGGCCCATGATGTCGTCAGCCGCGTCGCGCCGCCTCGATGGTGGCGACGTCGATCTTCTTCATCGGCATCATCGCCTCGAAGGCGCGCTTCGCCTCAGCGCCACCGGCGGCAAGCGCATCGGTCAGCGCGCGCGGGGTGATCTGCCAGGAAAGGCCCCACCGGTCCTTGCACCAGCCGCACGCGCTTTCCTGGCCGCCATTGCCGACGATCGCCTTCCAGTAGCGGTCCGTCTCTCCCTGATCATCGGTTGCGATCTGAAAGGAGAACGCCTCGCTGTGCCTGAACGCCGGACCGCCGTTGAGACCGAGGCAGGGAATGCCGAGGACGGTGAACTCCACCGTCAAGACATCGCCCGCCTTGCCGCTCGGGTAGTCGGCAGGCGCCTTATGGACCGCAGTCACTTCGCTATTCGGAAAAGTGGCGGCGTAGAAGCGCGCCGCGTCAAGTGCGTCCTTGTCGAACCAGAGGCAGATCGTGTTTTTCGGTTTCATGTGCGTGCGCTCCTTGTGCGCCAGAGCAAAGGCCCGGCCAATCGCGACGTCGATCGGGACACTGATGCTCAATGTGATGATACGGGAGACAGCCAGCAGTCGCACACCGCGAGCATCAAAGAGAAGCTCGTGCGTACAGGGAGCCGGGCGCTGCGATTGAGGCGCCCAATCGCTGCCAACTCGCGGACCTCGATCAGTTCCCACGGAGCCGTTGAGCTTCGATGCACCGATGTGGAAGAAGTGATGCCCGCCTCGCTTTGCACGCGCGTCGTAGTCCTAAGATGAATCGAGTGCTTGAACAGCCGCTGCTCAGCTCCGGAATCGAGTGCTACGCAAGCCATCGCCGCGAGCAAACGCCACGCCCCTTGAGCCTCGGGGACCGTCGCATGGATTCCTCGAGGTGGTCGCCGTCTGGCTCGCGCCCGACTGCCGGTACTTTCAAATTGCGAGGCGCAGACGGCAATACCTATCTCGCTCGCCACGATGCGCGAGCCAACACCTTTGAGCTGACGATGTTCCGCGCGGAACACGCTGGGGGATGACGAGATGGGTGCAACGTCAGTACCGCCATCGCTACGGCGGCAGGTCGATCGATGGGCCGAGACGTGGCTCCCGGGGAGGTTCTCGCGGCTTCTCGAGTTGCGCGCGCAAGACCCCGGTCCCTTCAATTATCCGATTACCGTGTTCTCGGAGTGGCGCGGCAAGGCCTTTACCTCAACGTCCGATACCGCGCTCAGACCCGCAGGCCTGAAGATGATTTCGTCGTCCGTCATACACGGATGACGCTGACCGCCCTCGGCAGGTTCGAGCTGGCGTACTTCCGCCACACGGGCAAGTGGTTCACGGTCTTCCGTGGACTCACGGCGGCCGAGTGCTTTCGGGAGATTGAGGAGAACGAGATCTTCTGGCCAACGACTTGATGGCTGCAAGGAGGATGTTCGTGGCGACGAAGCCCCGTACCATTGACGAATATCTGGCCGGTCTGTCCCCGGAGGACCCCACCGCGCTGCAGAAGGTGCATTGAGCCGTTCATACTGCAGCACCCGAGGCGGAGGAGTGCATCAGCCATGGCATGCCCGGATTCCGCTTGCACGGGACGCTCATTGCCGGCTTCAAAGCGGCTGCCAATCACTGTTCTTTGACCATCTGCTCGTTGGGGACGAGCTTCGCGAACCGGCCGTGGTACGTGTCGGTGTGGGCTGTCGCCTTGCCGGTCCCGGTCGGCTCATCGTACGTGAGAGAGATCCGAAAGGAGCTCCCTTCGCGGGCGTCGAACTCGTGCACGTGGCTGGTCATGCCGGTCGGCACCTTCCATGTCGCGACCGCGCGCGGATCGAGAAGCGCGCGATAGATGCTCGCGCGCGGCGCGTTCACGCGGCGGCGGAGACGAGTTGAGCTCATGCCTGAACGTGTAGCACGTTAGCTCCCCTTCAGCAACGGCCCGAAGTGGAGACCTTCGACCCTGCGGATGGCCACTCATTTCGAATGATTCCGTGCCTGATCATCTGAGAGGCACGCTGTAGCTTAGAGAGACTGCCCCCTTGTTCAGCGGTCTCGTTGCGAGGAGCGTCAGCGCATGCCGTCCCTTCACGTCCTTGAACAGCGGCTTGCCGCGGCCCAAGACAATTGGCTGTACAACGAGTCGGATCTCATCCACCAGTCCCGCGTTCATGAGACTCGACACCAGAGTCGCCCCGCCGACGGCGTGCATATCCCTGCCTGTCGCCTCCTTCAACCGGCGAACGTCCTCGAGGTCGCGAACGATTTTTGTGTTCTTCCACGAAACGGTCTGTAGCTTGCTCGATAGAACAACGTGCGGCGTGCTGCGGGCGAACGCGGCGTATTCGATTTCCCCCTCGGTGGCGGGCCTGCCGGTGAACGGCAGCATGCCGCGCGGATTGTCCAGCACGGCCTGCCAGTACTGCTCGTACCCCGGATACATCCGGGCACCGAGGATGAACGTGTCGACCCTGCCGACGATGTCGAAGGGGTCCTCCCAAGAATTCACCCAATCGAGCTCCTCGTTCGGGCCTTCGATAAACCCATCGAGCGAGACCTGCAGCGCAGCGATGATCTTCCGCATGACATACTCCTGTTGAACATTGATGCTCGCGGTGAACGATCACACGAGTGGTCGGCATGCCGTCCTCCGTTGATGGCGTCGATACGTGCGTCACCGGCGGCATTCGCGGTCCTTGTCTCGGAGACAACCGGCGGACTCGCCGAGAACGACGAGCGAGATCCCGAGCAGGGCGACGTCCTTGATCAGAAACGAGCCCACACCATTCAGCGCGGGCCATCCGCCCCAACCCGCCTCCCAGATCGGAAGCGCGGCAAGGACACGGTGACACAGAAGGTCAGCGCGCCGAGCGCGCCGCCTACCACACCGGCGCGAGCCGTCCAGGGTGATGCCATCAAGAGGAACGCCATCGCGATCTCGATGACACCCAGGAACCGGGCCACACCGACGGGGCTCGACACGGCGTACATCCAGGCGAGCCAGGGCGTGCTGCCAATGAGCGGCTTCAGCGCCTCGACCTCGAACGCCGAGAACTTCGAATGGCCGATCAGGAGGAGCGGAAGCACCACACCCGTCAGGGCGATGGCGCGGCCCGCACGCTCGAACGGCGTGTTTCTCGTGAGTGATGACCAATCCATAGGATTCCCTCGCTCGTCAGAGAGTGGGCGTCGGCGACCGGACCCACCACAGGGCTGCGATCCAAAACAGCTGCAGTGGTAGGCGCCAGAGCAGCGGCGACGCGCGGCGACCGGCGATCATCAGTCCCTCGCGTGCGGCGTGGACGTTCGCAGGGAACATCGCCACGAGCAGCGCGATCAGGCCGTAGGCCGCCAAGGGCAGCGCGCGCGGTACCAGCAGGCCGACGGCGCCCAGGAGCTCGAGTACGCCTGTTGCCGTGACGAGCAGCGCAGGCGCGAGCAGGCTCGCGGGCACCATCCGGACCAGGTCCGGCCGCGTGCGCGGATCGAAGTGCGACGCGGCCGTGAAGACGAACATGGCCGCGAGGGCGATGCGAAGCGAGTCAATCCACGAATCAGCGTGGAGCCACAGACCTGTGGCCCCAATCGATCGGGCGACCAGCCACGCGACGAGCATGACGATTAGCGGTGCCATGTGCGATCACTCTGAGGACCGGCCGACTCCTGTCGGATCCATGTGTACCGGCCACGCTACGAATGTACGGAGACCACCTCCGGCTGTCTTGAACGAACTGGCTGCCATGGATGCCCCATCCGTAGCGAACGCCCCATGCGAAAATGCTGGCATGTTGCTCCCGGCGTCGCAGTACCTGGGCGCCTCAGCATTCAGTTGGCCGGCGGCGCTGTTTCTGTGGGGTCGCGGCTCGTGGACCGACCTGCACCGGCATCACTGCGTCCAGCTCATCATGGCGCTCGATGGAACCCTTCGGGTCCGCCAGCGTCCGCGTCAACACTGGAGCACGTGGGGTGCCGTGCTCGTGAGACCGGACGCGTCACACGAAGTCGACGCGCGAGGCACCGACGTGCTGATCGCCTTCGTGGACGCGGAAAGCGAGCTCGGCGCGGCGTTGGCTGAAGGCGCCGCATCGGACGTCGCGCCGATTCCGCCCGCCACGGTTGCCGAATGGCGCACGCAGTTGGGTGACTCGGCGTCGCTGACCGCGGCGCGTGTGGAGCCTTGGGTGACCGGAACCCTGCTCTGCGATCGTCGACCGCCGTCGATCGATCACCGCGTCAAGCGTGTCCTCCGGGATCTTCCGAACCGGCTGGCGGAAGCCGAGGCGGTGTCATTGGATGCGGTTGCTGCGAGCGTCGGACTGTCGCCCTCCCGATTCCTGCACCTGTTCACGACGTCGGTCGGCGTTCCGCTGCGTCCGTACGTCCTCTGGCTGCGCCTGCAATGCGCGGCCGGCGAGCTCGCAGGCGGCAGGTCCGTCGCGGACGCGGCTCATGCGGCCGGGTTCTCCGATGCGGCACACTTCACGCGCACGTTTCGTCGCATGATCGGCGCCACGCCTCGCCAGGTCCTGCAGCGCGGTCTCGCGGCCCGCGATTTCCATCTGAGAGATTGAGCAGCTCGGACGGAAGAACGGCTCACAGCCCTCAAGCCAGGGCTCCCCGGAATACTTCACGGGCACCGTGCGCGTCGATTCGCAATTCCAGAGGAGCGCACCGGCGCGCGTCGCCGGCGCAATCATCACGTTCGAGCCGGGCGCCCGCACCGCCTGGCACACGCATCCCCTTGGTCAGACGCTGATCGTCACGTCGGGTCTCGGACGCGTGCAACGTGCAGGCGGCCCAATCGAGGACATCCGGCCGGGCGATGTAGTGTGGATTGAACCCGGCGAGAAGCACTGGCATGGGGCGTCGCCGGACGCGGGGATGACGCACATCGCCATTCAGGAACGGCTCGATGGCAAGGTGGTCGAGTGGATGGAACACGTGACCGACGGACAGTACCGCGGCCGCACGGGCGCGCAATAGCGATAGGAAGTGAGTGAACACATCATGCGAGGAGCAGTTCTCAATGGTCCGCGCGACGTGCGTTTCGAAGAGCGTGCGGTGCCAACGATTCTCGAACCCACGGATGCCGTCCTCAGGCTCTCGGCGACCTGCATCGGCGGGTCCGACCTGTGGCCGTACCGCGGCATCAGCGCGACCAATGGTCCGACGCCGATGGGGCACGAGTACTGCGGCATCGTCGAAGAGGTCGGCCGCGCCGTGACGTCGATCAAGCCTGATCAGTTCGTCATCGGATCGTTTGCCGCGTCCGACAACACGTGTCCGCACTGTCGGGTTGGCTACCAGGCGTCGTGCGCGCACCGGCACTGGATCGTGGGTGCGCAGGCGCCGATGCTGCGCGTACCGATGGCGGAAGGCACGCTGGTCGCGACGCCGGACGTTCCCTCCCCGGACCGTGTTCCCAGCTTACTGGCGACGTCCGACGTACTCGGCACCGGCTGGTTCGCGGCCGACGCGGCGAACGTGCAGCCGGGCGCGACGGTCGTCGTGGTGGGGGATGGTGCGGTGGGTCTGCTCGGCATACTCTCCGCGAAGCAGATGGGCGCCGAGCGGATCATCGCGATGAGTCGCCACGAGCCGCGGCAGAAGCTCGCGCGCGAGTTCGGGGCGACGGACATTGTGAGCGAACGCGGCGACGAGGCCGTAGCCCGCATCAAGGAACTGACGCGCGGCGTTGGCGCCGACTCGGTGCTGGAGTGCGTCGGCACGCAGGAGTCGATGATGCAGGCCATCCGCTCGACGCGGCCCGGCGGGTCGGTCGGCTACGTCGGCGTTCCGCACGGTGTCGAACTGCAGGGCGAAGAACTGTTCCACTCGCACGTGCGTCTTCATGGCGGGCCCGCGCCAGTACGTCGATACTTGCCCCAGTTGATTGATCTCGTGATGAAGGGCGCGATCAATCCCGGGAAGGTGTTCGATCTGACCCTGCCGCTCGACGAGGTCGCGGAAGGCTACCGAGCGATGGACGAGCGGCGCGCGATCAAGACGCTGCTGCGTCCGTAACGAGGTGAAGTTATGCAGAAACGTACGTTGGGAAAAGGCGAACTGGAAGTTTCAGCGCTCGGTTTCGGGTGCATGGGCATCAGCTTCGGGTATGGCCCCGCCGCGAGCCGCGACGACGGCATCGCGATCATCCGTGCGGCCGTTGACGGTGGCGTCACGTTCTTCGACACTGCGGAAGCCTACGGTCCGTACACGAACGAAGAGCTCGTCGGCGAAGCGCTCGCGCCTGTGCGCGACCGAGTGGTAATTGCGACGAAATTCGGATTCAAGTTCGAGGACGGCAAGCAGGCGGGCCTCGACAGCCGGCCCGCACACATCAAGGCGGTCGCCGAAGCCTCGCTTACACGGCTCAAGACGGATCGCATCGATCTCCTCTACCAGCATCGCGTCGACCCGAACGTCCCGATCGAAGACGTGGCCGGGGCCGTCCGGGATCTGATTCAGGAAGGCAAGGTCAAGCATTTCGGCTTGTCTGAAGCCGGTGTCCAGACGATTCGTCGCGCCCACGCCGTTCAGCCGGTGACGGCGCTGCAGAGCGAGTACTCGCTGTGGTTCCGGGAACCGGAGCAGGAGGTGCTGCCGACGTTGGAGGAGCTCGGCATCGGCTTCGTTCCGTTCAGCCCGCTCGGCAAGGGCTTTCTGACGGGGAAGATTGACGAGACGACGGCATTCGATACCAACGACTTTCGCAACGTGGTCCCGCGCTTCAGCGCCGAGAACCGGAAGGCGAATCTCGCGTTCGTCGAGTGGCTGACGGCATTCGCGGAACGGAAGACGGCGACGCCCGCGCAGGTCGCGCTCGCGTGGCTGTTGGCGCAGAAGCCGTGGATCGTCCCGATCCCGGGGACGACGAAGCGCCATCGGCTCGAAGAGAACTTCCGCGCCGCCGCGATCCATCTGACGCTAGAAGATCTCGTCGAGATCGATCGAAGCGCCGCGTCGATCTCGGTGCACGGAGCCCGATACCCAGAGCATCTACAGAAGCTGGTCGGTCGCTGACCGTTCAAGAAGGAGCGACGATGCGGATCGGAATTCTTGGCTCCGGGTTAGTGGGCGGCAAACTCGGAACGCTCTTCGCGCGTGCCGGCCACGAACGTGGTCTTCAGCTACGCGCGCAGCGATCAGAAACTGAAGCGGCTTGCGCGTGAGGCCAATGGCAACGCACGCGCGGGCACTCCGGCCGACGCGGCTCGAGACGCCGATGCGCTCTTGCTGGCGGTGCACTGGCTGCGGATCGACGACGTCTTGCAGCAAGCGGGGGATCTGCCCGGGAAGATTCTCGTGACAGCCGCGCAAGTGCTGCGGCGAAGTCGCATAGCTGACGACGCGCCGCCAACTCTTCCCGCCATCATCCGAGATGTCGAACGAGTAGGTGCCGGTGCCGGCGATCGGATGACGCATGAGCAGACCGGGCGCGGCGTTGACGGTGACGAGCTGGAGGTCCGATGCCGCCAGTGCACCGTGCGGGCATAGCCGAGCACGAATTTCGCGATGCGATCCGCGCCGAGCACGGGACGCGTCGCCGCGGCCGCCTTGCCTCCACCATCGCTAACGAGCGCTGCGTCGGCGTGGAGCACCGCCATCAGCTCGTCGACGTTGCCGGTGACGCAGGCGTCGCGAAAGTGTCGCACGATCGCCTCCGGTTCACGGCGCGACGCGGTGAAGCGCGGAGGCGAATCGCGCAGCCGGCCGCGCGCGCGTGTGAGGATCTGCCGCGTGTTCGCCTCGCTCTTGCCGATGCTCCTCGCGATCTCGTCGAAGTCGAGCTCGAAGACGTCGCGCAGTAGAAAAACCGCGCGCTCGGTCGGCCCCGCTGCTCCAGCAGTACGAGGAATGCCATCGTCAGGGACGACGCCAACTCGGCGGATTCCTGATTCGGTTCCCCCAGCGGTTCAGGCAGCCATGGGCCTGGATACTCCATGCGCGTCCGCTCGGCGCTGCGGAGATGGTCATGCACAGTCGCGTGACGATGGTCGTGAGGTACGCGCGAGCGGAGCGGACGTCGGCGTGTTTCGTCCTGACGCGCCCGAAGCCACGTATCCTGCACGACATCCTCGGCTTCGATGGCGCTGCCGAGCATTCGATAGGCAATCGAGAACAACAGCAGTCGATGCGCCTCGAACGTTGACCCTTTCCAGTCAGTCGCTGCCATGGCTCACGTCCCCTTGCATTCCTCCAACTCTGTAGACGAATGACGGAGGCGGTCTGTGACACCGGCATGCCCGGGCCCGAGTGTCACAGGCACCGTTCCTGATTCGTCTTGATAGATGGAGGCGAACAACATCATGAAAGCTCGAATCGATCTCATGCACGTGAACCCCGGCATCATCCACGCCATGCTCGGCCTCGAACAGCAGGTCCACAAGGCGGGCCTCGACAGCAAACTGCTCGACCTCGTCCGGATGCGCGCGTCGCAAATCAACGGCTGCGCCTACTGTCTGGACATGCACAGCAAGGATGCGCGCGCGAGGGGCGAGACCGAACAGCGGCTCTACGGCCTCGAGGCGTGGCGCGAGGCGCCGTACTACTCGGCGCGCGAGCGCGCTGCGCTCGAGTGGACCGAGGCGCTCACGCTCGTTTCTGAGACGCATGCCCCGGACGAGGTGTACGAGCGCGTGCGCGAGGAGTTCTCGGAAGACGAGCTGCTGCACCTGACCCTGGCGATCGTGGCGATCAACGGCTGGAACCGGCTCAACATCGCCGCGCGCACGGTGCCCGGCGACTACGTGCCCGGCAGCCTCGCGAAGTTGCACGCGGCGATCTGATCACGCAGGTACGGGCGGGCCTGAAGGCCCGCCCCCCCGTAGTAGAAAGATCCCTGTCGGCGCTACGGAATCCAGCCAGGAAGCTTCGACGCCTGCCGAATCCAATTCGCCAGGAGCTCCTCGTCGAGTTGGTCGTCCTCGTGGATGTCGAGGTAGCGCACCTCCTTGTGCTTGGACACGCCGGGGAGGAGCGGACGCAGTGACGTGCCGCGAAAGAACGCCACTTTCACGTACTTCGTGAAGCAATGAAAGTTGAGGAACCAGCCCTGGCCCTCGACTCCATAGAAAGGCGAGTTCCATTTGACCGCCTTGCGCACGTCGGGGACGGTGCGCACGATGAGCGCGTCGAGGCGGTGCCCGATGTCGCGTTTCCAGCAGGGCATGGCCGCGATGTAGCCCTGCACGGGGGCATCGCCGTCCGCCTTCGCGATCTGGGGGTTGCCGCCTGCGAGGAGAGTCGCCTTCGCAGGCGTGCGGGCCGATGATTTGGCGACCGCCTTCCGCGGTTTGGCCGCCTTCGCAGCGACCCGCCTGGCGGCGGCCTTCTCTGCGGCGTTCGCCGACTTCTTGGACGTCTTGCTGGTACTTCTGTTCACTTCAGGACTCCGGTCACTTCGGTCTGGAATCCCCTTAGGAATTCGCCTTCTTTGAAGGTGTCGACTTGTCCGAACGGTTGCGGGCGACCGCTTGGCGAACGAGCGCCTTGAAGGCGGACGCGTCAACGTCTTCTCCTTCGTGGATGTCGATCGCGCGGCGTACGTTTCCCTCGAGACTCGAGTTGAAGAGACGGGTCGGATCGTTGAGAGAGGCGCCCTTCGCGAACGTCAGCTTCACAACACTCTTGTAGGATTCACCAGTGCAGATGATGCCGTCATGTGACCACACCGGGGTGCCGGGGTTGCTCGCTTTGGCCCACTTCCACTCCTCGATGACATCGGGGTCGGCTTCCTTGATGAGCTTGCGCATTCTGCTGAGGGTTTTCCCGCGCCAGTCCCCGAGTTCGGCGATTCTTTTCGAGAAGAGCTCCGATGCCGATTCGCCTTGGGTCGCATCCGACTTTTTCATGTTCTCTCCTGGACCGTGAGTCCTGTTTGGCCGCGCGCCTTCAACGGCTCCACGCGCTTGTCAGGCCGTCTCGCGCGCCGCCGGCGCAGAGAGCGCACTGATTGTGACGTAGTATCCGTACGGATCCCGAAGCGAGAACTCCGCTGTTTGATACGGGTTCACGTGCGGCTCCTCTTCAAGCCGGGTGCCGATCGCGCCTGCCCGCTTCAGTGCCATGTCGAAATCGTCGACGTGGAAGAACAAGAGGAGCCCGTTGCCAGGGGGGGCCTCGTCGCCGGGACTCATCAACGAGGGATGCTCGTGCGCGCCCCACTGGTGGAGACAGAGCAAGACGGTTCCATCCGTATCCAGGATCTGACCAAAGTGAGCATGGCCTGGAGGCGTTTCGAGCTGGCCGAAGAGCGACTGGTACCATTTGAAGCTGGTCGGGACGTCGCGTACGCCAATGATCGTCATGTACGTTTCATCGCATAAACTCACATGACCCAACCAGACATTTCCGGCATTGCGCCGTTCTTCATCGTCAAGAATGTCCCCGCCGCGCTGTCGTTTTATCGCGACCGTCTCGGGTTCGACATCAGGTTTCAAGGGCCCGACCCTGACGACATCTTCTTCGGCATTGTCCAGCGCGGCGCTGCGATGATCATGTTCAAGGACGTCGGTGTCGATCCAGTGCCGAACTGCACGCGAGACGTCAAGCAAGGCATCGCCCGCTGGGACGCGTATCTGTATGTCCCCGATCCGGACGCGTTGGCGGCAGAATTCTTGTCGCGCAATGTCGAGTTCTCAGAACCGCTCAAAGATACTGATGATGGCCTGCGGGGATTTGAACTCAAGGACGCTGACGGCTACGTGTTGTTTTTCGGCCGCCCTCGTTCATGAGTCAATTTATGTTGCGATTCGAGGCCGCCACGCGCCGCCAGAAGAAGTACGAGAGCCCCCAGAGCACGCTGGTGCCCGCCGCAAAGCCCCACGCCTCCGGGCCATCTCCCACCGCGAGATGGGCGATGAGCGCCGAGCCGATGGTGATGGCGAAACCGGCGTAGGCCCACTCCTTGAGCCGCCCCGGCACCGGCGCCAGCAACAGTACCACGCCGAGAAGCTTGGCCAACGCGAGCTCGACCCGGAAGTAGTCGGGAAAGCCGAGGTGGCTGAACGCCTCCGCCACCTGCGGCAGGCTCAGTTGCGCATAGGCGGTGAAGCCGATCTGCAGGCTAAAGAGCGCGGTGACGGTCCAGAAGCCGATGACGGTGCCTTTGGAGCGGGGCATGCTCAGGTCCATGGGCGAGAGAGTGCCGCTGCCTGCCTCGGTCACGTTCATGTCGTCCTCCTTGTCACCAGGACGGATCCGATCGGCTGGATGTGACCGGGGCCCTCGGCCTGTCACGTCAGCGTCGTTTCGTCCGTCAGCGGTACCATGACGGAGCGCGACGGAGGAGTGTGACCGATGCCCACGCCCGAGCGCCTGGCTGAGCAATTCGAGGCGCACCGTGCTCATTTGCGCGCGGTGGCTTATCGGATGCTGGGGGCAACGAGCGAAGCCGAGGATGCCGTCCAGGAAAGCTGGATTCGACTCGGCCGCACCGATGTCAGCGCGGTCGAGAACCTGCGAGCCTGGCTGACGACTGTCGTCGCGCGGGTGTGCCTGGACATGTTGCGGACGCGGACGTCGCGCCGAGAGACCCCCCTTTATGACGATGCCGAGCATGCCGAGCGTGCCGCGCACGTGCCCGATCCGGTGATCAGTCGCGCCGACGATCCGGAGTCCAACGCCATACTCGCCGACTCGGTCGGTCTCGCCCTCCTCATCGTGCTGGAGGGCCTCGAGGCAGCGGAGCGGGTCGCCTTCGTGCTGCACGACGTGTTCGGCATGACCTTCGATGAAATCGCGCCGATCGTGGACCGCTCGCCGGTCGCCGCGCGTCAGCTCGCCAGCCGTGCGCGGCGGCGCGTTCAGGGTCGCGTCCCTGACGTAGACCGCGACCTGAAGCAGCAGCGCCGTGTCGTCGATGCGTTCCTGGCGGCCGCTCGCGACGGCGATCTCGAACGGCTGATCACCGTGCTCGATCCAGACATCGTGTTGCGAGCAGATGGCGGTCGCCTCGCGAGGGCATCACGAGTCGTGCGCGGGGCCCAGGCCGTCGCCGGGCAGGCCGCGACGTTCTCGAGACTCGGCTTGTCCGATCAGGTGGTCCTCGTGAATGGCAATATCGGGCTTCTGGAGCGCCGGCCCGACGGCAAGCTGTTTGCCGTGATCGGCTTCACAATTGCCCGCGCGAAGATTGTCGAAATGGATATCCTGGCCGATCCAGAGCGTCTCAGCCGACTCGATGTGTCGGCCATTGAAAGCTGAGCGCTGTCCAGAGGAATCGTCAAACGCGAGGGCGGTGGATCGGGGCGCGGTCGTGCTGAGTGCCGTCTCGCGAGACCTAGGCCGACGCGCGTCGTCGGTCGGCCACAGCGTCGGCGCCGAGCCTGCGCAGATCCGTCCTACCAGCGCTTCAACTGCGTGATCTGAATGAGATTGCCGCAGGTGTCGTTCAGCATGGCGATCGTGGAGGCGGTCACGTCCGTGGGCGGCATCGTGAACTCGGCGCCGAGCGCTTCATCCGCTCGTAGTCGGCCTGCACGTCGTCGGTGAAAAACATGGCTGCGGGCTGGCTTTGGTGGAACATCGCCTGGCGGTAGGCTTTGGCCGCCGGGTTGTCGTTGAGCGCCAGCTGCAGCTCCGTGCCGTCCGGGTCCTCTGGTGAGGCCACCGTGAGCCAGCGAAACGGCCCTTGGCTGAAGTCGGCCTTCTTCACGAAGCCCAGCACCTCGGTATAGAAGTGCAAGGCCCTTTCCTGATCGTCGACGTGCACGCTGGTGAGTTTGATCTTCATCGGTTTCCTCCTGGTCTTGACTGAGGAGCTTCGCCTCTCGGACTCCCCTAACGCTCTCGCGCGCGCCGCTTCGCCGGCGCCCTCCGTTCGCGTGGCTCACTCGCTGCCGCTCGTTCGCTGACGTCCGTCAGTCGCGTCGCCGCTTCTCAGATACGTTCTAATGTCACACTGCTTGCCGTTCGTCCGTCAGTGCGATGACGGAGCGCGCCGAGAGAGTGTGACCGATGAACGAACGCGATCATCTGGCCGAGCGATTCGAAGAGCACCGAACCCACCTGCGTGCCGTGGCCTACCGGATGCTCGGCTCCGTGAGCGAGGTGGACGACGCTGTTCAGGAAGCGTGGCTGCGACTGAGCCGCGCCGATAGCGCGGAGATCGACAACCTTGGCGGATGGCTGACCACGGTCGTCGCGCGCGTGTGCCTCGACATGCTCCGGTCGCGCCAAGCGCGCCGCGAGGAGCCGTTCACCCCGGACGCGCCTGAGCCGGTCGCGACCGGCACGAGCGGAAGCAGCCCCGAGCAGGAAGCGCTCCTCGCGGATTCGGTCGGGCTCGCGCTGCTCGTCGTCCTCGACCGGCTGACGCCGGCGGAACGCCTCGCCTTCGTGCTGCACGACATGTTCGCGGTGCCGTTCGAGGAGATTGGGTCGATCGTCGGCCGTTCCGCCGAGGCGACGCGTCAGCTCGCCAGCCGCGCACGTCGCCGCGTGCGCGGCGACGGGGCACCCGACCCCAATCTGGTTCGGCAGCGCGAGGTCGTCGAGGCCTTTATCGCGGCGTTACGCGCCGGCGACTTCGAAGGCCTGCTCGCCGTCCTCGATCCGGATCTCGTGGTTCGCGCGGACATGGCGGCCGGCGCGCCGACCGAGATCCGCGGCGCGGCAGACTGGGCGAAGGGGGCCGTCGCCTATGGGCACCTGGCGCAGCTCACGCAGCCCGCACTAGTGGATGGGGCCATCGGCCTCGTGATGGCGCCGCAGGGACGATTGGTGAGAGCGCTTCGCTTCACGATCGCAAATGGCAAGATCACCGAGATCGACGTCATCGGCAATCCAGCGCGGCTTGGCGAGCTCGATGTGTCGATCGTCGACTGAGATGCTGTTGGCTCTCACGTTAATCCGTAATCCCTCCAACCAATCTCCTCGGATTCTTCCAGTAACGAAATAGCTGATCGCTGCGCGCAATCTGAGAAACGTACCGCTGCTCGAAAGGGAGCCCTGCAGGCACTCGGCGGCCGTCG
>JBMDXQ010000159.1:0-21844 GCA_048594975.1 Vicinamibacterales bacterium | reverse complement strand
GTCGTCGCCGTTCAGCACGTGCGCGATCTTGTTCGGGTATTGCTGGTGGACGCAGGCGAGGGCGAGCCCGGCGAACCGCGCCTCGGCGCTGCGATCGATGTCGGACCCAGGCTGCTGCGACAGCCCGGCCACCAGCGTCAGCATGAGCTGGACCATGCCTCACCCTTCTTGCTGAGAACGTTCACCCCGATCAGGTGGAAATGCCCGCGCCCTGTGGCACGCGGCGATCGTTGGTCTCGACCTGTTCAAAAGCCGTGCTCGGCAGCGCAAGCCAGGCGTCGCGCGTCTCCGGCCCGGACGACCACCAGGCTCGGGAGATCGATGACGGCATTGCGGGCCTCTTTCAGCCATGCACAAGGAAAACGGACGGTCTGAAACAATAACGGCCAGATGCCGGAGGGCCGCTCCAGCACCTGGCCGTTCGACTTCTGGCCCTGAACTGCCGACTCCGATCAGAAGATCAGGCGGAACCCGACCTGCACGAAGCGCTGGAAGTTCGACTGACCCGTGGTGTTGCGGTTGATGCGGCCGAAGTCCGCCGACGTCGTGGTCTGGTTGTACTGACGCTCGTCGTACATCGGGCTGTTGAACACGTTGAACGCCTCGAGGCGGACCTGGAACCGGACGCGATCGGTGATCGGCGTTGTCTTGGCGAAGTTGACGTCCACCTGCCAGTAGGATGGCCGGCGGAACTCGTCGTATCGGAACATCGCGGTACGGCCCTGGAACGCTTCGCGAATGAGGAAGTACGGCTCCGTGCAGCCGTACGCCGTCGAGACGGACAGCAGCGCGTAGGTGCCGTTCGACTGACGCTGACCGATGCACGGCTTCACGCCGTAGATGAACTGACCCTCCTTCTTGCCCGGCAGCGCGATCTCGTCGAGGCTGACGCCCGGCGCCAGGTCGACGTTACCGGGCATGTCCCAGGGCTGGCCCGACTGGTAGACGAGCATCGGCGCGATCGACCAACCTCCGAGCACGTAGCCCAGGAGGCTGCGCTGATTGCGATACCACGGCAGTTCCCAGACACCTGATGCGGTAACGCGATGCTCGCGGTGCGAGAAGTAAGGACCTCGGTTCTTGAGAAGCGAAACCTCGTCGACATAGGCATTGCCGATGCCCGTCGTCGTGTTCGCGCCTTCTTCGGTCCACCGCGGTACCCACGTGTAGCTGGTATTGATGGTCACGCCCCTCGCCCACTGCTTGTTGGCCACGAACTGCAGCGAGTCGTACCACATGCGGCCGAGGTTCTGTTGGTTCTGGTTGAACCCGCTGAACGCGGGAAACGGCCGGCTCAACTCGAACCGCGACAGCGTCGGGTTGGTGAACCGCGTTGTGCCCTCGAAGCCCGGCACGCCAAAGAACGGGTTCGGCAGGAGCTGATCGCAGAGGCTCCGGCTTCCGCCGAGGGTCACGTCGCACTGCGCCCGGAACGCCGCCGACGGCTCGTTGTAGCCGCCCCAGTTCCCCTCGACGTCATAGCTGCGGCTTCCCGCGTACGTCACGTCGAGGGAGACGCGCCACGGTAGCTGGCGCTGGATGCCCGCTGAGAACTGGTGTACGTTCGGCACGACGAAGTTGGGGTTCGAGGAGCTCGGGCCGCGGCCGAGGAACGTCTCGGCGCCGAGCGAACTGCCCGGAGGTTGCTGGACCCCGTTCGGCCAGGGGTTCGACAGCGCGTAGGTCGGCGTGCGGCCGCCGTCAAGCGACGTAATCACGGGCGTCGACAGGCTGAACCCGGCGTTGTTGCCCTGACTCGTGGGGTTGAGGAAGTACTTCCCGTAGCCGCCGCGCAGGACGGTCTTGTCGTTGAGCGAGTACGCGGTGCCGATCCGGAACTGGTAGTTGTTCTTGTCGAGCTTCCAGGGCCGATCCGGGGCGCCGTCGACACCGACGAACCTGATGCCGCCCATGACCTGCTGGCCGACCCGCGCCGACACCGGATTGACGATAGTCGGGTCGAACGCGTAGTTCAGCATGTCGTTCTCTTCCGTGACGGAACCGTTGATGTCCCAGCGAAAGCCGAGGTTCAGCGTCCACCTGTCGTTGACTCGCCAGTCGTCCTGGATCCACGGAGCCACGAACAGCCACTGGTAGTGCGGCTTCGGATTGACATCCACGCTGCCGCCGCTCGCCGCCCCGAGCAGGAAGCCAGCGAAAGCGTTGCCTTCGAGCACGCTCGTGCTGTTCAGGGTGCTCCGCGTGAAGTTGCGGTTGAACGAGACGTTGCCGCCGCCGTTGTTGTAGTTCTCGTTGAAGACGTTGGTCGACCGGACATCGAGACCGCTGCGGATGTTGTGCTTGCCGCGGGTCAGCGACACGTTCGGCTGGATGGTGTAGATGCGGTTCCGGTTCGGCGCGTTGCCCCGCGACAGGGTGATGAACTCATCAACCGCGATCACCGGGAAGACGCCGCCGATGCCCTTGGCGGGCATCTGGTCGACGAGGCTCGCGGGCCAGAACTCGGTCGCATCGAAACCGAGCGCGTACTGGGAATAGCTCCACTCCAGGAAGTAGGTGTAGCTGCCGCGCAGATTGAACACCGTGCCCGGCCCGAAGATGTGCACCCAGTCGCCGACGAGCGCGCGGTTGGCGCGCCAGAGCGGTAGCTGGCCGCCCTGACCGGGACCGCTGCGGATCGCATTGGTCCCGCGATTGCCGATCTCGTTCCGCTTGTTCTCGCCCCAGCGGAAGAATGCGCGGTCGTTCGGCCCGAAGTTGTGGTCCACCTTCCCGACCCAGTTCCAGAACAGGTCCTTGTTGAAGTGCGAGGCCCATTCGAGGTTCTGCTGCCACGGCGCAACACCGGCGGTCGTGGTGTTGGGATCCGGCCAGTACTGCATGATCCTTCTCGCCGTCTCGTTGATCCGCTCCGGCGGAATGATGTTGCCGGGGAACGGATCGCGCGTCCAGACGCCGTTCACGTCGCGGCCGGTCGCCGGATCGTAGATGGTGATCAGGCGTCCCGACGCATCCACCAGCCCGCTGAAGTCACCCCGCTTCATCGCCGGCGTCGGCACCGTGCCGAACAGCGGGGCGGGCGTGCCTTCCCGGTACTTCTCGCCGGTGAACAGGAAGAACGTCTTGTTCATCCCGTTGAACAGCCCCGGAATGCGCACCGGGCCATCCACGCTAAAGCCATATTGATCGATGTACTGATCCGTCTTGGGGGAGTTGCGCGTGTTGAGGAGGAACGAATTGGCGGCCAGGGCCTTGCGCCGCATGAAATCGTAGCCGACGCCGTGGAACGAGTTCGTTCCCGACTTGAGCGACATGTTGACGACGCCGCCGGCGGTGCGGCCGTACTGCGCGTCGTAGGAGTTCGTGGACACCTTGAATTCCTGTACGGCTTCGGCCGGAGGCACGTAGGCGATGTTGTTGCCCCCCTGGTTGGCGTTGTTCGGCGCGCCGTCGAGCAGGAACTCGTTGTTCCGGTTCTGACCGCCGTTCATCGACCAGTCGGCGAGCGCACCGTTGTCGAAGGGACGGAGGTAGACCGCCTGGGCGTTGTAGTTGACGCCGGCGACGAGAACGGCGAGCGCCATCGGGCTGCGCGACTGGAGCGGCAGCTCGGCGATCCGGGCCTGGTCGATGACGGTCCCGCGGTTGGCGTTGGCGGTCTCGAGCAGAGGCGTCTCGCCGGTCACCGTCACTTCCTCGGTGAGGCCGCCGACCGCGAGTTGCACGTTGATCGTCGCGCTCTGCCCGACCTGCAGGACCAGGCCCTGGCGAACGTACTTCGTGAAGCCTGGTAGCTCCACGGTCAGCGTATAGGACCCTGGGCGGAGGAACGGGATCGTGTAGTTGCCTTCCTGGTTCGCGGTAGCGGTGGCGACCTCGTTGGTCTCGGTGTTCTGCACCGTGACGGTCGCGCCGGGCAGCGCGGCCTGTTGCGCGTCGACGACCTGACCTCTGACCGTGGCGCGGAATTCCTGCGCGGTCGCGCCGCCGGCCATCGCCAGCAGCAGCGTCACCGCCAGGGCGCCGCGGTACGTCTGCACTCTGATCATCAGTGTTCCTCCGCGGTGCTTCGAGTGGAACCGACCGGATGCTGGTGCCGCGAGGGCGAGTCGGACGTCGCACCCGCGAGACCGGTAAGGTTATACAACCGACCCCGGGCGCTGACAAGCGCGAAAACGCTAAAGCTAAGGCGTTTCGCGTGGAACGAGGCTGGGATCGAGTTGCTGCGCGCGGGTGAAGGCAGCCCGCGAGGCCCCTTTTCGTCCAAGCAATTGGAGTGCTCGGCCGAGCTGGAAGCGCGCCGGTGCGCCGATCAGGCCGGAGCGATCGATTGCCGTCGGCCGTGTGGGCGCACCCAGCCGATCGAGCGCGTCACCGAGCCGGTTGTGAATGTCCGCCTCACGCGGCGCCAGCCCCGCCGCCTCCCGAAGCAGCGCGAGTGCGCCGGCATGGTTCCCTGCTCCTCGAGCTGCGCCCCGCGAGCATACGCATCCCGCGCGCGGCTCAACGCCGGCTGCGCCCACACCTCTCCCACCTGCGCGCTAAGCACCGCGCGGCGATCGCCACACGCATCAATCGGCAATCTACAATCACGCCGGCCTCCCCACAGATCGATGGGGAGCGCGAGGACGGTTCTGCGAGGACCGCGCCGACCATCTGGCGCGCGTGTGGGGCTTCGAGGCAGCCAGGCGTTCGTGCACGAGAGCACCGCGCGCACCGCCTCCGGCCGCGACGGCGACGTCTAGGGCGTCAACTTGCGGGTCAAACCGGGCTGAATCACGTGGAGCCCGGCGTCACGCGCCGGCACTACAACCTGCACGCCTATCGCGGTGAGAAACGGGCGGCGTTCGAAACGTGGGCTCGATATCTCGAGGCGATTCCTGCAAACAAGCAGCCGGCGACTGGGACGGTCGTTCCGTTTAGGCGATAGCGACCCCGACTTCTTTCGAGCACTGGCGCAGACCATGACGCCCTACCAAGAGGAGGCACCACGCTTCTTCCGACCGGCGGGCTCGCAAGGCGTCACGGTTGCAGAGATCGAACGCTTCTGGGAAACGTGCCGTCGCTGCGGCGGGGAATCGGATAGGGCACTTCCTTCGGCCACGTCCCCGTATTGTGGATGTTCTTCTCGGCGAGCAGTGTGAATTGGAGACGATCCTCGTCCCAATGTTGGTTCGCCATTCCGCGATCTGAAGGCCAGACGGAAGCGCACTGATTGCGAGACCGACGGACACGTCAACTCACCATTGCTTGCTCTTGCATGCCGATTCCTGTGCGGGTGCAAGCCGTGCGGGCAGGCACGCGGGCGAGCAACGCCACGACCCGTCAGGAGCGCCGCCGTAGCCACGACGCCGGTCACTGTCGGCGATTAAGCTGCGGCGGATTCGGCTGGCAGATTGGCGGCGTCGCCCAGCCTATTCCGCTTTGAGAATTTCGGCGGGGTCGATGCTGGCGGCTCGCCACGCGGGTAGGAACGAGGCGGCGCCGGTCGCCAGCACGAGGACGGTTGCGGCGGCCGCAAACGAGGCGACGTCGGTGGGTTCAATGCCGTAGAGGAACACCGACGCGAGGCGTCCGAGCGCCGCGGCTCCGATGATGCCGGCCAGCACTCCACTTGCCATCGAGACGAGCGCCCCGCGCGTCATCGCGCCGGCCACCTGTGCGCGACGCGCGCCCAGCGCCAGGCGCACGCCGATCTCGCGCCGCCGCCGCGACACGCCATAGCCGACCGTGCCGGCGACTCCGACGATGACGAGCACGATCGTCAGGCCGCCGAGCGCGGAGAGCAGCGCGCTGCCGAGGCGCTGCGGCATCAGCAGTTCCGCGATACGGTCGTCGAGCGGGGCGATTTCGGTGACAGGCAGCGTTGGATCGATCGCGTGCAGCAGACCGCGCATGGACGCCGCCAGGGCCGTCGAATTCGATCGGGCGCGCGCCAGCAGCACGATCGGCACCGTCGCGTTCAGGAAACGTGGATGCTGGGCGAGCGGTAGATAGACAAACGGCTCCGCCGCGCGGTCGAGGCCGACCGTGACGTCGCCGACGACGCCGACCACGCGAATCGGCTCGGGAAACGATCGACTGCGGATGTGCGTGCCGATTGGATCGCGCCCCGTCCAATACCGGCGCGCCATCGTCTCGCTGATGACGCCTACCAGCGGAGCGCCGGCGCGATCAGTGGCGGTGAATTCGCGGCCCGCACGAATGCCGATGCGCAGCAACTCGAAGTAGTCTGGCGCGACGAAGTTCGATTCGAATCGCATCTCCTCGCCGGGCCGCGGCGAGTAGCCCTCGATCTCCTGCGCTTGAAATCCATTGCCGCTCGTCAGCGGCGGCTGTCTTGCGGCCGTGGCCACATCGACGTCTGGCAAGCCGCTCAGGCGAGCGAGCGCTTCGTCGACGATCGCTTGGGTGCGCGCCGGTGGAAACCCCTCCAGCGCCGGCACGAGCCGCGCCATCACGACCGATTGGCTTGACAGGCCGAGCTCGAGGCGGAGTCCATTCTGCAGGCTGCGAATAAAGAGACCCGCTCCCACGAGCAGCACTAACGTTACCGCCACTTGCGCCGCGAGCAGCAGGCCCTGCCCGCGCACGCGTCCGGTGCTGTCGCCGGTGGTGCGGCTCGCGGTCGTTGCCGCGAGGCCGCGGGTCGTGCCGAGCGCCGGGATCAGACCAAACAGCCCTGTGATGGCCAGGAGCACGACCGCGAAGAGCAGCACGCGCGCGTCGAGTTGCAGGTCGAGCGAGGCAATCGAAAGGGCGCCCGGCAGATCGTACGAGGCCAGCAGCGCGATCGAGACTTTGGCGACGAGGATGCCGAGCGCCGTCCCGGCGAAGGCGAGCAACAAGTGCTCGGACGCCAGTTGACGCACGAGGCGCGCGCGGCCGGCGCCGAGCGCACGTCTCAACTCGATCTCGGGCCGTCGCGCTGCACCACGCGCCAGCAGCAGTCCTGCGACGTTCGCGCACGCGATCAAGAGCGCGGCACCGACACCGCTCATCAGCAGCACGACAAACCTGGTGATGTCGGCGGCTGCGCCGGGCGGCAGTGCGGCGCGCTCGGCCGGTTCGACGGTGACGAATTCTCCTGCTCGATCCGGATCCGACTGTTGGAGGCCGTTTGAAACCGCGCGCATGTCGGCTCTGGCCTGCGCGATCGCCGCACCCGGTCGCAGGCGCCCGATTATGCCGCCGAGCCACCCTCTGCCGCGGTTGGTCAGCATATCGCCTGACCGGCCCTGAGGAATCAGCCCGATGTTGTCGATCGCCAGCCACAGGTCGGGACGCATATCGAGGCGGGTGCCGTGGAATCCGGGCGGGGCGACGCCGGCGATGCGGAACGTGGCGCCGCTGACGCGGATGCCCCGCCCGATCGCAGATTGATCTCCACCGAAGCGCGCCAGCCATGTCTCGTGGGCGAGCACGACCCGTGGATCGGCCGCAACGTTCCACGCCGGGGAGATGAGCTGTCCGGCACGCGGCGCGACGCCCAGCAGCGTGAAGTAGTTCGTCGACACCAGGAGCGCGGTGCCAACCCAGCTGCCGGATCCGGCACCAATACTCACGCCGGTCTGGTGAAACGCTGCCATATCGGCAAACATCCGGCTCTGCGCGCGGTAGTCGAGGTACTGGGGGTAGGAGCCCACGCAGTAGGGGTCGCCCCTTCGGCACGACGTGTAGATATGCGCGAGTTCCTCGGGACGCTGAACTGGCAGCGGTCGCAGCAGCACGGTATCGAGCAGCGAAAAGACGGTCGCGGTGGCGCCGGTGCCGAGCGCCAGCGTTAGCGTGGCGGCAATCGTGAATTCCGGTCGCCGGATCAGCACGCGCGCGCCGAGGCGCAGATCCTGCGCGAGCTGTTCAAGCCACCGCCAGACCCAGACAGCGCGTGTGTCCTCCCTTACCAACGCCGCATTGCCAAACTTCAGCACGGCCTGACGACGCGCCTCCTCTGGCGCCATTCCCCGATCGATGTTGTCCTGCGTCTCGCGCTCGATGTGATCGCGAATGTCATCGTCGAGACTGTTCAGTGCTCGTCGACTCCGCCTCATCGCTTTCGCTCCTGGAAGACGATGGTGGTCCTCCGTGCATCTGACTACTCGACACGCAGTGCCGCACTCGGATCGACACGCAGCGCGCGACGGACGGGCAGGTAAGCGGCGAGCAGCGCCGCCAGTACGGCGGCAGTGCACGCAGCGACAACCGTAGTGGCATCGTTCGGCTCGACGCCGAACAAATAGCTGCGAATCGAAGACGCTGCTGCGAGCGCGAGCACGACGCCTGCGGCAAGCCCGAAGCTGACGCATGTCATTGTGTCACTCAGCACAGCCGCGGTCACGTGACCGCGCGGCGCACCGAGGGCGAGTCGCACCGCGATCTCTTTCATCCGCTGCGCGACGCGGTAGCCGACCACGCCATACACGCCGCAGGCTGCCAGCAGGAGCGCGGTTACCGCGAACACGCTGATGACGACGGTCAACAGGCGCCGTGGCCGCAGCGTGCGGCCGATGTATTCATCCAACGCCACGGGCGTGCCGAGTGCTTGGTCGCGATCGACCTCCCAAATCGCTGCGCGAATCGATGGAACTAACTGCATCGGATCGGCGGCGCGTACAACGAGGTCGTACGACTGGAAAAAGCTCGGCGCCTGGCCCATGGGGATGTACACCTCGCGCCCCGGATTGCCGTCAAGCCTTCGATACCTGACGTCCTTGACGACCGCCACAACCTGGCGGATGTTGCCGAGTACGAGGAATCGCGCCCCTAGGGGATCGCCCCCTGCCGACCGAATTCCGCGCGCGAACGTCTCGTTGACGGCCATGACGAACGGATTGGGTCGAACATCGCGCGGATCGAAGTCTCGGCCCTCGAGAATCCGAATGCCGACCGTTCGAAAATAGCCTGGGCTCACGATTCGCCCCGCGGCGTTGTCAGCTGCGGCGTTGTACTCCCGACCCTCAGGGATCGCGTCCCACCCCATGCTCGGGCGGTCTCCCATCGGCACGTGGATAGTCAGCGCGGCCGATTCCACACCGGGCACTGCTCTGACGTTCTCGAGCACTCGATCGAAGAACGACAGCCGGGCCGGAGGCGCGACGCGTCCAGCGGGGTCAACGCGGATGGCCATTGCACCGCGAGGGCTAAACCCTGGATCTACGCTGACGAGGGTAGTCAAGCTGCGCAGGAGTAGCCCACCGGCCACAGTGAGGACAATCACAATGGCAACTTGGGTGGCGAGCGCCACCCGCTGGACCGAAGCAGCACGTCGATCTGTCGTGATTCCGGGGTGCGGTCGCAGGCCTTCCATAACGTCTCGCTGTCGCAGTTGCAGCAAGGCCACGCCGCCAAAAATGAACGTGATAGCCGCGCAGATGGTCGCGGTAAAGGCGATTGCCGGCCATCCGATCTGCAGCTCGCCCACGCGCGGAAGCGAGAGCCAGCTCACACGGGGGAGTAGCTCGATGGCGGTGACGGCGAGGGCGACGCCGCCGGCGCCGCCGGCAGCAACGAGCACGGCGCTCTCGATCGTCATCTGACCGAGCACCCGGCCGACCGAAGCACCGAGCGCCGTCCGAACCTGGATCTCACGACGGCGCCCGCTTGCCCGGACCAGGAGGAGGTTCGCCAGATTCGCGCAGGCGATCAGCAGTACGCATCCGACGCCGCCAACCAGAAGCAATACCGGTGATCGCGCAGCCCGCGTCACGAGATCGGGCAGCGGGATCACCTGCTGTGCGAGTACTGTCATCCACTGCCACTTGCCTACCGAAAGCGCAGCCTGTCGGCTCGCCAGCTCGGCGCGGGCCTGTTGCGCAGTCACGCCAGATCGGAGACGGCCGATCACCGCCATAAAGCCGCCGATGTCCGTATTCCCATCCACAGTCAACGGAAGGTACACCTCGACAGGTGCGCCTGCGAACAAGCTGCCCGACAGCGGCAATTCGGGCGATAGCACACCAATGATGGTGTGCGGCGCGTTCTCGACCGTGACGGACTGACCGACAATAACCGGCCGGCCGCCGAATCGCCGCTGCCAATAGGCGTGCGAGAGCACGATCGTCCGCTCGGCGCCCGGCTGGTCGTCACCGTTTTGGAAAAGGCGGCCAACGACGGGCGTCGCGCCAAGCATCGGAAGCAACTGCTGCGTGACTCGGAGCCCGCTCACCCGCTCAGGCGTTCCCATACCGGTCACAGTGAAAACATCAGGGGCACTGCCGGCCCACGCACCTATCTGCTCGAATGCGGTCAGATGCTGTTGCCAGTCGGCGAACTGCGGCAGCCGGTTCGAACCGATCACGGCTTCACTTGCATCTGACGCCCGGCTGTCGTAGGTCGTCACCCACACCAGCCGGTCCGGATCGGGAAACGGGAACCGCTGCACGAGCACCGAGTACGCAACCGTGAACGCGGCCGTCGTCGCGCCAATGCCGAGGGCCAACGTGACGACGATCGCGGTCGCGAGCAGGGGCGTGCGGCGCCACGTTCGCGCAGCAATACGCGTCGTGCTCCAGAGTTCGTCAAACCGCCGCCATGCCCAGACGCTTCGGGCATCCTCTTTCACGAGCGACACGTTGCCGAACTTGAGCAGAGCCTGACGACGCGCGTCCTCGGGCGACATTCCCCTGTCGATGTTCTCCTGAGTTTCCAGTTCGATGTGTTCGCGAATGTCGTCGTCCAGCCCGCTGAGTGCTCGTCGCGCGCGCTTCATCGCGTCACTCCTGCGCCGCGGGGCGAAGTATGCGAGCAACGGCCCGGGCGAGCGTGTCCCACTTGCTTGTTTCGACCTCGAGTTGTTTCCGGCCCTTCGCGGTCAGTCGATAACACTGCGCGCCGGTTGTTCTCGGAAGTGCCATTCTCGAAGGTGATCCATCCGCGTCTGATCAAGCGGTGCAAGGCCGGGCACAGCCATCCTTGGTCCACCTGCAGCACCTCATCGGAGCCGTGCTCGATCGACTTGGCGAGGCCGTGAGCCGGTCCGAGACGCAGCGTTCGGAGGATGCGTAAGTCGAGCGTGCCCTGCAGCAGCTCGATCCGGTCGCGGTCTGCTTTGGTAGACATGCTAGGTGGCCACGATATGCCCGTTCACCTAGAATGTCAAGGTGACTCATCCAACGGTGACTCATCAACGAATCAGCTCTTCCGCCCCTCAAACCCTGCGGCCCGCGGCAGCGCTCGTGACGACGGCGGACCTGCCCGCGGTGTGGCTGTCAGCAACGCCCGCCGCGCGAGGGGCGTCGGGAATCGCGCGTCGCGAGATTTCTGTCCGGACGAAGCCCGCTAGGTCCGCCCGCATCTGCCTGATGTCGGAACCATGGGCGCACATTGGACCGCTGCTACGCAGGTGTTGCGGTGTCGCTCCTGATTTGTTCCGGCAGTTCCTGAAGATTGCTACGGGCGACGAAACGGAAGGGCCGTCGACACGACTCCTCGGTGGCGCAGAGCTCACGGCTGAGTTGGGATGTACGAGTGGAGGCTGACCCGCTCCCCGTAGGATTTCACTTGTTGTTGACATTCGACACCAAGAGGCGTAGTGTCGACGTTCGACATCATGGCGCCACGACCCGCACTGGACCTTTTGCAGGGCACGCTCGATCTGCTCATCTTGCGGACCCTCCAGGCCCAACCACTGCATGGTTGGGCGATCGCCGAACGGATCGAGCAGATTTCGCGGGACGTTCTGCAGGTGAATCAGGGGTCCTTGTACCCGGCACTCCACCGACTGGAGCATCGCGGGTGGATCCGAGCGGAGTGGGGTATCTCGGAACTTGGTCGAAGGGCTCGCTTTTATCACCTCACTGCGGCCGGGCGGAGGCAACTCGAAGCGGAGACCGGCGATTGGGAGCGGCTTTCCTCGGCGATTAACCGCGTCCTGAAGATGGCCTGAGATGAAGGCGTGGGATTTGTGGCTTCGGGTGCGCGCACTCGCCCTTCGGCGGCGCGTCGATGACGAACTCGACGCCGAACTGGAGTTTCATATCGAGATGCAGACGAGGAAGAATCTCGCTGCCGGCATGGGCGAAGAGGAGGCCCGCCGTCGCGCACGAGCTCGCTTTGGACCGAAGGCACTGATCGAGGATCAGTGTCGTGACGCTCGCGGCATCGGCTTCGTTGACGTGCTCTGGCAGGACGTCCGCTACGCGCTGAGAACGTTCAGGCGGAATCCAGCATTCGTGGCGACGGCCATTCTCACGCTCGCGCTCAGCATTGGAGCAAACACGGCCATCTTCAGTCTCGTTGACGCGGCGCTGTTGAAGGATCTGCCGGCCAGCGAGCCGGACACACTCGTCGCGCTCGACGCGCGTCAGGGCGAGCGTCAGACCGCTTTCGGCTATCCGCAGTTCCGCGACCTGTCGAGCCGGCAGCAGATCCTGTCGGAGATCGTGGCATCAGGTAGCATCGAATTCAAACGGGTCAGACTCGAAGGGGTGGCCGAGGATCTCGATGACGTCCGCGGTGGCGTGGTGTCGGCGAACTACTTCACGATGCTTGGCGTGAACGCTGTCGTTGGACGCGTGTTCACGCCGGCCGACAGCCAGGTGCCTGGGGAGGGCGCGGTGGCCGTGATCAGCTACGCCTTCTGGAACGGCCGCCTCTCGCGTGATCCCTCGATCGTAGGCCGTGCCATCCACCTGAACGACACCGCGTTCACCATCATCGGAGTGACACCCAAGGGCTTCTTCGGTGATCGGGTGGGCGTCGCACGCGACATGTGGATTCCGATTTTGATGCAGCCACGGCTTGCGTCGCGGAACCTGCTTGACGTGCGCACCGCGACCTGGTTCAGGCCAATCGGACGGCTCAAATCAGTACGCGACGAACGGCGGGCGGCTGCGGAGCTCACAACGATTTTCCAACAAATCAAGTCGGAGGAGATTGCGACCGGCTCGGGGAGCCTCATACACCGGGGCAGACCCGACGAGTTCCGCATCGAGGTTGCCCGCGGCAGTGCGGGGTTGAACGCGATGCGGCGCGTGCTTTGGCGGCCGCTCACCATTCTGATGGCTGCCGTTGGCCTCCTCCTGCTCATCGCTTGCTTCAACATCGCGAATCTTCTCGTCACGCGCGGCATGGCGCGACAGCGAGAGATCGGGATTCGTCTGGCGATCGGGGCAAGCCGGATGCGCTTGATTCGTCAGCTGCTCACCGAAAGCGTTCTGTTGGCGGCGGCCGGTGGCGGGGTCGGTCTGCTCCTCATGCGGTGGACGAGCGACCTGCTCGTACGGCAGATGCCATTGGGTGTGTTCGATATACAGCCGGATGCGCGGGTGTTCACATTCACTCTCGCTGCGTCGGCGCTCACGGCGGTGCTCTGTGGATTGATTCCGGCACTCCACGCCACGAGCGTCGAGATAAACCCTTCGCTCCAGGCTACTGGCCTTCCACAAGTCGCCGGCCGGGCGCGGCAACGTGTGCGTCAAGCGCTGGTGATCGCGCAGGTTGCTCTGTCGTTGTGGCTGCTCATCGGGGCAGGCCTGCTCATCCGCAGCCTGCAGAATTTCCGGGGTCTCGATATTGGCGTCGATCGCGCGCATGTCGTCACCGTGACGCTGCGCACTGACGGTCCGAGTGTGCCACAGTCGCAGCCGGGAAGCCTTCGTGCCACGCTCACGGAACGCCTTCGAACGATTCCCGGTGTCACCGCAGTTGGTTTCGCCGCGTATGGGTTGTTCCGGGGCTCGATGCAGACCGCACCAGTTCGGGTGCCTGACTCGCCAATCGATCCGGAGCGCGACCGTGAAGTGCGACAAAACGCCGTCTCGCCCGAATACTTTCGAACCGTCGGCATGACGGTTGTGCGCGGCCGTACGTTCACCGAGCGGGACACCCGATCAAACGTTGTCGTGATCAACGAGACGACGGCTCGACACTACTTTGGCGAAAGGAATCCACTGGGCAGGCTGATCTATTTTCCGGGGATTGATGAACAGCGTCGCTACATCCCGTTCAGTCGGACGCTCGATAACGCAGAAGGTAGGGAGATCGTCGGGGTCGTGCGCGATGCAAAATATGACAATCTCCGGGAAGATGCGAGACACATGACCTATCAGCCCATGCCGGAGGACCGTGGAGGTCTCGGACTGCTACATCTGCGCCTCGCCGCGGGCACGGCCGGTTTGACGAATCAGATACAGCACGTTCTGAATGCAGTGGAACCGAGTCTGACGGTGCACCAGGTGACGACGCTGGAAGAAGCGATCAATGAGACGCTGGCGTCGGAACGCCTGGTGGCGAAGCTGTTGGGGGTTTTGGGAGTGATGGCCCTGCTGCTTGCCGCCGTCGGTTTGTATGGCGTGATCGCTTACACCGTGGCCCGCAGAACGAAAGAGATTGGGATTCGTTTGGCACTCGGAGCGCGGAGACGAATGCTGGTTTCAATGGTCCTGCTCGACACGTTGCGTCTGGCAATTGTGGGTGTGGCCCTGGGTATTCCTGCCGCGCTTTCGACGACGCATCTGCTGAACAGCCTGCTGTTCGGATTGCAGCCAACGGATCTGTCCACCCTCATTGGAACGGCGCTGTTGTTGCTGGGGGTGTGCGTGCTCGCTGCGGCGCTGCCGGCCGGGCGGGCGGCCTCTGTCGACCCCACCGTCGCGCTACGGTACGAATAGTCGTTGATGATGGGACGGTTGGATTCAGGGGATCGACGCTGGCATCCTGTGGCCGCGAAGTCCGGACCGAAACGGAGGCGCTCGCCGACCGTTGCGAAAATGGCCCCGGCCCACGCCGATCGTTCGCGCATCGCGCTTGCGGTCTGACCCGAACACGCTGCCGGGAATCGCAATACCGCGTGGGAACATTGGTCTGCTCCGTCGCATTGTCACGTCTGAGGTGTGCGCCGGTGTGTCCGCGAAACGCCGCCGCGAGGTCCGACCTTCATGGCGAAGAAGTCGAAGAAGAAGCCCAATGGCAAGGACGGTTGGCTGTCGCTTCCGAACGGAGTGCTCAACAGCGTCGACTACAAGGCCATCGCCGGAAAACCTCGCGATCGAACACATGAGCGTCGACACCCTCCCAGACCAGCGCCGGATCGGCGAGCAGTTCATGGATGCCCTCGGCGTCCTCGACCACCTTCCGACCACCGCGCGCTTGAGCATCAACGTTCCGTACGAGCTCGTGACGATTGGGTCTGATTGGGAGCCGTATCGGCTGGCGCTCGCGCACTGGATCATCAAGGTGGCATCGAGGCTCCCGGCCGCTACGACATCGAGCTCCCGAACACGCCCCTGACCTGCATCGGGATCAAGGAATCGGACCGCCCGGCACGAGTCGTCATCTCGCGCCCGATTCAGGACGACGAAACGCTGCCACAACGGGTCGCCCAGCAGATCACGCCCAAGATGAAGAAGCTCCGCCGATACAGCGCCGACGGCTACGCGACGGTCCTGATTCTGGAGACGCAGGACCAGAGCCTGATGAACCAGCACACGATGCTGGAAGCGGTGCGGGACGGGCTCGGCGGTTCGATGCCAGAGGGACGCGATCAGCTCTGGTTCACCGAGGCGCGGGGTGCGTACTTCTACCACTTCGCGAAGCCGATCAGGGAGGGGCACAATGTACTCGAGTGACGACTCAGCCTCGCCGAACACACTTCAAGGCCAACCTTGTCCAGCCAGAAGGTCACGGGCGCTGGCCGAAGCCCTGGAGTATCCAGGCTATTCCGACCGGAGTGCGATCACGGGCTCGACGCGCGTGGCGCGGTGCGCCGGCATGGACGCCGCCAGCGCTGCAACAACGAGCATTGCCACGACGGCCGTCGCAACGGGCGGCACGCCGCCGCCAGACGAGTCTTCGATCGCAGTCGCGGCGAATCGTGTCCCCCAGAACGCTACCGGCGCACCGACAACGGACCCTGCGGCGACGAGCGTCAGCCCGCTGCGCAGTATCATCCGAATGACGTCGCGGCGCGTCGCGCCGAGCGCCATGCGAATCCCGATCTCTTTCGTGCGGCGCGCGACGGTATAGGCGAGCAGCCCGTAGAGACCGATAGCCGCGAGCAGCGCGCCAACAACGCCAAAGAATCCGCCCAGGATCGCCAGCAACCGCTCGGGGACGACGGCGGCATCGACTTGCTCGGCCAGCGTGGTCACGCGTCGCACCGAATCAGCGCCGAGCACCTCGGTCACGATGCGGCGCGCGTCGGCGGCAACGGCGATCGGACTGACGTCCGTCCGCAGTGACAGCGTGGTCGATCCTCTCGACATCGGAGCGAAAACATAGACAGTGGGCGGCGGGGCGAGCCTGACTTCCTGATACTTCGCGTCGCCGGCGACACCGACGATCTCGTAGGGATCGCGTTCGTTCTCGAGCCGGACGTGGAGGCCAAGCGGATCGCGACCGGCGAAATAGCGCCGCGCCAGTGTCTGGTTGACGATGACGCGGCGCGGCTGTTCCAGGTCGGCGTCGCGAAAATCGCGTCCCGCCAGCAGCGGCGTTTCGTAGGTGGCGAAATAGTTGGGAGACACCCAATTCAGCGACACCCGCCCTCTGTCCTGCACGGGTTCGTCGAATCCTTCGGCCCGCAGGAAGCGGCTCGCGGCGCCCGGGGCAATCGGCGTCGTCCCGCTGGCCGCAACCGCCCGCACGCCCGGAATCGCCTGCAGCCGCGGAACGATGTCCCGGTGGAGTGCGGCGAGCTGCTGCCGATTCTGCGCGCGCGACGTGTTGACTGAGATCAGCAACACACCATCGCGATCGAAGCCGAGGCTGCGATCACTCAAGTCGCGCAGATGTGCGATGGACAGTTGCGACACGCTGAGGATCGCCAGCGAGATAGCCACCTGCGCGACCACCAGGCCGTTGCCGAAGACGCGCCGGGATCGCGGCTGTGCGGAGCCGTTCTGGCGCAAAGCAGGCGCCGGGGCCGACACGAGCGCGGCGATCGCAGGCATGAGCCCGAACAGCAGCGCCGCCAGCACCGTGACGGCGACCGTGAACATCAGCACGCGCGCATCGAGTGGAATGTCCGGGCGCGGCGAGGGACCGAGCGCCAGCGTACCCGACGTCACGATCCGTATCAGCAGCGACGCGCCGAACCGCGCGCCGACGATGCCCAGGACGCCGCCCATCGCCGCGAGAACCAACGATTCGGTCAGCACCTGCCGTACGATGCGGAAGCGGCCGGCGCCGAGCGAAACGCGTACTGCCATCTCCTGTTGCCGCGCGGCACCGCGCGCGAGCAGCAGGCTGCCGATGTTGACGCACGCCAGCAGTAGCACGCCGCCGACCATCGTCATCAGCAGCAGCAGCGGCCCGCCGAACTGCTGATGCAGAGGGGTCGAGAGTCCGGTGCGCGCCGGCGTGACCTCGATGACGGCCCGGAGCCACTGTGGGTCTTGCTGTGCAAGGGCTTCGATCCGGGCCCGATCCAGCACCCGCATCTCGGCACGGGCCTGTTCGATCGACACGCCCGGCTGGAGCCGCGCGGCAAGCGCCAGCGCCGCCCGGGATCGCATGGCGTCCGGCACCGCGGCCAGCGACATCCAGACGTCCGGCCGGTAGCCGACGGCGATGCCGGAAAATTCCGGTTCGGCGACGCCGACTACCGTGACATGCATCGGCGCGGGCAGGCGGGTGTCTTTGATGTCGACGGCAGAGCCGAGGACCCTCTGGTCGCCGTTGAATCGACTCTTCCAGTAGCGCCAGCTCACCACGGCGGTCGGAGGCCCGCCCGGCTTGTCGTCGAAGACGTCGAGCACGCGGCCCAGCGCCGGGCGCACGCCAAGCGCCTGGAAGAAGTTGCCGGTGACGATCTCCGCCGCGATCGGGTCCTCACCCGTGTGCGACTCCGTCGTCAGCCGCGCGAGCCCGAACAGATCCGAGAACACGTGGTTCCCGTCGCGAACCTGCTCGTAATAGGCGAGACCGAACATGTTCAACGGCGGGTCACGCGGATACTGATACGTGAACTGCACGAGGCTGGCAGGATTACGCAAGGGCAGATCGCGAAACAACAGCGGATCGACGAGGCTGAAGATGGCGCTGTTGGCGCCGATGGCGAGGGTCAGCGTGACGAGCGCCACGGCCGTAACCACGGGCGCACGCCGGAGCATCCGCGCGCCGAAGCGCGCGTCCTGTAGCAGATCCTCGAGCCACGGCAGACCGCGCTGATCGCGCCGCTGCTCCATCGCCTGTGCGACGCCGCCCGCCTGCCGGCGCGTCTCGCGCTGCGCTTCCTCCGGCGTCAAGCCGCGGTGCTGCAAGTCGGCCGCAACCATCTCGACGTGAAGCCTCAGCTCCTCCTCCATGGCGGCGTCCTCGGGTGCCTTGCGGAACGTGCCCCACAGCCGCCGCAGCCACTCGCGGATGACGGGCATCACTTCGACTCGCTCAGCAGCGCTTGCATGATCGTCACCGTCCGATTCCATTCCTGCTTCTCGACGGCGAGCTGCCTGCGGCCGGCCGCGGTAATCGCGTAGAAGCGGGCCCGGCGCTTGTTGTCGGTCACGCCCCACGTGCCGCTGATGAAGCCGCGCTGCTCGAGCCGCATCAGTCCCGGATAGAGGGTGCCCATGTTCAGCTGTACGCGACCGCTTGACACCTGCTCGAGGCGCGCCGCGATGGCGTATCCGTGCGACGCCCCCAGTGTGGCGAGGGTCTGCAGGATCATGACGTCGAGCGTCCCCTGTAGGACGTCGGCCTTGGCGGGCCCTCTATCAGACACGCCAATGGAATACACGCATTCTATTTGGATGTCAAATAGAAAACCGCCGGGCTGTCGCATGGCCGCGCGATGCGAATGTACGGATCGACCAACGCCGGTCACCGAGTTCGCCAGCTCGCTCCATCGCTCCTCCACCTGGCTTCCCCGCTCGCGCAATGGCAATCGTGCCGCCGGGCGCAGCCAGCCGGAGACTGCGCGATACGGGGCCGTTGTTCGCGCTTTGAGGTAGATTCTGACCGTGCCGAGGCCGTGCTCCTGGCCGGCAAAATGGAAGGTGCGAGCGAGAGGATTCCCAGGACGGCCAGGCGTTTACATCGCCGGGAGGCGCGCCCGCCAATTCAACCGCGGCCACTCCAGGATGACTCTCCGATGCGAGGCCCTTGTGTTTTCACCGTACTGGCTTTTCTCGCGCTCGGGCCTGCCGCCGCCGGACTGCCGGCGGCGCCGCCGGCCGACGGCGCAGTCGCACAGCAGCCTGCCGAGAAGACCATCCTTACGAATCAGCTTGAGCGCGAAATCGGCCGTGGTCGAGTGGCCTCGCACGTGCGCACTTCCTCGGCATTTCTGGACTTGCGTGATCTTGTAGATCCGGGCGTATTCTCCCGTCCGTCCACCATCTGTCCACCGCCTCGGGCTGCATCAGCGCTCAACGGCTCTCGCCGACGACGTTGACGCCAGTCAGGTGGAAATGCCGGGCCGCCTTCAGCATGTGGCGGTCGATCGTATAGACCTCTTGAAAGCCGTGCTCCTCGGCGCAGGCGAGGTGCAGCGCGTCACCGCATCGGAGGAAGACCGTGCTCGAAATGTCGAGGACGGCCTTGCGGGCCTTTTCCAGCAGCTCAGAAGTCACGCCAATCCACTGCCAGACCCCGTTCTGCTCATCTTCTTCGAAGTCCTTCAAGATGGCCCTCATCTCCCGGCGGGTCACGTGGCGCTCTCTGACGTGCCGCTTGAGGATCGACGCAAATTCCAGTCGAGCCAGTTCACACGATGCGAGGCCGTCGGCGCCATAGGCGACTTCGCGGACTCGATCTGCGCCCGGCTCGTTTAGGTAGCACTTGGCGATGTACGCCGCGTCGAAGTAGATCACCGATCCTCGCGCAGCTCGGACTGGTACACGGCGGAGTCGACCGGGACCTTCGACCGTTTGCGGATCGCGGCCTCTCGGTTGGGCAGAGGCCGGCCCGTCACGGAGGCGTCAAATGCCTGAAGCGCCGCGACGCGGCGACCGCGATCCGTCACCACGATCGGGCCCCGGCTGGCAGCATGGCGGACCCAGCGGCCGGTTTTCAGGTGCAGTTCACGGATGGAGATCGTCTTCATGTGCACATTGTGACACATTGACTTCAAGAGAGGCAACAATGCACACGCAGCCGGCAGGCTCCGCTTCGCTCCGGCCCTGCGGGCGCCTGCGGGGGCCTGGACCCGGGCTGCGCGCGGTGCTGTGTTGGCATTTGCGACGGCAGGTCGAGCGCGAGGTGCGCAGCGCCCGAGCTCGACCCACCGACCAGGCTGGAATGGGACCGCAGTGGCCAGGTCACCGAGTGGAATCCACTCTTCGCCGGCGTGGCGCTCGATCTGAGCGTGGGGATTGCGATCTGCTGGCCGGCGAGTCCGTGACAAAAGGGATCGCCGGGACGCTGTACTCTATCGCGATCGCGTCCGGATTGTCGCCGGCCGCTTCGCCGCGACGCACGAGCGGAAATTCCAGCCGGGCGAGGGGTCGACCTGCCCGAGCATCGAGCGCAACACGTCGCCGCCGTGTCCGGCACGGGCCAAGCGGCATCTGCAACGCGAGCATTTGCTGAAGCTGGGACCCGAGGCGCTCGCGTACCTGACCGAGCTCACGCATCGCGGCCCGCAGGTGTGGCTCCGCGACATCGATCGCCTGCATTCGTTGCTGGCGACCTATGGCAACGAGGCCATGTGCGCGGCCCTCACCCGCGGCGTCGCCGAGCACGCGATCGGCGCCGAGTACATCGCGCACTTCCCCGCCGATGTCGTGACCACGCCCGGGCCGATCCCGGGAAATAGTCCAGGTCAGCTCGACGCGCGATCGTCGCTTCTGGGGCCACCGTCTGGGCGCGACCGAACACGGCGAGCAACGGCACATTACCGATCGCCGCGAAGTGATGGACCCAACCTGAACCACGCACCAGAACCCCGGGAACCTCGAACCTTGAACCCGGATCCCGAACCAGCGGAACCCCGGAACGTTCGGAACGCTGCGACCGACAGGTTCTCGCTCTCTCCTTGACAACTTAGGAAGCCCCGCGTAGCCTTCCTAAATCATCTAGGAGAACGTATGCCGCCACAGGCCGACCTCCTTCCCGGCACGCTCGACGTCCTCATCCTGAAAGCGGTGTCGCTCGGCGCCCAGCATGGCTACGGCGTGCTGCTCCGCATCGAGCAGATCACCGGCGGCGCGATGGCGATCGAACAAGGCGCCCTGTATCCCGCGCTGTACCGGCTCGAACACCAGGGGCTGCTTGAAACCGAGTGGGGCACCTCCGAGAACAACCGCCGCGCGAAGTTCTACCGGCTCACGGCAACAGGCCGGAAGCGCCTGAAAACCGAAACCGAGCGGTGGCACCGCACGGCGCTCGCGATCAATACGGCGCTGGGCACACAGGAGGCTTGACCATGTGGGCTCGTCTGCGATCGTTCTGGCGGAGCCTGTGGCATCGCTCCGCGATGGAGCAGGACATGGCTGACGAACTGGCGTTCCACCTGGAACGCCGCGCCCAAGACCTGATGCGGCGCGGCGGCGTGTCGGTCGACGAAGCCAGGCGACTCGCGCGGCTCGAGTTCGGATCGGTCGAGAAGCACAAGGACGAAGCCCGCCGGAGCCTGGGGCTGAGGCCGCTGGACGAACTGCGCGCGGACCTGCGCTACGCGTGGCGCAGTTATGCCCACAGCAAGGTGTTCACCGCGGCAGCGGTCGCCACGCTCGCCCTCGGCATCGGCGCCACGACCGCAATCTTCAGCCTGATCGACGCCGTGATCCTGCGGCTGCTGCCGGTCGAACGCCCGGCGGAGCTGGCGAGCGTCCTCAGGCAGGA
The DNA here is from genome assembly GCA_048594975.1 of Vicinamibacterales bacterium. Lineage (GTDB taxonomy): Bacteria > Acidobacteriota > Vicinamibacteria > Vicinamibacterales > 2-12-FULL-66-21 > JBMDXB01. Next base: position 160 of record JBMDXQ010000159.1, on the reverse strand, counting down.
GCGTGGTGAACAGCCGGAAGACGGCTTCACCAACGCGATCTGGGAAGCGGTTCGCGATCAGCAGGATGTGTTCTCCGGCGTGTTCGCCTGGAGCACACCCAAGGCGTTCGATCTGGGTCACGGCGGCTCGGTCCAGAACGTCCGCGGCCTCATGGTCAGC
>JBMDXQ010000158.1:0-165393 GCA_048594975.1 Vicinamibacterales bacterium | reverse complement strand
TCGTCCTTCAACCGGATGCCCCGGTCACCGGCGCGAATCGCAGCGTCACCGCGCCGCCGAGTCCTGCCGCAGCGCCTGGCGGTCGAGCCCGGCGCCGAGCGCCGCGATCCCAGGCAGCACGATTGGCAGCCGTCCGCCGATTGGCGCCTCGCCGGCAAGCGCACGCACGGCGGAGGCCTCCGCCCGGTCGTAGAAATCGTAGGTCAGCAGCATCGCCGGCAGCTCCGGCATTGCCGTTGCCGCGTACGGGTTGCCGAAGAACACGGTGACGAACGGCCGCTTCTGCCGCGCGATCGCTCGCAGCAGCGCTTGCACCGGCTGCGCGAGGTCGATCCGCCCGCTCCCGGACGCCGTCCGCACGAACACCGACGCAACGATCGCGTCGAACCGTGGAAGCATCGCGCGCACCAGCTCCAGCTCCGAGGGCGACGTGCGGTCGGACAGCTCGATCGCCGTGACCTCCGGCCAGCGCTGCCGCAGCTCGGGGATGAACGTGCGGCTCGGCGCCGCGATCCGCCACCCCGAGGGATAGTCGAGCACCGACAGGTAGAGGATCGCCGACTCGCGTCCGACGTTGAGCGGGACGTCGTTCCGCTCGTCCTTCACCAGTGTCAGCGACCGCCGGCTCACCTCGTCGGCGATCGCCTGGTTCCTGCGCGTGCCGACGACGTTGGCGACGGCATCGAGGCTGACGGCGCGACCCCGGTGCAGCCCGAGCCGCGCTTTCGCGCGCAGGATGCGCTCCGCTGACGCCGTGATCCGCGACTCGGCGATCGTCCCCGCCTTCACCGCCTCCACGATCCCGCGCAGTGCCGCCCCATCGTCCGGCGAGTGCAGGACGACGTCGTTGCCGGCGAGGACAGCGCGGACGGCGGCTTCCGCCGGCCCGTACATCGCGGTGACGCCGGCCATCCCCATGGAGTCGGTGTACACGAGCCCCCGGAATCCGAGCTCCTTGCGCAGCAGGCCTTCGACGATGGGCGGGCTCAACGTGGTCGGCGTCGACGGCGTCGAGTCGAGCGCCGGCATCTCGATGTGCCCGGTCATCACCGCCGCGGCGCCGGCGGCGATACCAGCCTTGAACGGCGGCAGCTCGATGGTCTCGAGCCGGTCGCGCGGGTGCTTGATCACCGGCAGGCCGAGGTGCGAGTCGACCTCGGTGTCGCCGTGACCCGGGAAGTGCTTGAGGGTCGCAAAGACGCCCGCGGACTGCAGCCCCTGGATGTAGGCGGCCGCCAGGCGGCCGACCTGAGCGGGGTCCTCGCCGAACGAGCGCGTGTTGATCACCGGGTTGCGCGGGTTGTTGTTGACGTCGACGACCGGGGCGAAGTTGACGTGCACGCCGATGGCCCGCGCCTCCTCGCCGGTGACACGGCCGGCTTCGCGCGCCAACCGCTCGTCCCGCGCCGCGCCGAAGGTCATCAGGCGCGGGAACGCGGTCGCCCCTGCGATCCGGAAGCCGACGCCCCCCTCGAAGTCCGCGGTGTTGAGCAGCGGCACCTTCGCGATCGCCTGCAACCGGTTGAGGATCGAGGCTGCGGCCATCGGCTGGCCGAGCGTGACCGTGCCGTACGCGGGGTTCAACAGGACGGGCGGCGCCAGCTCCGACCCGCCGAAGACGTGGAAGCCGCCGAGCTGATGATCGTGCACCGCCTTTACCAGCGCGTCGTAGCCGTCGGAATCGGTGCTCAGGAAGGTGGACTGGAACGAGGAGACGATCATCTGGCCGACCTTCTGTTCGACCGTCATCGTCTGCAGCGTCGTCTGCACCCACCGCTCCGCCGCGCGGTCCAGCACGCGCGCGTCGGGCCGCTGCGCGGCGAGCATGGCCCCGGCACAGGCAGCGCAGGCAAGAGCGAGCGGGAACCTGTATGACATACCTCGATCGTACTCCAACCGGCCGCGCTGCCAGCGGCGGGGAGGACACGGAGAGACCACGGAGGCCATCCACTCAGAGGCCACGGAGGCCACAGAGGGATTCTTTCCTCTCGCTCCGTGCCCTCTGTGGCCTCCGAGTCAACAATCTCCGTGGCCTCTGAACCGTGGTTCGCCGGCCTCTGACTTAATCCACTCCGTGGTCTCCGCGCGCGCAGGATGAGCAACAGGCGATCGGCCTTCCCCGTGGCCTCCGCGCGCGCAGCGCGCGTATAATCCGGCGCGTGTCCGTCGACGAACACCGGCAGGACGCTCCGGCAAGCGTTCGCTGTTTTCTCCTGACGATCAGCGATACCCGCACGGCGCAAACCGACCGGAGCGGCGACATCCTGGTCGAGACGCTCGCCGCGGCCGGCCACGAGATCTCCGGGCGATCGCTCGTCGCCGACGAGCCGTCCGCGGTGCGCGGCGCGATCGTGCTGGCGACGCTCCACGCCGACGCGATCATCACCACCGGCGGTACCGGCATCACCGCGCGCGACAGCACCTACGAAGCGATCTCGGCGCTGCTCGAGAAGCACCTCGACGGCTTCGGGGAGCTGTTCAGGATGCTCAGCTACGAGGAGATCGGCGCCGCCGCGATGCTGAGCCGGGCCTGCGCGGGTACCATTGCGTCGACGGTGGTGTTCGCGCTGCCCGGCTCGCCCAAGGCGGTCCGCCTGGCGCTCGATCGCCTGATCGTGCCGGAACTGCCCCACATCGTCAGGGAGTTGAGACGCAAGTCATGACCACCATGCGCCCCATCCGTGAGACCATCCCGCTCGAGGAGGCGCTCGGGCTGGTGCTCGACGCCGCCTCGCCCGTGGATCGCACCGAGCGCGCGCGCATCGACGACGCGGACGGCCGCGTGGTGGGCGCGGCGGTGCTGGCGCCGCACGACGTGCCGCCGTTCGATCGCGCCGCGATGGACGGCTACGCGGTGGTGGCCGAGGACACCTTCGGCGCCGGCCGCTACGAGCCGTGCGAACTGCGCTGCATCGGGACCGCCTACACCGGCGAGGTGCCACCGCGGCCGATCGCGCGCGGCGAATGCCTCGAGATTGCCACCGGCGCCCCGCTGCCGCCGGGCGCCGACGCGGTCGTGATGGTCGAGGAGACGGAGAAGGCGGCGGACGGCATCGTCCGAGTCTTCACGCCGGTGTACCCCCGGCAGCACGTCGGACGGCGCGGAGCGGACATCGCCTCCGGTCAGGCGATTCTGTCGCCGGGCGACGTGCTCAACCCGGCGCGAATCGGCGCGCTCGCCGCCATCGGCGTGACCGACGTCAACGTTTACGTGAAACCGGGCATCGCGATTCTCCCGACCGGCAACGAGATCGTCCCGCCGGGGCAGGAGCTGGCGCCGGGACAGATCCACGACATCAACACTTTCACGCTCTCCTCCATCGTCCGGACGCACGGCGGCGTTCCGGTGCCGCTGCCGGCCGCGCCCGACTCGGTCGACGCCCTCGCGACGGCAATCGAAGTGGCCGCCGCGCACGACATCATCGTCTTCTCGGGCGGAAGCTCGGTGGGCGAGCGCGACCTGATCCTGGACGCGCTGCGCGCACTTGGCGAGGTGATCTTCCATGGCATCGCCGTGAAACCGGGGAAACCGACCGTCTTCGGCACGATCCGACGCAAGCCGGTGCTCGGCATGCCCGGTTATCCGACGTCCTGCCTCTCCAACGCGTACATGCTGCTCGTCCCGCTGCTCCGGCGCACCGCGCGCCTGCCCGTGTACCGTCCGCAGGTCGTCCGCATGCCGCTCGGCCGGCGGGTCGTCTCGACGACCGGCCGGCACCAGTTCTACACCGTGCGCATCGAGGGTGGGATCGCGATGCCGGCATTCAAGGCATCGGGCGACATCACGAGCATGTCGCGAGCCGACGGCTATATCGAAATCCCCGCGCAGACCGACATCGTCGAGGTCGGCGAGATGGTCGACGTGAAGATGTTCTGACCTGGTCGGTGGTAAGTGGTACGCACGTGGCTCACGCATCCGCACTCACCACGGCGCCGGACTTCGAGCTTCCCAACCAGAAGGGCGATCGGCAATCGCTCGCCGCATTCCTCGTGAAGGGCCCCGTCCTGCTCGTCTTCCACCGCGGCACCTGGTGACCGAACTGCAGGCGCCGGTTCGGTGAACTGGCACGCAACCTCTCCGACTATACGCAGCGCGGCGTGCAGCTGCTCGTCGTGCTGGCACAGCGCCCTGAGGCGGTGCGCCGCTACATCGAGGAGACCGGGCTGCCGTTCGACATCCTGCTGGACGAAACGCGGGAAGTAGCCAGGGCGTACGGCGTCTGGCAGCGTCTGGGGCTCGACGCCTGGAACATCGCGCGGCCTGCGGTGTTCCTGATCGACCGCTCAGGCGCAATCCGCTACTCGTTCATCGGCGACCGGCAGTCCGAGTTTCCGACGCAGGAGAAGATCGGCGAGCAGGTGAATCGGGTGATCGGCGCCGATCGCCAATGACCCGATCCAGGGTTACCTGAATCGCCTGTTCACCGCCTCCCAGTTGACGACGTTCCACCAGGCGGTGATGTAATCGGCGCGGCGGTTCTGGTACTTCAGGTAGTAGGCGTGCTCCCACACGTCGAGGCCGAAGATCGGCTTCTTGCCTTCCATCAGCGGACTGTCCTGGTTCGCGGTGCTCTCGATGACCAGCTTCCCGCCCGCATCGATCAGCCACGCCCACCCGCTGCCGAAGCGTCCGACTGCCGCCTTCGCGAACTGCTCCTTGAAAGCGTCGAACGACCCGAACGACGCCGTGATCGCATCGGCGACGGCGCCGCTCGGCGCGCCGCCCTTCCCCGGGCCCATGATCTCCCAGAACATCGTGTGGTTCACGTGTCCGCCGCCGTTGTTGCGGACGGCCGTCCGGATGTCCTCCGGCACGGAGTTGATCCCCTTGATCAGGTCCTCCACGCTCTTCGTCTGCAGCTGCGAATGCTTCTCGAGCGCAGCATTCAGGTTGGCGACGTACGCGCCGTGGTGCTTGTCGTGATGGATCCGCATCGTCTGCTCGTCGATGTGCGGTTCCAGGGCATTGTAGGCGTAGGGCAGGGGAGGAACTTCGTGCGCCATGTCTCAATCTCCTTCTCGAGTGAAATCTTATCAGGAGGCCGGAGCGGGAGATAGCAGGCAGGGGTGACGAATCGGACGAGACGGCTCACGCCCTCCTACGGGCGCGAAGCCACGAAAGCACGGCAGCGACTCTATTTCACCTGCAGCATCCGATCGAGTGCGAGCCGGGCGCCGCGCTTCTGCTCCTCGGGGACGGTAATCCGGTTGTAGACCTTCCCCTCCACGAGGCCTTCCATCACCCACAGGAGGTGATTCGGCGAAACGCGGAACATCGTCGAGCACAGGCAGCCGAAGGGATCGAGCGTGACGACCTGCCGGTCGGGCGCCAGCTCGTTGGCGAGCCGGTTGACGAGGTGGATCTCCGTCGCGACCGCCCACGTGCTGCCCTTGGGGCTGTTACTCACGGTGTTGATGATGAACTCGGTGGAACCGCTCTCGTCGGCCGCCTGCACGACGTCGAACGTGCATTCGGGATGGGCGATGACCTTGCCACCCGGGTGCTTCTTGCGGAACGCCTCGATCTGCTGGATCGTGAAACGGGTGTGGACCGAGCAGTGCCCTTTCCACAGGATCAGCTTCGCGTCGTTGACGCGCGCGCGATCAAGCCCGCCCCAGACCTCGGCCGGATCCCACACGACCATGCGGTCGAGCGGGAGGCCCATCCGGTAACCGGTGTTGCGGCCCAGGTGCTGGTCGGGCAACATCAGGATCCGTTCGCCGCGCTCCCATGCCCACTTCATCACCGCCGCCGCATTGGTGGAAGTGCAGACGATCCCGCCGTGTTCGCCGACGAACGCCTTGATCGCCGCCGACGAGTTGATGTAGGTGACGGGCACGAGGCTGCCGGTGTCGATCCCAATCTCCTGCAGCTCCCGCCAGCACATGTCGAGCTGGTCGGGTTCCGCCATGTCGGCCATCGAGCAGCCGGCCGCCAGGTCCGGGAGTACCACCTTCTGGTGCGGCGCACGCAGGATGTCCGCGCTCTCCGCCATGAAGTGGACGCCGCAAAACACGATGTACTCGGCGGCGCCGCGCGAGGCGGCGGCACGGGCGAGCTTCAGGGAATCCCCGGTGAAGTCGGCGAACTTGATGACCTCGTCGCGCTGGTAGTGGTGGCCGAGGATGACGATGCGCTGGCCAAGGGTGCGCTTCGCCTCGGCACTGCGCGCATCCATCTCGTCATCGGCGAGACGGAGATACCGCTCGGGGAGCGGCTGGCGCTCGCCGATGCTTCCTTTCTCGACTTCTGTAAGCGTCTTTATGTCCATTCTGAATCGGGGCCAGCAGCCAACTGAACAGGTGGTCTATGCACTGGCACTGCCGGCCCTTCAGAGCCGGTGGCATCCCGTCATTGTACCAGCGCAGCTACCTCGTCGGGGGCGTCCGGGCCGGTGATGACGTTGTAGAGCGTGTCGCGTTCGACCGGCTGGCGGCCGGCCACGCGGATGAGGCGGCGGATGTCCGAGGTGCTCATGGCCTCCGGCGTTCGCGCGCCGGCCATGTGGTAGATCTTCTCCTCCTGCACGGTGCCGTCGAGATCGTCCACCCCGTACCACAACAGCAGCTGCGCGACCTCCACACCGGTGGCAATCCAGAACCCTTTCACGTGCGCGACGTTGTCGAGCACCAGGCGCGAGACGGCGTGGACGCGCAGCGTGTCGGCGGCGGTCGGCGCGGGCAGCTTGCGCATCTGGTTGTTGTCGGGGTGGAAGGCGAGCGGGATGAACGCCTGAAGCCCGCCCGTCTCGTCCTGGAGCGCCCGCGTCTGCAGCATGTGATCGACACGTTCAGCCGCGGTCTCAATGTGGCCGTACAACATCGTGACGTTCGAGCGCATGCCGAGTCGATGGGCGGTGCGGTGAATGTCGATGTAGCGATCCGACCCGCACTTGTCGTGGCAGATCTTCCGTCTCACGCGCTCCGCGAAGATCTCGGCGCCGCCGCCAGGCAGCGAATCGAGGCCCGCGGCCTGTAGCTCACGGAGCACCTGCTCGTCGGTCATGCCGTACAGCTCGGCGAAGAAGGCGATCTCCACCGCAGTGAAGCACTTCAGGTGGAGGTCGGGACGGATGCGTTTGAACCCGCGCAGCAGCTCCGTGTAGTAGTCGAACGGCAGGTCCGGGTGCAGGCCGTTGACGACGTGGACCTCGGTGAGCGGCTGGTGGGCACGCTGCCGCAGCTTGTCCCAGGCCTGTTCGAGCGACATGGTGTACGACCCGGCGTCGCCCGGCCGCAGCCGCGCGAAGGAGCAGAACAGGCAGCTGGCGACGCAGACGTTGGTCGCCTCGAGCCGGATGTTGAAGTTGTAGTAGGTGCGCGCCCCGTGGCGGCGCTCGCGCTCGCGGTTGGCCAGCCAGCCGACGGCGTGGAGGTCCGGGCACTCGAACAGGCGCACGCCGTCTTCGAGCGTGAGCCGCTTGCCGGCCTCCAGCTTCTCAGCGACGGAGGCGAGCCCGAGTGAAGAGAGCCGGTTGTGTGTCACACGTCACGGCAGCCCTGAAGGGCTGCGCTACAGCAGCCAGAGGGCAGCCCTGAAGAGCTGCGCTGCACGTCCCCCGTCCGCGGCAACGGCACGTCGCACGTGCATCAGATTCCCATCACCTGCAGGCGCAGCGTCCGCGCGCGCGGCCCGTCCAGCTCGGCGACCAGGATCCGCTGCCACTGTCCGAGCACGACCTCGCCGCCGCTCACCTGGAGGGCGAGGCTGTGGCCGAGCAGCATGGCGCGCAGGTGCGAGTCGGCATTGAAGCGATCGCAGTCGGAGTGATCGGGATCGTTGTGCAGCCACTCGGCGTCGCGCGCGACCACCTGCTCGAGGAAGCTCTTGATGTCGCGGTGCAGCGCGCTCTGCGCCTCGTTGATGAACACGGCGCAGGTCGTGTGCATCGACCCGAGGTTCGCCAGGCCCTCGCGGACGCCGGTCCCGCGCACGTAGACCATCACGCGATCGGTGAGGTCGACGAGCTCGACGCGCTGCTCCGTCTGGATGGTCAGCATCTCGGCGTGGACGGCAACGCCCCCGGCCGACGACGAGGCGTGCAGCACCGGCGTCTCGCGGACCGTCACGGTCGAACTCCTGGCGATGTGGCGCCTCCCTGAACACTCTATCCTACTGAGGTATACTCGCGGATCACAACTGAACGCGAGCGGCCCGATCCCGGGCCGCTCCGCCCGGCGGTCAAGCGAAGCGGGTGAAAAGCCTGCGCGGTGCCGCCACTGTAAGCGGGGAGCGCGTCCCTGGAATGCCACTGCGCCTCGGCGTGGGAAGGCGGGGACGAGCGACGATCCGCAAGCCAGGATACCTGACGCCGGGCGCTTGACAGGGACACCCGACGACCGTACTGACACCCGGGTGTCCCCCTAATCGGCGCGTGAGCACGCCGAACGGAGGCCCCGTGATCGTCCGTCCTGCCGCCCTTTCCCTTCTGTCCGCGTTCGCTTGCCTCGCCCTCGTCGCGCCACCGGTGCACGCCGGTCCCGTGGCCGGCCGCATTGTCGATCCCGATCGACGCCCGGTGCCCGGCGCCACGGTCATCGTCGCGGGCGCGGCCCCGGCGCTTCGCACCGCCGTGACCAACGGGCTCGGCGAGTTCACGCTCGTGACGCCCGACGCGGGCCGCTTCGAGCTGCGCGTCGCCGCTGAAGGCTTCCGTTTCGACCCGCTGCCCGTGGACGGCTCGGCCGAACGCCGCGATCTCGGCGAGTTGACGCTCTCGGTGAGCGCCGTCTCGGAGTCCATCGTCGTCTCCGCCGCCCAGGTCGAGATCCCGCTCTCGCAGGCATCCTCCAGCGTCACGATCATCACCGGCTCCGAGCTCGAGCAGCGCCAGGTCCACACCGTCGCCGACGCGCTGCGCACTGTGCCCGGCATGACCGTCACGCGCTACGGCGGCACCGGCGCCCTCACCAACGTGTTCCCGCGCGGCGGCGAGTCGGATTACACGCTCGTCCTGGTGGACGGCGTCCAGGCGAACACCTTCGGCGGCGATTACGACTTCGGTCACCTGTCAACCGAGAACGTCGAGCGCATCGAGGTCGTCCGCGGTCCGCAAAGCGCGCTGTTCGGGTCGAACGCGATCGGCTCGGTGGTGCGCATCGTCACGCGGCGCGGCGGACCGGCGAGGGGCGGGGGCACGTTCGAAGGCGGCGCCTTCGAAACCTGGCGAACGTCGGCGGCGGCATCGGGGAGCGCCGGCGCGTGGGACTGGGGCGCTTCCGCCGAGCGGATGGCGAGCGACGGGCGCAACGGAGACCGCACGCCGGTCGGCCAGGAGATCGCGAACGACGACTACAAACGGACGATGGGTTCGTTCGCCGGCGGCTGGCGCGGAGCGGGCGGCTCGATCGTTCGCGGCACCGTGCGAGCGTCGCGCGACCAACGCGGGTTCCCCGGACCGTTCGGCAGCAATCCGATCGGGGCCTACGACGGCATCGACCTCGAGTCGCGCGGCAGGAACGACCGGGTGCTCGCGTCGGTGTCGGCGGCGTTCCCGGCGGGCTCGCGCGGGCGCGTCCACGCGGACCTGACGCACGGCCGGCTGGACAGCGACTTCGCGAGCGCGTTCGGGCCCTCGGCGTTCACCTCCCGGCGGTTCGGTGCGCGCGGGCAGATGGATTACGCGGTGGACGACGCGCTCGACATCTCTGCCGGCGTCGAACTCCAGCAGGAGCGCGCCGGAAGCACCTTCATCACCGGCCCGGCGGGTGAGATTCCCGTGAAGCGTTCCGTCCTCGGCTACTATGGCGAGGCGCGCTGGCGGCGCGTGCAACGGCTGTTCGTGACCGCGGGCGTGCGCCTCGACGACATCCATCGTGACGCGCTCGCGCCCGATCCGCTGGCCTTTACGCCGCGCCCGGCCCTGCCAGGGGACTCCGTTCTCTCCGCCAATCCGAAGATCGCCGCCGCGTGGTTCGTCCGGCCGGCGGCCGGCAGCTTCACGAAGCTGCGCGCCTCGACGGGCACCGGCATCCGGCCGCCCAACGGCTTCGAGATCGCCTCAACCGACAACCCCTCGCTGAAGCCGGAGCGCAGCCGCAGCGCGGAGTTCGGCGTCGACCAGGCGGTCGCGAGCGGCCACGGGCTGCTCGAGTCGACAGCCTTCTTCAACACCTACGACGACCTCATCGTCGCCGTCGGGTCCTTCCGCGAGTCGAGCCGCTATCGCACGGACAACATCTCGAACGCGCGGTCGCGCGGCCTCGAGCTGGCCGGGACGCTGCGCGGGCGCCTGGCCGGGCCCTTCTCCGCGGCCGTGCAGCTGCGAGCGACCTACACGCTGCTCGACACCGAGATCCTCGCGGTCGACCGAGCAGGCGGAGCGCCGCCCCCCTTCGAGGTCGGCCAGCCGCTGCTCCGCCGCCCGCGCCATCAGTTCTCGACGGAGCTCGTCGTCGCCGCCGGGCGCGCCAGCGGGTTCCTGCAGGGCGGCGGCCGCGCGCGCGCGCTCGACATCGAGCCGACGCTGGGCACGTTCCACCGCGGCTTCTTCGACGCGCGCGGCTACCACGTGTGGAACGCCGGCGGGGCGTTTCGCGTGCATCGGCGGCTCGAGGTGTTCGGCCGGATCGACAACCTCTTCGACCGCGAGTACGAGGAAGCGTTCGGTTTCCCGGCGCCTGGACGCGCCGCCTACGCAGGACTGCGCGTTGCTGCGGGCCTGTGATCTCTGGTTCGGCTACGACCCCGGCGCGCCCGTCCTGCGCGGCCTGTCGCTGGAGGTCCCCGACGGCGGCGTCGTCGGCATCCTCGGCCCGAACGGATCGGGAAAGACGACGCTCCTGCGCCTGCTCGCCGGGACGCGCCGGCCGTCTCGCGGCCGCGTCACGCTCGACGGCGTGGACCTGGCACACCTGCCGCGCGGCGCGATCGCGCGCCGCATGGCGGTCGTCGCGCAGGAGACGCACCTCGCGTTCGACTACACCGCGCTGGAACTGGTCCTGATGGGACGCTACCCTCACCTGCGCACATTCGAGATCGAGGGGCCGGAGGACGTGACGATCGCGCGGCGGGCGCTCGACGCGACCGGGACGCTCGCGCTGCAGGACCGGCTCTTCTCGACCCTGAGCGGCGGCGAGAAGCAGCGCGTGGTGATCGCCTCCGCGCTCGCGCAGATCGGCAGCCTGCCGGCGTCCGGCACCGCCAACCCGGTCCTGCTGCTCGACGAGCCGACCGCGGCTCTCGATCTCGCCTACCAGCTCGAGGTGGCGGCGCTGCTGCGCGAGCTGCAGCAGCGCCTGCCGGTGACCATCATCGTCTCCACGCACGACCTGAACTTCGCCGCGAGCCTGTGCCGGAGCGTCGCGCTCCTCCGCCGCGGCGAGGTGCTCGCGGCGGGGCCAATCGAGGAGGTGATCACGCCGGCCCGCATTCGCGAGCTGTACGGGGTCGAAGCGGAGGTGGAACGGCGGAGCTCGACCGGCCGGATGCTGGTGATTCCCATCGAGCGCACGCGCGAGCGGGGCACGGCGTGACGATGGGGATCGGCCGGCGGGTGGCGGCTGCGCTCGCCGGCTTCGGCACGCTGGCGGCGACGGCGCTGCTGCTTGCGCCGCTGGCCGGGTCGACGTCCATCAGCCTGCGCCGCGCGTTCGATCCGGGCATTCCCTTCGCGGACAACGTGGACGCGCAGATCTTCTTCGTCGCGCGGCTGCCGCGGACGCTGGCCGGCGCGCTCGTCGGGTCGGCGCTGGCGGCGGCGGGCGTAGTCTTCCAGGGGCTGCTGCGCAACCCGCTGGCGACGCCGTTCACGCTCGGCGTGTCGTCGGGCGCGGCGCTCGGGGCGATGCTGGCGCTGACCTTCGAGTGGACGTTCGGGTGGGCCGGCCTCGCCGGGGCACCGCTCGCCTCGTTCGCCGGCTCGCTGGCCGCCGTGGGGATCGTGTACCTCCTCGCGACGGCGAAGCACCACGGCATCTCGACCAACGTCCTGCTGCTGGCGGGGGTGACGCTGAACGCCTTCTTCTCGGCGCTCATCCTCTTCGTGCAGTACTTCGCCGACTATGCCGAGACGTTCCGGATCCTGCGCTGGCTGATGGGCGACCTCGACGTCAGCAGCTATCGCCCGCTCGCGACGGCGGCGCCGCTGCTCGTCGTTTCCTTTGCCGTGTTCGCCTGGCTGGCGCGGCCGCTGAACCTGCTCACCCTCGGGCCGGACAGCGCCGAGACGCACGGGCTCGACGTGGTGCGCGCGCAGCGGGCGGCCTTCTTCAGCGCTTCGCTCGCGACCGGCGCCGCCGTGTCGGTCGGCGGGCCGATCGGCTTCGTCGGGATCGTCATCCCCCACCTGGTGCGGCTGATCGTCGGCGCCGATCACCGGGTCGTGCTGCCCTCGGCAGTCCTTTTCGGCGCCGCCTTCCTCATCGGGTGCGACGTCGTGGCGCGGACGATCATGGCGCCGCTTGACTTGCCCGTAGGCGTCATCACGGCGCTCATCGGGGGACCGTTCTTCCTGTGGCTGCTGGTGAGGAAGGCGTGACGACGATCCGTGTGCAGACCGACCGCCGTCCAAGTGAACGTCTCGCAGCCGTTCAGAGCTGCGCTGACGCGGGCTTGGGCCGCGCTCCGAGCTGGGGCTGCATCCTGCCCCTTCGCGCTCACCAACTCCGGGACGCCCGGCCCGCATCACTCAATGCGCGTGGAGCCCTCCGCCTCCGCGCGCGCTCCATCCATGCGCGCTACGGCAAGACCTCGCCGGAGCTGGTCGCCCGAGCGCTCCGCGAGCAGCGAAGGCGGGCACCGCTACGCGCTCTTACGCTCGCGGGTGCCCTCCGGGCGTACCGCCTCGCTCCGCTCGGCGGCCTGGCGCTCGCGGCCCTCTGGGCCTGCGCCACGGCTGCAGCTACCACCGTCGGCGCGCTATCGCTGGTCACGGTCCACCCGCAGCAGCCGGCCCCGCCGCGGCGCATCGTCTGCGTCGTGCCCGCCGTCACCGAGATGCTGTTCGCCGTCGGCGCCGGCCCTCAGGTGGTCGGGGTCAGCAGCTTCGAACGCTACCCCGCGGAGGCGTTGAAGCTCCCGCGCGTCGGCGCGTTGCTCGACCCCGACGTCGAGCGCATCATCTCGCTGCAGCCCGATCTCGTCGTGGTCTACGGCAACCAGCACGATCTGCGCGCGCAGCTCGCACGCGCGCGCATCCCGGTGTTCCCGTACCTGCACGCCGGCCTCGCCGACGTCACCGCGACGCTGCGCGAGGTCGGGACGCGCACCGGGCATGCCGACCGGGCCGAACGCCTCGCGGCCGACATCGAGCGCCGGATCGCGGCGGTCCGCGCGCGCACCAGCGGCACGCCGCGTCCACGGACGCTCATCGTCTTCGGTCGCGAACCGCTCTCGCTGCGCGGCATTTACGCCAGCGGCGGGGTCGGCTTCGTCCACGACATCGTCGAGGCCGCCGGCGGCAGCAACGTCTTCGCCGACGTGCGGCTGCAGGCGGTGCAGGCCACGACCGAACAGATCCTCGCCCGGCGGCCCGATGTCATCCTCGAGCTCCGCGCCGAGCCGCCAGCGCCTGACTCCCTCGCACGCGAGGAGGAGGCGTGGAGGGCGCTTCCGTCGGTACCCGCGGTGCAGGGCGGCCGCATACACATCATCGGCGACCCGCGCACGGTGGTGCCCGGACCGCGCGTCGCCGAGGCAGTGGAGCTGCTGGCGGCCGTGCTGGCGGGATCGCGATGAAGATCCTGCTGTCCTGGAGCAGCGGCAAGGACAGTGCGTGGACGCTGCACCGGCTGACCCGCGAGCGCCCCGGGGCGGTGGCGGCGCTCCTGACCACGATCAACGCGGAGGTCGACAGGGTCTCGATGCACGGCGTGCGGCACGACGTCCTCGCCGCACAGGCAGCGGCCGCGGGACTGCCGCTCTGGACGGTCCCGCTGCCCACGCCCTGCCCGAACGATACGTACGAGGCACGGATGCGCGAGGCAGTAGCGCGCGCGGTCAGCGAGGGCTTCACCCACGTCGCATTCGGCGACCTGTTTCTCGAGGACGTCCGCCGCTATCGTGAGGAGCGCCTTGCCGGGTCCGGTCTGGAACCGTTGTTCCCCCTGTGGCAGGCGCCGACCGCCGCGCTCGCGTCGGAGATGATCGAAGGGGGCGTCCGCGCGCGGGTAGTGTGCGTGGACACTCGAGTGCTGCCCGCGTCGTTCGCCGGCCGCCAGTTCGATCGCGATCTGCTCCAGGACCTGCCGGCGGAGATTGATCCCTGCGGTGAGAACGGAGAGTTCCACACCTGCGTGTACGCGGGGCCGATGTTCCGGCGGCCGCTGGTGCTGGACGCCGGTGACACAGTCGCGCGCGACGGCTTCGTGTGGGTCGAGCTCACGACCCGGGACGCATCGTCAGCCTGAGGCACGCTCGAAATCGCAGAGCACGCGGGAAGCCGAGAGCGCGGAGAGTGCGGATGGATTGGCGCATCGGGTGCGGGCGCGCGCCCGCAATTCACACCCGATCGGTCAGCGACCCCGGCCCTGCGCGATCTCCACGATCCTGTTCGGCATCGCGGACGCTCACGCGAACTCGAGCCGCACCGGCCGCGGAATGAGCCCACGCTGGAACGCCTCGTCCATCAGCCGCTCGAGGCCGCGGCGGCCGCGCTCGCCGTAGCCGAGCGTCAGCTCGTTCACGTACATGCTCACGAACCGCCCGGTCCGCGCGCGGTCGAGGCCGCGGCCGAACTGCAGCGCGTACTCGACCGCCTGGTCCCGGTGGGACAGTGCGTACGCGATGCTGTCGTGCAGCATCCGCGAGACGCGGGAGATCAGGTCCTGCCCAAGGTCTCGCCGGATCACGTTCCCACCGAGGGGAAGCGGCAGGCCGTCGGTACGGTCCGCCCACCATTCGCCGAGATCCACGATCTTCCGCAGCCCCTCGTCCTGATAGGTCAGCTGTCCCTCGTGGATGAGCAGGCCCGCGTCCGCGGTCCCGTCGAGGACCGCCTGCTGAATGCGATCGAAGGGCACGACGACGTACTCGAAGTCGGGCTCGTAGAGCCGGAGCGCGAGATACGCGCTCGTCAGCGTGCCGGGGATGGCGATCCTGCGTCCCTTGACGCGGTCGACACCCTCCCCGCCGGCCGAGACGACGATCGGCCCGTAGCGGTCGCCCATGCTTGCGCCGTGCGGCAGCAGCGCGTACCGGTCCTGCAGGTGGGCAAACGCGTGGAAGGAGACCGCGGTGACCTCGTAGCGTCCCTCGAAGGCCGCGCGGTTCAGCGTCTCGATGTCCGCGAGCACCTGGTCGACCGCGATGCCCCCGGTCTCGACCTTGCCGCTCGCCAGACCGTAGAACATGAACGCGTCGTCCGAATCGGGGCTGTGCGCCACCGTGATGCGGGTCATGGTGCCTCCGCCGCCCGTTCCGTCTCGCGCCGCAGCGAGTGCAGCAGCGTCTCGACCGCGGCCGGGCCGTCGACCTGGTAATCCGCTCCGCCGACGCGGTCCGACGCGGCCACGCCGGTGCCGCGCCCGTGCACGAACTGCAGCGCGTCCTCGTCGGTGACGTCGTCGCCGATGTACACGGGCCAGGTCGGACCGTGACGCCGCTCCACGCGATCGCAGATCCACGCCACCGCCGTGCCCTTGCTCCAGCGGATGTTGGGCATCAGCTCGCGCGCGCAGGCGCCGCGCATGATCCTCAGCCGGCCGCTCTGCACGAGGGGGCCGGCGTGGCGCTCGAAGACATGCTGCGCCTGCAGCTGCGCGCCGGCCGCGGCGGCGCGGAAGTGGACGACGATCGACAGGCCCTTGTTCTCCAGGAAGACGCCGTCGAGCGACTGGAGGTCGGCGACCAGCGGACCCGCCACCGACTGGATCAGGTCGCGCACCCTGTACACGTCGGGATGGATGAACTTCGAGCCTTCGCCCTGAATCTCGAGCCCGTGGAAGCCGGCATAGTAGGCGTCGTCGCCGAGGTCCGATCGGGTGCGGATGTCGTCGAGCCGCCGCCCGGATACCAGCCCGACGGTGGCGTCGCCACGCGTGGTGATCGCCGTCAGCGCGTCGCGCAGCGACGGCGGGAGCCACACGGCGTGCGGATCGGGGTCGAACTCGGCGAGGGTGCCGTCGAAATCACAGAGGACCAGGAGGTGCCGTCCGTCGGAACGCGCCTGGATGTCAAGGGCGACGTTCGCTGGGTCGCTTGAGCGCATCGAGAGGAGCCGCCGGATCCGTCCGCCGCCCGCGGCGGGAGACGCCGCTGGCGGGCACTCGTGTGATTCTGACACACCGCTTCGACGCTTGACCAGCGCCGGCTTGGTGCCCGAGCGCGCGTGCAGTAGGCTGCGCGAATGCCCGAGCCGGACCGCGCCCAGCGTCGCGAGACACGCCTGCTGCTGGTCACCATCGTCATCTCCATCGGCATGCTGTTCCTGCTCGCGCGCTTCCGGTTCCCCCAGGACGCCGTGCCGCGGAGCACGGAACCGCCCGCCCCGCCGCTCCAGCGGCTGGCCGCGCGCGCAACGTTCGAGGAGCTCGCATCGGCGATGGCCGACCTCGAGCGGCGCGTCGCGGCGAGCGTGGAGGTGCTCCGGATCGAGCCGGAGCGCCCGACGGGTGCGTTCGTACCGG
This sequence comes from Vicinamibacterales bacterium, assembly GCA_048594975.1. Taxonomy (GTDB): domain Bacteria; phylum Acidobacteriota; class Vicinamibacteria; order Vicinamibacterales; family 2-12-FULL-66-21; genus JBMDXB01. Next base: position 148,827 of record JBMDXQ010000158.1, on the reverse strand, counting down.
CACCGCGCATCACAGCCGATCGCGCGGTGGTCGTGCTCGGCGCGGGCGAGACGCTGGTGACCGGGAGCGGCGATGACGTGCCGGAAATCATCGGACGAGACGGAGAACGCGAACTCGCCGTCGTGGCGGTACCGCCGCAGCCCGACGGCGTGGTCACGCCGCGCGGCGATGCGCCGCGGCCCGGGCCGCGATATGTCGGCGTCGTCGATGCGACGCAGCGCGGGGCGGCGATCCGCCCCGTGTACCTCGGCCGGGTAGAGCTCGTGGAAGATCCACGGACGGGCGCGCCGCTCCTCTCGGTCGCGGCGCTGCCGCAGACGCTTCCCCGCGGGGCGGCGGTCTTCGGCCTCGACGGACGGTTCGTCGGGCTGGCAGGCCGGAGCGGCGGCGCAGTGGCGATCGTGCCGGCGGAGTCGCTGCGTGCGTTCGTCGAAAACGCACCCGCGCCGCCCGCGAATCTGGGCGATCTCGGCGTCGATGTGCAACCGCTCACGGAGGCGCTGGCCCGCGCCACGGGCGCGGAGCGAGGCGTCGTCGTGGCGTACGTGGAACCGCGCGGGCCGGCCGCGGACGTGCTGAACCCGGGAGACGTGATCCGTTCGATCGACGGGATCGAGGTCACCAGCTTCGCCGGCTTTCAGCAGATCGCGTCGAGCCGTCTGCCGGGGGCAACCGTCGCGCTTTCCGGCATCCGGCGGGGCAAGCCACTGCAGGCCAACGTGCGCGCCGTCGCAGCGGGCACGCGTGGGGAGCCCGCGCAACACGACCCCGGTGTCACGGTGCGGGCCCTTCAGGGCGTGGGGCTCGAAGTGGTCGCGCTGCAGCCGTCGTCTCCGGCGGCACAGGCCGGCCTGCAGCCGGGCGACATCATCGTGACGGTCGGGGGCATCTCCGCAACCGACGCCGGCGGGTTGTCGCGAGCCTACCGCGAAGCACCGGCAGGCGGCGCCGTGCTCCTGACCCTGCGCCGCGGCACCGGGCACCTCGTGGTGGCGCTGGAGAAGCCATGAAGGAGCGCTTGCGCGTGCCGCTGACGCGCCTGGCCGCCGTGCTCCGTACCCGCGCGGCCCTCGGCCTCCGGCCGGTCACCGCACCAGTCATCGTGTTCGTGCCCATCGGGGTCGCCATTGGCCCGCTGGGCGCGCGCGTGCTGCCCGAGGAGGCGCTTCCCCACCTGGACGTGGTGATCGCCATCGCGCTGGCAACGCTCGGCGGCTTCATCGGCAACGCGGCGGGACGCGATGGCCTGGCGTCGCGCCGCCTCTTCGCCGCCTCGACGGTGGAGGCGAGCGTCACGATGGGCACCGTCACGGTCGCGCTCGCATTCCTGCTCACTGTGTGGCGCGTACCCCTCCCGCTGCCCGCGTGGCTGGTCGCGCTGGCGCTCGGCATCAGCGCCTCGGCGTCGGCGGCGCCGCACGTCGCGGCGGGAGAGAACGGCGTGCGACGCGTCGCCGCGCGCGTCGCCGACCTGGACGACGTGCTGCCGATCCTCACCGGCGGCGCGGTGATCGTGCTCGCGGGCGGAACGGACACGCCGCTCGCCTGGCAGGTGGGGGCGACGATCGGCCTGGGAACGGCGATCGGATCGATCGGACTGCTGCTCCTCGGGCGCACCGACGATCCGGCAGAGCGCGGCGTCTTCGTGCTCGGACTCCTCGCGCTTCTCGGCGGAAGCGCCGCCTACCTCGGCCTGTCTCCGCTGTTGACGGGGATGGCGGCCGGGTGGCTGTGGGCGGCCGCGCCCGGCGGCGCCGACCGCGTGGTCGCGCGGGAATTCCAGAAGGTGCAGCACCCGCTGATCGTGCTGCTGCTCGTCGCCGCCGGCGCGCACCAGCAGCCGACGCTCGTCGGCCTGTGGCTGTTCGCGCCCTACGTGCTCTTCCGGGTGGCGGGCAAGCTCGCGGGCGGCTGGGCAGCGTCGCGGCTGGCGCCGGCGATCGCACCCTCCGCGCTGGGTGCGTATCTCATCACGCCCGGCGTCATCGGCATCGCCTTCGCTCTCAACGTCGTGCAGGTCGCGCCGGCGATGGCCGAGGCGATCGTCTTCCCGGTGGCCACCGGCGCCGTTGCCTGCGAGCTGCTCGCGCTGGTGGTGACGCCGGCGCCGCGCCCGGCCTGATGCGGCGGGTGCTCGCGCTCGCGGTCACGGTCGCAATCGTCTGGCTGGTCGTGCTCGGCGCATCCGAGGCGGCGCCCGGGCAGCAGACGATCGGACTGGCACTCGGTTTCGCACTCATCGCCGCTGCGCTCGCCGGCGAGCTCTTCGAGCGGATCCGCCTGCCGCGCGTCACCGGTTATCTGCTCTTCGGGATGATCTGCGGGCCGTACGTGGCCAACATCATCACGCGGCCGATGGCGCGCGAGCTGCAGATCATCAACGGCCTGGCAGTCGTGCTGATCGCGCTCATCGCCGGCCTCGAGATCAACGTCGGCCGCCTGCGCCCCCAGCTGCGCGCGATCCTGCAGCTTGGCGTGGTGACGATGGCCGTGACCTACGCCGTGCTGTTCGCGGTGTTCTGGACGGCCTGGCCGTGGCTGGGGATGGCCAGCGAGCTCCAGGGGCTGCAACGCGTCGCCGTCGCGGCCGTGCTCAGCGCCGTGGTCGCCAGTTTCTCGCCGACCGTGACCATCGCGCTCATCGCCGAGAGCCGCGCCAGCGGTCCGCTGTCGGAGCTGACGCTGGCGCTGGTCATCCTCGCCGACCTCGTGCTGATCCTGGCGTTCACGCTGGTGATGCAGCTGGTCAGGTTCGCATTCGGCGGGAGCCACGCGGTCGGGCCGTTCGCCGAGCTGTCGTGGGCGGTCTTCGGCTCGTTCGCATTCGGAGCGTTGCTCGGCGCGGTGTTCGCGCTCTACCTCCGCTACGTCGGCCGTGAGCTCGCGGTCTCGCTGCTGGCGCTGTGCACGGTCATCGCGGTCGTGGGAACGCAACTGCACCTCGAGCCGCTCCTCGCGGCTCTGGCCGCAGGCCTGCTGGTCGAGAACGTCGCGCCGCCCCGCGGCGACCACTTGAAGGTCGCCGTCGAGCGCGGCGCACTGCCCGTCCTCGTCGTGTTCTTCGCCGCCGCGGGCGCATCGCTGCAGCTCGACGCGCTGGCCGCCATCGGCGGCGTCGCCCTCGCCATTTCGGGGCTACGCATGTTCCTCATCTGGTTCTCGACGCGCGCCGGAGTGCGCTGGGCCGGCATTCCGCAGCCCATCGGCGGTCTCGTCTGGATGGGCCTGGTGTCGCAGGCCGGGGTGACGCTCGGGCTCACGCTGCTCGTCGCCGCCGAGTTCCCTACCTGGGGCCAGTCGATCAACACGCTCGTGGTCGCGCTGATCGCGCTGCACCAGCTCGCGGGGCCGGTCCTCTTCCGCGCCGCGCTGGCGCGTGCGGGCGAGATCGGGCGCGCCGGGCGCGAAGACGAGGCGGCGGCGCAGGATGCGGAACCTGGTGTATCGGAGGCGTGAGACCGGCGGGCGGACGATGACGGCTGACGCCCGGCACGAAGTTCACGAGGCGCAAAGAACCGCGTCGAGCATCGCGCGCTTCGCCTTGGTGAGTACCGGAGGACGTCGCCGGTCAGGCGCCTTCCCTGGCCACGGCCCGCGCGCGCAGGCTGCGGACAACCGTCGCGACGCGCGTGGCAGCGAAATCGACGTCCTCCGGCGTCGTCCCGCGGCCGAGGCCGAAGCGGATCGACGCCCCGCCGCCAGGTCCGACGGCGCCAATCGCCTGCAGCACGTGCGACGGCGCCTGGCTTCCCGAGCTGCAGGCCGATCCGGTGGACACGGCGAGGTCGCCGAGCGCCATCAGCAGCGCCCCGCCCTCGACCCCGTCGAAGGTGATGTGCAGGTTGTGCGGCAGCCGTTTCGCGCCGACCGGCCCGTTGACGCGCAGGCCGCCGGCGTCGCGCTCGAGGCGCTCCAGCAGCGCGTCGCGCAGCGCGCCGAGCCGTTCAGCGTCGCCCGCCATCTCGCCGCGGCAGATCTCCGCCGCGGCGCCCAGCCCGACGATGCCGGGGACGTTCAGCGTGCCGGAGCGCAGGCCGTTCTCGTGGCCGCCGCCGTCGATCTGGCACACGAGCGTCAGCTTCGGGCGGGTCCGCCGCACGTAGAGCGCACCGGCGCCTTTCGGCCCATAGAACTTGTGCCCGGTCAGCGACAGCAGGTCGACGTTCATCGCGGCGACGTCGATCGGGATCTTCCCCGCCGCCTGCGCCGCGTCGGTGTGAAAAAGCGCCCCGTGCTGCCGGGCAACCGCCCCGATCTCAGCGAGCGGCTGGATGACGCCGATCTCGTTGTTGGCGGCCATCACGGAGACGAGGACCGTCCGCTCGCCGATGGCCGCGCGCAGCTCGTCGAGATCGACGAGCCCCTCGCGGTCGACGCCGAGCCGGGTCACGCGCCAGCCGTCGGCTTCCAGCCGTGTGCACGAGTCGAGCACCGACTTGTGCTCGATCGCGCTGGTGATGAGGTGGTCGCCGCGCTCGCGCAGCGCACGGGCGGCACCCTTGATGGCAAGGTTGTTCGATTCGCTGGCGCCGCTGGTGAACACAATCTCGCCGGCCGTCGCCCCGATGAGCGCCGCGACCTGCTCGCGACCAGCGTCCACGGCCTTCTGCGCCTCCCAGCCGTACGCGTGCTGCCGGCTGGCCGCGTTCCCGAAGCGTTCGGTGAAATACGGGAGCATCGCCGCGACGACCCGCGGGTCGACCGGGGTGGTGGCGTGATAATCGAGGTAGACCGGCCGGCTCACGGCTTCGGGTGGCCCGTGCGGCCGGCGATGACAACGGGAGTGACCGCGTCGGCCGGCGCATCGGCCGCGACCTCCTGGAGCGAGCAGGTGGCGAGCGCCGCCAGGATGCGGTCCTTGATGCGCCACAGCGGATCCCGGACGCTGCACTTGCCGTACTGGTCGCAGCTTTCGGCATCCGTGGAGCAGGCGGTCACGGTGAACGGGCCGTCAATCGCCTGGATGATGTCGGCGACGGAGATCGCGGCGGCGGCGCGGCCCAACCGGTAGCCGCCACGCGTGCCCTGGTGCGAGGCGACCAGCCCGCGCCGCGCCAGGCGCTGCAGCACCTTGGCCATCAGCTCGAGCGGGATGTCGTACTGCTCGGCGATCTCGCGCGCGCTGACCGATGCGGCATCCGGCCGGTTGGCCAGGTGCTTCATGGCGATCAACGCGTAGTCGGCCTTCTTGGAAAGTCGCAACATACCCGGCTACCACAGGCCCAGCTGCAGTTTCGCCGCTTCCGACATGCGGTCCTTCGTCCACGCCGGCTCCCACACGACGTCCACCTTCGCGTCGGTGACGCCCGGCACCGCCCTGACCTTCGCGGCCACCTCGCCAGGCAGCGATTGGGCGGCCGGGCAGCCGGGCGCGGTCAGCGTCATGCGGACGCCCGCGACGCCCGCCGCGTCCACGACGATGTCGTAGATCAGGCCGAGTTCCCAGATGTTCACCGGGATCTCGGGGTCGTAAACGGTCGAGATCGCCTCGACGATATGCGGCCTGAGCTCCTCGGTCTTCGCGGCGTCGGAATGCAGGCCTTCGGTCTCATGGCCGGGAGCGGGCGGTTCCGGGGTCGGCTGTGGAATCACGGGCAACGGCTTCATTCGTCGTCCAGTTCGGTCGTCGTCACGGCTTCCCTCGCGAGCGCGGCCTTGAGCGTGTGCCAGGCCAGGCTCGCGCACTTCACGCGCACCGGGAACTCGCGGACGCCGGCGAACACCGAGAGCTTGCCGAGGTCCTCCACGGGCGTGTCCGGCGGCGTCGTCACCATGCGGTGGAACCGCTGGAACAGCTGCTCCGCCTCGGCGAGGGTCAACCCCTTGAGCGCGTCGGTCATCAGCGAGGCTGACGCCTTCGAAATCGCGCACCCGGATCCCTGGAACGAGAGGTCCGTGATGCGATCGCCGTCGACCGTCAGGAACAGCGTCAGCCGGTCGCCACAGAGCGGGTTGTAGCCCTCCGCGTGGTGGCTCGGCGCCTCGATCGCGCGGAAGTTGCGCGGACGCTTGTTGTGGTCGAGGATGACCTCCTGGTACAGGTCGCTCAATTCCGACATCAGGCGAACACCTCGACCGCGCGCGCGAGCGCCCGGATCAGCGTGTCGATGTCCTCGCGCGTGTTGTAGATGGCGAGCGACGCGCGGATCGTGGCGGTGATCCCGTAGCGGTCCATGACCGGCTGCGCGCAGTGCTGCCCGGTCCTGACCGCCACGCCCTCCCGATCGAGGAGCGTTCCCGCATCGTGCGGGTGCACGCCGTCGAGCACGAACGAGAGTACACCGGTCTTTTCGCGGGCCCGGCCGATCACGTGGGCGGCCGGGATCTCCGTCAGCCGCGCCGTCGCGTACTCGAGCAACTCGTCCTCGTGCTCGAGGGCGGCGCCGCGATCCACGCCCATGAGGTATTCCACCGCCGCGCCGAACCCGACGACCCCGCCGATGTTCGGCGTGCCCGCCTCGAACTTGTAGGGCACGACGTTGTAGCAAGTCTTCTCGAATGTGACCGACGCGATCATGTCGCCGCCACCCTGGTAGGGCGGCATGGCGTCGAGGAGCGCCCTCCGCCCGTACAGCACACCGACGCCAGTCGGGCCGAACATCTTGTGGCTCGAGAACACGTAGAAGTCGCAGTCGAGCGCCTGCACGTCCACCGGCAGGTGCGGGATCGCCTGGGCGCCGTCCACCAGCACGACCGCGCCGCGCGCGTGCGCCATCTCCACGATGCGACGCACCGGGTTGATGGTCCCCAGGGCGTTCGACACGTGACTGACCGCGACGATGCGGGTGCGCGGCGAGAGCAGCGACTCGAACGCGTCGAGGGCGATCTCGCCAGGCTCGGTGATCGGCGCGACCCGCAGCGCGGCGCCGGTCTGCTCGCAGATCAGCTGCCACGGGACGATGTTGGAGTGGTGCTCGAGCCACGAAATGAGCACCTCGTCGCCCGGGCGCAGGGTGGAGCGGCCGTAGCTGTTCGCGACGAGGTTGATCCCGTCGGTCGTCCCCTTCGTCAGCACCACGGCGTGACGATCCGGGGCGTTGATCAGGGTGGCCGCCTTCGCCCGGGTGCCTTCGTACAGCTCCGTCGCGCGCTCGCTCAGCAAATGGGTCGCGCGATGGATGTTGGCGTTGGCGTGGCGGTAATACGCGTCCATCGCTTTCAGCACCGCCTGGGGCTTCTGGCTGGTGTTGGCGCTGTCGAGATAGACGAGCGGCTTGCCGTGCACCTTCTCCCCGAGAATCGGGAAGTCGGCGCGGACTCTCTGCACGTCGAACGACCGCACGCCGGACTGCGGGAGCCGGACGCCGGCTACAGTGCTCATGCCCCGTCCACCTCCGCCAGGTCCCTGGCGAGCTGCGTGTAGAGGTCGGCCTCGAGCGCCCGCTTGAGCGGCTCGATCTTCACGCTGTCAATGATCTGCCCGGCGAACGCGTGGATCAGCAGGTCGCGCGCCTCGAAATAGGTCAGGCCCCGCGTGCGCAGGTAGAACAGCGCGTCCTCGTCGATCTGCCCGATTGCCGCGCCGTGCGTGCACTTGACGTCGTCGGCGAAGATCTCCAGCTGCGGCTTGGTGTTGATCGAGGCGTCGTCGGAGAGCAGCAGTGCCCGGTTGGTCTGCTTGGCGTCGGTCTTCTGCGCGTCCGGGCGGGCGATGATCTTGCCGTTGAACACCGCGCGCGCCGTGCCGCCGAGGATGCCCTTGTAGACCTCGTGGCTCGGGCAGTGCGGCTTGGCGTGGTCGATGGTGGTGTGGTTGTCCACCAGCCGCTGGCCGTCGGCGAGGTACAGCCCGTTCAGGGTGCACTCCGCGCCCTCGCCGTCGAGGACGGTCATGACGTCGTTGCGCACCAGCCGGCCGCCGAGCGAGAAGGAATGCGACGAGAAAGTGGCGCTCCGGGCGGCGTGTACGAACATGCCCGCAACGTGGAAGGCCTGCTCGCTCTCGTGCTGGACCTTGTAATGGTCGACGACCGCGTTTTCGCCGGCCACGACTTCCGTGATGCCGTTGGTGAAATAGGCGGCGACCGCCACACCGATGTAGTTCTCGACGATGCGCGCCTGGCTGCGGTCGCCGGCGACGATGAGCGCGCGCGCGTTCACCATGAACGGGGCGCCGTCGCCGGCGGCGACGAACGCGATCTGCAGCGGCTGCTCGAGCACGAGGCCGTCCGGGATGTAGACGTACGCCCCGTCGGCCGCCAGGGCGGTGTTGAGCGCCGCGAACGCCCGATCGCCGAACTCGGCCAGCTGCCCGAGGTAGCGTTGCACATCATCGGTCCGTTCCTCGATCGCCGCGGCCAGCGACATCACCCGCATCCCGGTCGGCAGCCCCTTCAGCCGCGACAGCTCGCGCGAGAAACGTCCGTTCACGATGGCGATGCGAAATCCGTCTTCGGCATAGTGATACCGGGTGAGCTCGTCGACCGACACGGTTGCGTGCTCGGGCGGCGCGGCGAACTCCGTGGACGCGATCGGCGCGACGTTGGTGAACCGCCACTCCTCCTCGCGCACCGTCGGGAAGCCGAGCGCGGCGAACCGCGCCACGGCGCGGTCGCGCAGGTCCTGCAGCCACCGCGGCGCGCCGCTCGGCCGGCGCTCGAGCGTCGCCAGCCAGGGTAGGAGCTTTTCCGCCACCTGCGCCATCGGCTTCATGCCCCCACCGGCTGGCCGGTCTCGAGCCAGCCGTACCCCTTCTCCTCGAGCTCGAGCGCCAGGTCCTTGCCACCGGACTTGACGATGCGGCCGGCGCTCAACACGTGCACGTAGTCGGGCACGATGTAGTTCAGCAACCGCTGGTAGTGGGTGACGACGATCATCGCGCGCTTGGGGCTGCGCATGGCATTGACGCCGGTGGCGACAGTCTTCAGCGCGTCGATGTCGAGGCCCGAGTCGGTCTCGTCGAGGATGGCGAGCTTCGGCTCGAGCAGCGTCATCTGGAAGATCTCGTTGCGCTTCTTCTCGCCGCCCGAGAAGCCCTCGTTGACCGCGCGGCTGAGCATGCCCTGATCGATCTCGAGCAGCTTCGACTTCTCCTTGATGAGCGTCATGAACTCCATCGCGTCGAGCTCAGGCTGGCCGCGGTGCTTGCGCTGCGCGTTCATCGCCGCCTTGAGGAAGTAGGCGTTGTTGACGCCGGCGATTTCGACCGGGTACTGGAAGGCCATGAACACGCCGTCGCGGGCGCGCTCGTCGGGATCCATCTCCAGCAGGTTGCGGCCCTCGAAGAGGACCTCGCCCGTGGTCACCTCGTATTCCGGGTGCCCGGCCAGGGCGCGCGCCAGCGTGCTCTTGCCCGAGCCGTTCGGGCCCATGATCGCGTGGACCTCGCCGGCGTCCACGTGGAGGTCGATCCCTTTCAGGATCAGCTTGCCTTCGACCTTGACCTGCAGGTTCTTGATATCAAGCATTGTCTCTGTCAGCTTCTCTCAGTGTGTTGCGGGGCCCCACCCCCGCGACCTGTCGCGCCTCGCTGCGTCGCTCGGTGCGGTGATCGCCGCATCCAGGCGAAACCGGGGTGACTACCCGCCAATCCCACCCGCGACCTGTCGCGCCTCGCTGCGTCGCTCGGCGCGGTGATGGCGACGTCCGCGCAAAAGTTGCGACTTACCCGACGGATCCCTCGAGCGACACGCTCAGCAGCTTCTGGGCTTCGACGGCGAACTCCATCGGCAGCTCGCGGAAGACCTCCTTGCAGAAGCCGCTGACGATCATGTTGACCGCGTCCTCGGTGCTGAGGCCGCGCTGCCGGCAGTAGAAGATCTGGTCCTCACCGATCTTCGAGGTCGAGGCCTCGTGCTCGACCCGCGCCGTCGTGTTCTTGATCTCCAGATACGGGAAGGTGTGCGCACCGCACTTGTCGCCGATGAGCAGCGAGTCGCACTGCGAGTAGTTGCGCGCGCGCCTGGCGTTCTTCCCGACGCGGACCAGCCCGCGATACGTGTTCTGGCCGCGGCCGGCGGAAATGCCCTTCGACACGATCGTGCTGCGGGTGTTCTTCCCGAGGTGGATCATCTTGGTGCCGGTGTCCGCCTGCTGCCGGTTGTTGGTCGTCGCCACCGAGTAGAACTCGCCGATCGAATTGTCTCCCTGCAGGATGCAGCTCGGGTACTTCCACGTGATCGCCGAACCGGTCTCGACCTGCGTCCATGTGATCTTCGAGCCGCGCCCGGCGCAGATGCCGCGCTTGGTCACGAAGTTGTAGATGCCGCCCTTGCCGTCCGCGTCGCCGGGATACCAGTTCTGGATCGTCGAGTACTTGATCGTCGCGTCGTCGTGGGCGATGAGCTCGACGACCGCGGCGTGCAGCTGGTTCTCGTCCCGCATCGGCGCCGTGCAGCCCTCCAGGTAGCTGACGTACGCCCCTTCCTCGGCGATGATCAGCGTGCGCTCGAACTGCCCGGTGTCCTTCGCGTTGATGCGGAAGTAGGTCGACAGCTCCATCGGGCAGCGCACGCCCTTCGGCACGTACACGAACGAGCCGTCGGTGAACACCGCCGAGTTGAGCGTGGCGAAGAAGTTGTCCGAGTACGGGACGACCGAGCCGAGATACTTCTTGACCAGGTCGGGGTGGTGCTTCACCGCCTCCGAGAAGGACATGAAGATGATGCCGTGGGAGGCCAGCTTCTCGCGGAACGTGGTCGCCACCGACACGCTGTCGAACACCGCATCGACCGCCACCCCCGCCAGCAGCTTCTGCTCCTCGAGCGGAATCCCCAGCTTGTCGAACGTGCGCTTGACCTCGGGATCGACCTCGTCGAGGCTGTTCAACGCCTTCTTCTTCTTCGGCGCCGAGTAGTAGACGATGTCCTGGTAGTTGATCGGGTCGTACTTGACGTTCTGCCAGGTCGGCTCCTTCATCGTGAGCCAGAGGCGGTACGCCTTCAGGCGCCACTCGAGCAGCCACTCCGGCTCCTCCTTTTTCTGCGAGATCAGCCGGATGATGTCCTCGTTGAGGCCCTTCGGGACGGTCTCCGTCTCGACGTCGGTGTAGAAGCCGTACTTGTACTCGCGGGTCGCGAGTTCTTCGATGGTCTCGGTTGAAGTCGACATGGTTTGTCCGTCTCACGGGCGACCCGTAAAGGGGTGCCCTGCATGCTGTCAACCCCGAGGTTCGCTCCAGAACCTGCCGGGCAACCCTTCAGAGAGGTTGCTCACGGCGCTTCACACGCTAAACGACGTGCCGCACCCGCAGGAGCTCTTCGCGTTCGGGTTGTCGAAGATGAACCCCTTGCTGACGAGGCTCGTGTCGTAGTCGAGCGTCGTCCCGTCGACGTAGCGGAAGCTCCTCGGGTCGATGAAGACCCTTGAGCCCTCCGGACCGTCGAACACGTGATCCTCGGGGCGCGGCGCTGCCTCCCACGCGAACGTATAGCTCAGGCCGGAGCAGCCGCCGGATTTGATCCCGATCCGGAGCCCGCCGTCGGGAATGCCGTTCTTCAGCGTCATTTTGCGGATGAGGCGCGCGGCGTTTTCGCTGATGTGCAGCATCGAACCCACCCGGCCGGTCCGGTCCGCACGGGCGGCCGGAACTACGACCAGAAGAGTCCTATATTAACTCCGCGGGGGCTCTCGATCAAATCCCACACGTTCAACCTTGAGGTTGGGCCAACTTTCGCCTAAACTTCGATGCAGCGTGGAAATCGTTGCCGCCCTCGCCTTTAGCGCTGCACTGCTGCTGCTCGTCCTCTACGTGCGCGCACGCACGGCGCTCGCCGCGACTGCCGCCACGCTCGAGGCGGAGCGCACTGGAAGCGCTGACAGGCTAGCGCTGCTGGAGGGCGCGCGGAGCGAGCTCAAGGAGACCTTCAAGACCCTTTCGGCCGACGCCCTCAAGGCCAGTACAGACAGCCTTCTGCAGGTGGCGCGAACCGAGTTCGACGCCAAACGCGGCGCCATCGAGCAGATCGTCGAACCGCTCAAGGCGTCGCTGACCCGTGTCGACTCGCAGCTGCAGCAGGTCGAGAAGGAGCGCGCCAGTGCGCAGGCCCGTCTCGACGCGCAGCTCCGCTCGCTCACTGAGACGCATCGATCGCTGCAGCTCGAGACGAACAGGCTCGTCGGCGCCCTGCGCTCGCCGAACCAGCGCGGGCGGTGGGGCGAGGTGCAGCTGCGGAACATCATCGAGCGCGCCGGCATGACGGAGTACTGCGGCGACTTCATCGAGAAGGATTTCTCGGACAACGGCGACGGCGGCCGTGCCGTGCCGGACATGACGGTCCGGCTGCCGAACGGTTCCTGCGTGGTGATCGACTCGAAGGTCCCGATCGACGCCTACCTGCACGCGCTCGAGGAAACCGAGGAGGCGCGGAAGGAAGCGCTCCTCCTCGAGCACGCGCGGCAGGTGCGCAGCCACGTAAAAGGGCTGGCCGGGAAGACCTACTGGGCGAGGTTCACGCCGACACCGGAGCTGGTCGTGATGTTCGTTCCCGGCGAGCCGCTGCTGAGCGCGGCGCTCAGCGCCGACCCGTCACTGTTCGACTTCGCAGCCGATCAACGGGTGATCCCCGCCTCTCCGCTCACGCTGTTGGCCCTGCTGCGCACGGTCGCCTCGGCCTGGCAGCAGCACCGGCTGGCGGCGAGCGCGGAACAGGTCCGCGCGCTCGGCGCCGAGCTCTACGATCGCGTCGCCATGCTTGCCGACCACGTCCAGGACGTCGGCACGAACCTCAAGCAGGCCGGCGCCGCGTACGACCGCTTCGTCGGCTCGCTCGAATCGCGCGTGCTGGTGACGGCCCGCCGCTTCCGCGAGCTCGGCGTCAGCCCGACGAAGGAGGTGGCCGACCTCTCGCCCCTCCACCTCGAAGTGCGCGAGCCCCGCGCCACCGAGCTGCGCGTCCCCGTGCAGGAGCGGCTCGTGGAGGCCGGGGAGCGGTGACGCGTAACCTCCTTACACTCAGGCCACGAAGGCCAAGGAGCAACCAACGAACTCAGAGGCCACAGAGCTGGCAACTCAGAGGCCACAGAGGTCACCGAGACAATATGTGCGCTCACGCACCTCGCTTCAATCTCGAGAGCGCCAGGTCGCTCGCGTATTCGGGGGTGACAGACCCGCTCCTGCTCGGGACCGAATAGCCGGTCGACTCCTCGCTCAGCGGCGTGCATTCGATCAAGCCACACACCGATTAGGAGGCTCAGTGACCTCTGTAGCCTCTGAGTTGTGATCTTCGTGACCTCCGTGGCCTTCGACACGACTCGCCCCGTTCTATGGAAGGCGGGGCCACCGCGTCTTCAGCCGCCCGAGTTGTCGATGAGCCGCTGCCGGTACTCGCGAGCCGACTCGAGATCCGCGTCCATACCCGGCTCTCCGAGCGCCACGAACGGCGGCGATCCCTGCACCGGATGCGTCGCGATGATGATGCTCCACCTGCGCTCGTCGGGCCGGAAGAACAGGCTCAGCTTCCTCCCGGCGTACGCCGACAGGTCCGCCTCCACGGGCACCCACCCGGCGGCGCTGTCGCCGCTCGTCACGATCTGCTCGCGCAGCGTCTCGTAGCGACGCTCGTCGCTGATCCCCATGCGGAGTGCCACCGCCGACGGGCCGTTCGTCGCCGGTACGCCGGCGTAGACGTGGAGCCGCGCGCGGTGCGGCACGAACAGCGACCACGTCACGCGGCTCGCCGCGGGCACCGTGAGGCTGGCCCGCGAGCGGCCGCCGAAGGTATGCTCACGAATCTCGAACGTGCCGCGCTCCGGACGCCGGTGGGCGTCCTTGAAGTGGAAGAACAGATCCACGGTGCGGATCCGGGTGCGACGCCGGGAATCGTCGCGGCGGCACGCGGCTGATGGCAGCACAAGAGCAGCAACCAGGACGGCGGCGAGCGTGGCTGTGGCGCACGCTCGCGCTCGCGGGCTGTGCCGTCTTCCTGTCATGGGTCGCGGGATTCTACCACCCGGGCCTCGGCTTCTCGGCGTTCCTGATGGTGCCTCGCGGCGAGGAGGAGTACCAGCTCCCGGCGCTTCGCAGCGTCCCGCACTACCGCTATCCGCCCGGCCACGCCTACGACGGCGCGATGTACGTCCAGCTCGCGATGGTGCCGCTGCTGCGCGACCCGGCGATCGATCGCGCGCTCGACGCCCCTGCCTACCGGGCGCGCCGCATCCTCTTCTGCTGGACCGCCTACGCGCTCGGCCTCGGCCGGCCCGCCTGGATCATGCAGGCTTACGCGCTGCAGAACGTGGTCTGCTGGCTGCTGCTCGCCTGGCTCGTGACCCGCTGGTTTCCGCTCGACGGGCCCCGTACCTTCGCGCTGTGGGTCGCGTCGATGTTCAGCCACGGCTTGATCGCCTCGGTGCGCCTCGCCGTGCTCGACGGTCCGAGTCTGCTGTTGCTCGCCTGCGCCGTCGCCCTCGCCGAGCGCGGCCGCACCTGGGTCACCGCGACCGTGCTGGGCGCGGCGGGGCTGGGGCGCGAGACGAACCTGCTCGGCGCGGCGGCGCTGCCCTGGCCGCGCGGCTGGCGGGACTGGCTGCGCGTGGGGTGCGCGGCCGGGGCGGTCATCCTCCCGCTGCTCGTGTGGCAGGACTACATCTGGTCGATTTACCGCGGCACGAGCGTGACGGAAGGCGCCGGCCAGATCACCGTGCCATTTACCGCCTACGTGACGAAGTGGCGCGACACGCTGCGCGATCCGGTCACGACCGGCTGGATCGCGACGGCACAGCAGGTGCTCGTAATCGTGGCGCTTACCGTCCAGGCAGCCTACATCGCGTGGTCACGCACCTGGCAGGCGCCGTGGTGGAGGCTCGCGGCGGCTTTCGCCGTGCTGCTCTTCATCGTGCACGGGGCGGTTTGGGAGGGCCATCCCGGCGCCGTCACACGGGTCGTCCTCCCCCTGAAGTTCGGCTTCAACGCGCTGCTCGCGCGCGATCGGCCGCGCGCGTTCTGGACCTGGCTGGTGCTCGGCAACCTCGACCTGTCGATTTCGGGAGCCGTGCTCCCGTTCATTTGACGGCCGCGGTCAGCGTGACGACGGCCTTGATCTCCAGCTGTCCCGGCGTGATCGTCGTCGGCGCGGCGGCAACGGCAGCCTCCCGCTGCATGGTCCGCAGGAACGGTTCAGGCGGCGGCGCCGACCCGCGTTCCTCGATGCGCAGCACGCGGTCGATCGTCAGTCCGGCGCCCTTCGCGGCGGCCTCGGCGCGGGCACGCGCGTCCGCGACCGCCAGCGACAGCGCTTCGCGCTCGGCCGCGGTGCGGTCCTTCAGGCCGAAGCGCACGCCGCTGACGTTGGTCGCCCCGGAGCCGACCGTCACGTCGAGGATCTCGCCGGCCCGCTCGACTTGGTCGAGCCGCACCTCGATGGTGTTGCGGGCAATGTAGCCGCGCACGGTCTGCCGGCCCTCGTGGTACTCGTAGTCCGGCTGCAGGTCGTAACCGGTGGTCCGGATGGCGTCGGCCGGCAGTCCCGCCCCCTTCAGCTTCTGCATCACCGACGACATCGCGTCGGCGTTCAGCTTCTGCGCCTCCCGCGGGCTGCGCGCCCGCGACTCGGCGGCAATCGTGACCCACACGCGGTCCGGCGGGCGCGTGACCGTCGCCTCGCCGGTGGTCACGACGACCGGCGGACCCGTCTCGGCCGGCTTCGCCGGTGTTTGAGCCAGCGCAACCGATGCCGCAACCGTGAGGAGGAGTGACAACAGAACAGCCTGACGGTACTCCACGGCAGCCTCCGATCCCGGTCAATCCACGGAGCAGGCGATCCGGAACCCGATCGCGTACGAGTATGTATCGGGCGGCACCGTGTGTCGATGGCTGCACGACAGCATGCGGACGTCGGCCACCAGCCAGCTGCCGCCGCGGACCACGCGCATGGAGCCGGAGGCCGGGCCTCGCGGATTCCGCGCCGGCGACACCGAGTAATAGGCGGGATCGTACCAGTCCTGCACCCACTCCCAGACGTTGCCGGTCACGTCGAACAGGCCGTAGCCGTTGGCGGGATAGCTGCGGCACCGCGTCGTGCCGTGGGCAAGCTTCATCGTCGGGTCGGTGAGGAAGTTCGCCATGTTGCGATCGAGCCGATCGCCCCACGGGTAGCGCCGTCCGCGGTGACCGCCGCGCGCCGCCTTCTCCCACTCCGCCTCGGTGGGCAGGCGGAACGCCCTCCGTGTGAGTGCGCCGAGCCACGCGCAGTAGGTGACGGCGTCCTCCCAGCGCACGAGCGTCACCGGATGATCGAGCCGATCGGCGGCAGGCTCGGACTCGGGCCAGATGTACGACTGTCCGAGCGTGCGGAACGCCTTCTCGCGATCGAGACCGCCGGCGGTCACGACCAGCGGCAACTCGTAGATCGCCGGGGGACGATGGCCCGTGTCGCGCACGAATCGCGCGTACTCCGCGTTGGTGACCGGCTGCACGCCGATGAGGAAGTCTGCGAGCTCCACGGCGTGGGCCGGGCGCTCGTCCTCCTCCCCTTCGTCGGAACCCATCAGCAACTCACCCGCCGGGATGAGCACCATCTCGGGCAGCAGGTCGTCTGGCATGCCGTGGAACGCTGACAGGATAGCGCAACTCGGCGAGTGGTACACTGCTGCGGCGATGCGGCTCGAGCCTTTCGCGATGGAGCGCCTGCAGTCGGTCTGGGAGCATCGCGTCGCCTGGAACCTGTCCGAGAGCGGCGTCGAGCCGCTGCGCCTCGAGGAGCTGGCTGACACCGACGCCGCCCGCGCCGCGCTCCTCTCGCAGGAGTTGTCCTACACGCAGACGAACGGGACGGTGGACCTCCGTGCCGCGATTGCCGCGCTCTATCCGGGAGCCACGCCGGAGCACGTGGAGGTGACCAACGGCGGATCGGAGGCCAACTGCATCACGCTGCTGCACCTCATCGAACCGGGTGACCGCGTGCTGCTGATGGCGCCCAACTACATGCAGCTGCACGGCCTCGCGCGTGCCCTCGGCGCGGACGTCGTGCCCTGGCGCCTTGCCTTCGACGAAGGCTCGCAGCGCTGGCGCGTCGATTCGGACGCGCTCGCGTCCTCGATCGACGGGCGCACGAAGCTGGTGGCCATCTGCAATCCCAACAACCCGACCGGGCTGCGTCTCGGCGCGGACGAACTCGATGCGGTGTGCGCCGCGGCGGACCGTGTCGGGGCCTGGGTCCTGTCGGACGAGATCTACCGCGGCGCCGAGCGCGAGGCGGACGAAACGCCGACGATCTGGGGCCGCTCGGATCGCGCGATCGTGACCGGCGGCCTGTCGAAGGCGTACGGCTTGCCTGGGCTGCGCATCGGCTGGGTGGTCGCGCCGCCGTCGCTCGTCGACGCGCTCTGGGGCGTTCACGACTACACCACCATCGCCCCGGGCGCGTTGAGCGATCGGCTCGCGCGGCTGGCGTTCGAGCGGCGCGAGCGGCTCCTCGCGCGGACACGCGGCATCATCCGCTCCAACTACGCGGTCGTCCGGCGCTGGCTGGAACGCCGCCCCGGCCTGCTCTCGCACGCGCCCCCGGACGCCGGCGCGATTGTGTTCGTCCGCTACCGCCATGCGATCAACTCGACCGTCCTGGTCGAGCGCCTGCGCGACGAGAAGAGCGTGCTCGTCGTCCCCGGAGACCACTTCGAGATGGACGGCTACCTGCGCCTGGGTTTCGGCAGCCACCCCGCACTCCTGAACGGCGCGCTCGAGCGGGTGGGCGAGCTGCTCGACACGATCCCGCCTGCCGATGCACGCTGACCTCGCCATCATCGGCTACGGCCGCGTCGGCCGGCGCTTCGCGCGCCTGCTCGACGAGCAGAGCGAGATGCTGCGCCGGGCGTACGACCTCTCCGCCCGCATCATCGGCACGAGCACGCGCCGGTCCGGGCCGCCTGCACTCGACCTGATTCGCGAGCTCGAGCGATCGGACGCGCCGCTGCGGGTAGCCGTCGAGACGACGACGCTCAACATCGCTGACGGCGAGCCGGCGATCTCGCACGTGCGCGCGGCGCTCGACGCCGGCTGCCACGTCATCACCGCGAACAAGGGGCCGTCAGCCTTCGCCTACGCCGAGCTGGCCGCGCGCGCCGACGCCGCCGGGCTGTCGTTCCTGTGCGAAGGCGCGGTAATGGACGGCATCCCCGTGTTCAACCTCGTGCGCGAGACCATGCCCGGGGTGACGATCGAAGGGTTTCGGGGCGTCGTCAACACCACCACCAACGTGATCGTCAGCGCGCTGGAGCGCGGGGAAGCGCTTGCGGCGGCGCTGGCGCGGATGCAGGAGGAGGGGATTGCCGAAGCCGATCCGTCGCTCGACCTGGAAGGCTGGGACGCGGCGGCGAAGACGGCGGCGCTCGCCAACGTGCTGATGGATGCGCGCATCACGCCGCACGATGTCGATCGACGCGGGCTCGACGAGCAGACGGCGGCCGAGGTGCCCGTCGCCGCGGCCGCCGGCCTTCACCTGCGGCTGGTAGCGGATGCGGCACGGACTTCGAGCGGCCGCGTCGAAGCCAGCGTGCGACCGGTGGCGCTGGCGCCAGGCGATCTGCTGTGGGGGATTCACGGGTCGGCCAACGCGCTCGTCCTGCGGACGGATGTGCTGGGCGAGGTCGCGATCTGTCAGCTCGCGGGCGACCTGACGCAGACCGCCTACGCGCTGGTGAGCGACCTCGTCACGATCCGGCGGCGGCAAGCGCTTCGCGCAGCGCCGGCTCGTCGAACCCTTTGATCGCGGGGCCGTCGATGAAGGTGACCGGGACGGTGCGAGACCCGCGAGCGAGCAATTCCGAGTACGCCTCGAAATCCTCGTCGACCTGCCTGACCGTGAAGGCGTGGCCGTGTCGTGAAAGGAACTCCTTCACCTGGTCGCAGCCCAGTCAACCGGTTCCGCTGTACACGACGATCCCCGATGCCACGCCTCGATTGTATGTCGCCTCTTAGCGGCCTGACCGTCGTCGACCTGACGCGCGTGCTGTCGGGCCCGTACTGCACGATGATCCTCGGCGATCTCGGCGCACGGGTGATCAAGATCGAGCAGCCCGGGCGGGGCGACGACACCCGTCACTGGGGCCCGCCGTTCGTGGCGGGCGAGAGCGCCTATTTCCTGAGCATCAACCGCGGCAAGGAGAGCCTCACGCTCGACCTCAAGCAGCCCGCGGCGCGGCCCATCCTCGACGCGCTGCTCGAGCGCACCGACGTCCTGGTCGAGAACTTCCGCCCGGGGATCGCCGACCGGCTCGGCCTCGCCTACGACGAGGTCCATGCCCGCTGGCCGCGCATCGTCTACTGCTCGATCTCCGGCTTCGGGCATACCGGTCCGCGGCGCGAGGAGGCCGGCTACGACGCGGTGATCCAGGCGGAAGGCGGCCTGATGAGTATCACGGGAGCGGCCGACGGTCCGCCGTTCCGTCTCGGCGTCGCGGTCTCCGATATCGTCGCGGGGCTGCTCGCAGCCCAGGGCGTCACCGCTGCGCTTTTCGCGCGCGAACGTACCGGACGCGGCCAGCACGTGGACGTCGGCCTGCTCGACGCCACGGCAGCCCTGCTCACCTACCACGCCAGCATCTACTTCACGACGGGACGGACGTCCGCGCGGTCGGGCAACCGCCATGCGACGATCGCGCCGTACGACATGTTCGCCGCCGCCGACGGCGAGTTCGTGCTCGCAGTCGGCAACGACGAGCAGTGGCGGCGCTTCTGCCAGGCAATCGACGCGGGCGATCTGCTCGACGACGAGCGGTTCGCGACCAACAGCGGCCGCGTCGACCATTACGCGGTGCTGCGGCCCGTCCTGGTGGAGCGGCTGCGCACGCGGACGCGCAGTGAATGGGTCGAAATGCTCAGGGCGGCCGGCGTGCCGTGCGGATCCGTGCGCGACGTTTCCGAGGTGTTGCGCGACGAGCAGCTGCACGCGCGCGAGATGATCGCGACGGTCGAGCACCCGGCGGTCGGCACACTGAGCGTCCTGGGCGTCCCGGTCAAGCTGTCCGACACGCCGGGCGCGGTGCGCAGCGCGCCGCCGCTGCTGGGACAGCACACCGACACCATTCTGAGGGACGACCTCGGGTTGAGCGAGGAGGCGATCGCGCAGTTACGCGCGGCCGGCGCCGTGTAGGACTCCGCCGATCGAGCGGATGGGGCGTAGGACTCAGCGCACCACGAACTGCCCGATCTCGGAAAGGAGAAACGCGAGGACGTCCTCCTCGCTCAGCTCCGCCACGGCGGCGCCCTCGCGCACCGGCCGCTCGGAGGTGATCATGCGGCGGCCGCGGCCGCGGCTCGACCGGCCGACGACCTGCGGCGGATCCTCGGCGGTGTCGAGCTCCAGCTCGATGAAATCCGACGCCGAATGGGCGGAGGCCAGCCTCACCGAGCGCGCGGGCGTGAAGACCTCGAAGGGGTGCCCTTCTCCCGCCAGCGCGTTGGCCAGATCGCGGAAGGCCGGGATGGCGCGTTCGGCGAGGAACGCCTCGTAGTCGCGCTCGGCTGCGTCGACCCGCGCCCGCCTCGCGGCAGCGTGGCGGCGCGCCGCCTCGGTCGCGGCGCGCAGTCGGCGGCGCACGTCGGCGATGTCCATCTCACTCAGGCCCGGTCCCTGCGCGGGGCGGGGCCCGCCTCGTAGATGCGCACCAGCTCGATCAGCTTGTATCCCCTGGTCTGGTACGGCGGGATGATGCGCTCGGTGCGCAGGTACTGCAGCATGCCGTCGTCCGAGTAGTCGGGCTGGCCGATGCCCGGCATGTCGTTGAGCGCGCGTTCCACGTCGGCGAGCGACATCGCGCGGCGGTCGAAGGCGACGAACAGCTCGTTGCTGATGAAGCTGAAGGCGGCGTCGGTGCGCGAGGCCGGCGCGTCCTCCACCTTGAGCGCGCGGATCGGCAGCTGCTTGAGCGCGTCGATGAGCTGTATCGTCAGGTCGCCGTCGCCCGACCAAGCGGACGCGTCCACGTCCATCGCGCCACTCTATCACCGGCGCGCGCGGTGAATGGCCATCAGTCCCCCGAGCACGGGAACCCACTCGCACGTGGCGAAGCCCTGCTGCACCGCCAGCTCGGCGACGCGGGCGGCCCCCGGGTAGCGCCGAATCGTCGCCGGGATGTAGCGATACGTGTCCGGATCGCCGTGGAGTGCCAGGCCGAGTGCGCCGCCCACCGCGGTGAGGTAGGCGAGGTACACGGAGCGCACGAGCGGCGAATCCGGGCGGTTGAAATCGAGGGACAGGAAGAGTCCGCCGGGCCGCAAAACGCGCCGCGCCTCCGCGAGAGCTGGCTCGATCGCCGGCACGTTACGGATGCCGTAGCCGGTGGTGACGAGGTCGAAGGTACCCTCGGAAAACGGCAGCGCCATCATGTCGGCGACGATCAGTGGCATCGCGGCCCCTGCAGGCGGCCGCTTTGCCCGCGCCAGCTCGAGCATCCGCAGCGTGACGTCGAGGCCGACGACGCGAGCGCCGCGCGAGGCGAGCGCAAAGGCGATGTCACCGGTGCCGC
Organism: Vicinamibacterales bacterium; assembly: GCA_048594975.1. Classification (GTDB taxonomy): domain Bacteria; phylum Acidobacteriota; class Vicinamibacteria; order Vicinamibacterales; family 2-12-FULL-66-21; genus JBMDXB01. The sequence continues at coordinate 127,425 of JBMDXQ010000158.1, read as the reverse complement.
AGGCGAGGTCGAGCGCGCGCGCTCCGGCGCGTGGCGCCGCCAGGTCGGCGAGGCGGGTCTTCCAGCAGCGGTCGCGTCCGAACGACAGCAGGACCGTGATCAGATCGTAGCGATCGGCGATCGTGGAGAACAGACGGCGGACGTAGCGGGTCTTGCCGTCAGGGGTGGCGAGCGCCTCGTCGAGCGGCGTCCCCCCTGCGCGGGGCATGTCGTCAGTCGACCCGGATTCCGCCCCGCATCATCTCCGCGTGCGGCGTGCACTGGTAGGTCACCGTGCCGCCGTCGCCGGGGACGCGGAAGACGACGGTGTCTTCCCCGCCGCGCGTGGCGATTGCGCGCGTGGCGACGTTCCAGGACTTGATGACGAAGTCATGGGTCATCCCGGCGTCCTCGTTGCGGAGGAGCAGCCGTACCCGCTCGCCCGCCTTGAAGCGAAGTGTCGGGTTGGATTCCGGCCGACCGTCCACGTAGAACGCCATGTCGCGCGCGACGATCGTCACCTCGCGCGGCGCGGGTTCAGCGGCCCGGCTGCCGGCAACGACCGAGAGCAGGACGGCGCCGGCGGCCGCCGCCGCCACGAGCAGCACTCGACTCGGTGACCCTTTCATCATCCGGTTACCCGACGAGCATCCCGGTCGCATACATGACGGCGAACCCGGCCAGCAGCCCCACCATGATCGGAGCGGACGCGAACCGCTCGCCGAGCGGCTGTCCCGCCGCGAGCTGCCGGGCAATCTGCGCGACGACCTGGGCGATGGCACCGGCGCCGAGCCCCAGGAACAGCACGGCCGCGACCGGCGAGTAGAGCAGCCCCCCCAGCCACGCGCCGGCGATGGTCGGGAGGCCGCCGATCAGGCCCAGCCGCGCCAGCATCGACAGCGGCGGCCGCTCCTTCGCGACCGGAGCCACGATCGCCAGGCCCTCGGTGGTGTTATGCAGCGTGAAACCGATGATCAGCAGCGTGCCGAGCGCGGCTTCACCGAGCGCGAAGGCTGCGCCGATGGCGAGGCCCTCGCCGAAATTGTGCAGCCCGATTCCCACGGCGATCAGCAGCGCGAGCACCGCCGCTGCCGACGCGTGTGTCCGGGCGCGCCGGGCGCGCAGCCAGCCGCCAATCGACTCGAGGCCGAGGAAGGCGCCGGCCGCGCCCGCGACGAACAACGCCACCCCCTGGAATGACGCCGGCATGTCGGCCGCTTTCTCGATCCCTTCGTGCGCCGTGTCGACCAGGAGGAACAGCAGCAGGCCCAGTGTCAGCGCGAGCAGCACGTCGATTCCCGTACGACCCAGCCGCGCCGCCAGCGGATACCACAGGAGGCCGAGCGCAACCGGGATGACCCCGACATAGAGCCCAATCAACGTGAATGCCAGCAGGTGCCGCGCGTCGGCCCGCGGCGTCTCCACCGCGACCGGTATCTCGTGCTCGAACGTGGTGCCGGTCGACGTCACGAGCTTCACCAGGTGCGCTTCGCCCTGCACCCAGGGGTAAGGAATAAAGACGGTCGTGCGGCCGAGGTGTCTCAGCACCGAACCGCCCCCGGTGCTGAACGACCAGTAGGCGTCGTCCACCGTGACCTGCGCGATGGTGACGGCGTCCGGGCCGTCGTTCATCACCGTCAGGGCGATGCCCTCCGGGGTCAGGACCGCCCGCTGAACCGTGAGCCGCTCGACCGGCGGTGCGCCGTCGCCGCGAAGCGTGTCGGACGGGGCCGTCAGGACGATCAGCGCGATCAACGCCGCGAGCAGCGCCAGCGGCACGAGCGCGATCAGCCAGGTTCGCGCGGAGAGCCGCGGGGCAGCGACGGTTTCAGGTATCACGGCGCGTCCCCACGGCCTCGAACAGGCCCATCCACCCGAGCTCGGCGAACTCGCTCTGGTGCGCGTGGAACATGAACTTGCCCGGATACCGGAAGCGCGTCTCCAGGATCGCCCGCTCCCCCTGGCACAGCATGATGGTATCGGTGGATTCGGCCGCGCTGAGCCCGGTCCCGGTGCGGTACACGTCGAAGAACATCCCGTGCAGGTGGAGGCTGTTGATCAGGTCGAACTCCGTCAGGTTCACGACGTACACGCGAACCAGCCGGCCGACCTCCACGCGAATGGGCTCGTGCATGAAGTGATGCGCGACGGTATTGACCGCGTAGACCTCGTTGTCGGCGTCGAAGTTCGTGTCGAAGCCGTTCATCACCATGACCAGCTCGTCGGCGGCCGGCCGGGGCGGCTTCGGATCGACGATGAACACGCCGTACAGGCCCTTGTGGATGTGGCGCTTCAACGGCACGGCGTGACAGTGATACAGGTGCATGCCGAACGGCTCGGCGTCGAATTCGTAGACGAAGCGGCCGCCGGGCATGACCTGGTGCTCGGGCAGCGAGCCGTCCATCTCCGGCGGATGCCAGCCGTGGAAGTGGATCGTGTGCGGGTGCGACCCCTGGTTGAGGAACGTCACGCGGACGCGGTCCCCGTGCGTGGCCCGCAACGTCGGCCCGGGTACCTGGCCGTTGAACGTCCACGCCGGAAAGAACACACCCGGCGCGATCTCGATCTCACGATCGACGGCGACGATCTCGTACTCACGCAAGAGTGAGCCGTCTTCGCGGGGCGTCTCGCGGTAGAACCGCCGGCGGCGATCATCCGGCAGGTCGGAGAAGTTCCACGACCGGAGGAAGGTCGTGGGACTGAACGTCTCGGTGGACACGCGGCCGACCGGTCCCATGGCGTGGGCCGCGTGGTGCATCGCCGTGTAGGCGCCGCCGCGATCCTGGCCGGCGAGGTTCCGGGCGGAGAGCAGGCCGGCACCGGCGGCGGACCCGAGGCCAGCCAGGCGGAGCCACGATCGACGGCTGAACGGCATTTCGACCTTTCTTCAACCACCTTTTGACAAATCAAAATAACTGATTGTATCCTTCCAAGTCAAATGGTGCCGTCTCACACCGTCGAGAACTACCTGAAGGCCATCTTCCAGGCGCAGAGCGCGGCCCACAGCGATGAGCTGGTTCCAATGGGCCAGCTGGCAGCGGCCCTGAGCGTCGTCCCGGGAACGGCGACGACCATGGTGAAGGCGCTCGCAGAGTCAGGGCTCGTGCGCTACGAACCGTACGCGGGCGTGCGGTTGACCAAAGCGGGCGAAAAGCTGGCGGCGCTGGTGCTGCGTCGCCACCGCCTGGTGGAGCTGTTCCTCGTCAAGGTGATGGGGATGAGCTGGACGGAAGTGCACGACGAGGCTGAACTGCTGGAGCACGCCGTCTCCGACCGCCTCATCGAGCGGATGGACGAAATGCTCGACCGTCCGGCGGTCGACCCGCACGGCGATCCGATTCCCGGGCCTGAAGGCACGGTGAAGAGCCCATCCTACGAGACGCTGCTGACCTGCGCGCTCCGCGCGCCGATGCGCGTGAGCCGGGTGAGCGACCAGGACAGCGACTTCCTCAAATTCGCCGAACGGCACGACCTCAGACCCGGCCAGGTCGTCGAGGTCGAGGACCGCGATTCGGCGGCCGACAGCGTGCGCCTGCGCGGACACGGCAAGCGCGTGGTGACGATTGGCGCGCGCGCGGCGTCAAAGGTCCTCGTCCAGGCGGCAGGCGCGCTGGTGATCTGGCTGCTGGCCGCAGCGCCAGCGGCGGCGCAGGCGACTGCGCCGTCCGCGCCGGCGTCCAACGGGTCGGCGCGACCGTTCGAGATCACGGACAACTCATTCTTCGTCGAGGAGGCGTTCAACCAGGAAGCGGGCATCTTCCAGCACATCTTCGGCGCCGCCCGCATCGGCGGCAACTGGAACGCGACCTTCACCCAGGAATGGCCGGTCGGCTCGCAGAGCCACCAGTTCTCCTACACGATTCCGTTCGGCACGATCAACGGCGTCAGTGGTGTCGGCGACGTGCTGCTGAACTACCGCTACCAGCTCTGGACGGGACGCGACGGCAGGCCGGCGTTCTCGCCGCGAATCAGCCTGTTGCTGCCCACCGGCAACGACGTGCACGGGTTCGGCGACGGGTCGCCGGGGCTGCAGGTGAACATGCCGTTCAGCAGGCAACAGCGCGATCTGTACTTTCACTGGAACGCCGGCTTCACCTGGGTGCCCGGGGTGCACGCCGATCGCTGGGAGACGCTGCTTCCGGTCGACGACGTGACGCTCTTCACGCCGGCCGTGTCGGCCAGCGCGATCTGGCGCTATCGCCCGATGTTCAACCTGATGGTGGAGGGCCTGATCGAGTGGCCGCACGAGCTCGTCGCCCCAGGCCTCGTCGAGCGGTACACTGCCGCGACGCTCGCGCCTGGCGCGCGCGGCGGCTGGAACCTGGGCGACCACCAGTTGATCGTCGGCGCCGCCATTCCAATCACGTGGAGCCAGGGCACCACCCAGACGGGCGTGTTCTTCTACACGTCGTACGAGCTGCCCTTCAAGCGCTGACGCTGCCGATGCGTCTCACCCCGTATACGTCGCCACCGAGGACGGCGTCTCCCAGACGCGGACGGCGACGATGTCCAGGCCGAGCTCGCGCGAGCGCTCGAAAACGAGGCGGGCGATGCGTTCGACGGTGGGGTTGCTCTCCAGCAGGTACATCGGCTCGCCGAGCGCCTGCAGCGGCGCGACCAGCGGGTCGTCACGCCGCAGGATCATCTTGTGATCCAGGTCGCGGTCGATCCACCCCTTCACCAGCCGCTTGATGTCGCCGAAATCCGCGACCATGTTGCGCGCGTCGAGCGTGTCGGTGCGCACGTCCACCTCGACGACGGCGTTGTGCCCGTGGGGATGCTTGCAGATGCCGTCGTAGTCGAGCAGCCGGTGCCCGTAGCAGAACTCGATCCGTTTGGTCACCAGGTACATCAATCGACAATCCCGCAATACAATCGACCATCCACAATCATCGCTTCAATCCGCAATCGGCAATTGGCAATGCTAGCACCATCCGCCGTCCTGTTCTCGGCGGGACTCGACAGCGCCGTCCTGCTGGCACACGCGGCCGCACGCGGCGAGGCAGTCCCGCTGCACGTGAGCGTCGGCCTCGCCTGGGAGGGCGACGAGATCGCGGTGGCCACGCGGCTGCTCGCCTCGCCGCCGTACCGCCGCGCGCGTCCGCTCGTGCAGCTGCGCTTCGACATGCGCGACGTCTATCCGGCGAGTCACTGGGCGATCCGCGGCGACGCGCCGGGCTTCGATACCCCGGACGAGGACGTCTACCTCGAAGGGCGCAACCTCGTGCTGCTCACCAAGGCCGCCGTCTACATGGCGCGCGAGAACATCGGGCGAGTGCTGCTCGGCCCGCTCGCCGGCAATCCCTTCCCGGACGCGGCCCCGGCGTTCTTCGACGCGATGCAGCGCGCCCTGTCGCTCGGGCTCGACCGGTCCATCTCGATCGAGGCCCCGTTTGCCTCGATGCGGAAGGCGGACGTCGTGCGGCTTGGGGCGAGCCTGGGCGTGCCGCTGGCGCTCACGCTGTCCTGCATGCAGCCGATCGGCGGGATTCACTGCGGGCGATGCAGTAAGTGCCGCGAGCGCCGCGACGCCTTCATCGAATCGGGCGTCGAGGACCCGACGGCGTATACGGCCGTGCCGCTGCGCTGACGCTCAGTAGGGACGCAGCCGGATCGCGCCGTCGCCGGTGCGGACGCGGATCAGGCGGCCGCCGGCGGCGCCCAGCCGCCCGCGCAGGTGCTGCCGGGACGCCTCGGCGTGCGGTCCGGCAATGCGCAGCTCGTCGCGGATGACCCCGTCACCAGTCTGGGCGTCGACTTCGGCGGACAGAGTGTCCGGCAGGTAGAGCGATACCGAGCCGTCCTCCGTGGAGATCTCCCAGTCGTCGGCCATCTCGAATCCGGGCTGCGCGCGGTAGACAATCGACCCGTCTTGGGTACGCAAGCGCACCGCCGCAAACGCCCCGGAGACGCTGACGCCGCCGTCGCCGCTCTCGACGGCGAGCCGGCCGCGCGCGTCCTCGACGGTGACCGACCCGTCGCCGGTGTCGAAAATGAGCTCGCCAGAGACGTCGGAGACGCGGATGCTGCCGTCACCGGTGTGCAGCTCGAGGCGGCCCTGCACGCCCTCGAGCCGGATCGATCCGTCGCCCGTCCGCGCCCGCAGGTTGGCACGCCGCGGCAGGAACACGATCAACCGCGCCGAGGGTGACCGCGAGAAGCCGACGTTGGCGAAGGCGTCCTTCCGGGGACGCTTCACCTCCAGCTCGATCACGCGATCGGTCTGCTGCGACGTGATCTCGAGCGTCTCGATCGCCTCGCGCGTCGACCCCCGCTTCTCGACTTCCACGAGCACCTCGGACCGATCCCAGGACCGCACCTCGATGGCGCCGTCGAACGTCGCGACTCGTACTTCCGGTTCGCCCGGGACGGTAAAGCGCCGTTCCTCACGCGCCATCTGCGTGTGGGACTCGACCGACACGGTGCAGGCGGCCCCGGCGAGGGCGACTGCCGACAGCGCGGCCAGGCGCAGCGCGGAGTTCACACCTTCATAGACGCGAAGCGGAGCTCGGGTGTTCACTTCCCGTCCGGCGCGGGCCACGCCTGTTCGCCGGCGATGTAGGTACGCACCACGTTCAAGTCGCGGCCCAGCAGCACGATATCGGCGATCGCGCCCGGCGCGATGACGCCGAAGCCGTGCAGCCGCAGCTCGCGCGCCGGCGTGGTGGAACACAGCGCCGCGGCGTCCACCAGCGTCAGGCCCACCGCGGCCACGAGGTTGGCGAACGCACGGTCCATGGTCAGCACGCTTCCCGCCAGCGTCCCGTCGTCGAGATAGGCGGCCTTCCTGACGGTTATCCGGCGGCCACCGATGAACGACGTGGCGCCCTGCGGGAGCCCGGCGCCGGCGGTGCCGTCCGTGATCGCCATCATCCGCGACGGCCCCTTTGCGGCAATCGCCACGCGCATCATCGCGGGGTGCACGTGGATCGTGTCGCACACCAGTTCGGCGGCGATCTGGTCGCTCTCGAGCACCGCGGCGGCGAGGCCGGGCACACGGTGGCCGAGTGGCGGCATGCGGTTGAACAGGTGCGTGGCCTGCGTCGCTCCCGCCTCGATGCCGGCGGTCGCGTGCTCGTAGGTGGCGCCCGAATGCCCGAGCGACACGCGATGCCCGTCGTGGACCAGCAGCTGGATCAGATCGAGGCCGCCGTCGATTTCCGGGGCCAGGGTGACGATGCCGACGTGCGGGCGCGCCGCCGCGATCGCCTCGAGGATGTCTGCGCCGGTGTACGCGCCGTCGTCGCGCCACGCGTTGGGCAGGCGCAGGTGTTCGACCGGCTGGGCGCCGTTGTACTCGGGGTTGAGGAAGTTGCTCTCGAGATGCGCCGGCAGGACGCGCGCGGCGCCCGGCGCGCGCTGGTCGCGGGCCGCTGCGACCGAGATCAGCAGCCGGCGGAGCACGTCGGGCGAGCAGGCAATGGAGGTCGGACAGAAGGCCGTGGTCCCGTGACGCGGCAACAGCGACGCGAGCTGCCCGACCGCCGCGGCGTCATCAAGCGTATCGTGCCCGCCGAGGCCGTGGACGTGTACGTCGATGAACCCGGGGACGACGAAGTGGCCGTGCAGGTCGCCGGCGCCGCCAGGCGCGACGTCGACGATGCGATCGCCCTCGATCGCCACCGTGCCCGGGCTGAGCAGGCGGTCGGGAAGGACGACGTCCGCACCGGACAGGACGATCATGATCGAGGTGCCTCGCTCGCGCGCCTCACCGCGCCGGAACGACGATCGAGTGCGAGACGGCGCATCGCGTCACTCACCCACCTGCTTCAGGACCTTCCGGCCCGCGAGGGGCAGCGGCCCCGCCCCGTCGGCGCGGAACACCGCCTGGTCCACCCCGGCGAGCAGTAGGCGCAGGCGCCGCTCGTCGGGCGCGGAGAATACGATCACCCCGGCGCTCTCGGCGGGCGGGAATTCCTGGTCATCGATGTAGTCGCGGTCCTGGGTGACGAGCGTGCGCCCCAGCTGGCGCGCGAGCCGGTAGTGCTCGATGTCGCGGGCGCGGCGAAGGTCTTCGTGCTCGAGCACGAACAGCACGTCCCAGCGCAGCTCGCCGCGCATGAAGGCGACGATGCCGCTCGGCATGTTCGCGTCGGCGTAGACGCGTGGCTGCGGCGCGCGTTGCGCGACGATCGGCGCCAGTTCAGAGGAGAGCGAACCCATGAAGATCGAGAACTAAGAAGTACGAAGTCAGAAGAAAGAGTGAGAATGCACCGGATCGTCTCTTCCTTCCGACCTAGTTCATATTTCTTACTTTCATCGATGTCTCTCCAGGTCGGGCATGACGTCGCCGGCGTCGGCGGGTTCCGACTGCGTCCGGCGGGCCTCCCGCGCCTGGCGCAACAAATCGGTGACGAGCGCGTCGCGCTGGTGCACGAGCTCCTTGCGGGCGCGGCGATTGTGCTCCGCGGCGAGCGCGTACTCGCAGAAGATCGGAAACGCGATCGTGGAGTCGCAGTACGCGACGACGGTGTCGGGGAGTACGCCCGGGTTCACCTTGCCCCAGCTCACCGCCTCGGCGGGCGTCGCGCCTGAGAGCCCGCCCCAGACGACCTGGTCGGTGGTGAACTGGATGAAGTAATCGTTGCCGCCCTTGGGGATCCCGTATATCTCCCACAGCGTCGGCTGCCCCTGCAGGTAGAAATTCTTCGGCGAGCCGCCGCCGAGAATCAGGCATCCGTTCTTGCGGCCGGCGAGGATGATCGCGCATACCTCGTTGACGTCGCGGTTCGGGTCGATCATGAGCGTGCCGCCGTCCATCAGCTCGTGGTAGGCGACGTTCATGCCGATCGAGCTGTCGCCCGGCGAGGAGGTGTAGATCGGCACGCCCGCCGCCGCCGCGCGCGCCACGACCGAGTACTCCTCGCACCCCGGGCGCTGCTCCAGCAGGTCGCGGCCGAGGCGGTAATGCAACTCGGCGGTGCTCATCGCGCCGGAGAGCTGCGCGCGGACGAGGAAGTCGCGGATGTAGGCGTCGGTCTCGAGCAGCACCGTCGCGGGGAAGAGCACGTCGTAGATCCGGATGATCCCCTGCTCGTAGAGATCGACGTCGTCGAGGAAGGGCGAGCCGCGGTGCAGCGTGAAGTTCAGCGCGTGGTGCAGGTCGTGATAGAGATTCGCGCCCGTGCTGATGATGAAGTCCACGAGGCCGCGATCCATCAGCTCGATGACGCACCCGCCCAGTCCTGCCGGCGTCATCGCCCCGGCGACGGTCAGCGCGACGGTCGTGTCGCTCTCCGGCGCGAGCATCTTCGCGGTGTAGATCTGGCAGGCCTCCGCCAGCCGCCCGGCGTTGAACGCCTGGAACCCGCCGTCGACCAGCGCCCGCACCTCCTGGCTGCCGCGCGGCCGATAGTAGGTGATTGGCTTGCCGCGAAGGTAGTGGCCGGCGCGCTCGCCCGGGGCGCCCGGTGCACGATGGGGCACGTCCGACCTCCCGTTCCGCTCACCCCGGACGGAGCGAGCCGCAGCGTCGATCCCCCCAAGAGTAGCACCGAAATACCTTGACAGCGGGCGGGCTGTGGAGCGAACGTTAAGTTCTCTAAGCCCGTACAACCACGCTGCGAGCGGTGACGATGCCTGAGTCCGCTGCGGGTCAAGGCGATGTCGTGCTGTGGCTGGGGGGGGTCGCGGCCGCGATCCTGATCGCGGTAGTGGCGTTCTTCTGGCACAAGGGACGCAAGCTGCCCGGCGGGCACGTGTTCCGCGCCAGCCGCTTCAGCCGCGGCAACTTCCTCTTCCCGACCCAGGTCGCGGTGACGCCGACCAGCGTGATCCACTACACGCCGGAGCTGTTCGGCGGCCGCGAGCACTCGATGCACATCGCGCACGTCGCGTCGGTGATGATCGACCGCAACATGCTCTTCTCGGACGTCCTGATCGAGAGCAGCGGCGGCGCCAGCCCGGTGCGCTGCCACGGGCACCGCAAGAGCGACGCGGTCGAGATGAAGCGGCTGATCGAGGAGTTCCAGTCAGCGTACTACCGCGGCCGCAGCCAGGCGGAGCCGCCGGGACAGCCGGCATGAGCGGGAACGCCGAACCCGTCTCGACGCCACCGCGCGACGAACCCGCCGACCTCGAGGTGCGGTTCGAGACGCTGGTGCAGTCGCCTCTCCGCGCCGGGCTGCTGCGCTTCCTCCACGCCCGCGGCGGCGAATCCTTCGACACCGACGCGTTGATGCAGGCGTTCGGCCGCATGCGCCTGGACGTGGAAAACTGCCTGCAGGAGCTCGTCGGCTTCGGCGTGGCGCAGCGCACGACCGCCGACGGCACGGCCCGCTACGTGTTTGCGGTGCCAGAGCGCGATGCCGCGCGCGAGCTGCTGGATCGGTTCCTCGAACGGCGCCCGGCGGTCAGCAGCGAGGAGCGATCGCCTGCGGTGCAGCGCTTCCGCGAGCTGATCGGGCGCGACGAGAAGATGCTGGTCGTCTTCGAGTGGGTGCGGACCGCGGCCAAGTCGGACATCGCCGTCCTCGTGCTCGGCGAAACCGGCACCGGCAAGGAAGTCGTGGCGCGGATGATCCACGAGTTGAGCCGGCGCGCCGCCAACCGCCTGCAGGCGGTCAACTGCGCCGCGCTCCCCGACACGCTCTTCGAATCCGAGCTCTTCGGCTACGAGAAGGGCGCCTTCACCGGCGCCTACGAGCGCAAGCAGGGTCGCCTCGAGCTCGCGGACCACGGCACCCTGTTCCTCGACGAGATCGGCGACCTGTCGGCGTCGGCGCAGGCGAAGCTGCTGCGCGCGCTCGAGGAGCGCCGGTTCGAGCGTCTCGGAGGCAACTCCGTGATCGAGGTCGATTTCCGGCTGGTCTCCGCGACCAACCGTCCGCTCGACCAGTACGTCCGAGAGGGGCGCTTCCGCGAGGACCTGTTCTACCGCGTCAACGCCTTCTCGATCCGCCTGCCCTCGCTGCAGGAGCGTGCGGCGGACATCCCGGTGCTCGCGCAGCGCTTCCTCGCCCGCTACTGCGCCGCGGCGGGGCTCCCACCCGACGGCAAGGCGTTCTCGAAGGAAGCGATGGACCTTCTCACCCGTTATCACTGGCCGGGCAACATCCGCGAGCTCGAAAGCGCCGTCTCGCGCGGGGGGTTGTCGGCGACCGGCCGCGTCATCCGGCCGGAGGACATCGAACTGCTGCACGTCGGCCAGCTCCCGGCGGGCTCGCGGGAGCGCATTCCATCGCTCGCCGAGGCCGAACGCGCCCACATCGAGCGGGTGCTGCAGGCGGTCCGGTGGAACAAGAAGCAGGCGGCCCATGTGCTCGAAATCAGCCGCGGCACGCTGTACCGCAAGATCACGGAGTACGGACTCGAAAGTGAATCGCCGTCGTCCTCGGGGAAGTCGCGTTAGGGCTTCGCCCGATTTGTAATTCCCGGCAGGCCTTCAGGGTCAGTCACTTAGCTGCAACATTGGCGGATGGTGTTCCGTTAGGACACACGAAACGGGGTTCTGGCTGCAGGCACGAGCGGACCGGGCTGCCCCGCGCTCGCGCTAAACGCAGCGCCCACAATAGAATAGCGGGCTCAGAGTGGCGGAAGCCGGCGCGGCAGTGGCTTTGCAGCCACGCGCGCGAGTTCGTCGACCTGAACCCCTCAATTCATGCCCATTCGTGCCCTGCTCCTCGTCGTGGCCTGTCTGGCGGCGGCGGTGCCCGTGGACGCCGCGGGCCCTGCCGACAAGCTGGATGCCGCGTTGCGCGAGCGGGCGCGGTCCCCTCGAGGCGCGTCGCGCGTCATTATCCAGGCGACCGATCGCACCGCGGCCGAGACCGCTCTCGGCGCGGTCCGCGGGCAGGCGAGGCTGCGGCTGGTCAACGGCCAGGTGGCCGACGTCCCGGACACGGAGCTGCTGGCGCTGGCCCGCTATCCCGCCATCCGGGCGCTCAGCCTCGATCGACGAGTGCGCGGCACGATGGAGCGCACGGCGGCGACGGTCGGCGCGCCCTTCGTCTGGAACACGCTCGGGTTCGACGGCAGCGGCGTGGGCGTCGCCATTCTCGACTCCGGGGTCACGGCTTGGCACGACGACCTGTCGCAGCGCGTCGTGCACTTCGCCGACTTCGTGAACCAGCAGGCTGGCGCGTACGACGACTACGGGCACGGCACGCACGTCGCCGGCATCCTCGCCGGCAGCGGCTACGATTCGAACGGGGCGCGGCGCGGGATCGCGCCGGGCGTCTCGCTGGTGGCGCTCAAGGTGCTCGACGGCGCTGGCGACGGCTACATCAGCCAGGTCATCGCCGCGATCGATTACGCGATCGAGCGGCGCGACGACTTCGACATCCGGGTCATCAACCTGTCGGTCGCCTCGGGCGTGTACGAGTCCTACACCACGGACCCGTTGACCCTCGCCTGCAAGCGCGCGGTCGATGCCGGCCTGGTGGTCGTGACCGCGTCGGGCAATCTCGGGCGGGACGCGCGCGGACGCGCGCAGCGCGGTGGCATCACCTCGCCGGGCAACGCCCCATGGGTCCTGACCGTCGGCGCGACCGACCCCCGGGGAACGGCGGCGCGCGGCGACGATCGCGTTGCGCCATTCAGCTCGCGCGGGCCCTCGGCGATCGATGGCGCGGTGAAGCCCGACCTCGTCGCCCCGGGCGTCGGGATCGAGTCGCTCGCCGACGCGGACAGTCTTCTGTTCCGGGCGCATCCAGAGGGGCGGCTGTGGGGTGAGGTCGAGACGGCCACCGAGCCCTACCTGAGGCTCACGGGTACGAGCATGGCGTCGCCGATGGTGAGCGGCACCATCGCGCTCATGCTGCAGGCGAACCCCGCGCTGACGCCGAACCTCGTCAAGGCGATCCTGCAGTACACCGCGGAGGAGCGCGCCAGCTACCCGAGCCTCGTTCAAGGCGCGGGATTCCTGAACGCACGCGGCGCCGTGCAGCTGTCGCACGCGCTGGCGAGCCCGTTGTCGAACGTGCCGCCGGATCCGACCCCGTGGAGCCACCACATCATCTGGGGGAACCGGCGGGTGCGCGGCGGCGTCCTCAGGGCGGCGGCCAACGCCTGGCAACCGGGCGTCGACTGGGGCGTCACCACCACGCCGGCCGGCGAAGGTGTCGTCTGGGGCACGCGTTGCGCGGCGCCGGAGTGCGACGACGAGCTGTGGGGCGCCGTCGACACGGGCACGCCCGAGTGGGGCCTCGACGAGGAGGCCTCGGCGGGCGAGCTGGCGGATCCCGCGGACGCGCACGAGGGCGCGCTGCTCGGCTGGGGAACGGTGTCGCCGGTCGATCCGGCATCATTTGCGCGGGCCGCCGTGCTGATAGAGCGCCGGCGGCTCACCCCCGCCCGAACTGACGCGTGGCGCTCATGAGCACGCTGCCGCTCGCCGCGCGCCTGTTCGTCTGCCTGGTCATCTGCCTCGGCGCGGCGCTGCTCGTGGTGTTCTTCCCGACGCAGATCTTCATCGATCCCCTGCCGTTCCTCGCACTGGTCGTCCTCTCGTCGGTGACGTCGGTGTTCAAGGTGACGCTGCCGCTGGCGCGCTCGGGATCGACCATGTCGGTGTCCTACGCCGTGGATTTCGCGGCCCTGCTGCTGCTCGGTCCCGACGAGACGATGTTCGTCGCGGCGATCAGCGCGTGGAGCCAGTGCACCTTCCGCACGAAAGAGCGCAACGCGGCGCACCGCACGCTGTTCAGCATGGCGTGCCTGATCGTGACCGTCCAAGCCGCCGGGCGGGTCTACATGATCCTCGGCGGCGTGCCTGGCGCGGACTTCGACGCCTGGTCGCTCGGCAAGCCGCTGGTGGGCGCTGCCACCGCGTATTTCCTGATCAACACGGCAACCGTCGCGACCGCCATCGCGCTGTCCACGCGGCAGTCGGTGCTCAAGGTCTGGAACGAGAACTTCCTCTGGAGCGCGCCGAGCTACTTCGTCGGCGCGGGTGCGGCGGCCGTGGCCGCCGCGATGCTGCAGGTCTCCGGGCGGTGGCTGATCCCGCTCGCGGCGGCGCCGCTGTACCTCACCTACCGCAGCTACAAGGTCTACCTGGGACGCATCGAGGACGAGCAGCGCCACGTCTCGCAGATGGCGGACCTGCACCTGGCCACGATCGAGGCGCTGGCGCTCGCCATCGACGCCAAGGACCAGACCTCGCAGACGCACATCCGCCGCGTCCAGCTGTACGCGGCGGCGCTGGCGGGCGCGGTGGGGATGTCGCAAAACCACATCCAGGGCGTCAAGACGGCGGCGCTGCTGCACGACATCGGCAAGCTCGCCGTTCCCGAGCACATCCTCTCGAAGCCGGGGCCGCTGACCCCCGAGGAGTTCCAGAAGATCCGCGCGCACCCGAAGGTCGGCGCCGACATCATCAGCGCCGTCCCGTTCCCGTATCCGGTATCGCCGCTCATCCTGAGCCATCACGAGCGCTGGGACGGCAAGGGTTACCCGGTCGGGCTGAAGGGCGAGGAGATCCCGCTTGGCGCCCGCGTCCTCGCGGTCGTCGATTACTTCGACGCGCTCATGGCCGAACGTCCGTACCACAAGGCGATGAGCTACGAGGCGGCGCTGGCGCTGCTCCAGCAGGAGGCCGGCAAGGGACTCGACCCGCGGCTGGTGCAGGAGTTCATCACGCTGCTGCCGTCGCTGCAGGAGGAGGCGGCGCGGCTGGAGAACGCGATCCGCCGTCCGGTCGCCGGCGACGTGCTGCCGGCGGAGCGCCCGTCGGCGGGGCTGGCGCCGCAGGCCGGCAAGAAGAACGTCTTCGACGACATCGCGCTCGCGCACCGCGAGATCTACGCGCTCTACGAGATCGCCCAGGCGATGGGCACCAGCCTGGGCGTCTCCGACACGATGGCGCTGATCGCGGCGAAGCTGAGCAACCTCGTGCCGTTCTCGTGCGCCGCGCTGTTCCTCTACGACGAGGGCACCGACACGCTGCGGTGCCGCTTCGCCACCGGCACCGACGCCGACGTCATCCAGCAGGTGTCGGTGCACGCCGGCGAGGGGCTCACCGGCTGGGTCGCCAGGAACCGCCGGGCGCTGGTCAACGCCCGTCCGAGCGCGGACCTCGAGGCGGCCGGCCTGCGCACCCTGGCGACGACGCTCCAGTCCGCGCTGGTCTGCCCGCTGCTGTTCAACGACCGGTTCATCGGCACGTTGTCGGTCTACCACGTGGACGCCGCGTTCTACCGCGACGACCATCGCCGGCTGCTCGATCGCGTGTCCGAGCAGGCGGCGGCCGTCATCAACAACTCCGTCCTCTTCGAGCAGACGCAGGAGGACTCGCTGACCGATCCGCTCACCGGGCTGCCGAACACCCGCTTCCTGTTCATGCACCTCACGCGCGAGCTGGCGCGCGCCGAGCGGCTCAAGTCCGAGGTCTCGCTGATGGTCATGGACCTCGACCGGTTCAAGGACATCAACGACAACCACGGCCACCACGTCGGCGACAAGGCGCTCTGCGAGGTGGCGCGCGTGCTCCGCATGGCCATCCGCCCGTACGACATCTGCGTCCGCTACGCCGGCGACGAGTTCATCGTCGTGCTGTCGGGATGCGGTTCCGACGAGGCCGACGCGAAACGCGAGGAGCTGCAAAAGAGCATCGACGAGGTGTACTTCGAGGCACGCCCGGGCAAGCGCGTCGAGCTGGCCATCAGCGTCGGAGCGGCAATCTTCCCGCAGGACGGCGAAACCTACGAGGCGCTGCTCGCGGTCGCCGACAACCGCATGTACCAGGACAAGGCGAACCGCAAGCGCCCCGGCCCGCAGGACGGCGCGCGGCACGATGCGGTGACCCCGTCACCGTTTCCCGAGCTCTCCGAGATCGAGATCCAGCGCGCCGCTGCTGGGATCCTCTGAGGCTTGTCAATGCTGAATGCTGAATGTTGAATGCCGAATGCCGAATGCGTGAATGACTGAATGGTGGGAATCGACCTTCAGCCGTTCGGCATGCAATCATGTGGCATTCAGCCATTGAGCATTCAGCATTCAGTGATTCGGCATTCACCCATTCGGCATTCGATCATTCGGCATTCAGCATTCAGCATTCAGCATTGACATAAGATCGCTTGAGTGCAGGACCTGCTCCTCCGGGTCTCCTCCGTCCGCAGGGAGACGCCGTCGGCGCGCGTGGTCCGCGTCGATCTCGGCGGGCAGTCGTTCGTCTACCGGGCAGGCCAGGCGGCACGGATCGGGCCGGCGCAGCCGTCAGCGCGCGTGCCCTATTCCATCGCCTCCGCGCCGGATGACACGGCGCGCGACGGCAGGCTCGAGTTCCTCATCAAGGTGCACGACGATGGACGATGGGGCGAGGGCTTCGAGGTGCCGCGGCCCGGGACGGCGCTCGCGGTGCGCGGCCCCGAAGGCAGTTTTGTCCTGCCGGAGGCGGTGGAGGAGAAGCGGCTGCTCTTCATCGCCGGCGGGACCGGTATCGCGCCGCTGCGCGCGATGATCCGGCAGGCGCTGGCGACACTGACGCCGCGCCCGCTGATGCGGCTTCTCTACAGCGCGCGGACGCCGGCAGACTTCGCCTACGCGGACGAGCTGCGAAGGATGGTCCGCCGCGGACAGCTCGAGCTGACGCTGACGGCGACGCGCGAGTCGTCGGTGCGCTGGCGCGGCAGCCGCGGCCGAATCGCGGCCGATCGGCTGCGCCCGCTCGTCGATGACCCGCTCACCCTGTGCTTCGTCTGCGGCCCCGCCGCAATGGTCGACGACGTGCCGCTGGCGCTGCGCCGCCTCGGCATCGCGGCAGGGCGGATCAGGATGGAGGAATGGGTCTGACGGGATACTTGTCAATGCTGAATGCTGAATGCTGAACATCACCCGCTTCCGCATTCGGCATTCGGCATTCAGCATTCAGCATTGACACCTTTCACGATCCGATCTGAAGCGTCGACTTGACCTCGACGACCCCGGCGACCGAGCGCGCGATCTCGATCGCCTTCTGCTCTTCCTCTTTGCTGTTGACGCGACCGGACAGCGTCACCACCCCGTTGAGGGTCTCGACGTCGATACGCGGCGCGCGAATCTCGGCCGGCGGCGCGTTCAGAAGCGCCGTCTTCACGCGCGTGGTGATCGTAAGATCGTCCACGTTGCGGCGCGACGGCGTCGCCGCGCAGCCGGTGAGCAGCGCCGCGACCAGCCCGGCCGCGACTAGGACCCTGGCAACGTCACGGTTAGTACGCATGTGCGCCGCCGGCTGCAACCTACATGCCCGTCGCATGGTAGCCGGCGTCGACCATCAGCACTTCGGCGGTGACCGCCCGTCCGGCCGGTCCGAGCAGGAACATCGCCGCGTCGGCCACTTCCGCCGCCTCGACCGTGCGACGCAGCGGCGCGCGGTCGCGGTAGATCTGCAGGATGCTGCTGAACCCGGAAATCCCGGACGCGGCGAGCGTCTTGATTGGGCCGGCCGAGATGGCGTTCACGCGGATCCCCTTCGGGCCCAGGTCGGCCGCGAGATAGCGAACGCTCGCCTCCAGCGCCGCCTTGGCCACCCCCATGACGTTGTAGTTCTGGAAGATCCGCTGGCTGCCGAGGTACGTGAGCGTCACGATGCTCCCGCCCCCGCGGCGCTCCATCAGGGGTACTGCCGCGCGCGTCAACGCCACCAGCGAGTACGCGCTGATGTCCAGCGAAAGGCGGAACCCTTCCCTCGTCGTCTGCAGGAACGGCGCGGACAGTTCCTCCCGCGGCGCGAACGCCGCACCGTGCACGAGGAAGTCGAGGCCGCCGAACCCGCGGTCGATTGCCTCGAATGCGCCGGCGATCTGCGCGTCGTCGGTCACGTCGAGCGGCAGGACCAGCGGATCGGTCAGTGACTGCGCCAGCTCGCGGACGTTCTCCTCGAGCCGTTCGCCCTGGTAGGTCACCGCCAGGCGCGCGCCGGCCGCCTGCGCTGCCTGCGCGATGGCCCAGGCGATGGACCGCCTGTTCGCAATCCCGACGATCAGGCCGGTCTTCCCGCTCAAATCCGACATGCTCTACCTTTCGACAGCTGCACGCGCCCACCGCGTGGCAGACCGCCCGCCTGCGTGGCGAGCACGTCACGCCGGGGTCAGATCTGGATTCTCACACCGCGCGGGTCGGATCTCGATTCCGTGGCCTATTATGTGCGTTCCGGGCTAATACGCGTGCCGTCGTGACGCGCCGCACCGGCGGATGCGCCGCCTGCCTGGTCAGATCTCTTTCTTCCGACCAGGCGCCGGAGATCTGATCCCGGTGTGCGCCAGGGCGAACAATCGAGATCCGACCCCGCGGACAGCGCCCGGCGCGCCGATCACCGGATCTTCTTCGGGAGGAACTTCTTGGGGAACTTCGCGACGACCGTGTAGTTCGGGTCCACGACGTTGGCAATACGCGAGTGACCGGCCTGGGAGACCACTTGGTAGGCCTCCATCCGCTCGAAGCCGTAATCCTCGACCAACCACTCGATCAGCTCCACCTGCGCGATGCGGAACGCATCGACGAGCGGGCGCACGCTGCCGACCACCATCAGGTCCTCGGCGTCCTCCATCCGCGGCCAGCGGAGGCGGCGGCCCTTGATCAGATCGAACTCGAAGGTCACGTCCATCGTCGTCTCGAGGCCCGAGCCGGCGATCTCTCCGTCTCCCTGCAGCGCGTGGCCGTCACCGAAATAGAAGTTAGCGCCCGGGTGAAAGACGGGAAGGTAGACAGTCGTGCCCTCGCGCGCATCCGGGGTGTCCATGTTCCCGCCGAAGTTCCCCGGCCACAGGCCGCCGAATGCCTCGTCGCCGGCCGGCGCGACCGCCAGACGCCCGAGCATCGGCCGGAGCGGCAACTCGATCGACTTCGACGCCGAGTCCGGCAGATCCAGGATGCCGACGTTGCGCGCGCGATCCAGGCGCCAGACGAACCGGCGCGCCGGCAGCGGATCGTTGAGCATGCGCGTGCGCGCGTCGGCCGCGACGGCGCTGATCCCGCCGGGATTCACCGCCGAGACGGCCGTATCACGGTTGGGGCGCAGCTTGAGGATGCGGACGACGAGCGTGTCGTCCGGCGTGGCGCCCTCGATGTGGAAGGGCCCGACCTCGCCGGGCCAGGGCCCGCCGGCACGCTCGTAGTAGTCGCCTGGCTTCGAGAACGTGCGCGTCTCGACGATCGCGCCCGGGCGGATGCGCAGCACGGGCTCGCGGAGCGCAAACGTCGGAACTCCGTGTGTCGGTTCGAATCGGATCGGCGCGGATGGCGCGGTCTGCTGGGCGGCCAGGACGGCCCACAGCAGAGCGAGCGTGGAACGAAGCATCCTCTCTCAGCGCATCAGCGCGAGCGTTTCCTGCCGCCGTGTCGCGGCGGACCGGATCGGAAGCCGGCGTGCGACCCGCCGCGCCCCGGGCCCGGCCTGGCGGCGGCGAAACGCCCGGGCGGGCGGCCACCGTTGCCGCTGCCGTGCGGGCGTGACTTTGGACGGCCGTTTCCACGGAACGCCGGGTTGCCGCCGCGCCCCGCGGCGTGCCGGATGGTGAAGTCGGGCAGCGGCCGTTCCGTCTTCTGACCTTCGGGGCGCGGGAGCGTCGCGCGAATGAGGGGCCGGTGCACGGGACCATCCTCTACGGCGCGTTCCGCCTCCCCCGGCTCGTTCTCCTCGACCGTGCTCGCTTCGTCGGCCACCGCGGCGAGCGGCTGCGGCTCGAGTGCCTCTTCGGATTCGGTGGGTTCGCCCGACACCGCCGCGACGTCGGACGGACGCGAACCGGGCGCGTCCTCGTCGAACGTTTCCGCGGGCGGCGCCGGAGGTGCGGCCGCCAGGTGAGCGGGCGCCTGCCTGGTCCGGCGCCGCGGCACCTTCGCCCCCTTGTAGGCGTGCTCCGCGTCGCACGTGGTGCAACGGGTCTGTTTCACGTCGTCTTCGATCATCGCCACGATGGCATGATTGGTGACCCGCCGCTCGCGCGGGCAGTAGTCGTCCAATATGTCACCGAGACGCAGCCGGCGCTGCTCCACAAGAAACCCCCGGGAATGACCTAGTTTGGCTTGGCTGGAAAAGGCGTCTCGCGCAGGTACACGAAGTTTATCAAACGGGTTCCGGCCAGCGCAACCGTAAAGACCCCCGTGTCCCGTTTCGGGGCGTTCTTACGGATTTGACGCTCCGTCCGCGCGGGCCGTTCGATCGATCCAGGCCAGCGCGGCTTCCAGCGCGCGATCGCGGCCGGCGAGCAGGTCGGCGCGGCGCAGCGGCACGGTCTCGTCCGGCACGACGCCGCGGCCCTCGAGGCGCGTGCCGTCGGCGGTGACGAAGTCGCCGAACGCGTGGATCAGCACGTCCCCGTTCGGCAGGCGATCGAACAGCGCCGGAAGCGCCTGTCCCATTGTCGATTCGCCGAACACGCGCGCCCGCTTGATCGACTGCATACCCCCGGTGAAGCACTCCGATGCGCTGCCGGAGAGCCCGTCGACCAGGATGGCGACCGGTCCCGCGTACGGCGGCACGCGCTCGCCGCGCGCGTTCACCAGCCGGGGGTTGGCCACGAACCTGAGCTCGGACTCGCGCGTCTTCATCACCCCGAGCGGGACGCGCTCGCCGAGGAAATGGCCGGAGATCCCGGTCAACATGAACGCGAGGCCGCCTGGATTGCCGCGCAGATCGATGACGATGCCGTCGGCGCCGCGCATGTCGTCGATCGCCTTCTGGAAGGCCGCGTCGACGGCCGCCATCCAGACGTTGAACGCGATGACGCCGGCCTGCCGACCGCGCGGCGTCTTCTCGCGCCGCGCGTCCACGCGCACGAACATCGTCGGCAGATGCCCGACGGTGACCGGCTCGCCTATCGGCGGCCGCCGCTCGAGCGACCGCTCGGGGCGGTTGCCGTCGGCGTCATCGAAGACGACGGTGACACGCGACCCGGGCGCCCCGCGCAGCTGCACCTGCGCGGCGCGCCACACCTCGAGCCGTCGGAACCGCTCCGCGGTGCCTTCCGGGACACTCCGCACCATGTCGTCGACGGCAGCTCCGGCAATCGCACGCACGCGCCAGCCGGGGCGCACGCCCGCTTTCGCCGCGGGGCCGTCCGGCTCGACCCGGGCGACGAGCACGCCGTCGGGCGTCAGCCGCACATCGAAGCCGGGCTCCGCGGACCCGATGGGCGATTGGTCGGAGCCGTCCGGCTGCGCCGGCACGATCGCGAAGTGCGACTGGCCCAGCCGCGCGAGCATATCGCGCAGCACCGCCCGCAGCTCGCTCGCGGACTGCGCGGCAGCCGCTTTCGGCCGGTGCTCCGTCCGCACCGAGTCCCAGTTCACGCCGTTGAACGTGCGATCGAAGTGGGTGTCGCGGACGATCTTCCAGGCCGCGTCGAACGTCTCGAGCGCCTGCGGCGCCTGCGCGCCGGCGCAGACGCCGGCCAGCAGCACGACCCCCCCGGCGGCAGCGACGCGCCTCATTTCTTGATGAGCGCCTTGATCTCCGCCGGCAGCTCGAACACGGCCGGATCCACCTTGTCGTACTCGACCGACGAGATGGTGAACAGCTGCTGGATGCCCATGACGCCGACCTTCACGCTGGTGGCGTGCAGCAGGTCGTCGAACTTCTTGTAGTCGGTGGTGACCTGCGACACCTTCAGAGTGCCCGCCATCGTCTCGCGTGAGAACTCGCGGCCGATACGGAAGGCGTTCTCGACGTCGTAGTACTCGATTTCCTCGCTGCCGTCGGACCGCACCAGGCTGACCTTGTAGGCGGGGCGGCCCTCCCACGTCGTCTTCTCCACGGTGGTCATGGACTTGAACTGCCCGGCGGGGCGGAGCTCGGCGTAGAAATCGGCGTCGCGCCTCTTCTGCTCGAGTTCCTTCCCCTGCGCCAGCATCGGTCCGGTCATCGGCGACAGGCTCCACGCCACGTCCCCGTTGACCCCCTCGCTCACCTCGCCGACGCCGGCGATAGTGATCTTGACGACGTTCTTGTTCGGCTTCGCGGCGAATCCCTCGATCGTGCCGCCGACACCGCTCATCGTCATCGTTCCGGTCAGGTGCATCGAGCTGTGCGCGAGAATGGCCGCGCGCCCGCCGATCGCATCCACGTGCCGGTCGATGATCTTCCGCGCCGGCGGCAGCGCTTCCTGCGCTGGAACGATCGCCGTGGACGCCACGGTCACCGCCGCGACGACGATCGCACCCAACCCCAGGGGCACGGCACGGCCCGGCCGGTAGCTCAACATGCTCATCAGAGGAACTCCTGTCGTCACGAAGGCGGGTCCATCCAGTGTGCAGGAAGCACCCGGCAAAAGCAACCGCGGCGGTCCGACGACGCCTCCTTACTCTTTACTCTTTCGTGATCGCGGTGACGACGCCGAGGACGTAGTGCAGGGTGACGAGGTCCCCCGCCTCGAGGCGGCGCGGCACCGCCTCTTCTCCGACCCGGGCCAGGCTGACCTGGCCGTCGGGGTCTTCGGGATCGGCGAAATACACGTCGAGCGAGAGCTGCCCGTGGATGCTGACGGGCTGAATCTTCTTGACGATGCCGGCTTTGGTACCCTTGAGCATGACCGCCTCTACTGCCTTCCCGCTGCG
Source organism: Vicinamibacterales bacterium (assembly GCA_048594975.1). GTDB lineage: Bacteria > Acidobacteriota > Vicinamibacteria > Vicinamibacterales > 2-12-FULL-66-21 > JBMDXB01. Next base: position 104,973 of record JBMDXQ010000158.1, on the reverse strand, counting down.
GTCGGTCTTACCCGCGTGAACACGGCGCTGGCGCCGAACATCGGTCCCGCCGGCGGCTGGACCCGCAGCCAGGCGCGCAGGCGGGAGGTCTGCGACACGATCAGCGCGTTCTCCTTCTGGTCGGCCTCGATGTCGAGGCCCGCGATCGATCGCTGCGCTCGCCGCCGGTCGTCGAACCAGTCGTACGACAGCGGCGTCAGCTCGAGGCGATCGTTCTCGAGGCGCACGCGCAAAACGGCGTGGGCCGGGACCAGCAACGATCCGGGATCCTCGCCGCGCGCCGGCATCACGTCCAGATAGCGATCGTCGCCGATGTCGGTCAGGTACGCGGTCACGACCGCCGTCTCGATCGGATGGACGTAGGTAATCCGGTAGGATCGCCACTGATCGCGTTCGACGTCCATGGTCACCTTGTCGTCGGCATCGAGCCAGGAGCCGGCCAGCGCCGGATCCCAGGCGATGGTCTCGCCGTCGTACGCCGGGTGCAGGCTGAGGACCAGGCACCCCGGGGCGCACGCGAGCGCCAGCACGAGGGCCGAGGCGCGCAGCATCATTCCAGTTTCCTGCCGCGCGTCTCTGGAATCCAGCGCCATGTGACCGCAGCGAGCAGAAAGGCGATGCTGGTCAGCGACAGCGCGAACGGAAAGCCGCGCGTCTGGGCCAGCGTGCCCACAATCCATGGGGCGGCGGCGCTCGCCAGACGCCCGATGTTGTAGGTGAATCCCTGGGCAGTGGCGCGAATGCCGGTCGGGTAGATCTCCGCGGTGACGGCGCCGAACCCGCTGAAGTAGCCCGTCGCGAAGAAGGCGACGAAGGGGCCGAGGACGAGCAGCGCGGCCGGGACACGAACCGAAATGTAGAGGAGGATCAACCCCGCTGCAGCGGACGTGTAGATGACGTATGCGCGCTTCCGCCCGATCGCGTCGGCCACGAAGCCGAACGTCACGTAGCCGAACCACATCCCCACCTGCATCGCGACGACGAAGGCGGCCATCGTTCGCGCCGAGAGCCCGATGCCGCCGGCCTCGGCGGGCGCGCGCAGGTAGGTGGGCAGCCACTGGTTGAAGCCCCACCACGCGAACATGGTGAAGGCGTTCATGATCGTGACCGCGGCGGTCAGGCGGAGCATCCCGCCACGGAAGACGTCGCCGAAACGTCCGCGGCGCCCGGCAGTGGTTTCGCGCGACGCCCGCCAGATCGCAGGCTCCTCGACGCGGCGGCGCACCCACAGCGTGAAGAACGCCGGGAGGATGCCAATGAAGAAGACCCCGCGCCAGCCCCACGACGGCAGCAGGAGACCGGTGGCCGCCGCCGCCGCGCCGTAGCCCACGGCCCACGCGCTCTGCATGAACCCGAGCGCCTTGCCGCGGTGCTCGTCCGGCCAGCTCTCCGAGACGAGCGCCGCACCGCTCGCCCATTCACCACCCATGCCGATGCCGAGCAGGGCGCGGAAGAGCGCCAGCTGCCCAACGGTCTGAGCGAGACCGCACGCGGCGGTGAAGACGGAGTAGATCAGCACGCTTGCCATCAGCGCGCGCGTGCGCCCGCGGCGGTCGGCGACGACGCCGAAGAGGATGCCGCCGGCGGCGGAGTCCAGCTGCGTCAGCGACCCCACCGCGCCGGCGACGCTGGTCGACATCCCGAGATCGTCCTGGATGCTCTTGAGGACGAGCGCATAGAGCATCACGTCGAACGCATCCAGCATCCAGCCGAGCCACGCCGCCACCAGCGCGCGCCGCGCGGCGGGTGTGCCCTCGCGCCACCACCCGAACAGGCGATCGATCATGCGCGGCGGCTGCCGGCAGGTGCGACGCCGATGCCTTCGCGCTCGAGTCGCTCGCGAATCAGCCGTGTCAATTCGGCAGCCCCCGGTGTGTCACCGTGCGTGCAGATCGTGTCGACGCGAAGCGCGATCTCGGATCCGTCGGTCGCGGTCACGCCGCCGCCGCTGGCCATGCGCACCGCGCGCCTGACCACGTCGTCCGGGCCGTGGATCACCGCGCCCGGCCGCGAGCGCGGGGTCAGCGATCCGTCAGGCTCGTAGGCGCGATCGGCGAATCCCTCGAGCGCGATGCGCAGGCCGGCGGCGCGCCCCGCGCGCTCCAGCTCGGAACCGGGCAGCACGAACAACAGCAGCGATGCGTCGAACGCGCGGGCCGCGGCGGCAATCGCGTCGGCGAGGGCGCGGTCGCGCACCGCCATGTTGTACAAGGCGCCGTGCGCCTTGAGGTGGCGCAGGCGGACGCCCTCGGCGGCGGCAATCGCGGCGAGCGCGCCGGCCTGGTAGAGGATCATGTCCTCCACCTCCTGCGGGCTCACACGCATCTCGCGCCGCCCGAAGCCGACCAGGTCCGGCAGGCCGGGATGCGCGCCGACCGACACGCCCGCCTCGCGTGCAAGCCGCACCGTCCGCCGCATCACCGTCGGATCACCGCCGTGATAGCCGCAGGCGACGTTTGCGGACGAGATGCTGCGCATCACCTCTGCGTCGGCGCCAATCGTGTACGCGCCGAACGACTCGCCCAAGTCGCAGTTCAGGTCGATGACGGGCATCAGATCTCCCGACGAAACGGCGGCGGACACGCAGGCGCGAAAACGCGAAGAACACGACGCATCGCTCGGAGTCCATGGCTTCGCGCCTTCGCGTCTTCGTGTCTGCGCCGCATGGCGTGGATGCGCTGACCTGGTTACATCCGCAGGATTGCGGCAACCGTGACGATTCCGTCGAACAGGTTGCCCAGCCGCAGGTTCTCGTTCTCCTCGTGCTGGTTGTTGTCGAAGTTCACGATTGGCACGAGCACCGCCGGAAACCCGAGCGCCTCAATGAACGGCGCGATCGGCACCGTGCCGCCGAGCGTGCGGAGCAGGATCGGCGGCCCGCCAGCGGCCCGCGCGATGGCGTCGACCAGCGCCTTCGCGTGCGGGTCGAGCAGCGAGGTGCGGAAGGCCGCCGTCCCACCATCCGGCATCGCCACCCGGGCAATCTTCGCGTGCGCCGCCCGCGTCGCGTCGTCCGGCTCACCGTCGACGAGGTGATATCCCTGCCGGCGGACGTGCCCGCGGATCTTCTCGACGAGGTCGGCGGCGCGGGTCTCCTTCACGAGCCGGACGTCGATTGCCGCGCTGGCGTGATCCGGGATGATGGTGCGCGCCCCGGCGCCCACGTAGGCGCTGGCGAGGCCCCTGACGTTGAGTGTCGGATACTGCAGCGCGTCCTGCAGTCTGGGAAACGCCATTTCGGGCGCGGCGACGCCAAAGGCCTTCAGCATGTCGGCGGAATCGTCCGGCACCGCGTCGATGAGCGCCCGTTCCTCCGCGGCGAGCGGCGCGATCCCGTCGTAGAAACCGGCGACGAGCACGCGACCGTCCTCGCTTTTCATCGACGCGAGCAGTGCCGCCAGGCGCTGCGCCGGGTTCGGAATCCAGTTCCCGTAGTTGCCGCTGTGCACGCCCGCCTTCGGCCCGAACACCGTCAGGTCCACGCGCACGATGCCGCGCGCCCCGTACACCACGGTCGGCCTTCCGCTCGAATGCTGGGGGCCGTCGAGGATCACCATCAGGTCGGCGCGCAGCCGGTCACGGTAGGTGCCGATCGCCGGCACGAGGCTCGGCGATCCGGCCTCCTCCTCGCCGTCGAGGATGATGCGGATGTTCGAGGACGGCGACTGCCCGGCGGCCTTCAGCGCGTCGAGCGCCGAACAGAGGGCGACGATCGGCGACTTGTCGTCCGCTGCCGAACGGGCATAGAGCCGCCACTCCGGGTCGAACTGCGCCAGGCCGACGAAGTCCACCACCTGCTTCGCCCCTCGATCGAGCCGGCCGGTGCGGAGGACCGGCGTGAACGGGTCCTTCTGCTGCCACGCCTTCGGATTCACCGGCTGCCCGTCGTAATGGCTGTAGAAGAGGACCGTGCCCCCGGCGCCGGGCACGGTGAGGTCGCCGTAAACCAGCGGGTTGCCGGCAGTTTCCAGGAGTTCGGCGCTGAACCCGCGCCGCGCCAGCATCGCGCGGAGGTGCCCGGCGTTCCGCCTGGCGTTCGCGCGGTCGGTGGCGACGTTCGGGATCGAGAGCAGCTCGACGAGCTCCCCGAGGATCTGCCGCTGGTGCTCCGTCACCCACGCCTGCACTGATGTACGCCGCAGATCGACCTGGGCGGGCAGCACTGCGACGGACGCCGTCCACAGCAGGAAGCCCGCAAGCATCGGCTGTCTCATTGCGGCTCATTCTATGCCGGCCGGCAATCCGGCCTTCCCCGCCCGCTGGTCGGCGACGCGTTGATCAGAAGTCCGCCGGCGGCGACCGGCAATTGCCGATCGCGCCCGTCGCTTGTTGTCATTCCCGGGCGATGTGCGACCGTCGGCGTGCCGCGTGTGAGGCCGAAAAATCGCACGTAGACGAAATCCGGATGAGCTGGAACGACTTTTGTGATTGCCCTTACGGTTCCGTCATTCGCAGTCGCCCGTGACACTTCCATTCAGCGGAAATACCCGGAAAACACGAGGGCACACCGCTTGCTCAATCACCGGTCGCTGGCGGCCTGAATATTTACGGCAGGGAGCCGTGAGTTGCTGGGGAGCCGGGTCGCCTGCACCAACACAGGGCATCGTCGAGAGACGATGCCCTTTTTTCTTGTCTAGACGGCGGCGCCTTCCGGGTACTGCAGCGCCAACCGCAGTTCCTTCGCGAGGGAATCGACCGTTGTCCCGGAACGCTTCCAGGCGCCCTCGGTCTCGAACCGGAGGTCGCCGATACGGCGGCCCCACGGCGCGATGACACGGCCGATCGCGCGGAAATCGGTGCGGTCGGCGTGCTCCTGATCGAGCCGCCGCACCACGTCGGGGGCGACGCGGATGAACGCGCGCAGGGCCGTGGCGCTCTTGATGCTGTATTTCCGCCCGCTCCACGCTGCGTTGAACACCTGCGCGACCTGCTTCAGGTAGTTCACGAAGAACTTCTTCGATTCCTCCCGGAACGCCTCGCCTTTCCGGCCAGGGCCGAACGCGTCGGAGGCGAACAGCTTCTTCAGCTCCTGCGCCAGGGGCGCCTGCGCCACTCGCCCCTTGCCGACGCCGAGGAGCTTGATCTCGCCGAAGAGCGGCGAGTCCTCGCGGTCGTTCAACGCGCGGACGATGTCGTGCGCGGCCGCCAGGCTGTCGTCGCGATAGAGCTGGCGACCGGACAGGGACACCAGGTGCGAGGCGTTCAGCCGCGTGTGCTTGGCGTTGATGGTCACGAACATCTGGACGACATGATCTTCGGGCAGTCGATCGAAAATCACGGCGGGAACCGTGAACGCCTCCTCGCCGAAGCGATCGATGTCGGCATGGAGCGCCAGCAGGCGGTGCTGGCCGTCGATCGCCCTGAGGACGCCCTCGCGTTCCGGGACCTTCAGCGTGCCGACCGTTGATCCCGGCTCCGAGGGCTCGAAGCGCAGCGCCTCATCACACGAGATGATGACGGCACCGGGGATCGACGGGAGGTCGCGCGCCTGACGGCACTGCTCGTAATACTGGACGAGCTCGTCGATCTTCTTGCGGATGATCTGGCGCTGGTACGCCTTCTCGTTGGCCGCAATCCGGCGCTCGAGCAGGTCCCAGTTCACCTTGCTGGCGACCGCCGGGGCCTTCTTGCGGCCGCCGCGGACAGGGGTCGACTGCTCGCCATAGCTGAGCACCTCGAATCTGACGAGCTTGTCGATGTCGTTGGCCGTAAGCGAGGCCTGGTAGAACTGAACCCCGAACTGCTGCATTCGTATGGCGGCAACGCTGATCATGCAGTTCACGTCCTGGAGGGGCTGGCGCCTTTCCCGTAAAGGTGCCAGCCCCTTCGATTAGCCGCCGATTCTACATTGTGTTGCCGCGAGAATCCCAAGCGTTTCGAGCCGCTCGGCCGAGCGCCGTAAGTGCTTCGCATTCAGGCACATATCAGGGACGCCCGCGATGCCCTCCCCGGAACCCCTGCACGAGCCGGTCTTTCGCCATTGATACGCCCAGCATCACCAGTGTGAACGCCAGGAACGCGATCCAGGCCTGCCGCAGGCTCAGCGCGTGGTGCAGCGGCGCCGACATGTCGCCGTAGACCATCTCGACGTGGATCCAATAGATGAACAGGGACGTCCGCCCCAGCTGCCGCAGCGGGCTCCACCGCTCCCGCTCGGACCGGCGCTCCCAGAGGTAGGCCGCTCCCACTGCGAGTACCAGAATCCCCGTGCGGATCCCGAAGTAGGACGGCGACGAGGTCCAGAACGAGGAACCGGCAAAGATCGACGGGAGGTGAGAGCCGGCGAATGCGCCCGTGACCAGGCCCGCGCCCGCAACAGCCAAGATCGCCTGCAGCCGCGCTTCCGCCTCCCTCGTCGTCCGCGGCTCGACCAGCACGCCGATCGCCGCGCCGGCGAACAGGAACCCTGCCCACGGGAACACGACGAAGTTCGAGAGCACCGGGAACGGCCGGATGTAGGCCTCGATGGGGTCGGGCAGCGCCGCGAGCCAGCCCGCCGCACGCACCGGGGGCGTCAGGACGCTGATGGCCATCGCGCTCGCGGCATACACGCAGAACCGCGCGCGGTGCGAACGCAGCGCTGCCCAGATCGCCGCAGCGCAGACAATCGACGGTCCCATGATGTTGAGGATGTCGACGCGCAGCAGCATCCGCGCGGGCCCCCCTGACAGCAGCCACGACTGCAGCCGGAACAGGAACGCGAGGACGAAAACCTCGAATCCGCGCCGCATCACGGCGCGTGCGGCGGACGATACGTCACTCCGGCGCGCCTTCGCGGACGCGGAGAGCGCGACGGAGATGCCGGCCAGGAAGAGGAAGAGCGGCGCGCCCATGCCGCCGACGATGAGCGTCCACCCGAACTCGCGGGAGGTGCGAAAGGACGCCGCCGTCCAGCTGTCGATCACGTGCGCCTGGATCATGATCAGCACGGCGACGCCGCGCAGCCAGTCCAGGTATCCGCGCCGTGCCCGCGGGGCAGCCATCAGCGGCCGCTGTGCACGGCGAAGGTGACGTCGAACGGGATGTCCTGCCGCAGCGAGTGCCAGACGGAGCAGTACTTCCGGCGCGAGAGCTCAACGGCGCGTTCGACGGGCTCGCCGGGGATATCGCCGGTGATCGTGCAGTGCAGCGTGAACGCGGTGAACCGGTGCGGATTGTCGTCGGCACGCGCGCCCGTCAGGTCGGCCCGGAGGCCGCGCACGGGGTGCCGGGCTTTCCTGAGGATCGCGACGACGTCCATCGCCATGCAGCCGGCGAGGCCGAACGCTACCGCCTGCATCGGCGACGGTCCGGCCGATCCGTCGCCGTCCAGCGTCATCGAAATCTCACCCGAATGGCCTGAGAACACCAGGTCGCGTTCCCAGACCAGTTCGACCACGGTCGGCGGCTTCGGCATGACGCCAGTATGCAGAGCCGACCGCGCGATGACAATGTGGAGAGCCGCGCCGACCCCGGGGCCCGAGCGCCGCGCAGCCCGTTCCGTCCTCGTAGCGTCTGAGCGTCTTCAGGTGCGGCGCTCGGCGAGCTGACCGGCGCCGCGGCCCCCGAAGCTCGACACCGCGAGCCAGCCGAGCGGCAGCAGCACGAGCAGATACGTCAGGTACTGTCCGTAAACGCCGTCGGGGCCGTAGGGCTCAGTCGCGTCGTGGAGTGGCGCGCTGTTCGGAAGGATGTTGGCCTCGGTCAGCTCGTGGAAGCCGTAGATGAGGAGCTGCACGACGAAAACGAGCAGGAAGACCGCCGTAACCTGGAAGAACCGGGCCAGGTTGACGCGGTGCCCGTACCGCGACCACAGCCAGGCGATGAAGGCGGCGACGAGCATGCCGGCGACGGCGCCGCTGACAATCTGGATCGACCGGACCTGGAACAGCAGCGCGTTCATCAGGAGCGCCGTCTCCATCCCTTCGCGCGTGATCATCAGGAGCGTGAACGCAAAGACGCCGAGGAACGCGGCGCGGCCCGCCCGCATCGACGACGCCTCGAGCCGGCCTTCGATCTCGGCCTTCATCCGCCGCCCCGCGCGCCACATATGGACAGTCAGCGAGGCGACGAGGACGGCCGCGACGATCGCCAGGACACCCTCCCAGAGCGCCTGGTTGGCCGCCTTCGAGAGGAGGACGCCAGCCACGATGCTGACCACGATGGAGATGCCGATGCCCCAGTGGACCGCCGGGATGAGCGGCCGCCGCCCGGTCTTCTTGAGGTAGGCAAGGCTGATGGCGACGATGAGAAACGCCTCGAGCCCTTCCCGCAACGTGATGACGAACGCCTGGAGCATGGACGCCGGCCCTCCGCCGAAGTGAGACCAATCTCGTTTTCAAAGCCTATCCGGGGATATCCGACCAGTCAAGTCGGATATGCCAACCGAGCGAAGCGAGGCGGCAAGCGCGAAGCGCGCCCGCGAGCGTAAGCGGGTGGAGATGGGGCCCGCGCGCATTGAGAAATGCCGACTGCCTGACCTTGATCTGATTACCCACGGGGTAGAAAGCAGCGGCGGCCCGCCGAGCGAAGCGAGCGTAGAGCGTGCGGGGGTGGGTAAGCGGGTGGCGATGGGGCCCACGCATAGATAAAGCAGACGCGTCGGCCGAATCAACTGGATGCTGAAAGGTGGCGTCAGGCGAGACAGACCGGCGCGCCGGTGCGGGCCGACTCGTACACCGCCCGCACGAGCTCGACGCTCTTCCGGCCCTCGCGGCCCTCGCACATGGGCCGGCCGCCGGTTCGGATAGCGCGGATGAAATCGTCCAGTACGCGGCGGTGGGCAGTTTCGTCGGAAACCACGGGGCTCGACGCGCTGGCGTTCCGGTCGCCGGCGGCGACCTGCGCCGTGCGCGCCCCGGATCGCAGATCCACGCGCTCGAGCCGATCGTGCTCCAGCACGACGGTGCCTTCCGATCCGCTCACCTCCAGCCGGCGCGGGTAGCCGGGGAAGACGGACGTCGCGGCCTCGATCGTCCCGATCGCGCCGCTGGTGAAAGTGAGCACCGCGGCGGCCGTGTCCTCCACCTCGATGCGGTGCACGCGCCGCGCGGTCGTGCCGCAGACGCGCGCGACCGGTCCGAACAGCCACTGGATCAAGTCGACGGTGTGGATGCCCTGGTTCATCAGCGCGCCGCCCCCGTCGAGCGCACCGGTGCCACGCCACCGCGACTGCGCATAGTACTCGGGAGGCCGGTGCCACTTGACGCGCCCGGAGATCATCACCGGCGTCCCGAGCCTGCCATCGTCGACCATCCGTTTGATCTCCACGATGGCCGGCTGCAGCCGGTCCTGGAAGATCACGCCGAGCAGGACGCCGGCGCTGTCGGCGGCGGCAATGATGGCGTCGGCGCGCTCGGTGGTGACGTCGAGCGGCTTCTCGACGAGGAGGTGGAGCCCGCGCCGCGCGGCCGCGACCCCCTGCTCCGCGTGACATCCCGACGGGCTCCCGATGACGACGAGGTCGAGCGGGTGTTCGAGGAACCGCTGATAGTCGTCGTACGCCGCCGCGCCGTACTCGGCCGCGAGGCGCTCGGCGCGGCCGCGATCGATGCCATGCACCGCCGCGACCTGCACGTCGGGAATGGATCGCGCGGCGCGGGCGTGCGTCTGGCTGATGTTGCCCGCGCCGACGATGCCGACTCTCAAGACCGCGCTCCCTCGAACTTCCTGCGCGCGCCGGCGTGCGGCCGTCGCCTCATGAACCCGCGGTGAACGCCTTGTACTCCGCCTCGATCGCCTCGGGCTTCGGCTCGGCGTTCAGGATGACCACGCGGTAGCGGAAGGTCGCCGATTTGCCGGGCTCGATCGAGAAATTCAGCTCCTCCTTGCCCTTGCTGAATTCCTTCGCGCCGAGCATGTTGGCGGAGAAGAGGCCGTAGCCGCGCGCGTGCCAGTAGGTCGGGAAGCCCGGGTTCTTCGGGTGATCGAGGATCGCAACGGTCACGGGATGCTCGTCGATCTTCCCACCGAGCAGCGTCCAGCGCCCGCGCGTCCCCCAGACGGCGTCACCCTTCAGCCCCTCGCTGCTCACGTACTCGCCGGTAACGCCCTCGTTGTCGAGTACCGGCACCTTCGTCGCCTTGCCGGAGGCGTCGGTGAATACTTCGGGCTTGGTGGCGGGCTGCTCGAGGGCGCGCGTCACCCGCATCCCGAACACACCCTCCTTGTTGTCGGTGAACACGACCTTCTTGTCGAGCGCCGTCAACGTCGTGATGCGATCGATCGTGCGCTTGTCCTCGTCGCCGGCGAAGATGAACTTGGTGGTCTCGTGGAGCAGCGTCGTGCCGTCTCCCGCGACCCAATGCGTCTCCACGTTCAGCTCGCCCTCGCCCGAGGGCAGCGTCTTCACCTCGCCGATCTTCCGATGCTCGATGGTGCCGAACTTCTTCGCCTGGTCCGGCTTGATCGCCTCGGAGTTGTTCCAGAAATCGAACCCGTTGACGTCCCCGTGGTTGAACCAGAGGCCGACCTGGTGCGGGTGATCGCTTCGCTCGCCCGCCTTCGGTTCGAGCGGATAGGAGCGCGTGATCACCGCCCCGTTCGCCGCCCGGATCGGCCACAGCACGGGCTTCTTCAGCGACGTCGGCCAGATGTACGACGTGAAGGCTTTCCCGTCGATCGTGACGTCCACGCGGCGTTCCGCTTCGTTCGGGGTGATCTTCACGGCACCACCCTGGGCGCCGACGATCACCAGCATCGAGCCGGCGGCGACGAGCGCGGTGGCGATGGCGCTAACGAGCGGCAGTCGTGGTGACATCGCGTCCTCCAATGATCACGTCCTGTTTCTGGTCGTCGAAGGTGATCCGCTGGCCGGTGTGGAGCGCGGCAATCGTCATGCAAAGCGCCACCGAGTGGCTGTAGCCCGCCTCGACGTCCGCGTTCGGGGTCTTCCGGCTGCGGACGCACTCCATCCAGTTGCGCATGTTCGCCGACGTGTCGTTGTCGGCGCCGGTGTCCGCCGCCGTCTCGGTCCTCGCGGTTTCGTTCACGAGCGACCGCTCGGCGAGCAGGTTCGCCTTCATGCCCATCGCGCTGGCGTGGTTCTCGCGCAGGCCGCCTTCCGGCGTGATCTTGCCCGTGTCGAGGTTGAGCACGCCGCCATTCGAGAAGTACAGCTCTTTCACTTCGCCGGCCGAGTTCGTCTGGCGCGACGTGTACAGGACCTGAAAGCCCTTACTCTTGTCGTCGGGCGGACCGTAGTCGAACACCGCCGTCATCGTGTCGAAGTTCCGGCGGCCGTCCTTCCACAGGTAGATACCGCCGTTGGCGACCACGCTACGCGGGCGCGGCAGACCGGTGAACCAGTGCACGGTGTCGATCTGGTGTACGAGCCACTGATCTGGAATGCCGGACGAATACGGCCAGAAGAGCCGGAACTCGAGATACTTTCTCGGATCAAACGGCTCGTGGGGCCGGTTGAGCAGGTAGCGCTTCCAGTCCGTATCCTGCTCCTTGAGCTGCGGCACGAGCTTCGGGCGGCGCCAGCGCCCGGGCTGGTTGACGTTCCAGGTCATCTCGGCCATCACGAGATCGCCGAACTCCCCGGATTTCAAGTACTCGTATGCCTTCTGGTACTTCGGCGAGCTGCGCCGCTGCGTGCCGATCTGGACGATCTGCCCCGTTTCCTTCACCGCCCGTCGGATCTCGCGCGCGTCGGCCATCGTGTTGGCGAGGGGCTTCTCGACGTAGGCGGCGCGCCCGGCCCGCACCGCCTCGACACCGTGCGGCGCGTGCTGGAAGTCGGCGGTCGCGATTATCACGGCGTCGACGTCCTTGCGGTCGTACAGCTCGTCGTTGTTGCGGCACTGGGCGGGGCGCTTGCCGGTGCGCTTCTCGATGAGCGCCGCACCCTGCTCACGCCGCAGGCTCCAGATGTCGGACACGGCAACGATCTCGAAGTTCAGCTTCTCGGCGTGATTGAGGAACGCCGGGATCAGCGCGCCGCGGCAGCGATCGGAGAACCCGACGATCCCGACGCGAACGCGGGAGTTTGCGCCCTGGATGCTCGCGGAGCTCGAGGCGGACGAGAGAGCGAGGCCGGCGGCGCCGGCGCCGGCAGCCTTGATGAAGTCACGTCGTGTTGGGGACATGTTGGCCTCGATCCTTGTGGTTCCTTCGGTTCCGTCGGTTCCGTGGGTTCCGTGGGTTCCCTGGTTCCGGATTCGCTCTCCGTCGGGAGAGGGGCGATCGCGTCCGCTCGAATCGAGCTCAGCACCCCGGAACCCCGGGACCCCGCGGGAACCCGCGGAACCCGGCGTTACGGCTGCGTCGCGCCGGCGAGGCGCCGGATCTTGACGTTCCGGTACCACACCTGGTCGCCATGGTCCTGCAGCAGGATGTGGCCCTTCTGCAGCGTGCCGAAGCGCGCCACGTCCTTGAACTTGCTGTCGGCGATCAGCTTGCGCAGCGGCGCGCTTCCGAGCTCGTACGCGAGCACGCGCGAGCCGTTCAGCCAGTGCTCGACGGTCGGTGCCGCCGCGATGATCCGGCCGGAGTTCCACTCGCCCGCCGGCTTCAGCTTCCGGTCCTTCGGCTCCATCACGTCATAGAGCGCGGCGGTCTGCCGCTCGAGGCCGATTTTCGCGTCGGCGTGCCGCTCGTCGTCGATGATCTGGAACTCGTGGCCGATGGCCGCATCCATGTCTTCGAGTACGTAGTACTTGACGCCGCTGTTGGCGCCCTGGGCGACGCGGAAGTCGAACGACAGCTCGAAGCGATCGAACGTCGCCGTCGAGATGATGTCGCGGGCGCCGCGTGTGTCCTTGCCGTCGCTGACGGGCAGGGTGAGGGCGCCGTTTTCCACCCTCCACCGCGTCCCGGAGGCGTCCGGCCGCTTGTAGCCGCGCCAGCCGTCCAGCGACGTGCCGTCGAAGAGCAGCGTCCAGCCCGCCTGCTTCTCCGCCGGCATCAGCTGGTTGTCGGCGGGCGTCTGCGTCAGCGGAGCGGCGGTCATGCCCGCGGCCAGCGTCGCGGCCGCCAGCGTGCGTGTGAGTCTCGTGTTCATGACGTGCACCCTCAGATGGTGAAGCGCAGCTCGCGCTGCAGGTAGTCGCGCGAAATGATCGCGCTCTCCTTGGGCGTCCGCGACCGGTCGGGCACGCGATCGAGCTCGACGATCGCCCAGCCCTTGAAGCCCGCCTGCTGCAGCGCCGCAAAGACGCCCTTCAGATCGACCGTGCCGCGCCCGAGCTCGACGAACCGGTAGGTCGGCCTGGCACCACCGCTCGCTGCCGGCGCCGCGTCTTCGAGGTCCTTGATGTGAACGACGGCGATGCGGTCCGCGTACTTGCGGATGGCGGCAATCGGGTCGCCGCCGGCGTGCTGGTAGTGCGCGGTGTCGAACAGCAGCCGGACGTGCCGCGGATCGGTCGCTTCGAGCACCGCGTCGATCTCGTGCGGCCGCTCGCCAATGCTGTTCACATGGTGGTGATAGACGAGCGGAACGCCCGCCTCGGCGGTACGCTTCCCGAGCTCGGTGAGGAGCTGGCCGAGACGCCGATAGTCGGCCGGGGCGAGCGCTCGGCTGCGCGGCTTCTGATCGATGATTTGAAGATGCGTGCCGCCGACCGCCTTCACGAACTTCGCGTGACGGACGTGGAGAGCCATCTCCTCCGCTTCGCGCGCCGGCTCGATCCCGAGATTGCCGCTCGACAGCACGGCGAGCGTCAGCGTATGGCGGTCCAGCAGCTCCTTCAGGTACTGCGGCTTCGCGCCCCAGCGCTCGACGGCGCTGGCACGCAGCTGGATGCCGCGAAACCCGACCGCCGAGATGTCCTCGATTGCCTGGAGGTCCTCGCCGTCCCAGGTGATGGCGGCGTATCCGAACCGCATGCCTTGCGCGCCCAGCGTCCGAGACTGCAGGGCGGTGGCCACGGCCGCACCGCCAACGGTGAGCAGGAAGCCCCTCCTCGACAGGTGGCCGCGGTGCATGGAGATGAGTTCTATCACCTTTGGCCGGGGCGATCCACCGCAGGGGTACGCACTGAGCCATGAGAGATTGAGCCATTGGGCCAGTGCTGGCAAATCGTTCGATGACTCGATCACTCGATGGCTCAAATCGACGGTCATATCGATCTGTGCGGCAGTATGATCCCTTCCGCCGTGTTCACACGACCGCTCTTCATCATCGCAATCCTGCTCGTCTCGTGCCCCGCCGTGTCCCCGGCGCAGGTGCGGCTGATCGGCGATCCCGTCGATCCGTCGGAAGACTTCACCAAGGCTGAGAACGTCTACTTCGTCGCCGGCCGCGTCACCGCCATCGACGCGACGAAAGGCACGGCCACGCTCGAGTGGAGGCGGCACCGCCGCCGCGTGTCGCTCGATTTCAACCACGCCGGATACGGGTTCGCGCCGGACACCGGCAACGAGTTCCCGCCCGACTATCCCCAGCACCCAGCGACGCCGTTCTCGATCGAGTTCGTCAACGCGCGCACGATCCGGCTCCGGATGGCGACGCGCGACCTGCCGCCCCCGCTCGAGCCCTCGCTCATGCTCGCTGGCGAGCTGCCGCGCGATACGAGCTGGAAGATCGAGGAGCAGTCCGGCGCCGTCACGTGGCGGAGCGCCGCCGGATCGGTGACGCTGATCAAGGACCCGTGGCGCATCGAGATCCGCGACGCCGGCGGGCGCCTGCTCACGTCCACGCAGACGCTCAACGAGCTCAAGAGTTACTCGACGCCCGTCCCGTTCTCGTTCGTGCGCAGGGCCTCAGACGCGTCGCGGCGCATGGCGGCGGCCTTCTCGCTCTCGCCCGGCGAGAAGATCTTCGGCGGCGGCGAGTCGTTCACGCGGCTCGACAAGCGCGGCCAGAAGCTGCTGCTCTACATCCGCGACGGGCTCGGCGCCCAGACCGGGCGCATGTACAAGCCGATCCCGTTCGTCCTGAGCAGCCGCGGCTACGGGATGTTCGTCCACACCTCGGCGCCGCTGGCGCTCGACATCGGCCAGGGCTACGACCAGAGTCACGTCATCTACTCGGCCGACGACAGCCTCGACCTGTTCGTCTTCCTCGGCGATCCGAAGACGGTGCTGACCGAGTACACCGCGATCACCGGCCGCAGCCCGATGCCGCCGCTGTGGTCGTTCGGGCTGTGGATGAGCCGCATCACTTACAAGGCGGAGGACGAGGTGCGGGACGTGGCGAAGAAGCTGCGCGAGCACCGGATCCCGTCCGACGTGATCCACATCGACACCGGCTGGTTCGAGCAGGACTGGCGCGCCGACTACAAGTTCTCGGCCACGCGCTTCAAGGATGCCGCGAAGATGATGGCGGACCTGAAGGAACAGGGGGTGCGGGTCAGCCTCTGGCAACTGCCGTACTTCACGCCCGGCAACCCCCTCTACAAAGTGGCGGTCGAGAACGGCTACTCGGTCACCAACCAGGCCGGCCGCCGCCCCAGCGAGGACGTGGTGATCGACTTCAGCAACCCGAAGGCGGTGGCGTGGTACGAGGGGCTGGTCGCCGGCCTGCTGAAGCTCGGCGTCGCCGCAATCAAGGTCGACTTCGGGGAAGATGCGCCGCTCGACGGGCTGTACGCGTCTGGGCGCACCGGCCTGTTCGAGCACAACCTCTACCCGCTCCGCTACAACAAGGTGGTCGCGGAGCTCACGAAGAAGCTCACCGGCGAGTGGATCATCTGGGCGCGCAGCGCCTGGGCGGGCAGCCAGCGCTATCCGCTGCACTGGGGCGGCGATGCCGAGACGACCGACTCCGGGATGGCAGGCACGCTGCGCGGCGGCCTGTCGTTCGGCCTTTCCGGGTTCACGTTCTGGAGCCACGACATCGGCGGGTTCGTCGAGAAGACGCCGCGCGAGCTCTACTCGCGCTGGCTGCCGTTCGGCGCGCTGACCTCGCACACGCGCGCGCACGGGCAGGCGCCGAAGGAGCCCTGGCACTACGACGCGGCGTTCGTGGACGAGTACCGGCGGGCGATGGAGCTCAAGTACTCGCTGCTGCCGTACATCTACGCGCAGTCGCGCGCCTCCTCCGAGCGCGGCCACCCGGTGTTGCGCACGCTCTTCTTCGAGTTCCCGGAGGACCCGGCGTCGTGGCTGATCGAGGACCAGTACATGCTCGGTTCGGACCTGCTCGTGGCGCCGCTCTTCGAGGAGGCGCGTGAGCGGCGCGTCTACCTGCCGCCGGGAACCTGGATCGACTACCAGAACGGCGCGAGCTACGCCGGGGCAACGTGGCACACGATCAAGGCGGGGACGATGCCGATCGTGCTTCTCGTCCGGGGCGGCGCCCTCGTGCCGCACGCCGCCGTCGCGCAGCACACCGGCGCGATCGACTGGAAGAAGATCGAGCTGCGTGCGTTCGGCACCGCGACCGAGGCGCGCGGGCTCTTCGCGCTGCCCGACGGCGAGCTGCACGCGCTGACCGCCGCCGGCCGCCGCGGCGCCTTCACGCTGAATGAGGACCCGCTGAAGGGGCAGGTGACCTGGCAGCTTCGATCCTTCGGAAAATAGGCAGCGGGAGCGGCGGCTTGCCGAAGAATTCACGGGCCGGCCCAAACCGCCTCGCCTGAGGGAGGAGGTGGCGATGAAAGGCGTCCTCGTGTCGTCCCTGGCGGCCGTTCTGACCCCCGGAGCTCTCGCGCAGCAGCCGCCTACCCGGACCACCACCACGGGCGTGGTCATCGACGTCACGGTCGTCGATCGTGACGGCCGCCCGGTCCTGGATCTCAGGCCGGAGGAGTTCGAGCTCTCGGAAGACGGCAAGCGACAGCAGATCCTCTCGGCGTCGTTGGTGCACGCCGGCGCGGTCCGCCGCCTGGATGCGGCAGCTCCGGCGACCCCGGGCGCGCCGCCCGCGCCTGGCGAAGCGCCAACAGCCCCGACTGCCGGCGTTGCGGCGCCGCTGCCTGACAAGACCCCAAGCGTCACGGCGATCCTGTTCGACCGGCTTTCGGCGGAGATGCGCCCGCTGGCGCACAAGGCGGCCGTGACCTACCTCGGCACGCTGACGCCGCCGCACGACTACGCGGGCGTGTTCCTCGCGGACGTCAAGCTGGCGACGTTTGCCGGGTTCACGAATCAGCCCGAGGTCCTGCGGACGGCAGTCGATCGCCTTGGAGGGACGGCGCCGACGAACACCTCCGTGCAGGCGGAGCGGTCCAGCTACTCGCGCGTGCAGAACTTGCCGCTCGACCCGAACCAGCCGGTCACCGTGGGCGCCGAGGCAGGCACGGGGTGGGTCACAGCGCTCGAACGCGAGAAGTTCCTTCAGGGAGGCGATCCGGAAGCGCTCCTCCGGCGGATGGAGCTCCGGATGTACGAGACGTACACGCAGTTTCTGGCACAGTTCGAAGGCCAGGCGTCGCTGGCGGGCCTCAGGTCGGTCGTCGATTCGATGGCGGCGCTGCCGGGGCGCAAGAGCGTCCTCTACTTCTGCGAGCAGCTCCCGATCTCCGATCGTGTGAAGCCAACGTTCGACGCGCTCATACACGAGGCCAACCGCGCCAACATCAGCTTCTACCCGGTGGACGCGGCGGGGCTGCGGGTCCACAGCGAGGAGGCCAGGGTCGGCCGGCACGTCGGCGTCGCCGGCACGCAGGGCGTCGGCGATGCGCGCCGTGGCGAGGGCGCGTGGACCAAGGACCTCGAGAGGCAGGAGCAGATCCTGACCTCGCGTGCCGGCGCCGTGCTCGGCCGGCTGGCGAAGGAGACCGGCGGGTTCCTGCTCGACAACACCAACAATCTCGGCGCCGGCGTCGCGCGTATGCAGCAGGAGCGGACGACGTACTACCTGCTCGGCTACCAGCCGGCGAACACGGCCACGGACGGCAAGTTCCGGCGCGTCGGTGTGATGGTGAAGCGCCCGCGGGTGACGGTGCGGGCGCGACCGGGTTACGTGACGGCGTCCCAGAAGCAGCCCTGAAGGGCTGCGCTACGTCTCGATCTTCCCCTTGCCCTCGACGATGCGCACGTAGCGGTCGACGGGCAGGTCGGTGAACCGCTCCACGCGGCCGCTCGGCGGCGGCCATTTGATCTCCAGCCAGTCAACCTTCGCCGCCGTACCGAGGCCGAGCACCTCGCGCAGGTCGTGGGACGAGAGATAGCTCCCGCCGTTCGACTTGTAGCGGCTCTTCTTCGTCCCGTTCACCGCCCAGGTGATCGTCGCGCCGACCGCGTCACGGTTGCAGCCGGTTCCCTGCAGCGCGAGGCCGACCCAGTGGTTGCCCTCGCCTGCCCTGTTCCTGAGGAGCAGCGGCGCGGCCCCGTTGTTCCCGACCAGCACGTCGAGGCGGCCGTCGTTGTCGTAGTCTCCGACGGCGAGTCCGCGGGCGGCGAACATCTTGTGGAACGCCGGCCCCGCCTGGGCGCTGACGTCGGCCAACTTCTTGCCGTCGTGCCGGAACAGCAGCAGCGGCTCCTTGTAGCGCACCTGGTGCGAGTAGCTCTCGATCATGTCGTCGGGGTGGCCGTTGGCGAGGAACAGGTCGACGAACCCGTCGTTGTCGTAGTCGAAGAATTTCAGGCCCCAGCCGCTCAGCAGGCGCGTCGCCTGCGAAATGCCGTGCGCGGCGGCGACGTCGCGGAAGTACTCCTTGCCCTGGTTCTGGTACAGCGAGAACATCTCCTGGTCGACGTTGGCGACGAACAGGTCCTGCATCCCGTCGCCGTTGACGTCGGCCGCGTCCACCCCCATCCCCGACCGTGGCGTGCCGTTGACGCTGAAGGCCACCTCCGCCGCCAGCCCGACCTCCTCCCATTTGCTCTGGCCGCGGTTCATGAACAGGAAGTTCTGGACCGTGTCGTTGGCGACGAACAGATCCATCAGCCCGTCGTTGTTGACGTCGGTGGCGACGACCCCCAGCGCCTTGCCCAGCGCGCGCTGGATATCAGTGCCTTCGCTCACCAGCGTGAACGTCCCGTCGCCGTTGTTGTGATACAGCTTGCTCGGCGTCGGCTTGAACACGCGCGGGATGCAGTAGAACCGCTTCCCGAGCTTGTTGTCGCCGCAGAAGACGTTGTTCTTCAGCGAGAACTCGACGAAGCTGCAGAGGAACAGGTCGAGCTTCCCGTCGTTGTCATAATCGAGCCACACGGCGCTCGTCGTCCAGCCCGCCGCTGCCACCCCCGCCTTGTCGGTGACGTCCGAGAAGGTGCCGTTGCCGTTGTTGTGGTAGAGCGTGCAGCGCCCGTACGCCGTCACCAGGATGTCCTGGTAGCCGTCGTTGTCGTAATCGGCGATGGCGCAGCCCATGCCGAACTCCTTGCCGCCCGCCACGCCTGCCTTGTCGGTGACATCGGTGAACGTGCCGTCGCGGTTGTTCCGGTACAACGCGTTCTTCAGTGGCGTCTTCGGCTGGTAGAAGTCGGCCGGGCCGCTGTTCACCATGAGGATGTCCATCCAGCCGTCGTTGTCGAAGTCGAAGAACGCCACCCCCGGCCCCATGGTCTCGGGCAGGTGCCGGTCGTCCGACATCGCGTTCTCGTGAACCCAGGTGATCCCGCTGGCACTCGCCGGTACCTCCTCGAAGATCGCCGGCGCCGCGTGCAGTCGGGCGCGCAGCCACGACGGGGCGAGCAACGCCGCGCCGGCCGAAGCAGTCAGGCTGACGAACCGGCGGCGCGAGGTGGCGAAGGGGCTGGAATGGATACGCTTCATGGGCAATAAACCGAGTGAAATCCGTATGTTAGCATTGCCCTCATGATCCCGGGTGTTCGTCTCGTTTTCATCGTGTGCGTGGTCTCGCTGGCCGGGCTGTCGTGGCAGGTGATCTCCACAGGCGCGGCGCAGGCATCGCAGAGAGCGCAGGCCCGGGTGTCGGCCGAGGAGAAACAGGCGCGCGTGATCTGCGGCACGTGCCACCCCTTTCCACCGCCCGACATCCTCCCGCGCGGCGCGTGGCGCGACGAGTTCGTCCGCATGACGTTCATCCGCGAGAATCGTCTGCCGCCGCCGGGCCCGCCGGACAAGGTGTTCCGCGACGTCAAGCTGCCGCCGGATTTCGAACAGGTGCTCCCCTTCTACACCGACGGCGCGCCGGAACGCCTGCCCGCGCCGGAGCCGTGGCCGGCGGAGAGCGAGTCGCCGGTGCGGTTCGCCCGCAGCGGGATGAGCGTGCCCGACATGCCCGCGACGCCGGCGGTGTCGAACGTCCTGCTCGTCGACCTCGACGGCGACAAACGGCTCGACCTTCTGGGGACCGACATGCGCCAGAGCCTGGTTTTCTCCGGCACGCCGGGAAGCCCGACGGGCGCGCTCTCGGTCGTCGCGAGCGTGCCGCATCCGGCGCACGTGACACGCACCGACGTCGATCGCGACGGGCTCGAGGATCTGCTGATCGCCGATCTCGGCGAATTCTTCCCAGCCGATCATGAGAAGGGCGCGGTCATCTGGCTGCGCGGCCGGAAGGACGGCAAGTACGGGGCGTTCTGGCTGGACGGCTGGCCGCGCGTCGCCGATGTGGAGAGCGGCGATTTCAACGGCGATGGCAAGACCGACCTGGTCGTTGCCGCGTTCGGCTGGCGCAAGGCCGGCCAGATCGCCATCCTCGAGAACCGGACGGCGGACGCCTCGAAGCCCGACTTCAACCGCCGCGTCATCGATCCGCGGACCGGCGGCATCCACGTCGTGCCGGTGGATCTCAACCGCGACGGCCACCTGGACTTCGTCGGCCTGCTCGCGCAGGAGCACGAGACGGTCATCGCCTACGTCAACAAGGGAACGCGCGACTTCACTTTCGAACAGAAGGTGATCTACGCGGCACCGCATCCGAACTGGGGATCGTCCGGCATCGAGCTCGTCGATTTCGACAAGGACGGCGACCTCGACGTCCTTTTGACCCACGGCGACACCTTCGACGACGGCCTGGTGAAGCCGTATCACGGCATCCAGTTGTTGGAGAACACGGGCGGGTACCCGTTCGCTGCGCGCAGCCTCGCGCCGATGCCGGGCGTCCATCGCGCGAGGGCGGCCGATGTCGACGGCGACGGCGACCTCGACGTCGTCGCCTCGGCGCTGCTCGCTGGTGGATCGGACGTGGACGAGAAGACGCTGCCTGCGCTGGCCTGGCTCGAGCAGACGAAGCCCGGCGTATTCGCGCGGCACACCATCGCGATGGGAGTGCCGCGTCATGCGACGCTCGACATCGGCGACATCGACGGCGATGGCGACGTGGACATCGTCACCGGGTATTTCTCGGTCGACAAGCCGGCGCCGGCGTGGGTCGAGGTGTGGGTGAACCAGGGGAAACGGAACCGGTAGGGCAGGCCTCCACGGCCTGCGTCTGAGGCCGTGCAGGGCGGACCTTCACGGCTTGCCTGCGAACGCGCCTACCGCGAAGCCAGCGCGATTCGAGGGAGGACGAGATGCATCTCCGGTTCGCGCTGCTGGCTCTACTGCTCTCCACCCTCGCCGCCGCCCAGCAACCCCCGCCTTCGACCTCGAAACAGCCTCTCGTCTCCGGCGCAACCGCCGTCGTCGTGGATGTCGTCGTCCGCGACAACCGCGCAACCCGGTGACGGACCTACGCAAAGAGGACTTCGAACTGATCGAGGACGCGGCAGGAGATCGGGGACTTCACGGTCGTGGCTGGAACGGATGCAGCGCGAGTGCCGGCCGCCGCCGTGGCAGCCACGGGCGGCGCGCGCGGTGCGCGAGGCGGTGGTGACGATCAGGTAGCGCAGGCCTTCAGGCCTCCGTCAATCGCGCAGCGTGAAATAGGCGCTCCGCGACTCCTCGCGGGTTCCGTCCGTCACCCGTATGCGCAGCTCGTAGGTGCCGGCGGGCAGGTCGCCGATGGGCAGCCGGCCGACGTGCTGCACGCGGGCGCCTGCGGCCGCCGGGAGCTCCAGCGGCGCGTCGGCGAGCACCTTCCCGCTCTGCAGCAACTGCGCCGACGCCTTCACGCCCTGCACGCGGCCGTAGAGCACGAAGTAGAACGGCAGCTCTTTCGCGCCCGTCTTCCGGATCGGCTCGCCGACGTGGGGGTAGAGCAGCGAGCGTCCGACGTAGAGCGGCCCCGCCGGTGCGGGCTCCTGCGGCCGACCGCCAACCTCCTCGATGCGGTTGACCAGCACCAGGCTGCTCATCCCGACGACCCCGCTTCGCACGCGCGGCACCGACAGCGTCGACACGCGCACGCTGCCCTGCTGCGCGATCGCGTCGAACACGATCGCGTCCATCGTGTAGACGCCGGGCGCCAGGTCGGCTTCGCGATAGAACAGGATGCCGCCGTTGCGCGCCGCCTCCACGTCCTTGGCGTCGCCCGCGAGCAGGTACTGCTGGCTCAGCTTCTCCACCTCGTCGCCGCGCTCGTCGCGGATGCGGACGACGACCGCGGCCTGCGCGGAGTAGGTCCCGCGCCGCTGGTCGATGGTGAAGCGGAACGCGTCGGTGCCTACCCTGACGATGACCGGCGTCAGCCCGGGTCGGCCGGCTTCCGGGAACGTGAAGCCGGCGGCGTGCACCGGGAAGGCATTCGGCAGCGGAGTGCGGTTCAGCAGCGCGAGCGCGGGGACGTCGTAGCTGCCGCCGTCGATCGCGCCGGGCGCGCGGATCGCGCGGTAGCCCTTGCGCGCGAACACCTGCGTCCCCGGCCGCTGCACCTTCACGCGAATCTCGCGGAACTTGCCGTCGAAGTCCGCGTTCGCCGGCGAGTAGGTGAGCATGTAGTGAAAGCGGTTGTCCTCGTCGATGCGGCGGAACGCCGAGCGGAGATCGTTGGACTGCTCGACCAGGAAACCGCCCGTGTCCTCCGCGAGGCGCGCAAGCCCGGTCCTGGAGTCCAGCCTCAGCGTGTCCTCGACCCGCTCGAACGCCATCGTCAGCGGCTGCTCGGTGCGGTCGCCGCCGGAGGCCACCTGCGCCAGGCGCTCGTCGGCAAACGACTGCATCTCCTTCTGCATCGTGGTCGTCGCGCTCTTGGTGCGCAGCCCGTTGGCGTCGATGACGTAGGCGGTGACGTTGACGCGGTTGGCGAGATCGATCACGTAGTCGAGGCGGGCAGAGAGCGCCGGCGAGACGGGCAGGCCCTCGGAGAAGAACACGACCGTCTTGCGGCCGGGATAGACGGAGAGCGACTGCACCACGGCGAGCAACCCGAGCGCCGTGTCGTAGCCCTTGTGGTCGCGATCGAGGTTGTCGAACGATCGCGTCATGTTCAACTCCGTCTGGATCATTCGAAGCTCCGTCTCGCGCAGTCCCAGCTCCGCCGAGTTGGACGCGAGGACGGCGCCGCTTCCGCTTACGGCACCGGCGGTGGCTGATTCGAGCGTGTCGCGCAGTTCGGCGCGCCGGGCGAGCAACCGGTCGGTCCGCTCGGCCTTCACCTCCTCGGCCGCTGTTCCCGCCGGCACCACGTTCTGGATCGCCTGACGCACGCGGATCAGGTCCTGCGTATATCGCTGCACGAGGCGCACGCCACCTCCGGTGGCGAAGACGCCGACTCGCCCGCGCGATTCGGTGGTGGCGGGGATGTACTGGAGCGTCGCGCGCTGCGCGTAGCTGAGCGTCTCGGACGAGAGGTGATCGAACACGACGGCGGTCGTCGTCTCCTCGACCGGCTCGTCGGCGGGTGGCGGCGCACCCGGATTCGTGGGATTCACCGCCACGGTGCTCTCGGGCGCCTTCCAGGCGATGCCGACGCCGATCCCGCTGGCGCGCGAGACGCGGGTGAACGTGTCAATCGTCTGCCGCGCACCGTCCTCGTAGACCTCGAAGTCCGTCGCGGCAAGATCGGTGACCGGCAGGTTCTTCCGGTCGCGCACGACGACGTCCACCAGGACGGCGTTCACGCCGGAGGAAAGCGTGTGGCGCTGTGGCGCGGACGCGCCGGTCTGGCCGGCAAGATCGGTGTGCTGTGCGGAGGCGAGGAGGGCGATCAACGCGGCACCGGCGAACCATCGAGGCCTCATGTGCCTGCCTCCTCATGGAGGCAGCCCTAAAGGGCTGCACTACGACTGACACCGGCAGCCCTGAAGGGCTGCACTACGACCGATGTACAACGACTGCCGCAGTGCAGGCCTTCAGGCCTGCAACACTTACTCTACAACCCGCAGGACGGTCGCGCGAACCACCTGCTCGCGGCCCTGACGCACGACGGCCCGCAGGTCGTACGTGCCCGGTTCGAGCTGCTCGAGCGGTAGGCGACCGAGCTGTTGCCGACGTCCGGATGCGTCCGGGTCGCCAGGCGCCATCGGCACTCGACCAATGAGCTTGCCATTGCGCAACAACTCGATGCTCAGCTCCGGCGCCGATCCGCCCGGCGTCGGGTACACCGCGAAGTAGAAGGGCACCTCTTTCGCCGCGCGGCTGACCGGCTCGCCGAGGTTCGGGTACAGGACCGTGTCGTTGACGGCGAGCGGATTGCCGGGGCGCCGCTCCTGCTCCGGTACCTTCTCGGCGCGCTTGACGACGACGATGCTGCTCACGCGCAGGGCGCCCTCCACGGGCTTCGGCACTTCGACCGTCGAGAACCGGACGGTAGACTTGCCCGACAACGCGTCGTGAACGACCGCCTCCATTGAATAGACGCCGGGCGGGAGCTCCGGTTCGCGGTAGAAGACCACTTCCCCGCGCTTCGCGCCCTCCATCTGGTCGATCGGCCCGGTGATCTCGTATTGCTGGCTCACGGTCCGCGCGACCTGGCCATCCGCGTCCACGAACCGCACGAGAACGGTCACGTCCGACGTGTAGTTCTTGCCGTCGGCCGAGCGCTGGAACGTCACTGACGCCGTCCTGAAGTCGACGATGGTCGGCACGAGGCCCGGCCGCCCGCGCTCCGGGAACAGCAGCGCCGCGGCGCGCGCCGGGAACGCGTTCGGAACGGGCTTCCGATCCAGCGCGCCAAGGGCGGCTGCCTCCCAGGCGTTGACGGCGACGCCGCCGGGGTTGCGCACGGCGAAATAGCCCTTGCGCGCCGCGACCGTGACGCCGGGCCGCTTCACCTTCACCTGGATCGTCCGGAACTTGCCCTCGTACTCGTCGTTGGACGGCGTGTACCCGAGCAGGTAGTAGTTGCGGAGGTCGGTGTCGATCCGCTCGAACGCCGTCCGGAGGTCGTTCGTACTGTCGAACAGCAGTCCGCCGGTGGAGTCGGCCAGCTCGCCGAGGCCGGTGCGTGGATCCTGTCGCAGCACGTCCTCGTTGACCTCGAGCGCCTTGGTGAGCGGGCCGTCGCCGGCCACGCCACTGCCCAGGATGCCTCCGCCGCCGCCGGCCGCGGCGTTGACCCGGTCGCGGATCTTCCCCTGCTCGCTCTCGGCGCGCAGCCCGGCGGCATCGATGGTGTAGATGCTGACGTTGGCGCGGTTCGCCGCGTCGATGACGCCCGCGAACAGCCGCTGCACCGCGGGGGGAATAGCGACCCCTTCGGAGAACAGGACGAGGCTCTTGCGGCCAGGCAGCGCGCGCAGCGCGTTGATGATCGCGAACAGCCCGTTTGTGGTCGAGTAGCCTTGCTGATCGCGTTCCATGCCCTCGAAATCGCGCTCGATGTTCGCCTGGATCTGCGCGAGCATCGCGTCGCCGCGCGCGGTGCCGCCGCTGTCGCCGCCGGGCGCCGGTGCCGAAGGCAAGCCGGCGACCGCCTCGTTCGCGGCGTTCGCCCGTCGCTCGGCCTCGGCCCGCACGTCGCCGCCCTGATAGATCGTGCCCACGCCGCTCGCGACCGTCGTCAGCGCCCTGCGCAGCACGTCCGCGTTGCGCGTGAACGGCGCGATGGCCGCCACCGCGAGATCGATGCCGAACACACCGAAGTAGGAGGGCGCCTGCTCCTTGTTCCCGAGGTAGCCCTGCGCTGCCTTCACGGCGAGCTGACGCGACTGCGGGGTGAGGCGGTCGAAGACGAGTGCGGTGACAATGGGACCGTCGTCTGCCGGCGCCGCCGTGCCGATCGTCGGAGCGGCCGGAGCCGCCGCCGCTGGTTTCAGAGCGGCCGGACTGGCGGCGCGCAGCGCCGCCGCCGGCGAGTCCTCGAACACCGGCGTGAACGATCCCAGCTTCTGCGGAACGCCGTCCTCGAGGATCTCGAAATCGGCCTCGGTCAGATCGCGGACCGGTTGCCCACGCCGATCGCGGACGACCACGTCCACGAGCACGGCCGTGACGCCCTCGGTCAGCGTCCCCGGCGCTCGCTGCGGGGTCTGCTGCTGGGCCGCAGCCGCACTGAACAATGTCGCGGCACCGAGGAGAATTGCGGCAGGGCGACGGGCCGACGGCACCCCGGCGGGGGCCACGACGAAACGAAGATACGAAGCCACGAACACACGACGAACTGTCGGTTTCGTTTCTTCGTCCCTTCGTGTCGCCGTGTCTTCGTGACGCGCGAAGGGCAACTCGTAACCGCCGTTGCAGCGTGACAAGTGGACCATGCTGATTGACTACTTTCGAATCTGCTCGAGGTGGCCGCCGACCGACTGCTCGCCGCTCCTGAGCGTACGCGCCAGGCGGTCGAGCCGCATGAACTCGGCGCGCTCCTTCTCGGCTTCCTCGAGCTTGCCGGCGCGCTGGAACGCGCGCGCCAGCGTGAAATGCAGACCGGGGCTCTGCGGAGCCAGATCGATGCCGGTCTGCAGTTCCTTGATGGCGGTCTCGACGTCGCCCGTCTCGAGGAGCGCCTGGCCGAGCGCCTTGCGCGCCTGGAAGGCCTTCGGCGCCGCCTCGACCGCCTGCTTCGCGAACGGCAGCGCCGCGGCCGGCTCGCCGCGCTTCAGGTACTCGTAGGCGAGCTGCATGAACGACCACGCGTGGCCCGGCTGGATGTCGAGCTCCCGCTGGAGCTCCGCGATGGCCGCGTCGGGCTGCTCCAGCAGCAG
The DNA here is from genome assembly GCA_048594975.1 of Vicinamibacterales bacterium. Classification (GTDB taxonomy): domain Bacteria; phylum Acidobacteriota; class Vicinamibacteria; order Vicinamibacterales; family 2-12-FULL-66-21; genus JBMDXB01. The sequence goes on along the minus strand of JBMDXQ010000158.1, from coordinate 78,225 downwards.
GAAGACGCCGTAGGCGTAGTGCACGTTCGGCGTTTCCGGATACCGCGTGGCGAGCGCCTTGAAGGCGGCCTCGGCGCCGACCTTGTCGCGCATCGCCATCTGGTAGCTGGCGCGCCCCGCCATCAGCACCATCTCCCGCCGGTCCGGCGGCAGCTCGATGGGCAGCATCGGCATACGCAGCGTGGCGACTCCCATGGCCTCGATGACGCGCAGGTTGTCGTCCCCATCGCCTGCGAACTCGCCGAGCGTCTCGAGCGCCTGCTCGTATTGCTCGGTGCGTGACATGAGGACGGCGGCATGGTAGCGAGCGACTTTTCCGAGGTCCGGCACGTCGCCAATACCGAGATTGCGTGACTCAATCAGATGCTGGAGCGCGCGGTCGTACTCTTTCAGGGCGAACTCGCACAGCCCGAGGAACGCGTGCGCGGCGCCGTTCTTCGGCGCCAGTTTCGTGACCTGCCGGAACGCCGTCTTGCAGTTCGCGTAGTCTTCGAGCGAGTAGTACGCGGTGCCCTGGTACCAGTAGCCCTCGACGTAGTCCGGCTGCAGCTTCACCAGCTTCTTGTAGAGGCCGATCGCCTCGTCCCACCGCTCCCCCCGCCTCGCGTCGGTGGCCTGCTTCTCGAGCGCCGCGAAGGTCGCGCGGGTCGCCGACGCCGCGGCAGGCTGGCCCGGCGGCTTCTGCTGCGCAGCCTCCGCTCCGGCGATCGCGCAAACAACGACCAGCATGGCGCCGGCAATCCTCATAGCTCCGGCCCCTTCTTGATCGCACCCGGCTGCTTCGCCTGCGCCTCTGCGTTCAGGCGCTCGACGATCTCCCGTTCCCGCTGCGCATCGTCCTTCCTGCCGAGGCGGTTGTACGCGGTGGCGAGCAGCACGTGGACTTCGACGACCTCGGGCGCCCCCTCCACGATCGCCTCGAGCATCGCCAGCGCCTCCTCGGTCTTTCCGGTCTGCAGGCGCAGGCTCGCGAGCAGCTTGCGCGCGGTCAGATCATTGGGGCGGATGGTCGTCGCGCGCTCAAGGTACGTGGAGGCCTCGTCGAACCGCTGCGCGCCCTTGCGGATGTTCCCCAGCTGCAGGTTCGCCTCGAAGTCGTTGACGTTGATCTCCAGCTCGCGGCGGAACGCCTGCTCCGCTGCCGCCTGCTCGCCGAGCGCCAGCAGCGAGCGCCCGTGCAGCGAATGCGCGGTCGGCAGCCTCGGATTCAGCTTGAGCGCCGCCTCGAGCTCCGTCTTGGCGGCCTTGTAGTCGTGCTGCCCGAGGTGCGCGATGCCCATCAGCAGGTGCGCCTCGGCGGACTCGCCGGCGCCGAACACCCGCTCGGCGTACTTCTGTCCTTCCACCGAGTCGCCGGAATAGAGCAGCGCCGTCCCCAGCAGGTAGGCAAAGGCGAGGTCCCCTCCGAACATCGGCGCCCGCGGCTTGAGTAGCGCAACGACCTGCTGGTCCTGCCCCGTCTGGAGGTAGCAGTCAGCGAGAATCAGGTACGCATTCTTCGATTCCGGATCGGACGACAGCACGCGCTTGAGCTGCGGGATCGCCGACTGCGGCCGCGCGGACTTGTAGTACGCGAGCGCCAGGTTCAGCCGCACGGCGTTGTTCATTGCGTCGTGCTTCAGCGCCTCCTCGTACTGCTTGATTGCATCGTCGAACTGTCCGAGCCGGACGTAGGCGGCGCCGAGGTTCGAGAGCGCGTCGGCGCGGGTCGGATCGATCTCCAGCACCGACTTGTACGTGGCGATGGCGCCGAGCAGATCGCCTGCCTGGTGCAGTTCCATCGCGCGGGCAAGCAAACGATCGGCGTCGGCGGCCGGGGGCGCGGCAGCCTGCTGGGCCTGCACTGGAACGGCAAGGGCCAGGAAGACGATCGAGAGAAAGAACCGGGTCATGGCACGAGAGTGTGCCCCTTGGGCGCCGCCGCCTTGGCGGTGGCGGCCGCAGAGCTTTCGGAACGCGAGAGATTCGATTGTATCAGGCCGGTTGGGGCGGGAATAAAGAAAGGGCCGAACCGAAGTTCGGCCCCACGGGAAGGTCACGTAGGGCGGAACTTCAGTTCCGCCCCGTGGCCTCTAGAAGTAGTACTTCAGAACGAACTCAATGACGCGGTGACCGCGCTTGAGGTTGATCTTCCCGAAGTTGTCCTTCGTCGCCTGCGTGTAGTCGAACCCGCCGGTCGGGTCGCACACGTTTGTCGCCGTCCCGCCCGCGCCGTTTGGCAGACTCGGGACGGTAACGCGACAGACTGTGTCCAGGGTCAGGTTGATGTCGTTGCCGATGTTCGTGTTGGCGAACGCCTGGTTGAACAGGTTGAAGAACCCGAGGCGGAACTGGATCTTCTGTTCTCCCCGGATCTGGAAGTTCTTGAACACGGTCAGATCGTGGTTGAACCGCGTCGGCGTCCGGATGTTATAGGGCGGCACGAGCTGCCCGTTCTGCCCGAATTCCGGAACTGCGATGCAGTTGTAGTCCAGGATTTTTTCGCCGACGGCCGAACCGTCGGTCCGCGGGTCGCACGTATAGACAGGCGCCAGCGCATTGCCGCCGGTTCTGCTTGGCCCGACGACGTCGGCGGTGCCGAAGTAGGCGGTCGCTACCGACGCGCCCCCGGCGGCGCCGCTGAACGTCGGACGAATGGGGATGCCGCTCGCCATCGACGAAATACCGGAGAGCTGCCAGCCGTTCAGGAGCCCGCGCCCGAACGCGTTGTTCAGCGCACCCCTGGCCCCGTCAGGGAGGAAGGCATTCCAGGACACATTCAGCATGTGCGTGCGGTCCGACCCCAGCACGCCGTAGGTGCGATCCGGGTCGTAGGGATCGATAAGGCCAGAGTTCTCGTCGCTGAGCGTACCCTCGTTGCGGGCAAGCGTATAGGCCAGGAAATACTGGAGCCGGCGCCCGGTCTGACGGCTCAGCGTGACCTGCATCGAGTCGTAAGTCGCCTCACCCTTGAAATTGAAGAGTGTGATGCCGCTCAGCGCGTTGAACGGCCTGAAGCTCGCGAGATTGGCGTCCTGGCTCGCGACCGCCACCCGGTTGACCGGTACCGACAGGTCGATTCCATTGAACGTGCCTGAAAGCATCACGCCGTAGGGCATGACGTTGCCGTTCGTGCGACTGACGAGGTCGAACTGACGTGAGCCGACGTAGGCGACCTCGACGACCTGGTTCCAGGGGACTCGCCGTGCGTAGGACACGCTGAAGCTGTGCGTCTTCGGCCACGTGAACGAACTCGAATCGAGCGAGTTGATGCCGAGGCTCGAGATGCGGTTGGCCAGCGTGGCTTCGCTTGCCGTATCGTACGTCAGCCCGAGGCCGCCGCCGTACGATTCGCCCGCCCAGGCACTCGTGTTGACCGCGTACGCGTTCGGCGAGAGCCGCAGCGTGTTGTTGTACTCCACGTTGCCTTGGTTGCGGTTGTAGAACAAACCGTAGCCGCCGCGGACCACATTCCTGCTCTCACCGTCGATGTCCCACGCCACGTTGACGCGCGGTAGGGCGAACGGCGAGCGGTTGTCCAGGATGCCGTCGGGCGCGCAGCCGTTCTCAACGTAGCAGACGCCGTTGACCAGCTGGAACTCCGGATCGAGGAAGGACCCCCTCGTCGGATCGTAAAGGGCCGGGTCGAAGTAGCCGCCGAGCTTGAACAGGTACTCCTTGTTGTTCGTCCAGTACCCGAAGCGCACACCGTATTCGAGCGTCAGGTTGGACCGGAGCCTCCAGCCATCCTGCGCGAAGGCGTCGATATTCCAGTATCGGAACTCGCCGTACGGCTGGCCAGGATGCGGGTTGCCGCGGCGCGCCGACCCTTGGTCGAGCTGCCCGATGCGACCGACGAGCATGTCGGCAGCCGAGTTGCCCGTGACCCCCGGGAGGCCATCGCTATCGGGCCCGAACCACAACTGGGCCGCTTCGTTGTTCTGGAAGTTCTGCTGTTTCCCACCGCGCTCGATGGAGACACCGAACTTGAGGCTGTGGCTGCCAGCGAGCTTCGTCAGCTTGTTGCTGAACTGCAGCGCATCGTTATGGGCATACACGTCGTCGGCCGCGGCCCACATGTTGCCGACCTGGCCGTTGCCGCCCCAGCCGTGAAGGACGTTCGTCGGCAGATAGGGACTTGGGGGGCCGCCGGGGAACTGGATGCCGTTGAACGTGACACCGCCCGCGCCCTGTCTGATGAGTGACGGATCCTCGTAGTAGTTGTCGAGCGTCAGCCGACTGTAGCTGACGAGGACTTCGTTGGTCATCGTCGGGCTGAGCACCGACACGATGTTGCCCGCGTACGACCGGCCGCGGTTGTCGCCGACGTTCGGCGAGGGCAGTGCGACGTCCGATGGCCCCCACCAGACGCCGCGCGGGTTTTCGTTCCTCTCGCCTTCCTGCGCGATCCGGACGTAGGCCTTCGTGTTGTTGCTGATGTTCCAGTCGAAGCGCGACTTGAAGTCCCACCGGTTCGACGGCTCGAGCCGGCTGTAGACATAGTTGAACTCGTTGTCCGGATCGACGTAGTTGGGCAGCGGGTACAGGCTCGCCAGGTACTTGCCGAGCGGGTCCATGTAGGGCCGCATGTCGTTGTTCGGCGCCGGCTGGCCCGCGTTGGGGAAACCGCGGGGAATGCGCAACTGCGGGATGCTGAGCAGGTTCGAACCCCGATTCTCGAGCAGCTCGCTGAAATCGCCGTTGCGCATCTTCTCGGTGAAGGTGCGCGAGAAGCGCGAGCCCGGGTCAATCTGCTGCCGCTGTCCCTCGAACGCAACGAAGAAGAACAGCTTGTCGCGATTCCTCGTGTAGCTGTCGCCGAACGCGATCGGGCCGCCGATGTTGCCGCCGGGGTACTGGTAGGTGCTCTTGGGCTTCTCGGTGCCCGCGATGCTGTTCGACCGGTCGTTGGCGGCGAAGCGGTGATCGCGCCAGTAATCGTACACGGAGCCGTGGAACTGCGAGGATCCCGCCTTTGTGACCGCGCTCACGCTCATGCCGCCGGTGCCGTACTCGGCGGCGAAGTTCGAGCTCTGGACCTTCACCTCCTGGACCATGTCGTTGTTGAGCGACACGATCACGCCGCTGTTGCTGCCAATGTCGATGAGTGCAGATCCATCGAGCGATACGGTGTTGCTCGTCGAGCGGATGCCGTTGACGGTGTAACCGGTCGTGTTCTGCGCGCCGCCGCCGAAGCTCACCGACTCCCCCTGGTTGAACTCGGTGACGACGCCGGGCAGGATGCGCAGCAGCTCGAGCGCGCTGCGGCCGATGATGGAGAGGTTGTCGATCTGCGTCGCGGTGAGCACGCCTTCGCGCGCACCGGTCTCCGTCTGGACGATTTCGCGCTCCGCGGTGACGGTCACGGTCTCGCTCTGCTCGCCGACGTCGAGGCGGACGTCGATGCCGCGCGCGTCGTTGGGGCTGAGCGCGATGCCCTTCTGCTCGTAGGTCTTGAACCCGGCCAGTTCGACCTTGAGGTCGTAGGTTCCCGGAAAGATACCGGCGATCAGGTATCCGCCGCGGTTGTCGGTCTGGACGTCACGCGCGTCCTTCGTGGCGACGTTGGTGAGGACCACGTTGGCGCCGGGCAGGACGGCTCCTGACGAGTCCGTCACCGTGCCGCGGATGGTCGCGCTGGCTGTTTGCGCAAGGACTGGCGGCGCTGCAAACACCAGCAGCGCCAGGAGGCTCGATAGACCGAAGGACACGCGACGGTTCATCACCCACCTCACGAGACACCGATCCGGAGCGGGGAGACCAACCCGCACTCCTGGGCAGCCAAAGACTACGTGCGGACAACGACCGCGTCAATCGGGCAAAGTAGATGGAATAGGTTATGTCGAAAGATATATTGAGCGCGGCTGGCTCAAGTTACGGGAAGTGCTCCAGACCGGGGCAAAAGCGGCGGACGCTGATTGCTTATAGCTGGATGATTCCGCGATGCAGGGCGACGGTGACGGCCTCGGTCCGATCGACGGCGCCCAGTTTGCCGAGGATGCTGCTCACGTGCAGCTTGACCGTGCCCTCGGTGATATCAAGCGCCTCGGCAATCGCCCGGTTGCGTTTCCCACCCACGAGCAGCCGGAGCACCTCGAGTTCGCGTCCCGAGAGCTGGGACCGCCCGACTCGCTCGGCCAGCCGCGCCGCGACCTCCGGCGGGATGTGCCGCTGCCCGGCAGCCGCCTTCCGGATTGCCTGGATCAGCTCTTCGCGCTGGACCGACTTCACGAGGTAGGCCATCGCCCCCGCCTGCAGCGCGTTGTGGATCTCCTCGTCGCCCACGTAGGTGGAGATCACGATGATGCGCGCGTCGGGGAACTCCGCCAGGATCGCTTGCGTCGCTTCCGACCCGTTCACTCCCGACAGGCGCAGGTCCATCAGCGTCACGTCCGGCCGGTGCACCCGGAACAGTTCGACCGCCTGCTCGCCAGTCGACGCCTCGGCGCACACCGTCATGTCCGGCTCGAGCGCGATGATGCTCGCCAGGCCGACGCGCACCAGGTAGTGATCGTCGACGAGCATGATCCTCAGCTTCTCGGCCATATCTCCCCCAGGACCGGCCGCACGACGACGCGCGGGCGGCGATGCAGCGGGACAACGACCGACAGCCGCACCCCCTCCCCCGGGCGGCTCTCGATCTCCACGGTGCCTCCGAGCTTGTCCACGCGCTCCCGGATCCCCTGGAGGCCGAAATGCGCGCCCGGCAGAGCGTGGCTGCCGTTCCCCAGCCCCCTGCCGTCGTCGCGGACCACCAGCTCGATGGCCTCGCTGCCGAACCGGAGCAGGATGTCGATCCGCGTGGCCGAGGCGTGACGCAGCGCGTTGGTGAGCGCCTCCAGGCCGATGCGCAGCAGGTGGTGCTCGTGCGCCGCGCCGAGCCGCCGGACCGTCCCCTCGACCCGTACCTCCACGCGCGGCGAAGTGCCTACCGTCATCTGCCGTGCAAGGCTGGTCAGCGCCCCCGCCAGGTCGCGGTTGTCGAGCGCCTCGGAGCGTAGATCCATGACCGATCGGCGCGCCTCCTCGAGGCTGTAGCGGAGCATCTGGCGGGCGAGGTCGAGCGACTGCTTCGCCGCGGCGGGCGAGGCGTCGAGGCTGCCGGCGACCGCCTCGAGCTGCAGGGTGATGCCGGCCAGGCCCTGCTCGAGCGTATCGTGGAGCTCCCTCGCCAGGCGGTTGCGTTCGCTCAGGATCGCCTGGAACTGCTCTCGTTTCTGGTTCGAGAGCATCCGGGCCCACACCGTCGCTACCGCGCCGACGAGCGGGACGATGGCGAGCAGCACCCCCGTGTGCCGCAGCGTCCACCACGGGCCGGCCGACAGGACGACCACGTCCTCCGGCGAGCGGAGGAACAGGCGGAAGGACGGCGGCGGCCCCCACTGGTACGAGTAGACCCCGGTCGCGGAGACAGTGCTTCCCGGACGGATCTCGGCCAGCCGGCTGCCGAAGGAGGGGTCCAGCGGCGCATCGAACACCGTTTCGCCAAATTTCAGGACGAGGCGCAGCGCCGTGGAACTGCGCAGGATCCCCAGCAGTTGGCCTTCGATGCGCACCAGCTCGGCGTCGTGCTCCGCCGTCAGCACCTCCGAGGGCTGGACGATCGCCGCCGGCGGCGGCTCGGCGGTCCCCACCACGCGGAAGACGGCGTCGCGGAGGATCGGCTTGCCCGGCGTCACCGCCGGGAAGCCCGCCGCCTCCACCACGTCGCCCGGCTTCACCCGCGTGTCCTGCTCCGTCTCGATGCGCGCGCCGCTCTCGCCGTCGTGCAGGTAGAGCACGTGGCGCACGTCGCGGAACGTCGTCGAGGTCGTGAAGTCGCTCACCTGCACGGGGCTGCCGAGCATCTGGCTGGTGACGACGCCGCGCACGCGGATCCGGCGAGTCACCTCTCCTGCCGATGAATAGTTGTAGATGCTGCGAATCGAACGGACGGGAATGGAGAAGGGGTCCGGCGGCGCCGCGAGCACCTCGATATCGCCGGTGCGCCCGCCGAACACCGACACGCCGCGCAGCTGCCCGGTCTGCCCGAAAAGCGTGCCGGCATTGCCGCGCAGCCGGACCCTGGCGTCGATGAAGCGCTGCAGGTCACTCGCGCCGTAATCCCAGAACGACCCCCGGACGACGCCGCCGTCGACCGCGACGTCGGCGAAGAGCGTGTGCATCTTCGGATCGGCCGCCAGCCAGACGCGTTGCACGACCCCCTCGATCTCGACGTAATCGCAGTCGTGTCGGCCGGTGAGCAGCTGGCCGATGGAGAGCGACTTCGGCTCGGGCATCTCCCCGCGCCCGATCACCCGGATCGCATCCGGCCGTACGTTCGGGGCGAACCCGCCGCGAACGGTCCGGCCTTCGATTTCGACGAGGTCGCCACGGCGCAACCCCTTCCAGGTGTCCTGCAGGTCCGCACGTTCGGGAACCTCGACGAACTGCCCGAGCCGGCCGTCGTGGATGAAGAGCAGGCCGTAGCCGATCTGATCGAAGTGGGTCACCGTACCCCGGACGCGCACGCGGTAGCCGCGCGCACCCTCGTCGGAGGTGAGCGCACGGATGTCTTTGATCTGCGTCAGCAGAGAGATGGATGGACGCGTGGTCTCGGCGATCGAAGGGACCGCGGCGGCAAGACCGAACACCCACGCCAGCAGGGCCGTCCGAAGAGAATTCCGGCGCATGGGCCGTAGGGCGGGTCAGTATACCCAGTCGATAGTCGAAAGTCGACAGTCAGGGTGTCAGAGTCGAAGTCAGGGTCAGAGTCAGAGTCGAGTTCAGAGTCAGAGTCAGAGAGCCCAAGCTCAAAGTCGGGTGCCCGGCTCGCGACTTCAACCCTGGACTTCGACGAGCGATTTCGGCCAGCGACTCTGACTTTGACTTTGACTTTGACTCTGACTTCGACTCTGACTTTGACTCTGACTCTGACTCTGACTCTGACTCTGACTCCGACTCTGACTTCGACTCTGACTCTGACTCTGACTCTGACTCTGACTCTGACTATCGATTCTCGACTTTCGACTCGAAAACCGCCGCCAGCGCGCTGAGCGCGGCGGCGTCGGCGGGGGCGAGGCGCGGAAGCGGCGGTCTGACCGTCCCGCCGGCGAGACCGAGCCGGTTCATCAGCGCCTTCATGACCGTGACTTCGTAGCCGCGCCGCCGGGCGCGCACCGCGTACAGCGGAACGACGACCGCGTCCATCAGGCGCGACAGAGCGGCGGCATCGCCCGCCGATGCCAGCTCGTGAAGCTGCACGGCCAGCGCGGGGGCCACGTTGGAGATGCTCGACGTGAACGCCCGCAGGCCGACCGCGTAATAGGCCGGCACCATGTCGTCGCCGGCGCCCCCCACCCAGCACAGCCGGTTGCCGACGCTCTCCCGCAGCACCTGCAGGCGCCGGATGTCACCCTGTCCCTCCTTCCACGCGATCAGCGTGGGAAGGTCTGCCAGGCGGCGAACGAATGCCGCGCCGGGATGAAACCAGTCGCGGCTGTAGACCAGCAGTCCCAGCGGCGTCGCCGCTGCAATCGCGCGATAGTACCCGTACAGCCCGTCCTCGTCCGCGCCGGGATAGTACGGCGGGAACGCGAGGACCCCGGACGCGCCGGCGTCCGCGGCCTGCTTCGCGAGCCGTACGCCGAGCGGAACGTTGTATCCGGTGCCAGCGATGACGGGCACGCGGCCATCCGCTTCCTCGACCGCCGCGCTGATCAACGCGGCGTGTTCTTCCGGGTCCAGCGAGTACAGCTCGCCGGTGCCGCCGGCAACGACGATCGCCCCGATCGGGTGCCGCAGCATCGCCTGAAGATTGCGGCCGAAGCCCTCCAGGTCGAGCGCGAGACCATCGTCGAACGGCGTCACCGGAAACCCGATCACGCCGTGCAGCCGGGACCGCAACTCGTCGGGCGTCATCACCACCGCGGCACCACCCGCTGCCAGGCCGGCTCGACGTGCCGCCGCATCTCCTCCGCATCATCGCGCCGCCGGATCGGGATGGCGCGGTACCGCTCGACGCCGCGTTCGACCCGATCGCGGTCGAGATCGATGCCGAGGCCGGGACCATCCGGAACCCGCACCGTCCCCTGCTCGAACCGCACGCGGCCGCCCTCGACGATCTCGTCGCGCGCCGACTGCCACGGATAGTGCGTATCGCAGGCGAAGGTGAGGTGTGGCGCCGCGGCGGCGGCGTGCACCATGGCCATGAGCGACACGCCGAGGTGGCTGTTGGAGTGCATCGACAGCCCGAGCCCGAACGTCCGGCACACGCGCGACAGGTGCTGAATCTGCCGGACGCCACCCCAGTAGTGCGGGTCGCACAGGACGACCTGGACCGCGTCGTGGCGGACCGCTTCCGGAATGTCCGCGAATGAGGTGACCGCGACATTGCTCGCGAGCGGCGTCGCAATGCCCGCCGCCAGCAGCGCGCGCCGGACGCGGGCCATGCCGTCGAGGCTGGCCGTCGGATCCTCGAGGTAGCCCTCGCCGCTCAACTCGGCGGCGAGCGCCCTGCCGACGCGGACGGAGGTCTCGACGCTCCACGCGCAGTTCGGGTCGAGGCGCAACGGAACGGCCGGGCCGAACGCCTCGCGGAGCAGCCGGATCGTCTCGATCTCGATCTCCGGATCCAGGACGCCGGCCTTCAGCTTGATGGACTGGAAGCCGTAGGCCTCGACCATCTGTTTCGCCTGCCGAACGATCGATTCCGGGGTGAGGCACTCGCCATACTCGTCCGGCTCGACGTCGCCGCCGCCGCCCCCGTGCTTGTAGAACAGGTAGGCGGAGAACGGCACGGCGTCGCGGACGCGGCCGCCCAGCAGATCGCAGACCGGGCGTCCGACGGATCGGCCGATGAGGTCCAGGCACGCGATCTCCACCGCCGAGAACAGGCGCGCGCCGGCGTCACGCGGGTTCTCGCCCGGCACCAGGTACGTCTGCGAGCGGTCGCCGGCCTCGCCGTCGATCATGGGCATCAGCGAGGCGCAGAGCCGGTACGGGTCGGCGCCGACGATGCGGGGACGGAGCGCCTCGAACATCGCCGCGTTGGCGTCGCCGCCGTGCGTCTCGCTGATGCCGACAATGCCGTCGTCGCTCTCGATCTCGACGACCGTGCGCAGAGCGTACGGGGCGTGCAGGCCGTACGAACTCCTCAGCGGAGGATCCGCGATCGCGATCGAGTGGAGGCGGTAGTCGACGATGCGCATGCGATGGGTGCGGTGAGCGGCGACCAGTGTAGCGCGCCTCGGCAACTCGGTACACGTCGCGGCGAGATCGGCACGCCGTGATAGGGTTAGCGGGCTTCCGAGTGCGACGGAAGCTGGTTCCGGGGTCCCGGGGGTTCCGGGGTTCCGAGGTTCCGCGGTTCGGTCCTCTGAGGGGGAAACCGAAGAACCGGAACCTCGGAACCCCGAGACTCGCGGAACCGTTGCCCGTGGAACCGTGCACCCCTGAAACCACGGAACCCGCGGAACCCCCGGAACTCCGGAACCGGCGGAACCCCGGAACCGGTGGAACCCCGGAACCCGCGGAACCACACATGCCAAGCGACCCCCTCGCGCGCGAGACCATCAGCCGGGTCATCCGCCGGCTGATTCCGTTCGTCTTCATCTGCTACGTCGTCGCGTACATCGACCGCGTGAACATCGGCTTCGCCGCCGAGGAGCTGCAGCGCGACCTCGGCTTGAGCGCGGCCGCCTACGGACTCGGTGGGGGACTGTTCTTCCTCGGCTATTGCCTCTTCGAGATCCCGAGCAACCTGATCCTCGAGCGGGTCGGCGCCCGCGTGTGGATCGCGCGCATCATGATCGGCTGGGGCATCGTGTCGATGGGCATGGTGATGGTCAGCGGGACGGTCAGCTTCTACGCGGCGCGCGTGCTGCTCGGGATTGCCGAAGCCGGCTTCTTCCCCGGCGTCGTGCTCTACCTGACCTACTGGATTCCGGCCAGCGAGCGCGCGCGCGCCGGGGCGCTCTTCATGACCGCGTCGCCGATCGCGATGATCGTCGGCGCGCCAGTGTCGGAGGCGCTGCTCGCCCTCGACGGCCGGCTCGGACTCGCCGGCTGGCAGTGGCTCTTCCTCGTCGAAGGCCTGCCGGCGGTCCTGCTCGGGATCGTCGCCTGGCGCTACCTGACGGACCGCCCGGAGCAGGCGCGGTGGCTGACCGCGCGGCAACGCGAGTGGCTCACCGCGACGATGGCGCGGGAGCGGGAGGCGCGGCTGGCGCGGCACCACGGGTCGGAGATGCGGATGCTCTTCTCCGGCCGGCTCTGGCTGCTCGCGCTCATCTACTTCCTGAACACGACGGTCACCTACGGCGTCTTCCTCTGGCTGCCCAATATCCTTCGCGAGGTCTCAGGGTTCCGCGGCTGGCGCCTCAGCGTGGCCACGGCCATCCCCTTCGGCGTCGCGCTGGTCGCCATGGTGCTCGTCGGCCGGCACTCCGATCGCACCGGCGAACGCAAGTGGCACGTGGCCGCCTGCGCGCTGACCGCCGCCGCCGGCCTCGTCCTTGCGGCCTTCTCACAGCACAGCGTCGTGCTGATCGTGCTCAGCTTCATGCTCTCGCAGGCGGGCCAGCGCGCGGTCATGAGCGTCTTCTGGGCAATCCCGCCGATCTTCCTGGGCGGCCTGGCGGCTGCCGCCGGCATCGCGCTGATCAACTCGATCGGCAACCTCGGCGGATTCGTGGGCCCGACCGCGATGGGCTGGCTGCGCCAGGTCAGCGCCGACTACACTTCCGGCCTGCTGATGCTGGCCGGCGTCCTCGTCGTCGAAGCCGTGCTCGTCGCCTCGCTCCGCCTGCCGGCGGAAGCGCCGCTGCGCGAGGCGATGAAGAGCCGGAGCGTCGCGTGAACCGCGCGGCATCGAGGAAACGCGCGCCGTGAAGATCACCCGCGTCGAGTCGTTCCTGCTGTCGTGCCCGCTGCCACAACCGATGCGCCTGCCGTTCCGGAACGGCGAGCGGACGATCCTGAAGCGGGACGCCATGTACGTTCGCGTTCAGACGGACAGCGGGCTGCGGGGCTACGCGCCGGGGCCGGCGGACGCGCGCGCGCACGAAGTCATTCGCACGGAGATCGCGCCGTTCCTCGAAGGGAGGGACCCGCGGCGCTGGCGCGACTTCGGCTTCATCGGCGATCTCGCGCGGCGCAAGGTGTACGCGGCGGTGGAGATCGCGCTGATGGACGCGGTGGCGCGTTACGAAGGGTGCGCGCTGTCGGAGATCGCCGGCCGGCGCGTCCGCGGCGACATCAAGCTGTATGGCAGCGCGGGAATGTACATGCCGCCGTCGGGCTACGCCGAGGAGGCGGCGGCCATCCAGGCCATGGGGTTCCCTGCGTACAAGATGCGGCCGGCGCGCGGGCCGGACGAGGATGTCGAAGCCGTGCGCCTGATGCGCGAGGCGACCGGCCCGGCGTTCGGCCTGATGATCGACGCGCACGCGTGGTGGCGCATGGGCGATCACAGCTACCGCAGCAGTGACGCGGCCACGGTCGCGGCACGGATCGGCGCCTACGATCCCGTGTGGCTCGAAGAGCCGCTGCCGCCGGAGGACCACGAGGCGTACGTCCGGCTGCGATCGCTCGGCCACGTCCGGATTGCGACCGGCGAGCACGAGCCCGACGAAGCGGGGGTCGCCGACCTGGCGCGGCGCCGCGCCGCCGACTTCATCCAGATGGACGTGTGCTGCCAGGGCGGGTTCGCCGTGGCCGCGCGCGTGGCCGCCGCGGTGCAGGAGGCGGGTCTCCGCTTCGCCTTCCACAGCTGGGGCACGACGCTGGAGGTGCTCGCCGCCGCTCACTTCGGGATCTGCTGGCCGGAGTCGGTGGTCGAGTGGCTCGAGTGCCCGTGCTACGCGAACGGCGGGCGGGCCGGCATGTACCCCTTCCCGCTGGCGGACGAGATCCTGCGCGAGCCGCTGCAGATCGCCGACGGCCGGCTGATTGTTCCCGACCGCCCCGGCCTGGGCATCGAGATCGACGAACGCGTCGTCGAGAAGTACCCGTTCGCGCCGGGACCCTGGTCGTTCTTCCGCATCGACAGCCCGCCGGAGACCGTGGCGGTCACCGGCGACCACAGCGTCAAGTGGGTGTGATGCCGCACCTGCCTCACGAGCCAACGACAGCCCCCGCCGCATGACCGCCACGCTGACCCGCCGGTTCGGCCTCGTGCACGCCACGGCGCTGAACATGATCAACATGATCGGGATCGGCCCCTTCATCACGATCCCGCTCCTCATGAGCGCGCTGGGCGGCCCGCAAGCAATGCTCGGCTGGCTGGTGGCGCTGGTGATCGTGCTGTGCGACGGCATGGTGTGGAGCGAGCTCGGCGCGGCGATGCCCGGGTCGGGCGGCTCGTTTGCCTACCTGCGCGAAGCGTTCGGGCGCGAGCGCTTCGGCCGGCTGATGGCGTTCCTCTTCGTCTGGCAGTTCATCCTCAGCGGGCCGCTGGAGATCGCGTCGGGCTATATCGGCTTCTCGCAGTACCTCGGCTACATCTGGCCGGCGGCCTCCGGCCGTGTCTTCTTCGTCGTCTGCGCCGTAGTCGGCGTGTTCAACGTCGCGCTGCTGTACCGGCGTATCACGTCGATTGCCACCATCACCGTCAGCCTCTGGGTTGGGACGCTTGCGACCACGCTGGCGGTGATCGCGAGCGGCATGGCCTCGTTCGACCGGGCGCTGGCATTCGACACGCCGCCGGGCGCGTTCGACTTCTCGCTCGGGTTCCTGCTCGGCCTCGGCGCCGCCGCGCGCGTGGGCATCTACGACTATCTGGGGTACTACGACGTCTGCTACATCGGCGAGGAGGTCAGGGATCCCGGCCGGGTGATCCCGCGGTCGATCCTGATCAGCACCATCGCGGTCGCGGTGATCTACTTCGGGATCAACCTCTCGATCATCGGCGTCATTCCGTGGCGCGAGTTCGTGCCTGCCGACGAGCATCCCGCGTCGAACTTCATCGTGTCCATCTTCATGGAGCGCCTGTACGGCCCGCGTGTCGCGACCTTCTTCACGCTGATGATCCTGTGGACGGCGTTCGGGTCGGTGTTCGCCCTGCTGCTCGGCTACTCGCGGATTCCCTACGCCGCGGCGCGCGACGGCTACTTCTTCCGGGCCTTCGCCCGCCTCCATCCGACGCAAGATTTTCCGCACGTGTCGCTGCTGGTGCTCGGGGCCCTCTCGATTGCCGCCTGCCTGTTCTCGCTCGGCACCGTCATCGATGCGCTGATCGCGACGCGCATTCTCGTCCAGTTCATGGGGCAGGTGGCCGGGGTGGTCCGGCTCCGTCAGGTGCGGCCGGACATGCCGCGGCCCTACCGCATTTGGCTGTACCCGCTGCCGGCCGCCGTTGCCTTCCTCGGGTGGCTATTCGTCTTCGTGACGACGGACGTCAGAGTGATTGCGTTCGGCCTCGGCATCCTGGCGTTGGGCGTGGTCGGCTTTCTGCTCTGGTCGCGGCAAGTGCGGCAGTGGCCGTTTGCGGCGGCGGTGGAGGGCGGTGAGGGTGCTTAGTTTAGAAGGGTGCTGAGGGGTGCTGAGGGGTGCTGGCGTTCCCCTTGCGGGGCAGTGGAAAGGACTTGATCGTGAAACGAGCCGCGCTCGCCGTTGTGGTTGTCGTTTGCGCGCTTTCGCAGGCGGCAGTCGCTGCGCAATCGCTTGTGAGGACCCTTGACGTCTACTGGATTGACGTCGAGGGCGGCGCAGCCACGCTGATCGTGACGCCCGCCGGCGAGTCGATCCTCGTCGACACGGGCTACCCCGACGAGCGCGGCGCCCCGCGCATTCACAAGGTGGCGACCGCGGTCGCGGGCCTGAAACGGATCGACCACCTGATCGTCACGCACTTCCACAGCGATCATTTCGGCGGGGCGCTCGACCTCTCCAGGCTGATGCCGGTCGGGCGCGTGCACGACAACGGCGAGGCGTCGCCGCCGCCGGACGCGAAGACCGCGCCACTCGTTGCCGCATACGCCGCCGCGTTCGTGGGCCGGCGCCGGCTCCTGCAGCCCGGCGACACCATCGCCCTGCAGCAGGAGAAGAGTACCGCGCGGCTGGCGCTGCGGCTGCTCGGCACCCGCGAGCAGTTCGTGCCGCCGCCGCCCGCGAGCCCGCCTAACGCCGAATGCGCGTCGGCCGTCGACAAGCCGGCCGACACCTCCGACAATCGCAACAGCGCGGTGCTGCTCCTCGAGTTCGGCCCGTTCCGCCTCTTCGACGGCGGCGACCTCACCTGGAACACAGAGAAGCGCCTCGCCTGCCCGGTGAATCCCGCCGGCGCCGTGGACGTCTACCAGGTCACTCACCACGGCCTCGATCAGAGCAACAACCCGGCGCTGGTGCGGGCGCTGGCGCCGACCGTCGCGGTGATGAACAACGGCGCCCGCAAGGGCACACAGCCGCAGACGGTCGCGACACTCAAGAGCACGTCGTCGATCCGCGCGCTGTACCAGGTGCACAAGAACGTCAGGGACGACGGCGAGAACAGCACCGCCGACGAGTACATCGCCAACCTCGAGGAGCACTGCGCCGCCCACTACATCAAGATGAGCGTCGCGCCGGACGGCCGCCGCTACACCGTGAGCATCCCGGCGACGGGCCACAGCCGGACGTACGAGACGCGCGCGAAGTCGTAGTCGCGGTCCGCCGTCCGCCATCCGCTGTCCGCGGTCCGGCGCTCGGACTCGGCGCTCGGCCTCGGGATTCGGGATTCGGGATAATTCGGGATTCGGGATTGGCGATTCGGGATAATTCGGGATGAGGGATCCAGGATGAGCGATTAGCGATTGGGGATCCACAGCAGCGGCTGGCGGATGAAATAGTTGCGGATGACCTCGTCGACGCGCGGATCCGGCTCCAGCTTTCGCCACAACGCGATCCATTCCGGCCGGTCGAGCGCCAGCCCGCCGAACAGCAGGCTGTGGTGCCGGACCGGCCACTGGTCGAAGTACATCACGTCCGGCTTGTGCGGCCACGCCGACTTGTCGGCAATGAACGGGACCATGAACTCCAGCGCCTTGCGGATGCCACGTCCGTCGGGTCGCTCGAAGCTCCACAGGTGGTCGTCGGGCGTCGAGAGGATCTGGCACGCGGCGGTCATCGCGTCGAGGTTGAACAGCGAATAGCCGTACGGCTTGGTGCGGCGCAACTCCTCGGGAAAGCTGCCGTCCGCCGCGATCTGGTTGGGGACGAGAACGGTCTTGAACCGCTCGCGGCAGTAGGATCCCAGCGTCGCGTTGCCGGTGTAGCGCGCAAACTCCGCGACCTGCACCACCCAGCAGGTCCCGTGGTTGTTCTTCGCCTCGCGCTCCGCGATCCCGTACTCGTGGGTCGTCATCCAGTTCAGATACCGGACGAACCAGTCACCAACCCGCTCCCGCTCGCCGGAAGGCCAGACCGGGGCCTTCTCGATGACCGACGCGGCACGGGCGACCTCGACGAGGTGCAGCGTGTCGATGATCCCGATTCCGCGGCCGGTCACACGGCCCTTGATCGCCTGCGCGTAGAGAAGGTGGGGGGTCATCAGCGTGGCGGGCTCGACGAACCACGCGCGCAGGTGCCGCACCGCGTGCTCCGCGTACCGCCGCTCACGCGTGAGCCGCCAGGCGGCGGCCAGCGCCGGCACGTGCAGGCTCAGGCGGATGAGCGCCTGCCGGTGATCGTTGAAGTTGGCGGGATTGCTCATCCCGTCCCGCTGGATGTAAGGACCATCCGGATTCGCCGGGTCCGGCCACCAGTAGTCGCCTTCCGAGAAGTAGTCGTGCCGGCCGCCGGCGCTGCGCGGGCTCGAGGTCGCCGTGATCGTCACGGGCGGCTCGGACAGATACCTGCGGGCGAGGCGCAGGACACGCGCGCGCTCGATCGCGGGCAGGTCGAGCGGCTGCGCGCCGAGGCGACGCCCCAAGCCGACGGTCAAGGGCAAGGCGAGGAAGGCCCGTCTGTTCATGTCCCCGTCACTTCACCGTGACGGACTGCGTCTTCCAGTCCACGGTGACCGTCGTCCCGTCGGCGAACGTCGATCGTTCGACTGTGCGGTCGCGGTCGAGGAACTCGTGGCCGGTCAACTCGAGCAGCGCGACGCGCTCGTGGAGGCGCGCCATCTCCCGGATGCGTTCCAACGTCCTCGCTCTCTCCGGTCCGGCAAGCGCGGACAGGCCGAACTGCGGCACGCCGCCGTTGACGAATCCGGACAGGTCGTTCGGGGCGTAGGTCGTGATGATCGCATCGTGGTACACGAGGTTGAACAGCGGGACCGCGATACCGGCGCGTCCCTTGCCGAGCGGCGACGAGATGTCCACATACGGCACCGTCCAGTCCACGGCCGCCTCGGTGCCGACGATGCCCAGGTGATGGCGCGCCCATCGGAAGCACGCCGCGCGTTCCCGAATCGAGTCGGTGCGCGTCGCCGGATGCCGCGGGTTGAAGTCCTCGTCGGGCGGCACGTAGCCGAACACGTCCAGGTAGCTGCCGTCCGGCTTGATGCCGTGCTCGAACAGCAGCTCGTAGTTCTTGCGCAGGTGCCCGAGCATCAGGCGCGGGGTCAGGAAGGTCTGCTTTCCGCCGTCCCAATGCCGCATGAACGGAACGCGCCCCTCCTTCCACTGCCCGAACCGCGATCCGGGGAACGCCTGCGGCGGGCCCGCCTCGTCCTCTTCGTGCACCGCGAACTGCGGGTCGTAGGAGGGCGCGTCCACGTAATAGTCTCGATACTGGTCGTGCAAGGTGAGGACGAACCCGAGCGCGCGGACCGCGTCCGTCAGACGTTTCATGCCCTCCCAGCCGCCAGCGTCCTTCGCGGGCGGGAGCACGTCCGGATGCTGCCGGTCGTAGCCGAGATACGGCCAGCCGGTGAGGCAGATGTGGAACCGCTCGAAGCCCTGCGCCTTGAGCTCGCCAATCCGCACCGCCGCCTGGTCGAACGTGGTCAGCTGATAGTTCTTCTCCGGTGCGATGCGGTCGTAGCGCGCGCTGTCCGGGTGCAGGTTGCGCAGGATGCTGAAACGGGTCAGCGGCGTGCCGATCAGCGCGGCGACGCGCGGCGCCTGCGCAATCTTGTGACGCAGCGGGACGAACAGCCCGGCGTCGATCGCGTGACGGCGGTACCGTTTCGCCATGTCGACGTAGGTGCCGGGCTCGAAGAAGGCCATCCGCGCGCTGCGCGGGTAGCGGAAGCGGCCGAGCGACGCCCGCCACCGTGGCCCGATCACCGTCGGGCCGCCCGCCGGATGGGCGAACCGGTAGGCGGCGTCATCAGGGGTCTCGACGATGATCATCATCGCCGAACGACCGCGCTGGAATCCCCACCACGACATCGACCAGCTCTCGATGACGTGACTCTGGACCTCGGTCGTCTCGTTCGGCCAGGCGGCGCCGGCGCGGATCGGGTTGAATTCCGCCGGCCACGTCCGCGGCAGCAGGATGCCGCGATAGTGGCTCATCACGGTGTGATCGACGTCGCCCGCCTCCAGCGCGGTGGGCCAATCGAGCTGCCGCACGACGCTCGTCCCGTCGCGCGCCGACACGTCGAAGACCACCTCTTCAGCCCGCCCTTCGAGGGCAACCGTGAGGTACAGCTCGACGTCGAGCTCACCCGCACGCGTACGCCACCCGCTCAGCACGATCGTGATCCCGGTCTTGAACCCGGTGTCGTACGGCGTGATGGCGATGCGCGGCGCATCGGCGAGACGCAGGGCGGTATCGGCGCCGCCGGCGCGCACGATCAGGTCGGTGGCGGTCGACGGGACCATCGACCAGAGGGTGCCGCCGGTGCGGACCTGCAGGCGCAAATCGCGCGATGAGAGGGTCACCGTTCTGGCGCGCCCGGCGATGATCCACTCGCCGTCCTGCTGCGCGACGCTGACCGCCGGCGCGCCCCACTGCTCGCGCGGCAGGCGCTGCGGCGCCGGCCCGAGGCGTGCGCCCGCCACCGCGAGCAGCGCCAGGAGAGCCGGGATGATCGGCGTCACCTCTTCACCTCCGGTCTTGGGTTGCGACCTTGATCAGTCGACAGTCGAAAGTCGCTGGTCAGAGTCAGAGTCGCTCGTCAGAGTCAGAGTCGCTAGTGCTGATGGGAGTCCCGTTGCTGGTCGGAGTCCCGTTGTTGGTCGGAGTCCCCATCGCTGGTCGGAGTCCCGTCGCTCGACGGAGTCCCGAAGCTGATCGGAGTCCCGTCGCTGGTCGGAGTCGGACGGCATCAAGGTCCATGGTCAGGGTCGCGACACCCGACTCACTGCGACTGCGACCGTGACGTTGACCGTGACGTTGACGGCTTCGACTGTGACTCTGACTGGGACTGTGACTTCGACTGTGACTCTGACTCCGACTCTGACCCTGACTTTCGACTGTCGACTGTCGACTCAACAAGCCGCACGACGAACCCCCCGGCCGGCCGCATGGCAATCTCGAGCGGTTCCGCACTCGAAACTTCGCGCCGCTCGACCTCGATCGCGCCGGCGTCGTCGAGTCGGTCGCGGGCAATCAACGCGCGCGCGCGCGCGATGCCGAGGGTACCCAGGTCGATCGCCACGCTTCGCGCGGCCGGGCCGTTCATCGCCGCCACGAACCAGGTCGAACCGGTTCGCCGCGCGAACAGCGCCAGCTCGCCGATCTCCGACGGCGGCAGGACCCGTGTCTCGTCCCAGGTAGACGGCAGGCTCTTGATGATTTCCACGGCCGGGTTCGACAGCAGCGACTGCGGGTGGCCGCCGTAGACCAGCAGCGGCGACGTCAGGATCGCGGCGCTGGCGACCTGATGCGCCCAGCTCGTCTCGCGGCGTCGCTCGCCGAACACTAGCGGCGTGTAGTCGGCGTGCCCCGCCAGCATGCGCGCGAACGGGAAGGTCGTGTTGAACACCGCCCATTCCTTGATCGCCTTGTGCTCGAGGCCGTAGATCCCCTCGCGCGTCAGCTCGTTGGGCCACGTGCGCGCCTCGCCCGCCGGTTTGTTGGCGCCGTGGAAGTTGACCACGAGCCTGAACTCGGCGGCGTCGCGCAGGATGTCCTGGTAGAGATCGATGACCTCCTTCGCCTCGTGATCGAGGAAGTCCACCTTCAGGCCGGCCACGCCGGCCTTGGAGAGGGCGCCGAACAGCCGGCGGCGCTCGGCGCGATCGTGCAGCGTCCGCCGGTGGCGCCACAGGATGATGCCGACGTTGCGTTGCTTCGAGTACTCCACGAGCTCGGCGAGCTCCGCCTCGCCGAACCGCGTCCAGAGGCCTTCGACCACCTGGTATTCGAACCCCAGCTCGCCCGCCAACCGCGAGAACTCCTTGATGCCCTCGAACGTGTTCGCGCCGCCGTCCAGGTACCGCCACACGGCGCGGCCGGGCCGGATCCATGGCGTGCGGGCGCCGTCCGGAAACAGCTTCGGGTCGGGGGGCGCGGACACGTTGTGGACGATGTCGCTGTTGACCAGCGCGTTCAGATCGCCGGCCGCCAAGACGACCCGCCAGGGCGTGCGGATCGGTCCCTCGATCGCAGCGGGCACGCTCAGCCGCTTCGCCTCGTCGTCGCCGAACCGCAGCGTGAACGGGTAGGACGGTGGGTGATCGTGACCGAGGCGCTCGCGGAACGTCTTCGCACCGTCGGCCTGCAGCGCCATCCCGGCATAGCCGCGCAGATCCGCTTCCGTGATCGAGCCGTAGCCGCCGCCGGGCAGCTGGAAGGTGACCGGCGGGCCGACCCACGTTCCGGGCGGAACGTCCTCGATCGATCGGCGTTCGTACAGCTCTTCGTAGTGGCCGCGCAGGCCGTGAGTCCACACGATGCTGCGCGGGGGCAGCGTGAAGGCGGTGGCGGCATCGGGAACCCTGCGGCCGGCGCCCGGGACCTCGTGCCGGAACGCCACCCCGTCGTCGAACGCGCGCACGTCCACGATGTAGATCTGCCCGCTCGCGTGACGCACGGTGATGCGTGCTCCGCTGGCACGGTTGACCGCCTGCGACTTGATTCCCCGCCACGCGTACTTCTCGTCGACGCGGTACGCCTCGCGCGTGCCGATGCTGACGTCGCGGCCGAGATCCACGCCGTCGATGCGAATGCCGAGCGGCGACGGCTCGATCACGGTCGCGCCGGCGCGCGTGACGCTCCAGGTCAGCTGGCCGCCCGCGCCGACCGTGACAGTCATCGCGACTCCTCGACCGGGGCTCTCGACGGTGACCGGAGATGCCGCGCCTGCGGCACCCGCAACGATCAGGACGGCGGCGGCAGCGAGGAGTCGTGTCATGGCTGTGATCCAATGGCCCGCACTGCGGAACCGGCGCAGCCGCAGTGCGCCTCGAAGCGCGAGCGGGACGTCACGTGGCACACGCCCCGTCGCAAACGACCCGTGGCCGGTGGCGCCGGCCGTCACTCAGAACACGAACCGCACCGAGCCCTGCATGATGCGCGGGTTGCGTGCGCCGGTCGCCTTGCCGAAATTCGCGTTCACCTGCTCGCCCGTCGGGTTGAACTGCGCGTTGGTATTGATCGCCGACCACTGCGTGTGGTTGAGCAGGTTGTACATCTCCCAGCGGAACTGCAGGCGGCGCCTGCCGCCGAGCGGCACGTTCTTGAAGAGCGACAGGTTCCAGTTCACGATGCGCGGCAGCTGGATGGCGTTGCGCGGCGCGTTGCCGTAGTCGCCGCGGCCGGCAGGACGCGCGACCGCCTGCCAGGTGATCCAGCTCCCGGTGCCGGACGGATCCGGGTCGCGGCCGCCGGCCGCCAGGTCGCCGACGATCACCGGCCGCACCGTGCGCACGCCTCCGCCGATGTCCCCGCCGTTGCCGCCGTCTCCGCCGGTGAAGTCGAAGTTGTCGGTCGTAGAGATCGTCACCGGCGCCCAGTCACCGCTGACGAAGGCGTTCTCGCCGGAGAGCTGCCAGTTGTCGAGAATCGCCCCGACCACGGCGTTGTTCCACAGGCGGGTCGCGCCGGGCAGGTCCCACGTGTAGTTGATCACGAGGTTATGCAGCTGGCTCGAAGAATACGGCGCGTAGTGCCACACGTCCAGCGGCCGCGCGATGGCGATGGCCGCCTCGTCCTCGTCGGCGACGCCGCGCGTCTTGCCGTACGTGTAGGCGAGCGCGAACTGCAGGCCGCGGATGTAACGGCGGTTGACCTGCAGCTGCAGCGCGTCGTAGTCCGAGGTGCCGAAATGCGAGCGGATGTTGATGTTCTGGTAGCCGCGGTACGGACGCAGGAACTCCGGCGGGAGCGGGCTGGCGGGGTTCTGCGGATTACGGTTCTCCGGGTGGAGATCGAGGAAGCGCATGCCGTCGGGCACGACGTTGATGTTCTGCACCACCTCGAGGCGCCGGTCGGTGCTGCCAACGTAGGTGACGTCGACGACCGTGCCCCAGCCGATTTCGCGCTGCACGCCGATCGACCAGTTGTACGACTCGGGCGTCTTCGCGTCGCGCTCGAGGCCGAACACGTTGCTCGGGCGGGCGGAGAATCCCCCGGTGGCGAGCAGCGTGTCCATCGTCCCGTAGAAAATCGTGGGGTTGTTGACGGCCGGCGGGTTGTTTGCCGCGCTGTCCATGCTGCGCGCGGTGATGTGCGGGTTGTGGTACAGACCGGCGCTCGCGTGCAGCGCCGTCTTGCCGTCGCCGAGTAGGTCCCACGCGACGCCGAGCCGCGGCTCGGGGTGGATGCCCTGATTCTCACGGAACCCGCGGGGATAGCCGGGTTCCCCGTGACTGACCATCCCGTTGTACGGATCGCCCGTGCCCGGCACGAACGCGCCCACGAACACGTTCGGCCTGACCTCGCCGGTCACCGGATCCAGCGCGACGTTCTGGTTGTTCACCCGCGCCGGCTGGTATAACCTCGGCGCCTTTGCCGAATCGTACCGTTCCGGGACGAACACCGCGGCGGGCAGCTTCGTGTACCACGGCTCGTACCACAGAAACCGCAGGCCGTAGTCGAGGGTGACGCGCTGGTGCGCCTTCCACGTGTCCTGCACGTACCATTCGGCCAGCCGGCGCCGCGCCTGCACCTCCGGGAAGTTGTCGATCTCGGTGTAGTCGCGGAAGTACCCGAGCAGCGCGTTGGCGAAGCCGTAGTTCGCGTTGAACGGGTTGTTCGCGTCCACCGAGAAGTTGAACTGCCCGGCCCACGGACCGGCGCCAACGCCGCCCTTGCCTTCCGAGTTGTTGAGGCGCTCGACGTAGACGCCGCCCTTGAAGGTGTGGCGGCCGTGTGTCCAGGTGAGATTGTCGCGGAACGAGGCCAGCCAGGCCTGCCCCTTCTCCACGAGGCGGTTGTCGAACGTGAAGTCCGGCGAGTTCGTGACCCCGAAGGTGACCTTGGGCAGCACCCCGTGCGGGTTCACGTGCGGGTTGAACTGCCCGAGCGTGTAGCCGGCGTCGGCCCGGCGGATCCGCGACCAGTCGGCCTCCGACACCGGGTGGAACTGCTCGGTCTGGTGCCGGATCCCGAACGCGGCGTCGTTGACGACGTTCGAGCGCAGGACCTTGGTGTAGTTCAGGCTCCCGCCGCGATCGGTATTGAGGTAGTGCGAGTTGAACCAGCCCCACTTGTTCGGGCCGGCCGTGATCTCGCTGCCGCGCTGATCCGAGTACCAGTCCTTGTAGGTGAAGTAGAAGCCGTCGGTCGCGGTCGGGCGCCAGTCGACCCGCGCGACCTGGTTCAGCTTCGGGTTGTCGGCGATCTCCTGCGTCTGGTGGTTGAACTGCCCGTTGGTGAAGCCGCGGTCGACGAGCGTCGGCATCGGTAACAGCCGGAGCAGCGCCTGCCCGTTCGGGTTGATCCGGTCGGCGGGGATGATGTTCCCGGGGAAGCACGCGGGCCCGCCCGTCACCGCGTTGCACGCGCCGTTGCGCAGGGGATCGCGGATGTGAATCAGCCGCCCCTGGCTGTCGAGCGTCTGTGAGAAGTCCCCGCGCCGCTCCGGCTCGGTCGGCATGGTCCAGCGGCGCAGCGGGCCCGGTCGCTCGGTGAGCGGCGCTTCGAAGGAGTAGAAGAACAGGATCTTCTTCTCGGCGCCGTTCAGGCCCGGAGCCGGCCCGCCGAGGTTCGCGCCGTAGGTGTTGAAGCGGTAGCGCGGCTTCGGCGCGTTGCTGCGGTTGTTGAAGAAGCTCGTCGCGTTCAGCTTCTCGTGCCGGCCGTAGTAATACACCCCGCCGCCGTACTGCGAGCTGCCGCCCTTGCTGACAATGTGCACCTGCGCGCCGCCGGTGCGGCCGTACTCGGCGCGGTAGGTGTTGATCAGCACCTTCACCTCGGCAATCGCGTCGAGGTTGATCTGCTGTGCCATGCGGTTCGCCTGGCCGATTTCGTTGCCGAGCACGCCGTCGACCATCACGGTGTTCCAGTCCCGCCGCTTGCCGCCCACGTGCGGAATGAGCGTCCCGAAGCTGTCACCCAGCGACTCGGTCGTGTCCTCGTAGCGGACGCCGGGCACCAGACGAAGCATCTGTGTCACGTCGCGGCCCTTCACCGAGATCTGCTCGATCTGGCGCGCGGTGATCAGGCCGGAGTGCTGCGTCTCTTCAGGGCTGACGCGGCTGCCGCTGGCCTCGACGACGACCGTTTCCCCGATGCTGCCGATGGCCAGCACGAGCGCGCCGACCGACAGCCGTTCGGCGGCGCTGAGCACGACGTGCTTGCGCTCGGCGGTGCTGAAGTTCGCCATCGCGACGCGGACCGTGTAGCTGCCCGGCGGCAGCGTGGCCACCTGGAAGGCGCCACGGGCGTCGCTCACGATCGTGCGCGAGTCGCCGGTGCTTTCGTTGGTGACCGTGATCGTGGCGCCGGGCACCACCTGGCCCTGCTCGTCGACGACGGTGCCGACGATGGTCCCGGTCACGTTCTGTGCGGATGCGGGCGCCGGCAGGGCGCCGGCGGCAAGGAGCACGACGAGAGTTCCCGACGCAAGTCTGGACATGGCCCCTCCCTCAGCCGGCAGGTTCTAGCACCCTTTACCGGTCAAGTAAAGCGACTTTAGCGGTAAAGGTTTACAATCAGCGGCGGCGACGCGCCGGGCCGCCGGACGCGGCGGGCGACCTTTGCGTTGCCGCTGAAGCTGTGGTACACCACGGGTGCCCACGACTGCTCGGGGCGCCAGGGGGAAGCGATGCTGCACCGTTCCGGGTTTCGACCGTACCTCGCCATCGGCCTTGTCATCGTGTCCGCCTGCGTGCTCGCGCTGCCCGCGACCGCGCAGGATTTCCGGGGCTCCATCACGGGTCGCGTCCTCGATCCCTCCGGCGCGGCGCTGCCCGGCGCCACGGTGACGGCAGTCAACGTCGCCACCAACGTGCCCTCGGCGACGAACGCCAACGAAGAAGGCAGCTACACGATTCTTTACCTGCCGCCCGGCATGTACCGTGTCACCGCGGAGCTGCAGGGGTTCAAGAAGCTGAGTCGCGAGAACATCGAGGTCCGGGTTGGCGACCGCCTCACATTGGACTTGAGCCTCGAGGTCGGGGGGATGGAGGAAGTGGTCTCGGTGACCGCCGAATCGCCGCTGCTCGAGCTCGGAACCGCCTCGGCCGGGCAGGTCATCGACGAGAAGCGCATCTCGTTGATGCCGCTGTCGGATGGCAACCCGTTCCAGCTCGCGCGCTTCGTGCCCGGCGTGGCGTTCACCGGCGACCTCAAGTTCGCCCGGCCGTTCGACAACGCCGGCAGTTCGGACGTCAGGGCCGACGGTGCCCCGACCGCCCCCGGCCAGGGCAGCGGTAACGAGTTCTCGCTCGACGGGTCGCCCAACATGGCCAGCGGCGGGCGCGTCGCGTTCGTCCCGCCCGCGGGCGCGGTGCAGGAATTCAAGGTGAAGACCGCCAGCTACGATGCCGGCGACGGCCACACCGCCGGCGCGATGGTGGACGTCACGCTGAAGAGCGGCACGAACCAGGTCAGGGGTGAGGGCTACTACTACCTGCGCGACGACAAGCTCTCCGAGACCGACTTCTTCGTGAAGCGCGCCGGGAACCCCAAACCTGAGCTGAGTTACGAGCGCTTCGGGGGCAGCTTCGGCGGCCCGGTGTATATGCCCGGCTACAACGGCCGCGACCGGACCTTCTTCTTCGGCGCGATCGAATGGCTGTACGACGAGTTCCCGGAGCCGGTCACCCTGACGGTGCCGACCGAGGCGATGCGCAACGGCGACTTCTCGGCGCTGCTGCCACTCGGCATCCAGCTCTACGACCCGCTGACCGCGCGCCAGGTCGGCCCGCGCGTCGTGCGCGAGCCATTCGCCGGCAACGTCATTCCGCCGAACCGGATCAACCCGATCGCGCGCGAGATCCTCAGGTACTATCCGCTGCCCAACCAGACGGGCACGGCGAACAACGGGCTGCAGAACAATTTCATCTCGAACAACCCGCGCAGCGACGATTTCTATTCGATCTCCCTGCGCTTCGACCACCGGTTGACCGACAAGCAGCAGATGTTCGTGCGCTACACGCGCAACGACCGCCGCGAGTCCAGAGGCGCGGAGTTCGGTGTCGTCAACGACATCGTGCCGACCGGGAACTTCCTGTTCCGCAAGAACGACGGCGTGACCGTCGACCACGTGTGGACGCGCAGCAACACGTCGCTCGTCAACCTGCGCGGCGCCTGGCAGCGGTTCCAGGAGCCGAACGTGCGCCAGCACGAGGGCATCTTCGACCCCGCGAGCCTCGGCTTCTCGGCTTCGACCGTCGCGCTGTTCCAGGGCGCGAAGTACTTCCCGCTGATCAACATGGATCAGTTCGCGGACGTTGGCGACAACCTCGCGGGGACGACGGTGCACAGCATCTATTCGTTCCAGCCGACCTACACCAAGCTGATGGGGCGGCACTCGATCCGCGCCGGCTACGACCTCCGCATCTACAAGGAGTCGAACTTCAACTACAACCGCCAGGCCGGCGAATACGAGTTCCGCGGCAACTACGTCCGTCAGCAGGACAACTCGAGCAACCTGTTCGGGATGGACATGGCGGCGCTGCTGCTCGGCTCGGTCACCGGCGGCAGCATCGATCGCAACACCGCGCGGCTGAACTACGCGCCCTACCACGGCCTCTTCGTGCAGGACGACTGGCGCGTCAGCGACAAGCTCACCCTCAATTTCGGCCTGCGCTACGAATACGAGGGGGCGACCTACGAGTCGGAGAACCGCAACGTCCGCGGCTTCGACCCCGCCGCCGAGCTCGCGATCACCGACGCCGCGAAGGCGCAGTACGCCGCGAACCCGATTCCGCAGGTGCCGGTCTCGGCGTTCAATCCCGTCGGCGGGCTGCTGTTCGCCTCCGACGCGAACCGCGGGTTCTGGAACTCTGACGGCAACAACTTCCTGCCGAGGGCGGGATTCGCGTACTCGATGAACAGCAAGACGGCGATTCGCGGCGGCATGGGCGTCTACACGGTGCCGTTCGTCATCAGCGCCGTGCAGATGAGCGGCTACTCCCAGAACACGACGATTCAGCCCACCGCCGACGTCGGCCTGACCTTCCAGGCCACGCTGTCGAACCCGTTCCACCAGGGGGTGATCGAACCGGCCGGGAACACGCTCGGCCCGAACACCTCCCTCGGCCAGAGCCCGGGCCGCTTCGCACCGATCGACCGCGAGAACCCGCAGAACGTGCGCTACTCCATCGGCGTGCAGCGCGAACTGCCTGGCCAATGGCTCGTCGACGTAGCCTACGTCGGCAGCCACGGATACAATCTGGCCACCGAGATCGACCTGAACCCGGTGCCCGCCGAGTATCTGTCCACGAGCCGGTCGCGGGACGCCGCGCAGGTCGCGACCAACACGTTCCTCACGGCACAGGTGCCCAACCCCTTCCGCGGGCTGATTCCCGGGACGGGCCACAACAACCCGCAGTTCGCGCGGCAGAACCTGCTGCGGCCCTATCCGCAGTTCACCGGCCTGTCGACCTGGGACGACAACGGCTCGAGTGAGTACAACGCGCTCCAGACGAAACTCGAGAAGCGGTTCACCCACGGGTACACGGTGATTGCCGCTTACACGCTTTCGAAGTACACGGAAAAGGTGTCGAAGCTGAACTCGACCGACACTGAATACGAGGAGCGCCTGTCGACTGCCGATGCGCCGCACCGGCTGACGCTCACCGGCATCTGGGAGCTGCCGTTCGGCCACGGCCGGCGCTTCGGCAGCGACGTCTCCGGGATCGTGGACGGGTTCATCGGCGGCTGGAGCGTGCAGGCGATCGGCACGCTGCAGAGTGGTCGTCCACTCGAGTTCGGCAACTTGTACTTCGAGGGGGACCTAAACTCGCTCAAGTCGAAGTACTCGAAGGACCCGACCCAGGACGTCTGGGACGTCAGCGGATTCTACTTCCACGACGCGCTGGTCCAGACCAACGGCGTCGACGACCGGACGAAGCAGCGGAACGACCAGCGCAAGAACCTGCAGAGCAACATCCGCTACTTCCCGTCGCGCGTGCCGGGGCTCCGGAGCCAGCCGCTGAACCTGTGGGACATCTCGTTCGTGAAGCGTGTCCGGTTCAACGATCGGGTTCGAGCACAGTTTCACGTCGAGTTCCTGAACGCGTTCAACAAGACGATCTACGCGACCCCGGATGGCTTCAGGAACCCGTCGGACGCGAACTTCGCCCGTCCGACGCAGCAGACGAACCTGCCGCGCGACATCCAGATCGCGGCGAAGTTCGTCTTCTGACGCTGCTGGTTCCTGGGTTCCCGGGGTTCCGGGGTTCCGCGGTTCCTTTTGGTTCCGCGGTTCCCCGGTCCGGGTTCCGTTCCCGCCGTTCGTCTCTTCATCCTTCCGCGCTCCCGGCGGTGCCGCCCTTCCGACGTCCGTCCTCCGCGTTTTAAACTCTGACCTCATATTTCGTACCTGCCTGGCCCGGGGGATAATGCACGGCGGTTCGATCGACTCAGCCATGCTGACGAGCTCGCGTTCAGGCAGCACACGTTCGACCCTGCCGGCCCATCAGGTTCGCGACCTCCCCGACGCCCCGCGCAATCTCTGGCGCATCATCGGGCCGGGCATGGTCGCCGCGGGCGTCGGCGTCTCCTCCGGCGAGTTCATCCTCTGGCCGTACATCGCCTCGCAGGTGGGACTCGTCTTCCTCTGGGGCGCGGTGCTGGGCGTCGTCACGCAGTTCTTCATCAACATGGAGATCGAGCGCTACACGCTGGCCACCGGTGAGACGGCGCTCACCGGCTTCAACCGGCTGTGGAAGCACTGGGGCCTCGTGTTCGCGGCGCTGGTGATGTTCGGCAACCTCTGGCCCGGGTGGGCGCTGAGCTCGGCGACGCTGACGACCTACCTGCTGGGCGGGAACCCGCGGATCATCGCCGTCGCCATCCTGGTCGGCATCGGCGCGGCGCTGACCCTGGCGCCGGTGATCTACGTGGCGCTCGAGCGGCTGGTGTTCGTGAAGCTGGCGGCCGTCGGCACGCTGGTGCTGTTGGCGGTGGTGTTCGCGATCGACGGCGACACCTGGCGCGCGCTTCCCCCCGGGCTCGTGTCCTTCGGCAGCATCCCCTCGCAGCTCGGGTTCGCGCTGCTGATGGGGGCGGTTGCCTACGCCGGGGCGGGCGGCGGCCAGAATCTCTGCCAGAGCAACTGGATCCGCGACAAGGGCTTCGGCATGGGCGTCTACGTGCCGCGCCTCGTGAGCCCGGTGACCGGCCACGAGGAGGCGGATCCGCTGGCGGCCTCGACCTTCATCTTCGAGCCGACGCCCGGCAACATGAGCCGGTGGCGCCGGTGGTGGCGCTTCGTCAACGCCGAGCAGGCGCTGACCTTCGTGCTCATGACCATCATCACCATCTGCCTCACGTCGATGCTGGCGCACTCGACGCTGTTCGGCCAGCCGGGGCTGCCGAACAACGTCAGCTTCCTGAAGATCGAGGGGCAGGTGCTGCAGTCGTCCGTGGGCACGTGGTTCGGGCTGCTGTTCTGGGCGGTCGGCGCCTTCTCGCTCTTCACCGCGGCCATGGGCATCGCCGACTACACGAGCCGGCTGATGGCGGACATCCTCAAGTCGACCTACCTGCGGCGGTCGGCGGTCACCGAGAGTCGCCTCTACTTCGCGATCGTCTGGGGGATGGTCGCGATCGGGTGCACGATCATTTTCGCCGGGCTCGACCAGCCGCTCGTGCTGCTCGTCATCTCGGCCTGTTCCGCGGGAGTGATCATGTTCCTCTACTCGTTTCTGCTCATCGTGCTGAACCGGCGCGAGCTGCCCGCGCCGATTCGCGTGAGGTCCTACCGGCTCGGAACGCTGCTGTGGTCGATCGTCTTCTACGGCGCGCTGGCGGGGCTGACCATCTGGCAGCAGGGGCGGCTGCTGGCCGGCCCGCCGGCACCGCAGGCGGGCGCGGCCGCGCCGCGAACGGAGGCGGCCTTGCGCATCGAACGGCTCGACCCCGCGCTCGATCGCCTGATCGACGCGAACGCCAAGATCGAGATCCTCGCCGACGGCTACGACTGGAGCGAAGGACCCGTCTGGATCAAGGAGGGCGGCTACCTGCTCTTCTCCGACGTGCCGCAGAACGTCGTCCACCGGTGGAAGGAGGGCGAGAAGGCGGCCCCGTACCTGACGCCGTCAGGCTACACAGGATCAGAGCCGCGCGGCGGCGAGACGGGGTCGAACGGTCTGACGCTGGATCGCGAGGGACGGCTCGTCCTCGCGCAGCACGGCGACCGGCGAGTGGCGCGGATGGACGCGCCGCTCTCGGCGCCGAAGGCGGAGTTCGTGACGCTGGCCGACCGCTACGAGGGCGCGCGCTTCAATAGCCCCAACGACCTCGTGTTCGACAGCAAGGGAAACCTCTACTTCACGGACCCGGCCTACGGCATGGAGAAGCAGTGGGACGACCCGCGCCGCGAGATGTCGTACGCGGGCGTGTTCAGGCGCAGCGCCGCCGGCGAGGTTATGCTGCTCACGCGCGAGATGACGCGGCCCAACGGGATCGCCTTCTCCCCCGACGAGAAGCGACTGTACGTGGCGCAGTCGGATCCTGCCGCCGCAATCATCCGCGTGTTCGACGTCAACGCCGACGGCAGCGTGGGCACCAGCCACGTTTTCTTCGACGCGACGCCGCTCGCCAGGAGCCGGCGCGGCCTGCCCGACGGGCTGAAGGTCGACGTGGACGGCAACGTGTTCACCACCGGGCCGGGCGGCGTCCTCGTGCTCTCGCCCGAGGGGAAGCACCTCGGCACGATCATGACCGGCCAGGCGACTGCCAACTGCGCGTTCGGCGACGATGGGCGGACGCTGTACATGACGGCTGACATGTATTTGATGCGGGTCAGGCTGAAGACGAAGGGCGCGGGCTTCTAGAGTGAGACGCCGGCGCTGGATCAGGACCGCCGCGGCTCGTCCTGGCCGCGAACGGCCCCACCGACTCGCCACCCCACCGGGCACAGAACGCCCGGCGGGGACCCCGGATCCTCGCGCCGAAACACTTGAACCGGGGACGGCGCTGCGGCCGCCGGCCCGGTGTCCCAGCGTGCGGTTTGTGCGCGCTGGGGTGGGGCGCCCATTCGCGGCTACCCGCGAGAGGCGGTCCTGATCCGGCGCTGACATCGCAGTTGCGGGCCGCCCGACGAGGGCTGAAGGAGGAGAAATGTTCAGGACAATCATCGTCCCGGGTGCAGTCGCACTGTCGCTGGCAGCGGTGCTGGCGGCCCAGCAGGACAAGCCGATGCCCATGAGCTTCTTCATCACGAGCGCAGGGCCGGGCAACGGCGCGAATCTCGGCGGCCTCGCCGGGGCGGATGCGCACTGCCAGAAGCTGGCCGCTGCGGCGAATGCCGGAAGCCGCACCTGGCGCGCGTACCTCAGCACCCAGGCGGCGGACGGCAAGCCTGCGGAAAACGCGCGAGACCGAATCGGTAAGGGGCCTTGGTCCAACGCCAAGGGCGAACGCATCGCGCAGAACCTCGACGAGCTGCACGGCGATACCAACAACCTGACCAAGCAGACGCAGCTCACCGAGAAGGGCGAGATCGTCAACGGCCGCGGCGACAAGCCGAATCGCCACGACATCCTGACCGGGTCGCAGCTGGACGGCACAGCGTTCGCACCAGGGCAGGACAAGACCTGCGGCAACTGGACGAGCAGCGGCGAGGGCAGCGCGCAGGTCGGCCACCACGACCGGCAGGGCGGCGGCGAGAACCCATCGTCGTGGAACTCCGCCCACGGATCGAAGGGATGCAGCCAGGAGGCCCTGCGCGGCACCGGCGGCGACGGGTTGTTCTACTGCTTCGCGGTGAAGTAAGGCGGGCGTCCTGAAGGCGCTGCTGCTGACCGCGCCGCGAGCGCTCGCCGTCGCCGACCTGCCGACGCCGGTTATCGGCGACGACGACGTCCTCGTGCGCGTGAAGGCGTGCGGGATCTGCGGGAGCGATGTCCACGGCTACGATGGCTCGAGCGGCCGGCGGATCCCGCCGCTGGTCATGGGCCACGAGGCGGCCGGCGTCGTGGAACGCGTCGGCCGGGCGGTCACAAACGTGCGCGACGGCGACCGCGTCGCCGTCGACTCGACGGTTTGGTGCGGCGCCTGCGAGTACTGCCGCCGCGGTGCCGTCAACCTGTGCGACCGCCGGACCGTGCTCGGCGTCTCGTGCGCCGAGTACCGCCGTGACGGCGCCTTTGCCGAGTACCTCTCCGTTCCTTCCCGCATCGTCTACCCGCTCCCCGACGCGGTGCCGTTCGATCAAGCGGCGCTCGTCGAACCGCTGTCGGTCGCGGTGCACGCCGTGGGCCGCAGGCCGCCGCAACCTGAGGAGCGAATCGTCATCTTCGGCTGCGGCATGATCGGCCTGCTCATCGCCGAGGTACTCCGCGCCCGAGGCTGCCGCGAGCTGACCGCCGTGGACATCGATCCGTCGCGCCTCGCGCTCGCGAAAACTGGGACACTCGACTTTTCCGATCGATCAGCCAGAGAAATGTCGAGTATCCCTCCCTTCGACCTGGCGCTCGAAGTCGTCGGGCGGCCCGAAACAGTCGCCGCCGCAATTCGGTCGGTGCGCAAGGGCGGCGCGGTCACGCTCGTTGGCAACGTGACGCCGCACGTCGACCTCCCGCTGCAGGACGTGGTGACGCGGGAGCTCTCGCTGACCGGATCGTGCGCCTCCAGCGGAGCATACCCGGAGGCGATCGATCTGCTGGCGAGCGGCAGGGTGGATCTCGCGCCGCTCATCACCGCCGTCGCGCCGCTGGAAGAAGGCCCCGCCTGGTTCGACCGGCTCTACCGCCGCGAGGCCGGACTCATGAAAGTTGTGCTCTGCCCTGACTGGTGAGGCCAAGGGCATGAGGAGAGGCGGCGCGTCAGCGCCGTGCTTTCCTCCCGTACGCCAGCTCGGCGCCGCCGCTCAGGATGCAGTCGACCCCGGTGGTGAACGTCGCCTCGGCGGCGAGATACAGGCACAACCTGCCCGCCTCCTCGATCGTCCCCATGCGCCCGAGCAGCTGCGCGGCTTCGCCGTCGGCGCGGCACCTGTCCGGATCCAGCGCCGCGTCGATCGCTTCCTGCCACAGCGGCGTATAGATGTTGCCCGGCGAGACCGCGTTGACGCGGACCTCGTGCGCCGCCTCGTCGACCGCAAGTGCCTTCGTCAACGCGCTGATGCCGCCCTTGGTCGCCACGTAGGTCGTCGCGCCCTCCTGGCCCATGGAGCCCACCAGGCTCGACATGTTGATGATGTTGCCCTTCACCGTGCGCAGGTGCGGCAGCGCGAGCTTGCAGGCAGCGAAGTAGCTCACCAGGTTCAGGTCCAGCAGCGATCGGAAATCCTCGACCGAGAAGTCGTCGATCGGTCTGTGCGGCGGGTGCCAGCCGGCGTTGTTGATCAGGCAGTCGATCCGGCCGAACTCCGCGACCGTGAAGTCGATCACGTGCTCGATGTCCGCGACGCGCGAGACATCGGCGCGGACGAACGAAGCCGTCCCGGGGCCGGCGCGGTTCATCTCCGCTTCGACGGCGCGGCCTTCGGGCTCGTGCCGGCTGCAGAACACGACGCGTGAGCCGCCTTCCTGCACGAAGATCTTCACGCAGCCCAGGCCGATGCCCTTGCTGCCGCCGGTGACGATGACGACCTTGTCCTTGTAGCGCATGAGACACGACGGTTGTTCAACGGCCCTGTCCGTCCGCGCAAAGCCGCCACCTGCGCGTGAAGGCGGACCGACAGCGACGGTAAACTTCCGCCTGAAGGCGGCAGCTACAGCCTCGGGGAGTAGATTGAAGGGACGCTGTAGCTTCCACCCTGAGGTGGAAGGAACCCAATCGGCGATCCAAACTCTATCGCAGTTCGAGACTCATGCTGCGCATCTCTTACCACGATCTTCACGCCACCCTCCGGCAGGCGCTCGAACGCGCCGGGATGCAGAGCGATCGCGCACACCGCTGCGCGCGCATGTTCGCCGACGCCACGCTCGACGGGGTCGCTTCGCACGGCGTGGCGCGCTTCCCGCGGTTCATGCGCATGATCGCCAACGGCGGCGTCGACGTCGCGGCATCGGCACAGCGGGTGGGCAGCCACGGCGCGCTCGAGCGGTGGGATGGCCGCCGCGCCCCCGGCAACCTGAACGCGGCCGACTGCATGGCGGCGGCGGTGAGCCTCGCGCGCGCACACGGCATCGGCTGCGTGGCGCTCGCGAACACCAATCACTGGATGCGCGGCGGAACCTACGGGTGGCAGGCGGCGGACGCCGGCGCAATCGCGATCTGCTGGACCAACACGCTCCCCAATCTTCCGCCGTGGGGTGCCGCCGATCCCCGCGTCGGCAACAACCCGCTGGTCGTCGCCGTCCCGCATTCGCCGTCGCACGTCGTCCTCGACATGGCGATGTCGCAGTTCTCGTTCGGCGCGCTCGCCGCGTACCGCGCGCGCGGTGAGATGCTGCCGGTCGCCGGCGGCTTCGATGCCCGCGGCGAACTGACTCGCGACCCCGCCGCCATCGAGGACGGCGGCCGGATGCTGCCGATCGGATTCTGGAAGGGCTCCGGGCTGGCCCTGGTGCTCGACCTGATGGCCGCGCTGCTGTCGCGCGGCCGGGCGACGCACCAGATCCCGCTGGATCCCGACGGCGAAACCGGGCTCTCCCAGGTATTCATCGCCGTCGACGTCGCGGTTGCGGGGGGCGCGGCTGCGACAATCGCGGTCGTGGAAGACGTGCTCCGACACCTGAAGGGCTTCGACGCCGACGTCGTCCGCTATCCAGGCGAACGCGCGATCGCAACCCGCCGCCGCAATCTGGTTGAAGGGATCCCTGTTGACCAAGGGCTGTGGCGGGAGATCCAGACTCTGGCAGTAGCTGGGTAGGAGCTGCAAGCGGTGCACCGGCACCTGCACTGCACCGTGCACCCTGCCCCGCCAGGTCTCCTAGCCCCTGAGCGCCCCCACGCGTATACTCTGACCCGCCATGCGTCTCCCCATTGCGCTGTCGCTGCTCCTCTCTGCCTTCGCCGTCATCGCCGGTCAGCCGCGTCCCGAAGCGCAGATGGCCGCCGCCGCCAAGGCGTTCCTCGCATCCCTCGACGCCGCCGAGCGCCAGAAAGCGCAGTTCCCGTTCGAGGCCGAGGAGCGCTACAACTGGCACTTCATCCCGCGCGATCGCCAGGGCATCCCGCTGAAGGCGATGGCGCCCGCACAGCGCGACGCGGCGTTCGCGCTCCTGCGGACCGGCCTCAGTCAGAAAGGTTTCACGAAGGCGGAGGCCATCCGGAGCCTGGAGATCATCCTCAAGGAGCTGGAGAACGGGTCGCCGCGGCGCGACACCGAGCTGTATTACGTCACGATCTTCGGCGAGCCCGGTTCCGAGCGCTGGGGCTGGCGCTACGAGGGCCACCATATCTCGCAGAACTGGACGATCGTGGGCGGAAAGCCGGCGTCCACGTCTCCGGGGTTCTTCGGCGCGAACCCTGCCATGGTCCTCGACGGACCGCGGAAGGGATTTCGTGCGCTGCCCGTCGAGGGCGACCTGGCCTTCGAGCTGCTCGGCTCGCTGACCGACGACCAGCGGCGTCAGGCGATCGTCGGCGACAAGGCGCCGAACGACATCCTGACGTCGAACGCGCGCACGGCCGCCATCCAGGACAACGCCGGTCTGGCGGCAAGCGCGATGACGGAGAAGCAGCGGGCATTGCTGCGCACGCTCGTCGAGGAGCACGCGGCCGCGCAGGCACCGGCGCTTGCCGCCGAACGAGTCGCAAAGGCGCGCGCGGAGGATCCGGCGGCCATCCGCTTCGCCTGGATGGGCGCGACCGAATCGGGCGTCGGCCACGCGCATTACTACCGCATCCAGGGCCGGAGCTTCCTCGTCGAGTACGACAACGCCCAGAACAACGCCAACCACCAGCACATCGTATGGCGCGACTTCAACGGGGATTTCGGGGCCGACCTGCTGGGCGACCACCTCGCGCACGATCCCGCGCACGCGGGAATGTCAGCCCACCGTGCGGATTCGCCACGCCGCGCGTTTCCTTCGGCCAGTTGGTCGCGGTGATCTGCGCGTAGTAGCGCATCGCCACGTCCGCGTCTCGACTCAGTTTCACTGGCCGGACGGCGGCTTGTCCGTAATCACGAATCGCCCGCGCGAGAAGCGGAACCTCGTCAAGGGCCTGACCGAGCGCGTCGAGGAAGGTGTGACACGCGGGGCACGCGCCTACAGGCGGAACCCGAAACACGAGTACGCCACCGTGCGGTGGAGTCGCGCGGTCAGTTCCGTGCGCACCAGGTAATGGCGGAGGTCGAGGTGGTTAGCTTCGTACTCGCGCCAGGTGTTGGCAATGAGCCCCTGGCCGTTGAACTCGGCGCCGACGTCGAACGCGACGATCGTCGGCCGCGCGATGGTGCCGGCGAGGAAGTCGTCCGGGTGCGTCGGGAAGAAGTCGTGCGGCGTCTCCTGCATCATCATCATCCGCACCTCGGGCCGGGCGAACTTCGTGACGGCGGCCTCGATGTTCCGCTTCAACCGCTACGAGCTGTACTCGAAAGGCAAGCCGGACGCGAAGGCGCTGCGGCCGTACTACGAAGATCTCGTCGCGGAGTTCTTGCCCGATCCGCTGAAGTTCTGGGAGGCCCCAAGGGCTGCGCGACGACTACCACGGATCGCCCGGGCCGCTCGTAGCGCAGGCGTTCGGGCCTGCCACACGGCCGGCCCGGTCGCGCTGCCGCGGATTCTCGCGGCGGTCTACTGCCTGCGCCGGTGCTCGAGGATCATCTCGACTGGCGGAACCGGCCGCTTCACCACGCGCGTGTTGTAGCGCTCCACGTACTCGAAGTAGTCCTCGCTCGCGCCGCGCTCACCGGGCCCGAACGGATACCGCGGCATCCCGTGGAACGGCAGCGGGCCGAGCACGTCGGGACTCGACGAGTTCAGGTCCATCTCCTTGCTGAACCCGTTCGCGTAGAGCAGGAACGTGCGCGTCCAGCCGCGCCGCAGCGGCGGCAGCG
Organism: Vicinamibacterales bacterium; assembly: GCA_048594975.1. Taxonomy (GTDB): domain Bacteria; phylum Acidobacteriota; class Vicinamibacteria; order Vicinamibacterales; family 2-12-FULL-66-21; genus JBMDXB01. The sequence continues at coordinate 39,881 of JBMDXQ010000158.1, read as the reverse complement.
TGTCGGCGTTGAACGTGAAGGCGACTTCGTCGCCGGGTCGGGACACGACGAAACGGTTGTCCACCGCGGCCAGCAGCTCGCGCACGTCCCCCTCGCGCGTGTAACGCCCGGGCAGCACCTTCCACGGCGAGAGCGCTGACACGTGCTCATAGGCATAAAGGAACGGTTCGCGGCCGTCCGGCGTGCGTTCGCCGGAGAACCCGCGCCACCGCAGCACGGCCGCCGCGGGATTGGCGCGCGTCATCGTCGTCGCGGCGCGGCCGTCGGACACGTCGACGAGCGCCTGGTCCCAGTAGATCCGCATCGTGGTCACGATCCGGATCGTCTTCACGCGCTCCGGCACGCGGCCGGTGAGATCGACCGGGACGGTCTGCGGCCGTCCTGCCGGGAAGCCGATGTTCTCGATTGCCGTGCGCCAGCGGCCCGGGGCCTCCTCGTACAGCAGCATCGGTGGCTCCATCCTCAGGCCCGCCTGGTGCGCGGCGACGTTGTCGCCCGAGAACGCGTAATCGGTCCAGCCGGTCAGCAGCAGCACGCGACGGCCCGTCGTCGAAACCGGCAGCGTGAGCGTCAGGGCATGCTTCGCCGCGTAGCCGCGGATCCGCTCCACCGTGAAGTCGTCGGGATAACGCCGATCGACGTGCAGCAGCGCACCGCGCACGTCGTGGCCGTGGTCGTCCACGGCCGCGAGCGGCGGCCGTGCACCGCTCGTCGCGTAAACGTGGAGCGGTTCCGGCTCGGCGCGCAGGCCTTCGTTCGGGAAGACCTCCACGCCCTCGGGGTGATCGACCGCGACGAGCTTCAGCCGATCGAGGAAGACGGCCTCCTCGAGCTCGTTGGTGACACGCAGCTCGTAACGGCCGTTGCGTGGTTTCAGCCGCTCGGATGGGATGCGCACGTACTCGTCCGCGTCGGGGCTGTTCCGGACGCCGGGCGCAAGCCAGTAGCCCATCTCGCCGCCGCCGAGAAAGTCGGTGAGGAACTCGAAGCGCTCGCCGGTCCAGGTGAACAGGTAGGGGCAGGATGACGGCTTGCGATCGAGCTCCTCGACGTTCAGCGTCCCGGTGATCGCCGCGCCGGGAGCGTCTGCGGCGGCGACTTCCGCCTGCAGGATGCCGGACGGCCACAGCACGCGTACCACGTCGGCACCCGGACGATCGCCCACGCCGAACAGCACGTCGGAGGGCCCGGGGGCCGGCATCGCGGCGTGCGTTTCGTGCCGCTGCCGCAGGCTGCCGGCGCGCATCTCGATCTTGCTGCCGACGGCGCTGCGGTTGCTCACGCGCGCCGCCAGGCGCACGGCGAGCGCACGCGCGCGGTTGCCGCCGTCGTTGCGCAGCACGGCGAGCCCCGCCGCCGCGCGCACGACGAGATCGACGTCGCCATCGCCATCGAGATCGCCGGACAGCAGGGACGTCGCGCCCGCGAGCCCACCGGCGATTCCGCCGATCGCCCGCGGTGACACGTCCACCCACTGCCGCCCGAGGTTTCTGAGCACTCGCGGTCCCTTCGACGTGAGCAGGAACAGATCGAGCAGGCCGTCGTTGTCGTAGTCGAGGAAGTGCGCCGCCGTCGCACCGGCCGCCGCCGCGGGCGCGTGCTCGATGCGGAAACCGCCGCGCCCGTCGGAAATCGCGAGCACCCCCGGGCCGCCCGGCTGCGAGAAGAACACGTCCGGGTAATCGTCTTTGTTCACATCGGCGACCGCGGCATGGCCGCTCGAGCCATCCACCTTCAGCCCCGTGTCGGCGGCGACGTCGGCGAACGAGCCGTCACGCCGGTTGCGATACAGCATCGGCGCGCCCGCCACCGGCAGGAGCAGCAGGTCGATGTCGCGGCGGTCGTCGTAGTCGGTGGGGACGACGGCGGCGAGCGGGCGATCGGCGGGAAGGCCAGCCTGCGCCGTGACGTCGCTGAAGCTGCCGTTGCCGTTGTTGCGGATCAGACGATTCGCCGCGCCGTCGTCATCCGCCATCGCGACGAAGATGTCGAGGTCGCCGTCGTGATCCGCGTCCAGCCACGCGGCGCTGCGCGGCGTCCCCGGCATCGAGGCGAATCCCGCCTGCGTGCTGGCATCGGTGAAACGGTCCGGGTCCTCCTGCCGGAGCAGCGCCAGCCCTCCTGTCCGGAGCACGAGCAGATCGACGCGGCCGTCGTTGTCGAAGTCGCCTGGCAGCGCGGCGCTCATCGGGGCGCCGGTCATCGGCGCCGGGATGTCGAGCGCGGCGCGTTCCAGCCGCCCCTTCGTATTGCGATACACGCGCAGGCCCTTTGGCCCGGCCGCGAGCAGGTCGAGATCGCCGTCGAGATCGAGGTCGGCGAGCGACACCGGCGCTCCATACGGCGCTTCATCCGCCGGCAGCGATGACGAGGTCGCGTCGCTGAACGAGACCGGCGGCACCTCCTCGCCGACCAGTCCGGGCTCGGCGCCCGTCGACGCGATCCCTTCCGCGTAGCGACCCTGCTCGAGATACAGCTGCGAGAACGTGGTCGCGTAGCCGTGCTCGCGCAGTTTCTGGAAGTGGTCCATCGCCGCTTGGCCCTCGGGGGAGCCGCTGCGCACCAGCGCGGTCGCGAGCCCATAGGCCGCGGTCGCGTTGTATGCTTCCGTCTTCGCAGCCGCACGGAACAGCTCCAGCGCCTGCTCGTACTGCTGCCGCTGCAGGTAGATCTGCCCAAGGTTGACGTTGGCGCCGGGATCGCCGGCGTCGATCTTCAGCACTCGCCTGAACGCCTCGATCGCATCGTCCGGCCGATTGTCCGAACGTGCGATCAGGCCGAGCATGTAATCGCCGTGCGGCACGCCAGGGAGGAGCGGACGCGCCGCCTCGAGCTCGGCTCTCGCCTTCTCGCGATCGCCGGCGTTGTAGAGCGCGATGCCGAGGTTCAGGCGGGCGACGGCGAGCGAGGGATCGATCTCCAGCGCCCGCCGGAACGCCGTGACGGCGGCAGCGAAGTCCGCCTGCTCGAGGCGCGCGACGCCGAGGTTGTTGGCGCGATAGGCTGCCTCGCGCACCGCCACGGTCTTCTGCTGCGCACTCCCATGCCCGCCCGCATACACGGCGGCCATCAGGCCGGCCGCCGCGAGAAGCCACACGGTCCGCATCATTGCCTCACCCTGCACCGTTTCCTGTCGTGATGCCCGCATCGGACGTCAGCCGACGTACAGCGGCCGTCGCCGAACCGGGGGCGGAATCATTCTGCGATGATATCGCCATGCCGGCCCGCGGCCGGCACATGGACGCGCGTATGCCGCAACGGCCGGAGTCGCGCTTCAAGGATTGTAGCGGCGACGCGCGGCCGATCGCCGGCCGCTGGAAGCAGCCGAGAAGGCGGGTCGCCGTCTCCGGACCCGTCGAGCGCCGAGCCCAGGGCGCCGGACTTCCGATGCAGGAACACGCTGTCCGCCAGCGGCGCGCCACCGCGAACGGTCGCGATGATCGAGTGGCGCGACTGCTCGAGGCGCAGCCCCACCGACGCGGTGAGCTCCTCCATCACCGGGCGGTTCTCGTTGTGCAGAAACAGGCCTCCCGGGGCGAGCATCGACGCCACGTTGGCCAGCGCGAGCGCCAGCTCCACATCGTCGAAGTACGGAAAGATGTTGGTGGCGACGACGAGATCGAAGGGAGCCGCCGCGAGCCGCTCGGTGACGATGTCGAGCGGCTCGGCATGGAGGGCGCGCGCGATCGCGGGATCGACGCGGACGGTCTTCGAAAAGTGTCCGGCTCTGGTCGGGGTCTCCTGCTCGCGTCGAAGACTCCCGCCTTCGAGCTCACGCCCAAGCTGCGCGAAATAGGCGCGAAACACCGCCGACAGGGTGACGTTCTCCGTCTCGGCGATTCCCGTGACCAGGGTGAGCGTTCTCGCGCGGCCGCTCGCACGGCGCAGGTGCCGGACGACGCGCGGGTTGATGTCGGCGCCGACGACAGCGAGGTCGTCCACGCGCGAGAGACCGAGGGCGAGGAGCGCGTCGATGACCGCCCACGGCTGGTAGCTCTCGGGCGCGGAAGCCTCGAGCAACCCCGTTCTCGGCGCGACGTCGAGGCCCGGGCCGACGATCAGCACCCGGCGGATGCGCAGCGCCGGGTCGAGCGCGCGCGCGACCGCCAGCCCGTCGGAGACGAGGAAGCCCGCTTCGACCGCGGTGTCGGTGCTCAGGCCGCGCGTCCGGTACAGTTCGGCGATCGCCGCGTCGCGGCGGCCCGAGCGCTGGGCGACGAACTCCTTCTCGTAGACGAACTTCATCACCCGGACGTACTCGCGGAGCAGAACCCGCTCGCGTGCGGCTCCGGCTGGAGACGCCGCGCGCGCGAGGTCGCGGAAATAGGCGAGGCGCGCGTCGCCGCCGCCGGAGTCGACGGCCTGCAGGAACGCCGCCGCGCGGGCGCGCACGCCGGCCGGGACCTGGCCGGTGTCGGTGTACTGCTTTGCGCTGAGCGCCGGCTCGATCGGCGGCAGGCCCGTGAACCTCGTCGACTGCAACAGATAGAAGATCAGGTGGTCGAGGTCGCCTTCCTGTACGCGGCGCGCGTTCGCTTCGCGAAGGGTATCGATGTACGACGGGAAGCTTGCGGCGGTGAGGCCTGCGGCCAGGAGCCTCTGCCGGACCGGCGCCGCATCCTCCCACGCGATCGGGCGAGCGGCTCCGCGCCGCGACTGGCCGCCGAGCCCTGCAAGGATCACCGCGGCGCAGACCGTCAGGGCGAGCAGCGTACGGCGCACAAGAGGATTGTGCCCGATCGAGCCGAAACACGGGGAACAACAGTGGCCGCTGTCAGTTTCCGCTTCAGCGGGAACGATCGCCGGCGTGCGGTCTGGGATCCGGGCCGGGACCAGCGTCCCGACCCGGATGTGAGAGTCGTCAGAAGATCAGCCGGAATCCCAGCTGGACGAAGCGCTGGAAGTTCGACTGGAGCTCGATGTTCCTATTGATGCGGCCGAAGTCCGTCGAGTTGACGTTCCGGTTGTAGTCACGTCCTTCGTACATCGGGCTGTTGAAAGACGTTGAACTCGTCGTGCAGCATGTGGTCCCGGACTTCAGCGAGACGTTGACGACGCCGCCGGCGGTGCGGCCGTACTGCGCGTCGTAGGAGTTCGTCTGGATCTTGAACTCCTGGACCGCCGCCGCGGGGGGAAATACGCGATGTTGTTGCCGCCCTGGTTGGCGTTGTTGGGCGCACCGTCGAAGAGGAACTCGTTGTTGCGGTTCTGCCCAACGTTGATCGACCAGTCGGCGAGCGCGCCGTTGTCGAACGGCCGGAGGGTAGATGGCCTGCGCGTTGAAATTGACGCCGGCGACCAGGATGGACAGCGAGAACGGATTGCGTGCCTGCAGCGGCAGCTCCGCGATGCGCTTTTTATCGATGACGGTGCAACTCCTGCGCGCCGGCTCCGGGCGCTGCCAGCAGCGCCGCGGCAGCGAACAGGACACACTGCGAGAGCACGCTCTTCATCCGCCCGGTGGGACCAGCGCCGGGTTCAGCCGGCGGGCACGGCCGAATGCCGCGGTCGCCTCCTCCTTCCGGCCGAGCCGCTGCAGCGCGCGTCCGGCCTGGTAGTGTGCAGGCGCGTAGCTCTCGAGGATGCCGGTCGCACGACGGAAGGCGTCGAGCGCGCCGGCGGCATCGCCCGTCTCCAGCTTCTGCGTGCCGACCGACGTCCAGGTGCGCGCCTCCTGTTCGAGCCGCGCCCGCTCGCGCAGGCGGTCCGCTTCGGCGAAGTGTGTTCCGGCCCGGTCCGCGTCGCCCGAGGCCTGCAGCACGCGGGCGAGCGTGTAGTGCGCGCCGGACAGGTCGGGGCGCAGCGCGATCGCGCGCCGCAGCGCCGCCGCCGCACCCGCCCAGTCGCGGCGCCCCTGAAGCACCGCGCCCAGGGTGTAGTGCGCGTCGGCGTAGCCGGGCTGCGCCGCGATGGCCGCCTGCAGCGCGCCGGCGGCCCGATCGAGATCGCCCTGGTGCAGGTAGATGACGCCGAGCGTGTAGTGCGCCTCGGCGCGCGGCTCGGTCTCGATGACGCGCTGCAGCTCCTCGCGCGCCTCCGCCATGCGGTCGGCGCGCTTCAGCACGAGCGCCAGGTTGTAGCGCGCCAGCGTGTGCCGCGGCTCGAGCGCCAGCGCGCGGCGGAAGCTCGCGATGGCTCCCGCGACGTCCGGCTCCGACTGCGCCAGGCCGAGCGTGACGTGCCTATCGGGGTCGTCGGGCTCCGCCGCCACCCCGGCGCGCGCCACGGCGATCGCTTCCCGGCCTCGGCCGGCGCCGACCAGCGCGAGGATCAACTGGTTCGACGCCCTCCTGTTCGAGGGGCGCGCCGCCACCGCTGCCCGGTAGGCCTCGATCGCCGCGTCGAGCGCGCCGACGCGCTCGAGCGCCTCGCCGAGCCGGTGCTGGATGTCGGCGCTGCCCGGGTCGAGCGCCGCCGCTTCCCACAGCAGCGCCAGCGCGCCGGCCGCGTCACCCGTCTGTTCGAGCTGGATCGCCCGCGCGTACGCGTCCGCCGCGCGCGCCTTCGCGTCCTGCGGCCCGCCCGCGGCCGGCATTGCCAGCACGGCGAAGATCAGGGTGGCTACGAGCATGCGCGATCCATTCAGCGGTTCGCGACCTTGAACGTCACCTCATACCTGCGACCCGGCTGCGTCTCGAACGCCGCCACCTCGTTTTCAATCCGGAGGGGCACCTTGCGCCCACCCGAGACAATCGCGACGACCGACTGTCCGGCCGGCGCGCGGAGGCGGTGCGTTCCCGCGACCGCCGCCCTCAGTACCGCCGACACCGCGCGCCCACTCGCCCAGACCAGGTCCGCCTCGATACCCCCGCGCGCTCTCAGCCCGCGGAACGATCCATCGGACCACGCATTGGGCAGCGCGGGCAACAGGTGGATCTCGCCGGCGTGGCTCTGCAGCAGCATCTCCGCGATCCCGGCCGTGCCCCCGAAGTTGCCGTCGATCTGAAACGGTGGATGAAGGTCCCACAGGTTGGGCAGCGTGGACGTCGCGAGCAGCGCCTGGAGGTTCGCATAGGCCTGCTCGCCGTCCTCCAGCCGCGCCCAGAAGTTGATGATCCACGCGCGGCTCCAGCCGGTGTGGCCGCCGCCGTGCTGCAGCCGCCGCTCGATCGTCGCGCGCGCCGCGCGTGCGAGCTCGGGCGTACCGCGCGCCGTGATCTGATCCGAGGGGTGCAGCGCGAACAGCTGCGAGATGTGCCGGTGGCCGGGCTCCGGCTCGTCGTAGTCCTCGGACCACTCCTGGATCTGCCCATGCCTGCCGATCGCCGGCGCCGGCAGCCGCTTGACCGCCGCCGCCAGTTCTGCGCGCAGCGGCGCGTCCACGCCGAGGATCCGGCTCGCCTCGATCGTCTGCGTGAAGACGCCGTGGATGATCTGGTGGTCCATCGACGGCCCCATCACGAGCACGCCGACCTGCCCGTTCGGGAGGCGGTACTGGTTCTCTGGCGAGATCGAGGGGCCGCTGACCAGCCGTCCCCGCGGATCGGGCACCAGGTACTCCAGGAAGAACTCCGCCGCTTCCTTCATCACCGGGTACGCCTTGGCGAGGAACTGCCGGTCGCGTCCGAACAGGTAGTGCTCCCACAGGTGGTGCGCGAGCCAGGCGCCGCCGGTCGGCCACAGTCCCGAGCGCGGCAGATCTCCCGGGCTGGTGAACCCGAAGATATCAGTGATGTGGTGGACGACGAAGCCGCGCGAGGCGCCGTAGTGGACGCGGGCGGTGCGGCGGCCCGGCTCGCGGAGTGATTCCAGCAGATCGAACAGCGGCGTGTGCAGCTCGGCGAGGTTCGTCACTTCCGCCGGCCAGTAGTTCATCTGCAGGTTGATGTTGGTGTGATAGTCGCTGTTCCAGGGCGCCTTCAGCCCGTCGGCCCACACCCCCTGCAGGTTCGCCGGCAGGTCGCCGGGACGGCTGCTCGCGATCAGCAGGTAGCGTCCGAACTGGAAATAGAGCGACTCGAGGCCGGGGTCCGTCGCTCCCGTCTTGACGCGCTCCAGCCGCTCGTCGGTCGGGAGCGACGCGGGCTCTGACCGATCGTCTCGGCCGAGCTGCAGCGACACCCGCCGGAACAGGCGCTGGTGGTCGGCGACGTGCTCCGCCCGCAGCCGCTCGTACGGCTTCGCGGCGGCCGCGCCGAGCTGTCGATCCACCTGCTCCTCGGGCCGGCCGCCCTTGTAGCGTGTCGCCGCCGCAAGCACGATCGTCACCGCGTCGGCGCGCTCGACGGCGATCCGCTGCGGGAAGCCTTCGACGCGGCCGCCCTGCGCGATCACGCGCAGCGACGCCTGGAACGACGGGCCCCGTCCGCACGCCAGGCAACCGCCCATGTCCAGCCGATCGTCGCCGAGTGTGATGGTCTCCGCGTCCTGCGGCCGATCCATCCATACGTTCAACGTGATCTGCGCCGCCCGGTCGGCCCCGAGCCGCACGACGATCGCCTGGTCGGGATGGCTGGCGAAGACCTCTCGCGTGAACCGCACCTCCCCGATGCGATAGGTCACGCGCGCGATCGCCGCGTCGAGATCCAGTTCGCGACGGTAGTCTGCCGGCTGCCCCGCGTGCTCGAAGGTCAGGCGCAGATCGCCGAGGGTCTGGTACGACTGCAGCCGCGACGGCCGCCCCATGAGGTACTTTTCGGCGAGGCGGTAGGCCTCGGCCGGCCTGCCGGCAAACAGCAGCCGGCGCACCTCGGGCAGGTGCGTCAGCGCCTCGGGATTGTCGCGGCCGGACGGCTGGCGGCGCGGGTCGCCCGCGGGCATCCAGAGCGCCTCCTCGTTCAGCTGAATGCGCTCGCGGTTCACCGCGCCGAACACCATCGCGCCGAGGCGGCCGTTGCCAATCGGCATCGCGTGGTCCCACTGCGCGGCGGGCTGCCGGTACCACAGCGTGACCGGGGCCGGCCACCCGGGCGGGACCTGCTGCGACCGGAGCCCCACCGGTGACAGAATAGCGAGGAGAAAGGAGGCACACAGTGCGCGTCGCATGCCGACTTCTGTACCAGACCGGCGCCGGCAAGTAAAGGGCCGGCGGCGTCGAAATTCGCGTTTTTGCTATGACTTTACCGGTAAAGTGTATGATAGTCGCGTGGGTTGACGGGGCATGTTCGACCTCCAGGGCAAGGTAGCAGTCGTCACCGGCGGCGGATCGGGCATCGGCGCCGCGGTCGCGAGCCTGTTCGCACGGCGCGGCGCGACGATCGCCGTGCTCGATCGCAACGACACCGCCGCCGAGGCGATCGCCGCCGCGATCCGCGGCGGCGGCGCCCGGGGGCAGGCGGTGCGCTGCGACGTCGCCGACGCGCCGAGCGTCGCCGCGGCCTTCGCGGACATCGACGCCAGCCACGGGCGCGTGGACATCCTCGTCAACAACGCCGGCATCTCGCACGTCGGCACCATCCAGCAGACCTCGCCCGAGGACCTCGATCGTCTGTATGCCGTCAACGTGAGGGGCGTCTACCTGTGCGCCCGCGCCGCGATCGACATGATGCTGCGGCAGGGCGGCGGCGTAATCCTCAACATGGCCTCGATCGCGTCGCTCATCGGCGTCGCAGATCGCTTCGCGTACGGCACGACCAAGGGCGCGGTGCTCTCGATGACCCGGTCCATCGCGCTCGACTACGTGAAGCGCGGCATCCGCTGCAACTGCATCTGTCCTGCGCGCGTGCACACGCCCTTCGTCGACGGCTACCTCGCCGCGCATTACCCGGGCCGGGAGCAGGAGATGTATCGTGCGCTGTCCGAGTACCAGCCGATCGGCCGCATGGGACGGCCGGAGGAGGTCGCGGCGCTCGCGCTGTATCTCTGCTCGGACGAAGCCGCGTTCGTAACCGGCCAGGCCTATCCGATAGACGGTGGAGTCCTGATGGCATGAAACTGATTCGCTTCGGTGAGCCGGGCGGCGAGCGGCCCGGTATCCTCCTCGAGGACGGCACGCGCCTGGACGTGTCGGGGTTCGGCCGCGACTACGACGAGGCGTTCTTCGCCGGCGGTGGGCTCGAGCAGCTCGCGGCATGGCTGGACCGCGAACGCCGCCGGCTGCCTCGCGTCGATGCCGCCATCCGCCTCGGCCCGCCGATCGCGCGCCCGAGCAAGATCGTCTGCATCGGGTTGAACTTCCACGATCACGCCGCCGAAAGCGGCATGGCGGTCCCACCCGAGCCGGTCATCTTCTTCAAGGCCACGACCGCCCTCTGCGGTCCCGACGATCCGGTGGTCATGCCGCGCAACGGCAGCAAGCTGGACTGGGAGGTCGAGCTCGCGGTCGTCGTCGGGCGCAAGGCGCAGTACGTCACGCGCGCGCAGGCGACCGAGTTCATGGCCGGCTACGCGCTGCACAACGACTACTCGGAGCGCAGCTTCCAGCTGGAACGCGGCGGCCAGTGGGTGAAGGGCAAGAGCGCCGACACGTTCGCGCCGCTCGGTCCGTTCCTCGCCACCCGCGACGAGATCCCCGACCCGGGCCGCCTCGGCATGTGGCTCAGGGTCAATGGCGAGGTCCGGCAGCGAGGTTCGACGGCGAACATGATCTTCGATGCACCGGCGCTGGTCAGCTACGTGAGCGAGTTCATGACGCTGCTGCCCGGCGACGTGATCAGCACCGGCACGCCGGCGGGCGTGGCGCTCGGCATGCGCCCGGAGCCGCGCTACCTGCGGCCCGGCGACGTCGTCGAGCTGGGCATCGATGGCCTCGGCCGCTCGCGCCAGAAGGTGGTGGGCAGCGCATGAAACGCTATGTCCTCACCGTCGACCTGACGGACGACCCGGCGGTAATCGCCGCCTATCGCGAGCACCACCGCCGCGTGTGGCCCGAGGTCCTCGACAGCCTCCGGCGCTCCGGCATCGTCAACATGGACATCTACCTGCTCGGGAAGCGCGCGGTGATGATCCTCGAGACCGACGGCCGCGATCCGGAGCGCTGCTTTGCGGCGCACGTCGCGTCCGGCCCGCGCGTGTCCGAGTGGGAAGCCCTGATGCAGTCGATCCAGCAGGCCCCCCCGGGCGGCGATCCCGGACGATGGTGGGCACAGATGGAGCTGGTGTTCAGCCTCGAGCGACAAGCCGCTGCGGCTCCGGCGACGCCGGTCGCGGGCAGCCGGGCGGGACGCGAATGATCCGTCGTCCGGCTCGGCGGCCAGCCGCTGCGGGCCTGCCGTCCTTGGCGTGAGCCGAAGCCCTCATGAAGGTCGACGCCCACCAGCACTTCTGGGTCTACGACGCGTCGGAGTACGGCTGGATCGACGACTCCATGGCGATGCTGCGCCGAGATTTCCTGCCGCCGGACCTGAAGCCGCTGCTGGAGGCTGCCGGCTTCGACGGGTGCGTAGCAGTGCAGGCCCGTCAGACTCCGGAGGAGACCCGCTGGCTCCTGGAGCTGGCGCTCGAAAACCCGTTCATCGCCGGCGTCGTCGGCTGGGTGGATCTCCGATCGCCGGCTGTCGAGCGCGACCTCGAGAAGTTCGCCGGTCGCCGGAAGCTGGTGGGCATCCGCCACATCGTGCAGTCCGAGCCCGACGACTTCCTCCTTCATCCCGACTTCCAGCGCGGCATCGGCGTGCTCGAACGGTTCAACCTTGCCTACGACATCCTGATCTACCCGCGCCAGCTCGAGGCGGCCGCGGCGCTGGTGTCGCGCTTCCCGAACCAGCGGTTCGTGCTCGATCACATCGCCAAGCCGGACATCCGCCGCCAGGCGATCGCCGAGTGGCGAGAAGGGCTGCGGCGGCTGTCGCGCTTTCCTCACGTCTGCTGCAAGCTCTCGGGCATGGTGACGGAAGCGGACTGGCGGACCTGGACGCCCGAGCAGATCCGCCCCTACATCGAGGTCGCCGCCGATTGCTTCGCCGCCACCCGCCTGATGATCGGATCCGACTGGCCGGTGTGCACGGTCGCCGCCCCGTACGAACGCGCGATGGCCGTGGTCACCGACGCGATCGCGTCGTGGAGCGCGGACGAGCGCGCGGCGGTCCTGGGCGGGACGGCGATGCGTTTCTGGAATCTCAGACCGGAGGACACCCTGGTATGACTCGCACTGCATGGGCGGCCGTGTCCTTCCTCGTGGCCGCTTCGGCAATCGGCTGCGACTCGTGTTCGATCGGCACGGGGCGATACACGGGCACCACGATCGCCGTCATCCCGAAGGGCACGTCGCACGTCTTCTGGCAGAGCATCCACGCCGGCGCCAGGAAGGCCGCCGACGAGCTCGGCGTGCAGATCATCTGGCGCGGGCCGCTGCGCGAGGACGACCGCGACTCGCAGGTCTCCGAGGTGGAGGGCTTCATCAGCCGAGGCGTCTCGGGCATCGTGCTCGCGCCGCTCGACGACTCCGCGCTCGTCGGACCCGTCTCGGAAGCGATGCGCCGCAAGATCGCGGTCGTCATCATCGACTCGGGGTTGAAGGGCGACGACTACGTCAGCTTCGTGGCCACCGACAACATGAAGGGCGGCCGCATGGCTGGCGACCGGCTCGCGGAGGTGCTGCAGGACAAGGGGAAAGTGATCCTGCTGCGCTATGCCGAGGGTCACGACAGCACCAACAAGCGCGAGCAGGGGTTCCTCGACGCCATCGCGAAGCACCCCGGCGTCGAGGTCGTCAGCTCGAACCAGTACGGCGGCGCCGACGTCGAGGGCTACTACAAGCGGGCGGAAGCGGTCCTGAGCAACTACAAGAAGCCGGACGGCTCGCTCGGCATCGACGGCCTGTTCACGCCGAACGAGTCGAGCACGTTCGCGATGCTGCGCGTGCTCCAGGACAACGGCTGGGCGGGCAAGGTCCGTTTCGTCGGCTTCGACGCGTCGCAGAACCTGGTGAACGGGCTGCGCAGCGGTGCGCTGGACGGGCTGATCATCCAGGATCCGGTCCGCATGGGCTACCTCGGCGTCAAGACCCTGGCAGCGCACCTGAGAGGCGAGCGGGTCGAGCGGTCGATCGACACGGGGGTGCACCTGGCGACGCCGAAGAACATGGACGATCCTGCGATGAAGGAGCTGCTCTCGCCCGACCTTGCGAAATGGCTCAAGTGATCGCCACCCGCCCTGAGCCGGCCGACGCCGGGCGCTTCGAGATGCGCGGCATCCGCAAGGCGTTCGGCGCCACCGTGGCGCTCGACGGCGTCGATCTGTCGGTCCGCGCCGGCGAGATCTGCGCGCTCGTCGGACAGAACGGTGCGGGCAAGAGCACGCTCATGGCGATTCTCGCCGGGGCGCTTGCGCCGGACGCCGGATCGATGACCGTCGACGGCCGCCGGTATGCACCGCGCGGCCCGCTCGAGGCGCGGCGCGCCGGCGTCGCGATGATTTACCAGGAGCTCTCGCTCGCGCCGGATCTCTCGGTGATGGAGAACATCCTGCTCGGTGCGGAGCCGCTGCGCGGCGCGGTGCTCGATTGGGGGGAAATGCGCAGGCGGGCCGCCGCCGCACTCGCCGAACTCGGGCACGACGACATCGACCCGGGCACGAAGGTCGGGTCGCTCTCCGTCGCCGCACAGCAACTGGTCGAGATCGCGCGAGCGCTCGCGGTCGGCTGCCGCGTGCTGGTCCTCGACGAACCGACGAGCAGCCTGGGACGCGACGACGTCCGGCGGCTGTTCGCGCTGGTTCGTCGTCTCAAGGCCCAGGGTCACGCCGTCGTCTACATCTCGCACTTCCTCGAGGAGGTCCGGGAAGTCGCCGATCGCGTCGTCGTCCTGCGCGACGGCCGGAATGCGGGCGAAGCCCCGATCGATGCGCCTGCCGACGCGATCGTGGCGATGATGGTGGGCCGGCGCGTCGACGAGCTCTTTCCCCGTTCGGGTCGTCAGCCGGGCGAGCCGATCCTCGACGTCCAGGATCTCCAGCCCGGTTCGGCGAGCTTCACGCTGCACCGCGGGGAGGTGTTCGGGATCGCTGGGCTCGTCGGCGCCGGACGGACGCGCCTGTTGCGCGCGATCTTCGGCCTCGAGGCGGTGCGCAGCGGCCGGATCCGCATCGGCACGTACTCCGGCAGCGGCTCGCCGCGGGATCGCTGGGCGCAGGGCGCAGGCTACCTGAGCGAGGACCGCAAGGGGGAGGGACTCGCACTCGGCATGAGCGTCGCCGACAACGTCACGCTCACTCGCCTCGCCCCGTTCGAGCGCTCCGGGCTCATCTCGCCGCTGCGCCAGCGGGCGGCGACGCGGCACTGGATCGATCGTCTGGACATCCGCTGTGCCGGGCCGGCGCAGCCGGCCGGCGAGCTGTCGGGCGGCAACCAGCAGAAGCTCGCCCTGGCACGCCTGCTCCACCACGGCGTGGACGTGCTCATTCTGGATGAGCCGACGCGCGGGATCGACGTCGGCAGCAAGGCACAGATCTACGCGCTCATCGATGCGCTCGTCGCGTCCCCTGCCCCGAGCGAGCGACGCGAGTCGAAGCGGCCCGCGATCCTGATGGTGAGCAGCTATCTGCCCGAGCTGCTCGGGCTCTGCGATCGCGTTGCCGTCATGTCGCGCGGGCGCCTCGGCCCGGCGCGGCCGACCGGCGGCCTCACCGAGCACGACCTGATCATCGCGTCGATGGGGGGCGCGGCGGGCGCCACCGGGACGGACGGCGCCGCATGACCGCGCGCTCGCTCCTCGACCGGGCGGGGACGCTGGCCGGCCTGCTGCTCGTCGGGCTCATCTTCGGCGTCCTGGTCGGACCGCAGTTCTTCGCGCCCGCGAACCTCGAGCTGATGGCGCGGCAGACCGCCATCGTCGGCATGGCCTCGCTGGGCATGACGATGGTGATCGTGGCGGGCGGCATCGACCTGTCGGCCGGGTCGATCATCGCGCTCACGACCGTCGCGATCGCGGTGCTGCTCCGCCAGGAGGTCTCGCCGGCCGGCGCTGCGCTCGGAGGCATCGCCGCCGCCGCGCTGTGCGGCCTGGCCAACGGCATCCTCATCACCTCGCTGCGGGTCGTGCCGTTCATCGTCACGCTGGGGACGATGCTGGTGGTGCGCGGCGCGGCGAAGGGTCTGGCCGACGAACGGCGCCTCGAGGCGCCGGCGACGTGGCTGAACGACCTGCTGCGCACCGGGAGCGGATCGTTCCTGGTGCCGGGAGGCATCTGGCTGCTGATCGCGCTCGCGCTGCTCGTCGCCGCCGTGCTCGGCTACACGCGCTTCGGCCGGCACATCTTCGCGATCGGATCGAACGAGCGGATGGCGCGGCTGTGCGGCGTGCCGGTCGAGCGCCGGCAGGTCGCCGTCTACACGCTCGCCGGCGCGTTCGGTGGGCTGGCCGGGCTGCTGCAGTTCTCGAAGCTGTCGGTGGGCGACCCGACCGTCGCGATCGGCCTGGAGCTCGACATCATCGCGGCGGTCATCATCGGCGGCGGCAGCCTGCTGGGCGGCCGCGGGACGGCGGCCGGCACGCTGATGGGTGCCGCGATCATGACGATCATCAGCATCGGCTGCTCGCAGAAAGGGCTGCCCAACTGGGTCCAGCAGATCATCACCGGCGCGATCATCGTCGGCGCCGTGGCGCTGGACAGACTGCGATCGAGAACAGGAGCCAGGAGTTAGGAGCGGGGAGCGAGGGGGGCAAGGGTGCAGGGGCCCTGCTTCAGCTTTCAACTCCTAGCTCCCAGCTCCTCGAGCTCCTGTCCGAGGCACAAACATGCCACTCACCATTCGCGCTCTCGATGCATACGATATCCGCTTTCCGACATCTCGAACCATGGCGGGATCGGATTCGATGCACGTCGATCCCGATTACTCCGCGGCGTACGCCGTGCTGAAGACGGACAGCGGCCTGGAAGGGCACGGCTTCACGTTCACCATCGGCCGCGGTACCGAGGTCTGCGTCGCGGCGATCCGCGCGTTTGCCCCTCTCGTCATCGGCCGCCGCCTCGACGAGATCGCGTCGGACTTCGCGGGGTTCTGGCGGTCGCTCGCGTGCGACACGCAGCTGCGATGGCTCGGGCCGGAGAAAGGGGTCATCCACCTGTCGATGGCGGCGGTGGTCAACGCCGTCTGGGATCTCCACGCCAAGGCGGCGGGCAAGCCGCTGTGGAAGCTGCTCGCCGACATGACGCCGCGGCAGCTGGTCTCGTGCATCGACTTCCGCTACATCACCGACGCGCTCACACCGGACGAAGCGATCGAGATCCTCGACCGGCAGGCGGTGGGCAAGGCGGCGCGGGAAGCGGAGCTGCTGCGGGATGGCTATCCCGCCTACACGACCTCGGTCGGGTGGATGGGCTATGCCGACGAGCAGGTCCGCCTGCTCTGCCGCGAGTCGCGCGATGTCGGATGGCGGCACTTCAAGGTGAAGGTGGGCGGAACGCCTGAAGAGGATGCCCGCCGGATGGCGCTGGTGCGCGAGGAGATCGGCCCTGGGCTGAAGCTGATGGCGGATGCCAACCAGCGGTGGGACGTCGGCGAAGCGATCGACAGGGTCCGGGAGCTTGCCCCCTTCAACCTCTGGTGGATCGAAGAGCCGACGAGCCCGGACGACGTGCTCGGGCACGCGGCGATCGCGAAGGCGGTGCGGCCGCTCGGGATCGGGGTGGCGACCGGAGAGCATTGCCAGAACCGCATCATGTTCAAGCAGCTGCTGCAGGCCGGGGCGATCGATTTCTGCCAGATCGACAGCTGCCGCCTGGGCGGGGTCAACGAGAACCTCGCGGTGATCCTGATGGCGGCGAAATTCGGCGTCGCGCTGTGCCCGCACGCCGGCGGCGTCGGGCTGTGCGAGCTGGTGCAGCACTTGTCGATGTTCGACTTCGTCGCCGTGTCCGGCCGGATGGACGATCGCGTGACCGAGTACGTGGACCACCTGCACGAGCACTTCGAGGACCCGTGCGTGATCCGCCGAGGCCGCTATCTCGCGCCGACCCGTCCCGGCTACAGCAGCACCATTCGGGAGTCCTCACGGCGAACCTACGGCTATCCTGATGGTAACGTGTGGAAAAGGGAACCCAAGGACTGAGGGCGCGCAGGACAATTCCCAACGACCAACGGCCATCGTCCCCTGGGAATCGAACTCCCGACTCGAATCAACAACGTTCAGGCCAACCCCGGGGAGTGGGAATTTCTGGTGCCTGGGAGCTGGCAGTTGGGCGTTGACCTGGTCGTTTAGCAGCACGCGCATGTTCTCACGCCGCAACTTCCTCTCCTTCGACTTCGGGCGCCAGACCGACGCCGACCAGTGGGTGCGCGTCCATCGCGTCGCGATGGCCTGCCGCTTCGAGGTGATGCTCGAGTCCGATGACGCGCAGGACGTCGCGGCGGCGCGGCGCGCGCTCGACGAGGTGGACCGGCTGGAGGCGATGCTCACGGTCTTCCGCGAGACGAGCGAGGTCGTGCACCTCAATCGCGCCGCCGGCCACGAGGACGTCCGCGTCAGCCCCGAGCTGTTCGAGCTGCTGCAGGCCAGCGAGCGGCTTTACGAGGCGACCGGCGGCGCGTTCGACGTCACGTCCGGCCCGCTGAGCCGCTGCTGGGGGTTCCTGCGCCGCGAGGGGCGGTTGCCGGACGCCGACGCGCTTGCGCAGGCGCGGGCGTGCGTCGGGATGCGCCTGGTGACGCTCGACATCGACCGCGAGACGGTCCGCTTCGACCATCCGGGTGTCGAGGTGAACTTCGGCAGCATCGGCAAGGGCTACGCGATCGACCGCATGGCGGCGCTGCTCCGCGCCGCCGGCGTGCGCCGCGCGCTGCTCTCGGCCGGCTCGAGCAGCGTTGCGGCGATCGGCGGACGGGACGAGGGCTGGCCGATCGACCTGCGCCCGCGGCGGGCGCGCGCGCGGGTGGCGCGCGTGCTGCTGCGCGACGGCGCGGTGGGCAGCAGCGGCGCCGGGGAGCAGTACTTCGAGATCGAGGGAAAGCGCTACGGACACGTCCTCGACCCGCGTACCGGCTGGCCGGCGGCCGGCGTCCTCGGGGTCAGCGTCGTCACCCGCGAGGCGACCGTCGCCGACGCGCTCTCGACCGCACTGCTCATCGAGGGCCCGGTGCTGGCGGAGCGGTACTGCGCATCGCATGCCGACACGCTGGTCGTCCTCGTCGAGGAGTCCGCGCCGGAACGGCCGCTGGTGTTCGGGCGGTACTCGGGAGCGAAACTGGAGGCGAGCTGAGGTCGATTGCGGATTGCGGATCGTCGATTGCGGATTGACGGATTGACGATTGCCGATTGGCGATCGACGGATTGACGATTGGCGATTGGCGATTGGCGAATCGGCGGACGGTCGGGGCGTCCACGAGCTGGTCGGGACAGGCGACGGTCCGCAGTTCCTGCTACGAACCCCGTCCAACGCGATAGCAACTCCTGCGACGAACGCAGCGGCGGGCGCCAGATTGCGGGGAGAATTCACTGGCGATGCGTGTGCGTCGCTCTCGGGCATGAACCCGAGGGCCGAGGCACTGAGGCACCGAACGCATGAGTTCTTCGTCCGTGTCGTTCGCTTTTCCCGAACGCTCACCCGGGATGCTTCAGCCGCCAGCATCAGCAGCCAGCTCCTCGACGCCGCCGGGAGCGTGGACAGCAACTACGGCGCGGCCTGCAAGGCCCGGACGCGGCGGCAGTTCATCGACAGGGTTGGTATCGCGTCAGAGGAGGCGGACGAAGCCAAACGGTGGCTGGAGGCGCTTCGCGACGCGGGCCTGGCTGACGGGCACGAAGCCGTCGCCCTCATCACGGAAGCCAACGAGCTGACATTCTCGTGGCCTCGCACAAGACCGCACAACACCGTCTGGAACAAGCAGAGCGCCAAGCGGAAGCGGAACGGGCCGCGCGCCGAAAGCGGGGGGCGCGGTAGCGATCGCCATACCGCCAATCGACAACCGCCAGTCGGCATTCCGCATTCGACCCATCACATCCGGCAATCGGCAATCGACAATCGCCAATCCGTCAATCGACGATCCGCAATCGACGATCCGCAATCGACGGGTACGCAGAACGAGCGGGATCCCCCAGGACCCCGCCCGTCATTCGCAATTAGAAAGTGAACCTCACGCTGAACTGCGACTGCCTCGGGATGCGGGCGCCCGAGATCGTCCCATAGGCGTCATCGTCGAAGTCGACGTTCGGGTTGTTGAAGTTCACCGTGTCGAACACGTTGAACACGTCGGCGCGCAGCTCGATGCTCTTCAGGTCCGAAATGCGGAAGAGCTTGCGCAGCGAGACGTCGGCCTGCTTCCAGTGCGGTCCTTCGATCATGCCCACCGTGGCGTTGCCGCGCCGGTCCTCCGGCGGGCGCGCGAACGCGTCGGTGTTGAACCAGCGCTCCTCGTTGCGGTCGTCGATGCTGATCGGGGCACCCGTGTAGTCGGCGCGCCGGGTGCCGATGAGCGTGCCGCCGTCCACCGGCGTCAGGTACTGGCCTGACTGCCAGCGGATCTTCCCGCTGATCTCCCAGCCGCCGAGGATGTAGCCGAGCAGGTCCCGGCGGTTGCGCATGAACGCCGGCGTGTAGGTCGGCGTGATGACCAGTGCGTGGCGCCGGTCGAACGACGTCGGCCCGACGAAGTACGACACGTCGAAATTGTCCGTCGGCCGCCATCCCTCGTTCTCGAGCGGATTGTCGCCGTTGCCGCTGCCGAGCCCCGTCGTCTTCCCCAGCGTGTAGCTGACCGCGTAGCGGATGTCGCCGCGGCGCTTGTTCACGTAGAACTGCACGCTGTTGTGGTCGGAGAACGCGTCGCTGCGCCGCTGGCGGATCGAGGAGTACCCCTGGTACGGACGCAGGTAGTTGGTGTTCGCCCGCAGTGCGCTGGGCAGCTTCTGGTTGTTCACCTCGTCCTCGAACGAGGGGTTGTTGATCTGCGGCTGCCACAGCAGGTCGCGGCCCTTGTTGCCGACGTAGGTGATCTCGGCGAAGTGGCCCCAGGGCAGCTCGCGCTGGACCCCGATGCTGTACTGCAGCTGCCGCGGCGTCTCCAGGTCGGGGGCGATGGCGTTGATCCCGCCGAGCACCGCGGCTGCCGACGACTGCCCGGCGAGCGGGTTGGCGAGGTTGCCGTTCTCTACCGAGATGCTGGGCACGAACGGCGGCACGTTCAGCTGCGAGAAGATCACGTTGCCTTCCGGCTTGTCGTAGAAGAGGCCGATCCCGCCGCGCACGACCCAGCGTTCGTTGTAGGTGTACGCCGCGCTGAACCGCGGCATGATCAGGTGGTAGGTCTCGTACAGGCCGCGCGGCGCGCCGGTGGGAATCAGCGCCTGCGCCTCGGGATCGATGGTGACGCGCTCCTGCTGATCCTCGGGCACGCCGTCGCCGCCGCTGACCATCCCGGTGTAGCGATTGACGCCCACGGACGCAACGCTGCCGTTCCGGTTCAGCACCATCGCGAGATCCGGGTTGTACAAGGCCGGATCGAAGTTCGAGATGTTGTTGCCCTGCGTGTAGATGGGCATGGAGTACTCGTAGCGCAGCCCCATCTCGAGGCTCAGGTTCGGCCGGGCCCGCCAGGTATCCGACACATAGCCCGCGTACTGTGTGAAGCGGAAGAAGCCGAGCGGATCGTCACCCCCCTCGGAGTACGACCGGAAGTAGCCGAGCAGCGCGTCGGCGAATGCGTATCCGGTCGAATTCGGATTCCCCGACGCGTTGAAGCTCACAAGGCCCGTGTGCAGGAACCGGCCGTTCTGGTCCTTGCGGTTGCGGGTGATGACGACGCCCGAGCGCAGCGTATGGGTGTGCTTGATCCACGTCAGGTTGTCCGTGAACGTGATGTCGGTGGTCGGTGACAGCAGCGATTCGGACGGCCCCTCCAGATCCTCCGGCGTGCCAGTACCGGTGAACGCCACGTTCGGGATGCCCTCGTCGTACTGGCCCTTGGTAAACACCTGCGGGAACTGGAAGCCGTAGGTGTCCCGCTTCCACACGTCGCCGACGGGCGGGATGCGCTGGCTGTTCCAGGACGTCGTGATCTTGAAGTCGTTGAACAGGTTGTGGCTGACGATCCAGGTGTGCGCCAGCTGAATGCCGTAGCCCGGACGGACGCGGTTGGTTGGAATCGTCGGCAGCGGCGCATCGATGAACGTGCCGCGCGGCTGGATCAGATCGTACATGTCGTGCAGGTAGCGCAGATAGTACGAATGGCTCGCGTTCGGCCGGTAATCGATGCGAACCAGGTCCTGCCGCCAGTCGAACGGGAAGTCGAGCTGGTAGGTCGCATTGTTGGCCGTGGGCGCGTCAGAGTACACGGTCGCCATCCCGATCATCCGCTCGAACACCCTGGCAATCGCCCGACCATCGGTCGTGAACAGGCTCTCCGGGATCACGTTGCCGGGGAACGGCTCCCGCGTGATGGGGTGGACGAGCCGGTCGGCAACCCCGTTGTCGTCGGCGGTCCCGGCGACGCCGTCGGCACCGTTGATGCGCGCCGAGAAGTCGCCGCGCAGCTCGGCGCTGGTCGGCAGCGTGCGGCGCGTCGGCGACTCCTGACGATCGAGCGATTTGAATTCCACGCCGGTAAAGAAGAACAGCTTGTTGCGCACGATCGGCCCGCCGATGCCGCCGCCGTAATCGTTGAAGTCCTCCTTCGCCTTGATCGCCTTGCCCTGCTCGTCCTTCGGCGCGAAGAAGTTGGGCGAGTGCAGCGACTCGTCGCGGAAGGTCTCGAACACGCTGCCGCTGAACCGGTTCGTGCCGCTGCGGGTGACGACGTTCACCGACGCGCCCGAATTGCGTCCCTTGTCGGCGGCGAAGTTCGACGTCTGGATCGCGACCTGCTCGATGAAGTCGATGCCGACGTTGTTGATCATGCTCGCGTTCGACCCCGAGTCGAGGTTGAACCCGCCGTCCACCGTCAGGTTGTTGCTGTTGCCGCGGTTGCCGTTGATGAACGTCCCGCCCGTGCCCAGGCCGGTGGTCACCGCCATCTGGTCGTCGTCGGTGGTGATCGCGCCGGGCACCAGCGTGGTCAGCTCCAGGTAGTTGCGACCGGAGAGCGCCAGCGAGCGGACGGTCTCGCCGTCGACGACGCGCGCGAGTTCGCCGGACGTCTTGTTGACCACGTCGCCGCGCGCGCCCTCGACGGTGACGGTTTCGGTCAGCGCGCCGACCGCCATCGTCAGGTCCGCGGTGATGCGGCCGTCGGCCGCCAGGTCGAAGCCGGTCTTCTCGGCCCGGCTGAAGCCCTCGAGCTCCGCGACGACGGTGTACTTGCCGATGGGCAGGTTCGGAAAGACGTAGATGCCTTCCGGACCGGTCACGTCCGTGCGCTTGAGTCCCGTGTTGAGCGCGGTCACCGTGACGTTCACGCCCGGCAGCACGCCGCCGGAACTGTCCCGGACGGTGCCGCGGATCTCACCCGTGACCGTCTGCGCGGCGGCGGGCGCCGCCACGAGCACTGCCAGTGCGCAGAATGCCATCCTGCGCACGATTCCTCCGCTCATGCTGTCCCCCCTGAATGAATGCCTCTATCGCTCCACGCGCGTTCCCTCGTACTCGACGACCACGACCGTCGCCATCGGATCCCAGATGGGCCGATCGAGCGTGAAGGTCGTGACGCCGCCGTCGGTCTTCAGCTCGATCGGGACGCCGCCGTCGAGACGGTAGGCGCGCCTGACCGTGTTCTTCATCCGCGGAAGCGCGAACGGCGCCCGCGG
This sequence comes from Vicinamibacterales bacterium, assembly GCA_048594975.1. Lineage (GTDB taxonomy): Bacteria > Acidobacteriota > Vicinamibacteria > Vicinamibacterales > 2-12-FULL-66-21 > JBMDXB01. The sequence continues at coordinate 17,328 of JBMDXQ010000158.1, read as the reverse complement.
CTCGTTGAAGAAGATGAAGTACAGCTTCCCCGGCTTCTCCGTGACGCGCCATTCCGTCTGCTGGAGGAACAGCGGCTGGTTGCGCACGTCTTTCGCGCCGCGAGCGCTGTGCTCCCCGAGCTCCTCGCCCCATGGCGAGGGCCGGGCGCCGTAGACAGCCTCGCCGTTGACCTTCAGCCAGCGGCCCACTGCCCGCAGGTTGTCCTGACTTGCCTGTGGAATGAGACCGTCGGCCATGGGACCGACGTTCAGCAGATAGTTGCCGCCCTTGCTGACAATGTCAACGAGTTTGAAGGTGATCTGGCCCGGCGACTTCCAGTCGTGGTCGTCCTTCCTGTATCCCCAGGTGTGGTTGATGGTTGCCGGGACTTCCCAGGCCTCCTTCTGGATCTCGGCAGGAATCACGTTGTCGCCGGTGGTGATGTAGTCGCCCGCCTCGCCGAGGCGCCCGTCGATGAGCGTCATGGGCTGCAGCTCGCGGACGAGCTGCGTGAACCGGCGGGCGCGGTCGCCGGTGGCCATCATCTGCGGCGTGTCGAACCAGATCAGCGCCACCGGGCCGTAGCCGGTCAGCAGCTCGCGCACCTGCGGCTCCGCCTTCTCGCGCAGGTACTTGTCGAACGCGCCCGACTTGTCCTTCTCGGCGTTCGGCGGGAAGTCCCAGTTGTTGCCGGCGCCGCCCGGCTCGTGCCAGTCCTGCGACTGCGAGTAGTAGAACCCGAGCCGTATCCCCTGCTTCGCGCACGCCGCCGACAGCTCCTTCAGGACGTCGCGCTTGAACGGCGTCGCGTCGACGATGTCCCACGTGCTCACCTTCGAGTCGTACAGCGCGAAGCCGTCGTGGTGCTTGGAGGTGATCACGATGTACTTCATGCCCGCGTCCTTCGCGAGCTGCACCCACTCGTCGGCGTTGAACTTGACCGGGTTGAACTGCTTCGCCAGCTGCTCGTAATCCTTCACCGGGATCTTCGCCCGGTTCATGATCCACTCGCCGATGCCGGGGATGCGTTTGCCCTGCCACTCGCCAGCGGGGATGGCGTACAGGCCCCAGTGGATGAACAGCCCGTACTTCGCCTCGCGGAACCACTCGAGGCGCTTCTCCTTCATCGGGTCGGGCGCGGGGGCCGCCGGGACCTGCGCGCGCGGCAGGGCGCCGAGACCGGCGGCGAGTAGAGAAGCGGCGATCACGAACGTTCGGCGTCTGCGCGTCATGTCCGACCTCTGAGAAAAAGAAACGCCGGCCCTGGATGGCCGGCGTTCCTGGCTGCGCCGGATCGCCATCAGTAGGTGAAGCGGAACCCGAACTGCACCTGCCGCGGGCGGCCCGACATGGAGGTAATTGTGCCAACCGTGGCGGGGTTGTCAATCGCGATCGCCGGGTTGCCGAGATTGATGTGATTGAACACGTTGAACGACTCGATCCGGAGCTGGAGGACCTTGCCCGATCCGATCCGGACGTTGCGCATCACCCCGAGATCGACCGTCCAGTATCCCGGTGCGCGCAGAATGTTGCGCCCGGCGCTGCCGAATTCGTTGACCGGGATCGCGAACGCCGACGCGTCGAACCAGCGATCGACCGTCGGGTTCGACACCTCGGGATTGCCCACGAGGTTCGGCCTCGCGTACCCCGTGTGTCCGAGATTGGCGGGATCGCCGCCCACCGTCGGCGTGAACGGCTGCCCGGACCGCGCGAGCAGCATCCAGTTCAATTGCCAGTCGCCCAGCACCCACGACGCCGGTCCAGTCTGCAGCCAGCGCTTGCTGCGGCCGAACGGCAGCTCCCACACCGTCGCCCAGGTGACGACGTGCGGGATGTCGTAGCTGGAGATGCCCCGGCTGCGGTCGATGTCGTGGTAGTTCTGGACCGTCGCCCCGCCGCCGATGCCCCCTTCGGCGTTGAACCAGCCGCTGCTCGTATCGATCGTGCGCGACCAGGTGTACGAGAAGATGCTCGACAGCCCATCCGAGAAGCGCTGCTGGACGATTGCCTGCAGCGCGTGGTACCTGGACATGCCGATCGAGTCCGAGTAGGTGAACGTGCCATCGATGTGCGGCCAGGGGCGGAGCGCGTTGCGCTCGGCGGCCGTCAGCCGCCGACCGGTCGCCGGGTCGACCGCCGCGACGGGCGGCGCCTGGGCCCGGCCCGCGTACTCCATCCGCCCGTTGTAGCTCCCGACGTAGCCGACTGCCGCCATCAGGTTCTGCGTGAGCTGGCGCTGCACCTGGACGTTCCACTGGTGCGAGTAGGCGTTCTTGCGATCGGGATCGTTGAAGAACCCCGTGCTGTTCCAGGGGGCGGGGCGGGGCTGCGCGAACGGCAGGCTGTCAACGTCGTCCACCTTCGTGATCGCACCGCCTTCACGGTTGATCGAGCCGGTGTCGATGCCCGAGAACTGCGGCCATCCCCAGGTCTCGAACTGGTGCTGGCCGTACTGGCTGCGGGAAATCATCGAGTCCCACACCAGCCCGTAGCCACTCCGCACGATCGTCTTCGGGTCGAGCTCCCACGCGAGACCCACGCGCGGGCCCCAGTTGTCCTTGATCGGCTTGATGATCGAGTCGCGCTCGCCGGTGACGCGGATGAACTGGTTGAACGGGATCTGTTCGATCGGCGACGGCAGGCACGGCGGCGGCTCCCCGGCCGTGCAGGGTCCAGGCATCGATTCGAGCGCGAGGAGCCACTCGCCGGTCTTCAGATCGGGCCCGCTCTGCAGCATGTGGTTGCCGACCACCGGCGTCACGTAGTCGTAGCGCAGCCCGTAGTTGAGCGTGATGTTCCGCCGCAGCGCCCACTGGTCCTGGAAGTAGCCGGAGAGCGTGGCGGTGCGGAAGTCGATGTAGCCGAGGTCCGGCACGTAGCCGCGGATCTGGCCCGGCAGGCCGAGCAGCGCCGACGCGATGGGGTCGCCCGTGTTCGCTGTGGCCTGGGGGTTGCGCGTCTGCTCGGCGCTGAAGAGCAGCTCGCCGAACTGGTTCTTCTGGAGGCGGTTGATCTGCAGACGCTGGAACCCGAACTTCAGGTTGTGCGTGCCGCGCAGCCACGTCAGGTCTGCGGCGATGTTCCAGTTCGGGTTGCCGCGCGGCCGCGGCCCCTGCACGCCGAGCGTCGGGACGTTCCACGGTCCACTGAGGTTGCTGGCGATGTAGCCCTGGAAGCGCTCGACCTCGGGGAGGCTCAGCGCCCGCTGCGGCTCGAACCCCAGCGGATGCTGCATCGGAGCGTCCTCGGTGGGCTGCGTCGCGACGCCGCCGCGCACCTCGACAATCATGTTCGTCGAGAACGAGTGGAACCAGCCGCCGCCGACGTTGCGGTTGCTCGAATCGGGTTCGATGTAGCCCAGATCGCCCCTCGGAATCGTGGCGCTGTTCTGCCGCTCGGTCCAGCGGAAGAAGATATTGTCGCTCGGGGAGAAGTGATAGTCGATCCTCGCCTGGAACGAGTTCGAGGTGTTTTCCTGCTCGCGCGCCGCCCGGTAGTTGTTCGCGACGTTGCCCGGCTGATTCGGCTTGACCATGTACGCCTTGAGGAACGCCTGCATCGTCGGCGAGATCAGCTCCCTCGGGATGATGTTGCCCGGGAAGGGATCGCGCACCGTGCGGCCGTTCTCCACACGCGTGGTGTACGGGTTGTAGATGATCCGCCGGTGGAAGGTCTGGGAGAAGTCGCCGTCCAGCTCGCCCGCGGCCGGGACGGTGTGCGTGATCTGCGCCTGGTCGCGGAAGTTCCAGCCGTCATAGGAGCCGAAGAAGAACGCGCGGTTCTGGACGATCGGCCCGCCCAGGCTGAGGCCGTACTGGTTCTGGCGGTAAAACGGGTGGTCGTCCCGGTCGAAATCCCGGAACGGGTTGCGCGCGGCGAGGCGGTGGTCGCGGAAGAACTCGAACGCGGCGCCGCTGAACCGGTTCGTGCCCGACTTGGAGATCATGTTGATCACGCCGCCGGTGACGCCGCCGAACTCCGCCTTGTCGCTGTGCGACTCCACCTTGAATTCCTGCAGCGAGTCGATGTCGGGCAGCGCGACATAGGTGCCGGAGCGCACGCTGGTGTTGATGACGCCGTCGACGTAGTAGATCTTCGAGCGGTTCTGCTGGCCCTGGATCGAGGCGTTCACGACCTGTCCGCCCGGGATCCCGGAGTTGCCCTCGAAGCTGTTCACCGCGGTCTCGGCCTGCGGTCCCTGCGCAGTGGAGACGGGGTTCACCCCGGGCGTGAGGAGCATCAGCGAAGTGAAGTTCCTCCCCTGCAGCGGCAGCTCCTTGATGACTTTCTCCTCGACCACCTGGCCGAGCGCGGCGGAGGTAGTCTGCAGCACCTCGGACCGACCGCTGACTTCGACCACTTCGCTGAGCGCTCCGAGCTCGAGGGTGACATTCCGGCTGACGGTCTCGTTCACGCCGACGGTGAACGGGGCGACCCTCGCGGTCCGCAGACCCTGGAGTTCGACGGTGAGCGAGTAGGATCCCGGCCTGACGTTCACGAAGACGAAATAGCCGCTGTCGTTCGTCTGGCGGACCGTCTGGATGCCGGTGGCCTCGCTGGTCAGGGTGACGGTGGCGCCGGGGAGGACGCCGCCCTGGGCGTCGGTCACGGTGCCGTTGACCCCGCCCATCGACGTCTGCGCCCAGAGCGGCGCAGCGGCGGGCAGGGCGACGAGAAGGGTAAGGAGGGCGAGCCGGACGCGGCTGCCGACAGACACGCGGGACGACATGAGCAGCCTCCTGGCGGGAATCCGCGACCACCTGCGGGTCACGACGGTTCGGGTATCCTGTTTGTGCCGGATCGGCGCGGCGCCGGGCCGGATGCCGTCGTGATACTATGCTTTACCGGTAAAGTCAAGCTACTTTAGCGTTAAAGGAAGTCAAAGGGAAGTCAAAGGAAGCGGATGCGCGCCACCCCCACGATGAAGCGGATCGCCGGGCAGCTCGGCGTCTCGATCACCACCGTCTCCAAGGTGCTGAACAACCACGCCGACATCAGCGAGGCGACCCGCGCCCGCGTCCTCGCCAAGGTCGCCGAACTCGGCTACCAGCCCAATGCGGTCGCGCGCAGCCTCACCCTGCGCAGCACCAGGACGATCGGCATCGTCATCCCCGACCTGATGCACTCCTTCTTCGTCGAGATCATCGCCGGCCTGGAGAAGGTGGCGAGCGCGCGCGGCTACGGCCTGCTGCTCTGCTCGTCCAACGAGGACGCCGGCAAGGAGCGCGCCGAGCTCGAGATGCTGCGCCAGCGGCAGGTGGACGCGATCGTCCTCGCGTCGGCCAACGCCGAGAAGAACACGGACCTGCTGCAGCGCCTGTCGGCGCTCGGCATCGGGATCGTGATGATCGATCGCGACGATCATCCGCGGGTGCGCTGCGACCGCGTCCTGACCGATGACCACCAGGTCGGCAGGCTCGCCACCACGCACCTGCTGTCGAACGGACGGCGGGCGGTCACACATATCGCCGGCCCGCCGATCGTCCACGCGAAGCGCCGGGCCGACGGCTACGCGGCCGCGCTGCGCGAGGCAGGCGTGAAAGGGAAGCCCGAGTGGATCGTGAGAGGAGGGTTCAAGGACGCCGACGGCTACCGCGCGATGAAGAAACTGCTCGCCCTGGAGCCGCGCGTCGATGCCGTGTTCGCCGCCAACGACCCGGCCGCGATCGGCGCGATGAAGGCGATATGGGAGGCCGGGCTGCGCGTGCCGGACGACATCGCCGTGGTCGGCGCCGGCGACATCGCGCACGGCGACCTGCTGCGGGTGCCGCTCACGACGGTCAGTTGGTCGCGCGAGGAGCAGGGCCGCCGCGCCGCGGAGCTGATCCTCGATCGCATCGGCCCGGACCCTCCGGCGCGCATGCGCCGCGTGATCATCCCGCCGCAACTCGTCGTCAGAGAGTCATCGGCCCGCTGACGACTCTCTGACGACGACGGAAGATGGAATATGGAGAACGGCAAAGAGCGCAGGGATGTGAACCCCGGCGTTACTCGCAGCTCTGCACACACGACGGTGTGCACTTTTCCATCTTCCGTTTTCCATCTTCCATGTCGCTGATCACCGTCAGCTCCCCCCACCTCCGATGGAACCCTCTCCGTCGTGAGTGGGTGCTCGTCTCGCCGCACCGGACGGCGCGGCCGTGGCTGGGCGCACTGGAGCCGGCGGCCGCCGCGGAGCCGGTTCCCGAGCACGACCCGTCCTGCTACCTCTGTCCCGGGTCCGCGCGCGCCGGCGGCGCGGTCAATCCCCGCTACGAGTCGACGTTCGTCTTCGACAACGACTTTCCTGCCCTCATGCCGTCGGCCGGCGACGTCCGCGCGGATGACGGCGGGCTGCTCGTCGCACGCGCCGAAGCCGGCGTTTGCCGCGTCGTCTGTTTCTCGCCGCGCCACGACCTCGCGCTGCCCAGGCTCGAGCGGTGCCAGCTCCGCGCAGTCGTGGACGTGTGGACCGACGAGTACCGGACACTCGGCGCCCGGCCCGGCGTCAACTACGTGCTGATCTTCGAGAATCGCGGCGCCGCGATGGGCGCGAGCAATCCGCACCCGCACGGACAGATCTGGGCAACGGCGACGATCCCGAACGAGCCGGCGCGTGAGCACGAGGCGCTCGAGGCCTACCGCCGCGAGAACGGTTCCTGCCTGCTGTGCGATTACGCCGCCGTCGAGCTCGCGCGCGGCGAGCGGATCGTGTGCAGCAACGAGTCCTTCCTGGTCGTCGTGCCCTTCTGGGCGGTCTGGCCCTTCGAGACGATGATCGTCCCGCGCCGGCACGTCGGGGCGATGGACGGCATGTCGGAGGCGGAGCGTGACGCGCTCGCCGACATCCTGAAGCAGCTGACCACCCGCTGCGACGACCTGTTCCAGGCGCCGTTCCCCTATTCGCTCGGTTTCCATCAGCAGCCCACCGACGGCCGCCCGCACGACGACCACTTTCACGGCCACTGCTACCCGCCGCTGCTGCGCTCGGCGACCATCCGCAAGTTCATGGTCGGCTTTGAGCTGCTCGGCACGCCGCAGCGCGACCTGACGCCGGAGGAGAGCGCGCGACGCCTGCGGGAAACGGCGGGCTGAGGGGACAATGACGACTTCTCCGCTTCGTCCGCACTTGACGAAACCGTCGTACACTAATGCGAAACAACCCCATCGACGGCATCGGCTGCCGCGCGCCGCCGCGCGGGCTGCTACCGTTGTTCCTCACCTCAACCGCGAGGCCAGTTGTATGCGTCGCACGCTGCTCGCCGTCGCCGCCGCGCCCGTTGTCGCCCTGTTCGCGCAGCCGAAGCCGCCGCCGCCGTTCACCGTCACGGTGGATGCCGGCGCGTTCGACCGGCAGAACACAGTGGTGACGACGACGGTTCCGGGCCTGAAGGGCGCCGACGTCGTGTTCCTGAACGACGGCAAGGGTCCGACGATCGCGGCGCAGATCGACTCCACCGGCGAGATCATGTTCGTGGTGCCCTCGCTCGCGGCAGGCGAGCAGCGCGCGTACACGATGTCCATCGGCCGGCGGGGCCTCGCGCTGCCGCCGAAGCCGGACGTGATCGCCCGCCGCGACGGCACGGTCGTCCGCGTGACCGTCGCCGGCCGGCCGGTCCTCGCCTACCAGGCGGAGCCGGCCGAGCTTCCGAGGCCCGACATCAACCCGATCTTCAAGCGCGGCGGCTACATCCACCCGGCGTACACGCCCGAGGGCCGCGCGATCACCGACGACTACCCGGTCGATCACCCGCATCACCACGGCATCTGGTGGGCCTGGACGCGGACGCAGTACGACGGGCGGCAGCCCGACTTCTGGAACATGGGCGACGGCACCGGCCGTGTCGACTTCGACACGGTGGACGCGATGTGGAGCGGGCGCATCCACGGCGGCTTCACCGCGACGACGCGCTTCACCGACGTCACCGGCGGCCGGTCGGAGATGGTGTTGAAGGATCGGTGGGAGGTGCGCGTGTACGCGATCGGGCACGACGCACCGTATTTGATGTTCGACCTCGTCTCGACCCAGAATCTCGTCGGCGACAAGCCGCTCGTGCTGCCCGAATACCGGTACGGCGGGATCGGCGTCCGTGGCCACATTCAGTGGAACGGCAAAGGCGACAAAACGGTGTTCCTCACCTCGGAGGGGAAGACGCGCGAGGACGGCAACGGGACGAAGGCAAGGTGGACGCACATGGGCGGGGCGATCGACGGCCGCCCCGCCGGGATTGCGATTCTCGATCACCCGTCGAACTTCCGGCACCCGCAGCCGACACGGCTGAATCCCGACAACCCGTTCTTCAACTACTCGCCCTCCGTGGCGGGCGAGTGGCGGATCGAGCCCGGCAAACCCTACGTCTCGCGGTATCGATTCGTTACCTACGAGGGACAGCCGGACCGCGCGTTGCTCGAGCGCCTGTGGAATGATTACGCGACGCCTCCCGCCATAACCGTAACAGGCCCCGCGAAGGACAAATAGATGTACGGACTCACCACCTTCCAGCGCATCGTCCTCATCCTCGTTCGTACCATAATCGGCTGGCACTTCCTTTACGAAGGTCTCTACAAGCTGATGCTCCCGGCCTGGACGCGCGACGGCGCGCGCCTCGCGGAGTGGACGGCGAAGGGGTACCTCAAGGCGTCGACCGGCCCGTTCGCGCCAATGCTCCACCGGCTGGCCGATTCGAGCCTCGCGCCATGGATCGACCTGCTGATGCCGATCGCCCTGCTGCTGGTGGGCCTCTCGTTGATGCTGGGCCTGTTCACGCAGCTTGGCTGCTGGGGCGCCATCGCGCTGCTGACGATGTTCTATCTCTCCGTGCCGCCGACGACGGGCCTGCAGGTGCCCGGGGCCGAAGGCGCGTACCTGTTCGTCAACAAGAACCTCATCGAGCTCGTCGCCGTCATCGCGCTCTTGGCCTTCCGCACCGGCCGCATCGCCGGCCTCGACCAGCTGATTCGGTGGAGGCGCCGCCACGAACCCTTGGGAGGCGTACCTGTCACTGTACAGGAGTAGGAGAAGGCGTAAGGGGTAATGGCAAGGCGTAAACCGCCTACCCCTTACCCTATCCCTCCTCCTTCACATTTCTATGCTTATCCGCACCATCGGCCTGCTACTCCTTGCGGTCGTCGCCACCGCAGCGCAGACCGCTGACCGTGCGCTCCTCGAGCGTGCGAAGGCGCTGCACCGGCAGGTCCCGCTCATCGACGGGCACAACGACTATCCCTGGGCCGTCCGCGAGAACGTAGGCGGCGACATGGACCGCCTCGACCTCTCCCGGCCGCAGCCGACGATCCACACCGATATCGCGCGGCTGAGAACGGGAGGCGTCGGCGGGCAGTTCTGGTCGGTCTACGTCCAGCCGACGCTCACGGGCGGCGCCGCGGTCACGGCCACGCTGGAACAGATCGACATCGTGCACCGGATGTTGCGCAGGCACCCGGGTGTGTTCGAGCTGGCGCGCACGGCCGACGACGTCGAGCGGATCTTCAAGGCCGATCGGATCGCGTCGCTCATCGGCATGGAGGGCGGCCACTCGATCGACCACTCGCTTGGCGCGCTGCGGATGTTCCACCACCTCGGCGCGCGCTACATGACGCTGACGCACTCGCGCAACGTCGCCTGGGCGGACTCCGCGACCGACGAGCCGAAGCTGGGTGGCCTCTCCGCCTTCGGCGAGGAAGTGGTGCGCGAGATGAACTGGCTGGGCATGCTCGTCGATCTCAGCCACGTCTCCGATGCGACGATGGAGGACGCCCTCCGCGTCTCGCGGGCGCCGATCATCTTCTCTCACTCGTCGGCGCGCGCGCTGACCGAGGTTCCGCGAAACGTTCCCGATGCCATCCTCCGGCTCCTGCCGAAGAACGGCGGCATCGTCATGGTGACCTTCGTGCCGGAGTTCCTGTCGCCGGCCGTCGCCGCATGGGACGCGCGCCGCACGGCCGAGCGCGATCGCCTGCGGCAGCAGTTCGCGCAGGACGAGCGGGCGCGGAACGCCGCGCTGGACGCCTGGACGAAGGCCAATCCTGCGCCGCGCGCGACCCTGGCGGACGTGGCCAACCACATCGATCACATCCGAAAGGTCGCCGGTATCGATCACATCGGCCTGGGGAGCGACTTCGACGGGATCACCGCCGTCCCGGTTGGCCTCGAAGACGTCTCGACCTATCCCGCGCTCACCGCCGAACTGCTCCGCCGCGGCTACACGGACGACGACGTGAAGAAGATCCTCGGCCTGAACGTGCTCCGCGTCCTGCGCCGGGCGGAACAGGTGTCGAGGGCCATGCAGGCCGAGCGCGGGCCTTCCTCCCTCCAGTTCGGCAGGTGATCCGTATCGTTGCGCTTGGGGATTCGACGACGGCGGGGACGCCGGGGTGGATGTCGCCGCGCGAGGCACCCCCGCAGGGGAAGGGCAACGAGCAGAGCCAGTACGCCTGGTGGCTGATGCGCGCCCGTCCCGACTGGGAGGTGCTGAACCGCGGCGTCAACGGCGAGCGCAGCGACCAGGTGCGGGCGCGGTTCGAGGAGGACGTGGTAGCGGAGCGGCCGCACGCGGTGGTCATCATCGCCGGCGTGAACGACGTCTACCAGGGACTGGATGCCGCGCACACGATCGAGCAGCTGCGCTGGATGTACGGCCGCGCGCGCGAGGCCGGCATTGCGCTCGTTGCCGGTACGATCGTGCCGTACAACACGGCCACACCCGGACAGAACCACTGCATGCACGAGATCAACGCGTGGATCCGCGGCTCGGGCGTCGAGTCCGCCGATACGCGGGCAGCGGTCGCTGCCGCCGACGACCCTGACCTGCTGGCGGAATCGCCGGACGATCTCCATCCCTCGCCCGAGGGCTACCGCCGGATGGCCGAGGCGATCCGGCCGGCGCTGGAGCGCGTTCTACGGACTCCTGTCCGCCGCTGAACGCCGACGACATACAGCACGACGTCGAGTCAGTCGGTTTTCTCCGTGGTCCGCGCGTCCCGGCGAACCCTGCGACGTCGTCGTAACGTCGTATGGTCGAGTCGTCATGCTGGCGCGGGCGCCCGGAAGCGCCCGAAACCTGTATCATTGAAGAGGCGCCTCACGAGCGCGTATCGAGAAGGCCGATTCCTGCACAGCCGAACAGAGGGATGACATCTGCACTCCGGCGCCGGAGTGTTGTCTGCTCAAAGCGTATGTCGAAGCAGTTCCCCGTCGCGCTCACCGCGGTCGCCGCACTGGCGCTTGCCGTGCCGCCAGGCACGCGCGCCCAGAAGTTCACCTCCGGCACCAACGTCGTACCCGTCGTCACCACGGTCATGGACCGCGACAAGCGGCTCGTCCCAGGGCTCGTCGAAGAGGACTTCGAGGTCTACGACAACGGGCAGCTGCAGAAGCTGACGCAGTTCGACAACAGCTCGCTGCCAATCTCGGTGGTGGTGATGCTCGACACCAGCGGGAGTATGACGCTCGCGCTCGAGCAGGTGAAGCTCGCGGCTGAGCAGTTCCTGCTCAGGCTGCTGCCCGACGACCGGGGCCTGGTCGGCGCCTTCAACGACAAGATCAACTTCCACCCGCGGGAGGGTTTCACCGGCAACCGCGATCGCCTCATCGCGCAGCTGAAGGACCTCGACTTCGGGTACCCGACGCGCCTCTGGGACGCGGTCTACCAGAGCCTGGCGATGCTGAAGCCGCTCGACGGGCGGAAGGTGGTGCTCGTATTCACCGACGGCGAGGACACGGCCAGCAAGCTGGGACGCGGCGACGTGATCGAGCGCGCGCGAGAGGAAAACGTCATGGTCTACTCGATCGGCATCGAGAACATCTACTTCGACGGCCAGAAGCGCCACGTATCGCGGCCGGATCGCGGCCTCAAGGGCCTGTCGGAGGAGACCGGCGGCGGCTTCTTCCTGCTGAACAAGACGGACGAGCTTGGGCCCACCTTCACCCGCGTGGCCCTGGAACTCCACAGCCAGTACCTGCTCGGGTTCACACCGGCCGCGCTCGACGGCAAGATCCACAAGCTGGAAGTGAAGGTGAAGAAGCCGGGAATGAACGTGCGGGCGCGTAAGACCTACATTGCCAGCGCCGCGGAGACGTCCGAAGGCGGACGCTAAACTTTCGCCCGGTGTGACCCGTCTAACTAGAGGAACAAGAGGAAAGGACGGGACACACGCCATGTTCGAGCTGGACTTCTCAAGCAACGCCGAAGCGCTGGTCGCGTTCCTGCTCGTCGCCGCTCTCACGGTGGTCGCCTTCGTGTGAACGGCGTTCGGGGTTCGGGAATGACGACTGCTAACCTGCGAACGGTGATGAGTGGCGGGCCGGGCGGCTGTCGGCCGCGGCTCACCGTTCACGACGTGCGGGTCATCGGACACCACCGGAAATCGTGGGAATGACCTCGACGACGTCGCCGTCCTTCAGCGGACGCTCGCGCGCCCGGTGCAGGAGCATTTCGTCGTTGACGGCGAAGTTGAACACGGAGTCGTCCAGCTGCTCGCCGAATCCAGGGATCCGCCGGTCGAGGACCTCGATGAGGTGTGCGACGGTCGCGACCGGTTCCTGCACCTCGAGCGTGTCGCTGGGGCCGACCTTCAGGGTGGACGGAAGCTTGACGGTGATCATGGGTGCCACCCTCGAGAACATCGTGCGGGGAGGCAACTGAGTCGGCGGCTGGATCTAGCCGCCTGCACAGGGTAGATTCCTCGCCACCCGATCGCCATCTACCCCTTACTCCTTACCCGTCACGCACTGATTACCACTTGCCATTTACCACTTCTTCGATCTGCTTCCGCCACTCGGCGACAGGGACCCCCTGGTCGTCCAGGTTCGAGATCGCGTAGAAGCGTGACAGCATCGCGTCGAATTCCAGTCGATCGATCTTCTCTCCCGTGAACGAGCCCACGCGGATCGGTTCCTCGAACCAGCGGTCCGGCAGGGTGTCGTCGGCGCGCGTGACTCCCAGCCGGCCGTTGATCAGCCGCTCGACGCCCATGATGTTCAGGCCGATGCGATCGAGCTCGCCGGCGCCGAGCTCGATCCCGGTCACGTTGGCGATCTGAGCGGCGAATTCCTCCAGGCCCGGCAGCGACGGACTGTTGAACAGCTTCGTCGTGAAGCGGCACATGCCGACGGCGTCGCCCACGCCGAAGACGTTCTCGCAGACGCGCACCGCACGTTCCTTGTTCCCGTAGCTGTTGGGCGCCGCGCTGACCGGGCCGCCGTAGAGTCGCTCCTTGAATGCCGGATCGTCGTTGATACGGGCATTGATCTCGAGAGTGACCCGGTTCCTGAGGTGATCCATGCCGCGCGTCGAGACCGCGAGGCCGAGCGCGAATGCCTTGAGGATGCGCGCATCGTGCGGGTCGCTCTGCATCAACCCCTTGACTGCCATCCGGTAGGCGAGCGCCCCGGCCGGATAGTGCCCCTTCTCCACCGCGCGCGTGCCGTCGGCGAGCACGTTGCCGAACCCCTCGCGCCGGGACATCGCGAACAACGCCCGCTCCACCGCCTCCGCGTTGCCCCACGTCAGCTCCAGGCCGCCGGTCTCGCGCGAGGTGATGACGCCGCGCTGGACCAGCTCCATCGCCCAGCCAATCGCCGAGCCGGTCGAGGCGGTGTCGAGGCCGAGATCGTTGCAGATGTTGTTCAGCCGCAGCACCGGCTCGATGCGATCGATACCGAGGTTCGGGCCGAACTTCCCGAGCGTCACGTATTCGGGACCGTCGCCGCGGCCGTATCGGTCGGCGGGATCGCCATTGAGGTCGTTCAGCGGCCGGCAGTTCACCGGGCATCGGAAGCAGCCCGCCATCCCCGGCCGGTAGGGCGTGATGTGCTCGGCGTCGAGCCGCTCGGTCCAGGTGGTCTCCTGGTTGTTCTTCGTGCCCATCGCACCGAGGAGGCGGCTCGGCTTGTAGAGGAACGGCGTGCCCGTCGTCTTCAGCGCGTGCTTGACGACGGAGGTATCGAGCAGCTTCTGCGCGATCGTGCGGTTGTAGCCCTTGTACGGCTGCGCCGTCTCGAAGTCACGGGTCTGGCCCTGGACGACGATGGCCTTCAGCCGCAGCCCTCCCATCTTCGCGCCCGGCCCGCCTCGCGCGTAGCATGCCTTCGGACCTGCCATGATCGCGCTCGTGAGCACCAGGTGCTCGCCGGCCGCGGTGATGTTGGCCATCGCGAGGTCGCGCGTCCACGTCCCGCCGAAATCGGCGGGGATGCGCGCGCGCAGGTCGAGGTTGTCCAGGCCGACGTACGGCGATGCGTCCAGGAACGCCAGCCGCCCGTTGTGGACGTGCAGCAGCGTCCAGTCCGCCGCGCGGCCGTAGAGCACGAGGTGATCGATGCCGTTCATGCGGATGAACGACGGGAAGTAATCGCCGGCGTTGCAGTCGAGGATGACGCCGGACTCGGGCGACCAGGAGGTCGCGTTGCCGCGGGCCGCGCTGGGCACGATGCCGGTCAGCACGCCGGAACCGAAGATCAGTGGCACGTCGGGATGCAGGGGGTACAGCGACTCGTCGAGCAGGCGGTGGAGGTAGAACATGTTCGCGCCGCGCCCGGCGAGCAACATCTTGACGACGGACAGAGGGGTATAGCCGCTGCGGACGTCGCGGCGCTCGAGGTCGACGAACAGGGTCGCGCCCTGCGTCGGGAACTGCGGCGCCTGGGGGAGCTCAGCCACGAGCCGCGCGACGCGGTCGCGGATGGACATTGCCAGATGGTACTACGGTCGCGCGCTGCCGGGGTCACGTGTGACGGGCTGGGTGCCACGTGCGTTGGGCGCCCCTTCTCCTTGCATGACCTGACGGCCGTGCATCAAGGACGTCCTCCTCCCCGTCTCTTGTGTGATTCGATGCGGTTCGGTCATGAAACGGGGAGCAGGAAACGGGCAGGCAGTCCGACCCCTCATGCCCGGGTCAGCGGTCGCTCCTGCGCCCGCAGGAACCAGCGATCGAGCAGCACGTGACGTACGAACCAGGGACTGCTCATGAGACGGGGCGCCAGCGAGGTGGTGAACGCTCGCGGGACCGCTTGCGAGATCAGATGTGAGGCCGGCGAGCTGTCGAAGCGCAGCCGCAACCCGAGCTCGTAGCCCTCGAGACGGCGCCGATCGTAGCGCCCCCGGGCTGCGAGGATCGCACATGCTGCCAGCAATGCCGATTCGATTGCCGGCCGGATCCCCTCGCCGCTCTGCGGATAGGCGAGGCCCGCCGCATCGCCGACGAGGATCACCCCGTCGTCCGCGCACTGCCGGCGTGCGCCGGCGGCGAGCAGGTAAACGTGGCCGCGCATCCGCCACGTGGGGTTCGCCGGAACGCGGCGCCGCGCCTTCAGGAACTCGACGAACCCGGACGTCTCCGATGGGAGCGCCCGCGACCCGATGCGACCGAAACCGATGTTCAGATGGTCCTGCTTGCGGAAGCACCACCCGTACCCGGTGAGGTCGGCGCGGAAATAGAGCTCCGGCCGCTCCGCCGCGGTCGCGAACCCGGCGCCGTCCGCCGGATCGATCGCGAACTCCGCTTCCTGCGCCGCGACGAGGGGCGCGCGCTCGGCCGGCCCGTTGAGCATCCGCGCCACCGGGCAGAAGTGACCGCCGGCGCCGACGATGACCGGGGCGGACACCGCGTCGTTGACGATCCACCGACCGCCGTCGCGCCGGATGGAGGCCGCCGGCATCCCGGCCATGACCCGCGCGCGCGATCGCGCCAGCAGGTAGGCGTCGAACTCGCAGCGGCGGATGCCGTAGCTCACCGCCCGGTCGTAGCACGCGTCGATGGCCTCGCCGCTCCCGATGAGCCCGACGCGAAAGCCGGTGATTGGCTGGAAGGTTCGTCCCTGGCGGTACTCGGCGATATCGAGCTGCAGGTCGTCGATCACCTGCGGCGTGATCCAGCCGGCGCAGACCTTGTCGCGCGGGAAGGCCGCGCGGTCGACGACGACCACGTCGAGTCCGGCCTGGCGCAGCTTCCACGCGCAGGTAGAACCGGCGGGCCCGCCGCCGACGATGATCGCGTCGCAGGTCTGCACAGGCGGGTCCGGCGCTCAGCCGCTCACGCGCGTCCACGGCAGCGCGTTGCTGTCGCCGCGCGCGAACACGACCTGGAAGAGCTGCATCGAGCCGGTGCTGAACGCCGCCTGCGAACCCGCGAGGTAAAGGTCCCAGACACGGAGGAACCGCTCGTCGAACATCGCCACGACCTGCTGCACCGAGTCGTTGAAGCGCCGGCGCCAGTGCTCGAGCGTCTTGGCGTAGTGCAGACGCAGGTTCTCCACGTCCATCACGGAGAACCCCGCCGGCTCGAGGACGCGCTCGAACACCTCGCGCAGCGTCGGGGCGTAGCCGCCCGGGAAGATGCGCCTGCGAATCCACGGGTTGAGCAGCCCGCGCTGGTTGCGGCCGATGAAGTGGAGCAGGCCGCGCCCGCTCTTCCCGAGCGACCGGTCGATGATCCGGCCCAGCGTCTGATAGTGCTTGACGCCGACGTGCTCCAGCATCCCTACCGAGATGAACGCGTCGCACGTCCCGAGCACCGAGCGGTAGTCGTCGTGGATGAACTCGACGCGGTCGGCCAGGTTCTCCTCCGCCGCACGACGCCGCGCGTACGCGATCTGCTCGGACGAGAGGTTGAACGCCTGAACGGTGACACCGTAACGGCGTGCCATGTACAGCGCGAGCGCGCCCCAGCCACACCCCGCCTCGATGACGTGCTCGCCGGGCGCGAGCCGGAGCTTCCGGCAGACCAGGTCCATCTTCGCGATCTGCGCATCTTCGAGGCTGATGTCTGGGGTCGGGAAGTAGGCGCACGTGTAGAGCAGCTCGCGATCGAGCCACAGCCGGTAGAAGTCGTTGCCGAGATCGTAATGGTGGTGGACGTTCTGCCGGGCGGCGCGCGCTCCGTTGGCGCGGTGCCAGCGCCAGCACGACCGGCGCGTCCTCGGTCCCAACGCCCGGTACACCGCCTCGAGCAGCGCGAGCAGATCGCCCTGCACTTCCAGGGCACCGGACATGTAGGCTTCGCCGAAGTAGAGCTGCGGGTCCCAGATGCACCCGAACAGCGCCCCGCGGGTCTGGAACACCACGCTCCCAACTGGCGAGCCGGGAGGCTCCAGCGCGAAGCCGTCCCACAACAGCAGCCGGATCGGCGCCGGCCCCAGACCTCGCTGGACCAGCGAGAGGGCCCACCGGTCGGCCGGGGTGGAGGTGGCCGACACGGCCCGGGCGGACTTGGACGAGAAGGCGGGGGACCGTTCCAGTCGATCGACATCCATGACTACGCTCCCTGCGGTAGGAACGCCATCCCTGGGGTCATCTGTCGGGGGGCCCCCCGCGGGGCCCGCGGGGCCCCCCCCCGGGGGGGGGCGCCGCCCCGGCGGGCGCCCCCCCCCC
>JBMDXQ010000157.1:0-15688 GCA_048594975.1 Vicinamibacterales bacterium | reverse complement strand
AAGGAGGCTGATCGATAACACTGACGTCCTCGCGTCGCTTCGCTCCGATCACGATGCCGCGGAACCGGCGATCACGATGCTCTGGAACGCGTGATCACGATGGCGTGGACCAAGTGATCACGATGCGTGGAATGCGCACGCATCGAGACGGGCCGCTGAAACCGGCCCTCCTCCTCCGAGTATGCGCAGACGCCCGAGATTCCGGCTCACCTTTCGGACCCTGACTGTTTCGAAGACGTTTCCCACCCCTTCCAGTCCCGCCGTCTCCGTGGCGACGCTGGTCCAGGCCAGCCGGGAGCAGGAGCGCCGCCAGCAGACGCTCCGCGCAGAGCTGTCGGACCTTGAACGGCCGCGCCTGGTGACGATGAACGTGACGCAGCTCGAGGCGCGGCTACGCGAGAAGTCGGAGGAGTGGCAGGCGCTCCTGCGGAAGCAGGCGCCGATCGCACGCCAGATGGTGCGGAAGCTTGTCGAGGGGCGGATCGTGTTCACGCCGGACCGCGTACGCCGCCGGTACACCTTCCAGGCGCCGGGCACGCTGGCGTGGTTTATTAGCGGGATCGTCTGTCCATAAGCGCGGGGTGCATGGGTATGGGAAGGGGTCGCCGGAGCACCACCACAACGCGACATCCAATCTCGCGGCGGAGGAATCGCCGTGTAGCCGCAGGTAGTGTCCCGTCAAGTTCAACATGTGGTCACACACCGCGACGGACGAAACGGAGTACCGTCTGTGCGGCGTCGGCAGAGAGGTCGACCACCACTTTGGTGCGTGTGAGCCCGTCGTCAAGTTGGACCGGGAGCTGGTGCCGCACCGCATACTGTGTCCACGTGCCGGCTTCGGTCGGCACCGGAGCACGCTTTGTAGACTGTAGATTCGCCAGCTCCGCGCCGCGCTATCTGGAGGTGTGGAGTGGACGTCATCCATCAGCGATGCGCCGGTCTCGACGTGCACAAGGACGAAGTCGTCGCGTGCGCCCGGACAATGGCCGGGCGCAAGGTCGTTCGGACGAGTTCACGGTTTGCTACGACATCACGTGGGCTGTTGGCCCTCGCGGAGTGGCTCAGCACGCACCAGTGCCAGGTCGTCGCGCTGGAAGCGACCGGCGTGTATTGGAAGTCGGTGTGGCACATCCTGGAGGCGCAGTTCACGCTGGTCCTGGCGAATCCCGGGCACGTGCGCGCAATTCCTGGTCGGAAGAGCGACATGAACGATGCCGCATGGCTCGCGGATCTCGCAGCACACGGACTGATCCGCGGCAGCTTCGTCCCGCCGACCGCGATCCAGGAGCTGCGCGACCTCACGCGGACGCGGAAGCAGCTCGGACGGCAGATCGCGCAGCATAGCCTACGGTTGCAGCAGACGCTCGAAGACGCGAATCTCAAGATTGCGAGCTTCGTTAGCGACCTCCTCGGCGTGAGCGGGCGCACCATCCTGCGCGGGCTCATCGAGGGCGACACGAGCTCTGACCGATTGCTCGCGCGCACGACTGGTTTACTGCGCGCGGATCCCGATCAGCTGCAGGCGGCGCTTGAGGGGCAGGTGCGGGAGCACCACCGGTTTCTCCTGCGTCTGCACCTGGCGCAGATCGAAGCCATCGAGGAAGGGCTGCGGACTGTGGATGCCCGCCTCGAGCTGCTCCTCAGTCCGTTTCGCCCCGTTGTCGACCGTCTCTCGACCATTCCTGGCGTGAGTACAGTCGTGGCGCAAACGATCATCGCTGAAGTCGGCGTCGAGGTCAGCCGATTTCCGACGTCGGGCCACCTACGATCGTGGGTCGGCTTGTGTCCACGCCTTGATGAGAGTGCAGGCAAGCGCCGATCGACGCGAGTGCGCCACGGCGCTCCATGGCTCAAAACGGTGCTTGTCCAGGCAGCCTGGGCCGCCATCCGGCGACGGGACGCCTATCCCCATGCGCAGTTTCAGCGTTTGAAAGCGAAATGGGGTCCAAAGAAGGCGATTGTCGCTGTTGCCGCGTCGCTGCTCACGGCCGTGTACTTCATGCTGCGCGACGAGGTGCCCTATCGCGACCTCGGCGTCCAGTACTTCGACCGGCACGATAGCGCCCGAGCTGCGAAACGACTCACCAAGCGGCTGGAGGCCCTCGGCTTTAAGGTGGCGTTGTCCGCCGCCTGATGCTGGTTTCTTTGTAGTGGTGTAAGTCGCGCACGCCTTCCTGAGTTCGACCACGGCGTGGACGCTGCCGCCGCCGTGGACGGAAGAGCACCGTCCACCGCTGCTTGGAAGACCACAGAGCGGGTTTTCCACGAGCGCCCACACCGATTCACTTCTACGCACTCGCCGCAAAGATCTCCTGCGCCGAGGCCGGCAGCGTGGGACCGTGAGTTGTTTCATCGACTCTGCGCTGAAGTAACGGCGCTCGGCCACGGCCCATTCGTCGTCCGGCTCGAGCAGAATCGCGCCGACCAGCCGAATGACGGACTGTGGCGTCGGGAAGATGCCGACCACATTCGACCGGCGCTTCATGTCTTTGTTCAGCCGTTCGAGCGGATTCGTGCTGTGCAGCTGGCGTTGGTGCTCGAGGGGCAGATGCCGGTACGCCAGGATGTCCTCGGCGGCATCTTGTAGCAGGGCGGCGGCCTGCGCGAACCGACCGCAAAGCCCGTCGGCCACCTTGCGGAGCTGCGTCATCGCCGTCGCATGATCCGGCTGCGCGAAGATCGTGCGGACGACCGCCGCGATGGCTTCGCGGGCACCCCGGGGGACCGTCGCGAGCAGATTCCGCATGAAGTGGACCCGACACCGCTGCCACGTCGCTCCGCTGAGCACCGTGGCGATCGCCTGTTTGAGGCCCTCGTGCGCGTCGGACGTAATCAGCCGCACGCCTCGCAGCCCACGCTTCACCAAGCTGCGCAGAAACGCCGTCCAGAACGCGCGGTCCTCCGACGGACCGACGTCGATCCCGAGCACCTGGCGCTCGCCCTCCGTCGTGACGCCGACCGCCACGACCGTCGCCTGGCTTGTCACACGCCCGTTCACCCGCACTTTGTGGTACGTCGCATCGACCCAGATGTACGGGTACTCCGTTGTCAACGTGCGCGTCCGGAAAGCATCGACCAGCGGATCGAGCTCGCCGCAGATCCGCGACATCTCCGACTTCGACACGCCGTCGAGCCCGAGCGCCTTCATCAGCTCGTCGACCTTCCGCGTCGAGACGCCATGCACGTACGCCTCTTGGACGACCGCGAGGAGGGCATGCTCCGCGCGCCGGCGGGGCTGCAGCAACGAGGGAAAATACGTACCCGGCCGCACCTTGGGGATCGCCAGCTCGATCGTGCCGACCCGCGTGTCCCAGGTCCGCATCCGGTACCCGTTGCGGTGGCCGGTCCGCTCCGGCGTGCGCTCGTGCCGGTCCGCACGAATGAGCCCGGCGACCTCGCTTTCCATCAACGCCTGCGAGAGCACGCGGATGCCTTCTCGAAGGACATCCTGCTCCTCGAGGAGCTTTCCAACAAACGCAGACAGATCCATTCTGGGCTTGGCCATCGTCGCAGCACCTCCGTGTCGTCCTTCTCCAGCCAGAGAGAACTCACGGAAAGATGTGCGATGGCCGCTTCACCTGTCTAGCCGCGGCCGGCTGATCGAATTTCCACCACGTCCGGGGACTCTAACGTAAGGGGCGCCTCCGCGGTCCTGTTCCGCCACCACCCGACTTAGCGGCAATCATCAGACAGGCGAGGGCGACGGGACAGTAGTCGTTTACACAGAGGCAGGAACGGGTACGCCAGTATTTTGCCGTCGCCCGCCCGATGGCGAACCGGAGGTTGCCATGAACATCACCGGCGAACTTGAAGCTATCGTCGCCGCAGAAAAGCCCCTTCGGGAACTGGAAGCCGAGTTGGAGGCCGAACTACAGGAACTGGAGAGCCGTCGGCGCACGGCAGCCAATTATCTACTCCCAAGCCAGCTGCGCGAGACACTCCGTCAGGTCCGGAGCGGGGTTTCCCTGACTAACGAGGGTGTGGACGCTCGCCTGTGGGCGATCCTGAACACCGAGCAGATGCGACGGTTCCAGTTCCGTGCTCCCGGCCTTGCGCCGTTGGCTCGGTTGCGGGAACGCCTGATTGCCGAGCAGCAGGCCGCCAACGAGAAGGCGGCAAAGGCCGAACGGCGTGGCAAAATACCGCTACAGCGGTCGGCCGGGGAAACACACCATCGACGGTGCCTCGCTCAAGCCGGGCGACGTGCTGGAACTGTCGGAGCTGCAGGCCGAGCAGTGTGCCGACCGATTCGAAAGGGCGTGAAACGGACGACCCGTCAAGGTTTCAGTTTGGTGATTTCGGCGAGCAGTCGGTCAAGTTGCGCCTGCATCGCGGCGGTTCGCTTGAATTGGATGTCGAGCCCCTCTCTGACCTCCAGAACGGCCTTTTCCAACCTCCCGAGCCGTTCGACGACGGGTTCGACGATGGGTTCGAGCACCGGTTTGAGGACGGGGGCGAGCGCCTCCACCGGCACGGCGACGGGGCGTTTGGCGGGCATGGTCGCCAGTATACGCCTGTCCGCGACAGGCGGCCCGAGCGAAGGACGGCTTAAGGCGGGGACGCACACGGCGAAAATCTTGGAGTGGCGTCATGGCACACATGCGCTGGTGCGAATTCCACATCGGTCCCGCCCAAGCTTTGATGCCGGTGTGGAGACCACTCCCACCCGTCGCTGGGCGCGGCGACGCGTGGGGACCGACGTTCACCACGGTGAAGCGGTCGGTCCCACGCGTCCAACCTTGTAAATCAACGTTTACGTAGAGGTAAATATGTGCTAACATTGCCGGTATGGTTGTCATCAGGTTGCCCCGGCCCTTGCACTGTAAGCGGTGCGATTGCGAGTGGCGTCCGCGCCAGCAGGTGGTTCGCATTTGCCCGCGCTGCAAGACGAAGCACTGGCAGACCGAGCGCAAGGACAGGCGAGGGTTACGGCCTGAGCGATGACCAGAGCGGCCGACCGCCACGTGTCAGCGCGACGGTCGGCCTAACCCGGCAACCTTGGTTAAGAAGGTCGGAACGGGCTGCGGTGATTATCGCTCGCCTGTTTCGGCCGGGAGTAACGGAATGAGCACACGCGCACAAGCCCCGCCTGTGAACGCAGCCATCTACGCTCGCAAGAGCACCGAACAGAACGGAGTAACCGAAGCCAACCGGTCCGTCACCCGCCAGAATGAACTGGCCCGTCATTTCGCGGCGTCCCGCGGTTGGACCGTGGTGGCCGAGTTTGAGGACGACGGCATCTCGGGCGCGGAGTTCGAGCGCCGACCGGGGTTCCAGGACCTGATGCGGTCACTGCGGCCACGCCCGATGTTCCAGGTTCTGGTCGTGGCCGAGCAGAAGGCGCTCGGCCGCGAGACGTATGATACGCAGGCCACTATCAAGCGGTTAGCGCAGGCCGGAGTCGAAATCTGGGGCTACATGGAGGGTCGTTGCCTCACGCCGCGCAACTGGCTAGACAAGGCGATGGCGTCCGTGCGGTCGTGGGTGGACGAGGCGCACCGCGAAGATACCGCCCTTCGGACGCACGAGGCCCATCGGCAAAAGGTGCAACGGGGATTCGTGGTGGGCGGACGCGTGTTCGGCTACCGCAACGAGCACGTCTACAGCGGAAAGGACGCCCATGGCAATCCGCTTCGGGCTGGCACGCGGCGTGTGATTAACCCGGAAGAAGCCACCGTGGTGCGGCAAATCTTCGAGCTTTACGCGTCGGGCATCGGATTGAAAGCGATTGCCAAACGCCTCACGGGCGAGCGGGCGTTGCAACCGAAGCCGCCTAACCGCACCGATGGCCTGACGCCACCGGGTTGGGCACCATCCACCGTTCGCACCATCCTGTGCCGCGACCTGTATCACGGCGTCGTGGTGTGGAATCGCAGCCGGAAGCGTGACGATTGGGGCGAGGTGAAGCAGCGCCCACGGCCCGCTGACCAGTGGACCAGGACGGTGGATGAAACCCTGCGGATTATCCCCGAAGACCTGTGGAAGCGAGTGGCGTCGCGCCGGGCGGACACAGAGGGCAAGGCGTTGCGGTTCGAGAGTGGGCGCATCAGCGGCCGACCACCGAAGCACGCCGTGCAGAACCTGCTGGCCGGACTGGCGACGTGCGGCGTGTGTGGTGGCGGGCTGGTTGTGGAGACGAGCAGCCGCAAGGATGGCCGGGTGGCCGAATACGTCTGTCACCGACACCGGCACAACGGCACTTGCACGAACGCGCTCCGCATCCCCGCCGCAGAAATGAACGAGGCGGTGTTGCAGGCTGTCGAAGAGCACGTCTTTACGCCCGAGGCCATCGAGCAGGTCGTTGCCCTAACCGAGCGCGACGAGCTGCGCGAACGGCAGGACGCCCTGCGAACGGAATACATAGACGTCGAACGGCGCATCGCCCGGTTGACGTCGGTCTTGGAAGCCGAGGGCGCCAACATCCCCTCGGTTGTCGCGAAGCTGCGGGTGCTGGAGCAACGAAAGGCCGCCATTACCGGCGAGCTGGAGTCGTTGCAGCCCGTGCCACGGCTACCGCAGCCGGTGATTCAGAGCCGACTGGACGAGTGGCGGCGACTGCTGCGGGCCAGCGTGACGCAGGGACGGGCTGTGCTACAGCGCGTTCTGCAAGGCCGTATCACCTTCACGCCGCGCGAGAAGAACCCCCTGAGCACCGACGGCTACGATTTCGAGGCGCCGACCCGATTCGACAAGCTGTTCAGCGGCATCGCCGTCAAACGCCCGGCCAGCGTGCCCTACACGAACGAGGGCTGGGAGAACATCGGACCTGAAGATACGTGCGACCGCGATTACGGAGCTCTGCTCGAGCGGGCTTACAAAGGGGTTACGTCCCCAATTTCAGCCAGTTGGAACCAGCTCTGCGGCTGGTTGAAGGTCGTGGACGGCCTCCGGCGCCCGGCGTGACCGGACTCAGGCGCCCTCGTCTGGAGCGGCAGACGGGTTCAGGTGGCGAGGGTAGTCCATGCTGTCGTGGAGAACGCGGACGACGAGGATGCGCGACTCGTCGACCTCGAAGAAGATGCTGTGACGGCCGCTGGTGGCCATCACGATGGCCGGTCTGAGGTCGTCGCGCGCACGCGTGACCTCCGTGCCTCGAACCAGGCCCTTCATCGTGTCGCGAAGGGCGCCCATGTACTGGGTCGTCCGGTCCTGCCCCCACGTCCGAGTGGAGTAGCGACGAATCGAGGCGAGATCCGCCCGGGCGATCTCGGTAAGGACGAGTCGCTTCACAGGCTGGCAAATAGGGCGTCGATCTGGTCCTCGGTCTCAAGCTCAATCACCCGCCCGGCAGCGACGTCCTCGTAGCCGCGGTCCAGAGCGTCTTTGAGCCGATCACGCTTCACGGCCGCGACTTCGTCGCGGACCTGCATCAGGCGAAGGGCATCGGCGACAACCTCCGCCTCGGTGCTGTAATGGCCTTCCTCAACCTTGCGGCGGACGAGAGCCTCGAGGCTCTTCGGAATCGCGATTTCCATGTTCTTGTCCTCTAACCAGTCTACTGCCGGACGGCCCAGGCCGGATTGACTCGCGTCCCGGTGTAGGCTATCGCGCTCTAGGCCTAGAGTAAACTAGGGTATCGCTCGCTCGTTCATGACGTTGACCTGACCCATGGCCCAGCCAAAATCGCGTGATCTGTTTCCGGGTGCCCTCGAGATGATGGTCCTGCGCCTCCTCCAGCACGAGCCGCTCCACGGCTACGCGCTGGTGCAGCGCATTCGCCAGGTCTCCAACGACATGCTGCAGGTCGAGGAAGGGTCCCTCTATCCAGCGCTGCAGCGGCTCCTGAAGGGGAAACTGCTCCAGGCCGAGTGGGGCGTCTCGGCAACGAACCGGCGCGTGCGTCTCTATCGCATCACGCCAGCCGGCCGGAAGCACCTTGCCGCTCAGGTTTCGAGCTTCGAACACATGCTCGCCGGCATTTCTCTCGTCCTCGGTCTGGAAGGTGCGAAATGAAATGGTTCGCACGGTTCCGTCGATCGCGCCTCGACGACGTGTCGGACGAAATCCGCTCTCACATTGAGGAGAAAACGGATGAGCTCGTTGCGAGCGGCATGTCGCGCGGGGACGCGGAGCTTGCCGCGCGCCGGGCGTTCGGGAACGTCGCGATGGTGACGGAAACGGCGCGCGACGTCTGGCGATTCGCGGTCTCCCTCGACACTCTCGCCAGCGACGTCCGCCTCGCCTTGCGCGGACTCGTGCACACGCCAGGTTATGCGATCGCCGTCATCCTGACCGTCGCGCTCGGCATTGGCGCGAATGCCGTAGTGTTCGCACTTGTTAACGCCATCGTGCTCAGGCCGCTTTCCTATCCGGACGCGGACCGTCTAATCTCGGTGTCGCAAGCAGGAGACGAAGGGGGGGCCGAAGGGCTGAATGACTTCACATATGCGGAATGGACGTCAACGACAACGACCACCGACATGGCGGCGGCCTTCGACGAGATCCCGGCCGTGCTCGGCTTGCCCGACGGACCGATACGAGTCTCCGGCCTGCGGGTCACGCATTCGTACTTCTCGATCTTCGACGTCCGGCCGCTTGCCGGACGCCTGTTCGACGCCACCGAGGCCATGCCCGGTGCGGCGCAAGTGGTCGTGCTCAGCGAACAACTCTGGCGCGAGAGATTTGGCGCCGACTCCGCCATCGTCGGCAGAACCGCGTCGCTCGATGGCACGCGGCGTCAGGTCGTCGGCATTCTGCCCAGGTCGTTCACCAATGGCCGGTCCGAGCAGTTCTGGATTCCTTTTCGAGTGGCGCCAGTGAGACCCGCGACTCCCCAGATGAGCGGTGAGGTGTTCGGTTATTCCGTCGTGGCGCGGCTGCGTGACAATGTCGCCATGGCTGCCGTACGCGCTGAACTCGCGATCGTCATGGCGCGCCTCAGCCAGGAACGGGTCGCTGGTGTTCGGACAACACCGATCGTGATGAGTCTGCATGAGCAGCGGTACGGCGAGAGCCGCCGGCCCCTCCTGCTTCTATTCGCCGCTGTGGGTGTGTTGCTGCTGACCGCGTGCGCGAACATCGCCAACCTGTCGCTCGCCCGTGCCGGGCGCCGCGCGCGCGAGTTTGCGGTCCGTCTGGCGCTGGGCGCGAGCCGCTGGCGCATCGTGCGCTTCGTACTGATCGAAAATCTCGCCCTTGCCGTTGGCGGCGCGTTGCTGGGTCTCCTGCTGGTGACCGCGTCACTTGGCTGGTTCATCCGGCTGAGCCCCGGAATGGTGCAAAGCGTCGAGGGCATCGGCGTCGACAGGACCTTGATCGTCTTCCTGTCGATCGTCGCAGTGGTCACCTCGTTCCTCTTTGGGCTCGTGCCGGCGCTGACGGCGTCGCGCGCGAACCTCAATCAGACCCTGTCACAGGGGACGCCCCGCGCCGCCGGCGGCAAACGCCAATCGTCTGCCCGACGCGCCCTCGTCGTTGGCGAACTGGCGATTGCTCTCGTGTTCCTGACCGGCGCGGGTCTCGTCGCGAAGACGTTCTGGCGTGTCACCCGCATTGACACTGGCTTCCGCCCCGAGCGTCTCATCGTCGCAAGTTTCGATCTGCGAACGCCGCGCTATACGAACGCGTCCGCACTTGCGTTTGTCGAGGCCGTGTTCGAGCGCGTGCGACGTGACCCCGGCGTGCTGTCGATCTCGTACGCCGATGCCGCACCAGCGCGCGGTGGAGGCGGCGGCGGCCGCCTTGAAGTGGTTAATACAATGCGCAAGGCCGGAGCCGCCCCACGCGAGGTTTCGCGTTTCAGCCTCGTCGGCGTCGGACCCGACTACTTTCAAACCATCGGCGCCGAATTGATCGACGGGCGTTTCTTGGGTCCAGATGACCGCCTCGGGGCTCCGAGGGTGGCGGTCGTCTCCGAATCCTATGTTCGCATCAACCTGAAAGGCGCCCCAGCCCTCGGGCAGACCGTCCTTGGTGGGGGCCGCAACCAGACTCCGACGACGGTCGTCGGGGTCGTCAAGGACGTCACGGCGACCGCCACGGAAGATAAGCGGAATCTGGCGGTGGTGTTCACGCCGCTGGCCCAGAGGCAGAGCCATACGTTTCTTCAGCTCATCCTGCGGACGACGGATCAGCCGGAACTGATTCAGACGGCGATCCGCGCGGCCGTGCGTGCGCTGGACGCGGCGCAACCCGAGCCGGACTTCACGACGGTCGAACGCGAACTGGCGGAAGTCGTCGCGCCGCGCCGCTTCACGCTGGTGCTGCTCGTCGCTTTCGCGGCCCTCGCGGGCGGGCTCGCGGTGATCGGGCTGTGCAGCGTCCTGGCATATCTGGTCGCGGAGCGTACGCGGGAGATCGGCATCCACATCGCCCTCGGAGCCAACGCGGGCCGTGTGAGGCGGATGATTCTCGGGCAGGGACTTCGCTTGACGCTTGCGGGGCTCGTGCTCGGCGGCGTCATCTCGACGGCCGCCGTACGCGTCCTTCGTGCGTGGATGTACGAGATGAGCGTGTACGATGCACCGACATTCATCGCCGCCGCCGCGCTGCTGTGCATCGTCGCTCTCTTGGCATCGTGGCTGCCGGCGCGCCGCGCCAGTCGCGTCGATCCGGTGTTCGCGTTGCGGGCTGAGTGATCCGCCGCAATCGCGACCGCTCTTCGGGAACTTGCGCTCGTTTCGAAGGAGCGGTATAAGGCGGTAAGCGGTTTGGCCCGCTGCTGGCCCTGCGCTGATGCGCACGAGTGGCCGAACCCGTCGCTCGTACGTCCCAGGGGCCCCGAGCCCGGGTTCTCACAGCCCACGCCCTGAACGTCGCGCGGCGCAACGCCCCGGACGTTCAGCGCCTTCCTGATCGCCCCGAGCGGCAACCGCCCGGGCGCCTTCACGAACAACCCAACGCAACGCCATATCGGGAGAACAGCCATGTTCGATCCGCGAGATGACGCGCGCGACCGTGACGGGCGCGAAGACGGCCGCGAGCGCGTGTACGACGAGCGGGACCGAGACGACGACCCGCGCGAGGGACTGATGCGCGACCTCGATCTGCCGCGCGGTGAGGAGCGCGAGCTGGTCGTCGTCCGCGATCACGTCTACGAGCTGGACGGCGAGGACTCCCGCACGCTGGCCGCTGTGGGCGCCTTCCGGGTCGTACCCGAACACGATCTCGACATCGACCACAGCACGCGCGAACACCTGCACGACGAGGGCCTCGTCGAGACGGTCGATCTCGGCGACGACGAGCGCGGCCTGACGCTCACGCGCGAGCGCCGTGACCTGCTCGAGTCCCATTCAATGGACCGCGGGAACGAGCCCACACAAGACTTCTTCGCGGGCGTCAGCCGCGAGCGCGAACTCGACCACGACTCGAACCTCTACGCGACGTACCGCCAGGAAGAAACGCGGCTCCGCGACGAGCACCGCGGACTCGACGAGGTTCGGCGCGTGGTTCTCGACCACGACCTGAAGCGCGAATACCAGGAGTTCCTGCAGGCCCACAACCGAGGTCGGCCTGACAGCGACGGCCGCCCGGATCGGGACGAGCACGAGATTCGCGAGTGGGCTCGCGAACACGATCTGCCGTACTTCGACGGCCAGGTCCACTTCCCCGACTACCGTATCGAGTACGAGGTGAATGGGCGCGAGCACCACCAGGACGTCGAGCTGTTTACGGAGCATTACCGCGGCGCCCATGCCGCGAGCCACGCGCAGACGGGCTTCCGCATCTACGTTGTCGGTTCGCACGGTAGCGGTGGGCGTTCAGGGCCGCATCCGCGTCTGATGGAGGAATTCCTGTGACGCACGAATACCCTCGTCACGACACCGACGACAGCGTCAGCCGGACGCGGGTGAACGCGCTGGCCGGCTTCGGATTGACCGAGCGACACCGCGAGTTCCTCGTGACCGTGATGGTCCACTCCGGCTGCTTCCAGGAGCGGCAGTACTGCGCGTTCACGGGCACGGTGCGCGGCCAGAACAGCCGCGAGTTCATGGCGCGCCTCGTAGCCCGCGGATTCGTCCGTGCCATCGAGCCGGGACCCGTTCGGCGAGGGCGGCTGTACCACGTCCACCACAAGCCGCTCTACGAAGCGATCGGCCAGGCCGACAACCGGAATCGACGACTTCGAACCATCGGGCGCATGGTCGAGCATGTGATGATCCTCGATGCGATCCTGGGCGACCGGCGCTGCTGGTGGTTGGGCCCCGCCGATGACAAGTGGAAGTTCTTCTGTCTGAGGCGCGACAACCGCCTCCGCCCCGAGGACTACCCGCACATCGCCTTCGGGACGGGCCGGCAGCGGACGATCCGCTGCTTCCCTGACAAGCTGCCCATCGGCGCCGAGAAGAACGACCGCGACCGTCTGGTCTTCGTGTACCTCGTGAACCGGCGCCTGCCGGTGGACTTCCGCCAGTTCCTGATCCGACACGTCTCCCTGTTGCGCTTTGTGCGGACGTGGACCGTGCGGCTGATCGTCCCACGCCGCTTTAGGAAGGCCGTCGCGCTCTACAAGGCCGCCCTCCGCGAGGAGCTCTGGACACCGATGAGTCCTAGCGTCACCAAGATGCTGGAGACCTACTTTCCAGAACGTCAGGCGCGGGGCGACCACCTCAGCGATCCGGACGATCGCTACATCCGAGAAGAGTTCCGGAAGCAGGGGATGTTGAAGATCCAAGCGCTCTATCGAGCGTGGCGCCGACACGGCGACGGCGTGCTCTGGCAGGCCCACTTGACCACCCTGCGCGACGATCACTCGCACGGCTGTTCGGCGATCGAAGTCGAACTGTTGAACCGCCAATACCTCCAGCTCACCGGCACGATGGACCGTGACGTTTGGGCCAAACGGGGGGCCAAGCGAAGATCGCGTCAGGTTGGCCCCCCGGTTTCGGCGTCGTCTCCAGGCTCTCTCTCACCTCTGGTTGGCGATGAACACGAACCGCAGGCACCTGCTTGATACGGCGTACGTTGCCGCCCGTCAGGTAGCGAGGCGGCGCTCTGTGCCGACTCGCCCGAGGACGTCGGTGCCGATGTCACAGCACCAACGATGGCGTGAACGACCCCGGTGTCGTGCCCTGCACGTGGCCCCAGGGTGCTGGGACGGGGTCGTTCACGCCATCGTTGGTCGTGTCGCGTGTCGCTGTTCGGATGTCCAGTTCGTGCAGGAGAACCGCGCCGCCCGCGTGTCGCCTCTCTTGCCCAGATCCGAGCGCACAAGTGAGTCTGCGCCTTGCACTGCGATCGGTTCGCGGACCGACCTGGTTCTTCAGCAGAACGCGGGCCGGTCTTGCGCTCAGATCGAGCCGCGCCACCATCGCGCGGATGATGCTGGTGCCGTGCTCGGCATCGTCAATGCTCTCCGCTTCGCTTCGACCCGGCCTGTGGCCGGGCCTTCGGGCATTGACGACGCCTGCGCGCGGCACGGAATGGCAATGGCGCGATGGTGACCACTGCGATGGTCGCTCACACGAGGTTGACGAAGACCGCACGCAGGCGTATGGTGTGCTCATCACTCCAGTGCCGCCCGGCACCCCTCCGGTTCGCCACAAGGGCATCCGGAGCGCGCATTCGGCCGACGCTCGCAGGGCACGGTTTCGAGCGCACCTTTCACGACATCGCAGTCCGCAGTCATGACCTGTGGCGTCGCCGCGTTCCCAGGACCACGCGCCGTCACGAGGGAGCGTTCACCAGAGGCATGATCGAGCCATGGTTCGACTGAACGCATGATAGACGGTCACGTCATCGACGCCACCGTCGCCGCTCGGAGCGTAGCTCCCGCGGATCGATGCCGGCACAGCCCGCATCCGCGCTCACCACAACGGCGCGTCGACCGCCACATCGACGCGCCGAGCGCGCCACTCACCAATCACGAATCGCGTGCGAGTGGGGGACGCCATGGATGTGCCCGAACGTGCGGAGATCACGCCGGAACCGATCACGATCTCTCGATGCCGCGAACTGCTCGGCGACGAGGCCGCCGCGCTGTCGGACGACGAGGTGCGCGACGTCGCGCGCCACGCGGAAGCGATGGCGCGCATCCTGATCGGTCTCGCGTTGCAGAACGGTCGCATTCACTGACGGCCATGTCGCAGCGACGGATCTTGCCGCCGGCCGGAGACGGGTCTAAGCTGACCGAGATGATCGGCGCGGTGATCTACGTGCGCGTCAGCACGAAGGAGCAGACCGAGAACCTCAGTCTGCCGACCCAGCTCCGGGCCTGCGAGGAGTACTGCCGCCGGCAGGGTTACGACGTCGTCGAACGCTTTCACGAAGAGGGCGAGAGCGCCAAAACCACTGACCGGAGCCAGCTTCAGGCGTTGCTGAAGTACTGCCGCGCGCACAAGGGCAAGGTTCACTTCGTGGTCGTCTACAACCTCACGCGGTTCGCGCGCGAGAAGTACGAACTTCGCACTACGGGCGCACCTGAAGTCGCTGGGCATTTCGTTGCGGTCCGTCACGGAACCGATTGACGACACGTCCACCGGCAAGCTGATGGAAGGTGTGCTGGCCGCGTTCGCACAATTCGACAACGACGTGCGCTCAGAACGCACGCTGGCCGGCATGAAGGCCGCCCTGTCGCTTGGGCGCTGGACCTTCCAGGCGCCGCTCGGCTACCTCAACGCGCCGAAGTGGTCAACAAACAGCCTCGTACATGATCTGGTGCGCGGCCCGCTGGTGAAGCAGGCGTTCGAGGATCTGGCTTCGGGACAGTTCACCGCACAGGAAGTGATTCGCCGCGCCACCGACGCGGGATTGCGGACGCGGCGTGACCGTCCGCTCTCACCGCAGACCTTCGGCAACATGCTGCGGAACCGCATCTACATCGGCCACATCGAGAGTCCGGAGATCGCCGTGAGCGCGCGGGGCGACTTCGAGCCCCTGATCGACGAGGCGATCTTCTACCGGGCGCAGGCCGTCCTCGATGGTCGCGTGCCGGTGGCTGCGGCACGCCAGCGAAACCATCCAGACTTCCCGCTGCGCGGCTTCGTGCGCTGTGAAGCCTGCGGACGGCCGCTCACCGGGAGCTGGTCGAAGGGGCGGAACGGTCGCTACGCGTACTACCACTGCCCGCGCCGATGCCGTGCGGTCAACGTCAGCAAGGCCGCACTCGAAGGCGCCCTTGTGGACGAACTGGCAGTGCTGCAGCCAACGCCCGGCTACATGCGGGTCGTCAAGGATCGCGTGCTCTACGTGTGGGAGCAGGAGTGCTCCACGGCCCGAGAGCGAACCGCCGAACAGGAACGACGGCTCAGGGCGGTCCGCCTGAAACTCGACCGGCTCGACGAAGCATTCCTGTACTCGGAATCGATCGACCTCGAAACGTACGGACGCCAACGCGACAAGCTTCGCGAGGAACTGACGCTGTCGAAGATCGACTACCACACGGACGCCGTCGAGGAACTCGACGTAGAAGGCATCCTGGCGTTCGCAGAACGGATTCTGCCGCGCGCCGCGGACCTCTGGGTCCAGGCGTCACTCGACTACCGCCAGCGATTGCAGCAGCTGTTTTTCCCCGAGGGAATCGCGTACGACGGAAATCGATTCAATCGAACCGCGGTAACCGCGCCGCTTTTCAGGTACTTGGAGCCCGATGAACGGGCGGAAGAAAATTTGGCGTCCCCAACGGGATTCGAACCCGTGTTTTGGCCTTGAAAGGGCCACGTCCTGGGCCTCTGGACGATGGGGACGCAGGTAGGAGTGTACGACGGACGGCACGCGGCGCCCGTAACATCCGATCATAACAGCCGCCCCG
>JBMDXQ010000156.1:0-3780 GCA_048594975.1 Vicinamibacterales bacterium | reverse complement strand
AACGCGGCCGGCTCGCCTCACCTTGCCGTCCCAATCATCCCGGCGTCCGCGTCCTCGCGAGGGACCACTGCGAGAATCGCCTCGGCGTGCCTCTCGATCAAACGTGAGAAACCGTCAGTGGATTAACGTGAGAGCCAACAGATGCCGATCGACGTGTTCCGTCATCTCGCCGCCCCGCTCGCGTCTCGCCGGCGACACGGGTGCGTGCCGAGGGTCCGCAACGCTGACTTGCCGTCCTCGGTTCGCGCATGTGCGATCGGCGTCATTCCCCCGAGTAGCCGAGCGCCGGCAGCGCTCACGCCGGTCGCTATCCTTCGAGTCGAGGTGCAGCTTCCGCCCGTCGTTCACGACGTGCCGCTGAAAGCGGTCGACCGGTGGGCGGCGGGGCCGAGTGTGCGTCCGAAGGTGAGGCTGCAAAGCCGTCGATGCGGCGATAAGCTGCGCAGGAAACCACGAAGCAAGGGATGGACGCAGCGGTGCGAGACCAAGTCTACAGGGTGGGCCACGCGTATCGAGACACCGTCTGCGCGACGAAACCCGCCGACCAGTTTATGCGCTGGTTGAATTCTCCGGGCGCGGGGATGGCAAACTCCCCGGGTATTCGTCCCGTTCGATTTACGAAGAAGACCGACAATGGACTGCCTGCATTCTTGGTCTTGGTCACCTTCCCAAAGGGGCCAAGTCACAGCCCGTGGGATCACGTAGTCGATCACTCTGCGTCTCGGATCCTGTATTGGGGGGACGCGAAATTCGACAGCAGCCGCTCGTATGAGGAGTTCAAAGGGAACCGGGTTCTGAAGCGCGTTTTCGAAGCGGTGCTGGACGCGTAACACCCTTGGGTTCCTCCCATCCTGCACTTCACGAAACCCCGCAGCGGTTGGGTCGAGTTCAACGGCCTGTGTGTGCTGCAACAATTGGAACTGACGTGGTTTATCGATAAGGGTAGACCCGTCAAGAACTACCAGTGCCACCTGGGGATCCTCGACGTGTCGGAGGTGGACGCCGCATGGCTCAAGGAAAGGGCAACTGCGACGAGTGATTCGGCGCTATGGAAGAGGGGCCCCCGCAGCATGGCAGGCGTATCAGGGGGGCATTCTGCAGCGGATGGATGTGTTCAGGAGCCGCATTCGAAAGACAGCCGACCAGCTGCCGCTCCCGAATAGCGCCGATGAGCACGTTCTGCAAGCGCCCCTCTTGTCCGATCAACGTTTGAGGTCACGCGGTGACGCTGGCGCGCGTCGGAGAGACTTCCATGGCACCCCTGATCGTGATGCTCGCCGCATGGCTGGTCGGCCGATTGATGGGATTCGTGGGTTTGTTGCCCCAGGCAGATTCACAGACCTCCTCGCCCCACAAACAACATTGGTTCGATGAAGCGTCCGGAAGAGCTTTGGGTGTGCCGTTTTCCTTGCCGGAGCGGCTTACTTTCGCTATTATTTCGCCAGCTGGGAGCCGGCAGGCAGCGAGATGGTTTCCACAGCCACTATTCTCCACGCGGACCTCGACGCCTTTTATGCTTCCGTCGAACAGCTGCTTGACCCTCGTCTGCGCGGCAAGCCGATTGCGGTCGGCGGCGGCGTCGTTCTCGCGGCCTCCTACGAAGCGCGGGCCTTCGGCGTACGAAGCGGCATGCCGGGACGGCGCGCACGGCAACTCTGTCCCGGCCTCGTTTTCGTCGGCGGACATTTCGACGATTACCAACGGCTCGGCGACGCCGCCATCGGAGTGCTGAGCGAATTCACGCCTTCCATCGAGCGCATCTCCATCGACGAGGCCTTCGCCGACGTTGCAGGGTGCACACATCTGTTCGGTTCGCCGGCAGCGATCGCAAGGACCGTTCGGGCTCGCGTGCGCGCCGAGCTTGGCTTGCCGATGTCAATCGGCGTGGCGCGTACCAAGCACCTGGCGAAGATCGCATCGCAGGTCGCGAAGCCGGATGGATTGGTTGTCGTCGATCCAGAAACTGAACTCGAGTTCCTTCACGAACTGCCCGTGTCGCTCATGTGGGGCGTGGGCCCCGCCACCGAGGCGCGGCTCGCCAAGATCGGCGTCACCAGTATCGGTCAGTTGGCTAAGAGCTCTCCTCAATCCGTGGAGCGATTGCTTGGACACGCGGTGGGAAAAAAGTTGACCGCACTTGCGTGGAACCGCGATCCGCGGCAGATCCAGACGCGCCGGCTCGCGCACTCCGCCGGCGCACAATCTGCGCTCGGACGACGGCCTGCGATCGAACGCGTCTTCAAACCGACGCTCCATCATCTCGCCGACCGTATCGGCGCCCGGCTGCGCGCCAAATCCCTGGCCGGCCGCACCATCACGGTCCGCGTGCGCTTCGCCGATTTACGCTCAGTCACGCGCTCGCTCACGCTGTCAGCACCGATTTCTGCAACGAGGGCTCTCGCTGAGATCGCCGAGGACTTGGTGCGCGGCGCCCTCGCGGATCACCTTGAAGAGTGCACGATCTCGCTGCTGGCGATCTCCATCTCAAATCTCGAAGCGCATGCGATCGTGCAATTGGAGCTGCCACTTGGGCTTCCCGACGAAGGACGCCGTCCTGGCACAAAGAAAGGCCTGGCGCGATCCCGCGCAGACCGCGCCGTGGATGCGATCCGCAAGCGCTTCGGAGGACAAGCGGTGGATTATGGGTCGGCATCGCGCGTTGGGCGCTCCGTCCCTGACGAGTTTCGACGCCTTGCTGAAAGGGAGCTTTGAAATCGCCGACGCACGCGCTCAGAAGCCCGTGGTGAAACCGATGGACCGCGAAGAGAAGCAAGCCACGCACGCCGCCTAAGCACGTTCTTGCCGGGATTACCCTCGCACGCCGTCTTTGCCGGCCGCCGACACCGCCCATCCTCGCAACCCGCTGGCCAGAAATGCCCTCGTGCCGCCCGTTCTGCTATGGAGAAAGATCATGTTTGGCACGCGGAGCGCCCAGGGTGAGCGCGCGGTCGAACGCCTCCTGACGATCGTGCGAACCTGTCAGCTCCAGGAACGCAACGCCCTCACGTACTTGACCGCCGCCATCGTCGCGCATCGTCGTCGCCAAGTAACTGCCTCATTGCTGCACCGACCTCAGACCCCCTGAACTGTTACAACACTACTGAGATCGTGCGGCGGCTGAGTGAAGAGGTGAAGGCGCGATCGGAGCGGCGTGCGCCGGCGAGAGGCGAGATTGACGGCCGCGTTGGAATGTCAAAAGCGCGCGTCCAGGCGGAGCAGCAACAGCGCTCGAACCGTTAGCTGACCTGCGCGAACAACCTCGCCAAGATGGGTACAACCAATTCGCGGAAGTAGGCGTTGATGTCCGTCGGCGCCAGTGGCGAATCGCTGTCGACCCACCAGTTCAACACGAGAACAAACGTTGATGCGACGTGCCGGGCAATGAGTTCCGTTGGAATCTGTGCCTTCGGCTTGTGAGGGGCTATCTGCGTAAGTTCGTGAGCGATCGCAGCCGTGAGCACCTGCTGCATGTGCTCGTGCATGATGACGCGTCCTTCGCGTTTCATCTTCGCGCCCGTGGCCCGTCGGTGCTCGTCAATGTGCTGCAGAAGTGGCAGGCTGAAGGCGACGAGTCGCTCGAGGGCGTTTCCCGTGTCCGGTTGATCCTGAATAGAGTTTAGGACCTCCTGAATCCCGCTTTCGAGCAGATCGTCCTTATCGCGAAAATGCATGTAGAACGTCGACTTGCCCACGTTCGCTCGATTGAGGATCTCCTTGACCGCGATCGAGGGATACGGCGTTTCGCGGGCGAGTCCGATGAGCGCGTTGTGCAGCGACGTC
>JBMDXQ010000155.1:0-1888 GCA_048594975.1 Vicinamibacterales bacterium | reverse complement strand
GTCCGCACACGGCGGTTCGGCCCAGTTAAGCACACAGACGGGTTGCCAATCGAGGGAGGCCGAGCGAGTCGAAGTAGGCACCCGGAAAGGCGATGCTGAGCGCCGGGCTACGGCTGATCCGCCACGGTCCGTGCGGGCTGCCCGCCGTTTGCGCGGCGAGGTCGACACCGATACCGAGGCGACGCAGTTCCCGAAACCGACGCCGACCGCGTTTCCACTGCTTCCACACGACGCACCGGAGCCGTCGGTGGACCCACGAGTCGAGGTCCCGAAGGACACTCGGGGTCTGGCAGAAGGCAAAGTAGCCGCGCCACCCTCGCAGGTAGGTCGTCAGCTCCGCCACCATCTGCGGCAAACTGATCCCGCGCGTCCGTCGCGTGAGTTGCCGGACTCGCGCCTTGAAGCGAATGATCGCCTTGGGCGCAATACGGCGCCTGGGCGTCGATCCACCCGTAAAGCTGAAGCCCAGAAACTTCCGCGCCGCTGGCCGGGCCACTGCACTCTTGGCTTGGTTCACGCGCAGCTTGAGCCGTCGGGTGAGGAAGTCGGTGAGTCCTTCCAGCACCCGCTGCCCCGCTCGTTCGCTCCGGACGTAGACATTGCAGTCGTCGGCGTAGCGGACAAAGCAATGGCCTCGGCGTTCCAGCTCGCGGTCCAAATCGTCGAGCAGCAGGTTCGACAGCAACGGCGACAAGGGACCACCCTGTGGCGTGCCCTCATCGGTCGGACTGACCAGCCCGTTCTCCATCACGCCCGCATTCAGATACGCGCGAATGAGGGTACGCACACGCATATCGGCGATCCGCTTCGCCACCCGTCCCATCAGCATGTCGTGGTTGCCCCGATCGAAGAATTTTTCCAGATCGAGATCGACCACCCAGCCGTAACCCTCCGCGATGTAGTGCTGCGCGCGGGCCACGGCCTGATGCGCCGAGCGGTGCGGCCGGAAACCGTAGCTGTGCTCGGAGAAGGTCGCGTCCCAGCCGCGTTGCAGGACCTGCAGCAACGCCTGCTGAATGAAGCGGTCGAGGGCCGTTGGGATGCCAAGTGCACGCACCCCGCCGTCCGGTTTGGGGATCTCGACACGCCGCACCGGCTGCGGGCGATAGGTCCCCGCCAGCAGTCGGCCGCGAATCGCGGGCCAGTGCGCGCTCAGGTAGCCAGGGAGATCGTCGACGGGCCTCCCGTCGATCCCGGCGCTGCCTTTGTTCGCGCGGACTCGTCGTCGTGCCTGCTTCAGATTCGTGCGCTCGCAGACCTCCTCCATCAGCCGTTCGCCTGATGCCGGGCGTTCGGGTCCCCGCGCCGTCGTGAGCGATTCGATCCCTTCAGGCGCGCGACACGGGGCTTCACCCGGTGCCGGTACGTCGAAGGCCAGACGCAGCTGGCTGTGCTGTCGCGTGTCGCTCATGAGACTCGTGGGCCTACTGACCACTCCGTGCCGTTCAGACCTTCGGTCACGCGTTCCCGGCCCGGCGAGCCCTGACCGTTTCTCCCCTTTCAGGCGAGTGTCCCGCTCGAGTGGGCCGACAGCCGTGCCTACTACGTCCTCGGCTGACTTCTGTGCCGCGATCGTCCCGCCTCGCGGCGCGATCAGTCCCGTACGACGGACACGACACAGACCTCCCGCGATACGCGCGACCGCTGTCCGCACGCAACCGCCAGATTTACGCGCTGCGCCTTTGATGGATATGGACTTCGCGACCTTATGCTCGCTCGTCCGGCGCGCACGCCTCGGATCTGGTTCTTGTACATCGGCTCGTGCCTTTGCTCCCCGCTTCCTTCAGACCTCACCTCGCGGTGACGCCCTTGCGGTTCGCTACCCTTCACCTCCATCAGGTTGGGAGAGGACTTCCACCTCCAAGCTGTCGAACATGCGCGGCGTACA
>JBMDXQ010000154.1:0-10015 GCA_048594975.1 Vicinamibacterales bacterium | reverse complement strand
CGCGCCTGCTCCGGAGCCATGTAGGCGACCGTTCCCACCACGAGGCCCTGCATCGTCCCGGCGGCTGTCGTGAAGTCCGCTTCGCGCGCGGTGTGCGCGCCCATCTTCGCCAGGCCGAAGTCGAGGAGTTTGGCGTGACCTCGCGAGCTGATGAAAATGTTCGCCGGTTTGATGTCGCGGTGGATGATGTTCGCGGTATGGGCGGCGTCCAGGGCGTCAGCAATCTGGATCCCGAGCCGCAGCACCGTATCGAGTGGGAGTGGACCGGCGGCGAGCCGATCCTTCAGCGTCGCGCCCTCCAGATACTCCATGGTGATGAAGGCGCGGCCGTCCTGTTCGCCGACGTCATGAATCGTGCAGATGTTGGGATGATTCAACGCCGACGCGGCCTGGGCCTCGCGCTGAAAGCGGTTCACGGCCTCGCTGTCCCGAGCCAATTCGTCGGTCACGAACTTGAGGGCGACGAAGCGATGCAGCCGTGTGTCTTCCGCTCTGTACACGACGCCCATGCCGCCGCCGCCGAGCTTCTCGACGATGCGATAGTGGGAGATCGTCTGCCCCTCCGGTCCGTCGTCGCCTGCCGCCAGTTCATCGGAGCGGTGGCGAGCCATTTCTTTGGCGGCGACCTCAATCGCCGGTCCGGACAAGAACGTACCAGCCGCCCCCGCTGACCGCAGCAGCGCGCGGACGTCGCGCTCCAGCGCCTCGTCTCCGGCGCAGCTCCGCTTTAAGAACGCGTCACGCTCGTCAGGCGGAAGGTCCAGGGCCGACTGGAACAGGCGCTCAACGTGTTTCCAACGTTCGGCGTCCATGTCTGCTGCTCAGCGGGTCAGTTCTTGATACAGCCAGGCTTTGGCCGCACGCCAATCGCGTTTGATTGTGCCCGTCGAGACCTTCAGCACCTCGCCGATCTCTTCCACGGTCAGCCCGCCAAAGAAACGCATCTCGACGATCTGGGCCTTTCGAGGATCGATGCGCGTCAGGCCGATCAGGGCCTCGTCGAGCGCCACGAGATCTGTGTCCGCATCCTCGCCGGGGGCAACGACCACCACATCCTCGAGCGGCACGTGCCGGACGCCGCGGCCCCGCTTGACGTTGTGCCGCCGCGCGTGGTCCACGAGGATGCGCCGCATGACCTGGGCCGACACGGCAAAGAAGTGGGCGCGATCCTGCCACTGCATGCGCCTGTAGTCCGCCAGGCGCATATAGGCTTCGTTCACCAAAGCGGTGGCCTGCAGACTGTGCCCGGAACGCTCGCGACGCAGGTAGCGGCGGGCAAGACGGTGCAGCTCCTCGTAGACGATGGGCGTGAGCACCTGAAGCGCGTCCTGATCACCGCCGCTCCAGGCGCGGAGCAGCGCGCTGACGTCGGTGTCCGCCGAAGGTGCCTTGACTCGTGACGGCTTCTCCATCCAGGCCAGCCCGGCTGATCCCTACCGGCCGGATCTTACGCCTTTATGCGACAGGGGCGATTATCACCGGCTCAATCGAAGTGCGGGGGCCTCGAAGGATGGCCTATCAACTCGCCAAATGGAGGGATCCATGAATTGCTACGGCATGCGCGTCCGAAACTTGCTTCTGCTCGCACTCGGACTACTCGCCATATTCCCGCCCTATCACCAGGACGGTCTGGCCGCCCCAGGCTACGGGCCGTGGTCGGCCCCCGCAAACCTGGGTTCGTTCGTGAATACGGAATTCGCGGAGTCTGGGCCGCACACGTCCAAGGACGGGCTGACTCTCTATTTCAGCTCGACTCGCCCGGCCGCGTACGGGTCGTTTGGCGGAGAAGACCTCTGGGTGTCGCAGCGAGCCAGCGCCGACGCGCCATGGGGATCCCCGATGAACCTGGGCGGAACAATCAACACGGGAGCGAACGAGCGTACTCCGGCTCTGTCGCGTGACGGTCACTACCTTTTCTTTGCGAGCGACCGCCCGGGAGGTCTTGGGGGACTCGACCTCTGGATATCCTGGCGTGCCAACACGCACGACATCTTCGGGTGGGAGTCCCCCGTGAATCTCGGAACAGACATCAACTCTCCAGCCACCGACGGCGGCCCCAGTTTCTTCGAGAACGACGATGCGGGAATTCCTCAGCTGTACATGACGAGCAGCAAAGCCGGTGGTCTCGGAGGAATCGACATCTACGTGAGTGCGCTGGTCGGAGGAGTGTTTCAGCCACCCACCTCTGTTTCTGAACTTAACACCCCGCAGTTCGACTTGACCCCAAGTATTCGACACGACGGACTCGAGATCGCGTTCGCCTCGGACCGGCCGGGAGGCGCCGGGGGCCGGGATCTGTGGAGCGCGACGCGATCGTCCGTGAACGGGACGTGGTCCACACCAGTAAACTTGGGGGTGATCGTCAACTCCGCGTCAGGTGAAAACTTCCCGTCGCTGTCGGCTGACCTTACGAGCCTCTTCTTCAGTTCCGATCGGCCTGGCGGTTTCGGCGCGACTGATCTCTACGTCAGCGCGCGCCAGAAGTAAGCAACGATGAGATTCGTGCACAATGCATGGACTGGCGACGGATGGGCGGTCAGGGGTGCCAAGTCGAGGAATTTGGCACCCCTTCTCCAACACCTGGCAGACCCATTTCGCCGGCACGAAACACCGATGATTTCGAATGTGTTGCGCGCGAAGCGCGCGTAAGTCTACAGGAGTCCGTTCAAGCGGTACTCGGACGGGTCTTAATGGTTCGCGGCGCGACGATTGGACGCCTCGGCGAATCGGCGTCGAAAAGCGTGAGCCTCCGCTCTATCCAAAAAAGCCAGGCTTTCCCCCTCCACGGAGACGGGCGAGTTCACTCAGCGAAGGTCGCCAGGATCGTTGCTTGGTTCGCGCTTGATCCCCACGCGCATACTACCATCGTCTGGAGGAGGCATCAGCGACCCTTCTGAGCAGCGCCAGGCAAAGGGCGACTCTCCACACTCTCGCTGGAGAGGCATGCTCGGACAGATCCGATCCTCGATCGGATGACGGTAGAGACTGCGGAGATTCCTGAGGCCGAAGCCTCGGTAGCCGCCGCGCGAGCAGCGAACGCGACGATGCGACCGATCGCGACTCGCGTGATGTATTGGTGCCTGCTTTGAGCTTCGACATGTTTGAGTGACGCCTACTTCGACTTCTCTGGATTTGGTCGCATCTGATTGACTTTCTCGGCGACCTTACGACATGCGCCGATCAGATCGGCGAGCAGCCTCTCGTCAACGTCGAGTGCGCCCTCATACTCGGTCCGATTTCGCATGTCGTGGCACTTCGACAGCACACGCCAGACGTCCGGTCCCAGGCCGAGTGTGTCCGGCAGGACCTGGGAGACGATGTAGCGCTTCGAGGGGCGGAAGCCTTGGTGGCGGAGTGCTGCCAGGCAAAGAGCGTGAGCGGCGCCGTACGCAAGGTCGAACCTGCTTTCCAGCGAGTTCTTCTCGTTCTCTGCATCCTTCAAGCGAGCGAGACCCGCGCGAACGAGCCCATCAAACTCCTTTGCGTCGGGAGCTTCCTTGGCGAGAACGTTGCCAGGGCCAGCGAGGCGCTCAAGCGGCGACGGGGAGGTCATTTTCCGATCCAATCACCCAGAGTTTTGGTTGCTCGAGCACTCGCGTCACGAACGCGTTTTCTGTCCGGGCCCGGTTCGAAAACTCGGCGGACGTGTAGACGGTGGGGTTGACCTTCCGAGCCAAGCTGCGCGTGACCCGCTCGAGCGCGCCGAAGACGTCGCCGTACGTGAGGCTATCGCTGATGATCATCAGGTCGATGTCGCTCGCGGCCTGGTCGGTTGCCTTGGCCACCGAACCGTACACGAACGCCGCGCGAATGTCAGACGCCACGGGCTTCAGGGCATCACGTAATGGCTCCGCGAGGCCGACTGTCTTCAGCACGATGTTCCGAAGTTCGCCGAAGAGGGGCGACTCCGCGTTCGCCTGGTAGTGCTTCTGATTACCGATGCGGCGGGCAACGATGAGGCCGCTATGTTCGAGCCGCGCCAGTTCGCGCTGCGCGGCTCCCGAGCCGGTGCCGGCATCGCGAATCAACTCGGATGCGTAGAAACTCCGGTCAGGCTGACCGAAAAACACCCGCAGTACGCGTTGCTGGGTCTTGGTGAAGAGAGCATCCGCGAGACTTTTCCGGGTTGAGGGACGGGATCTGATGCTCGCGCCCAATGTGGGTATAATCATGCCCGAGTTGGGCATGACGGTCAAGGATGAGGTATTGCCCGCGAGCACGGGAGATTTGCCTTTTGTTCGCCACGCCCGTAGACTCCGCGAAAGCCTCATGAGCGCCAAACGGTCAACAGCAGGGCGAACGCATCGCTTCGGCGGCGATTGGACGACGGCGAAGCTCGACGTAATCGCGCGATATCTCGCGAGCTACACGACGGCCTTAAAGGACAAGCCGTCGAAGGACCACCCGTTCGTGAAGGGCTACGTTGACGCGTTCGCCGGCACGGGGTACCGGGATGCGCGGCGGGAGGACCGCACGGAACATGTCTCACAGGCACTGTTGCTGCCCGATTTGGCGGAGGCAGAGCCACAAGCACTGCTCGACGGCTCCGCGCGGCTCGCGCTGAAGACTGAGCCTCGCTTCGACCGCTACATCTTCATCGA
This sequence comes from Vicinamibacterales bacterium, assembly GCA_048594975.1. Taxonomy (GTDB): domain Bacteria; phylum Acidobacteriota; class Vicinamibacteria; order Vicinamibacterales; family 2-12-FULL-66-21; genus JBMDXB01. The sequence continues at coordinate 5,414 of JBMDXQ010000154.1, read as the reverse complement.
GCGCAGCCAGGACCGGTGCGCTCAACTCGAACTCCTGAAACAGGAGTTTCCTGATCTCGCACGGGACATTCAGATTCGGCGCGGCGACGCCAATACCGAGATAGAGGATCTCTGCGCAAAGGACTGGAGCTCCCATCGCGCGGTGCTCTTCCTCGATCCGTACGGGATGCAGGTGGACTGGACCACCATCGAAGCGATCGCGCGAACCAAGGCGATTGACCTGTGGGTACTCTTCCCGCTTGGCATTGGAGTGAACCGTCTGCTCACGAAGTCAGGCGATATTCCGGAATCCTGGCGTCGACGCTTGAATCTGTTGCTCGGGACCGAGGACTGGTACGACGAATTCTACCGGTTCGAGAGTACTCCCACGTTGTTCGGCGGAGAGGTGGAACGCATCGTCAAAGCTTCAATAGAGACGATCGGAAGGTACTTCAACAACCGGCTCAAATCGATCTTTGCCGCCGTCGCCGACGAACCCAAGGTTCTGCGGAACTCGGCCAATTCACCGCTCTACCTCTTGTGCTTCGCGGCCGGCAATCCCAACGGCGCGCCTATCGCGTTGCGAATTGCCACTCATCTGTTGAAGAAAGGGACGGAGTAATGGCGCAGGGTTCTGGCATCGAGTGGACTGAATCGACGTGGAACCCTGTCACGGGCTGCTCGAAGATCAGCCCGGGCTGTAAGCACTGCTACGCGGAGCGAATGGCGGAGCGGCTACAGGCGATGGGCCAGGCAAATTACCGAAACGGTTTCGCTCTGACGTTGCAGCCTCACATGCTGGAGTTACCGCTTCGATGGAAGAAGCCGCAAACCATCTTCGTGAACTCGATGAGCGACCTCTTTCATGACGACGTTCCGGTCTCATATATCCGTCAGGTGTTCGACGTGATGCGCCGAGCGTCGTGGCATCGTTTCCAAGTGCTGACCAAACGGTCGGAACGTCTTGCAAGCCTGAATTCGCAGCTCGAATGGGCACCAAACATTTGGATGGGCGTCAGCGTGGAGAACGACAGGTACCGATTCAGGATCGACAACCTTCGCTCCACCAACGCGCACGTCAAGTTCTTGTCTCTGGAGCCTCTGCTCGGTCCGCTGACGAACCTCAACCTGTCCGACGTTGACTGGGTCATCGTTGGAGGTGAGTCTGGCCCTGGCGCCAGACCTATGGATCCGGCTTGGGCCACCGATCTCCGCGATCAATGCCGTCGGGCAGGTGTGCCCTTCTTCTTCAAGCAGTGGGGAGGCAAGAACAAGAAGCAGGCAGGACGGGTCCTCGAAGGTCGCACGTGGGATCAGATGCCGTGTCTGAGCGGCTCTGGATCGACGGGCCGGCTAGCCAAACAGATCGTACTCGTAGCGACAGGCTAAACCCGATCGTTCGGAGCGTCCGACCTTCACCGGTCGCTCGGTGCACAGAAGAATCGATACCACCCTCTTCGTCCGCAGACGGCCCGAAGGTTAGTTGCGGCAGCCCTCCAGCGTTCGCATACTCAGAAGCAACCTCGTGAGCGTCACCACAATGTCGTGGTGCTCCGTGGCAAAGCGACGGTCATGTGGGACAGATACGATCCGCGCTCGTCTGACGGTCGCGACCGCGACGACTTCGGCGACCGAAGCCGTCGAAGCCGTGGCGGAGTCAACGACCGCGGTCAATCCGGCGAGCGCGATCCGCGCGACGCGTTCACCAAGGACCTCGACCTGCCGCGTGGACGTGAGCGCCGGCCGGTGCGAGAACGCGATCGTGTGTACGACGTCAACGGTGCGGAAAGCAGGATGCTCGCCACCATCGGCGCGTTCCGCGTCGTCGCCGAGAGCGATCTTTACGACGGCCGCGAGGATACACGGAGAGCCCAGCACCACCTCGAACGAGAGGGTTTGCTGCAAACGTCTCCACTCAGCTCGGACGACCGCGCCCTGGTCCTCACCGACCGGGGCCGGGACCTGCTCGAGGCGAATCGGTACGAGCGACAGGAACGTTCATGGGAGCCGCGCCAGGCGTTCTACGCGGGCCTCAGAAAGCCGCGTGAGCTGACGCACGACTCGAACGTCTACCGTGCCTATCTCCGCGCCGAGGAGCGGCTCCGCGAGCAGGGCGGCCGAGTCGATCGCGTGGTCCTGGACTACGAGCTGAAGCGCGACTACCAACGGTTCCTGCACGAGCGCAATCGCGGTCGGAAGGATTGCGATGGAAGACCGGACCGGGAGCCGGAGGAGATCGCGCGATGGGCGCGCGAACACGACCTGCCGTACGAAGACGGTCATGTCCACTTCCCTGATGCCCGGATCGAGTACGAAGACCGTGACGGGCGGTCACGCCACGAAGACATCGAGATCGTGACCGGTCACTATCGCGGTGCCCACGCCGGGGCTGTCGCTCGGTCGGGATTCAGCTGCTATCGCGCCATCGGCGGCATGTTCGGCGGCTGCGCGAGCACCGGCAGGCGGGGAGGGTCTCGTCACCCGCGGCTGGCCGAGGAGCTGCTCGGATGAACCTGCTGTCTCCACCTGACCGATGGACGATCGAGATTGCCAATGCGGAGCGCATCAACGCGATCGCGTCGTTCGGGTTCACTGAGCGCCAAGCTCGGTTTCTGGTGAACGTATTGCTGCACTCTGGTGTTTTCGTCGAGCGCCAGTACTGCGGCTTCGCCGGCATCGTCCACGGCCAGAAGAGCACTGACTTCATCAAGGCGCTCGTCGAGCGACGATTCGCAACACCGATTGCGACGGGCAAGCTTCATCGCGGACGGATGTTTCACGTCCACTACAAGCCGCTCTGGGCAGCCGTCGGCGAGCCGGACAATCGATTCAGAAAGCCCGCTGCGCCTGGGCGAATGATCGAGCGCGTGATGCTCCTCGATGCCGTGCTCGACGAACCAGCCTGCACCTGGCTTGGTCCGGCCCGTGACAAGCGGCGACATTTCATACGTCATCTGGAGAGCCGACTCGACGCGCGGGAATACCCGCATCTGACGTTCGGCGACGGCCCAGAGAAAACCGTGCGGTACTTCCCGGACAAGTTCCCAATCGGAGTGCTACCGGGCCTTGACCATCACGCCTTCGTCTACCTGGTTACGAGCCGGTCAACAATGGACTTCCGGCTGTTCCTCCTGCGGCATGCGCCCCTCTTGCGTGTGCTCTTCCGATGGACGATTCGGCTGCTGTTCCCGCGGCCCCTCTGGAAGGCGCGGCTGGTCTACCAGCATGCTGCCCGCGAGCACCTCGCCACCCGGCTCGATCCAAGGAACGTTGAAGTTCTGCAGTGGCTCTTCCCGGCGCGGAAACGCCTCGCCGAACCGGGCGCCGGGCCGGCTGACGAACGCTACCTGAAGACGTCGAAGAACTTCGGCGCGCCCCGGTTCAGAGCCCTGTACCGCCAGTGGCTCGAAGACCCGAGCAACACGTTATGGATAGCTGGCTCGACCACGCTTGCCGATGCGCTCGATCGCGATCATGGCCGCGTCGAGTGCGTCGAGCTCTCTCGTCAGTACCTTCATCTCTCGCCCCTGGTTGACGTCGCCTGAGAACCTACAGCTAAGGACGACCTCGGGGACGACCTTCGGAAATGAGGTCGTCCCCGGATCGCTGAGGATCGCCCGTTCCTCTCCGTCGGTCGAGCGCCGCAGCAAGCGCATTCAACGACCCCAGTATTTCGTTGGTGCGCAGAGACTTCGCGGTGGGTGCGCGGTCGCTCGCTGATACGGGCGGCGCTCTCTGCCGCCCGCTGTCGGTGTCGGTGTCGCAGCAGGGGCAGGAAACGATGGCGTGAGCGACCCCGCTGCGCGCGTCCGAGGTGGCCCCGCGCCCGTCCGGAGGGGTCGCTTACGCCATGGCTATCTCTGTCGCGGTCACTGTCCGCGATGGTAAGCAGGGCGGCCAGAAGCGCCTTGTGTTCGCGCGTCGATTACGCGCGATTGCGTCCACGTTTTCCCGGACGAACTGGTCCTGTATTTCCTCGAAATGTGGGTCCACAAACGAGGCGTTTTCACGTGCGTTTCGCAACTCAAATGTTTACCGGAAATCGTCCTGGAAATCAGGTCTCATGAAACGTCAATCTGGCATCCTTCGCGGTTGCCGCGCGTCTGATGCGACGGCCATCACGACGACAATCCTGCATCTGTGCTCGGCACCGTGCAAGGCGCTGCGCTTCGCTCCGCCCGCGCGTGCGCGCGGCCTTCGGGCCTTGACGATGCCTGCGCGCAGATGATCGACAGGCAATTAGTGACGGCCGTCGCATGCTCTTTCCATCCGGAACGCACGGCGCATCGATCGATCCATTTGATGGCCTCGCGAAACGTTCGCGTGTCGTCGATCGTTTCCGGACACGTGCGCTTCAGACGCTTGTTGAGGTTCATCTTTTGCGATTTTGATCGTTGACGGTGGTCGTGAGCGGCGCTACTCTGTTCGCATTCCTCGGTGCTGCGACGCACCACCCTCCCGCGATTCGGTCACCGACGCGGAGCAGCCGTTGATCGTCGCCCTCAGGGCCTCAGTCAACAGCTACCCTGCGACGAGCAGGGGAACGATCGGCGATGCGCGCGCCGATCCTGGTCGCCGGGCGTCAGTCGGTGCACGGTTGGTGATCGTGAGGACAGCACCACCAACTACAGCGTGCAGGTTGAACGCTTCGACTCGCACCGATCGTTGAATCGCTGCGAGAAACCGTCGGGCTCAGCCCCTCGGTCCCCGATGTCGGTCTTAGGCCCTCATCAGCGCTTCTGATCCAGGGCGCGCTGGCTTCAAGTCAGCGCGCTCAGCGCGAATCTCTCATCACCACAGATCAACGGCACGCGATCACGCGCGTGCAGGTCGGGAGGTTGCGACATGAGGACCTGGTTCAATGTCTCAGAAGCCGCGGAGTACGCCGGCGTGAGCCGGGACACGATCTACACGGCGTGCGAGCGCCACGAACTTCGAAGTGCGCGCTTGAGCGGGCGCCGTGCGATTCGGATCAGACCTCAGTGGATTGACGCCTGGCTGGAGCAACACGCGGCCGGCGGCGCGCCGCGCTCGAGCGGGAACACGCCGTCAGGAGCCGTGTCATGAGCGGCGCATCCACCGCGAACGGGACAATCGACTCAACACGCCGAACGAGGGCGCTGACGGAGCGCCAAGTCGCGGAGCAGCTCGGACTCTCTGTCGCGACACTTCGCGCCTGGCGACATCGCGGCAAAGGACCGCGATTCCTTCGGCTCGGTCGTTCCGTACGCTACCTGCCTGCGGACGTGGACGAGTTCGTCCGCGCGAGCGCAGTTGACACGCGGTCGGAATCCTCGTCTGATGATGATTCGGAGCTCGAGGAGTTGCACGTATGAGCCTCTGGAACGCGGTCGCCAGTACTGGACGGACTTCACGGTCAACGGCCGTCGTTACCGCAAGCGCCTGGGCACGACGAATCTGCGCGTCGCCACCCG